>JBCCKH010000001.1:0-512459 GCA_039027495.1 Bacteroidota bacterium
ATTTCTTGAAGATTCCTATTGCGAGGAACTAATGCGCTACAACAATGATATTTTAGAGGCCAGCTCGAACATAGCCATAGCGTATGGTAACATCTACGTAGTTAAACCTGGCAATGGACACCATCCCAATAAAGATGGCAGAAGTAGAAAATACAATGCGGTTTATGTCATGCAGGATGGCAAGTACGTGGAGCGAATCGAAGAAAATGGCATTCTACCCGTTGGAGTTCAGCCAAAAACACTGCTGCCCAATTATCGATTTTTTGACGATGAGCGCTATTTTTTTTCGTTGCCAGATGTTGCGACAGACTTTGGTATTGAACTCAACGATTTGTTATCACCTTTCTTGATTTCCATGGGTGATGACAAAATTCCTGTTGGCATGGAGTTGTGCGAAGACCTTTGGTGTTATGACTACAGGTCTGATGGAGAACCTATAAATATTACTAAAATACTCATCGAATCAGGAGCTGAAAAAATAGTTAATCTATCGGCATCGCCCTGGACCTTGATGAAAAACAATGCTAGGGACAGGCGTGTAAAGTACTTACAGCAACAGTCTTTCCCTTTTGTTCCATATTATTATGTGAATTGTGTTGGAGTACAGAACAATGGTAAAAATATTGTCACATTCGATGGCGGTTCTACCGTGTATAACCAAAAGGGAGACCCATGCGTGTTATCAGAGGAGGGCTGGAAAGAAGACTTGATTATTATTGACAACAATACTTCATTCACCTCTAAAACCAGGGATATTGGAAATACGATACGGGAAAAATACTTGGCCATTTCCAACGGATTAAAAAATTTAACGAATATCCTTGGAGATAATCCACGTTTCGTCATTGGTTTGAGTGGGGGAATCGACAGTGCGCTTGTAGCCACGCTTTTAGTGCTGGCGTTCGGTAAGAAAAAGGTGATTGGCGTTAATATGCCATCCAGATATAATAGCGTTAAAACCAAAAATTCGGCAAAGACACTCGCGCACAATTTGGCCATTGAATATTTGGTACTTCCCATTGAGGGCGTCTTGAAAGAAAACTCCGCTATTTTGGAACAAGATGGGCAAGAATTGAGCGAGTATCATTTGGAAAATGTACAGGCGAAGATTCGAGGAACCTCCATTCTGTCTAATCTCTCCGCCAAATACAATTGCTTCTTTACCAACAACGGCAATAAATTGGAAATTGCTCTGGGCTACTCCACCCTTTATGGAGACTGGGGAGGTGCAATAGCTCCCATCGGTGATCTCACAAAAACAGAAGTAGTAGCCATGTGTCGTTATATAAACGATGCTGTATTTGGGAAAGAAATTATACCTGAAGTTTTATTGCCCGATGGTTTGTGGCGGTTTAACAAAAATCAGATTCAACCCTCTGCCGAACTTAAAAGCAATCAGGTCGATCCGATGAAATTTGGATACCATTGCAAATTGCTCGAAGCAGTAACTGACTATCAAAAAAAGTGCATAGAGGATATCATGGCCTGGTATCTTGAAGGCATTCTGCATGAAAAGCTTGGTATCAGTTATGAGCTTATGCAACGTTGGGGCATAGATAATCCCAAAGAGTTTTTAAAGGATTTGGAATGGTTTTACGATACCATCCAAAAAAACGTTTTTAAACGCGTGCAGTCTCCCCCGATTATCCTTACCAGTAAATCCAGCTATGGGTATGACATCCGGGAATCACTCTTGCCTATCTTAAAAACAAAACGGTTTAAGGAACTAAAGCAAAAAATCAATGCCATAAACAAATACGGTACAATTCAGGTCAAATAACTCACAGAGGAATCAGGTTTTGACCATACTATAATTTTTTGTTTTATGACGCGCAATAGTAACGGAGATAAGGCAGATTCAGCTTTGCCGCTGGTGTTAGAATCTTACTTTTAAAACAACAATAGTTCTTTCAAGAAACAGTCAACATAATTTCAAAATATTTATTCCGAAAAGTAGTTGCAAATTAGACTGTTTCCAGTAACAGTATCTTTCCTAATACACTTGTTGCCGTCCATTAGTAGACTTTCGTATTTAGTATCTGAAGGTAGTTTTTACGGGGTCCATTAGGAACGAAAAGGTTTTAAAATTTTTAAACCGAAGACTATTTCATATGAATTAAAGCCGCTTGATTTATCCCATCCCATTTGCCATTTTATTGTGATTTTATAAGTTGATAATTGGCGAATGGAATTTCCTGTATCTTTAGGTAAACTATTTACAATGAAGTTAGTCTACCGCATACTGATTTTAATTGTGGCCTTGACGGTCCTTTGTGTGTGGACGTTTCGAATGAAAGCCAGTTCTATATTCAGAGGAGGGAGTGCCACCAATATGATAGAGGAGTTTGAAGCATATGGGTTGAGTGAAACGCAAATGTACGTGGTTGGCACCTTTAAGATTTTGGCTGCAATCCTTTTGTTATTGGGACTAAGGTTTCCAAAATTGGTGGTGGTTGGAGCCTCCACTATGGGGGTTTTTATGATAGGGGCCATTTCAATGCATATATCTATTGGTGACGGAATCATTCCTACCTTGCCCTCATCTTGGATGCTTTTCTGTTGTATTACTATTCTTTTGTTACATAAACGTTTGCACATCAATATGGAGAATGGTTAATTGTTCAAAGCTTTAGATTCGTACCTCTTGAACAGGGACAAACCATCTTCAAATTTTAAATGATCATCGTCGAGGTATACAAGTGGCAACTGCTATATGGTAAAGATGTTCTTTCCTTGATCGTATTTCTAAATATTGATATTGAACTTAACGATAATCATATATCTAATTTCCATTTTGTTTAAGTAATTTTGTAAAAAAATTAAACAAAATGATGCATATTGGTAAACAGTTTCCAAATCTCGATGTAAAAGCAATGGACTACATGGGAGATACCTTAACAATCAATGCGCTAAATGAGGCGAGAGAAAAGAAAATGAAGGTTTTGCTTTTTTGGTATCCTAAAGATTTTACATACGTATGTCCTACAGAACTACATGCTTTTCAAGAAGCCCTGCCAGAGTTTGAAAAAAGAAATACACTTGTAATAGGAGCTTCTTGTGATACTCCCGAAGTTCATTTTGCATGGTTAAACACCGCAAAGGACAATGGAGGAATAGAGGGCATTACCTATCCATTAATTGCGGACAGTAATAGAAATCTTTCTTCCACCCTTGGCATATTGGATAGTACGCCCAAAAATTATTTCAATGGTGAAACGCTAACACTACTTGATGGAGACCATGTAACGTTTAGGGCAACCTATCTAATTGATGAAGAAGGCACGGTATTTCATGAAGGAATTAATCATATGCCCCTCGGCCGAAATGTACAGGAATATATTCGGTTGGTAGATGCTTACACGCATTTTCAACAAAAAGGTGAAGTATGTCCAGCGAATTGGGAAGATGGAGAAAGGGCTCTGGACGCTAATAGTAAATCTGTGGCCGACTACCTATCCGCCTCTGCAAATTAATTCACTTTTTTATTTGCAAATAGATTTTAATCACATAATTCATTAAAAATGGTAACAGAATTAAACACCGATACGCTACAGGAACTAATTGAAAAAAATGATAAGGTCGTAGTTCAATATTCTGCTTTATGGTGCGGAAATTGTAGAATCATGAAACCTAAGTTCAAAAAAGAAGCATTGGATAATCAGGACGTACTTTTCGTCTATGTAGATGCTGAGAAATTTCCAAATTCCAGAAAGTTGGCGGATGTTAGCAATTTACCAACCTTTGCCACTTTCCAGAACGGTCAATTCAAAAATCAAGTGCAAACAAACAAATATGATCTTTTAAAGGGACTAATAAATGAAATTACCAGTAATTAAGAGCCTCGGGACTTTCATAGAAAATAACGACGAGGACTTCATCCACGAAACTTTGGAGGTTTTGGAACATGTAAGTGAAGTTTCAAGTTTTAATGATCAGGAATTAAATGTTATAGGAGAATTGATAAGTAATATGTACGGAGCACTCGAAGTTCAAAAATCGATTAAAGATGGGGTGCAGCAAAAAGAAGCATTAAATGGTTTTATGCAAAGGGTCATGGGCTCTATTGACAACTAGAAAAAGCGATTACCTTTTAAAGGCACTAGGTGGCTAGTACACCTAGAATACAGTATTCGTTTTGGCAAGCTGCTGCTTTCAAAATTAACCGACATATACTAATGAAAACAAAATCTATTGCACAGGTGGGCGTAACGCTCAAACAATTTAGCACCAATTTTCAAATGTTGTTCTATCCTACAAATCATTTTTATTCAAAATAAGAGCCGTATTGTCGTTTATATTTTTTTCATAACAATATTGTTCGAGGTCTTAAACAGCTGCATAAAAGAAAGTGTAAGTACAATGGAGGTCGCGAAGCCCATTATCGCCACGGTGAAGAAGACAATTCCTGCAAAGCTTAAGTTCTTGAACCATTGTTCAGAGAGTTGCGCCAAAAACACTGTATTAATTTCAGTGCTATAAACCGCGAAGAAAATAGTAAATAACAAGGTGGCCATAAATCCAGTAACTATGCCGGTTGAAAAACCCTTGTTGTAATTGAAAGTCGGCCCTTCTTCCAATCGACGATATTTTATCGCCTCATAAATGCCAAAACCTGTAATGATGCCGTTGAACAAACTGAAAAAAATATTGGTATGCAAGTCGAACAGAGACAGCACAAGGAAATACGCTATTAGAGATCCACTGGTAGCTAAACCAAAACGAACGGGAAGGGTAAAGTTTTTCATCTTCTTAAATTTTAAAGTATGTTGAATAGAATTAGAAATATTGATAATACAAGGAAGGAAAACGCGGGAAACGATTTTTGCAAAGGGTCTTTTACCTTTATGTGCATTGCTATAGCACCAGCCATCAAAATGGCCATAACTCCAGCTGCCGCTGAGGTAAGTTGAGGAACCCAAATAGAGATTACCAGCAGGGTTGCTGCTAAAACCTTAAGTCCTCCCACGAGATAAAGCATGATTTCCGGCAAGCCATACACTTCGAACTCTTTTTTCATATTAGCTGCTTGTCCACCACGCCATGAAGTCGGTTTGTTAAAACGTAGAAACCAGACGTTCACAATGCTAAAAAATATAAAAACCTTTATTATGATAGTTACATATTCCATCTTTGCACTTTTAAAATTAACACGCTCTCTTTAGGACATATAAATGGTAGTAAAATCATCCATTCTTATTTTAGGTATCCTTTTCTCCGCTTTTTCATTTCTTTTTTTTGGTTATTCATGTCTAACTTCCTCATTTATGGTGGCAGAGTTCAAGAGATATGAACTCAATAAATATCGTCGTCTTACTGGTTTCCTTCAGATTTTGGGAGCGCTGGCCCTTTTAGGGGGGCTGTTTTATAAACCCTTCATTTTTCTTGGTAGTGCTGGTCTTTCTATTCTAATGTTCATGGGGCTGGCAGTACGCATTCGTATTAGAGATAGTTTCTTACAATCAACACCGGCATTGTTCTATGCATTGTTTAACATGATAATCTTCATAGCGATTTTACAGGGTTTTAGCTGAATTAACCAATTACTTGACTCGCAATCCAATCTTTTGTTTCTCCAATGTCAAAAAACCTCATCATTTTTTGAGATAGGATGAATACATCCACACCAGTTTTTCTTGTTCTCGGATATAGTCACTCATTTGGGCATTTGTTCCCTCGTCATCGATTTCAGCTGAAAGCGAGAGAATATGTCTTTGTTTTGCCAGTAGTGTCTTAAAGGCGACCAGAATTTCTTCGATGGCCCTTCTACCATTGGTTACTTGGTCACTTTCAGATATCCTTGAGGTACTCAGATAGTCCGTAAATTTATGCTGGGGAGCATATCCAAGGGTCAAGATTCTTTCGGCTACCTCATCAATTTTTACGAAAAGGTCGTTGTACAATTCTTCAAACTTTAAATGTAGTTCGAAAAACTTGTCACCACTGATATTCCAATGATACCCTCTCGTATTTTGATAAAAAGTGGAATAGTTGGCCAACAAATCATTTAGAAAACCAGCTAGTTCTTTACTTTTTTCCGGATGTAGCCCAATCGCGCTTAAATTGTGAACTTCCATAGTTATTTTGATGTTTTGAATGGTTAATCTTTTTAATGTTACAGACATTATACACAATTTTGTTTAATTTAAAGTTAAAATCATTAAACAAAAAACAATTTATAACCAGTCCAGTTTAACTTAATTCTATGTTTTCAAAAGCTATTTCTCTTGAGTTTGGGAAAAATCAGGAAAGGCAATAGTTGAAATAACTGCATGAAATGGATGCCTATTTTTCCTTAAGTGTATAGCACAATGGTTTGTTGGAAGATGGCGTTAAAGGTCGTACCAAGGGCAACTATAGAAATCATAGATAGAAACAAAAAATGGGAACACAGCTACATAGGCGGGTCTGTACATATGCCATCCATGATTCAAGTAAGGCTCAACCCAAGTTTAAAAATTATGGATGCTTCAGTTTAGATTACTGATACGCAATTATGCAGTAATCCGAATGGGACCAAGCGAACCTGCTTGTGGGGAAGTAATTTTGGTCTTTGCGATTTAATATAAGAAGACGGGCTTTAAACAAACAAAAAACCAGCCGATAGGCTGGTTTTTTTAAAGTATATCAACTTTGTTATTTTTTAAAAATATATCGGGTAATGAAGATGCCCTTACCATCACCCTTGCCGCCTTCACTTTCAACAGCGCTGGTGACGAACACAAGGCTCCAACCTTCATTGACCATGGTATTGATCATAGAAGTAATTAGGGCATCATTGGCAGCAATATTTTGAAAACGGATTCCACCAATGTTATAAAAGTTTAGCAGTTTGGTCTCTTCGAAATTTTTGACACGAATCTCGCCCCTCTTTGATTTGTTGCGTGTGTTGTCTTCTTCGGTCTGAGTACTGGTATACTCTTTATAGTCTTTTTCTTCAAGAGCATTGACGATTCGCGACCGCCCCAGACCATTGGGTACGATAGACTCAACGCTGGTAATGACTTTATACTGTGCGTTCATTTCAGTTACTCCGACCAGTGCCAGAATGATAATAAAAATAACCTTCTTCATGATTTTTAACTGCTTTGTGTTGTGGTTAATAGTTTTCTAAAATTGTGATTGTGGTATATATTTTTATACACGGCGCTTGATTATTAGCATATTTTGACCGTGACATGATTTTACATAGTATCATATAAATTAATTAATGGGACCTTATGAGATTGCTCTTCCTATCTGAAGGCGAAACTAAAGTAGTAGAACAACTCTTATTTAATTCAATTGCGAACAGTTTGCCGTATCCCTATCATTGATGGCTAGATTCAAATCGGCTTCAAACAATGCCATTTGATTGGCAGGAACACAATCTCTAACACCTTCCAATGCAGCAATAAGTGCATTTGCTGCGGTTACCAAATTATTACAAGTAGTAGGTGTCGGGTCAATTCCAAAATTTGTGCGGGCAAGTACAAAGGCTGTTCCTTCGTCATCTACTTGTTCCAACCAGTTTGGACCTGCACAATTATTTTCGCTGTCATCGTTTGAGCATCCCAGTGCAATGGCGATCATAGGTACCAATAAAATCTTTTTCAAAATTTTCATCTTTAAATCTGCTATTAGTTATTAAACCTTATTTCTTAAATCGGATTTGTAAGCAAAGCTCAAATCCAATTATAACACGGGGGAAAGACAGCGTAAAAGTATTTTAGGAAGGATTTACAGAAATAGTACATCTGTAACAATGTATGTCAAATTGGTAACATGCGGGGATATTCTATAGTTTTTCGGCGTTAAAATAGTCGGAAGGGGTCATATTAAAACGCCGCTTGAATACCTTAATAAAATAGGATGGTGAGTTAAAACCTGATTGATAAGCGACTTCCTTCACCGAGAGTTTTGAATCTTTTAGGAGAGTAGTGGCCAGGATAAGCCGTTCACTTCGAATTAAATCAGAGGGTGTTTTATTGATGGTATGCTTTATTTTTCTATGCAATTGCATGCGACTCAAACCCATGGTCTCTGCCATTTGTTCCGTGTTGAACGCGGGGTCTGTTAATTTGTTCTGTAAGGTTCGTTGTAACCGCTGCAGAAAATCCTGTTCCGCGGTGGTGATATTCTCAACATCAGCTTCAAATAGCATATTTTTTTTATAGCGCTTTAGCAGTACCTGGCGTAATGCAATACGTTGTTCGATGATTAACTCCAGTTTTTCGAGCGTAAACGGTTTGGTTACGTAGGCATCTGCACCTGTTCCCAATCCAATGAGCTCATCTTTTTGTTCACTCTTGGCTGTCAATAGCACAATAGGGATATGGGATGTTGACGGATGCGTTTTCAACTTTTGGCACAACTCTATCCCATTCATTTTTGGCATCATGACATCGCTGATGATTACGTCTGGTAACGTGTTCAGTGCGACCTCGACGCCTGACTTTCCGTTTTTGCTGGTTTTGATATTATATGAGTTCTCCAATTTTCGGGCGAGAAATTCCAGTAGGTCCGCATTGTCCTCAACAATCAAGATTGTTTGTTTTTTCTTGGAAGAAGACTTTATATCATGATGGGGTGCAATTTGGTTTTGTGATATTGCTACCGTTTCTTTCTTACGTTGTTGTTGCTCTGTGCCATCTTGCCCTATTTTTTGTAGTGGTAGGGTCACTGTAAATGTACTTCCCTCACCGGTCGCGCTTTTAACGGTAATACTTCCTTTGTGTAACTGCACCAGTTCCTTTACAATGGAAAGTCCTATGCCCGAACCTGGTCTGGTTTCATCTTTTTCCGATACTTGATAAAAGCGATCGAATATTTTATCCTGCTCATCTATTTCAATGCCTATTCCAGAATCTGACACAACCATCTGCAAGGATGATGCTACAATCGTAGCCTTTAAAAGAACTTTCCCGCCCTTATCGGTGAACTTCATTGCATTTGATAACAAGTTGTTGGTGCAGGTTTCCAAAATTTCGTGGTCATAGTCTGCTGTAATGCTATCGGTGTCGTATTCATATGTAAAAGTGATTCCTTTGCTTTGACCATAGGATTTAAATTGTGTGCAAAGATCACTTAACTGCTTGATGGGATTTCCGCGTTTATATTTCGCTTGTATCGTATTTGATTCCAATTTGGAAAGCGATAGCAGATTATTGATCAAATTGGCCAATCTGTTGGTATTCTTATAGACCAGGGAAAAGTCATTGTCCGCCAACGGCTCACGCCGCCGCATTGCTTCTTCCAAAGGGGTTTGTATAAGTGTAAGGGGTGTTTTAAACTCATGGGATATGTTCGCAAAAAGTTTTGATTTCAACATATCCAATTGCCGTAACGATTCTTTTTCCCTTTTTTCTATATCCAACGCCAATACATTAGCAGCGGCATCCCTTTCTTTTTTCTTGTTTTGGTAGCTGATGATGCCAAAAAAAACAACGGTTTCGACCAAGACCATTTTCAATAGAAATGCAACGTCATTAATATATATCGATATTAAGGAGCCAACATTGATTAATATAGTCCCCAATAAAGTCACGATTGCAACTTTATTGGGCCTAGAAAGGAACATTGATACAACCAGTATCAAACCATTGATTGCTGCAAGCACATAAAAGGTATTGATAATGGCGTAACGCCCAGGAACGAGCGGATATATGAGGAGTGCCAGTGTATAGATAACTGCGAAACTGGCAATGGCAGCTAGACTGTATTTTGCGTAACCCGCTATCTTTTTAAACTTAATGGGCACTTCTAGAAAAACGTAAATGAAATAATAGTAGGTAAATAAAATCCCAAAACGTGAAATGAGATTTATATAGAAATACAGGTCGGGTATCGTGCTATTATAAAAGTTCGAAAGTGGTAGTAACCTATTGCCATAGTACGCCACCAAAGCGAGTAAATATAAACTATAGGTTAAGAAAGCTTGGTTTCCATTGATGCAATAGCCAATAAAGAACAACAGAAAGGACATGCAGACAACCCCAACATAAAAGTGGTATTCACGACCATATTCGGAAATTCGATATAGCCCGTTCACCAGTTTCATGCGATCTTCGAGATATACGAAAAAAATGTTTTCTTCACCTATTTCAGGAATCCAGTGTCCTTTAGTCTCTTCCCTTAAATAAAAAAAGTGCTCATGTTCAATTCCCTTGTTTGGTATATACGCAAAAAATTTTTCCGCATAACTGTTCAAGTGATGTGGCACCTTCATCTGAACTCCGATAGGAACAGTTTCGTATCCTTTTTTATTGGGAATGTAAAGTACTCCTTTGGTGGTGTTGTAGGACTGAATACAAAGCATGTCACTGGTACTGCTAGCGGGTATTTTGAACCTACGCCAAATGGTGGCTTCCAAATTCAGGTCAATCCCATCCAAAGACGAAAAAACCTGATTTTGAACTGTTTCAAAATCCATGTTTCTGTTATCGTCTTGGAATATCCCTTGTTCTTCTACATTATACCAGTAATCAACCTTAATGTTATCGCCCTTGTTTTGAGCGAAAAAGTGAGATGAACACAGAAATGTCAATAATAGAAAAAAGAATCGTAGCAATTTGCATTCAAATTTTATAGAAAGATACTAAAACAGGTAGGCAGAATGAAACGTATACGGGCAGCTTTTATGCTTTAGTTGGCTCTTTAACTTTGAAGATTTCAAACAAACAATAAAGCCCAGTGGACGGGTCCACCGAAGCCCAATGAAACAAAAACAAAAGGAGGTTGAAAAGTAAAATAAAGCCCTCCTTCGCTTTTCGCTTCGCTCAAAGCTTCGGAGGGCGTAGGTGGAGCCGGAGGGATTCGAACCCTCGTCCAAACAAGCAATAACAGAGCTTTCTACATGCTTAGTCTTGGTTCAATTTTCGACCTGTGACCGACCCAAAACCGCCTATCACAAGCTTAGCTTCTTTAGTTTAGAATGGTTAACGAAGCCTTAACCACCCGGTGTTGACTTTTATGGTGCTCCTAAATGAATCGCCGTCAACAAGGGCTATTCAGGAACATTCAGCTTTCCGCCCTAGGCGGACTAGGCTAAGACTTACTGTAATTCAGTCGATTAAGCAGCTAAAGCGTAGTTAGACTCGCCATTTAAAAGTGTGAGACGTTGAATTAACGAGCATCATTCCCATAGCTCGACATGCTTACAATGCCATTGGTCTCGCTGTCAAAACCAGTCGGCCCCATAATGAGTGAGGTAAGCTTTGCTTACCGTAAACGAATTATGTCCGCCGAAGCTACCTTAGTAGCGAAGGCGAACTATAAATCCATCTCATTTTTTTATCAAAGAACTCTTCACTTCAAGTGACCCATCGCAGCGGGTTAAATCGAGAAGTGGGCGTTTCCCTCTTTCGCCAGTCTTTTTCACCTGAGGGTTTCAAAGACTGTAGGCTTCAGACGGTCGGGCTTTCAGCAGTCGCTTTTGCAAACCGTCACTTCGACTTCGCTCAGTGACCGCGCAAAGAGCTTCGACAATACCTCAATCCCTAACGCTTTTTCACCTTCGCCAACCGACTTCGCCATTTAATGGCTTCGTAGGCTTGGCTACGGTGAATTTGGGTTTGTCCTCCGAAGCGCAAACCTGTTTTGCGCGAAGGAGGGCAAAGGTAACCAATTCTTCAACAATCCAGAACTTCGCTGGCTTTGTCTGAAAAGTTTGCGTACCCTTGGCAATCCCCTTAAATTCGGCAAAAAGTATACCACATTTATGAAATTCGGAATCATCCGCGAACGCAAAAACCCACCGGACCGACGGGTTGTACTTTCACCAGAAGCGTGCCAGCAAGTGTTGAAACGCCATCCCGAAGCCAGTATTGTGGTCGAATCCTCGCCCATACGCGTGTTCGAAGATGCTGAGTATGCCGATTTGGGTATTCCGGTTGCTGACAGCGTTGCTGATTGTGATGTGTTGCTAGGTGTGAAGGAAGTACCCATTGATGCCTTGATTCCGAATAAGAAGTACTTTTTCTTTTCCCACACCATCAAAAAACAACCCTACAATCGTGACTTGCTTCGTGCCGTTTTGGAACGAAACATTGAATTGTACGACCATGAAGTGATTACCAACCTCAAAGGGCAACGCCTTGTGGCTTTTGGTCGCTACGCCGGTATTGTGGGGGCATATAATGGCATTCGCGCTTATGGGCTCAAGTTCAAAACCTTTGAATTGCCCAAAGCGGAGACCCTTCGCGACCAGCAAGCCTTGATTGCCGAACTTCAAAAAATACAATTGCCCAATATCAAAATCCTGTTGACCGGAAAGGGTAGGGTGGGCAACGGCGCCAAAGAAATGTTGGATGCCATGCACCTTAAAAAGGTCAACGTGGCAGAGTATCTGTCCCAGACCTTTTCCGAGCCGGTATATTGTCAAATCGATGCTTCGGAATACAACAAACGCAAAGATGGCGTACGCGGCAATAAAGCAGACTTTTTTGCCAATCCTGAAGCGTATAAATCCAACTTTTTTCGCTTTGCAGCAGTGACTGATTTCTATATTGCAGGGCACTTTTACGGGCAGGGCGCACCGTATTTGTACACTCGAGAAGATGTCAAACATCCCGATTTCAACATTAAAGTGGTGGCCGACATTAGCTGCGATATTGACGGTCCCGTGGCCACAACTATACAACCTTCTACCATTGCAGACCCTATTTACGGATATCATCCACAAACCGAACAGGTTGTGGATTATCATTATTACGAGGCGATTGCCGTAATGGCTGTCGATAATCTTCCTTGCGAATTGCCAAGAGATGCCAGTATTGGCTTTGGAGAAGCCTTTTCAAAATATGTTATCCCGGCATTTTACAACGGTGATGCGCAGGGTATCTTGGAACGTGCGCGAATGACTCAAAACGGGAAGCTTACCCAGCGCTATTTGTATTTAAAAGACTACGTGGAAATCGGATAAATCGCCTGTTGATAAAACACTATAAATCAGCAGAAATACTATTCGATTTTTTTGTTATCTTCCGCATTCTTTACTTGTACTAGTGAAATTCAATTGGGTCATATCCGGTGAAACGGATGCAGCATTTAAAAGAGCTTGTATCGATTTGGAATATCGATTACGACCTAGAATCACCAAATTTTTAATGACCCATTTGGAACCTGAAAGTTTCGAAAACTTTAGGAGCTTTTATTTTGATGTGGATATGGACAACAAGCGCGTCTCCATTTCTGACAAAACCCCTAAAACGTATTCTGACCTTATCCGAGATGATTTCGAAATTGAAATCAACGGGTTGCACACCTCTTTGTTTTCGGCGGCTTCTTAGTATAGTTTCAGATTACTTTTTAAACTCCCAGTTCATCTTCCTACTAATTTTTAAGTTTAACTGACTTTATGGATTCTTGTATCCATTTGAAAACCATAAAACATACCCAAAGAAACAGGCCGAAAGCAAAGGTCATCAACCACGCGTAGGGAAGACTCAAATCAGCTAGAGGAGCTCTAAGGACGATATTGGGGTGTAGAAGAGCATCCCACGAATTGAAGCGCAAAAATCGGCCTAAGTAAATTCCGAAACCGGAAAGAAGGCATATTACGGGTATGGGAAGAAACTTCCAATAGTTGGATGGCCCATCTGCTGCCATATGATAAAAATCTCCTAAAGAAAGCACGAAGAGCAGTAAACCGTGTACTGAGAAAACAAAAACCAGAAAAAGATCAAACCACATCCAGTTGGAGGCACTGTTGTGCAGGTGAACCAAATCTGTAATCAAGTAAGGCGCGTTGGGCAATAGCAACAACCAAAGCCCCCAAATGCCGAATTGAAACAGTTTTGATGTTTTTCGATATGGATTTAGCACCATGGTTTGGCTCAATACATAGGGCAGATATGCCAAAAAAAGGTTCCACATCAAAAACCCATAGAAGTACGAACCTGTTACCGCAAATCGAATCAAAATTAATAGGAGGGCCAATCCTGTAAATAACCACAGGGGATAGTATTGCAGAATAATAAAACGAAACAGATATTTCATGCGATTGTAGTAGTAGGTCGCCCCAAAACAAAATGAGGCGACCTGGGATAATTAGGTTAACTGGGAATTTCCACTCCAATCAATCTTTCTAGAGGCGAACATTACCATTCCCAAAATCAGGAACAAGCCCACGCTACCAACCAACAGTGCATAGTTTTCGAGCTGGATAATAACAAAAATAAAACCGTAAAGTGCACTCAATGAAGCGGTAATTAGCAGGGTAAACTTAGGGTTTCGCAATATTGATCTTGAATACAGCGATATTAACAGAACCACTGCGCTCCCAGAAATGAGGTAAGCCTTTAAAAAGTTTTGATGTTCCGATATGGAAATCAGAAGAGTGTAAAACATGACAAGGGCCAAACCAATAAGCAGGTATTGAAAAGGGTGTATGTTGATTTTGGAAATAGACTGAATCAAGAAAAAGACTAGAAATGTCAAAGAGATTACCAAGTAACCGTATTTGGTGGAGCGTTCGCTTTTCTGGTACTCATCAACTGGTACAAGCAACTCGGTGCCAAAACCGAAAGTCAATAGATCTGGGAGTGATCCAAAAAACGATTTTTCAAATTGACGATTGGTCTGGTAGACTGTCCAATTCGCTACAAAGCCGGTAGCATCCTCTTTTTTTTCTGAATCTTCATTGGGTAAAAAGGCACCGGTATGACTTGGGTGTGCCCAGTTTGATGCCATATGGACCTTAGTTTCCTTTCCCACGGGAATAAATCGAATTTGCGTGCTGCCGTTTACCGTCATTTCGGTCTGGAAAGCAAGTTTTTTAGTCTTTTCCAAGGCACCACTTTTTAAGAAAGTGCTTTCCAATTGGTTCATATTCAAATAAGAAGCGTAATGATGTTCGTTGACCCCACTTTGCTTAAACTTTGGTCGAAACGTGTAAGTGTCCCCATCAAAGTGCATTTTTATTTGATTTTTTATCCCCTTAAGATTTGAAGTTCGAATCATGATAACTGCTTTTTCCCAAAGAATATCTTCTTCGGCAATATCCTGTTCAGAAAAATCTGGAAACTCAAAATATCCTGAAATATGCATGGCAGCCGTAAATACAGAAGTTTCATAAATGCCCCTTTTTTTCTTGAGCGCATTTAAATCGCTATCTATATCTAATGTTTCAGGGAAGAAGTATGCATACGTAATAAACTCTTCCTTTTTGATGGTGCTCTTTTTGGTCGTTTCATCGTAGGTGCTGGTTTTTTTATAGGTCTTATAAGGTATTCTTAACATGGGACCTTCAAGTACCACTTCCTTTCCCCAAAGTCTTCCCACCTCACTAACGACTGAAGATTGCCTTTGCGAGCGTTCCTGTATCAAAAAAGTGATATACGTAAGCGGCAATATTAATACGATGATAAGAAATCCTATCATGAACATTCTTGCCGTTAAACTATTTCTGAGCCAATGGGCTATTCCTTTTTGTGATTTTTTATTTTCCATATTTAAAATTTAAAGTACTTTGTATTTCAAAGTAAAATGATAAAAAAATTTATGTGTTGTTGATGAGCTTTTCCAAAGCGGAGATATGCGATTTGAAAGCTTTTTTGCCTTCAAGGGTTGCCGAATACTTCGTATTTGGTTTTTTTCCAATAAATGATTTTTTGACGCTGATATATCCTGCGGATTCCAAGGTGCGACTATGACTTGCTAAGTTTCCGTCCGTAACATCCAACAACGCTTTAAACCGATTGAAATCCACCTGCTCGTTTACCATCAAAATAGACATGATACCCAAGCGGATGCGGTGGTCGAATAGTTTGTTGATGCCGTCAATAAGTCCCATAGACTTAAGCTTTCTCTTTTATCGACATTAAACTTCCATAAATAATGTGGAATACGCCAAAACCAATGGTCCAGAATACCAGTCCGTACCCAGGAAAAGCGGCACAAATAAGTCCCAATATGATTTCAGCATACCCCAAATACCGAATGTTGCCCAAGGTATATTTGGAGGCATTCACCAGTGCCAGACCATAAAAAATAAGCATCAGCGAAGCTGTTAAGCCATAGTGCTGATTGTTGAGTTTGATAAGGAGGTATATCCCTCCAGTAAGTAACGGAATTAGGAAATTTATAAGCAATCTTCGGGTGGTATCATCCCAAATTTTCTCTTTGTTCTTTCGCGCTTTGCGTTGGGTAAGAAAAAAGGCGGTCAAAATACTTGCTGCAGCAACTCCGAAAAATACAATGAACATCATTTTGAAATTCCAGCTATGGAGTACCACATAATCGCGTTTTGGTAGAAGGAAAAGGTAGGTTACACCAGCACCAATAATGGCATAAATTCCAGCTAAAATTCCGGATAAACCGCTCAATGAGATGAAACGGGAAGAGCGGTTCATCATGTCCTTTATCTCGGAGATATCGTTCAGATATTTTTCATTCATAATAAAGTACTTTGAATTACAAAGTAAAATAATTTTGAAACAACTGCCAACTTAAACGCTATTTTTAGCTTATGAACCCCGCGGAAACCTACATATTGAATCAACCCGAGCCCAAGAGAAGTATTTTGATGCATCTCAAGGCGGTAATCGAAAGTGTTGTTCCTGGAGTGGATATGAAGTTCAAATGGGGTATACCTTGTTTTTATAACGGCAAACACCCCTTGTGCTACTTGAATGCCCCACCCAAAAAAGACTATGTGGATATGGCTTTCTGGAATTCAGCACATTTGACCAAACACATTGAACGTATGGTTTCTGAAAAAAGAAAAGTGGTAAAATCATTGCGATATACCACTTTGGAATCTATTGATGAAACGGTTCTGGTGGAGGTTCTGCAGGAAGTAGACCAACTCAAGGAAAAAGGTTTCTACAAAAGAGATTAAGCTTATTTGCTTTCTGACTTTCTGATGGTAATGGTTGCATTATTGTGTTGATCTACTGCATAGGCAAAAAATTCACGCAGCGGTTGATATGTATTTGTTGGAAAAAAAGACTGCTTCAAAGTAAGCTCATAGGTAATTTTGGCACGTTGCCCTTTCGTAATACTAACGATTTTGAGGTAGCCTAATCCCTGCCCTAATTGTACTTCTTGGTTTTCTGGAAACTGCTCGATTTCATAGCCCTGGGGCAGTGTCAAGTTTACATCAAATTTCCAACTTCTGCTATGTCCTAAATCTACCGGAAAGGTTCTTTCCTCTAAATGAAAAGGATTGCTGTCAAAGAAATCCCCTACAAATGGATTCAAAATCAAGGTGTTGTCAAGAGACATATCGGTTTCAAAGGAGAAATTCTCCCAGGTACGCTCTTCAGAACTTTTGGCATCCACAAAGTTGTACTCTTCAATTTCAAGATAGTCTCCATAACCGTTATCAAGTTCGTCTAAAACTTTATCCGTGTCGTTATCGAGCTCTTTTAGCTGTTTTCTGCGACCAATGCCGTCGTAACCCATACAGATTTGATCTACCGTTCCTGTGAAGGCATCCAAGTCCGTATCATATTGAAGGTTGGTTCTGAAAATTATTTTGTTGCCTCCTTTTGGGCTAATGTTCTCCCAAAAACTATCCTCTTTAAAATCCATCACCCTACCATAATGGTTCAAACATTTGTAGGGAATCCTACCAAAGGGCATCATTTTATCGGTAGCATCCAAAAGATAGGTTTTACCATCAATTTTGGTGTACGCTACCAGGTAATTGAAATCATCCATTACAGGATATATTTTTTTGGCCAAACCATTGCCTCGTGTGGAAAGCAACATCATATTGGCTTTGATATCCGCTGCGTTTAGCAGGTTTATCAAGGACATATTTATCTCAGCAGCGGTTCCTTTTCGATTGTTAAAAGCCTGTCTAACTCGCGCTTTACCATAACGTCCATTTTCTTCGTTCCAGGTGTAATGGTTCTTTACAAATTCGAATATGTTTTTAGCCTTGTTCATGGTATTTGTTTCCTGAAAAAGACTTTCAGGAACATTGTGTTCAAAGAATCCTTTTTTCGTCAATTGTCCGCCAATATCTTTGTCGTTTTTAAATTTTTTATCTACACTTTTCCAGCTTGTTGTATAATCGGTAACCTCCCCGTATCTGTTGGTGTATTTTGATATTTCAAAATTCAAACGTGCTACATAATTTCGATGGGAAAGCATATACTCTTCATCGAATTCAAACGCTGGAACATCTCTCATGGCGAAGGTCAAATCTTCACAATCGGCACCCTCACTTTCATTGGGAAAGTAAAAGCACCGTTTTTTTACTTTCGCCTCATTGATATCCAAGGGAAGACTCCCCACCAAAGCTTTGTTAAAGGTATAGTTCGCGGGTATCAGGGCGCGATATTGGCTGAAAATCACGGGTATGTCAGTTTGAAAAGCCCAATCATTCAAGTTTTGGACCCATGGTGAAACCACGGTGTACTTGTATTCTAGTATGGCACCCTTTTGAACTTTTGGAAAAGTAAATTTGACTTGCTCAAGACGTTCGGTATAATCGGAACGAAACATGTCTGCCTCGGAAACATAGTGTTTCTGACCATTTAGGTAGGTCACCGCTTGAATTTCTTCAATTTTCTGAGAAGTCCCTTCGCTGTGGTACAAAAATATTTCAGGGGTACTCTGTTTGATGTCCTCATTTTTGAGGACTTTTACCCTGATGTGAACAGTTTGTTTTAAAACTACCCATTTATCTCCAATGTCAAACTTTAAATCGCTGGTGGCAAACAGACAAACCGCTGCTGCCGTGGTATCTTTTTCATATACCGTCATGTTCTTTTCCTTAGCGCTGTAAACGCCAAATTCGGATTGCGAAAAAGAGGATAAGGTTCCTGAGAAAAATAAGGTGAATACAACAAGTAGTAAATGAGGTTGTTTCATGGGGGTTATGTGTTTGATCATTTGAAATGGAAAATTACCTTTTTGGCTTTTTTTAACAAGTCTTAAATAGACCAATGGTGAAAAAAAAAGATGAACAACCACAACAAAACCATAAACGGACTACAAAAAAAGCGTCAGGAATTCTGATAAGGTAGATACAGAATCAACTTTGGTAGTAAGGGGTTAATTTAAAAAAAAGATTACGTACTAAAGGGTCTACCCAATACGAACAATGGTTTCGCGAAGTGCTACCAAATCAGATAGCAACTTTTCCAACAAGCTTAAGTCCAGCATATTGGCGCCATCACTTTTTGCATTTTTGGGGTCGAAATGGGTTTCCATAAAAAGGCCGTCCACTCCAGCTGCGATTCCCGCACGGGCCATAGTGCCAATCAAGGCAGGCCGACCTCCGGTTACCCCTGAAGACTGATTGGGTTGTTGTAGGGAGTGGGTCACGTCGAGCACAACTGGGGCATATTGTTTCATGGTGGGTACACCTCTAAAATCCACCACCATATCTTGATAACCGAACATGGTACCCCGGTCGGTTATCCAAGCTTTTTCGTTTCCTGAATCATTGACCTTGCGTACAGCGTGTTGCATGCTTTCAGGACTCATAAACTGTCCTTTTTTGAGGTTTACCACTTTTTGGGTTTGCGCGGCTGCTATGACCAAATCGGTTTGGCGTACCAAAAAGGCAGGAATCTGTAACACATCAACATATTCGGCTGCTTTTTCAGCATCCTCGACCTCGTGTATATCAGTAATGGTAGGTACTTCAAAGGTTTCAGAAACTTTCTTGAGAATTTTCAGTGCTTTTTCATCCCCAATCCCAGTAAAGGAATCGATGCGACTGCGATTGGCCTTTTTGAAGCTTCCTTTGAATACATACGGAATCTTGAGTTTGTCTGTTATGCTGACCACGGCTTCGGCAATACGCAAAGCCATATCTTCCCCTTCGATGGCACAGGGGCCAGCGAGCAAAAAAAAGTTGTCTCCTTCAGAATGCTTTATTTGAGGAATGGTTGCTAGGTTCATGCCGAAATTTTGCGCAAAGGTAGCGAACTTACAGCATTAATTTCTTTAGGGTATCCATGTATCCGCGACTCACCCGAACGACCTCTCCGTTGGACATGGTTACGTCATAACTTTTGCCATAACGGTCCAATTCCTTGACCTGGTCCAGATTGATTATGGAAGAACGATGTACTCGCACAAAAACCGCTGGATTCAACTTGCTCTCCAACTCAGAGATACCAAAATTGCTCAAAAAGGCATTGGAACCCGTGTGCACTTTCGAGTAATCACCATAGGCTTCTACCCAAACGATTTCCTCAACCTTTATCGAAATAAGTTTTTTGTTGAATTGTACCAAAACTCTTGATGGATAGGTGCTATCGTTTAACACCACATTTTGAACCAAAGCCTGTAATTGATTTTGGTCTTGGGATAAACGCTCGATAGCCGTTTTGAATCGCGCCTTGGTATAAGGCTTCAACAAATAGTCCACGGCATGTACTTCAAAGGCCTGGAGCGCATATTCGTCATAGGCGGTGGAAAAAATAATATGCGGAATTTCATCCAGATAATTCAATACTTCGAACCCTGTTTTACCCGGCATCTGGATATCCAAGAACACCAAATCTGGCTGGAATGTATTGATTTCCCTAATGGCGTCAACCCCATTGTTGGCTTCTGCCACCAAGACTAAGTCGGGATAATCCGATAGGTATTCTTTGATGAGTTGCCTACCCGCTTTCTCATCATCTGCTATCACCACTTTTTTCATATGGCGAAAGTAATCTTAATGCCTTGTGGAATGTTGTCTAATACCTCAAGTTGGGATTTGTACATTTTTTGTAGACGCAAACGTGTATTCGTCAAGCCCACGCCCTTTCCAAAAATGGATTCTTTGTCTTGAATACCTACCCCGGTATCTGCAATTTCAAACTTTAGTTTTGAACCTTCTTTGAAAATGGTGATGGATATTTCGCCTCCCTCTATGCGATTTGATATGCCATGTTTCACAGAGTTTTCCACCAAAGGTTGCAAAAGCATGGGAGGTACTTTCTCATCCATGATTTCTGGTGAAACGTCCATATCGATTTTGAGGCGCTCTTCAAAACGGGCTTTTTCCAATTCCAAGTATTTTCCAACAAAATCCAACTCCTCACGTAGGGAGACAAGCTCTTCTTTCGTGGCCTTCAATTGGTATCGAAATAGGTCTGAAAGCGTAGCCACCATATGCCTTGTGCTTTCCAGTTTTGGAGGAATGGTCGCGTTTATCGTATTGAAAACATTGTATAAAAAATGTGGGTTCAGTTGTGCTTTTATAGCTGCCAATTCACTTTTTAATGCAGCTTGTTTTAGCTCGCCTTCCAATTTTAGTTTTTTCTGATTTTCCACGTGATATTCATAAACGTGGTAAATGGCAAATTGTACCTGATAAAATAGCGCCGGAATATAAATATCCCATACCTCTGCCGCTCCCTTCAAATGAATCCATCCCAGTGACTCACAAAAGGTGTAATAGATATATTTTGAACCAAAAACAAAAAGTGGTAACAAAACCAAGTGAAGCGAGATACGTAGCCAGAAGGATTTTTTCTTGAGTTTCCAAAAGAGCAACCACCATATGGGAATCGTAAACAAAAAGAAGACGGTATATTGTAAACCACCTCCATCAAAGTAGGCCGTGAGGCCTCCAAAATCGACTTCATTTCTTCGAGAAACGGGGATGCTTAGCCAAACCGCGCTATGATATACCCAAGATGCGAAAAGGTAAAATCCAAAAACGGCTAGAAGTTGTTTTACGGTAATGCCCCAAATGAGTTTTTTGTCCATGGTATTGCGCTTTGTGGAAAGGTAGGCAATTCACTAAAATCCAAAAAAAACCCGTCGACGAAGTGACCTATAGCCCGACAGATGGCCCCAGTCCACTCGTCGGGCTATAGGCCCATTGGTCGGGTTGTGATTTTTTTTATGTAACCTTATTCGAAATTTTGGGTAATCATAATAAATAACCCGTCATGAAACATGTATTTTTTGTACTCCTTTCTTTTTTCACCCTTTTTGCGAGTGCACAAACCATCAGAGGAAAACTGACCAATGCAACGGACGCACCAGTACCTTATGCAGCGGTCACTTTAAGTTCTCCTTTGGATTCTAGTTTGGTAAAGGCTACCATAAGCAATGAAGAAGGTATCTATGTTCTTAAAGATTTACAGCCCAGTGAGTATTTATTTAAGGTGAATGTTTTGGGTTATGCCGATTTGGAACGCAAAATCAACTATGAAAGCGGAGATTTGGACATGGGTACCCTTGTACTGACCGAGGTAACCGAAAATCTGGCGGAGGTCACTGTGGTAGCCGAAAAACCCATGGTTCAGGTAATGGCCGATAAAACGGTCTTTAACGTCCAAAATACCATCAACGCTACAGGAACCAGTGCTTTTGAGTTATTGCGAAAGGCTCCCGGGGTCATCGTGGACAACAACGGCGGGATTATCGTGGAAGGAAAAAGTGGTGTGCAGTTTTTTATCGATGGCAAGTTGTCGGTGCTGCAGGGGGATGATTTGATAAACTTTTTGGAAAGTTTACAAGCCACGGATATTGAATCCGTTGAAATCATCACCCAACCTTCTTCCAAATACGATGCTGCTGGTAATGCAGGTATCATCAATATTAAGTTGAAAAAAGACAAAAGCTTGGGAACCAACGGAACGTATACCACTGGAGTAACTACTGGTGATTTTTCACGCTATAACAACAGTTTGAATTTCAACAATAGAGGTGAAAAGGGAAATCTATACGGAACCTACAGCAATCGCTTTGGTAAAACCACAGGATTCATCAATCTATTTCGAACGCAATCCGATACCCAATTCGATGCAGTAACCAATAGCGTATATGACCGGAACAGCAATAACTTGAAATTAGGGTATGATTACTATGTGAACAAAAAGCATACGGTAGGTGCTATCTTCAATGGTAACTTCAATAACGGATTCAGTACCGATAACAACCGCACTCCAATTCGCCCCGTGGGAAATGTTGAAAACGACAGTGTTTTGGTCGCGTTGAACCAAACCGATAATACTTCGTACAACATCAACGCAAATTTGAATTATCGCTATGCGGATACTTTAGGATACAGTGTGAATGTCGATTTGGATTATGGTCGCTACAATAGTGACCGGAATGCTTTTCTGCCCAACACCTATTTTGATGGCACCGAAAGCATCATCCTTAGCCAACGGACAACGCTTCAAGAAACCCCTATCAATATTGATATCGCCACGGTAAAAAGTGATTACGAACAGAACTTTTTAAAGGGAAAACTAGGCCTCGGCTTCAAGTTTTCTTGGATTGAAACTGACAACACGTTCAACCAATTCAACCAGATAAATGGCGAACCCGTGCTCGATACCGACCAAAGCAATATTTTCACTTATACGGAAAACATCAATGCGGCCTATTTCAATTACAATCGAAAATGGGGTAAATGGAATTTACAGTTTGGTTTGCGCATGGAAAACACCATATCGGATGGAAATCTAGAAAGTGAGCAGGCCAATGAAAATGAACGTGTTGAAAGAAACTATACAGATTGGTTCCCCTCAGGTGGGTTGACCTATCAATTAAACCAGAAAAACCAATTTGCACTTACCTACAGCCGAAGGATTCAACGTCCGAACTACCAATCCTTGAATCCTTTCAAGTATCAGCTCAACGAGCTTTCCTTTAGCCAGGGGAATCCCTTTTTGCAACCCCAATACACCAATAATGTAAAGTTGTCGCATACTTTTAATTACAGACTGAACACCTCCTTGAGCTATACCCGTATCACGGACTTTTTTGCCCGTGTAACCGTTGCAGAGGGTGAAGCATCCAATTTTTTGACCACCTTAAACGTAGCCAATCAAAGTGTCTATAACTTGGGGATATCTTATCCGAAGAAAATACTAAGTTGGTGGGATGTATATGTCAGTATTAATGCATACATCAGCGATTACGAAGCAACCAGTCCTGAGTTTTTGCCCTTGCGACAAGAGACTTTGAGTTTCTACGGTCAGAATACCTTCAATCTTGGAAACGAATGGCGAGCTGAAGTATCCGGTTGGTACAACTCTCCATCTGTCTGGGGTGGAACTTATCAAACTCGTTCTTTGGGATCTTTGAATGCAGCCGTTCAGAAAAAATTCTTTGACAATCGTTTTACGGGACGGCTATCCATTAACGATATCTTGTTCACATCACCCTGGGCAGGCGTTACGCAATTTGGGGATTTGTTCATCGATGGGAGCGGAGGAAGTGATTCTCGGAGGGTTGCCTTCAGCTTGACCTATGATTTTGGTCGTAGCGAAATCAAGAAAGCCCGCAAGCGTAAAACAGGACTTCAAGATGAGTCCGACCGAATAAGCAGCTAAAAGTTTCCAAAAAAGCAAAACTCACGGGCCTCCCTTTAAAATTAGCAGTACCTTTGCGGCCTTAAACTGAGGGTATGGCCAAAATTAAGAACATCGCAATCATCGCCCACGTCGACCACGGGAAGACCACTTTGGTAGATAAAATCATGTACCATTGTCGGTTGTTTCGTGACAATGAAAACAAAGGAGAGCTCATTTTGGACAATAATGACCTGGAACGGGAACGGGGTATTACCATCGTCTCCAAAAATGTTTCGGTCACCTATAAGGATACTAAAATCAACATTATCGACACCCCTGGGCACGCTGATTTTGGTGGGGAAGTGGAACGGGTGTTGAACATGGCAGATGGGGTTTTGCTTTTGGTTGACGCTTTTGAAGGCCCCATGCCACAGACGCGATTTGTGCTGCAAAAAGCCATTGACCTTGGTTTGAAACCTTGTGTGGTTATCAACAAAGTAGACAAAGAGAACTGCACCCCGGAGGAGGTTCATGAAAAAGTTTTCGACCTGATGTTTGAGTTGGGGGCAGAGGAATGGCAGTTGGATTTCCCCACCGTTTATGGTTCGGCCAAACAAGGCTGGATGAGCGAGGATTGGCAAAAACCTACCGAAGACATTTCTCCCCTATTGGATATGGTTTTGGAGCATGTACCCGAGTTTAAACCCGAACAAGGTTCTACCCAAATGCTAATCACGTCACTCGATTTCTCAAGTTTCACCGGTCGAATCGCGATTGGTCGCCTGCAAAGGGGTAACCTAAAGGAGGGTCAACAAGTAACCTTGGTGAAAAGGGATGGAAGTCTGGTAAAATCCAAAATAAAGGAAGTCTTTGTTTTTGATGGTTTGGGCCGAAAAAAAGTGCAAGAAGTCCAAACGGGAGATATTTGTGCGTTGGTTGGTATGGATGGTTTTGACATTGGGGATACCGTGGCGGATTTGGAAAACCCCGAAGGATTACAAACCATTGCCATTGACGAGCCTACCATGAGCATGTTGTTTACCATTAACGACAGTCCCTTTTTCGGGAAAGATGGCAAATATGTTACCTCCAGGCACATCAAGGAACGTTTGGAGAAGGAGCTGGAAAAGAATTTGGCCCTTAGGGTGGAGGAAACGGATAGTGCAGAGAAATTCATGGTGTATGGCCGTGGTGTTCTGCACCTTTCTGTATTGATAGAAACCATGCGGAGAGAAGGATACGAACTTCAAATCGGGCAGCCTCAGGTAATCATCAAAGAAATCGACGGTGTAAAATGTGAGCCTGTTGAGCATTTGACCATTGACTTGCCCGAAGAAGTATCCGGAAAAGCAGTTGAAATGGTTTCCATCCGAAAAGGAGAAATGACCAGTATGGAAGCCAAAGGTTCACGTATGTTGTGCGAGTTTATGATTCCTTCTCGCGGTATTATTGGTTTGCGAAACCAACTATTGACTGCTACCGCTGGTGAGGCGATTATGGCCCATCGTTTCAAGGAGTATCAACCCTTAAAAGGAGATATTGCCCAACGTATCAATGGTTCTTTGGTATCCATGGAAAACGGAACTGCCATTCCTTATTCCATTGACAAACTTCAAGAAAGAGGCAAGTTCTTCATTGACCCGGGAGAAGAAATCTATGAGGGGCAGGTTATTGGAGAGAATTCCCGCAACGATGATATGACGGTGAATGTGACCAAGACCAAAAAGCTATCCAATGTTCGTGCCGCGGGATCAGATGAAAAAGTGCGTATCGTGCCAGCCATTAAATTCTCTTTGGAAGAAGCCTTGGAATACATCCAAAAAGATGAATACGTAGAGGTTACACCGAACCATTTACGTTTGCGCAAAATCTTTTTGAAGGAAGTAGACAGAAAACGGAATAAGATTACCTAGAGTGGTTGGCTAAACCACTTGCCCATGGTGCTGCTCGCGCAAGCAGGAGACCGCGGCACCGATAATCCCGGCACTGTTCATTAGTTCGGCCTTGACCACTTTGGTGTCCACGTCAATATATTCATGGAATTCATGCCATTTTTTGCTGGTACCCCCTCCTACAATAATCAAATCTGGGGCTGTAATTACTTCAACCAATTTCAAGAATTTATTGAAACGTTTGCCCCATTTTTCAAAAGAAAGCTTCTCACGCTCCTTAGCCGAAGCAGCCGCCCATTCTTCTATCTTCTTGTATTTTTTATAGGGAATTTGGCCTAACTCAAAATTGGGTAGCAGAACGCCATTGTAAAAAACACCACTACCGAGTCCGGTGCCAATGGTAACCATGATGACCAAACCTTGTTGGCCTTTGCCTACCCCATAGTTCGTACTAGCATAGCCCGCAGCATCAGCATCGTTAACCACGGTAAAAGGCTGGCCCACCACTTTCGTGAACAATTCATCAACATTTACGCCCACCCAGCTTTTATGAAGATTTCCTGAAGACTTGCACACGCCGTCCTTAACGATACTAGGAAAGCCGCAACCTACGGGGCCTTTATAATTGAAGTGTTCCACGATTTGTCGGACCACCTCGGCCATTTCATCTGGTTTTCGAGAAGGTGGGGTGGGAATTCTATGGCGCTCACTTACCATTTCACCCGTTTCCACATTTACCAAAGCTCCTTTAATACCGGTTCCACCGATATCAATGCCCAATATTTCCATGAAGTGGTTTTTTATTCACGCAGGCAAAGAAACAAAAAACTTTAAAAGTTGAGCGGAAAAGCCGATAAAGGGCTTTTTTTGGAACTTAGAAACCACTAATCCTCTGTAGGTTCCACATAATAGTCAATGGAATCTAAGGAATGGTTGGGGTCAATAAAATCCAAAATGGCATCTATGAACTTTCCAAATCCGGTCAATGTTCCCAATTGCTTGTTTTTGCCCAATGCACTAGAGATAGTTTCATCACGATTACCGAACTTATATCCCATTTTTTTAATCCATAAAGTGTTGAACAAATGTTGCATCAAAACATTTCCCAATTGATCTATGGAAATGGCCAACTCCAAAGCAAATTCACCAATTCCCTTTAATCCTTTTTTGAACAATTGTTGAACAAAACCATAAAGTAAACCCAGAGGCCCTGTAAATATGAACAACACTATTGAAATCAGAAAGAGCAGGACGCCAATTAAAGGGTTGGTTTTTCGGTCGGGTTTGCAATCTTGCTGTTTGAGTACCATTTTCAGATGGCTTTTTGAATCACCTCAAAAATTTTGCTTCCCTCACATTTGAGGGTTTTATGGGGATATTTTAGTATCAAAGCGTAATCATGGGTAGCCATGATAATAGTTCGTCCACTATCGTTTATTTCTTGCAACACTTTCATGACCTCCACGCTGGTTTGGGGGTCAAGGTTTCCTGTAGGCTCGTCGGCCAAAATCAATTCCGGGTCGTTTAAAAGGGCCCTCGCAATGGCAATACGTTGTTGTTCACCGCCGGAAAGTTCATGGGGATACTTAAAACCTTTGGTTTTCATGCCTACCTTTTCTAAAACCTCTTCGATTTTATCGTTCATCTTGTCGGGGTCGGTCCAACCTGTGGCACTTAGCACGAACAGTAGATTTTTATTGATGTTTCGGTCCGGTAAAAGTTTGAAATCCTGAAAAACGATACCCAGTTTCCGTCGGAGATAAGGAATGTCTTTCTCCTCAAGCTTTTCCAAATTAAAGTCTACCACCGAACCTCTTCCCTTCCGCCATGGCAAATCCGCATAAAGCGTTTTCATAAAACTACTCTTACCACTGCCCGTTTTTCCGATGACGTAAACAAACTCTCCCTTTTTGACATCAAGGTTGATATCACTAAAAATCATGTTCTCCTTTTGAAAAACGGCAACATCTTGCAATTGAACTATGGTTTCGGGCATGTGTTTGCTTTACGATTAGAGCACTAAGTTCGTAAAAATGGCCGTGATATGAATGGATTCAACCCAAGGATAGGCTCAAAACATACTTTGGCTTGGATTTTGACGTTATCATAACAATCAATCGAGAAACATTCAAGAACACTATGTATCGGATACCTTCTCTTTTATGCCTCATTTTAATGGGGTATGGCGGACTGCTTTCTGCCCAACAAACCAAAGTTTTTTACCACGAAAACAAAACGTATCAAGAAGCGCTGGCGCTCTATAACAGCCAGCAGTACCAGGCAGCACAAGCGCTTTTTGATAAGATAAAGGCTTCGGCACCCAATGATGAGGTCGAGGCAAACAGTGTGTATTATTCCGCCAACGCCGCCATTCGTTTGAATCAAAGGGGCGCGGACAAAAAAATGGAAGATTTTGTGGAGCGTTATCCTACCTCTACGAAGAGAAATTCAGCCTTTTTGGACGTTGCCGATTATTATTTTGAAACCGGAAAATACCCGTACGCTCTAAAGTGGTATAAAAAGGTAGACGCTTCTACGATGTCTCGAAAGGATAAAGAGCGTTTCAATTTCAACAATGGCTACGCCCTGTATGCTACGCGACGACCCAAGGAAGCGGAGCGGTATTTAAGCAAGATAAGTACTACCGAAAAATACGGTTCTCAAGCAAAATATTATTTGGGCTATATCGCTTACGAACAAGATGATTATGAGGGGGCAAGTGCTCGTTTTGACCAAATTACCGACCCTGAACTGCTGAATGAAAAGCTATCGTACTATCAAGCGGATTTGAATTTCAAGTTGGGAAATTTCGATGAAGCGATTGCACTGGCCCAAAAGCAGTTGCCCAAATCGGACCGAAAAGAAGTTTCGGAACTTAATAAAATCATCGGGGAAAGCTATTTCAACCTTGGCAAGTATGAGCAAGCGATTCCTTATCTCAAAAAGTATCGTGGAAAACGAGGCCGTTACAGCAATACGGATTACTACCTAATTGGGTACTCCTATTACAAACAGGGTGACTATGAACAGGCCATCGGACAATTCAACAAAATTATTGGGGGTACGAATAGCGTTTCCCAAAATGCGTACTACCACCTTGCGGAATGTTACTTGAAATTGGACCAAAAAACGGAGGCGCTGAATGCATTCAAGAATGCTTCCGAAATGGACTTTAGTGCCGATATCAAAAAGGATGCATTTCTCAATTACGCCCGGTTGAGTTATGAAATCGGGAATCCATATGAGCCTGTCCCCGAGGTGTTGCAAGCCTATTTGAAAACCTATCCCAAAAGTGGGCAGCAGGAGGAAATGCAAGAATTGTTGGTGGATTCCTATATCACTTCGAAGAACTTTGAAGGTGCACTGGCCCTTTTGGAGGAAAACCAAGGCTATGCCAGTAAGGAAACCTATCAAAAAGTAGCTTTTTATCGTGGAGTCGAACTATTCGTGGAAGGAGATTATGAGGCAGCGGAAGAGCGATTTCAAAAGTCACTTAAACAGGCCGAGAATCCAGATTTTGAAGCGAGAGCCCTCTTTTGGAAGGCGGAGGCTTTGTATCAAATGCGGGATTTCGAGGCGGCGTTGGATGGATTCAATGCGTTTTCAAAATCTTCAAAGGCAAGCATGCAACCTGAAATGGTGGATTTGTCCTATCATTTGGGATATTGCCACTTTAAATTAAAAGATTACCGCAAAGCGGTTACCGCGTTCAAGAATGTAGTGGCGTCTTCTGGTATTGAAGCTGAAAAAAAGGCGGACGGCCATCTCCGCTTGGGCGATAGTTACTTTGTTACAAGTCAGTATGCGCTTGCCAAGAAATCCTATAACGAAGGTTCAAAACGCAATGGTCCGGAACGGGATTATGCGGCATTCCAAAAAGCACTTTGTGACGGGTTTTTGGGGAATAATACAGGCAAAACCAATGGGCTTACCACATTTTTGGAACGGTATCCAAAATCTTCCCTTCGAGATGACGCCTATTTTGAATTGGGCAACACCTACGTAAAAGCAGGAAACGAGCAGGAAGGTCTGAAGGTTTACGATAAGCTCATTTCGGAATATTCCAAAAGCAAGTTTGCACCGAGGGCCATGTTACGACAAGGTTTGGTGCATTACAATGCGAGTCGAAATGATGCCGCTTTGCAGAAGCTCAGGGGTGTCGTGAAGGAATACCCCAAAACCCAAGAAGCCAAACAAGCCGTTGCTACCGCAAAGCTGGTTTACATTGATGAGGGTAGGGTAGGCGAATATGCCGATTGGGTGCGAGGTCTTGACTTTGTTGAAGTAACCGATTCTGAGCTGGAAAGTGCCAGCTACGAATCTGCAAACCGAAAATATGTAGAAGGTAAAACCGATGCTGCTGCCAAGGCTTTCAAAGATTATTTGAAAGAATTCCCGAGTGGAATCCACGCGCTCGAGGCCAATTTCGCTTTGGCGCAAATCAATTTTAAAAAGGGGGATAAAAATGCTGCTTTACCCTACTATAAAACCGTTTCGGAAAGTTCAGGAGAATATGCGGAACAGGCGTTGACCCGTGTTTGTGAAATTTATGTTGGGCAGGGAGATTACAGCTCCGCGGTTCCCTATCTCCAACAATTGGAGCAAACTGCCGAAATTTCCCAAAATAAAACCTTCGCGCAATCGAATTTAATGAAGGGCTACTACGAAGAAAAGAAATACAATCTGACCCTAGAATATGCCGAAAAAGTACTGAAGGCACCTAAAATCGATAATCGTATCAAGAGCGATGCTCAAATTATGATTGCCCGCTCCGCGATTGAGACTGGGGATGAGAATCTAGCGGAAACCGCTTTTGCCGAAGTACGCAAGATTGCAACCGGAGAAACAGCCGCAGAAGCTTGGTATTACGACGCCTTTTTCAAAAACAAGAATGGCGATTACGAAAGCTCAAATGAATCCGTTCAAAAATTGGCCAAAGATTATGCCTCATATAAAATTTGGGCGGGGAAAGGCTTGGTGGTTATGGCAAAGAATTTCTATGCGTTGGATGATGCTTTTCAAGCTACTTATATTCTGGAAAGTGTTTTGGCCAATTTCAAGGATTTTGATGATTTAGTGGCTGAAGCCGAAGGAGAATTGGCTATCATCAAAGCCCGCGAAGCCCAGCGCAATTCATCAATCGATTCCAATACACCTTAAGAACACTACTGTGATACTACTGCGAAAAAATATATTATCCATTCTTTTATTGAGCCTTTTGGGTCCTTTGCAGGCCCAAGAACAAAAGGATATTGGTACCGAAACGGTAACGGTAATCAAACCGTATTCCCCTACCGTTTCGGATGCCTTCAAACTGAAATCATCCCCTGTTTTGGATGATTCCATCGTCCTGCAAAAGAAAAAAATAGACTATAACATCTTTTCGGTTCCCGTTGCCTCCACCTTTACTCCCGCAAAAGGAAAGGCGGCTCGGGTAAAGAAAACGCCACCGCCCAGACTTTTCAATTCCTATGCGTCAGTCGGACTTGGGAATTTCAACAACGCTCTTTTGGATTTATACACCAGCCGGGAATTGAATCGGGGCGAAGATTTATTCGATATCGGATTACGCCACCATTCGTCCCGAGGGGATATTGAATCCACTCCACTTGATGCAAATTTCTACAACACAAAGTTGGAAGGTTCGTATGCCAAGAAAAATCGGGATATGGAATGGGGCGCTGGTTTGGAATTTCAACATCAGCTTTACAACTGGTATGGCGTGGAACAAGAAGAATTTGACCCTGCCCTGATTTCAGATATAGATGAAACACAAAACTATTTCAGTATTGGTGCGACCGCTGATATTGAAATGGAGGATGGATTCTTCAAGAAAGGAAATCTACTCTTGCGACGATTTTGGGATGCTACAGAATCCGGTGAAAACCGGTTTGTGGTACAACCAACTTTTGAATTGCCTATCACCGATGAGCTGGTGACCATAGGAGCAAAATTGGATTATGTTAGCGGAAACTTCGAAAACGAGTCTTTGAACAGTACCGTGAATACCATGGGTTCCAACTACAGTCATTTTCAGGTAGGGGTTACACCGAGTTTGTTGATTCTTCGAGATGATTTGACGCTAAACTTAGGGGCTTCTTTGGTATATGGATTGGATACGGAAAATAGCGATAGCCAGTTTTTCATCTATCCCTCCGTTACCGCCTCTTATCGGGTGGTTGAAGATAATGTGATTGCTTACGGTGGAATTGAAGGGAACCTCCGCCAAAATTCCTACTACGATTTGGTCACTGAAAATCCTTTTGTGTCCCCTACTTTGGAAATTCAACCTACGGACCAACAATATGATGCGTATGTGGGTTTGAAAGGGCAGTTACTCCCAAATTTGGGATACAATATCAAAGGATCTTATTCAGCCGAAAACCGTATGCCTTTGTTCTTACTGAATCCGGAAAATACCTTACGAACTGACGAGAGCGCTTACTTTTTAGGCAATTCCTTTCAGGTGTTTTATGATGATATCAAAACCTTAGGGTTTTTTGGCGAACTGAATTTGGACATCAATCGAAACTTCACCCTAGGGATAAATGCCGAGTTCTACGATTACGATACGGAGACCGATAACCCTGCATGGAATCTGCCCAATATCAAAGGGTCTTTGTTTATGGATTATCAGATTGATGAGAACTGGTTTGTGGGCGGAAACTTATTTTACGTTGGGGAAAGGGAGGATTTAGAGGCGCTAGCTATTGCGAATGCCACTCCATCCGAATTTCCAGCGACCATCATCTCCCTTGATGCCTTTTTTGATGCCAACCTACAAGCGGGGTATCGTTTTAACGAGCAGCTGACCATTTTCGTTAAAGCCTCCAATCTGGCCAATAACGATTATCAGCGTTGGGCCAACTTTAGAGTTCAAGGTTTCCAAGCCCTTGCAGGGGTATCCTATAAGTTTGACATGTAGGTAAATACGCAATATAAAAGAGCGAAAACCGTTATGAAACATGCAAAGTTCAAGGTTTTATATTACCTTGAATAAGCCAATGTTATTGGAAATCATGCGATTACGATTCTTCTCTATCACATTCGCGCTCCTTTTCGTGTTCAACCTCACCACACTACACGGACAAAATCTCGTATTGAATGGTGGTTTTGAAGACTTCTCGGATTGCCCCGTTAAAATGAGCAATCTCAACAATGATGTCTCGTATTGGAATGCGCCTACTCTGGGCACAACGGACTACTTTAATGTCTGTAGCAAGACGAAATTGGGCATCCCCATGAATTTTAAGGGCAAACAAGCCTCGCAAGGCGGAGATGGCTATGCCGGGCTTTACCTCTACGCTCCAAAGGACTATCGCGAATATATTCAAGTGCCTTTGCAGGAACCTCTGCAGCGCGGACATCGGTATCAATTGACCGCTTATATCAGTCTTTCCGAGAAATCCGATGGTGCAGTGTTGGATTTTGGAGCAGCCTTTTCCGAACATCCACTTTCTGTACATACCAAAAGACATTTATCCAATGTGTTGTTGTCTTCGCAAGAAACCAAAACCACGCGACCCAAACCTTTTTCATCCAAAGGGTTTTACAAGGAAAAAAAAGAATGGATAGCTGTGCAGTTGATTTTGGTAGCCAAAGGATTTGAATCACACCTTATTCTGGGAAATTTTAAAAGCAATAGTGCTACCAAGTATTTGCCGCAAAACACCAAAGCTTCAAAAGAAGAAGGTTACGCGTATTACTACATCGATACGGTTTCGTTGGAATACTTGGGCCCAGATTATCGTCCAAACCAAAGTTATGTATTGGACCATGTGAACTTTGATTTTGATAAGGCCAATTTAGGGCGCAAGGCGAAGGAAAATTTGAGAGCGGTTTATGGTTATCTGGAAAAACACCCGAAACTCAAAGTGGACATCAGCGGTCATACTGATGACCAAGGTTCGGATGAATACAATCATGTACTTTCCAATCGTAGGGCAAAATCGGTGGTGAAATACCTGATACAGTTGGGTTTGGATAAAAACCGAATCACCTCAAAAGGATATGGCAACCAGAAACCTTTGGATAGTACCCTAACTGAAAAAGCCCGACAAAAAAACCGGCGTGTTGAATTTGTCATGTCCCAGTTTGAAGATTAAGGGATACCCAATCTTGTTTTCTTACATTTGAGGAAAATCCTCAAGCATGAGAACCAGCTGTCTCCTTCCCGTTTTATTTCTTATCCTCATTTCCTGTAATTCCAAAGAAGAGGTCGACATGATTGTTCATAATGCGAACATTTATACAGTAGATGAAGGTTTTTCAAAGGCTTCTAGTTTTGCAGTAAAAGACGGCAAGTTTGTCGCCATTTCTGAAAAAGGAGACTTATCTGAGGAATTTACCACAAAAAACCAGATTGACGCTAATGGCAAAACCCTAGTTCCAGGACTAATTGATGCACATTGCCACTTTTATGGTTTGGGGATGAACCAGCAGATAGTGGATTTGGCAGGAACCCAAAGCTACGAAGAAGTGATGGAAAGGGTTATTGATTTTCATGAAAAGAACCCTGCCAATGTTTTACGCGGTCGGGGATGGGACCAGAATGATTGGGAGGTGAAGGAATTTCCAAGCAACGCCAAACTCAACGAGCAATTTCCCAATATCCCTGTGGTATTGGAGCGGGTTGATGGCCATGCCTACCACGTCAATCAAAAAGCGTTGGACATGGCTGGAATTACGGATGAAACCCATGTTGAAGGCGGTGAAATCGTAAGAAATGAGAAAGGCAGCGCTATTGGTATTTTGGTTGACGCCCCAATGGGATTGGTGGATGCCGTGCTGCCCAAACCCACAAAAGAAATCCAAATCAAAGCCCTGCAACAGGCCGATTCCATATGCTTGGATTACGGACTTACTACAGTTCATGATGCTGGTTTAAGCCGCGACGTTATCGAATTGATTGATAGTTTGCACCAAGGAGATGCACTTCAGATAAGAATGTATACCATGGTGAGCAATACGCCCGATAATCTGGACTACTACTTGAACAAGGGCATCATTAAAACCAACAAATTGAGCGTACGTTCTGTAAAAGTCTACGGAGATGGAGCGCTGGGCTCAAGAGGAGCAACCTTAAAAGAGCCCTATTCGGATAAAGAAGGTCACTTTGGTGCCATGATAACCCCAGCGGATGAAATGGAAGCATTGGCACAGCGCATAGCGGAAACCGATTATCAAATGAATACCCACGCTATTGGGGATTCAGCCAACATTGTGGTTTTGCGTGCCTATGAAAAAGCATTGGAAGGAAAATCGGATAGAAGGTGGCGCATTGAACATGCGCAAATTGTTTCCCCCATTGACTTTGATTACTTCGAAAAAGGCATCATTCCCTCAGTACAACCTACCCACGCTACAAGTGACATGTATTGGGCGGAAGACCGAATAGGTGAGGAGCGAATGCACGGGGCCTATGCCTTCAAAACACTTTTGGATAAGGCAGGCACGGTCGCACTGGGAACGGATTTTCCAGTAGAAAAAGTCAGTCCTTTTCTAACGTTCTATGCTGCCGTGGTGAGAAAAGATTTGGATAACTATCCCGAAGGAGGGTTTCAAATGAAAGATGCGCTGTCGCGGGAAGAGGCGCTACGTGGAATGACCATTTGGGCCGCACATTCAGGCTTTGAAGAAAACGAAAAGGGAAGTATTGAAGTAGGGAAGGTGGCGGATTTCGTCATTTTAAGCGATGACATCATGACGGTGGCCGCAGAAAAGATTCCAAACCTTGAAGCAGAGCAGGTGTTTCTAGGAGGAAAGAGAATAAAATAAAAAAGGCGAGGAAATCTCCCCGCCTTCAGAAAAATCTTTTGCGATGATTTAAAAGGTTACAGGAACTGCAACTCGTGTAGTACCCCATCCCATAATCATGTGCACCCCATTGTCTACATCTTTATAAGCTATTGAAAACGCTTCCAAAGACTCACCATCTGAAGAAACACCGCCCATAACACGAACCACATCAGCAGCACTGTCATAGGAGTAAGCCCCCCATTGGTTCAGATTGGAGTTCAAGACAATAGTCCACTCACTTTCCCCAGGAATCGTAAATAAAGAATAAGTACCTGCTTTAACGCTTTTTCCACCGAAAGTAGCGTCCTTATAAAAAGTAATCTCAGCAGCTTCATTGGCGCCAGTTCTCCATACTTTTCCAGCAGGAGCCAATTCAGAAAGGGTTCTACCTTTCAATTGTGGACGGCTGTAGATAACACGAACCGATTTGTCCGACTCGCGATAACTTGTTGGGTAAGAAGCAATATCGGCAGGACTTTTGTCCATACCACTAAATTTTTGAGCAACGATTTCTGTTGTAAGCCCAACAGACAAAGCACATAAAATAAAAAGAACAATTTTCTTCATGATGTTGTTTTTGAAGTTTCAAAACTAGGACGTTCGCCCAGCTTATACTTCTAAAGAGACGTTAAAATTTAACAAGCCTTTCAAAGTGAAACAAAATCTTTTCAAATCGTGTGTTATGATTCACTTTAGATGAGAAATATAAATTTATGGTTATAATATGAAATCAGTTTTAATCTTTTTGTTTTATAATTAAAAGAAAGAATGCAGTTTTGTAACACTAATTGATATTAAGAAAAGAGATATGTGCGGAATTGTGTGTGCTTTTGACGTAAAGCAAGATACAGAAGAGTTGAGACCCCAACTATTGGAGATGTCAAAGAAAATACGGCATCGTGGTCCAGATTGGAGCGGAATTTTTTCAAATGATAAAGCCGTATTGGCCCATGAGCGTTTGGCCATTGTTGACCCAACTTCTGGTAAACAACCCCTATATAGTGATGATGGACACCTTGTGTTGGCGGCCAATGGTGAAATCTATAACCATCAAGAGCTTCGTAAGCAATTTGAAGGAAAATATGAATTCAAGACCCAATCGGATTGTGAGGTCATTTTGGCCCTATACAAAGAAATGGGGCCTGATTTTGTGGATGAGATGAACGGGATTTTCGGCTTCGCGATTTATGATGCTGCCAAAGATGAGTATTTTATCGCAAGAGACCATATGGGTATAATTCCACTCTACATTGGTTGGGACCGCAACGGAACTTTTTATGTTGCTTCCGAATTGAAAGCCTTGGAAGGCGTTTGTAGTAAAATTGAATTGTTTCCTCCTGGACATTATTTACATAGTTCTGATGGAGAATTCAAAAGATGGTACCAACGGGATTGGATGGAATATGAAGCTGTCAAGGAAAACGAAACCAGTATTCAAGCCATTAAAGATGCGTTGGAAGCTGCAGTGCACCGTCAATTGATGTCCGATGTGCCTTATGGCGTATTGCTTTCTGGCGGATTGGATTCTTCCGTAACGTCTGCTGTGGCCAAGAAGTTTTCGCAAATGCGTATTGAATCCGGCGATACCAAGGAAGCATGGTGGCCACAATTGCACTCGTTCTCTGTGGGATTGGAAGGTTCCCCGGATTTGGCTGCGGCAAGAAAAGTGGCCGACCATATCGGAACCATACATCACGAAATAAAATTTACCATCCAAGAAGGTTTGGACGCCATCAAAGACGTTATATACAACTTGGAAACCTATGATATTACTACGGTTCGTGCTTCTACGCCCATGTACCTTATGGCGCGTGTTATCAAATCCATGGGCATCAAAATGGTGTTGTCTGGTGAAGGGGCCGATGAGCTTTTTGGCGGCTATCTTTATTTCCATAAGGCGCCCAGTCCAAAAGATTTCCATGAAGAAACCGTGCGTAAGTTGGACAAGCTGCATATGTACGACTGCCTGAGGGCCAATAAATCCTTGGCAGCTTGGGGTATTGAAGGCCGTGTGCCCTTCTTGGACAAAGAATTTATGGATGTTGCCATGCGCATCAACCCAAAAGACAAGATGATCAACGGGGAACGTATGGAAAAGTGGGTAGTTCGAAAAGCATTTGAATCCTATTTGCCCGAAAGTGTGGCCTGGCGGCAAAAAGAGCAATTCTCTGATGGTGTTGGGTACAGCTGGATTGACACCTTGAAAGCATTGGTAGAAAAAGAAGTTTCAGATGAGCAACTTGAAAACGCTCGATTCAAATTCCCGATTCAAACCCCGACCTCAAAAGAAGAATATTATTATCGTTCCATCTTTGAAGGACATTTCCCTTCAGATGCCGCTGCTTTGAGCGTTCCACAAGAGCCTTCCGTGGCCTGTAGCACCAAAATTGCCTTGGAGTGGGATGAAGCCTTTAAAAATATGAATGACCCTTCAGGAAGGGCCGTGGCGCACGTGCACGAGGATGCCTATGTGAAATAGCCACGCACAAAAAACAGAGCGGTAGGTAGGTGACGCTTTGTTTCATTTTCAATTAGTCGGAAAAGCCCCTTTTTTAGGGGCTTTTTTGATGCGAAATGCCTGGTTTTAAAGTGCAATGAAAGAAGCTGGTTTTTCCACAAAAAAGTGTTGATAACTTGGGTGCTTCAAATGGGCTCAAGCCCTTAATTTTGCTGGGTTTTCCTTATATTTGTAGGATTTGAAATTTTCATAGCAAACGAGATAATTTATGAGCGAAGAAGCCAAAAAAAATCAGTATTCCGCGGATAGTATTCAAGCCCTTGAGGGCATGGAACACGTACGGATGCGTCCTTCCATGTATATCGGTGATGTTGGAGCCCGAGGATTGCATCATTTGGTCTATGAAGTGGTGGACAATTCCATCGATGAGGCCATGGGCGGGCACTGTGATACTATTTCGGTGACCATCAATGAAGATAACTCCATTACCGTGCAAGATAACGGTAGGGGTATTCCGGTGGGTTTACATAAAAAAGAAGGTGTTTCCGCTTTGGAAGTGGTTATGACCAAGATTGGTGCAGGAGGGAAGTTCGACAAGGATTCCTATAAGGTCTCGGGTGGACTTCACGGGGTTGGTGTCTCCTGTGTGAATGCCCTTTCCAATCATTTGAAAGCCACTGTGCACCGTGAAGGCAAAATATGGGAGCAAGAATACGAAAAGGGGAAGACCCTATATCCTGTAAAAAGTGTTGGGGAAACCGATATCACAGGAACTGTAGTGACTTTTATTCCCGATGATACCATTTTTACCCAAACCAGGGAGTATAACTACGATACCTTGGCTAACAGAATGCGCGAGTTGGCGTATTTGAACAAAGGAGTGACCATATCCCTTACCGATAAACGAAACAAAGACGAGAAAGGAGAATATGTTGGTGAAACCTTCTTTTCCAATGAAGGATTGAAGGAATTCATCAAATTCTTGGACGGCACCCGTGAGCCACTCATCCAAAGTGTTATCGCAATGGAGGGCGAGAAAAACGGAATTCCAGTGGAGGTAGCCATGATTTACAACACGGGATATACCGAAAATTTGCACTCCTACGTAAATAACATCAATACTCACGAAGGGGGTACACACTTATCCGGTTTCAGAAGAGGACTTACTTCGACCTTGAAAAAGTATGCTGACGCATCTGGAATGTTGGATAAACTCAAGTTTGAAGTTTCTGGTGATGATTTTCGGGAAGGTTTGACCGCAATTGTCTCTGTTAAAGTGGCAGAGCCACAATTCGAGGGGCAGACCAAAACCAAATTGGGGAACCGCGAGGTGACCAGTGCCGTGAGTCAAGCCGTGTCTGAAATGTTGACCAACTACTTGGAAGAACATCCTGATGATGCCAAATCCGTAGTACAAAAAGTGATTTTAGCGGCCCAAGCACGTCATGCGGCAGCGAAGGCTCGTGAAATGGTACAACGGAAAAATCCTATGACCGGTGGGGGACTACCCGGAAAACTATCGGATTGTTCTGACCAAAACCCAGAAAACTGCGAGTTATTCCTTGTTGAGGGAGATTCTGCGGGCGGAACGGCCAAAATGGGACGTGATCGTAATTTCCAAGCCATTTTGCCGCTTAGAGGTAAGATTTTGAATGTGGAAAAGGCCATGCAGCACAAGGTTTTCGAAAATGAGGAAATCAAAAACATGTATACGGCTTTGGGCGTGACCATTGGTACCGAAGAAGATAGCAAAGCACTGAATCTTGAAAAACTGCGCTATCACAAAGTGGTTATCATGTGTGATGCCGATGTGGATGGTAGCCATATTGAGACGTTGATTTTGACCTTCTTCTTCCGATATATGCGCGAGCTTATTGAAAATGGCCATGTTTACATTGCTACCCCACCGCTGTATTTGGTGAAAAAAGGAAGCAAGAAACGGTATGCTTGGAACGATGAAGAACGCGATGCGATTGTTGAATCCATGAATGGCGGAGCAGGTATCCAGCGGTATAAGGGTCTTGGGGAAATGAACGCCGAACAATTGTGGGATACCACTATGAATCCGGAGTTCAGAACCTTGCGCCAAGTAAGCATCGAAAACGCCACGGAATCTGATAGAATTTTCTCCATGTTGATGGGAGATGAAGTGCCCCCACGAAGGGAGTTTATTGAGAAAAATGCCGTTTATGCGAACATTGATGCATAATTAACCATCATTTTACAACAAAAACTCGCACTCAGTAGGCGAGTTTTTTAGTTTTAGGAAAAAGTTTACAAGATGAAGCGAATATTTTTGTGTTTATGTCTGCTGCTGAGCGGCATGGTAAAATCGCAAGACCTTAACGATATTTTCGTGGCGGGTGTGGCGGATGCGGAACGTTTTTCCAACGCATATTTTGCTCCGGTGGCGGAGTCTGCCGTGTACAGTATTTCCAACGGATGGTATAATTCAGGAAAGTCAAAGCCTCTGGGAGGATTTGAGATTTCCATAGTGGGAAATATTACCGGATTCAAGAACAAAGATGACAAACAGTCCTTTATTCTAGATCCGGCAGATTACGACAACGTGGATTTTGTGGTCAATCCAGGACAAGCTAGGTCTGTTTCAACCGCCTTGGGCGATATTGAAGGTGTTATTATTGTTGTGGAAGATGAAGATGGTTTGTTTCGCGAAGAGTTGGAATTACCTTCGGGACTGGCTTCAGAAGACTTCAATTTTGTTCCTTCAGGATACATTCAAGCCGCGGTAGGTTTGGTAAAAGGGTTGGAAGTCAAAGCACGCTTCTTACCTAAAATCAAGTTTGATGATGACGCTGAAATCGGCCTTTTTGGAGCAGGTATTCAGTATGAGTTCACCAAATTGCTTCCCGCAGATAAAATTTGGCCCGTAGCCATTTCTGGGGTAATAGGGTACACCAATTTAAATGGAGAATACGATTTTACCGATTCCAACGTCATTGATGGTGAAAACCAACGGATTGACGCCAACATGCGGTCTTGGAACATCAGCGCTGTAATTTCTACCACCAAGATTCCAGTAATCAACTTTTATGGCGGATTGGGGTATATTACCGGTAAATCCGACATTGACGTGCTCGGTACCTATGAAGCAAATGGCCCATTCTTGTCCGTTGATGTAACCGACCCTTTTACGGTTGCAACGGATGTTAGCGGTGTAAATGCCAACTTGGGTGCCAAAATAAAACTCGGTTTCTTCCGATTGAATGCCGAATACAACCTGGGTGAGTTCAACACCCTTACCTTCGGATTAAATTTCGGATTTAGATAAAAGCAGAGCACCCCGCTCAATGAGCGGGGCGCTAGATTTCCATAGAGTGCAGGTCTTCGTTACTCTCTAATAGCGAAAACTGCTCCGTTAGTAAGTGAAAGTATGTCCGCGCCGTCTTCTTCAACGAGGCTTACGGCTACCTCCTCAACATCAGTACCCGAATAGGTAATGACGTATACATCGTTATCATTAGACCATTTAAAATCGGTATAAAACACCAATTCATTATTGGAGTAGGCCTGGTATCGTCCTAGGTACACATCATTGAAAATCCATTCCTCACGGGTAATTGATGTGGTCCTAACATTGGTTTCTAAAGTGCTGGAATTCGTCCAAACCCCTAAAATAGGGTCGTTGTTTTCTGGTATATCAGAGCAATTGCTCACCGCTACCAACAACACGATGGACATAAAAGACAAGAGCTTCTTCATAGGTCAAACTCGTTACAATAAGATTTGGGACTAGGAGAACGACCTTTTCGACTGAACTATTGTGCAGAAAGTCAATAAGTTCTCCAAAAAGGCACTTTTACTCGACAAAATGTACGTTTTGTTAACATTTTTCAGGGTTTTACAACATTTTCCAATTTGACGTACAATGCAATCTTACGCCCTCCAAAAGACTATTTTTCTGAGGCAAATGCCTTATTTTTGCGCTAGAAAAATTAAAATCTAAACCATGAAAATAACCGTTGTTGGAGCAGGTGCCGTTGGGGCAAGCTGTGCGGAATACATTGCAATGAAAAATTTTGCATCTGAAGTAGTTTTATTGGATATCAAAGAAGGATATGCCGAAGGAAAAGCTATGGATTTGATGCAAACCGCTTCCTTAAACGGATTCGATACCAAAATCACCGGAAGTACCAACGATTATAGCAAAACCGCAGGTAGTGACATCGCTGTAATTACCTCTGGAATCCCAAGAAAACCGGGAATGACCCGAGAAGAACTTATCGGAATCAATGCTGGAATCGTAAAAACCGTTTCCCAAAGCCTTTTGGAACATTCGCCCAACACCATCCTTATCGTGGTAAGTAATCCAATGGATACCATGACCTATTTGGTGCACAAAACCACTGACCTTCCAAAACACCGTATTATCGGTATGGGAGGTGCTTTGGACAGCGCACGTTTCAAATATCGATTGGCCGAAGCCTTAGAGGCGCCTATCTCCGATGTGGATGGTATGGTTATCGGGGGACACAGTGATAAAGGTATGGTCCCACTTATTGGTCATGCAACACGAAATAGTGTTAAGGTGTCAGAGTTTATTTCACAAGACCAGATGGACCACGTCGTACAAGAAACCAAAGTAGGGGGTGCTACGTTGACCAAATTATTGGGCACAAGTGCGTGGTATGCACCTGGTGCAGCCGTTTCCGGTTTGGTGCAAGCCATTGCCTGTGACCAAAAAAAGATGTTTCCATGCTCTACCATGCTTGAAGGCGAATATGGTTTGAACGACATCTGTATTGGCGTGCCCGTGATTTTAGGAAAAAACGGGATTGAAAAAATTGTTGATATTGAATTGAGCGACGCAGAGAAGGCGAAAATGCAAGAAAGCGCTGAAGGGGTTTCCAAAACCAATGGTTTGCTACAATTATAGTAGTTAACGCTCTATATAACATTGCCCTTTCGAACTAGTGGTAAAGAAATCCTTTTGATAAGATTTTCCACTGCACTCGAAAGGGCAATTTTTGTTTCATTCGACCCCTTGTCGAATGGCAGTGCAATTCCAATAAAATCTATTATCAATTCTCGAAGGGAAATGATATATTTGCACGCTGTTTAAGAAAACATCTAAAATTTTAATAATCAATGCAAAATAAAGGACTTATAAGGCTTTTCGCTATCCTTTTTGGTGTAGTGAGCATCTACCAGCTCTCATACACTTTCATCACAAGCAAGTTGGAAAAGGATGCCGAAGTATTTGCAATGAGCCAAATTTCAGAGGCTGAAGAGGACTATATCGGGAAGCGTGAAGCTTTAGAAGCATCTTATTTGGATTCTATTGGCTCGACTTCCGTCTTTGGATTCACGAGTTATGATGATGCGAAGAAGAAAGAACTGAACAAGGGGCTTGACCTTAAGGGAGGTATCAACGTTACCTTGCAGATTTCGGTAAAAGACATTTTAAAAGGCCTTGCGAATAATACCAAGAATCCGGTTTTCAATAGGGCAATTGCCAACGCTGATGAAGCTTCAAAAAATAGCGACGAAACCTATTTGGAGCTTTTCTTTGAAGCCTTTGACCAAATCAAGGGAGATACCAAATTGGCGTCACCCGATATTTTTGCGAACAAAGGATTGAGCGATGCCATCAATTTTCAAATGACCGATGATGAGGTGAAACCCATTATCCGAACGAAAATTGACGAATCTATTGTCTCCGCTTTTGAAGTCCTTCGGGAGCGTATTGACGGTTTTGGGGTAACTCAGCCAAACATTCAACGGGAAGGAAACTCTGGACGTATTTTGGTGGAGCTTCCTGGTGCGCGTGACATTGCCAGAGCGCAAGAGTTACTTTCCAGTACTGCCCAATTGGAGTTCTGGGAAACTTATAAACAAAGCAACCAAAGCCTAGGGTCATTTTTTATCAGTGCAAACGAACGATTGAAAGAGATTCTTGAGCCCGTTGCGGAACAAGACTCTTCTGCGGTTGCTACGCCAGAGGTTGAAATTGATTCCCTGCTATCTGACGTTGCCCAAGATTCATTGGATTTGGCGAATGATGTCAATCCATTGATGGGTAAATTGTTGCCTGCTAGCCCTAACAGTTTTGCCATTGCAAGAGCTGCTATTGTTGACACCGCAGAGGTAGGTTCATATTTGAGAATGCCTCAAATCAGAAGATTGTTGCCCGCAGATATACAATTCGCCAAATTCCTTTGGGAGCGTCCTTCCAAAGAAGTCGAAGTAGCCGAATTGTATGCGTTGAAATCCAATAGGGATGGCATACCGCGAATCAGCGGAGATGTCGTTTCCGACGCCCAAGATACTTTTGACCAATACAACAAGCCTGCGGTGAGCATGACCATGAACACCAAAGGAGCTAAAGAATGGGAGCGTTTGACAGGGGATGCCTTCAACAACCAAACCGGTATTGCTATCGTTCTGGACAGTAAAGTGTATACTGCACCCGGTGTTTCTTCAGGGCCAATTTCTGGGGGTCGTTCCGAAATCACAGGAACCTTTACCGTAAACGAAACCAAAGATATTGCCAATGTATTGCGAGCGGGTAAGCTGCCCGCTTCAGCGGAAATCATCCAATCCGAAGTGGTGGGTCCTTCTTTGGGGCAAGAGGCCATTGATAGTGGCTTCATGTCCTTCTTGATTGCCATGGCCTTCGTGTTGGTATGGATGATTTTTTACTACGGCAAAGCAGGAATCTTTGCTGATATCGCTTTGATTTTCAATATCGTTTTGATTTTTGGCGTGTTGACCAGTCTTGGAGCGGTATTGACCTTACCAGGAATTGCTGGTATTGTTTTGACCATAGGTATGTCGGTGGATGCCAACGTACTGATTTTTGAACGTATTAAGGAAGAGTTGGTTCGTGGGAAAGGAAAAGCACAAGCTGTAGCGGATGGATTCAGCAATGCCTTATCCTCTATTTTGGATGCCAACATCACTACAGGTTTAACAGCGATTATCCTCTTTATTTTTGGTTCTGGACCGATTAAAGGATTCGCGACCACACTTTTGATAGGTATTGTAACCTCTTTGTTTACTGCAATTTTCATCACTCGTTTGATGGTTGACGGTTATATTTCCAAAAAAGGTAGAAAACTCGACTTCAGTACACCAATTACCAAGAACCTGTTCAAAAACATGGGCATCAACTTCTTGGGCAAGCGTAGAATAGCCTATGTGGTTTCGGCACTTTTGGTAGGTGTTGGTGCCTTCTCCCTTTTCACTACGGGACTGCAACAAGGTGTGGATTTTGTTGGAGGACGGTCGTACCAAATCCGTTTTGACAATGCAGTGAATCCTTCTGAGATTGCTTCAGAATTGAATACTGTTTTTGGTAGCGGAACTAACGTGAAGACTTTTGGGGAAGCCAACCAGATTAAGGTGACCACGCCTTATAAAGTGGACGTGGAAGGTATTGAAGTGGATAATGAAATCCAGAATAAGCTCTACACTGCGCTACAAAAATATTTGCCTGATGGTACTTCCTTTGAAGATTTCACGGTTGGTGCATCAGAAAAATCCATTGGTATTTTACAATCCGTGAAAGTGGGTCCTACCATTGCGGATGACATCAGAAATAATGCCTTCTTGGCCATTATCGGTTCTTTGGCCGTAGTGTTCCTATACATATTGTTGCGTTTCCGCAAATGGCAATTCTCCCTTGGAGCGGTAATCGCCGTGTTCCATGATGTGATGATCGTATTGGGGATTTTTTCCTTGACCGGAAAAATTATGCCTTTCAATATGGAGATTGACCAAGCATTTATCGCGGCAATTTTGACCGTTATTGGTTATTCATTGAACGATACCGTGGTAGTATTCGACCGTATACGGGAAATCGTGAACCTAAAAGGCTGGAACAATGGTGAGAATATCAACCAAGCGTTGAACAGCACCTTGAGTAGAACCTTGAATACCTCTTTAACCACCTTGATCGTACTTTTGGCCATCTTTGCTTTTGGTGGGGAAAGTCTTCGCGGATTTATGTTTGCGATGATTATCGGGGTACTCGTGGGAACGTATTCCTCCGTATTTATTGCAACGCCTATCATGTTCGATGCCTTGAAAAAGAAGATTGGTTCTTTAGCGACAGCATAAACAAGACGTACATAAAAGAAAAAGCCGCTTTAAGCGGCTTTTTTTATTTCGAAGGTAAAGACATCACATACTCATACCCCTTCTGCAAATAGCTTCCCAACAATAATGGGTTTTCCAATAGCTTTTCGGGTATCAAAACATATCCGCGCATGGTAGCGCCATAGGATAAAAAGGGTTGGGCGCCAAATTCCGAATCGAAAGCCTTGGTGTCTTCCGGTGAAAGGCGAATGCCAAGCTGTACATCCTTGTTCACTTGTGAAAACATATGGCCATTGGCCGAAGTATAGGGCATGGTTTTTCCTTTGCGCTCAAAGTTGGAATTTTCCGCAATGATGGAATCGTATAGGGCAATAAGGTCTTCTCGTTTCATTTTTTGGATAAAATAGGTTCTACGGGTACCATTTTTTCAGCCACCTCACGAATGACGTGTAAGAGATAATCTGTGGTTTCTTCCGTTTTGCGATGGTTGATAAAACAAGCACGAATGGCGTAATCGCCTTTCAGTTGGGTGCCCATAATAAAAACCCGACCATCCTTTTCAAGTTGCGGCATGAGCTTCCGGTTGAATTCAACGATTTCTTGTTTATCCGTCATACTTCCGATATAGCGAAAGCAAGAAACCGCAAGATGCGAATCGGCGACCAATTCAAAATCCGGCGCGGCGTTGACCTGACTATTCAAGTAGTTGGTCAAGTCAATATCTTTTTGAATCATGGCCGTTAACTGCTTCATTCCATATGCCTTGATGCTCATCCAAACCTTAAAGGCCTTGGCGTTTCGGGATAATTGAAAATAATGCTCGTTGTACTCCAAGCGATTCCCATCATTAGCGAGTTCGGTATCCAAATAAGCTGCTTTTTTGAAATACGTTCGCTTTAGCATACCCCAATTCCGGACTAAAGTGCACCCTCCTTCAAAAGGTTGGTACAGCCACTTATGAAAGTCTATGGCGATGGAGTCTGCCCTTTCCATTCCTTTGTAAAGGGGTTTTAGGTTATCCAATAAGGCGGCCAATGCACCATATGCGCCATCAACATGATACCAAAGGTCATATTCCTGAGCGATATTGGCCAAGGTATCCAAATCGTCGATGGCACCCGTGTTTACCGTTCCGGCATTTCCCACTAGGCAAAAGGGTTGAAGGTCTTCTGCTAAATCTTTTTCAATCTGATTGCGTAACGCAATGGTATCAATTTGAAAGGATTCGTTGGTTTTGATTTTCCGCAAATGATTCGAGCCAATACCCAAAAGCTCTACACTTTTATCCATACAGCTGTGCACTTCTTCTGAAGCATACACCACAAAGGGCTTTCTATTGAAAAGTCCGGTTTTGCGTATTCCCTCCTTTTCGAAGAAAATATTTCGGGCCACGGTTAGTCCAGTGAGGTTGGCTGCGGAACCTCCACTCACCAATACACCCCCTGAATCTTCGGGAAAGCTCATCATTTCTGCTGTCCAGCGGATGACTCTTTTTTCAATTTCGTTCATGGCAGGTGCCAAATGCCATTTGGTTTGGTTTTGGTTAATGGTATTCGCCAATTTTTCGGCTATAATGGCCATTTGATTTCCACCCGACATCACGTAAGCATACATATTGGGGCCGAGATTTCCCGTTGCGGTATGCAATACCTTGTTTTCCACTTCGTCGAGTAAAGTGGGTATATCCATCCCATGTTCTGGGATTTCTTCATCAAACCATCGTTCCACTTCGGCTTGCGGATGGTCATGATAGCCCTTTTGATTTTGCACCGTTTGGAATTGCCTTAAAACCATCTCGGTGCTTTTGTCCAAAAGTGATTTGAATTCAGCTTCAGAAAAATCCAAGTGTTCGTTCAACATGCTCGTCAGGAGTTTATACCCCTTAAAGATAGTTCAACTTTTTCCTTTTGCTAAAGGGTAAGGTCGGCATCACAACGCAGGGCTTTGCTGCCACTTCGCACGTATTGTTCTTGGATGTCGATGAGGGCATTCTCATTCTCGAAATACCAAAAATTTTCTTGAATGTTGGCCATGGGAGAAACGGGTAACTGTACCGGAATATCTTGAATTTGGGATTGGTCTTCAAAACCGTTGGCGAAAACCGTGGTCCATTCACCATCAATTTCCACAGCGCTTGAAATATCATCAAAATATACTGCCGCGTTGTCCAAAGGGGTAGGGGCAAACTCCTTGCCTCGTAAGGCGAAGGTATAGAAGGTCAAAGAAGGTTCATCAAAAGGAGCATAATTTGGGTATTCCAAAGCAAATCCTGAAATATCAATTGTTGTATTGAGATTAGGGCCTTCAAGGGTGATCGAATCGAATTCGCGGAGTTCAAAATCTACGATGATAGTCATCTGGTACCAGGTGTTTGGGGATAAATCAAATCCGATATCGCGAATCTCCCAAGTATCGGTGTCGGTAGGGATACCATCCCGGTTGGCAAGCGACCCAACGGGAAACCAAAGAATTCCTTTTCGGGTGAAGCCAGCGAGGCCCATCCAATCCCCTCCAGAGATATGTATGGGATTGTTGACACCCTCCAACCATTCAATGTCCAAACCGAAAATCACATCATCTCCTAAATCTTCTTCGAACCAAAAATAGCCACTAACAGCGGCGCGTTTGGGGCTGGCCAAATAGTTGTTCAAAACATCTCCTTGATAAGCAAAAGCAACGCTTGCGCTAATGATATTCTCTCGAAGTGAACCGAAGTTTTGCGGTTCTTCCTCCGTACTAGAACTATCAGAGCAACCCCATTGCGTTGTTAAAATTAGAAATGAGATGATTTTCAGGTGTCTTCGCATACTATTCAAACGGCAAAACCGTAGGCTTAGTGCCTGAAAATAAGAAGTTTTAGGTGTTGGGCTAGGGCTCTCGAACTATACCTGTAGAGCCATTTTTGGAAGGGACAAGCTCAAAAATATATTGCGGTTGGAGCCCCTTTTCTACCTTATGGGAAACAAATACGATACTGGTGTTGGTTTCTACAGCGATTTGATTGACGATATGAATAAATAGTGCTGTGCTTTTTTCGTCCAAACCAGCTGTGGGTTCATCTAGAATAAGCAGACTAGGGGATTTTATCATAGCCCTTGCCAGTAAAACCAACCTTTTTTGACCTTCGCCCAAGTCCTTGAAAAAGACCTTTCTCTGGTTTTGCAATCCAATCAGCTCCAACCAAACTTCTGCGGATTGTATCTCGGCATCGGAGGGGGTTTGGTACAATCCCACCGAATCGTGGAGCCCCGAAAGAACCATATGCAAGGCGGAATGGTATCCCCTAAATTGGTCTACCATGGCAGGGGTAAAATACCCCATGAAACTTTTTAAGTCCCAAACACTTTCACCGCTTCCTTTTTTTTGGCCGAACAAGGTAAAGTTCTGACCATAACCTTTGGGATTTTCTCCGGTAATCATGGTGAGCAATGTGGTTTTTCCGCTACCATTTGGGCCCATTAATTGCCAAAACTGTTTTTTTCGAATACGCCATGTGATGTCCTGAAGCACTTTTTTTTCTCCGTAGGATACAGACACGCCATCGAAAACCACTAACTCCGAACCATCAAAAGGCATGGGGTGAATAGGTTCAGGAAGACGTATTTGCGGTGAGCTATTTTCTGAGTTTCTGTTTTTTTGAAAGCTGGAAAAGTCGGTAAATGGCGATAACTCATCCTTACTAACCTCGGAAAAAAGGGTCATTACCGGTAAGAAGTTGTCCGTGCGCTGCGCAATTTGAATCAAAGTTGCGGTTTTGGCCAGTTCCGATAATTCGGCGATGAACTTCTCCCGATGGACAATGTCCATATGGTCAAAAGGATTGACGAGCACCAAAAAGTCTGGTTGTTTCTGAAGTAAATGTGCCAAAAACACTCTTTTGCGTTCACCGCTGCTCATCGAGCGCAACGTTTGCCCATATTGTACTTTGATATCCAGAATGTCGTGATGCTCTTCTTCCCAAAGAAATTGTTCAATGGCTTTGGCGGAAAAAATGTATCCTGTTTTGGAATTCAACGGCAGGGCATGCGAAAAGGCACCCTCTAAAATCCGTTGGGCCAGCGCTTCCATATGTGTGGCGTTATTGGCTAATATGGCGTAGTGCGCTTCTCCCATTTGAATCAGCGTTCTTTGGATACTCTGTAGATATCCACAGGGTTGTTTTTATAGGTGGTCGTTTTGTCCAAAACCATTCCGTTTTTGAGGGCAACCTTTCTGGAGGGAAGATTATCAACGTGTATTATGGAAATCAACGAAGGAGACCACTGTTTTTCGAAAGCCACCTGTTTACATTTTTGGGCTGCTTCAAAGGCAAAGCCTTTTCTCCAATATTCGGGAAGAACGGAATACCCAATTTCCAACTCCTGAATACCATCTACTGTTTGCACCAAAAGGCCACAAAGACCGACGAGCACCAAGGTATCTTTTAATAGTAAAGCGTTCATGCCTCCTAGCTTGTTATCGTATCGCTCAAAAATACGGTCGAATTGTTGTTGGCACGCCGTGACGGGGTTGGAGGACAATCCTTCCCAAAATTCAGTGGACTTGGGATTTTCATAAAAGGGCAACCAAGACTCAACATGGTCTGGAGTTACCTTGGCATACACCAAGTTTTCAGATTCGTAACCTTCAAGCAGGTAATTTTCCATTTAGTCACGGGTAAAGGCCATGATATTCCCTTCGGATAACCCCCAGGCACCGGAAAGACCAGCATTGATTTCCAACACATACTTTGCAGGAAACCTTGAATTTAGACCTGTTTCATCCAAGGGTTTGGCATTTTTTTGAAAGCTGACAATTTTAAAATCTGAGTTAATGTAGATGATATCCAGCGGGATATTGGTGTTTTTCATGTAAAAAGAACGTACATCGTTTTCTGGAAAGACAAACAACATTCCTTGGTTCTTTTTCATGGTATTTCGGTACATCAACCCGGTTTGGATTTCATATTCGCTTTCGGCGAATTCAATGTCCAGCTCCGCTAAGACCTTTTCGTTTTCAGCTTCGGATATGGTAAGTTGCCCTTCCTTAGTAAACGCAATAGTCTCCGTTTTGATGGCCTTTTCAGCGTCCGTCTTACATGAAGTGACTAAAAGAGCGCATACCAAAATCGCACTAACCAAACCATTATTTATGCGAAACCTAGGCATTGGCTTTGATTTTCGTTGGTCTGAACATGAAATAAAGACCAATCCCAATCATGGGGATGCTGAGCCATTGCCCAGTGGAGAGTAAACCAAGGGATTCTTCAAAACCGCCTTGACTCTTTTTCACAAACTCCACAAAGAAGCGTATGGTCCATAAACCTACCATGAATACACCGAATAGGTACCCTATTTTATCTTTTTTGTCGGTTTTCCAGTACAAGAAATACAATAAAACAAAGAGCAACGCATAACCAAAGGCCTCATAGAGTTGCGCCGGATGGCGATATGGAATAGCTTCCAAAATAGAACTGAATTCCGGTTTGGTGGCAATAGCCTTGTAAGCAGCACTTGGTGTGGTTTCGTTGGTCAGTGACATGGCTTTGTAGGCGGGCATATCTTCCGAATCCCGTATAAAGCGGGTTGCAAAAAGAAAGGAGTTTTCTACCTTATCCCCGTTGATTTCTGAATTGAAAAAATTACCCAAACGCACAAAGCACGCGCCTATCGCAGAGGGAACTACCAAACGGTCCAAAAGCCAAAGGATGCCAATGTCTTTCCATTTTCGGCAGTACAACCATACCCCAATAATTGCGGCTATGGTTGCCCCATGACTCGCCAAGCCTGTGAAACCGGTGAACTCATAACCATTGATGAAACCAAAAAGCGATTCATTGGCACTTTCCCGAATGGGTAGTAGAATTTCCACTATATGGTTTTGGTAATATTCCCAATCATAAAAAAACACATGACCCAAACGAGCCCCAAGCATGATGGAAACCACGGTATAGATAAAAAGGGAATCCAGTTTTTCCATGGACTTCTTTTCATTCAAGAAGATTCGCTTCATAATGAACCATCCCAAAACGAATGCTGCAATCCATAGCATGTTGTAATACTTGATTTGGATGAAGCCCAATTTCAACAGGGTGTCATCCGGATTCCAGTTAAAGCCTAAGAAGTACATGTAAAAAATTTTGGTCTAAGATACTTATTAGATGTTATTCGAAATGATTTTCAATTGGCTTTTTCACGAGTGTTACGGCACAGGATCATACCCTTTTCCACCCCATGGGTGACAACTCGAAATACGCTTTATGGAAAGCCACCCTCCTTTAAAAAGACCATGCTTTTTAAGGGCTTCCAAGGTGTAAGCAGAACAAGTAGGAGAGTATCGACAGGTGGCCGGGGTATATGGAGAAATCAGTAGCTGATAGGCCCTGACCAGAAAAATAAAGGGAGCAATAAGAACCTTTTTCAGTGTCATATTTTCGAAGTTGTATTCAAATTACGAAAAACTTCCAGGTTTAATTGAGACTGAAGGTGGTTCCATCTTTTCCATCTTTAAGTTGAATTCCAAGGGAAACAAGTTCATCTCGAATTTTGTCCGAAGTGGCAAAGTCCTTGTTTGCACGTGCTTCGTTTCGCAAGTCAATTAGCAAGTTCAACACCCCATCTAGATTGTTTGAATCGCCCTGGACATCAGAGGCCGAGGCTATTCCCAATACATCGTAAACAAAGGCTTTTATGGTATCGGACAGCAAGTTCAAATCCTGTGGGGTAATCATTTCATTACCTTCTTTAATTTGGTTGATGTGTTTGACGGCATCAAAAAGGTGCGCAATGAGGATGGGAGTATTAAAATCATCGCTCATGGCATCATAACATTTCTGTCTCCATGCTTGCACATCAAAATCGGATTTGGAACCTGTTTCCAGCTTTTCCAAAACGCTGATGGCATCCATTAATCGATGATATCCTTTTTCTGAGGCTTGTAGCGCATCGTCACTAAGGTCCAAGATGCTGGAATAATGGGCTTGCATCATAAAGAACCGCACCACGGCAGGTGCATAGGCTTTGCTCAAAAGTTCTGTATTACCACTAAAAATCTCGTGGGGAAATACATTATTTCCAATGGACTTTGACATTTTCTTCCCATTCAAGGTCAACATATTGGTATGAATCCAATAGTTTACCGGTGCTTTTCCGTAGCTCGCTTCCGCTTGGGCGATTTCACACTCGTGGTGCGGAAATTTAAGGTCCATTCCGCCGCCATGAATGTCAAAGGTTTTACCCAGGTATTTGGTGCTCATCACAGTACACTCGATGTGCCACCCGGGAAAACCATCTCCCCAAGGTGAGGGCCATCGCATGATATGTTGCTCTTCGGCCTTTTTCCAAAGGGCAAAATCTTGTGGATTTCTTTTTTCACTTTGGGCCGTAAGCTGACGCGTATTGGCCATCATATCCTCTAACTTTCGCCCGCTGAGTTTACCGTAGTCATATTTTTCATTGAACTTCACAACATCAAAGTAAACCGAACTATTGACGACATAGGCGTACCCATTTTCAATAATTTCTTTGATGATTTCAATTTGTTCAACAATATGTCCCGTAGCGGTAGGCTCTATGCTTGGAGGCAGTAAATTGAATTGCTTGATGATATTGTGAAAATCAACAGTATACCGTTGCACAACCTCCATCGGTTCAATCTGTTCCAGTTTGGCTTTCTTAGCAATCTTATCCTCGCCATCATCTGAATCATTTTCAAGGTGTCCTACATCGGTAATATTACGAACGTATCTCACTTTATATCCCAAATGTCTAAAATACCGGAACATCATATCAAAAGACATGAAGGTGCGGCAGTTCCCTAAGTGCACATTGCTGTAAACGGTTGGTCCGCATACATACATACCTACATAGCCTTCCTTGAGTGGCTTGAAATTTTCCTTTTTTCCACCTAGGGAATTGTGAATTGTAAGAGGATGCTGTTCGTACAGTTGCATAAGTCAAATGAAAATTAAAACTCGGTTTCCAGGTTGATGTAATCCAAAAACTCGCGCCGAACTGCTTCATCCTTGAATTTTCCACCATACTCGGCGGTAACGGTACTACTTTCGATATCGCGGATACCACGAGAATTCACGCAAAGGTGCTTGGCATCAATAACACACGCGACGTCTTCCGTACCCAGTACTTTTTGTAATTCCTTCACCACTTGGATGTTAAGCCTTTCTTGAACTTGCGGGCGCTTAGCGTAGTAATCCACAATACGGTTCATTTTGGATAACCCCACAACGGTACCATTTGAAATATAGGCTACATGAGCACGACCTACAATGGGTAAAAGATGGTGCTCGCAGGTAGAATAGACCACAATATTCTTTTCTACCAACATTTCGCCGTATTTGTATTTGTTGTCAAAGGTGCTGGAGGTGGGTTTTCTATCGGGATGGAGGCCACCAAAAATTTCCTTCACGAACATTTTGGCAACGCGTTTTGGAGTGCCTTGAAGGCTATCATCCGTCAAATCCAATCCGAGCGTCAGCAAAATGTCTTTTACATTTTGTTGGACACGCTCAATTTTTTCGTCATCCGAAAGGACGAAAGCATCATCACGGAGCGGTGTTTCGGAAGAAGACCCAATGTGGTCATTTCCGCGCTCATCGTAGTTTTCGTCCAAGGTTTTGTGTAGCTTCATTCAGCTGTAACTTTAAGAGGGTAAAGATACGGATTAAGCGCTACTTAGCATATTACAAGGCATTTTGCGACTCTTAATTTATTCCCAAAACCCATTGATGCAGATTGCACCATGTTTGAGGTACAACGGTCCAACCGCTTTAGGGTCAAGGTGAAACTGTGGGAATAGTAAGACCAAAGGATGTATTTTATCGATTAACGGCACTTTTTTTGGGTCAAAGAATACTAAATCAAGAGTGTTACAGTTATCTAAAGGTAGTTTACTAGTAACATTAGCCCCATACCTACCATGAGAGCCCTTTTTCGAGCTATCTGTTTTCTACTTCTATCCACATTAGCGTTGAACGCCCAGAACTCGCCCGATTGTAGGACGGCGATTCCTGTTTGTGCTGATGCGCCTATACTCTCCATGGCCGATGGTAGTGGGGATATCGACGATTTTGACCCAGAAGTTATCACCCAAACGGGTTGTTTGGAAAAAGGAAGTGTTGCTTCCGCCAATATCGAAAACAATACCTCATGGTACGTGTTTCGTGCAGGGACTGACGGTCAAATCGGATTTAATATCGAAGCTTTGCCTGTTACGCCAGGTGGTATTGTTACCTCAGAATGGGATTTTGCCCTCTACGGGCCTTTTGACCAAACTACTGGACAAAACTTTTGTGTGGATATTGGTGACGGAACACTACAACCGATTCGCTGTAACTACGAAGTAAATGATACAGGCTTTACCGGAGTAGGCGTAAACCCCATCAACGGACAGGTGGGCGCCCCTTTTGTAAAAGGAAGTCAAAATACCTACGATGAGTGGTTGGATGTGACTGCTGGGGAAATCTACTATCTCTTCATCAACAACTACAACACCAACTTCAATAATGATGCAGAGCCTTTCGCTTTGACCTTTACAGGACAATCAGTAGATGAAGACCAGAATACCGCTTTGGATTGTACCCTTCGCGATGAGTTTTTAGGATTCGATATCATTGCCTGCGAAGGTGACCCCGATATTGTGTTGAGCGCGTTGAATTCCCCTGCCGGACCTGACATTGCTGATATTACATGGGAATTGGACCGGGATGATGACGGGGTATATGAGGAGCAAATAGCCAATGGTCCGGGAGCAACTGAAATTACAGTAACCAGCCCGAATTCGGGTCGCTATCGCGTAACGATTGAAACCACCTTGGCGACTACGATTATAGACGACATTTTGATTACGTTCTACGGAGTTCCTGAATTGGATGAAGTTCGTATTTTGGAAGATTTGACGGTTGGAGAGCAGACAGACCCTTACAATATTGAAATCGTTCCGCTCGGGGATGGGGACTTTGAATATGCCATTAATGGCGGAGAGTTTCAAAATGACCCTGTTTTCTTGGACGTACCTCCCGGGATAAACACAGTTATCATAAATGATAGAAACGGATGTGGTACTACCGAACCCATCGAGTTTTTAGTGGTAGGCTATCCTAAATTCTTCACACCCAATGGTGATGCCGTAAACGATAACTGGAATGTACTGGGCGTGGAAACGCTTTCCAATCCACGTATTTTCATTTTTGACCGTTATGGTAAGTTATTGAAACAACTCGATGTGACTACTTTGGGTTGGGACGGTACGTTTAACGGACGCGAATTGCCTTCATCTGATTATTGGTTCAGTTTGGATTACGATAGAGATGAAAGCGGTGTGATTGTGGCCCGTTCGGTTCGTAGACACTTCTCATTGGTACGATAAAAAAAGCCGAAGCAATCGCTTCGGCCTCTATTTCTATTTTCTTTCTTTTCTTTTAGAACTTTAGGGTATATCCCAAAGTAATGGTTGTATTCACTTGATTCACCATAGCGGCATCACTTAAGTCGGAATCGAATAAGTTTTGACTAACGTCTCTATCAGTTCTAACAAAGGCCAAATCCAATCGGCTACCGCCAAAGTTATACCCTAATCCTCCTGAGTATCCTGTTAGATCACCAATTACTTCTCCATTTTCGTATGGACTTTCTTCCAAACGGTATCCCGCACGCAAACTAAGCTGGTCAATGCGCAATTCCCCGCCAATGCGGTAGGTGTTGATAACCCCTAAGGTATTTTCTATAAAATCATTCTCTGCGACAAAAATAGGGTCCGAGTTTGGACGTAATTCCGCTTGAGACATGTCTTGATAGCTGTAGTCAAAGCTGATAAGTCCTTCTTTCCCAAAAACTACCGCCGCACTACCGGTTATGATGGATGGGGTTTGAATGCGATACTCCTCAAAAAGGTTCACCAAGCCGAAGTTGATAAAGTTGATGTCTGGTTCAGCCAAGGTAGAATTGATGCGTTGTGAAATTTCGTCTGTTAGTTCGTACCAGGTAGGGGATTGGTAACTTCCTCCAATTCGAATATTGTCATTCAACTTTGCGATGGCCCCTACGCTGAACGAGAAACCATAGCCATCGGTGCGCAAAAAGTTATCGAAAGTGGTAAAGGTCACAGGTGAATCATCCGCATACCCATTTTCATCAAAAAGGGTTAGCTGTTCAAACAAAACAGTGTGAAAATTCAAAGAGGCACCTACGTAAAGGTTCTCCTGATATTGCCCTGCAAAATTCAAGGTAAGTTTACTATTAAATCCTGAAGTCGTGGTCAAAAGTTCTTGATTGACATTATCGTAAATGGCATTGGAGAAATACGTGTCGTTGTCGTCTACATCTTCTGTGGGTTCAATCAAACCCGCTTGAAAGCCCAAGAATCCTTGTTGCGCAGCAAAACCCAAACCCGGAGTTGCTCCAATGTTCAGATAGGCATCTTCAATTTGTTCTCCGTTGTCGGTTTGAACACGAAGGTCCGCCAAACGGAAACCATCCGCTTGTTGCAAAAAGTAATTATCAATACCATTATTTGCCGTTCCGGAAATGAAGGTTTCGTTGTCAAAATTTTGGACCATATCGTAGTTTACGCCAACGGCCAACTTTTTCCAATTGCTATTATTCGATTCGAATACAAAAACAGCTCCAGCCTGATTGATTTCTTGGGAATTGATTTCGGCTCTGGCCAGTCTTCCGCCCAAGGAAGCTTCGTTATCGCGATTGTAGTTGGAACCGGTAACCGTGAATTCGCCGAAATTGAATACGGCGGAACCAGCTGGGTTCACATTCAGGGCGGACAAGTCGCCGCCGAGAGCTCCAAAGGCTCCACCCATGGCTCTGAAGCGAGCAGTTCCATAGGGCTCATTTATGCTGTATCGTAAGACCTCGTTGATGCCTTGGGCGCTCACTGTAGCGCATAGTAGTACCATGAGGACAGTTGAAATCCTTTTCATTGTCTTGATTTGATTTAGTTTTTCTTACCTAGAGATGTAATTGTGTTCTTTATCTTCTGCGGCCTCCACTTCGACCTGAAGAAGACCTTCCTGAGGAAGAGCGACCCCCGCCAGAGCTTCTGTAGCTACCAGAGCTTCTAGAGCTACCCCTAGAGCTGCCATAGCTTCTGCCTGAGCTACGCGAACTGCTTCGAGAGCTTCCGTAGCTTCGACTGGAACTACCTGAACGGCTATAGCTTCCGGAGCTTCTGTTGCCACTACTACGTGATTGGGAGTAGTTGCTGCTTCGTGGTGCGGTTCTACTATAGGATTGATAACTACGCGTACTGCGGTTGGTTCCATATCCTGATGAACTCCTTGCCGCGGAACTACCGCGATAGGTGCCAGAACTTCGGGCAGACCTTGAATTGTTATAGGAACTGTAGGTTCTGCGGGAAGCACTTGATCGTGGTGCGGTTCGCGTACTTCTGCTCGTACGATAGTTTTGATTTCTTGATCTAGCATCGACACTGGAGGACCTGCGAGCAGTTCCGGAACGATAGCTTCGATTGCTTCTTGCTGCTGACGAACGACTTGCTACACTTGATCTTGATGATCGTGATGCATATCCATTTCGGTAACTCAAGTTCGAACGGGTTCCTCTGCCAATGGTAGTTCCTGGGATGGTACGGGCATATCCTCTGCGAGAACTGTTAAAGGCATAACTTCTTCCGTAGCCGTAGCCACGTCCGTAGAAGGGTTGATTCCAGCCCCAACCGAAGCCTCCCCAGCCCCAGCCAGCACCAGCCCAGCCCCAGCCGGCTCCGCCCCAACCAAAGCCTCCCCAGCCCCAGCGGTTTCCCCAGCCCCAGCGATTCCAGCCCCAGGGATTGTTCCAACCCCAACCCCAGCCATTCCAGAGCCATGGGTCATTCCAGCCCCAGCCCCAACCAAAGCCAGCACCGCCCCATCCCCAGTTGTCATACACGTTGATGGTAAGGTTGGTAGGATTGTCGCCCCAACCGGCATTGCCATTGTAGACGTTGTTTTGTGCAAAATAATCGGTTTGGGCACCAAGCGGTATACTGTCATTTTCTACATCGCTGGTGTAGCTTTCCACATCGGTGAAAATCTCGTCATCCAATATTTCAGCATATTCTTCTGCCTGCTGACCAAAATAATCTTGGTACACATCAGAGTCGTTATTGCGCTGTGCTCTTTGTGTTCGTACAGGTCTAGGCTCCTGCCGCTCCGTGGTAGTTCTTGGAGTATTGTTGGAAGAAGCATAAATACCGTCGTCATCATAATATGACGCGGATTGATAAGACCCGCAGGAAGTGAAAAGAACTGCAGCCACGACAACAGCAAACAACTGATATTTGGTGTGAGGTAAAGACTTTGGCATAGCACGATTTTTATTGTTGAACATACTTAAAATAACTAGTTTTACCGAATTATTTTTTTAAACAAGTCACAAGTTTTGTGCCAAAGTTAAGGTGATGGGCAAAAATTTAACGAGTCGTCAAGAGGATTATTCAAAGTGGTATAACGAGTTGGTTGTAAAAGCAGATTTAGCAGAAAACTCGGGAGTACGGGGATGTATGGTCATCAAACCCTATGGCTTTGCCATTTGGGAAAAAATGCAGGCTGAACTGGACCGTATGTTCAAAGAAACAGGGCATGAAAACGCCTATTTTCCCATATTTATTCCGAAATCTTACTTGAGCAAAGAAGCAAGCCACGTTGAAGGTTTTGCCAAGGAATGCGCCGTGGTGACCCATTACCGATTGAAGAATGCCGAAGATGGAAGCGGAATTGTGGTAGATGAATCTGCCCGATTGGAAGAAGAGTTGATTGTACGCCCAACTTCCGAAACCATTATTTGGGATACCTACCGAAGATGGATACAGTCGTATCGAGACCTACCTATTTTGGTGAATCAATGGGCCAATGTGGTACGCTGGGAAATGCGAACCCGATTGTTTTTGCGCACTGCTGAGTTTTTGTGGCAAGAAGGGCATACCGCACATGCTACAAAACAGGAAGCCATGGACGAGGCGAAACAAATGATGGAGGTGTATGCAGAATTTGCGGAAAACTTCATGGGTGTTCCCGTGATCAAAGGAACAAAAACAGAAAGTGAACGTTTCGCTGGCGCCGAGGAAACGTTCTGTATTGAGGCGCTAATGCAAGATGGAAAAGCACTTCAAGCGGGAACATCACACTTCCTTGGTCAGAATTTTGCTAAGGCTTTTGATGTAAAGTTTGCCACGAAAGAAGGCGGACAAGACCATGTTTGGGCTACTTCTTGGGGCGTTTCCACTCGACTTATGGGAGCACTTATCATGACACATAGCGATGACAATGGTTTGGTGCTTCCTCCAAAGTTGGCCCCTATCCAAGTGGTCATCGTGCCCATATATAAGGGATTGGACCAATTGGACGCCATTGCCGAAAAGGTCGACCCATTGGTCGCTACCTTGCGCAAGGAAGGGATTTCAGTAAAATTTGATAAGCGTGATACACATAAACCTGGATTCAAATTCAACGAGTATGAATTAAAGGGAGTACCCATTCGCTTGGCCGTAGGTCAGCGGGATTTGGCCAATGGTACCTTTGAGGTGGCACGTCGGGATTTGCTTACCAAGGAAATCGTGCCTGCAGATGCCGTTGTGCATAGAATCAAGCAACTCTTGGAGGATATTCAAACATCCGTATTCCAAAAAGCATTGGACTTCAGAAATGATAGCATTACTAAGGCAGATACATATGAGGAGTTTAAGGCCATTCTGGAAGAAAAAGGTGGTTTTGTGTCTGCACATTGGGATGGAACAGCTACTACAGAAGAACGAATCAAGGATGAAACCAAGGCTACCATCCGCTGCATCCCTCTTGACGTGGAAGAGGAGGAAGGACAATGTATTTTGACTGGTGCACCCTCTTCCAAACGCGTACTCTTCGCGAGGGCATATTAAATGTCAAAAATTGGATTTTACTGTTGCAATACTTAAAAATAGTTGTATTTTTGCACCCGCCAGAATGGTATCTTCTTGGTTGAGAGGGAATCATTTAGGTTTGAAAAGGTGAAATTTTTGGCCCGTTCGTCTAGGGGTTAGGACGCCAGGTTTTCATCCTGGTAACAGGGGTTCGATTCCCCTACGGGCTACGAAGAAGGATTCTATATAGAATTCGAATGTTCAGATAACTATTGGCCCGTTCGTCTAGGGGTTAGGACGCCAGGTTTTCATCCTGGTAACAGGGGTTCGATTCCCCTACGGGCTACGAAAAAAGAAATTTAAGGAAATGGCGAATCACAAGTCAGCGTTAAAAAGAATTCGAAGAAACGAAGCGGTACGTTTACGTAACCGTTATCAACATAAAACCATGCGTAATGCCTTGAAGAAATTGCGCAACGAGGAAGACAAAAAAGCTGCAGCGGAAATGTTGCCAAGCGTTATCGGAATGATTGACAAGTTGGCAAAACGGAACATCATCCACAAAAACAAAGCTGCAAACCTCAAGAGCAAATTGGCGAGCAAAGTAGCTGCTATGTAATTTTGTGTTTCTTTTGGAAAAAGTAAACGCCCCTTTTTGAGGGGCGTTTTTTATTGCGGGTTGTACTGATTTTAGTTTTTCAGGTCGGATTCATTGCGATATCCCGAAGAGTCTTTATACCAATCCTGATAGGAAGTACCTCCAGAGGATGCCCACACATTAAAAAAGTTGTAGGCACGGTTTACGGGAACATTTTCCTTAGGGGGCTTAAAGTTATGTACGATATTTATCGCCCAAGGTAATCCGGTATCTGTCTGGAAATTTCCATCTACGTCTCTATTGATTCCATCCACACTGGTATCGTTTGCACCCAAACTGGTTCGCAAACGGTTTGGAAGATGTATTTCTCTGGAACGATCTTTATCCACAATCAAAAATGGGTTGAAGGGAGCCAAGCCCAATTGGGTGGTTGTAATCGGCGTGGTGAATTTTACCGAGACCTTGGTCGGTACCTTCAACATTTTCTCGTTGTTATCAAAAAGAATGATAACCGCTCTAGATTGATTTTCCTCAACCCCATTAGAGGCCAAATTGATATAATTTTCAGTTAAAACCGTTCCAGTAACGGATTCTATAAGACCAGGGGAAATACTTTCCAACTCAATACCAACAGCGTTGACCAAGCCAGCCCCATCTGAGGTAACTTCAAAATGGATATCAAGTTGTACGGCCATATTGTCTGAATTCAAAACGGCGACAAAACGGTAGTTTACAGCGGTATCATTGAAGTCATAGTCCCCTAAAAATGGCCATAGATCTTCAAAGGCAAGGGTTCCCCATCCGTATTTACTGGGAGTGAACTGTTCAAATGCCTTGTCCGCGTCATCAGGGAAATCATCATTGCTATCCGTGATACCGTCTCCATCCGTATCAGGGTCAACGGCGTCCTCATCAATAATTCGGAATGTAGTCAAATCATTAATGGTTCTGCCAAAGGTGATGTTGGACGTGGAATTTGGGCCATATCGGTATTCCCATCCGCCCGTTTGGGTGTCCATAACAATTAAGTTGCTATTGGAACCATTATTGGCCAACCATAATTCGTTGTTTGAATCAAAGGTCATGGATGTTGGGTTGAACGGAAGGTCTTCTCCACTGATCCTTGTGGAATCATAATCACCTTCGTTGTTTAGCTCAAGTCGGTATAACCCAGAAAAAGAGCATAGAAAAAGGGTCCCATCTGCAGCGAAAGCCAAGTCACCACCATTGGTTTTATCCAATCCATTGATATCCCATTCGGACAAAAAAGTTCCATTTACGGGGTCGATGGAATACAATTTTGCACCAGATGAAAAATACAGCAAGCCATCTTGCGCGCTATAATCCAGTCTGGGGCCACCTTTACCAAGGTTACTAATGGTGGTCCAAGAATCGTTGGTAATATCATAGCGCATTAGCGGATTTGGATTGCTTCGTCCGATGGAGTACACATATTTGTTTTGTTGGTCAATGGCTGCAGTATAGCTTCCCATGGGCATATCACTAATAAAGGTATAGGCTCCGTTGAGTGGGTCAACCTGAAACAGGTCGCCACTTCCATTGACGCAGTATAAATAATCTTCTACCAAGTTTCTTCCTGCTTTTGACCCCTTTCCAGTCGCTGGGGTATGTATATAATTGACATTGCCATCATTGATGTCAACCACAGAAGACGAATAGGCAAAACCATCTTTTCTTCTGATGTAAAGTTTTTCGAAATAACTGGGCACGACAAAAGAGTGCTCAATAGCACCAGCTACCGGGGTACCCGTAAATATCAGATGGTTTAGGTTGTCTACGGCAATATCGGCTTCGGTTACCTCTTCATCGTCTTCGTTGAGATAGGTAATCTGGGTATTGGTAAGTGTTGATTCTTGATACGCGTACACATCATACCGCACACCACTTGCGTTATCACGAATGGTTAAATTGACGGTTTTGTCCGTCTCAAACTCAAAGTCTTCAGGAATTTGCAATTGGGTGATTTCCAATTCCCCTATCGGAGTGGGTGTTTCCGGGGTTTCTTGGCCATCAGGGTCGATTACGGTTTCGTCAAGAGTATCTTTAACACAAGAACTAATGCTCGCCATAAGTAGTAGGGCCATTATGGAGCCCATGATTCGGGACGTTTTCATCTCTATGGTTTTTTGTAGGATTTGATGTAAAAACTCAGACCAAAAGTACTTATGAACCTTAATCGAAAAGCGTGATTTGTGTTTAGACGCGATTAAGTATCGATGAATGGTTCAAAAATTCCGTTAATCTTTTTTACAGTAATTGAACGAAAAAACCTACAAACTATTTAAAATAATCGATGAAATGTCGTTTTAGAGGGGATTCTCCCAATAAATAAGGTGATACGGTTAGGTAAATGCCTTCTTTTTCCCGAGGATGAATCCAATATTGAAGAGGATGTACATAGTGACGATGAGAATACTCAATACGGTTTGGAAGTGATACTCCACCCAGATTTCGTATTTCGTGTATCCGATGAGTTGTACAAAGGGAAACAAAAGATAGAAAACCATTAGGCCCAGACTTACCCAAAACATAAGGTTGTTCATTTTGGGATACTTTATGGTTTCCTTATACTTCTCGGTGAAATATAAAACTATGGCAATCACCAAGGCCAGCGAACCAACTAAATCGCCATAAAATAAGCCGATATGAAAAGGGTCTTGAAAAAAGAGACTAATCAAATAGGTTGAAAAGGTCCCAATCGACAGGAATTTAATACGTTGCTTATTTTCTGGAAGCAGGCATACCTTATAATATACCCAAAAAAAGTAGGCAAAGACTACCACTTGGTAAATGTTGAAAATAATAACGTTGTGCCAGCCCGTGCCTTCAGCAGAGAAAAACTGAAAATCTTCATGAAACTTGATGAAGTATCCCAACAATTCCGTAAAGAAAGTATAAATGATGAAAATAGGTAAGTGCTTTAGCACCGTATCATCGTAGCGCTTAAAACGTATCATGGCCACCACCCATGTCAAAAGGTACAGGGGGATGTAATACTCCTTTAGAATTTGTAGTAATATGTCTTTCGCCATTCAATCTTAATAATCTGGCGGAGGAGGAGGGCCACTTGTTCCCTTGTTGTAGGCCAAACTTTGGTCATCAAACAACATAGGAGCTGAAACGGTTAACATACTGGCATGAGCCGTTTCTACCTGCTTTTCTTGAAGCGCACCTACTCCTTGTTGTTGGGCATTTCCGCCCACTTCGTCAATAATCAGTTTCGCTGAACCATCGGCACCGATAAAAAAGCCGAAGTTTTCATCGCCCTTTTTTAGGGTTGGCACAAAGAAAACACAGTTTTTATGAGTTTCTCCTCCGCTATTGGCAAAATATACGCGGACGGTGGAAACATCAACCTTTGCCTTCGCAGCTTCCTGTTCTACAAAGTCGATATACTTTCTGAAGTCTTCAAAGTCAAAATCCGTATAACGGACCGCCATGAATTCTTCGTTATCAAAATTTTCCTTTTCCAAATTTTCGATGCCATCGGCACGATATCGAGTATAATTGTCGTAGAGTTTTTTGGATTCTCCAAGGTCGATAATGCCATCTGGAGCTTCTACCTTAATTGGCGGTTCATCTTCGTGGGTTTCTTCTGGTTTTACCTCGGTTCTACAGGCAACAAGACTGGTTAGTCCAAAGCCCAGCACTAGCAATTTTGCGGAGTTGATTTTTTTCATAATAGTAGTTGTCAGTCAGGATTTATAAGTGTGGGAAACCTGACTTAAAGATATGGTATTTCTTTAATATGGACCTAAAAAAGCCCTTCCTGAAGTAAGGAAGGGCTGTAATATTGTGTATTCTGCCTGGAAAGTTGTAAAAAATTTCTACTCGTTCATCGTGAGCAGAAACTCTTCGTTATTTCGGGTTTGCTTGATACGTTGTTCCATGAACTCCATAGCTTCTACCGGATTCATATCTGCCAAGTACTTGCGCATGATCCACATGCGTTGAATGGTATTTTCATCCAACAACAAATCATCTCTACGCGTAGAAGAGGAGATAAGATCAATCGCAGGGAAAATTCTTCGATTGGATATTCTACGATCAAGCTGCAATTCCATGTTACCCGTTCCCTTGAATTCTTCAAAGATTACCTCGTCCATTTTGGAGCCAGTTTCGGTCAACGCCGTGGCAATAATGGATAAAGAACCACCATTCTCAATGTTTCGGGCCGCTCCAAAGAAACGTTTTGGTTTGTGCAAGGCGTTTGCATCCACACCACCACTCAATACTTTTCCTGAAGCAGGTTGTACGGTATTGTAGGCACGTGCCAGACGTGTAATGGAATCCAACAGAATAACTACATCATGACCACACTCTACAAGTCTTTTTGCCTTCTCGATAACGATATTGGCTACTTTGACGTGTTCCGTAGCTTCCTTGTCAAAGGTTGAGGCGACTACCTCTCCGCGCACATTACGCTGCATGTCGGTAACTTCCTCAGGGCGCTCATCAATTAACAGAATGATTTGGTACACCTCCGGATGGTTTGCCGCAATAGCATTGGCAACATCTTTCAACAACATGGTTTTACCCGTCTTGGGTTGCGAAACAATCATTCCCCTTTGCCCTTTTCCGATAGGCGAAAACAAATCGATGATTCTGGTGGAAATCGTGCTTTGCTTTTCAGCCAATCGAAACTTTTCTTTCGGGAAAAGCGGCGTTAAGTGTTCAAAAGATACTCGGTCACGAACAATCTGTGGGTCCAACCCATTGATTTTGGTGACTTTAATGAGCGGGAAATATTTTTCACCTTCTTTCGGCGGACGAACGTTCCCCAAAACAGTATCTCCAGTCTTCAACCCAAAAAGACGAATTTGGGATTGGGATACGTAGATATCGTCAGGAGAAGATAAATAATTGTAATCTGAAGAGCGCAAGAAGCCATATCCGTCTTTGGCAATATCCAAGACCCCTTCACTTTCGATAATACTATCAAACTCAAATTCGGGTTCCTTGTAACGGTTTTTTAAATCCTTGTCAAAGTTGTTGCTTTTCGGCTCTTTGTGCTGGTTTTTGTTTTGTTGGTTGTTCCTCCTATGGTTTTGGTTTTTAGGATTCCCATTGGATTTGTGGTCCCTGTTGGAACGGTTCTGGGAAACCTCTTCTCTTCCACCTTTGTGCTCCTGGGTTTCTTTGTTCTCCGGAGTAGGTTTTGTTTCTTCTGAAGATTCATTTTTAGGCCTTGAAACGCGAGAACGTTTTGGCTTTGGTTTTGATTCCTCAGTGGATTGTGGTGTCGCTTTGGCAACTGATTTTGGATTGGAAGCTTGTACATCCAAAATTTGATATACCAGGTCAAGTTTTTTGTAGGACTTGAATTTTGGTATACTAAGTTCTTTTGCGATATCCTGTAATTCAGGAAGTTTTTTTGTTTTTAGGTCTGAAATCTCAAACATCAAATAGACGATAAATTATGATTCTAGAAATGAATAAAGTAGTGGATTATATTATCTGGGTACTACTGCAGGAAAGACTCCTTTGACGGTCCAGCCGTCAATACTGTGGCAATGATACAAAATAATTTTAAACATTCTCGTTTTATTTCTTAAAAAGACTCTTATTTTTGCCTTCCGAAATTCATTCAAACAATGATTCAGCGGATACAAACGTTCTTTTTATTGATAGCCGCCCTCATCGCTGGGGTTTCGCCTTTTTTCTTGCCATTGGGCGTAATGGAAGAAGGCGTCGCCAGATATGCGATTGACGAGCCATTAATTTTAGTGGTATTTATGGTTTCCGCGTTGTTGGCACTATTGGTGATTTTCATGTACAAAAAACGACAAAATCAATTCGTAGTAAATCGATTGAACATCATATTGAATCTTTTTTTACTAGGATTTTTCGTTTACCGGTCGCTAAGCTTATCCGGAGGGACTGAAGTTCCTGAGAAGGGTATTGGGATGCTGATTCCTGTATTTTCTATCGTTTTTCTGGCTCTAGCCAATAGAGCCATCAAAAAGGATGAAGATCTTGTAAAATCTGTGGACCGCTTACGTTAAACCTAACATCTTAGTAGTATTAGTGCGAAAAACCCCGATAGCCATATCGGGGTTTTTATTTTTTACCCAATTCCACTACGGCCAAATCTTTTATGTTTTCACCTTCTATGGAAAACCGTAGCATGGTTCGCATTTGATGAAACCCTTGTTTTCCGCAAGCGCCCGGATTCATATGCAACAATCCAAGCTTTTTGTCGTGCATTACTTTAAGGATATGCGAATGCCCACAAATGAACAACTTTGGAGGGTTTTGCCGAATCTCTTCGCGTACCCTAATATTGTATTTGCCAGGATAACCGCCTATATGGGTCATCCAAACCGAAACCCCTTCGCACATAAATCGTAAATGTTCTGGAAACTCCCTTCGCACCAAATCCCCATCAATGTTTCCATATACACCACGAACTGGAGCATATTCGGCCAAGGCATCAGTGACCAAAAGATTGCCCATGTCACCCGCATGCCATATTTCGTCAACCCCTTTGGCATATTTAAGAATGGTATCATCCATATGGTTGTGGGTGTCGGACAGCAATAAAATCTTCATGGTACGCTAAAAATATGCTAAAATAGGGCAAGGTCCTTCGCACTGTTGTGCATTGAAGTATATTTATCTGTTTTAATTCAATTCCTCTTTGCGGTATTTCATTCGTTTTTCGTATTTCGGAAAGGCTTATCATGGTTGGCAAAAACAACCGAACGCCATAACCGTACAAGAAGTTTTGGAAAAAGCACTCTCTACTATTCTTAGAACCACAGTGGAAGTAGTAGGAGCGGGCCGAACCGACACCGGTGTACACGCAAAGGAAATGTTCGCACACTTCGACCTGTTGGCTTTAGACAACCCAAAGGAATTGGTAAACAGTTTAAATTCCCTTTTGCCCTCTGATATTGCAGTACAAGCTCTGGAAAAGGTCAAGCCTGATGCCCATGCTAGGTTTGATGCTACTGAGCGCACCTATGAATATTGGGTAGTTCGTGAGAAACATCCTTTCTACAAGGACCATGCCCATAGCGTTCGATTCCCTCTGGATTTGAAGGCAATGAACGAAGCGGCCGCCATTCTTTTGGAATATGACGATTTTGAGTGCTTTTCCAAAGGCCATTCCGATGTGAAAACCTTTATTTGTGATGTGCGTAAAGCCGAATGGATTGACCGTGAAGAACTTTTGGTTTTTACCATTGCCGCAGATCGTTTTCTGCGAAACATGGTTCGGGCCATCACTGGGACTTTATTAGAGATAGGAACAGGGAAAAGGAAAGTAGCCGATATGCATCGAATTATTCAAAGCAAAAACAGGTCTAAGGCAGGGGTTTCCGTGCCTGCAAAAGGGCTATATTTGACTCAGGTACAATATCCAAATTCCATTTTTGATGAGTGACAATTCCGAAATTGGGAAAGCGTTTGACTTTGGTTTATTCCGAAGGGTTTTTGCCTACACCAAGGCGTACCGCACTATTTTTTGGACGGTGGTCATTGCCGCTATATTGTCGGCAGCCTTTGCGGTTTTGATTCCACAATTGGTTAAAGCAATTATTAATCAAGCCCTTTCATCTAAAGATGGGGAGTTGTTGCTTTGGCTTACCCTGGGCATGCTCGGTGTGCTTGTGGGTCAGGTGATAGCGCAATTATCCTTCAACTATTTTGCCAATTTATTGGGCGAGTCGGTGATTCGCGATATTCGGGTCAAACTGTTTCAAAAGATGATGGGTTTCAAAATGACCTATTTTGACAACTCTTCCATTGGGGTTTTGGTAACCCGCGCCGTTGCCGATATGCAACGAATTGGTGAAATTTTCAGCCAAGGCTTTTTTGTTATTGTTTCCGATTTGTTGAAGATGGTCTCTGCAGCAATTATCATGCTTTTGGCCAACTGGAAACTGGCTTTGATAGTGTTTGCCATCTTACCGGTGATTTTGGTTGCTACTCGATTATTCCAGCAAGCCATGAAAGTGGCTTTTGTAGAAGTACGTGCCCAGGTGGCTAATTTGAACTCTTTTGTGCAAGAACGCATTGCTGGAATGAAAATCATTCAACTTTTCACCAGAGAGGATATCGAAAAGAAGAAATTCCGTGATATTAACGAAAAACACCAAAATGCTTGGCTCCGAACCGTTTGGTATAACTCCATCTTCTTTCCCATTGCAGAAATATCGTATTCCATTGGAATTGGATTGGTAGTGTATTTCGGAGTGATTCAAAATATTGAGAATGTAGCGTTGAATGATACCGGGTCTATTTTTGCTTTCTTTTTCCTTATGGATTTGCTGTTCCGACCGCTGCGTCAGATTGCAGATAAATTCAACACGCTTCAAATGGGGATGGTGGCTGCCAACCGTGTCTTCAAGATTTTGGACACCGATAGTCGCATTGCGGACAACGGAACCTTGGAAAAATCCGAAGTAAAGGGAGATATTGAATTTGACCTAGTACGTTTTGGATATGTTGAAGGTGAAGAAGTACTTCATGGCATTTCGTTTGACATGAAGGCAGGAGAAACGGTTGCCATTGTTGGCGCTACGGGTGCAGGGAAATCTACCATCATAAACTTGTTGAGTCGGTTTTACGAAATCAATTCCGGTCATATCCGCATCGATGGGACGGATATCAAAGATTTCACGCTGAGGTCTTTGCGTTCGCATATCGCTGTAGTTTTGCAAGATGTCTTCTTATTTGCAGATACCATAGCAAAGAATATAACCCTAGGCAATTCAGACATCACCGAAGCCGAGCTTATCGCCGCGGCAAAACAAATTGGGGTGCATGAATTCATATCCAGTTTACCAGGAGGATACCAATACAATGTGAAAGAACGGGGTACCATGCTTTCAAGCGGACAACGCCAATTGCTTGCTTTCTTGCGAGCCTACGTAAGCAATCCTACCATATTGATTTTGGATGAAGCTACCTCTTCAGTAGACACCTATTCTGAGCAGTTGATTCAAAAAGCAACGGATAAGATTACCGAAGGGCGGACATCGATTGTGATTGCCCACCGTTTGGCCACCATCAAAAAAGCAGATAAGATTTTGGTGATGGAAGCAGGTAATATTGTTGAAATGGGAGACCACAAATCCTTATTGGAAAAAGGCGGCTACTATAGCAATTTGTACGAGGCCCAATTTATGGCCGAGGAAATGGCTTGAGACTTGGGCGGAGCGGCAAAATCTTTCATCTCGAAGACCCCAACTGCCAGAAGGGCAACCATAAATCCGATGACCAGCATAAAAAACAAAATCACTACCAGGCTCAGAAATAAGGAGGAACGAAGTATGAGAGCCTTCCATGAAAATCGATGTAGTCGCTGCAATACATAAATACAGTATGCCAGCATCAATCCAATTACAACGCGACTTAAACTAAGATAACTGGTGGGGTCAACAGCTACTGAAACCAGACTTATTGGAAAGGAACATACACTGTAATGCGCAAGAATGTATATGAAAACGATAAGGTTTTCTGGGAAGTTATACTTGGCCTTATTCATGATGAGATAGGCGGGAAAGGCCAACATGGGAATATACATCACGAAGAAAAAAGCGTTTAAATCAAAGACAATCTCTGCCCATTTTTTAGCAAATTCAGGAGTAGCTTGGCCAGCGCCACCGGTGAAATCAAAAACTTCGGTCCCGTAAAACTTTTGGATAATGAAAACTAGTAATCCCGAGAGCGTTAGAGCAATAGTGAAATAACTTACAGGATTTAAATACTTTTTGCGCTGCCCATTCAAATATCCTCCAATTACTTTTTCGGGTTTGGTAAATAGGTGCGCTATGGTCTTTAATAGCGTATTGTCCAAATTGAAAAAACGTTCCGCAAAATCGGTCCATAAATTTTTTAGGGTAATCCGTTTCCGAATGACTTTCGCCCCGCAACCTGGACAATAACTAAAATCGGTTCGTAATGTAGTTTGGCAGTTTTTACAGGTCATTTATTCCAAATCCTTTTGAAGCTTTTGGGTAAGATCATCAAACCCTTTGAATACGATAAACTCTCCATTCTTAATATAGGAGATGCTTCCGGTTTCTTCGCTGACCACAAGGCAGATGGCATCGGTTTTTTCAGAAATGCCAACGGCGGCGCGGTGACGTAGACCGAAACGCAATGGAATGTTTCTATCATTGGAGACGGGCAAGATTACCCGGGTTGCCGTAATATAGTTGTCTTGTATGACCGCAGCGCCATCATGCAATGGGCTGTTTTTGAAAAAAATACTTTCGAGGATAGGTTGGGTGATTTCTATATTCATTTGGTCCCCGGTGGATTTTATAAAATCCAACGAATTGTTCCGTTCAATAACCAAAAGAGCCCCGGTCTTGGAAACGCCCATTTTTTCACATGCGGCAACCAAAGCTGTCACATTGGTCATAGAGGGCAACGCTTCTTGCTTTAAGAATTTGAAATGTCGAATAAAATTTCGTTTGGTCGCAAAATTGGTGGAGCCGATCATCAATAAAAACTTCCGAATTTCTTGTTGGAAAACGATTATCAAGGCGATCAAACCAATATTCATGAATCCACCGACCATGCTGCTTATCATTTTCATTTGGAGCAACTCCGTTAATTTCCAAAGTGCCCAAACGATTACGATGCCAATAAAGATGTTGATGGCTACGGTACCTTTTACCAGTTTGTACACGTAATAGAGCAGTGCAGCCACCAGAATAATATCAATAAAGTCCGTGATTTTGAATTCTAGGAAATTAAGGAAGTCCAACGGCGGCGTTTTTGTAAAATTAACAAATTCTAAAACACTCAAGAATCTGGTAGGGCATTCACCAATTGAATGCATTCGTGGGCCTCTTTTACATCATGCACGCGTAAAATGTTGGCGCCTTTGAGCAATGCAATGGCATGTAGGGCAGTAGTACCATTAAGGGCTTCCTTCGCTGAAGTGCCCAAGGTTTTATAAATCATTGATTTACGACTCAAACCAATCAGCAAAGGTTTGCCGAGGGTTTTGAACAAATCCAACTGCTGCAAGAGTTCAAAATTTTGTGGGGTTGTTTTCGCAAAACCAAATCCGGGGTCAATCACGATGTCAACCAATTGGGCTTCATGAGCTTGTTTCAACTTACTGGAAAAGTAAAAAAGCAGCTCTTGAATGAGGTCTTCATAAACAGCCTGTTTTTGCATGGATTGTGGGGTTCCTTTGAGGTGCATCATGATGTAAGGCGCCCTATACTCGGAAACCACTTGAAACATTTGGGCATCCAAATTGCCGGCTGAAATATCGTTGATGAGGGCCGCTCCACGTTCTAAACATTCATGTGCCATACCACTGCGGAAGGTATCTATGGAAATATGGACTTGGGGAAAATTCTCCAAAACCAATTCCAAAATTGGAAGCAAGCGTCGTTTCTCTTCATCTTCTGAAACGTGTTCCGCGCCAGGACGTGAACTGTACGCACCCATATCAATAAAAGTCGCACCTTCATTCAACATGCGTTCCACTTGGTTTAAAATGGCCGCTTCATCCTTGTACTTCCCGCCATCGTAAAAGGAGTCTGGTGTGAGGTTCAAAATCCCCATGATTTTTGGACTGCTCAAGTCCACTAGTATTCCTTTGCAGTTTAGGGTCATGGGTATGAGATGCTTTGTTGGGTTTATGTATCTTTGACGCGGTTCAAAATTCAAACGGACCACACGGGAAAATTACATAAATCAGAGAGAATACATGCAGCAAACTTCCGCTCAGTATGATTCCATTATAAAGGATTGCCGAGAACTGTTTATCAAAAAAACAAAGGATTATGGAACGGCCTGGCGTATTTTGAGACTTCCATCGCTTACCGACCAGATTTTCATCAAAGCACAACGGATTCGAAGTTTACAGCAAAACCAGGTGCGCAAGGTAGATGAAGGGGAACAATCCGAATTTATTGGGATTATCAACTACTCCATTATGGCCTTGATTCAAATCGACAAAGGCGTATCGGAACAAGCCGACTTGACCTTGGAGGAAGCCTTGAAGGAATATGATAACGCCATCGGACAGACCAAAAACTTGATGGAGAACAAGAATCACGATTATGGGGAAGCATGGCGCGATATGCGAGTGAGTTCCCTAACTGATTTGATTCTTCAAAAATTACTGCGCGTCAAGCAAATCGAAAACAATCAAGGTGCCACTTTGGTTAGCGAAGGGATTGATGCCAACTACCAAGATATCATCAATTACGCCGTTTTTGCGTTGATTCATTTAAACTCTGGCAAATGAAGTGGTTAGTCGCCTTTGCGAGGATAATAGTTGGAGTGCTTTTTATCATCAGCGGACTCATTAAACTAAATGACCCTGTCGGATTTTCTTTTAAGTTGGAAGAGTATTTCAGTCCAGGGGTACTCGATTTACCGGCCTTAGCCCCTTATGCACTCGCCATATCACTTTTTGTGGTGATAGTAGAAGTTTTGTTGGGTGTTTTTCTATTGATAGGATTCAAAGTTCGCTTTACGGTTTGGAGCTTATTGTTGATGATTGTCTTTTTTACTTTTCTCACCTTTTATTCTGCTTATTTCAACAAAGTAACTGACTGCGGTTGTTTTGGCGATGCCATCAAACTGACCCCATGGGAATCTTTTGGTAAGGACGTGGTATTGTTAATTCTGATTGTGGTTTTGTTTGTGGGAAAGAAACACATCAAACCTATTTTTGGAAACCTTGCCAATTGGAGTGTTGCCGCGATTGCGCTGATAGCCTGCGGTGTTTTTGCGAATCATGTATTGAACCATTTGCCTTCTATTGATTTCAGACCCTATAAAATTGGTGCCAACATCAAAGAGGGAATGGTTGTTCCCGAGGATGCACCAAAGGCGATTTATGAGTATGCATGGAAGTTTGATCAAAACGGAACGGAAAAAGTCGTCACAACTTTGGGCGAGTACCCTACGGTTGAAGGAACCTTTGTGGGAGTGGAAACCACTGAAATCCAGGAAGGGTATGAGCCGCCCATTCATGATTTCACTATTGAAAAAGATGGGACCGACCACAGCGATAGTGTATTGGAAGAACCCAAATTAGTGATGGTGGTGGCCTATGATTTGGCCAAGACCAACCGTTCGGTGTTCAATGTGGTCAATGCCATAGCGAGCAAAGCGCAGGCCAAGGGATACAAAGTCATTGGGATGTCTGCTTCGAATGACGATCTGAAAAATGAGTTGAAAGCCCAATATCGTTTGGATTTTGACTTTTATTTCACTGACGAGACGGCATTGAAAACCATAGTGCGTTCAAATCCCGCCGTTTTGGTGCTTGAAAAAGGGACCATTACCCAAAAAGTACATTATAACGACCTAGATAAGATACAATTGTAAAAGACATACCTATGAGAAACCAAATAGTTGCAGGCAACTGGAAAATGAACAAAACCGCCTCTGAAACCGAAAGTTTGTTGGATGAACTCTCAGCAAAACTACCCGATACCCATGCTTCGGTAATTGTTGCGCCTACTTTCGTGAACCTGAGTACGGCCCAAAATAGTCTACAATCTTCGACTATCGTAGTTGCGGCCCAAAACATGCACTTCGCGGCCAACGGTGCTTACACCGGAGAGATATCAGCCGACATGCTTTTGGATATTGGGGTAGAAACGGTGATTCTCGGACATTCGGAAAGAAGGTCACTTTTTGGAGAGGATGATGCGCTTTTGGCTCAAAAAGTAAAAACGGCATTGGACAAAGGCATGCAAATCATCTTTTGTTTTGGAGAAGAATTGGAAGAGCGCAAGTCTGGAAATCATTTCGGCGTAGTGAAATCCCAATTGCAGAATGCGTTGTTTGATTTGGATGCAGCTGTATGGTCTCAAATTGTGTTGGCCTATGAGCCCGTTTGGGCCATTGGTACCGGTGAAACGGCCAGCCCTGAACAAGCCCAAGAGATGCACGCGTTCATTCGTAGCACCATTACGGAGGCTTTTAGTACAGAGATTGCGGAACAAGTATCTATTTTATACGGGGGTAGTGTGAAACCGAACAATGCAGCCGATATTTTTTCCAAGCCTGATGTTGATGGCGGATTGATTGGAGGTGCTTCGCTAAAAGCGGAAGATTTTGTAGCTATCATCAAGGCGATTTAAAGTTTCACCTTGAATTACTTAGAGTACGATTTTACAATAAATCCTGTCCAACCCTTCGCTGACCTGCTAGCAGCTGAACTGGGGGAGCTGGGTTTTGAGAGTTTTGCGGTTACGGATACCGGATTATTGGCTTATGTTTCAGAGGATGAACATGACGATGAAGCCCTGGAAAAGCTTTGGACCCCAACCCTCTCCGAAGTAAAAATTTCCTGGCAGGTTGCCGAAATCCCAAAACAAAACTGGAATGCGAAATGGGAAGAAAACTTCAATCCCATTGAAATTGAAGATAAAATACTGGTTCGTGCTCCATTTCATGAACCGAAAACCGTTCCGTACGACATCGTCATAGAACCCAAGATGAGTTTTGGAACAGGGCATCATGAAACCACCTATATGATGTTGCAATTGCTACTCGATGAAGCAATAGAGGATAAGAGAGTCCTTGATATGGGTTGTGGCACTGGAGTTTTGGCCATTTTGGCCCAGATGAGGGGCGCTAAATCAGTGGATGCGGTAGATATTGATGAGTGGTGCTATCTAAACACCATCGAGAACATAAAGCGTAATCGTTGTGATGACATTCAGGTCTATCAAGGAGACCGGTCTATAATAGTTGGTAAATCCTATGACCTTATTATAGCCAACATCAATAAGAACATACTTCTGCAAGACATGCCAACATACTTTGAATGCTTGACTTCTGGGGGAACGTTGTTGTTGAGTGGATTCTACGAAAAAGACCTGGAAGATATCTCCAAGGCTACGTTAGTCTTGGGTTTGGGGTATCAAAAGCACAACTCCAAGAACGATTGGGTTGCTGCCGTTTATCGAAAAGGTTAACAAAAATTTAAGAGATGAGGGTTTTTGCTGTAACTTAAAAAAGTAAGTAAAATCTGATAGATTAACCCTAAATCTCTTTACAATGAACACTTTAAAAATGCTGACCTTCGGGTTGGCCTGCATCATTCTGTTGGGTTCCTGTGAAACGGAAAACTTAGAAGATGCCCCAGACACACAACAGCAAATCACAAACGAGGCCCCCAATCAAGAAGCGTTGGAAATCACCGATGAAGTCATCGGGATATTAAAAGACAATTATTTTAATGTCAATGAAGTAAAGGTCGTGGATTTTTATCTTCCCGATGGTAGTACCGAAAAAAGGTATCAAATTGAGGATGACATCACTTTTACCTCAGAGCACGTTCAATGGTTGAAACAACTCGGAAAATCAACCAGAAACTATTACACCAACAATCTGGTAAGTCCAAGAACCCTAACCATAATAGGCTACACCGGCGGTGGCGGTTTTGGACTTTCGAGCAAAGAGCGAACGGCATTGCAGTGGGCAGTCAATAATTACAATCGTTTGAACCTCACTATTTCCATGTCGCTAACCTTCGGAACAGCCTTTCAAGACAAGGATATGGTGGTATACCACAATCCCAATCAAACGGGTAGCGGAGGGTCTGCAGGTTTCCCCAGTAATGGAAATCCCAACAAGTTCATCCAGATTTACGGATTGGACAATTTCAGTACCAATGTAAACGAACATGTTATTACCCATGAAATAGGGCACTCCGTAGGATTCCGTCATACGGATTGGTTCAGTCGTCAAAGCTGTGGCGAAAACATCAATGAGGGTGTTGGCACTATAGGTGCCAATCCCATACCTGGAACACCGGCGGGTTATGACCCTACTTCACTAATGTTAGCTTGTTTTAGTGCTTCCGATGATGGGGAGTTCAACAATAACGATATCACGGCATTACGATTTTTATATTAAAACACCCAAGGATTTGCTTACTTCACAAAAGTGCCCGAAAAGGGCACTTTTTCCGTCTCATAGGTGCGTTAAAAAAAATCAGGGTACCTGAAAATTAGTATATTAGTCCAAGTGAGTATAGTGATGAGTACGCAAGAAAAAAGTTCGGAAGCACTTCTGGTGGAGGAGGACGTGAAAAAACAGCACGAAATCGTGTTGTTCAATGACGACGTCAACACCTTCGACCATGTTATCGATACTTTGATTAAGGTCTGTGACCATACCCCTGAGCAAGCGGAGCAGTGCTCCCTTATTGTGCACTACAATGGCAAGTGTACCGTAAAAACGGGGGAATACAATGACCTCAAACCACGCTGTTCAAAACTACTCGATGCTGGTTTGAGTGCTGAAATCGTTTGATTCGCCTTACGAAGGCGCTCTTTTTACACCCAGTATTTTTCAAGTTGTTATTTCTATGTAAAATTCGAATGCACCTATTTTATTATGAGGTGATTTCAATTAAATTTAGTCCTAACCGTAACCAAATGACGTAATACTGCATGGGAGAGTTTTTCAAAGCTGAACTCAAAGACCGATTCTTGAATTATGCCCATGCCCGAAAGGATTACTTTGAAGTCAGCGTGCTTTACGATGAGTTTTTGAGTCCAAATTACAATCAAGCTTTCGTAGAGCGCCTTCTTCGTGAGATTTTGGAATATGATGAAAGCCTGCTAGACGTGATGAGCGGGAATGGTGCAGAAATCTTCATGCTGGCTTCCACACGTCATACCTTGGGATTTCTGGAAGATGGGGGATTTCTGGACATGCATGTGAAAGAAGAAGAGAAGTGGGATTCTTTTTTTAACCAGCTCGGTACCAGTAAAAAGTTGTCCAAAAGCGAACGTGACCTACTACAGCAAAAATCACCTACCTTAAAAAAGGAGCGAACCTTGCTGACCCTTATGGTGTCGGCAATTGTAATCAGCTTTTTGTTTACTTTATATAGCATCCTAAACAACACCTTGCTTCAGCCGGAATACGTTCCCAAAGCGGAGTTTGAAAAGCGTGTGGAACGTTTGGAATTGGAATACAAAGCGGAAAATGAGCGTTTGGAAATGGCATTGCAAAAAGCCAATGGAACCATCGATTCGCTTCAGAGCATAAAGCGTATGCCAGTGGATTCTTTGGATGCCAACAAGTAGCAACAAAACCGTATACAAATGAAAGTGACCCCCGAACATAATGAACGAATCGCTAAAATGACCTTCGCTTCGGTCTATCCACACTATGTGAACAAGGTTGAGAAAAAAGGAAGGACCAAAGCGGAATTGCACGAGGTCATTAATTGGCTAACGGGTTTCGATGACACCAGAATCCAATCGTTGATTGACGATAAATCAACCTTTGAAGCCTTTTTTGGTCAAGCTAAGTTGCACCCCAACGCCCATCTTATCAAAGGGGTGATTTGTGGCTATCGGATTGAAGAAATTGACAATGATTTGACCAAACAAGCACGTTACTTGGATAAGTTGGTGGATGAATTGGCAAAGGGCCGTAAAATGGAAAAGATTTTACGAAAAGACTCGTAATCGTTGCTTAAGGCCGTTTTTGAAAATAGTAAAGCGTGTCATCCATACTTAAGTAGAACCCTTTTGTTTCTCTATCCTCATTTTGGAATCTCAGTTCAGTGTGCCCCAATACAGCGCTATCAAAAACCACATGATAAGCAGTATCCTTTTTAAGAGCCAATTTTGCAGTGACTTTATTTTGATGTGCATTAAAATGTAGTGTTGCACCCTTGGCGTTCTGTAAAACGGTAATGGTTCCGTAGCCGGGATTTTTGTAAACACCCAGTCGGGAAGGTTCTAATTCTAGCGGTGTTTTTTGTTTTTGGATACTATCTCGAAGGGAATAATAAATGTCATTTTCTTCTTTTTGTTCGCTTTTGAATTCATCAAATAAGCCCTCAAAATAGTTTTCAGTTGAATCTTGGAAGTAGACTTTTCGGATATACTCGGCGAGCCCTTCTGCGAGATTATGTGAACGGGAATTCGTAAGTACAACGACACCGAAACCTTCTTCTGGAATAATGAGCAATTGGGAAAGAAAACCATCTGTTCCCCCGTTATGTCGATAATGTAGGGTCCTATTCTCATCCGAAATAGACCATCCTTTTCCATAAAACAGAAATCGAAGTTGGTCCGTATGACTTTTGCTTCTTCGATACCCCAGCAAGGTATGCGGTCGTCGTATTTTCTTCAAAACCGCCTCAGGAAAAACTCTTTCCCGGTCTTGCTCCAAACTTAAGAGGGCCTTTAACCACTTTAGCATATCCGTACTGGTAGAAAGGACAGAACCTGCCGGTCCCATGTTGGCAATGTTTTCTGCTGGCAACTGGATTACGTTCCCATCTTTAAAGTGTGGTGCGGCAATGGCAAGTTTATCTGGAACAAGGCTTTGATAAGGAAAAGAATTGGTCATTTTTAAAGGCTCAAACAAGTGCTTTTTGATTTGCGTTGCCCAAGGGACGCCACTACTTTTTTCAAGGACTTCGCCCAAAACCATATAGGCTAGGTTGTTGTACCGAAAGCGATATCGGATTTTTTCCTGATTCTCAAAGAGGGATAAGGTGGGAACCACATTTTCGATTTTCTTTTGGGTTTTCCAATAGAAAAAGTCACCAAAATGTGGCCCAAGACCGGTTTGGCCACACATAAAATCTTCAAGGTCCAAAACCCCTGTTACTGACGCTTCCTGCAAATGAAATTCTGGAAAATGGTTGACCAATTTGTCCTGTATGGAAAGCTCCTCTCGATGCTCTGCCAACAATACCGTAGCGCAGGTCATGGCTTTCGTCAACGAACCAATCCGGAAAAGGGTGTTTGTGTCTACCTTCACGGAAGTTTTAATAGAGTTCACCCCAAACCCCTTATTGTATCGCATCGTATCGTTCAAAATAATACCAACGGAAAGTCCGGGTACCTCCCATCGGTTCAATTCTGACTGTACAACGCTATCCATTTTGTCCTCCAAAAAGGACAAAAACTTTTCTTGTGTATGCCCCTTATGAGCGAAAACCGAAAAAAGGGTAAGCAAGGCTACCTTCCATAGATAGTGCTTCATTATTGAATCTTTTTGCAAAGTATGGTATTTTCTCCCTCAATGATTTTTAGACTAAAGTTGTCTTCTGGCTCGGTTTTCAAAAATTCGATTTTTGGGTCAAAATCTTTCAAAAAGAAAAGCGTCTCTTTTTCAGGGAACAATTGAAAATTGGGAACGCCAGGCATCTTCATCAGAAGACCATTTTCACTTTGAGCAATGGTGACTTGTCGACCACTAGGTTGTTCGTACACACCAACATACTCTTCCAAAACTTCTGGTGTTATTGTGATGACTTTTGGCACATCCTCCAGCGACCCCGCTCGGTAGGCGCGATGTATGATTTCTGGTCCCTCCGGCCATAATTCACGCACGACATTATTGCAAAGAACCAAACCGCCATCACCGTTGGTTGCGACAACAATGCCGCGTTTGCTTTTGGGGAGCAAAACCACTAAAGTAGCCACACCAATGTCGTTTCCACCATGATGGATGGCGTATTCCCCATTGGGTAAATCTTGAATGAAGCGCCAAGCCAAAGCTTGGTCTTGGTTGTCGTTGATGGGCGTTTGGGCGGTAACCATGGTTTGAAAGGTTTTTTCGGATAGCCCGCCTCCATGAACCACATATTGGCCAAAATTCGCGAGGTCGGTAATCGTGCACATAATATCATCCGCAGCTTGGGCGGAGAAGCTATGGTCTTCCAACTCGTGCAACTTTCCTTCCGTGTCATAAAAACCGCTGAACCGCTCAAACTGTGTTTTGCCATCCCACGCATGGTTGGTATCCTTCATGCCCGAGGGTTGGAACAACAAAGAATCCGCTATGGCTTGAATACCTGTCTCAAACTTCTTTTCAATCGCCAATCTGAGATATTCCATTCCTTCCCCAGAATAGTTCCACGTTGTGCCTGGGTCAAAATCAAAGGTGAGTTTTGCGGTAGGATGGTTCCAGCGCCAGTTCACAAAACCCGAACGTTGGCTCAACACATCCCTCGCCGTGATTTGAAGGTGCCTAGGGTCATTTTTCACATCTTCATCGATATGATAGGGGTGTAGCGGCGCATCAAGGTCCCATTGTCCATTTTCTACCAACTTCATCACCGTGGTACCAAAAATCACCTTGGTTACCGATGCCAAGTTGAAGAGCATGTCTTGCCTTGGGATACTATCCGAAGCACTGATGACACCCGTATATTGTACCTCCCCTGCTGCAATAATGCCAACTCCTGCGTAGGGGATGTTCAAAGCACGTTGCCATTGGCGTACTTTCTCTTCAAAAGGCTCAAAATTATGGGAGGGTTGTTCTACTGAAGCGGTTTCGGTTTTTGTTGAGGGCATGCATCCGAAGAATAGGCAAAACAGAATGAAACAATGGATATATCGGATTTTCATGATTTTGGTTCGATTTTTTGAAAATGAATAGGGTCCAACATGGGTTCTAGGGGCATGGTAAGCCCTTCTATGTTTTCCGCGGGACTCAAAATAAATTGTAGTTCAAGGTCAGGGACGGTGTCGGGGTCTATTTTGGAGGAGGTATTGGCTTGTAATTGAAATGTAAGCTTGTCTGTGTTATCCAAATCAAAGGTCCCCACTGGGAATTGTGCTTGAAGCGTATTTTTCTCCAGAAGAATTGTTATGGTGCCATATCCGGGATGGTGATAGGTACCAACAAAATCCACCAACAGTCGAGTGGTGGGTTCTCCTTTGGTTTGTGGTGCCGCTACATCACTTGGAATTTTAGTTTCTTCGACGTACTCTGCCAGCCAGTCTGAAGGAGTCAAATTCAGGATATGGTCAATCAACGTATTGCGGATGAGATAGGTAGCATCCGAATTATTTTGGTTGGTCAACACCACAATACCCAAACCTTCTGTGGGTAAAAAGCAAACGTTGGCCGAGAATCCGTTGATATTTCCACCATGTTCCACGCGATACTTTCCTTTGTAGGAACTCAGCATCCAGCCGTAACCATAATTGGAAAAGAACAGATAAGGTTCCGCATCGCTGGGCAAGTTGGCCCGCATGATGGTTTGCGAACTTATGGCTTCTTGCGCATACGCAATAGGAATGATGGTTTTGCCCTCCTTTTGCCCAAAATTGAGCCAACATCGCGTCCATTTCAACATATCTTCCAAAGAACTGCAAATACTTCCCGCGGGAGCCATGGCTTTCAAATCGTAATAGGTCATGGGTTTTGCTGTTGCATCCAAAAGGGAAGCATACCCCATAGCGGTATTCAAGTCTTCTTTTTGCAGGATGTCTGTATGGGTACGATGCATTTGCAATGGTTTGAACAGCAAAGAATCCAAAGCGTAATCCCAAGAGCTTTGAAATGCTTTTTCGGCTAATTCTCCCGCCAAGAAATAACCGAAATTATTGTAATGATACTGTTCACGAACTTTTGCGAAAGGTTCGAGATGTGCAATGCGTTTTGTCAGGCTTTCTCTTTTTTGAGTTGGAAACAAATACCAGGATAAATCGTGTCTGGGCAAACCAGTGCTATGCGCAAGCAAATCCCGAATCTGAATGTTTTCGTCCATGTTTGCATTCGCAAACTGTAGCTCCGGTATGTGTTTTGAGGGAGCATCTTTAAAATCCAATAGGTCTTTTTCTTGGGCCAAGCCTAGCAAGCTTGCCGTAAACGCCTTGGAACAGGACCCGATGGGAAAAATGGTTTGGGTGTCTACCGGAAGTTTTTGAGAAAGTTCTCGAAACCCAAAACCCTTGGTAAAATAAATAGCGTCATGGTAAATCACACCTACCGCAGCACCAGGTACTTGGGTAGCTTCCAAAATTTGGTTGATTTTATATTCAATGGAATCTTTAGCCTGTCCGAAGACGAAAAGGGAGGTAAAACCAAGAAATAGTGTTAACGCAAACCGCACCTGCAGAATTTTATTCTGTAAAGTTGTCGGTTAGCCATCTACCATAATTGTAAAAATCGAAAGCAAGTTGTTCATTTTTGAAATAGGCTTTTGGGGTTATGCCCATCACGCTTTTGAACTCCTTGATAAAGTGGGATTGGTCAAAATAGCCAAATTCGTAGCCCAGTTCTGTGAGGTTTTCTTTGAAGAAGGCACATTGTTTCAACACGTTGTGCGTGCGCGTGATTTTAATAAGCTCTTTTGGCGTCACGCCCACATGCTCGTCAAAAAGATTGCGCAGGGTAACGGAACTGATATCCAGTTTTTGGGCAATGTCCTGAACTCGGATAATATCATTTTCATATATCCAATGTGTTGCGGCCTGCACCCTTTGGTCTGAGCGGTTGGTATTGTATTGTTTTTGAAAAAAGCCATCCAGCGCGATTAGAATGTCTGGGTCACTTTTGGATTTTGACAATGCTTCAGCTAGTTCCTCCAAAGTATGGCTGGGGTACAGCAGCGAAGCGTCCGTAATTCTTCCTTTGGTGAAATAACGCTGTTGGGTATTGACAAAAAAATTGAAGGCATATGGTTTGAACCCTATGGAAATTTCTTCATACTCCGCACTTAATTTAATGTGATACGGTTTTTCGCCCATACCAAAAATGGAAAAACGGGGTATCGGTTCCCATTTTCCATCAATGTCGATAAAAGCTGCCCCTTTTAAGATGATGCCAAGACCAATGATACCATTCGTTACCGTTTTGTAGTACTGTGGAGTGTTGGAAACATTCTTTAACCGATATACTAGGTCTACCCGCTCCCTTAGGAAAACCTTTTCGGTATGATTGACCACATGATACTGCAAGCAGTTTGGCTTTTGAATTTCTCCAAAATATAATCAATTCTGGATTTAAAGCTTGTCTTCAAGGCTAGTTCACGCTCGCAAATACTTCATAATGTTCCACTTTTTCAGGAAAGTCCAGTAAAAAACCATCGTCTTCAGGATAGTATTTTGCTTTTTCATAGTCCTCGCCGGCAAAGTTCTGAATGACCTCAAGATTTTCCCAAAAGGTGATGAGCTTAAAGTGTGCGATATCATCAACGGTTTGACAAAGGAATTCCAATTTGACAAACCCTGTGGTTGTTTGATAATCGGGCAGCGCCCTGGACTTCATAAAATCGATGTAAGCTTCTTTATGTGCGAGACGGGTTTTTCCATTCCAAATTCGGGCAATCATTAGGTTGGTTTTTTATGGTTGTTGAAAAATAAGAAGTATCATGTTTAGTTGAAAATAGCACTTGCCTTAATATCCACGCCTCGTACAAATTGGTCATCAGTGATAACCTCAAATTCGTCATCAAAACGTAATATCAATTCCATATCCGTTAGAGAGAATACGTCAAAAGTATCGGAACCTCCTTCCTCATAGGTAAGGGTAAGTACACTGGTTGGTGTTAAAACCCAATCATAGTTGGTGGTTTCATTGGAGGAATCGGTACTACTACCCGTTCCATCTGCTTGAAAACGTATAATCAATCCTTGGCTAATGGTATTCTGTCTGTCAATTTCGTTGGCAAGGTCTTCGTCATCTAGAAGTACACCATCAGTATTGATTACTTCATCAATGCGATATTCCGAAAACTGCCACGGGCTGCCTGAAACCAGAAGTTGCTCTGGTGATGATTCGGGTGTTGATGGATCGTCTGAAGAACAAGAAATTGCAAGAAGGGTGATGAACAAGATGCATATGCGTTTCATAGGTCTACGTTTAGGTGTAATGGGGTTGTCCAAAACTAAAAGTAACAGATTCTGTCAGAATGCGAAAGGGCTTTAAGTTTTCCTTAAACACTTCACAAATACCTCCAAAAGTCAAAAGTGATTCCGATTGGCATCAACGTTTCACTGCTCTTTGAAACAAACAGGCCGGACCTTTGCTGTAATGCTCCGGCAGCCCATCGGTATTGGGCAAATCCCTAGCACCCAAGAATTCAAATCCTTGTTTTTGATAATGTGCAATTAAGGCATGGTTGTGTCCCACTGTATCCAGCCGAACAAACCTTAGGTCATGTTCCAAACAATAAGCATCAGCCCATTGCACCAGATTCCCAACCAAGTTTCGACCTCTAAAACTGGGATTCGTTGCAATGCGATGAATGTATACCGAAGGTTCGTTGTTTTCAGGTCCCCAAATCAAGGGGTCCTCGAAAGCGATGGCCCAAATGCAGGCAATCTCATTTTCGATAATGAGTTTCCATTGGCGGTTTTCGGCAATCTCGGTTTTGACCAAATCCAATGGAAATTCGGGCCATACAACTTGATTTTTGGTTTTCATGTATGCCGCGGCCATGCGATATAACTCCATGATAAAAGGGACATCCTCCTTTTCACTTTTCAATATGTTCATGTGTTTTGTTTTTAGTGTTTAAATATTGTTTTCGTATGCGGTAGAGGTGGATAAGACAATAGGTTATGCCTCCCAATACAATTGGGAAGGCAGAGATGGTAAAGCCATAAATCACATAAAGCGCGCTGGAGCAGATGTGCAGCCACCGTAACCGTAGCATATTCACTTGCGCCATGGCGGCCAAGGAAATGCTTAAAGCCAATACACCCCAGACATCACTCATCGTATGCCTTAAAACGTTCCGAGAGACTCTTTCGGGCCATAGCGTTTTCGAAATAGGCAAGGCTTTCCAAAAAACCATCATCAGAGCATTCTTTCACTATTTTTTGGATTTTGAACCATTCTTTTTCGAAAAGAGGCAATACGCTTTTGCTTTTATCCGTAAGGGACAACATTTGTTTTCGAGCATCTTTTTTATCGGGCTTGCTGGTCACAAAACCCTTTTCTTTCATGCTCTGAGTGATTTTAATAATGGCCGCATGTGAGAAACCTAATGCATTCGCAATGGCTGTGACCGGTAGTTCGCGGTCTTTAAGCAATAGCAGCACCAAATGCCAGTTGGGTTGAATTTCAAAACCCAGATGGGCATATATCGCGCGGGCTTCGGCATTCAAGGTGTCGCTAAGACGTTTGATACGAGCGGTAAGGCCATAATAGGCCAGTTGACGGGTAAAATCTTCCATAAAAACGTAACTAGTTACACAAATATAATTAAATTATGTAACTAGTTACGTATATTGTTGAGCTTTCTAAGTTTGTATGGAGCCAGAGCAAAGGCTAATTCAACGCTGTGCCTCTCGCTACTCTAAAAACTCCGTTGGGTCATGATATCCGAAATACTCCATTTCAGCACCATGCTGTTCCAGCAGTAGCCGAACGGTTTCGAGGGATTTCAGTCGCATGGTATTGTCTACTGCCCTTATGGTTGCAAGTTGGTCAACCGGATGGTTTTTATCGTGCAGCTCTGCTCTCAGGTAATAGGCGTCTCCCGCATAAAAAATCCATTTGTCATTCACTTTTAAGGCCACACCACAATGCCCTATGGTATGCCCGAACAGGGGAATGAAGTATATCTCGGTTTCCAACTCCAAAGCCAACTTTCGGGCGGGAAGCCCAAACCAGTTGGCATCGTTGGATTCATACAGTTGTAGTTTTGGCTGATGTGCCAATTGTTGCGGTAAATAGCGTTCATGCCCACTGGCGAAGCTGGTGTATTCTTCATGGGAAACATGTACCGTAGCCTTTGGAAAATCTGCTAATCCACCAATGTGGTCAGGGTCAAGATGTGAGCAAATAATGTGTTTTACGTTTGATGGGTCTAGTTCGAGAGCTTTGATTTGATGTTGAGCGGTCAACGCTTCGTCAAAAACAAATCCGGTTACCTCAATAAGTTCTTTACCCAAATACTTCTTTGGTTCTCGACATTCCGAAAGTCCGATGCCGGCATCGATAAGGACAAGTGTTTCATTTTCTTTTAATAGTAGGCAATGTCCGATGGCCGAGCCTAGGGGCGATTCGATTTTCACACAATTAAGGTGATGCACTGATGTCATTTTTCTATGTTTTCATTGTGACGGGAAGTAGATTTTTGCGTTTGTTGGAATACTAATTTCATCAATATGACCAGAAGTTTCATTGTTTTTGGTCATAAAATGCAGGTGGGTTCGCTTTCCGGGATGGGTCAGTTTTCCTTCGCGTGCATTATCCACCCAAAAACCTATGATGTTTATTTCGGTGTCCTTTAGCTCAAATTTCACCTTGGCTTTTTGATGTTCTTTTTTGTTGTGCGGCACGGTATCCTGTTTGTAAATAATGTGGTATACCATATGTTTCACCTTTGTTTCTATTCGAAAAGGAGTAGCTAGAGCGGTATCTCGATCTTTAGAAATCAGAAGCGCTTTTACATGTTGTTCAACGGCATCTAAGCTGGAAAGTGGTTTTTCAATCGTATGGCCCACCCAATCGTTTTCATTGGATTTGATAAGAAAAATAGCTTCTGTTTCTTTTAAAGATGAAATATGGGGCATACCCTTTTTTATCGTGGCAATAGAGACCACATCATCATAAACTGTGACTTCTCCTTGAAGCCCAGCAACGGGTCCCAAGGCAAACAAACGTTCCCCCATGAAAAGTGTATCCAAATTTACATTCCCTTCAAGTTGGTTCTGATGGAGTATACTTTGCCTGTTACCATAGCTTTCAACGGAATTGGGCCGCTGAGGTTTTTTACCAAGTTTGCAAGAAATACTACCGAGCATAACCGCAAGAATAACTATGAAAAGATATTTCATTATATATCTGTCTTGTTAGAAATGCATTTTCATTCCCTCATGAGTCGCTTTAAAACCTAAGTTTTCATAAAAAGCAATGGCTTCGGGTCTTCTTTTGTCCGTCGTCAGTTGCAGTACATGGGCATTTCGGGTTTTAGCGCGATTTATGGTCCATTCGAACATCGTTTTTCCCAAACCTTGCCCTCTTTTGTCTTTTCGAATACGCACTGCTTCAATTTGGGCGCGCACGCCACCGCGATAGGTGAGGTATTGGATAAAGGATAACTGCAGCGTCCCGATAACCTCCATGCTATCGTCCTCTACAACTATCAATTCTTGATTCGGATCATCATTGATATTTTCGAATGCATCCAGATATTCTGGTGGTAAGGGAATTTTGAAGTTTTCTCGGGTTTGTCCCAGTGCATCATCGGCCAACATCTCCACAATGGCATTGACATCCTTTTCGGTGGCGTTTCTGAAGGTCATGTTTGGTCTATTGTTTTGTTAATGACGTTTTTGAGGTTGGGAATAGGACATTTTATTTCTTTGATATCACCACCTTTTTTTGCACTAAAGTTTTGTTTTCCAAACTGTCGACTAAATAATGCCCTACACTTTTTCGGCTAATGAGCATGCCGGGTTTAGGGTGGTTATCAAAACTTTCTTGAATGGTCTGGGTTCGTTGGCTATTGCTAAGTCCTACGGGGCGCACGATGGTCCAATCCAAAGGTGATTGGGATAAGATGTTTTCTTGCCGCTCATGGTCGGCATAGGCCACGCCAATATTGCTGTTATCGATAAACCATTTGAACCATTTCGGTATGTCCTTTTTTGATTCGGCTACACCCCAAGCAGAGCAAATAGCAATCCGTTTTATACCTAGTTCTTTTGTTGAAGACACCACCAAAGACATAGTATCTGAAAGCAGGGTTTTAGGCGTTCGTAACCGTGCCCAAGGGAAATCAGAAGTTCGTGAAATGTTCAGAACGCTAATGATGGCTTCGCAACCTTCCATCGCCTTTTGCAAATCAGCTGAATGGGTGGGATTCCCTTCGAAAATCGTTAAGCCATCTTGCTGAGTTATTCTGCTGGAATTTCGCGAGAGGCAGTGTACGGAATGCCCTTTTTCGAGAGCTGCTTTAAGGACCCATTTTCCAGTTCTTCCGGTGGCACCAAGCAAAAGAATTCGCATGGTATAAAGTTAGGAAATTGGACCTGAACGTTTTATATCTGAGTATAGGTTCTTTGCATTAAAGAACCATTGTTTTGGGATACTTTACTCCCGCTTTAGCGCAAAAAGTTCAAAACCATCGGCTTTGGGGTGATACCCAACCTTTTCGATAGCTTCGGAGATATCCAACCGTTTATAGCGATTATCGGAAATAGCGTTGAGTACCTCATGCTGAATGTTTTCCGTTTCGATACAGCCCACGAGCAGTTGATTGAAATCATCAGGATGCAAATAAGCACTGAGGTCCCGAGCGTTCATTTCGGTAAAATCCTCAGGAAACTCATACGCCCCAATACGCAGGGATATTGCCGAAATTGCTTTGTTATTGGCGTAGTAAGCCGCCAAGGCTTCCCCAAAACATTTGGATACTCCATATAGGTTTTTGGGTTGGACCAGCATGTCTTTATGGACTTGAATGTCTGTTGGGTAGCTTTCGATGGTTTGGGCGCTACTCGCAAAAATCAACCTTTTGCAATTTTGGACCACTGCCGCTTTGAAAATATTTTGGGTTGTTTTGATGTTGACCTCCAAAATTTCGTCCGATTCCGAAACGGGGTCAACCATACCCGCAAAATGAACCACGGTATCGACACCCTCGCATAGTTCCAAGCAACGTTCAGCATCCCTTAAATCTACTTCTTCTACGTGGACCGTATTGCTGAAAACCCCTTCTTTCACCACAATATCCGCAGCGATAATCTGGTACTGGTGATGATGGTTTTGAATAAAGTATCGCGCAATTTTCCCGAATCCTCCGGTGATTAAGAGTTTTTTCATGTTAGCTTATTTGCTTGGAGTGAGCTAAAGGTAAATCAATCCATTTGCGAATTTCCAATCTCTTTTATTTTTTCCCCACAAAGTTGCGGGGTCGTTTTCTTGAAGGTAGAACAGTTTCGGCTAACAACTTCAGCTATGTCCGAGGTATATCGGATTTTTTTGGATTGCTGCCTGGAGATTAAAGGACAATCATTTAAGCAGCCACCATCTAGTGATTTAATTCATCTAGTAATCTCAAAACTCTTTGGTCAAATCATCAATAAACTTTTCATAATCTGGCATCACTTCGAGCTTGTCCTTGATTTGATTTTCAAGGTCATTGAAACTAGCTTGTAAGTTCATGACTTTCGTGGCATATTCATAGGGATAAAGGGATAGTACCACACCGTTTTTGTTGTACTTCAAGGTCAGAAACCGTAACGGATATTCGGGTTGTTTGTCGCGATACAGTTTGAAGCCGTATTTGTTTATCAAAAAAGCGGAAAAGGCAGAAGACAGCACAAAAGCAACCATTTTATCTTCCAACTGAAACCCATTGCAGTACATTTTAAAGGTGACGACGTGCTCAAAAGTCTCATCGAGATTCTTTGGGTGGTTTATGGGGGAATCGACCGGCTTTTCCGTTTTCATGTCGATAAAATACCCCTTTAATAAGCGTAGGTTGCCTTCAAAAACTTCTGGATTTTCTTTGAGGTTTTCTTCGGTGTAGCGTTCGTTGAAATAGTCTTCCGTAAATACTTCGGTCGGAACTTTTTTTGCGGGTTCTTCTTTGTTGGAAAATAATTTTTTAAAAAAACTCATGGTTCGATTGAGATTGGTTTCACATTTAGGGAATGAAGCAGTTGCCTTTATAACGCAAATAAATGGGGTAATGGTATGTTTGGTTTTTACTAGGCCATAATTCCCGGGAACACATCAAGTTCCTTCTAAGGTCTGCAGTATGGGCGAAGTACAACCCTTGGTCTCGAAATCTTCAAAAGATGTAATGCCCGAATCCTCCCTGGCCAACATGATGAGTAGCACGCCATGGTCCGCTTCGGTGGCTATCATCACCATTTGAATCAAATAATTCCCAGCAAGCCCTATTTCCTCCATATCAGTGTTGATGGAACCCCTAACGGTATAGTGTTTTTCGCCTCGTATGGTTTCATCTTGCATGGTAGTTTCCTGAATGTCCAAACCTTGGGCTCTGTATTGGTCTACTATCGATGTCAACAAAGATTCCTTGGTAAGGCCGAAAAAACTTCCAATACCATCTTTTCCGCTTTCTTTTAAACCATAGAAATACCCGATGTTCACAGATTCAACGATTAAGGTGTCTTTGTCGTATTTGAAAAAGCTTGCATAGTTTTTAGATGGATAATCTTCTTGGGTGTCGACTTCCAAGTTTTCAGGATATTTCAACGTAAAAGCTTCTTCACGAAGGTCATACTTTTGGCAATATTCCTCATCGATTTCAAATTCCACCAAATCGCCACATGCTTCATTGTATTTGGAGTTTTCTCCGCAGGCTAAAAAGAACAAGGAAACAAGGCCTGATACTAGAATTTTCTTCATTTGTCGTTACGTTTATTTTATAACGTCTAGAACAACTGTCTGGTATTCTTTATTAGAGCAAAGCGAAGTTTTGAATGTAGTAAGTTGAAGTGATCCCTTGTTGAGTTCCATGTATTGTAGGGAAAGAAAAAACCCCAGAACGATTTTGTTCTGGGGTGGTTGGTCATGATTAGGCATTTGGTTGGTGGGCTGCCACATGCCAGATTCCTGTTGGAGCAGTTTCCGCTACATATTGATTAAAGCGCTTGGCAGGTCGGCCCAAAATGGTTTCAATATCATTGGTGATTTCCGAATTGGCGGGGTTACCCAATACCACGTCGAACAAATAGTTCACCAACCAGACAAAATCCTCAGGTAGTCTAGCTTTTCGCATGCCTTCACTGTATTCTTCCAAAGAAACAGGTACATAAGTGATTTGTCGGTCCGTCGCTTTGGCGATGGTGGCTACCGTTTCTGGGAAGGTTAGGGTTTCTGGTCCGGTAAGTTGATAGATGTTGCCATTGTGCTCGTCATTAAGCAAGACTTCAACGGCCACTTCGGCAATATCATCTGCGTCTACCCAAGGTATTTGTACTTCGGACTGCGGTAAGGCTACAAAGCCATCCAAAACGGGTTCCAACAAAAAGTTCTCGCTAAAGTTCTGATTGAACCAACTGGCCCGTACAATGGTGTAATCCAATCCGGAGTGGATGACCACTTGCTCGGACAACTGGGCTTCGCGCTCACCTTTTCCGGAGAGCAACACCATTTTTTTCAGATTTGCACGCTTGGCAACTTTTACCAGTTTTTCCACGGCGTCCAATGCTCCAGGCACTGCCAAATCCGGTTGGTAGGTTACATAGACTTTGTCCATGCCTTCCAAAGCTTTGTCCCAACCCTCAGGTTTGTGCCAATCAAATGCTGGCGTTGCGCTGCGTGAGCCAACACGAACGTTATGTCCTTGAGCGTTCAATAGATTTACGATTCGTTTTCCGGTTTTTCCGGTTCCTCCGATAACTAAGATGTTTTCTTTTCTCATTTTTACTTGTATTTAATTGTTTTTGAATTTTGCTTCCGTCGCTGCGGAATACGTTGTTTTTATGAATAATGGGTTGTGTTTTTGGTCTTTCGGACTTGGGTGTACCAATACAGGGTCGCCATTCCGATGAATTCAATTCCGATGCCCCAAAAACCGATGGCAGTGAAGAAATCGAAATAGCTTCCACCGCTGGGTATGATGAGATAGGGTACGGTAATCAGCGCATCCAGACTTCCAGCTATCAGGAAAAAGGCTAGTCCTACCCAATACCCTTTGGCTTTGTTCTTTCCCCGGTAGTACAGTTTTGTTCCAAACCATACTACGGGGAGGACTCCAAACGATAGAATAAGGTTGGCTTGTAGGGTAGCATCTTTTAAGATGGGAACGAAGAAGGATAGCGAATACAAGCTCACGCCTATAATCCAAATTAGGATGCCAATAACTAAGGTTCTTACAATTTGCATGATGTTTTGTTTTATGATGATTTATGAAATAGGATTCCTATCAGCAGTAGGGCAAAAGCAACTGAAGAGGATAGTGTCCGTATCAGGTGCCAATAGTTCCAAGGGGTTTCAAACTTCGTTCTGAGCGCTTTGAGGTCTTGAACTGAAAGCTGGGCCAAGAGACTTTGGTCCAAGACATTGTTCAAGGGCACGTTTCGGAAAATGGTGACCCAACCAATGCCAAAGCAAAAGAGCAAGGCAGCCAAAAGGAACGTCCAGAATTCCCATGTAGCGGGATTGCGATGCAAGAAGACATTGCAAAACAGCAAAGGAATAGGTCCAAGGAACACGGCTAAAAAAAGTGGGTTGATGATGGCCCGGTTCATAGCCTGAAATGACTTTAAATACGTAAGGTCGTCTAGGCGTCCGATGCCCGGGGTAACCGCGTTGGTCCAAGTGAAGCATAAGCCTGCAGTTAGACCACAGCCCAAAATGCTGAGAAGGAGTACGGTTGTTTTTAGTGAAATGTCCATGACTTCTGTTTTTGTATTACGAGAACAAAATTCAGAAGAAGGGTCTCGAAAGACTTATTCGAAAAGAAGAATGATTTGTTCGAAAAGTGAAACTACTTAACCTGACTGGGCCGGTAGCCGAATTTTTTGGCAAAAGCGTTGGAGAAAGAGCTCAAACTATCATACCCTACCTGCCAAGCGGCTTCTTGTACGGTGGCTTTTTTGGAATGAATAAGACCATGGGCCGTATCCAAGCGTTCGTTTTGAAGGTACTTGAAGACCGGCACCCCAAAAACTGCTTTAAATTCTTTTTTTAAGGCGGTAGTGTTCAGGCCAATGTGTTTGGAAAGTTCAGAAAGGGAAGGGGGTGCGTCCAGATTTTCAAGTAAAAGTCGTTTGACCTCTTGCAGTTTATCCCGTCGATGGTTTCCGGTATCCGAGGTTTGTTGTTGGGCGAGTTGTCCAAAAAAGTGGGAGAGCAATACTGTGATTTGACTGCGGAAGAACATCATTTTGGTCTTTCCGCTGTAGGTATTGGTGAAAACCGAATCTACGATTCGCTGCATTTCGGGGGTCATGAAAAAGCGGGGGCCTTCTACATAATGGTCGCGGGGATTCACCAACTCAGCCATCAATTCGGAAAATATATCTCCCTCTGCATTGGGCAAATGCTCCAGATTTCGCATAGCGGTAGCCACAACGATGCATTCCAAATTCCGGTCTGGGGAAACGGTGTGCTCAAACTCTACTTTTTCGTCAGCATAAAAGGCCAGGGTAAGACCTTTGGTATTTTGGTAAACTTCAGACTTGTCCTCATACTTTACGGCCAACTGCACATTGCCCGAGCCGTAGAAGGCAACGGCAATGATGGGCTCGTCAAAAAAACAGGAATCTACTTCCACCACCTCGGATTCGGCCTCTTCGACCAAAACCACAAAGTCATTGATATGAATAAAATCGCGTGTCACTTGGTTCCTTGAAAGTACAAAATCATCGTCTTTTCAAAGAAGTTTGCACCTGAAGTATCCGATTTAGGGCTTTTTTTCTTGTTTTAGCCCTTTTAGTTTTCTTTTGAAGTGCATAATGTAGGCCACATTGAAACCGAAATTCAAATTCGGGTTCCTGAAGTTGAAATTGTTTCGGGTTTCTGCGATAAACGTGGGTTCGGCCATGTTTCGGGCGTTGGTCAGCTGGAATTGCATCATCAAATCCCCAATTTCCCAATTTACGCCAACGGCAAAAGGGGCATAGGTGTTGAAACTCTCCACAGGGTTGGCGACTGCATAATATTCACTTACAAAAGACATGTGGTTTCCAATTTTGTAGCGTCCGCCAATGCCCACGGCGAAGTGGTTTTGTGGGTCTTCTTCCGAAAACTCCAATCCCCGATGAATGAAGGTAGGCGAAATTTGAAGAGAAAACTTTCGAGAAAATTTTCGTGCAATCAACAACTGTGAAGCATAGGACATACGGTTGCTGAAACCATCTTCAATCGCATCATTGGCAATACCCTCACTAAAGTATGTGGCATTCTGAAATAGGGTAATACTAACCGGTGAACCTTTTCCGTTCAAACCTTGTTGTACTAGTTTGTATTTGGCGTAACCATCGAAAAGTCCATCCCAAGTAGTGCCTCCAAATCCCATGGAAAACCTATCGGTAAATCCATATTCCAAAGCGACCCGTGTACTCAACCTATCGGCTAAGAAACTCTGCGTTCGCTCTTCAGGGGTGTTCCAAAAACGATTGGAGACGAACAATTCCAACACGCCTTTTTTTCGTGTCTCAATGGAGTGCCCGATGGTAATGCGCGTAGTTTTGAAGGTAGCCTCTGTGAATTGGGGTACCTTGTCTTGTTCTTCGTCCAAGATATCCAACAGGTTTTGGGAAAAGCCAAAGCTCCCTATCAAAACCAGCATTCCGATGCAAAAAATGTCTTTAACTGTCATAGGGGTCGTATTCAAATCTGAAATCTACGGATATGGTCTTGGCAATATTCCCTGCCAATAAGGGCGGTATTTTGATGTCGTAGTCTTTCACCACGGCCTCAAAGGTTCCGGTGAGGATATACTTCCCGTCAATTTTTTCAATTTTGGTCTTGATGTCCAAGGTTTTAGACACCCCGTGCATGGTAAAAGTACCTTTCACGATTCGCGTATGGGGCTCGGATTGCGAGCTGTCGAAATCTGCAATGGTCCCTTCAAAGGTCGCCTTCGGATAAATGTCCGATTCGATATAGCTCTCGTTGAAATGTTCGCGCATGAGCGCTTTTTCAAAAACGAAGGCATTCATCAAGATATTCACGGCAATTTCGCCGTTCGATAGGTCGATTATGCTCAGGACCTGATTGTTCTGTGCCTTTATGTTCTCGACCGAGGTATAGGAGAAAAACGCCACATTCCCTTGACGGGCGATGATTTTCTCCGTGTTTTGGGCATGGACACAAAAACTTACCAAAAAAAGTATGGGAATAAGTTTGTTCATGGTTGGTGGGTGCGTGTCAGAACGCAATTTAAGAAAATGGCATCCTTTAAAAAACCTTTATAGATGCCTTTCAGCGTTATGGAATCTTTTTCGTGCAATTGGTTTAGGGTTTCGGTTTGTCCTGCCTTCATATCACAAATGATATAGGACTTGACATCAGTTCCACCTTGTAAAATAAGGGTTTCCCTGCCGTTTAAGGTGTTTATTTCTTTGATAACACCATGGATTTCAACAACTTCTTCTGCATTTAAAACCGTTAGTTGGGAAGTGGTATCCTTCAATTGGGTGAGAAGGTTTTCAGCACTAATACTCATTTCAGGAGTTGCTTTGGACACATCCAAGGGTTTTTGGACATACCAAAACGTCATTGCAGAAAGCAGTAGCACTAGAGCAATACCAAAAATATACGTACTGGGTTTGGATGGTTTTTTCACAATTCGCTGAGCGTATGAGTTGGTGTTTTTAAACTAGAAATGCACCCAGGACCGTTTTTTGGCCCTAGGTACAAAACTAACTAAACTAATCTCCTTTTTCAATCAACTATGCTTAGGGTTCCTGTCATTGAACCATGGAACTCACAATTGTAAAATAAAGTATCCGGAGCATCATTTGGCACGGTAAAGGTGATGGTGCCATCAGCAATACCGTTGTCGGTCACGCCATTGTTAAAAGCGTTTCCGGTGCCGGTTCCTTGAATAGATTTAATGATGAACGGATGACCCGGAGCATCTACGTTGAATTCGTAGGTTTCCCCACGCGTCAGGGTAAGGTCAGGATTAACCGCATCGGTCAAACCATTACCACTGAAAATGTAGGCAGATGCCCCTTGATTAGTTACGTTGAACACTATTGCGTCTTCATCGGCAGTCGGAGCTACCTCAGTTTCTGTATTTAGGATAGGCCAAACACCGGCCTGTGGAAAACCAACACCAAAGTTGTCACCACGTTGCTGGTCTTGTCCAAAGAAGTACAACGGCCATCCTTTGTAGGTAATTTGTTCTCTGTCAAAAACATCGATTACGCCGAAGTCATCAGGATTCAAGATACTGGGTACGTTTTCCAAAACGGTTTGGAAGATGGGCCATACCCCGTTGTTTCCAAAATCTTGAGCTGTGAAATTGTTGATGCCGTTGGTATCGTTGTCAAAACGATAAAGGGTGTTGCCAGCGGCATCGGTCAAATAGAATGTTTGTTCATCTCCAGGAACATATGTATCGGTAAGATTGGTCTCTACGCCGTTGCTATCCCTACCTACCAACTGCGCTTGGGTCACCATTATGGTGTAATCGGGCTTGGCCACAAACCATACCCCTCCAGCTCCATCTCCATTGATATCATTGGCATTGGCATCATTTGCGAAGAGGTATAGTGGCCATCCTTTGTAGGTGGTTTGTGGACTCCCATCATCTCTGGTCGTTTCCCCGAAATCGGAGGCGGCCAATCCGGCATCCAAGGTCAATTGGGCTTCGTGGAACGCAGGCCATGTGGCGATACAACCATCTATACAATTGGAATCCCCTTTACTGTCTGGGGCGAAAAAATACAGGGTAAATCCTTCCGAGTTGGTCAAAACGCTACCGAAATCGGCATCGTTGCGCAAACGGACGGCGTTTTCCACTACGGGATTTGGGTCATCGTTCACTGGGTCATTGTCGTTTGCCGGCACATTGCCGTCATCACTGCTACACGCAAAAAGCGTTAAGATTGCTGAGGTAAGTAAAAAGAACTTTTTCATTGTTTTAGATTTTTTAGATGTGATCAAAAGAATTATTATTTAAAGTGTAATGCATTATAAAGGTGCGCGAGGGTGAAAAATGCCCTTTAAAAGGGAATAATCCAGCTTCGAATTTTTGCTCGAAATCCCTTCACGCGATGTTTTTGTAATTGATTGGAATGGTAGTTTCCATATAGGGGCAAAGCGATTCCGTTTTGAGATGGCCTTGTTTTGAACAATTGCACAACGGGGTTACTTGATGCTCCTTCTTAATCCGGTCCCCTAAAGGCGGATAACCCAAATCCATCAGCATATTCAATGCTGAGGCTAGTTCATTGGCGCGTATGAAGTTGAAGGTTACCAACGCTTCATCCGGATAGGCCACCACATTCGAGATATCTGGAATATGGGACAATGCCATTTTTATTTTCTGGGCACACGAACCACAAAAGGCGTTCTGTACCAAAATGTTTGCAAATCCTGTTTTCATGGTTAAGGTTTTTAGAATACACGTGATAAATTGAATCCGAAGAAAATGTCACCTTCACCCCAGTCACCGGTAGCCTGCCCCAGAAAGAAATTGGTGTTCATGGGTTGGGCATTGGTAAAGTGTAGTTGGAACACATGACCTCCTGTTTCCAAATCAAATCCGATGGATAGTGGATTCACGAAAGGGGAATCCGAAGCACGGTTTAAGTGCATCCCGTAATCCACATTAATGGACCATCTTTTGGTAAGCTTGCACCGTCCACCAAAACCCACGGCGTATTGTGAGTTTTCCTGGCTGTCCAGTGCCACTAAATTGTCATGAAAAAAGGTGGGTGCTACTTGAAAGGACAAGTTTTTGTTCAATTTGGTAGAGACCAAAGCTTGGGTCGAGTAGCTCAAACGATTTTCAAAAGACAAACCCGGTAGGGTCTGCTCATCCAAAGTCGTATTGAGCATGGCGCTATTGAACAATACCAAAGTAAAGGGGAGTCCATTGCGCTTTTGTCTCAGCAAGCGGAGCTTTAACGACGTCTCATAAATTTTCAGAAAGGAACTTCGGGAGACCCCAATGTTGATGCCATCGGAAATTCCATAAATGAAGTTCAAACGCGTGACCGCTTGGTCCAATCCGAAGAAGTCTTCAATGCCTGGTTTGATGGAACCAAACCGGTGTGATACTACAAAGTAGAGTTCTTGCCTCGAGACCATTTTGGTGGACTCAAAGTTGACGATTTTAAGCCCTTTAAATGCTGCCGTTTCAAAAGAATCATCGGTGGTCTCGGCTTCCAGTTCGTTTAAAAGGTCATCTTGAGCGCCCATCATTAGGGGCAAAAACAAGAGTATTGTTAGGATTCTCATGGGTTTGTTTTTTAATACAGAATTATAGTGGCTTGGTCTACTTTCACGAGTTCCAAAAGCTCGTCGTACCCTACGCACCTTCCTTTGATGGTGATTTCCATGTCTTTGCTCAAAGGCGCATCAATATTTGATGGCAACAGGTTGGCTTGGACGTGATTATCCAAAACAATCCATCCAGAATCGAACTCGGTTACTTTTCCTGTGGTTTGAACCACTTGGTCGATGTAATCCGAACCTTGCGTCTCTGCTTGAAATGCTTTGTTCAAGGATTCAGGTGGCAACGTGAAGGCAACTTCTTCTTCTAGAATATTTCGTTGTTCAGGGAACATATATTGATACCCGAAATAGGTTAAAGCTGCAGCGATTATGGTCGTAGCTGCAATGATATACTTGAATCTTGTTTTCATCGTTTTTGGAATTTAAAGTGAAGGGCAACCTGTACTTGTTTGGCAATTTTGTTGGCAACGATTTTGGGTATGTCGATATCAAAATCTTCTGGGGCTACCACGAAGTTTCCGGTCATTTCGATGACTTCGCCAATGCGTTTTACATTGAGCTCGGTGTTGACCTCTTTGCTCTTGCCATGTAGTTGCAAGGTTCCGGCGACGGGCACTTTGATAGCTTCCTCGCCAAGACTTGATACATCCAAGTCTTTCATGTTCCCTTTGAAAGTAGCTTTGGGATAGGTTTCTGATTCAATGTAGTTTTCATTGAAATGCTCTTCCATTAGAGAGTTTTTGAAGGTAAAGCCCTTCACCAGAGCCAATGAGGCAATCTCTAGGGTTCCGCTGTCAAAAATGGCTGTGACCGAAGCGTTGGTTGCTTTTACTTCTTCAAAGAGTTTCTCAGAGGCTTCGAAGGTTACTTGGCCGTTCTTGTCGACGAACTTGTCCTGTGCAGTCACGAAACTTTGCGCGAGCAATAGGGCCAATACGAAAAAAGTGTTCTGGATTTTCATGTCTATTTTGGATTAAAGATTATTCTTCTAAAGCTCCTTCATCAATCCACTGGTCGATGAGGTCAATGGTATTTTGTGGCATTCTTCCACTAGGGGGCATAGCACCCGATTCTCCGGTGAGTTTTACAATTGCTTCCAAGAGTGAACCGTTATCCACTCGAACCCTTACTTGGTCGTAGTTTGCCAAAGGAAAAGGTGCACCGTTTCGGGGCGGGTCCGCATGGCATCCTACACATTGTCTATCAATAATGGCTTTGATACGCCCATTGTAGGTGAGGGCAACGGGTTCTGGGTCGGGGTCTGGATTGGCAATTTCCACTAGGTCGCTTTCACTGTCATTTGTACATCCGGTTAAAGCGGCCAGCATGATTAGAATTAAAAACCAAGGTTTGTTTGTCATTTTGTTTCGTTTTGAGTCAGGCAGTCCTGAGTTTTGTTGATTTTATTTGATGACAAAGCAAGGGCAGGATGGAGGGGTAGAACGACAAAACCTATGTGAAGGGGAAGAATGGGCCTTGACAGGGAAAAAATAGCCTTGAACGGAATGCCAAAATCCTAAAAGTGAAAAATCCGCCTTGAACGGACCCCCGGGGGTCAGGTCAGATAAATGGGCAAATGATTATATTCGGGAAAAATTGCGCCAACCTTCCATGCGAAAGGATAAACTTTACTTTCTCACCTTTTTATCTATTACGGTAATCTATTTGATTATTGCAGGCATAGCATTGCATTTTATGGTCAAGTCGAATACCCGTGCTTTGCTGGAAACCCATTTGGAGTTCAGCAAAAAAGAGGCAAGGACTTTGGGTGCGATGATAGGAAATGAGCTTCGAATGGACGTACCTCGCGACACGGTAGTGACCCAACTACAAAACTGTATTGACGGAACCGCATTGGAAAAGGGGTTTTTAAGCATTTTTGATTGGTCTGGTCGCATCGTGTGCCATCCCGATATCAAAATGGTAGGTCAACCTGCGGGTTCCGATAAATCATTTGTTTCCTCTGTTTCCGATGATTTGAATGCCGATACATTTTTGAGTTTACTTCAAGAGTATCCATCTGAAAGTGAAAATGAAGAAGCAATTGTTTCAGAAGTCATTCACCTATACCCAGTTCAGAATTCGGATTGGATTGTGGCCGCCAATGTCAACATCGTTAGTTTGAATGCACAACTGGATGCTACCCGAAGGAACTTTAGGACCATCTTTTTGGTCATGGGCCTTGTTGTAATTCTGGCCTACGTACTTATCGTTCGCTTGTTGGGCAGTGCCTACGAAAAGCGTCTGGAAATGAAAAACCAGAAACTGGAGGATGAGGTCATTAACCTCTCCAAACTGAACCGAGCTGTTGGGGATTATAAACAAAAGGTAGAAGAGCAGCCTTCGCAGGAAACCAAAAAAAGAATTCTGACTTATGTCCGAAACGAATTATTATCCATTCCCATAACCGAGATTGCCCATGTGTATACCGAAAACACCATCACTTATGTGATTAGTTTTGATGGGCGTCGTTCGACGACAAATTTGAGTTTGGATGAACTTTTCTCGCAATTGGATGACAGTCAGTTTTTCCGTGCGAACCGACAGTTTATTATTGCTATTTCGAGTATCGACAAAATCGTGAAGTATGGTAACAACCAACTCAAAATTTTGGTCACGCCGGAATCGGAAAACCACATCATCATTAGTAAAAACCGTGCTTCGGAGTTTAAACAGTGGTTGAATCAGTGATAAAATACTAGCTTGTTCAAGTTAGTCTTAAAATGACAAAAAGCTAGATTACTAAACTCTTTACGGCACTAGACCAAAAAGATGGAATAAATCAGTTTTGGGAAACCATCCCCGCGCTAAAATCAAATACCGTTTCGTTGTGGTAGGTTTCTCCAGGATGCAACACACTGCTTGGAAAGTGGACATGGTTGGGAGCATCTGGAAAATTTTGGGTTTCAAAGCAAATGGCTGGAAATAGGGAGTAAGTCGTATTTTGATAAAAATCAATATCTGGAAAGTGCAAAGGGGTAAAAACAACCATAGCGGGCTGTTTGGTTAGCACCTTCATGCAGATGCCACTTTTTTTGGAAATCAAGGATGCGGAAAATGGTTTTTGGGATAGCACATAAACATCGTCCAATCCTTTTGCCGGAACATGTTTTACGGGAGATTTTTTCTGGAAGTCATAATGCGTCTGCGAGCATGGGAGTATTCTTCCCGTGGGGCACTTTTTGCTATCCAATTCCAAAATCTTGCTGCTGTTGATTTGTAAAAACTGCTCCGAAACGCTACCCTCACCATCCAAGTTGAAGTAGGCGTGGTTGGTTAGGTTGAGCACAGTAGGTCTGTCGGTGGTTGCAGAATATACAATGCGAAGGGCGTTTGACTCCAACAATTCATATTGAACGGTAACCGTCACGTTTCCGGGATAACCGCCTTCCATATGGCCGCTTTGCAATCGCATTTTTACACTTGGGTTCCTACCCTGTTTGGTTTCGACAAGGTCCCAATAGGTTTTGTCGAATCCTGAACTTTCGCTATGTAGGTGTACTCCGGACTGAGTTTCCAATTGATACTCTTTTCCATCCAATGCAAAAGACCCCTTTGAAATACGACCAGCATACCGCCCAATACTACTCCCCAAATAAAGGTTTTGTTTTTGATAATTGGGGTTGGCATATTCTTCTGCAGAGGGTAAGCCCACAACTACATTTATCAGTTGCTCGTTTTTATTTGGCACTTTTAAGGCCATGAGCGTCGCACCATAATTGCAAACTTCCAATTCCATTCCTTTGGAATTGACCAGTTTTATGGTTTTCATGGTTTTGCTTTGCAGGCTCATGGTCTTTTCATTCTTGGAAGTTACCCTGTAAAATAGGCCAATATCCCTATCACGATGACCACCAACAATACCGAAAGTACTGCATCAATGGTATCATAGCTTTTCTTTGCCAATTGTTTGTCATCTGCGCTTAGCGTTCCAAAAGACAAACCTTTGATGGTGGCATAATTCGGAGGGCTGGTTGCTAAGGATACACCAATGCAAAGCGCTAGGGAGAAGATAAACATAAAAATGGCCATATGAGCAAAGTTTATCGTCGCGAAGGTATACGCAAACCCGGAAGCTATATGTTCTCCGGTTTGCCGGAAATGCGCTATGTCCGGTTGATAATAAATTTCACTACTCAATCGTGCGACAAGCAATACCAGACCGGTCATTAAAGTTGTTATGGCTGCCGTGGAATTGACTCTTTTCCAAACAATCCCCAATAAGAAAACGGTCGTAACCGGTGGCGCAATATAAGATTGCACGTTTTGGAGGTATTGGTACATGACCCCGCCACCAATTTTTTCCATGATGGGAATCCAGAAAATACCGAGAACTACAATTACTGCCGTAGCGGTTTTACCTATGCGCAGAAGCTGCTTTTCTTCCTTATGGGGCATGATTTTTTTGTAGATATCAATCGTGAAAATGGTAGAGCAGGAATTGAATACGGACGCCAAGGAACTCATCAAGGCAGCAATCAAACCTCCCGCCACAAGTCCTTTCAATCCAACAGGCAATAGGGTTTTAACCAACATGGGAAAAGCCCTGTCGGCCTTTTCAACACTGAACATTTCAGGATTCTGAATCGTTAGGGCAAAGGCAATGATACCGGGAATCAGGAATATGAATATGGGCAACAACTTCAAGTAGGCTCCAAAGATGGCACCTCTTCGTCCAATTTTGATATTGTTAGCTGCAAGGGTCCGTTGTACGATGTATTGGTCAGTGCACCAATACCAAATCCCTACAATGGTTCCCCCAATCAATAAGCCTGTCCAAGGAAAATCAGGATCGCTCATAGGACGCCACATATTGAAATGTTGCGGACTGACTTCTTTGACGGTTTCGGTCATTACGGACCATCCTCCAATTTCTTGAAGCCCAAGAAAGGTGATGATCAACGAGCCTAAAATCAAAATGACGGTCTGCAAAGTTTCTGTGTAGATTACCGCTTTCATCCCACCAATAATGGTATAGACACCCGTAAATAAAACAATACCAATTGCACCACCCCAGAAGGATACCCCAAGTAATTCAGAAACCACAATTCCACCGGCATAGATGGTCACAGAGACCTTGGTAATAATGTATCCGACCAGCGAAAAAATGGACAAAAACCATCGGGAACGACTGTCGAACCGCTTTTCTAGAAATTCGGGCATGGTAAACGCACCACTGCGGATGTAAAAAGGAAGGAACAGCCATCCTAATAGCAACACAATCCAAGCATGCAATTCATAGTGGGCCATGGGCGTACCGGATTCGAATCCCGTACCGGCCAATCCCACCACGTGCTCTGAACCAATGTTAGAAGCAAATATGGATGCCCCAATGACAAACCAACCTACATTTCTTCCTGCTAAAAAGTAATCCTCGGTATCCTTGTTTTTTTGGAGAATTACCCAAACCGCTACGCCAATCAATGCGAGGAAATAGATGCATAAGACAATCCAATCCCCAAATTCCAAAACGGACTCCATAGACTAGATGTATTGGTTGATGATATTTTCGAATAGCTCCTGTTTTCCGCTGACCAAAGGCAACTCTCCATTTTCCTTTGCTAACTGGTAGAGTTGCTCAAAGTCGAGCTTTCCTTCTTCAAAGGATTTTCCAGAACCGGAGTCAAAAGAAGCATATCGTTTCTCGCGTAGGGCATTGTAAGCAGAAGAATCCAAGATTTTATCGGCAGTAAGCAAAGCTCTGGCAAAAACGTCAGCTCCGCCAATATGCGCTAAAAAGATATCTTCTTGATCCGTGGAGTTTCTTCGGATTTTAGCATCAAAATTGATTCCTCCACCTTGAAGTCCACCCGCATTCAAAAAGACCAACATTGCTTCGGTAGCTTCATAAATATTGTTTGGAAATTGGTCTGTATCCCAGCCGTTTTGGTAATCGCCTCGGTTGGCGTCAATGCTGCCCAACATGCCTGCATCGGCAGCAACCTGCAATTCATGCTGGAAGGTATGCTGCGCCAAGGTGGCATGATTGACTTCGATATTGATTTTGAAGTCTTTGTCCAATCCATACTGTTTTAAAAAAGCAATGGAGGTAGCCGTATCGAAATCATATTGGTGCTTCATGGGTTCCATGGGCTTGGGTTCTATAAAGAACGTGCCTTTAAATCCTTGAGCCCGGGCATAATCCCTTGCTTTGGCCAAAAACTGGCCCATGTGGTCCTGCTCCCGTTTCATATCGGTATTGAGTAGGCTCATATACCCTTCTCTACCACCCCAGAACACATAGTTTTCACCGTCTAGGGCAATGGTGGCATCGAGTGCCAATTTTACCTGCCCGGCGGCTCTTGCCAAAACATTGAATTCTGGGTTTGTCGCGGCTCCATTCATGTAGCGTGGGTTCGAAAAACAGTTGGAGGTACCCCAAAGCAATTTGATACCGGTTTCCGCCTGTTTCTGTTTTAAGTAGGAAACAATGGTATGTAGACGGTCCTCAGATTCCGAGAAGGTAGCCCCTTCACGGATTAAGTCGTAATCATGAAAACAGTAATAACCAAATCCCAACTTTGAAATGAACTCGAAGGCGGCATCAGCCTTCATTTTGGCTGCTTCAACAGCATCTGCCGGAGCATCCCAAGCGTATTGTTGTGTACCCGGTCCAAAAGGGTCAGCACCTGTACCACAGAAGGAATGCCAATATGCAACGGCAAACTTAAAGTGCTCGGCCATGGTTTTACCTGCCACAATTTGTTCTGGATTATAGTATTTATAAGCAAGGGGGTTGTCCGATGTTTTCCCTTCAAACTTGATTTTTCCTATGGATTTGAAATATTCGGTTGTTGCTGTCATTTGTTTTGTTATTGAATTATGGTGTTCAAGGCGTTTTGCCACCGCGAAAAAGCTTCTTCATAATTTTCTTTTTTTGAAAGCGGTTCAAAAGTCTCGAGATAATCATTTTCTGAAGCCACTGTACTTAAATCAAAAGCATCATCTACGGCACCAGCGGCCCGGGCTGCCCCTATAGCACCGGTGGTATTGTAAATTTCGATTTCTTGGTTGATTAAAGTGGCAATGGTTTCTGAGAATATTTTGGATTGGAACAAGTTGTCATTTCCCGCACGGATTACTTGAATGGGTGTATTGTCCTTTTTCAAGATTTCCATACCGTATACAAAGGCAAAGGCAATGCCCTCCAAGGCAGCTCGAAGAATATCACCTTGACTATGTTGATTGAAGTTGAGGTTGCACATATGACTGCCAATGGTGCGGTTGTCAAACATCCGCTCGGCACCATTCCCAAAAGGAATAATTTGCAGATTGTTGGCGCCAACCGGCACTTCAGAAGCCAGCGCGTTCATTTGGGCATATGCGTTTGGACCCTGATGCAAGAGGTCCTTTAGCCAACGGTACTGGATACCTGCCCCATTGATGCATAACAGTTTTCCGATGCGCGGCGTTCGTGGGGTATAGTTGACATGGGCAAAGTTGTTCAGCTTGATACCTTCAGTGGCATTAAGGCTTTCGGTAACCGCATACAAAACCCCAGAGGTGCCTCCGGTGGTAGCCACTTCACCTGGTTCAAATACGTTCAAAGACAGGGCATTGTTCGGTTGGTCCCCTGCTCGATAGAGAATAGGAGTTCCTTCCAAAAGTCCACTTTCTTCGGCTCCCTTGGCGGAAACTTTCGCTTGAACACCAAAGGTTTCCACGATGTTGGGGAGTAAATCTTTATGGATTTGATAGTAATCCATCACCATCGTTGCCGGTGTGGAATGCTTAAAGTCCCATAGAATCCCCTCGGATAAACCAGAAATCGTAGTAGTATACTCGTTGGAGAACTTAAAAGCGATGAAATCTCCAGGAAGCATGAATTTATGAACCCTGTCGTAGTTTTTGGGTTCGTTTTGTTTTACCCAAGCCAGTTTGGAGGCTGTAAAATTGGCCGGGGAATTGAGCAAATGTTCCATGCAGGCAGTTTCTCCCAATTGATGAAAAGCAGTATCCCCAAGTTCGACGGCACGACTATCACACCAAATAATGGAATCTCGTATAACCGCTCCTTTAGAATCTACCAAAACCAGACCATGCATTTGGTATGCAATACCGATGCCCAATATCGCATCTGCATTGAGATTGTTTTCTGCCACTAATCTTTTTGAGGCATTGCACACGTGGGTCCACCATAACTCTGGGTCTTGTTCGGCCCAATGGTTCTTTGGACTTTGTATCGCCATCTCTTGAGCGGGTTCCTGCACAGTTGACACTGCTTTTCCCGTTTTGGCATTCACCAAAGACGCTTTTATGGAAGAGCTACCAACATCGAAACCGATATAGAACATGGTGTTGTTTTTTTATTGGGTTTTTCAAAAGATAAGAGTATTCCTCAAATTTTTACGGTTGTGCCAGAGACATTTACTTTATTTAGAATAACGGAACCATCTGAAACGCTTTTTTTGGAAGGTTGTCTTCCGCCAACTGAAATTTCATAAGTTCCCGGTGTGATTACTTTCTCGCCTTGTTCATTGACCATGCTCAATTGTTCCTTATTGATTTTGAACACCAAGGATTTCTTTTCCCCGGGCGCAAAAGCAACCCGTTCAAATGCCGCAAGGGTCTTATGCGGATTTTTATCATCCGCATTTGGGTTTTGCACATATACTTGAATGACTTCTTCTCCCTTTAGGGAACTCGTGTTTTCCACTTCTACCGTTAAGGTGATGCCCTCTCCCGCGGAGACATTTTCAGGTAACTCAACATTACGGTATGCAAAGTTTGCGTAGCTCAAGCCGTATCCAAATTCATACAATGGGTCGCCTTTGAAATAGCGATAGGTTTTGCCCTTCATATCATAATCACTAAAAGGAGGGATGTCGTTGATGTCTTTGTAAAAGGTCACAGGCAGTCTTCCTGCGGGGTTGTAATCCCCGAAAATAACATCCGCTATAGCAGTACCACCAGCTTGTCCTGGATACCATGCTTCGAGGATAGCTGGCAGGTTTTCATCTTCCCAGTTTACGGAGAGGGCACTACCATTCAGTAAAACCAGTACCGTGGGTTTGTCCAGCGCTTGTATTTTATGAATAAGGTCTGACTGGGTTTTGGGCAATTTGGTATGCACACGGTCTCCGCCGGAGAAACCATCTACTTTTACCTTCATCTCTTCACCTTCCAACAAAGGGCTTATGCCCATACACAAAATCACCGCATCAGCTTCTCGGGCGATCTCCAAGGCTTCCTGTTCCAAGTTTTCTTTTGGAGATTCCCACAACAATCGCATAATGGAGTGGTCGGTATTGTTTTGAACACATTCAAAACGCAATTCATATTGTTCTCCAGCTTTCAGGGTAACATATTCGTAAATTTTCTTCGGATGGTGCACGTCGTGGCGTTCCATCAGAAGACTGTTGTCCAAATACAATTGCATCGAAGAAAATGCCTCTCCGCCCAAAGCATAGGTGCCTGTTTTGTCTACAGAAAGAACTCCCGTCCAGCGAACGGAATAGGTGTCTGGATTCATATCCTCAAAGGGAGGAGTGGTTCTCCAAGTGAAATCTACCGTTTGGTCTATACGAGTGTGTTTTGGTTCACCTTCAAAGGTTAGATTGTCAAAGTATTCTCCTTTTAACCCTTTTGTTTTTAAAGAACTATCGGTAAACATGACGGATTCTGGGATAGCTTCAAAGACCGGCAGCCCTTCTGCCAATTTACAGCCTACCGCATAAGATACTTCAGCATTGGGAAGTTTGTTTTGGATGCCTTGCAATGTGGTAATAGGTTCGGTTGGATAGCCATTGTAATTGCCAAGGAGCACTTCCAAATCATCTGCGTTTGAACCGATAACCGCTATTTTTTGAACCTTGTTTTTATCCAAAGGCAAGGTGTTATTGTCGTTCTTTAAAAGTACCATGGATTTTCGAGCCGTTTCCAAAGCGGCCAAACGATGCTTTTCTGAATCTACTACATCATATGGTATGCTTTCATAAGGGACGGCACCCTCCGGAGCAAAAAGCCCCAATTTAAGACGCGCCACCATTAATCTTTCAAGAGATACATCCAACTCTGCCTCCGTGATGAGACCATCTTTTACAGCTTGAACCAGGGCTGGATAGGAATCTCCACAGTTCAAATCGGTACCCGCCTTGACCGCCACTGCCGAGGCTTCCTTGGCATCTACACTGATTTCGTGCGCTTCGGAATCATAAAAGTCCTTAATTGCCCAACAATCCGAAACGATATAACCATTAAAACCCCAGTCATCCCGAAGCAACTCACTCAATTCAACATTTCCACAACAGGGTTGGCCATTGTAACTATTGTAAGCGCACATAATGGAATAAACTCCTGCTTCTTTCACCACCTTTTCAAAGTGTGGGCTGTAGGTATTCAAAAAATCTTGAGGGCTTGGAATGGCGTTAAAACTGTGACGGTCTGCTTCGGGGCCGCTATGTACGGCAAAATGTTTGGCCGTGGCGACCAGTTTTAGGTAGTCGGGATCATCTCCTTGAAGGCCTTTAATGAATCGTACGGCCAACTCCCCAGCCAAATACGGGTCTTCTCCGTAGGTTTCCATACCGCGACCCCAGCGTGGGTCACGGAAGATATTGATATTCGGCGTCCAATAGGTCAATCCTTGGTAAATGCCTCTTTTACCGCGAGAGGCAAACTCATGGTGTTTGGCACGTGCTTCGTCGGAGATGATGTTTGCTATTTTGGACATTTGATCCTTGTCAAAAGTGGCGGCAAGACCAATCGCTTGGGGAAACACTGTAGCTCTGCCGGCTCTTCCCACGCCATGAAGGCATTCGTTCCACCAATTGTACTCGGGAATACCTAGTCGTTCGATAGCTGGAGATTCATAATTCATTTGGGAAACTTTTTCCTCCAAGGTCATTTGCGCTACCAACGCTTTTGCTTTTTCCTCAAAATCGAATGGAGTTGTAATTTCCACCTCGTCTTTTGCTTTTTTTGAAATTACCCAAGAACATCCGGCCATTAAAAATAAGCCAACGAAGAGTCCCAAGATGGTTTTTTTAACTGTCATTTTCGATTTGATTTAGTCTTTATTGGTTTTGTTTTTGGTTCAAAGCATCCAGAAATCCGTAATACGCATCTTTCTTGCGGAATGTATCATCAAAGAGCAGCGGCCAATCTTTATGGCCAAAACGAGGGGTAATCCACGAGTCGTCATCTTTCAATCCCCAAACGGTTAGTGCATACTGGCATTTTTTAGGAAGGTCAGCATAGACTTCTACGACTTCCTTAACTTTTAGTTTTTGGCCTTCTGTTCTTACTTGGGTAAAGGTTTCGATATCATTGTTGGCATTTACTTGAACATCCAACTCTGAGAAATGTACCAAAAGTTTCCTTTTGGTTGCGTAGTAGACCGCTTTTTGGATTTGTGACTTGCTCGGAAAGTCAAAGTTGATGTGCATTTGATAGCCAACACCATCAATGAGGTTTTCGGCCATCAGTTCATCCACAAGCGCAAAAACAGCCTTTCGTTTTTTCTTTTTGGTTACAAGATTGAAGTCATTATAAAGCAGCTTTACCTCATTATCGGCCGCTCTTGCAAGCTCAAAGCATTTTTTTACATAGTCTTTGCCTAGGCGTTGGTAAAAGATGGAATTTCGAAATAATGCGGACTCATCGTCTATAGCTTCGTTTACCACATCCCAAGAATCGACCTTTCCCTTGTACCGCGTAACCACATCCGTAATGTAGGTTTTTATGATTTCAGCAAATGTTTCATCGCTCCCTTTGAAATTTTTCAGTGCTTCTGGAATGCTTTCATGCCAAATCAAAGCATGTCCATGGAGGTTCATTTGGTTTGCCTCGGCAAAGTTTACAATGGCATCGGATTGGGTCCAGTCATAAACGGGTTGGTTGTTTGCATCCAGACCAATCAAAATACTATGCATTTTCATTGCATTTTCGGCAGTAATGCTGTTGAATTCATGGGAATAGATGGAACTATAGGTTTTATCCGCCACCCGATTGGGATTCACCGCGATTCCTATAAAAAAATCATTTGTGATAGCTTTTAAACCATTGTTATTGGTGGTTGATGCGAGTAAAGCGCTTTCTACATTTCGCGTTTGGCCGTTAAAGCACGAGAGACCAGCAAACCATGCGAGATAGCAAGGCCAAAAACAAATCAATATGAGGAGTAAGGTTCTTTTCATTTTTTAAATCCCAATAGATTTTAGGGATACAGGTCAAAAGTATTTTCGCGGTTCTGTACCGCAAAGACTATTTGAAGCAATAACTATTGCAATTGATGCATCGTTGTTGGTTAAAGGTTTTATCCAATATGTTGTATTTCAAAAACATCGTATTGGTAATGCTTTTAGCATTGAATTATGAGTATTTTCCCAAAATAAAAACGCTCTATCCGGTATGTGATGGAGCGTTTTGTAAACATAGTTTGTGCTATGGCCGTGTTAAGTAAAAACTAACTGTTTGTTATGGGCATACGCCTACGTTGTCTAAATAAAAGGTGCCAGCAACATCATCACCAGGACTGATAAACATTTGGAAACGGATGTATGCTCCAGTTGGGACGAAATTAGCGCCGTCCATTATGCCCAAGGCGCCGTTGGGGTCTCCGGTGAAGCCGGCGGTAGCCGTTGAGAAATCAAAACGGAGTTCTTCCCAACCCGAGCCAGTATGAATAAGATTTACCTCCGCTTCACGCTCAGTTTCATTATTTGGGTCTTGTTGCACGGTAAGCCGCACAGGCAACTCAACATCGGACCAAAAAAGTAGACGGACTATTTTGTCTTCGGCACTGAAATCTGTCGGACCTGTCATTTGCACCCCAAAACCATCAAAGTTTCCTCCGCCATCTTGTGTTATGGCCAAAACATTTGAAGCTTCTGGATTATCTCCTGAAGGGTCTGGATTGGTTACTACCTCCAATTCCACTCCATTAAAACCAAAAGAGAACGCAGGGTCATTTCCGTTGTCCCAAGAAACCGGGGCACTAAATATTGGCGTGCAAGGGTCTGCTGGTGGAACTACTTCAAACTGTTGTTCGGTGACCTTGTCGTTGGCGGCAATAGCTCTTATGGTAATGAAAAAATTCTCCTCAGCTTCTGGATAACTAAAGGTTAGCGATTGTTGAATACCTATCAAGCTGGAGGCTTCCCCAGGCAATCCGGATGAAACTTCAAAAGCTGTGGCACCCAATGCAGTAGGGCTAGTGGTTACCGAAAAAGGAGCCTCCTCATTATTGAACACAATATTTGCTTGTACTCCAGTGGGGGCAGGACCTTCGCCCAAAACAGCGTCAAAATTAACATCCCTATCACAAGCACTTAGAAGGAACAGTCCCAAGACGGACAAGAATAGTTTCGGAAAAAAAAGTCGCATAGTTTGGTTATTTAAATTTCGTAAGGGTAATATACTTTATTACTTTATTGGGTAAGGGAAAGGATATTTTTGAAAAAGCCATATGCAACATTTGAGACTTAAAATGCTACAAATTTTATTTTTATAGGCATCAAAATGCGCTTTCTTCGGTATTCAATACAACTTTTGATGGTATCGTGCACTAGACATCGTTTCAGGCCATTCTGGCTTTTGTTTCTTTTGATTTTCCATACTGGGCTTCATGAGGTCAATGCACAGGTGGATTTCAAGGCATTGGAGTTCAATTCCGTTACCGAAAACATTTTCCAACGCCCTATTACGGCGATGGTGGTGGATGAGTTTGGGTTTATCTGGATTGGAACGGATGGAGCAGGTTTGTACAAGTTCAATGGCTTTTCATATACCTACTACGTGCATGACCTTACCGATGAAACGAGTATCAACAGCAATTCCATAAGCTCACTTTATGTAGATAGCTCGGGTCTTTTATGGATTGGTACGGATGCCGGGCTTTGTGCCTATAACCCACAGATGAATTCGTTCGAACGTTTTGAAAATGGACCTAACATTCAGCCCGGAACGGGGTTCACCAGTATTTTATGTTTTGCAGAGCGCGAAAATCGCCTTTTGGTAGGCACCTATGACGGTGTGAAAGAAGTGGATAAGAAACAAAAATGGCTGAACCATCATGCGCTCTCTGGGGCTTCCGTATTGGATTTGCAGTTTTCTACAAAGGGAGAGCTCTACATAGGAACCAATGAGGGACTAAAAGTAAAACAATACCTAGGCGGAGGTGAAATCGTGAACTTGCCCTTGAGTGCGAATGAGTCAGATTGGCAAATCACCAAACTGCATTTGGACAAGAGGGAAAACCTTTGGGTGGGTACTTTGCGAAGTGGTGTGTTCAAAGGCGATTTGAAAAAAGCACGAACCACATTTGAACACCTGTCTATTGTGGAAAGTGCCGTCATGACCATTACCAGTGGAATGGATCATGTTTTTGTAGCGGTTGAAAATGAAGGGTTGGTCGTTCTTGATATGAATGGTGGCATCGTAAATCACTATCGATATGATGCAAACGACAACTACAGTATTGCATCGGATTCGGTATGGGCTATTTTATTGGATGGCGAGAATCGCGTTTGGCTAGGCTATTATGAAAATGGGCTTGGTTTTTTTGATGAATACCACAACAAATTCAAATCCCTGCAACGCAGTGATAGTGAGAACACCCTCCAAACCAATGACGTCAGGGCACTTGCCAAAACAAAAGATGGCCAAATATGGATAGCGCAAATCAATGGAATTGACATTCTGGATACCGAGACCGGCTCGGTTACCAACGTTCATGGCGGCCAAGCTTCGCCGTTCAAAGGGTTAAAGCCAGACCTCTATATCGAGGATATTTTCGTGGATAGTCGCGGGAACATTTGGCTGGCTACTTGGGGCAATGGACTGTTCTTTATGGAAAAAGGCTCCAAAACTTTTGTGAACTACACGATGGCATCCTCCGTGCTTCGTTCGGACAAGCTGCGTTGTTTTACGGAGGATAGTACCGGAAGGGTCTGGATTGGCTCTTTTTTGGAAGGAGTCTACTACTTCGACCCCAAAACAAAGCAAATAAAGGCACCCATGGGGAGAGCCTATCAAAATTCACAGATTCCAATCAAAGATGTAAAAGTACTTTTTCATGACAGTTATGGTATTATTTGGATAGGTACCTCTTCGGGTTTGTATCACATCAAAGACAAAAAATATGGTGATTTTGAAGTAGTTTACCATGGAAATTCCATAGCCTCGGAGTTTGGAGGACACCCTAGTTCCAATCGTATTTTGGATATTTTCGAAACACAAGATGGGAAAGTATGGTTTGGCACCAATGGCGCAGGGCTGTTCTCTTATAAAAGGGAGGAAGGTAGCTTTGAACGTTTAGAACTAAAAAACTATAACCTTACCTATGTAAATGCCATATTCGAACCCATTAAAAACGAACTTTGGCTTAGCAGCAAGCAAGGACTTCTAAAAATCAAAAGGGACACCGGAGAATATATCAAATTCACTACCTATGATGGTTTGTTGGAAAACTTCTTGATTGATCGGGCCATTGTGATGGATGATAACAATCGAATGTATTTGGGAACCAAAAAGGGGTTGAATATCGTAGAGCCGCAAAATATTGTCTACAATCCCTATTTGACCAAGCCCTATCTCAAAGACATCAAACTATTCAATAAGAAAATCGACAACACCTACCAACAAGGTACCTCGGAAAGTGATGCGGAATCACGTGCCATAACCCTGCGGCACGACCAAAACGTACTGACCATTGATTATGAGGCCATAAGTTATACACGCCCTCAAAAGAACCAATTTGCATACTATCTAGAAGGTTTTGAGAAAACTTGGAACTATGTGGATTCCAAAACAAGTGCTACTTATACCAATTTAGCCCCGGGGGACTATACGTTCAAGCTGAAGGCTTCTAACAATGACAACCAATGGAACGAGGCTTCCATGATTCTGAAGGTGAAGGTACTGCCCCCTTGGTGGAAAACCATATGGGCGTACATGCTATATGTGCTATTTGCCACGGTATTGCTATTCACGGGAATGTGGTTGTATAAAAAGCGTATCAATGAAAGAAATACCTTTCGCTTAGAACGGGAACGAAGAAAACAAAAAGTAGAGCTTCAACAGCAGAAGCTTCAGTTTTTCACCAACATTTCGCATGAGTTCCGTACACCGCTGACCTTAATCATAAATCCTATTCAAGAATTGTTGAAGTTGGATGAAGGTGATTTTTCAAAATCCGTGCGGCACAAGCACAGGATAATCCACAAGAACGCAGAACGTTTATCAAGATTGATTAACGAACTTATGGATTTTCGGAAGTTGCAATCCAATAAACTCCGGTTAAGGATTAGTCAATTCAACCTGATTGAACACACCAAGAATATCATTAGTTTCTTCAATGAGGAATCGAAAAGACGCGCCATTCGGTTGGATATTAAGTATGAAACCAAGAATCTGGATATCTGGGCCGACCGGGGTATGTTGGAGAAAATCTTATTCAATTTGCTTTCCAATGCATTTAAAGTAACACCGAATGAAGGTCGCATAAAGCTGATTATTGCTTCTGGAAAAGAAAAAATACTGCCCTTGGTCAGCAAGGATACCCCGATTCCCTTTATCGAAATCAGCATTAAGGACAACGGCCCTGGAATTGACCAAAAAGACTACAAGAAAATATTCAAACGGTTCTACCAAATCAGTGAATTGAACAAATCCTATTACGGCAGTACTGGGGTAGGTTTGGAAATGGTCAAAAGTTTTGTGGAGCTCCATAAAGGAATGGTGATGGTGGAAAGCGAATTGGGCAAGGGGTCCATATTCAAAATCATAATTCCATTTGGAAAAGAGTTTTTTAATGGGACGGATGGGATAGTACCCGTGCAAGAAACAACTGTTTTACCTCTAAATGGTTCGGTGAAATCGAAACCAGAAGTGTACAAGATCGAGGAAATCTTGTCCAAAAAAGAACTCAAAAAGAAATTGCTTATCGCTGAAGATAATGTGGACCTTCAGGATTATCTCATTTCAATTTTAGAGCAAGAATATGAACTGATTGTCGCCTCCGATGGGCAAGAAGGCTGGTTGAAAACCATGGAGCACCACCCTGACATTATCATTACCGATGTCATCATGCCGCTTATGGATGGTATTGAGTTCAGTCAAAAAGTAAAAAACGACCCAAATCTCAACCAAACCCCCATTGTGATGCTCACCGCAAAAGAGCTTACAAAGGATAGAATAAAGGGCATGGAAGCGGGTGCCGAAGCCTATTTGGTCAAACCTTTTGATACCATGGAACTCAAAGTGGTACTGGAACAGCTACTCCTTAAAAAAGAACGTTTGTTGGAGCAATACGCCAACGTTCCTGTTGCGGAAAAGGTTCAAAAAGAAACCGATGTGGACAACGATTTTATTCAACGCGTGGTGGAATACGTGCAAAAAAACATTGAAAACCCATCCCTAAATGTAGAGAAGCTTTCGTCCCATCTTTGTTTGAGTCGAAGTCAAGTCTATCGAAAAATCAAAAGTCTCACAGGGTTGTCTCCCATAGAATTCATCCGTAGAATCCGTTTGGAGCGTTCACGCACCTTATTTCAGAATGACAAAAATCTAAACGTGAGCGAGGTGGCCCATAAAGTTGGATTTCTCTCCGCATCCTATTTCACGGTCTGCTATAAAAAGCAGTTTGGAGAACTTCCCAAAAAGGGGAAATAAAGTATCTGTCACCACACTTTTAAACTGCTTTCTTGTTGCATATGTTCACTCGAAAAACCCCATATGACTGGCGAATAAGCCCAATGCAACATTTGACATACTTATTGCATCAAATCAGGTGTGGGTTGCATAATAGGTAAATATAAATTGCAACAACACAAATCTTCTATGGTGTTCTAAATCCTTCTGGACACAAGCACGATTTGAATTTGAGATTAAATCTAAACCAAACAAATGAAGCTAAAAAACGTATGTATTGTCCTCTTTTTGGTCTTGACCAGTCAAGCGATGGGGCAAGTGATTACCGGAACCATTTCTTCGAGCGATGGGCCTCTGCCCGGGGCGACGGTGGTTATCAAGGGAACCCAAATTGGTATCTCTGCCGATTTTGATGGGCGCTACACCCTGGATAAGGTAGAAAATGGAGATGTATTGGTGTTTTCCTATGTCGGTTACAAAACTCGTGAGATTACCTACACGGGGCAAGAAGAAATCAATGTAGAACTTTTTGAAGACCTCGTCAGTTTGGATGAGGTGGTCATCGTAAATTATGGAACACAACGAAATACTCCCGTTTCTGTAGTGGATGCGGATGAGTTGAGCGAATTTCCCAATACTGATATTGGCCAAGCGCTACAAGGTAGGGCTGCTGGGGTCACGATTACCAATGGCGGTTCGCCTGGTTCACAAACCTTGGTGCAGATTCGAGGAGTAAATACTTTTGGCGATGGTACACCGCTTTTTGTGGTGGATGGGGTGTTTACCAACAGCATCAACAGCTTGGATTTGGCCAGCGTGGAAAAAATAGATGTCCTTAAAGATGCGGCTTCGCTTGCCGTATACGGTTCACGAGGCACCAATGGAGTTATTCTCATTACCACGAAAAAAGGAAAGGTCGGAAAAGCTTCCTTATCCCTAAATGTGTCTTCGGGAATTCAAGAATTCAACAGACGGTATGATTTGCTGAATACCGAACAATACATTCAGTTTTTAAGGGAAATCAATGCATTGGCTGGTCAACCCGGCGGGCCGGATTTTCCTGTAGGGCGAATAAACCTTGACCCTAGCTTCAACGGCAATGGTGTTGATACTGATTGGCAAGACGCCTACTTTCAACAAGCGCCTATTTACAATATTAGTGCTAACGTAAACGGCGGTAGCGAAAAGGCCAAGTTCAATGTTGGCTTTTCTCGATTGGACCAAGAAGGTGTTTTTATCGATACCGGATTTACCAGAACTACTTTAAATGTAAATACAGATGCCAAGGTTGGCGATTGGTTGGAAGTTGGCCAAACCTTGTCGCTAGCTTACAATGAAACCGTATCTCCTGAGCAAGATGGAGGTAGGGACCCTCTACAAAATATCATCGGGCAAGCACCTTACGTTCCAGTGGTGGCGGAGAGTGGTCTTTTTGGCGGAACCAATTCCCAAGATTTGAATGATTCCCGAAACCAAATTCGAGTACAAAATTCACAAGATAACCTTACCCGTTTTTCTTCGGCCATTGGTAGTTTGTATGCCACTTTCAATATTGCAAAGGGACTGACCTATCGTTCTCAGTTTGGATTGAACGCGAATTTGTTGCTTCAGGATAGGGAAAGAAGGGCTTTTGCCGAAGACGGAGGGCGTTTTGTGAATCCCATCAACTTTATTGATAAAACAAGACAAACCCTATCGCAAACCGTATTCACCAATACCCTGGCTTTCAATCGTGATTTTGAAAAGCACTCGGTAAATGCCTCTGCTGTACTGGAGCAAACACGGATACGCTTTGAGTCAACCTCCATTTCAGATAATAACGAAGTATCTTCTGTGATTCCTGAGGCTTTTTCTCCGAATGCAAGAGCCACCTCGTTCTCGGTTCCAGAAAACTTGAATTCATTTTTGTTTTTAGCAGGCTATGAATATGACAATCGCTATTCCATAAGTGGCTCGGGCCGTCGGGATACCTCTTCACGCTTTTCACCTGAAAATGCGTCGCAATGGTTTTTCTCCGGAGCCTTGGGTTGGAATATCTCCAACGAACCTTGGTTTGATGTTGAGGCGGTGAATAGTTTAAAACTACGTGCGAGCTACGGTGAAACCGGAAACAACCGAACTGGGAATGCGGTAAATCAATTTTTACCAACGCTAGGGCTTAATCTTCCTACGGCCCTAAACGATGAAACCTCCGCAGGAATTAGTCCAAACAATGCGGCCAATCCAGATTTGCGTTGGGAGACCCAAATCAAACAGAATTATGGATTCAGCTCGGCTTTTCTATATGACCAAATTCAATTCAGCGTCGATTACTTTAAAAACCGAAGTGAAGACTTGTTGATTCCAGTGGAACTGCCCTCTTCAGCGGGAATCCCGGGCAACTCTCAAACGGGTTCCACGGTTATTCGAAATGTTGGTATTGTAGATGTAAAGGGTGTTGAGCTTACCTTGGGGTATAATGACTACAAAGGCAAGTTCAAATGGAATTTTTGGGCCAATGTAACCCGTGCCGAGAGCATTGTTGAAAGCTTGGGAGCCTCTGGAGAACCTATTGAAAGAGCTCGGTTAAATCCGCCTTTTGCTTCAGCATTGAATCGTTTGGCGGAAGGAGAAGCCCCCTTCCACTTCTTTGGTTTGGTAGCTGATGGTGTATTTTCGACCCAAGAAGAAATTGATGCAGCTCTCCCGAACAATTCATCAGCTGCAGTACCCGTACAACCTGGAGATGTTCGTTTTCGCGATGTGAACGGAGATGGGTTTATTAGTTTGGACGACCGTGCTGTTATTGGGAATCCAAACCCTGACTTCACCTATGCCATTAATTTACGAGCAGAATATGATGGTTGGGATTTTGATGTACTGTTTAATGGAGTGCAAGGGGTAGATGCCTTTAACAGTAACGTTTTCTACCTTGAAGGGTTGGATAATGGACTGAATTATGGTACCCGCGTATTGCGCAGATGGCAAAACCCTGGTGATATCACGGATATTCCACGGTTCCGATTTGGTTCGAATATCAATAATGAGATTTCCACACGGTATATTGAGGATGCGTCTTATTTGAGACTCCGAAATGTAACCGTTGGGTATACATTTCCCAATACCCTGGTTAACCGTTCTGGAAACGGTATTATCAAAAAACTACGCTTTTACGTGCAAGGTCAAAACCTTTTGACCTTTACAAATTATACTGGATTGGACCCTGAAATAGCACCTTTTTATAATGCTGCAGGTCTAGTGGACGGTTTGGGAATTGACCGAAGTGCCCAACCGAGACCGTTAACTGTGCTGACCGGAATCCAATTGGAATTTTAAATGAATAATTGTGAGAAAAATGAAAAGAATCAAAACGTATCTTAAAGGAGCAGCTTGGCTATTGGCCTTGTTTTTCGTGGCATGCGATGAAGACGTGCCGGTAGAAAATACAAATGCATTGAACCCTGAAATATTCTTCGAATCCTTGAGTCAGGTAGAAGCTGCAGTAAATGCAAGCTACAACCAATTTCAGATTGTGTATCAACGTAATGGCTACGTCTTTCCAGACGCCATGTCTGATGAAGTAGTTTCCAGCGGTGACCCAAACTTTGCACCCTTCAACCGCTTCGAATTCAACGCCACATTGGAAAACATTGCACAATATTGGACCGCATGCTTTAATGGGGTCGGTGCATGCAATTTTGTTATTGGAAATGAAGAGCGCATGCGGACTAATGCCGAAACCAGCGATTTTACGGATGCCGATATAGATGATGCCCTGGGCCAAGCGTATTTTTTACGGGCCTTGTACTATTACCATCTGGTTAAGCGCTTTGGAGGAGTACCTTTAAAACTGGATTTGGCCACGGCACTAGAAGATGAGCCACGTGCCACTGAAGACGCCGTTTACGAACAAATGATAGACGATTTAAGGTTGTCTACCCAGCTCACCTTTCCTAAAGGAACCACGGAAACGGGAAGGGTAACCCGTCAGGCGGCATACGCCCTTTTGGGTAAGATATATTTGCACAGACAGCGCTATGCAGAAGCACAAGAAGCCTTTAACAATGTCACCAACCATAGTTTGCTCCCTTTGGACAATTACCGGGATAATTTCAGTGAATCCGGTGAACATAATGACGAATCCATGTTTGAGGTAGGTTACAATGGTGAGGTAGGAACTGAACAGGAACGTTGGGCGCAAACCGGAATCGGAACTTCGGAAGTTACGTTTCATTCGCAAGATTATACGGGCTGGGCCAATGCCAGACCATCTTCAAAAGTCATTGCAGAATTTGAAGCTGATGACCCCAGATTGGACCTTGCCATTTTGGTGGATGGAGATAATACCTATGGACCAGGCGACGTATTTCAGTTTCCTTGCCCAGGTTGTGTAGGTGGCCCGGTGTGGTATAAATTCTCACAGTTGTATGATAATCAAGACGTTTCTGAAAATAGTGGCGTGAATGTCCGCATTATGCGCTATGCTGATGTAGTACTGATGAGGGCTGAAGTTGAACTTAATTTGGGCAATACTACCCTGGCGGTGGATCTATTGAATCAAATCCGTGAGCGGGTGGGTATGCCTTTGTATGGTTCTGCGACCATGGATGCTCGAGGGTTTCCGGTAAATACCCCAGACCAGATTTTCAATGCGCTGGTGCATGAACGCTTTATTGAATTATGTGGCGAACAACAACGTTTTGATGATTTAGTACGTTGGAATTTGGACGACCAAGAACTTTCCATCTTCCCGGATGCCAATTTCAACAATCCAGATGCTTCATTGCGGGTGGTGCGAAATTATGACCCGAGCGTACATCGTGTAATGCCCATACCCCAAAATGAAATAGACAGTAATACCGCAATCGGGTCGGGAGACCAGAATCCGGGATATTAAACTTTGAGTTAGTTGATTTTAGTTAGGATGAGCGAGAATTTTCATTTTCGCTCATTTCCTTTTTAGTATTTTACAGTAATGGAAGCAGGGATAAAGTGTCAGACAGTAAAATTGTGGAGCCTGGCAATGTTGGGGTTTTTAGCAGTCTTGAGTTGTAAGGAAAAAGCCAGGGAGATTCAAAAGGAGGAAAAGCCCCAGCAAGTGATTTTTGAAAAACTGTCCAAAGATGCTACGGGAATCACGTTTACGAATCAACTGGTAGAAAACGATACCCTGAATTACTTCACTTATCCCTACATCTACATGGGCGGAGGTGTTTCCGCTGGCGATGTCAACAATGATGGCCTAACGGATTTGTTCTTCACCGGAAACATGGTAGACAATACCCTGTATTTGAATCAAGGTGATTTGAAGTTTCAAGATATCACCTCAGATGCGGGCCTAAAAGGGGATAAACGTTGGTATACCGGTACCACCATGGCTGATGTGAACGGCGATGGTCTTTTGGATATTTATTGTTTGGTGGCAGGACAGTCCGGCAATAAGGAAAACCAACTTTTTATCAATCAAGGCGACAATACCTTTAAGGAGCAAGCCGAACTATTTGGTCTGAATGATGCAGGAAATAGTGTGGACGCCACTTTTTTTGATTTTGACCATGACGGCGACCTCGACGTATATGTGGCCAATTATCCCATTACACCTTTTGAATACAATTGTTATCATTATAAGATGCGGATGGATCGTGTGACGGATTTGGAAACCGACCATCTATATCGGAACGATGGCAATCGCTTCACAAAGATCACGGAAAGTGCAGGAGTTAAACTGTATAGTCTTTCGCTTAGCGTGACCGCGGCTGATGTAAACCAGGACGGCTGGACGGATTTGTATGTGTCCAACGACTTTGGGACGCCCGATTGCCTCTATATTAATCAAAAGGATGGCACCTTTTCAAATGAGATAAAGACTGCTACGGCGCACACCTCTTTCTATGGTATGGGGGTGGATATTGCAGACTACAACAATGATGGGATGCTCGATATCATACAAATGGATATGGATGCCGCCTCGAACCGAAGGTCAAAAGCCAATATGGCCAGTATGAATCCAGAATTGTTCGCGAATATCGAGCGGGTTGGCTTCCAATACCAATACATGCAAAATACGTTGCAAATCAACACAGGGTTTCAGCAAAATGGAATCCCAAAGTTTAAGGATATCTCTCGTTTGGCTGGAATTTCATCTACCGATTGGAGCTGGGCCCCTTTATTGGCTGATTTTGATAATGATGGCTTTAAAGATTTGTTCGTATCCAATGGAACGAGAAGGGAAATCAACAACAAGGATTATTTTGAAAGCCTTCGCGGAGAGAAAAAGAACAAGGACAGCTTGTTGGTCAAGAGCCTTCGTATTCCCTCTGAGCCTATTGATAATTTCATTTTCAAAAACAACGGCGACCTTACCTTTTCCAAAAACAACACGGCTTGGGGATTGGAAGATAAGGGCTTTAGCAATGGTGCCGTTTATGTGGATTTAGACAATGACGGGGATTTGGAGTTGGTTACCAATAACATCGATAGCCCGGTTTCGGTATTTAACAATCGCAGTTCGGAAATCAACAATCACTTCACCTTAGCCTTAAAAGGGGATGGCGATAATCCTTTTGGTATGGGCGCCAAGGTTCACCTATACCACAATGAAAAACATCAAATACAAGAAGTTACGCTTAGTCGCGGATTTCAATCCTCAGTGGCTCCAAAACTGCACTTTGGTCTGGGTCAGGATGAGTTGATAGACAGCCTAATCGTTATTTGGCCCAACAAAAAGCGTCAAAAATTGGAGGCTTTGACCGTCAATGCCAACCTCGTTCTTGATATCGCTGAAGCGGTTCAAAACCAAAAGCATCAAGTTGCTTTGCAACACGTATTTGAAAGTAGTCTAGATACACTTGTCCTTTACAAACACAAAGAAAATACCTTTGACGACTTTAAAAACGAGATTCTTTTACCGCATAAAACATCCCGTTTTGGACCAGGATTGTCCGTGGGGGATTTAAATGGAGATGGTTTGGACGATTTCTATATTGGAGCAGCTTCCAAATATCCAGGCGGATTGTTTTACCAGAAACAAGACGGGTCTTTTGAGCAGCAAAAGTTCAAAATCCTGTTGCAAGACCGAATGCATGAAGATATGGGCTCCCTTATTTTTGATGCTGACAACGATGGTGACAATGATCTGTATTTGGTCAGTGGGGGGAATGAGTTTGGGCCAAATGCTCCAATGTTGCAAGACCGCCTTTACATCAATCAAGGTAACGGGGACTTCATCAAAAGTAGCAACGGTTTACCTCGAATGTTCAATAGCGGGGGACGTGTTTATGCTTGTGATTATGACAAAGATGGTGACCAAGACTTATTTGTTGGAGGGCGTTTGATACCTGGGAATTATCCATACCCAGCCAATAGTTACCTTCTTGAAAACGTAAGTACCCCGGGCAACCCCAAATTCGTCAATCCTACGCTAAAAAGGGGTCCGGAGTTCCAAAAACTGGGGCTTGTGACGTCTGCACAATGGTTGGATTATGACCAAGATGGATGGCAAGATCTAGCCGTCACCGGCGAATGGATGAACCTCAGGGTATTCAAAAATGAATCCGGTAAAGGCTTTCGCGAGGTAACTGGGTCACTCGGATTGGAAAATACCATGGGTTGGTGGTTTAGTCTAAAAGCAGAAGACATCGATAATGATGGCGATATGGACCTTATTGCGGGAAATTTGGGGGATAATTACAAGTACAAGGCCGCTGAGGATGCCACCTTTGATGTCTTTCTAAATGATTTTGACGGAAACCGGACAAACGATATCGTTTTGAGTTATTACAACGAGGGGGAGCAATACCCCGTTCGGGGACGCGAGTGTTCTTCCCAACAAATGCCTTCCATAAAAAAGAAATTCAAAAACTATGATGCTTTTTCCAAAGCGACTTTAGTGGATGTCTACGAGGAAGAAAAACTGGAAAATAGCATTCATTACACCGTTTCTTCTTTCAAAAGCGCAATCTTTTTGAACGAAAACGGTAAGTTCAAAAGGCAAGACTTGCCCCTTAAGGCGCAAATCGCACCCGTAAACCAAATTCTGGTTTCAGATTTTGACAAAGACGGTACCAAGGATATTGTTTTTGCGGGTAATCTCTATGCGTCTGAAGTAGAGACCCCTAGAGCCGATGCGGGACACGGTACTTTTCTTAAGGGGGTCAAAGATGGAGACTTTGAAGTACTGGGGCCTCAAGAAACGGGTCTTTTCATCGATGGGGACGTAAAGGACTTGGCGTTTATCACCGTGAAAGGGCAGCGCTATATTTTGGTCGCCAAGAACAATGATTTTTTGGGTTTCGTTGGCTTAAATTGAACCCATCAATCGTTGGCTTGAACGATAATATCAGCAATTTCGCCAAAGGGCCAGGTTAAGGTTTGTCTGCTAAAAATCGCAAGGCCATCATTGGATACGCCATTGTTTCCATTATCCCACCATACACTGGCTAAACCTCTTTCCGCGGCGGCATTTGCGTAAAAAGTAGCATGCGCAATGCGGTCTTGAAGATTGTTTTGATTGCCTGAAGCCCATTCGCCCAGTACTACGGCTTTGCCATTATCCACGAATTTTGCCTTTATTCGGTCCATTTCTGCTTCCAAATCCGCTTTGTCCTGGTCGGTACCCCAAGTTGTATCTGTTCCTTCAAGGGTAAACGGAAATGGAAAATAGGAGTGTAAGGAGATGATGGTGTTTACATCATTGTTGGGAACAATCAAAGCGTCCATCACAAAAGGGATGGTGCTTGCGGCATAGGTTGAAACCATAACTTGGCGGGTGTTGTTGTTCCCTCCAGTAGCACGTATGGCATCCAAACTGGTTTTGTGGTATTGATTTACCATATCCCTTCCTTCGGCCGTGCCTCCAGTCCATTCTTCTGCAGTGCCCTCGTAACGGGGTTCGTTCAAGGTTTCAAAAATGAGGTAGTCGCCGTAATTTTTGAATCGGTTGGCTATTTGCGTCCAAAGTTTGGAAAGCCTATCCTTTACTTCATCGCCTTTTTCGTAAGTAGGAATAATCCAGGGGTCGTCATGGTGTACATTTACGATAACGTACATACCATTGGCTCTCCCATAGTTGACTACTTCTTCCACGCGGTCTAACCAGCTTTCTTCCACAAGAAAATCAGGTGCTCCACCTTGATGGTATTGCCAGGTTACCGGAACACGTAGGGTATTGAATCCTCGTCCAGCGACTTCATCTATCATGTTACGGGTGGTTACGGGATTGCCCCAGAAGGTCTCGTCGGGTCCTTCTACATCAAGGCTGTTTCCCAAGTTCCAGCCTGTTTTCATTTCGGAAACAATTTCAATCGAGGATAATCCACGCATCATTCCATCATCGAACTCACTTGCGGGACCTTCATTACTATCATCAGGATTGTCATCTTGTGGGTCTTCTTGTGCGGTATCATCATCCGTAGGAACTATGGTGATGCTTCCAGAGTCGGAACCACAAGAAAATATGAATGTTATCAATACAAAGAATAATCCTATCCGTTTCATATCCGTTTTTTATCAAAATTAATCCATATCAGGTCCGGAGTATAGTGGGTATGATGTAAAAGCTAATAGAAATGTCGCATCAACCTCCTCCTATTGGAGATTCCCATATAATCTTAACGTGGTATAGGGGATGTATGGTATATTTTCAAGACAAACCGGTAACTGACCCCTTTTAGCGTAAGGAATATGCTATTTTAGTAGGTGATATGCTAATGATGAATCTTTTCAGAAAATCCGTTTTGGTGCTGCTGTTGTTGGTCCTGGGTTGCAAGGGCAAAAATACCCAGCCCATCTACGAATATACCAACGCGCTTGTACACGAATCCAGCCCGTATCTCTTGCAACATGCGCACAACCCCGTGAATTGGGAGGCTTGGCGTCCTGAGGTTTTGGCACGTGCCCAAAAAGAAGATAAACCTTTGTTGATTAGCATTGGGTATGCTTCCTGCCATTGGTGCCATGTTATGGAAGACGAATGTTTTGAAGATATGGAGGTCGCCCAAATGATGAATGATAACTTCATCAACATTAAAATTGACCGGGAAGAGCGACCTGACGTTGACCAAATTTACATGGACGCATTGCAGTTGATGACCCAAAGAGGGGGATGGCCCTTGAATATTGTGGCTTTACCAGACGGGAAACCGTATTGGGGAGCAACCTATTCCCCAAAAAAAGAATGGCTCAAGGCTTTGGAGCAATCGCTTAGGCTTTTTAAGGAAGAGCGTCCTAGAGTTGAAGCGTATGCTTCGAATCTTTCCAAAGGAATTACTGCTGTGAATCTTATTGAAAAAAACCAACCCGAAACACTTTTTGGATTGGATGAATTACAGCTTGCTGTTCAAGAGTGGTCGCAATACTTTGATAGTGAAAATGGGGGATACACCGGGGCACCAAAATTTATGATGCCCAATAACTTGGATTTTTTATTGCATTATGCAACGGTGATGTCCGACACTGGTATCATGAATCATGTAGACACTACTTTGACGCGAATGGCTAGAGGTGGGGTTTTTGACCAAGTGGGAGGAGGTTTCTCAAGATATTCGGTAGATGAAAAGTGGCATGTGCCCCATTTTGAAAAAATGTTGTACGACAATGGTCAGTTGGTCAGCTTGTACGCCAAGGCCTATGCCATCACCAAAAACCAGGTCTACAAAAGGGTGGTAGAAGCAACCATTGCATTTACGGTTGAAGAACTACAAGACGAAAGCCATGGTTTTTATTCGTCCTTGGATGCCGACAGTATGAATGCGGCTGGGGAACTTGAAGAAGGTGCTTTTTACGTTTGGGAGACTTCCACATTGAAAGAACTGCTTAAAGATGATTTTTCCATTTTTCGAGAGTACTTCAATATCAACAATTATGGTCTTTGGGAACAGGAAAAGTATGTTTTTATCCAAACCGAAACCACTGAAGTACTGGCACAAAAACACGGTATGACCACCCAGGCGTTGTACACTAAAATTAGGAATGCCTTAAAGACATTGAAGTCCCATCGTGCCACACGAAAGAAACCCAGATTAGACCATAAAATATTGACTTCATGGAATGGTTTGATGCTAAATGGTTTAGTGGACGCGTACCGCTATTTGCAAAATGAGGACTATCTAAAGATTGCTCTCGAAAATGCTGCTTTTCTGGAGCAAGAAATGATGAAAAAGGATTTTTCCCTTTATCGAACCCATAGCAATGGCGAAAGCAGTATCAATGGATTTTTGGAGGACTATGCCTTATTGATTGAAGCGTTTATAAATCTTTATGAAGTTACTTTCCATGAAAAATGGCTTAATCAAGCTAAAAATCTTTTAACACACACGAAAGCCCATTTTTGGGATGAAGCATCAAGTATGTTTTTCTATACTTCCGACCAAGATGAATCCCTTATTCGAAGAAGTATGGAAACCCAGGATAACGTGATTTCGGCCTCCAATTCGGTCATGGCCAAGAATCTGATAAAGCTACACAAGCTTTTTCCGGATGAAGGCTACAGTGAAATGGCCGGACAAATGGTCGAAAACGTACAAAATGATTTTCCTGAAAGTGCGCAAGGCTATGCCAATTGGTTACACTGCGTATTGTACCAAAACCTAGACTTTTATGAAGTGGCCATTGTCGGCGATAACTATCGCGCTATAGCACAATCCCTGCAAAAAAACTATTTGCCCAATACGATTATGGTGGCTTCTGCGAAAGAAGGAGAACTGGAACTCCTACAGGGAAGATACAATGAAGGGCAGACCTTGGTGTATATCTGCATAGAGGGCGCATGTAAATTACCGGTTCAGACTACTGAGGATGCGTTAGCGCAAATGGAGTCTAAAAGACCAATCCAGTAAAAACTTTGTTCTATTCCGCTTTTAAGCAGAGACCATTCTTACATTAAATCATGTCCAAAAGGCTTTCCGCGTATTTTGCGATTTGTGCTTTGGTAACCGTTTCGTAATCTTTTTTACTTCGTGTATAGAGGTTTATAAAAGAAAAGGTTTCGGGATTGTTCGTGTCCGGAATCACCACCGCAAACCCTTTTTCATTGTACACAATCATGTAAATGCCCAAACTGTTTTTGAATACCGCTTTGCCAAACCCTTCGCTCAGCTTTTCGTCGTAGGTAAAGGTCGCTGGGAAACATTCGATGCACATGATTACCGAAAGGATGGGTTGGTAGTCTTTCAGCGCAAGCGTAATTTTCCGTTCTGGTGTGGGGCGTAGAGCACCTTTTTCCTGGAATTTTGCGATGTAAGAACCATTGATTTCTTCAGGGTCAATTTCTTGGGCGATGCTATATCCTGTAAAACAGAGCAGTAATAAGAAGAGATATGTTTTCATTTGGTTTGCTTTTTAATTTATAATGGCTGAGTGGTTTGATGTTGGAATTGAAAGGCCCCAAAAATGAATTGGAGCCTTTCCGTTAAACCAAAAAAACCAAACATTGTATGTTATTTGATGGAAACCGTTCCACCACAAGAAGAACTCGCGGAGTAGGCAAGTGGTCCAGCATTGCCAACTCTCGAACCTGAATTGCCGTCAAAGGCATAGTAGTACGTGGTTTTACAACTAAATCGCCCCGAGCTACCAGAATTGATTCGGCTTCCATTCATTGAACCAGATTCGTATAAGTAGATATCGCGTCCGGTTTCATTTTTGATAGTGACATCATTTTCTTTGGCTTGTTTTTCCCAATAGGCGTTGTTTTCTTGTATGCGTCGCCATTCCGGAGTGTCCATTAAATCTTCGTTATACTTTTTCATTGCGGCCAACATCAACTCCCTGCGTTCTTCAACAAGTTCTAGTCTTTTGGCATTATTAGCATTCTGTTTCCATTTGGATTCAACAGCTTGTTGTTTTGCCAATGCCTCAGTGAGGTAGTTTTGTACCAAATTAACGGCATCGACAGCCTGAAGTTTCTGTATGCAACTGTAAATCGCCTTTAATTCAGGATTCTTGTTGGCCATTTTTTTCATCATGGCTTGCTCCATCCTTTCTTTGAGGGATAGCTTCTTTTTCTTTTTGGTACCTTCTTTTCCATCTCCTTCATTGAAATCTTCCCCATAACTTTCATGGATGTACAAACGATAGGGAACGTAGGTTTTTGGATCATCTTCTTTAAAGCCTGTGTTTAAGTCAAAGACCACACCATCCACGATACATACTCGATTGGTTGAGCCAGGGCGGATTTCGCTAGGTACGTATCCTACCTGTTTCTTAAGCTTATCATTTCCTTCATAGAAAAGTTTGGCGTAGGTAATGGGAAAGGCCATGTTATCTGGGATGAAATTATACTCATCTCCATAAATCTTCATTTCAAAATACTTATGTTCTGAAAAGTTTGGCTCAGCATGAATTTCCATCAATTCATGTTCTCCTTTTAAATCGATGTAATCATAGTTTCCATTTTTGTTTTGCTTTACATCAAAGGCGATATATTTTCCTGTTTTAAGGGATTTGAGTTGTTCGGTTTGGTTGATGACTTCTTGTGCACTTAAGGTCTTTGCGAGAAAAGTGAACAAGAGCGTGAATACTAATGTGGTATTTTTCATTTTAAATTATGTTTAAATGAATTAGGGTCTATGAAGGTTGCCATAGACCCTTTTTGTTGGATTAGTTGTTAGTTGGAAAGAACGATTTTTCGGATTCGGTGATTGTTGGTGTCGGTGATGATCAGGTCACCAGATTGGTCCACATCAATATCCACTGGATTTCTAAAACTTGATTGATTGGTAGGCCCGTCAGTATCACCAAGAGAACCTACTCCTGCAATAACACTTACTGCGTTTTGGTTAGCAGTAGCAATCTTGAGTATTCTATTGGTCGTATTTGATACTACAAAAATATCAGTGCTGTTAATTACTATCCCGGCGGGAGAACTCAGTCCGCCAGCGGTTCTTGAAATCGTTCCATTAGACCTTACTACGCCTACTGAGTTATTACCAGAGTCACTTACATATACAGACCCTCCTGGAGTAAGTGCAACATCCTCGGGAGTTGATAGCCCGCTGGTAACGATTGTTGTTACTTCACCAGATGGAGTTACTCTGCGAACAGTACTATTTCCGGTATCAGCTACGTAAATATTGCCGTTTGAATCAATGTCCATGCCTCTTGGAGCATTTAGACGAGCGTCTGCACCAGTGTCATCTACGTATCCAGAGGTTCCTCTTTGACCCGCTAGAACAGATTCAATGTATGTAGGGGACCCAAAAATCGTAGGTCCGGGTTCGAATTTAAAAATAACATGCGCTCCAGTATCCGAAACATAGATATTATCTGAAGCGTCGACAACGATATCCCGCGGTGAAACAAAACGCAAACCAGTAAACACAGTACTTACCACACCAGAAGAGGTAATTCGCCTGATGGCTTTGTTAGCATTGTCTACTACATAAATATCTCCATTACTTAAGGTATAAATACCTCTTGGAGAGTTAAACTGTGCTGCAGTCCCAGTTCCGTCTGTATTACCTTGAGTAGACCCCGCAAGAGTGGATACTGTTCCCCCATTTTCAACGACATCAGTCACATTCACGGTAACGTTTACCCTTATGGTTTCAGCACCGTCAGATATATCGATACTGATTAGGTGTGAGGTAGAGGTTTCAAAATCCAAGCTTGCATTTTGACGCAAGCGTAGCTCTCCTGTTGAAGAAAGGTCAAACTTTACATCATTGTCGATATCCACCGAAAAGGTCAGGGCATCTCCGTCTTGGTCTGTCGCTGCGATTTGTCCAATCAAAAAAGTATTGTCAATATCTTCTGCAACAGAGAAGGTTTGATTGCTCGCTTCAGGCTTATCATTAAAGTCCGTTACATTAATGGTGATGTCAGCCTGAGTAGTCAATTCCCCGTCGCTTGCAATCACAGAAAGTACATATTGCGGCGTGGTCTCAAAATCAAGATTTCCTTGACTATTGTTTACCGTTCTGATTTCCCCAGAAGTTTCATCAAGCTGGAAAGTAGTCACCGTATCGTTCGGGTCCCATGAAAAAGTAATATCATCATTATCGGGGTCACTCGCTACCAAAGTTGCCACCAAGCCACCTTGACCGGTAACAATTTCTTGTGCGCTGAAGGTTTGAGCTACAAAAGTTGGTGCCTGATTTTCGTTTACATCTATCACACTAATAGTTACATCCGCATTGGATGTTGCTTCGCCATCGGTAACATCTATGGATAGGGTATGGCTTGTTGCCGTCTCATAGTCCAAGTTTTGGCCTGTGGCAAGACTGAGATCACCTCCGTCAGTAATTTCAAAAAGATTGTTGCTATTGGTTTTAATACTAAAGTTGAGGTCATCTCCATCTGAATCTGTCGCCGCTACTTTTCCGATTACGGAAGCATCATCAATGGCTTCGGAGGCATTAAAGCTTTGTGCCTGGATTGTAGGGGCATTGTTTTGGGGTTCTTGCGGTGTTCCGCCATTATCGTCTTTGCTACACGATAGTATTGCGAGTGTGGCAAAAAGGGGTAGCGCGTGTCTGCGCAGTGTCGATTTCTTTCTCATTGAGGTTATTTTATCGATTATTTAAGTTTTTGAAGAAGCCACTCTGAAGATGGTCCTCCGTGAAATTATTTCGACAAAATAACGGGGCGGGGTTTTCTAAATTTCGTGAAGCAGAATCAGATTTCAGACATTTCAAATTACCATTTAGGACAACCTAAAATGTTTTCAAATGGAGCAGTAATTAACTGGTTTTCAGAATGATGATGTATTGTTAAGAATAATCTATCATTTCAGACAACCACCTTTTAAAAACAGACAATGATGCTCTTGCTAAACTCAACTGAACTCGATAAGCGTCCCGAAACGTTCCTTGTACAACTGGTTCAAATAGGTGCCATTGGTAAGCCCAACCGATAACGCCAAGTCATTTAGGGTAGTGACATTTCCAAATTCCACTTGCTGGCGGACTTTGGATAACTTCATCTCGCGAATGAACTGATTCGGGGTTAAGCCAGTTTCTTTCTTGATGGCCCTATACAGGGTTCTTTCCGAGATTTTTAAATCTTCGGATAGTTGTGCCACCCCGTAATAGGAATTGGAGATGTTGGATTCGACAAGTTGAATGCAACGTGTTAGCGTATCTGCTTTGTAGGTTTTTGTTTCTCCTTCATTTTCTTCCGGGATTTCTAAATTCCTTTCAATGTCGTTAGTCAAGATATTTTTTAGTCTGAGCAAAAGCTCATCTTCCACAAAGGGTTTGTTCAGATAATCATCAACACCCAAGGTGAGCATATCCAATTTGCTGCCCATATCCGCCCTTGCGGTAATAACCACTACAGGAATTCTGGTTTGGTTGTTTTTCAATTCGGTAACCAATTGCTTACCATCCATAATGGGCATCATATAATCCGTTATGATGGCGTCTATTTTTTCTTTTCCAATAAGCTCCAGTGCTTGAACCCCATTTTCAGCGGTAATGGTGTGATATTGATTCAGAACGTCAACAAGGTATTCACGCATCTCTAAATTGTCATCGACCACCAGTATTTTTTTACCAACTAGCGATTGAAACTTGGTCGTTTCTTGTGGATTTGAAAGGCTATCCGCTGGGGGTTCTTCGCCTTTTAAGGTAATTTGGACGGTAAGCCCACCTCTCGGATTATTACGGGCTTTTATACTTCCATGATGCAGTTCAATGATTTCTTTGGCAAAGGACAAACCAATTCCGCTCCCGTTTGATTTATTTATTTCATTGGGAGACTGGTAAAACCGCTCAAAAATCAATTCCAAATCCTCTTCAGGCACACCAATAGCATTATCTGATACAGTTATATTGACACTATCGTTTTCTGTGGTAACCCCCAGATTTACCTGGTCACCGCTTGATGAAAATTTTAAAGCATTGGACAACAGGTTTCCCAAAACCCGTTCGAGGTACAAAGTATCCACTTTGGCATAACCATCATGCTGGTGTAGGCTAAAGTCTAGTGTTACAGATTTTTTTTCGTAAATCGGTTGAAATTCCAAGTAAGCACTTTGGACCAATTGGTTTATGGAAATTACCTTTTTGTTCAATACCAAGGTTTCCGAATCTATTTTGGCAATATCCATAATACCTGTCGTTAATACTTCCAATTTGTTTACCTGAACTTGAATCTTACCTGCGGTTTCATGAAAACTGGAATTATTGGATTCCATTAAAAGCCGATGGGTTTGTCCTTTCAAGAGGGTAACCGGAGTGTTCATTTCGTGTGCAATGTTTACAAAAAAGTGGTTTTGGAAAGCGTTGAGGGACTGGAGCTGTTTGTTTTGCTCGTCCAAGGTTTTTTGAAGGGAAAGATTTTCCTTTAACTGCTGTTCCAAAGCGCGCTCGTTCCGTTCACTGTTCCTTTTGAAAAAGTCCATTATCAGAAATATGCCCACAAAGAGCAGTAGGGCATTCAAATAGCCGAAATACTGTTCAGGGTATATGTTCAAATACCAATTTGGAACATAAAATGTCGCAATGGATAAGACCAATAAACTGTAATGCAAATAATATTTGTCAAACAAGAACAAGGAGAATAGGGGAATCACAAAATACTGGTATTCTCCATAGTATCCCTTAAACGCAACGTTGCAGTGGTATAAAAGCAATAAGAAAACCACAATCATGAAAGACAGTCGTGCGACTTTAAACCATCCTTTACCCTGAAACCAAATAATGAAAAGAAAGAAAAGCATTTCCAACGAAAGTGCTATTAGTTTCTCCGTACTGTTCGTGTCTGTGATGAAATCAAAAATTAGGAAGAAAACCGCGTGAAACAAGGCAATGCCCGCAGTCAGATTCAGAACTTTGATTCTTTTTATTTCAGTTTCGTTGGAGGTAAGATGCGTTCCATTGGCAATAAAACGTTTCGCAAATGACATAAAGGCTGATTTCGTAAAATTGATTTGTAAATATAATCCTGTCTGCCAATAAGAATCACTATGGTTTTGTTTCAGATTTCGGACATGTTTTCAGATTTCAGACAGCACAAAGTGCTTCCTTGAAGAAATTTGGCAAAACAATAGTGTTCCTTTAACGAGAAGAACAGCAAAACTACGTAATGGAGGATACCGGAAAGGTACAACCTAGTTTTAATGCATGCCTACATAGAGAAGATGTGCAAACTATCAGTGGAAGCATTAAAAAATCTTTCTCGAAATGAAAAGATATTGAAACCCTTAAGGTAGCGCCGGATTGTTCAACAAATTGAAGAATTCCGTGCGTTTTTCAACGGAATTGAATACACCTCCATACTCCATGGTTGTGGTAAAGCTTTCCTTGTCTTTTATGCCTCTTGAAGAAACGCATAAATGTTTTGCGTGAACCATCACGATAACATCTTCCGTTTCCAATATGTTCTTAAGGTCTTCGAATACTTGAAGACTTAATCGCTCCTGAACTTGGGGTCGATGGGCATAATAATCCACAAGTCTATTGATTTTGGATAGGCCAACTACTTTGTCCTTCGGAATATATCCCACATGCGCTTTGCCCACAATGGGCAAAAAATGATGCTCGCAAGAGGAGTCTATATTGATGTCTTGTTCCACCAATATTTGATGATAGCCATACGTATTGGGAAAGGTTGAAATCTTGGGTTTGTTTTCTGGATTCAAGCCGTAAAACAACTCTTTCACATACATTTTGGCAAAGCGGTAAGGCGTGCCGGAAAGACTTTCGTCCGTCAGGTCTAATCCCAATTCTTCCATTATTTTTTTAAAGTGAAACTTTATGGTTTCAACTTTTTCATCGTCCGTTCGAACAAATGCATCTTCACGCAAAGGGGTCTCCACAGAAGTGGCAATATGATTATCGCCAATACTTTCAAGGTCATAATTGTTCATGACTCACTAAATTTTTTTATTGTGTTGTCGTACAACAAGCTTCATCCTCACAATGACAATACCGTCGGTTGTAAAAATGTAAGAATATCAAACTAAGGGTAGGAACATAAATGGCTGCTTCGAACAAGGGAAATAAACCGAGTTTTTCATTGATTACGATAAGTGCCAAAAGTCCCCAAAAAAACCATAGGGCTAATCTAACCCAAGACTTGGAAGTCTTTTGGGCAGACCAAAAAACCGCCAAAAAAGAAATAGAGAGGAAAATCAGGTCTAATGCACCCCACCAGATGGGATGTGCTGCATGATGCTCCGAAGCTATGGAAGCATGGGCCATAAAAAGAAATGGCGTGGCCAAACAATGTACAAAACACAGGGTGCTGGCTGTCGCTCCAATAAGGTCTGATTTTGAACTGAGTTGCCCCAAGTTTAACATATCATGTAATTTTCTCAGATTTTACAAAATAGCTACAAATTAGCTATGCGTAAAAGAGGTGCAAAGGTAACAGAATTTTAGCAAATGCGACTTAGTTGCATTAGTATTTCTTTTTACTTTTGTGAAAATTTTTTATGGTACAAACCACTGATTTAAAATATGCCTACGACGGTGGACAAACCCTTTCATTTCCAAATTTGGAATTGCCCGATGGAGAACATCTTCTTATCATTGGTCCCTCGGGCGTAGGAAAAACAACTCTGCTCCATCTTTTGTCAGGACTTTTACCTCCGGCGCAAGGGACGATTCGTATTGGAGAAACCGAATTAACTGCTTTGAACCGAAAAGAACTGGACCAATTTCGGGGAAGCCACATGGGCATTGTCTTCCAACAGTATCATTTCATCAAATCATTGACGGTATCCGAAAACATGAGGCTTCGGCAAAGTTACCCCCAAAATGTCGAGGACAAGCAGCGCAGAAACCTCCTTTCAGAACGACTTGGATTGGCGGATTTTTCCTCCAAAAAAGTAACGGAGTTAAGTCAAGGACAGCGACAACGCCTATCCATCGCTTTAGGACTGATACACCAACCCAAAATTGTATTTGCAGATGAGCCCACGTCCAACTTAGATGATGAAAACTGTAACAAAGTGGTACAATTGCTCAAAGATGAAGCGGAAATTTGTAAAAGTAGTTTGGTTATCATCACCCATGACCAACGCGTAAAGTCACACTTTAAAAATCAGGTTGTACTATGAAGTTGAGTTATTTGGCTTTCAAGAATATGGTATCCAAGCCACTCAATTTGGTGCTGAGTTTAATGTTACTGTGGTTGAGCATCTCCTTGGTCACTTTTGTTTTTCAGCTCAGTGAACAACTGTCAGGCCAATTGGATAAAAACATAGCCCCTTTCGATATGGTCGTTGGGGCCAAAGGGAGTCCATTGCAGTTGGTTTTGTCATCAGTACTACATATTGACGTTCCCACTGGTAATATTCCGCTGTCTGAAGCAAAGAAATTGCAAAAGCATCCGTTTGTCAAAATTGCCATTCCCGTTTCTTACGGGGATAACCATAAAGGGTATCGCATCTTGGGCACAGAGCCCGGATATTTAGAACAATACAATGCCGAATTGGCCAGTGGCAGCTTGTTTCAGAAATCTTTTGAGGTTGTAGTTGGTAGTTCCGTAGCCGAACGTTTGGGAATGAAGCTTGGCGACACCTTTGTCGGTGCTCACGGACTCGCGGAGGCAGGCGGGGAATTACATGATGACCACCCTTATACCGTTACCGGAATCTTGCAACCAACAGGTACGGTGATAGACCAATTGTTGATTTCCAATCTGGAAAGTGTTTGGGAAGCCCATGAGCATGAAGAAGAGAATCACGATGACGCACAAAAGGATGGTGAACATGCAAATGATGACGATGGGGACCACCACCATGATGATCATGACCACGAGGGAGAATCACATGAAGGACATGATCACGATGAAACTGAGCACAACCATGATGACCACGAAGGGCATGCTCATGATGAAGCGCACACCGATGATGAAGCCCATCATGAACACCATGATGAAGATAAAGAAATCACTTCTTTGTTGGTAAAGTTCAAAAGTCCTTTAGGCATGGTACAACTACCTCGGTTCATTAATGAGAATACTGAGATGCAAGCTGCTTTGCCAGGATACGAGGTGCAACGCCTAACGAAGCTTTTAGGCTCAGGTGTGCAAACCATTAATGGCATCGCTTTTGCTATATTATTGGTGTCGGCACTGAGCATATTCATAAGCCTTCTTAAAACCATTCGTGAACGAAGACAAGAGTTGGCCTTATTGCGAACGTATGGATTGAGCACCCGCCAATTGCTAGGCTTGGCTTTGCGAGAGGGACTCTTTTTGGCCTTGATAGGCTTTGTTTTGGGATGGATTTTGGGGCGGTTGGGCCTTCTGGGGGTTTCCCAATATTTGAAGAAAGTCTACGGATACGGTTTGGAACTCAAAGGACCGGATATTTTTGAGTTTTATTTGTTGGGGCTAACCTTATTGCTGACCTTTATAGCAGCTTTATTGGCTTCAAGTTCTATTTTTAAATTAAATGTAGCTAAAACCCTATCTGATGTATAAACCTTTTATGTGCTTTTTCATTTTGGTTTTTGTTGCCGTTTCTGGAACTGCTCAAGTGAAATTGACATGGAAAGATTTTGCGGATATCGATTTTGAATCGGTATACAACGAAAAGTATGAGGTGTACTTTTTGAAACCGAAATTTGGGCAAAAAATAAAAACATATCGCGGCAAAAAGATATCCATTACAGGTTTTTTCTTGGACCTCTCCGGAAGTGGTGAAATCTTCTTGGTATCCCAAAACCCTATGGCGTCCTGTTTCTTTTGCGGAGCCGCTGGTCCTGAGACCATTATTGAAGTTAGCTTTAGGGAAAAACAGTCTTTTAAAACTGACCAAATTGTTTCAATAACCGGTATTTTGGAGTTGAATGCAGATGACGTTGATCATTGTAACTATATCTTAAATCTAGCTTCTGGTAGGTTGGTAAACTAAAATCGTGCGAGGATTTTTTGTTTTTGTTTTTATCTGGTGTGCTGCCAGTTCCTACGGACAGAAAGTACTAAACTGGTCCGACCTTACCCAGGGAATCTCCTGGGAGGCACCCTCTTTGGAAAATTTGTTTCCAGGCTTTCAAGAAGCCAGTTTTTCTCAAGACATGCAAAACCTAGAAGGAAAAAAGGTGATTTTGACCGGGTATTATTTGATTTTGGATAGTCGACAATCCGTTTTTTTACTTTCCAAAAACCCCATGGCATCTTGTTTTTTTTGTGGGAATGGAGGACCCGAAACCGTTGTAGATTTGCGATTTAGTGACCCACCCAAGTTCAATATGGACGATTTGCTCTCGGTAGAAGGCGTATTGCGTCTTAATCCGGATGATCCAGAACTGTGCTACTATCGAATTGAAGAGGCTAACGCAGTTCGTTACTGAAAAAATCTATGGAAAGCGAAGAACTCAAATTATTGCTAGTGAAACACGGGTTAAGAAAAACCAAGGTGCGCTTGGCCCTTCTGCGGCATTTTCACCATGCGCACCATGCGCAATCCTATAAAGATTTACAATCCGCATTAACGAACGATATTGACAAATCAACCCTATACCGCAATCTATCCAGTTTTGAGGAAGTGGGGATAATCCATCGCATTGATGACCATTCCGGAATATCCAAATATGCATTAGGTGGTATACCATCAAAGGGAAGCGAGCATGCCCACTTTGTGTGTGACCGTTGTGAGACCGTATATTGCCTTGAAGCATCAACCCCTCCGGAATTAGAAGTCCCGGAAGGGTTCAAAGCCAGCCAAGTTCAAACCATCGTCAAAGGAATTTGCGCGAAATGTTAATTCAATTACCTAACCCATAATGCCAACATACCATGAAAAGGTTTTTTTATGCATTCTTCTTCTGCTCAGCGACGCTGGGTTTCGGACAGCAACTAGAAGTACCCAAAAGCTATAGTAATATCAAAAAAGATGATAGCGGCCTGTTTTTGGAAATGAACGGGGAACGCTTTTATGCTACCGAGAATGCCTCTCCCAAATATAGTTTGGAACAATTGTTTGGAAATCCAAAAGGAACCGAAGACGGGGTAATGATGGATTTTGGCGATTTTGAAGGAAAGATTACTTATGGGCTGATTCCTTACGGAAAAGCGCCCCATCCCTTACCCGTCTTTCGATTTGAAAAAGTATTGGAAGCGGGCAAGGTTTCCATCAACATCAAAGATGATTTCAAATACCCCTACGATTTTGTAGACTGGCAGAACAACCAAAAACTCAGTATTGGTTATCGTTTGACGAATGCCGAAGGTATGGTTGTTTATGACGGAGAAGTTTCGCTACAGGGCAAAGGGCCCTTTCAAGAGGCAGCCAGTATTTTTGAGGGACCCTTTATAAACAAATTAGAGGATACTGGAGCAACCATTTGGTTCAATACGACGCTTCCCGCAGAAACGTCAATACACATCGATGGTAAAGTGTTGCAAAGCCCCAAAGGAACCCATCATGAAATAGATATTGCCGGCTTACTCCCCGATACCAAGTATGAATACAAAGTCGTTTATGGGGATTTTTCGCAAACCTATCACCTGCATACCGCACCAAAGGCAGGTAGTCGAAAACCTTTTGTTTTTGCGTATACCAGTGATAGCCGGCATGCGACAGGAAGCGGAGAGCGAAAAATATATGGTGCCAATGCGTATATCATGAAGAAAATTGCCGCTTTGGCCTATGCAAATAATGCCGCCTTTATGCAGTTTAGTGGTGACCTTATCAACGGATATCTACAAACCGACGCAGAAACTCAAGTACAATACACCAACTGGAAAAAAGCCGTTGAGCCCTTTTGGCACTACATGCCGTTTCAGGTAGGCATGGGCAACCATGAAGCCTTGGGCTATATCTTTCGCAATGCAGAGGGAAGAAGCCGTGGTTTTGTGGATAAGTTTCCTTTTGCCTCTGAATCTGCGGAAGCATCTTTTTCTAGGGCTTTTGTTAATCCTGTTTCCACCTTGATAAGTGAAGACGGAAGTGCGTACGATCCGTCCCCAGATACCATGGATTTTCCATCCTATTCCGAAAATGTTTTCCACTATCGCTACGATAATGTTGCCGTTGTGGTGTTGAATAGTGATTATTGGTATGCCCCAAGTTTGTCGCGAAATACTGCCACTTCAGGTGGGTTGCACGGCTACCTGATGGACAATCAGTTAAAATGGCTTGAAGAGACCATTGTTTCTCTTGAGGAAGACACCACCATCGACCATATTTTCATAACACAACATACCCCAGCATTTCCCAATGGGGGACACAGCCGTGATGATATGTGGTATAGCGGGAATAACGAAAAAAGACCGTATGTGGCTGGCAAAGCCTTGGAAAAAGGCATTCTGGAACGTCGTGACCAATACCTAGACATTCTCATCAACAAAAGTGAAAAAGTATTGGCGATTTTAACCGGTGATGAGCACAATTACAACCGACTTAAACTGACTAAGGAAGTAACGATTTATCCAGAAAACTACCCCAACCCAAAGCTCGACCTATCAAGACCCATTTACCAAATAAACAATGGAGCAGCAGGTGCTCCCTATTATGCCCAAGAGGTTTTACCGTGGAGCGAACATACCAAGGCATTTAGTGTTGAAAATGCCCTTTGTTTGTTTCATGTGGATGGCCCAAATGTGAAAATGGAAGTGATAAATCCAGATACGCTAAACGTAATCGATGAGATTGAGCTGCGTTGATGTCAACGAGTTATGCAACCGGAAGATGATTCTAAAAAAAGGTTATTGATCATACTGAAAACTAAGAAGCACAATCCGAGCATTGTCCCACTAATAGAAGGGAAACAGATTCTATATGATGTTTTGAAACCTCCGGGATGGAAACGCTCATGGGCAAACACTCCGTTTTACCACAATCCCGACACTGAAAATGAGGATGGGTGTCCAAATTGGTTTCGGTGGAACAAACGGTGTCAGTGCCCAATGCATACCAGGTAAGTCCATCCCGACCTGTGAACGAGTGTAAAACCCCTTCATCCTCCAAGCGTTCTAAAATTCGATAAACAGTGGACCTATTCATTTGGTTATGAAATCGTTCCACAAGTGCTACCGTAGACAAGGCAACTTCTTGCTCCGTGAACGCACTGAGTAAAGTCTTTACCGACTTGGTTTTTCTAACAACCCCCATGAGACAAATTTATTGCAACTTAGTCGCAATAACAAATCGTTTGCTTATTTTTGCTATGTAGTTGCAGTTAAGGCATTCGCTATATGAAAAACGGCACGGGTCAAATAGAAAAATTAAGCTATTCCGACTTTTTAGGCGTAGCCGCCAGCGGTCTATGTGCTATCCACTGCGCCCTTACTCCACTATTCTTTGCTGCTCGACCTGTTTTGGAAAGCACCATGGGACACCATCACCATCATGGAGATGGGTTCTGGGGGCTATTGGATTATCTTTTTTTGGTTTTGAGCCTAGTCGCAGTGTGGTACTCCGCCAAACATACCCACCATAAGCGTATCAGATGGGTACTATGGGCAGCATGGGCTGTTTTTGCCATTGGACTCTTATCAGAAATCTTTCATTTTGAACAGGGTAAGTGGTTGATGTATGCCGGTTCTATAGTATTGGTAGTTGCCCATTGGTACAACCATCGGTATTGCAAAAGATTACGTACGGATGTTACCCGCAAAACTGCAGTAGGATGATATCCACCGGCACCCAGCATAGCAACGCCTGGATAGGTCAAGAAACACTGGTATTAGAGAAAATACACTCCCGAACCAAGAATATTGCCATTTGCCAACGTAGTGTAGCAGCGTTGGAACAAAATTTGGCTACAACCATTGAGAAGCCAATCGAGTTTCGAAGCAGTGGCATTGTAGAAGAAATTTCAATTTTGCTAAAGGAATATTTTCAGGCCCAATCGCATCTTGATGAAGCCTTGATGGAAGATGTTTTGCATCTTTTGGGATTGTTTGAGCAGCTTACCCAAGTTTCTACTTTTCGGCTTTCGCTAGTGAAATTAAGCAGCACAATGTGCCCCCGATTTCATGCCGATAACAATCAACTTCGAATGTTGTGTACCTATTATGGACCCGGCACTTTGTGGTTACCTGACCAAGCGGCCAATAGAAAGGCATATCGAAGGGGAAAAAGCAATGAAAACATTTTGAGGGATGAACGTTTAGTTGAACAGGTGGAAACTGGCGATATCGTTGTTTTGAAAGGGTCTGCATATCCTTTTTCAAGGCCCATTTTACATCGGAGTCCGAGTATTGGGGAAAATGGGGAGAAACGAATATTGCTTAGTATTGATGCCAATGAATCCATGAACTTTCCATTGAGCCTTCCCTGAAATTGATTGGGAACTTGAATTAGAAAACTGCTTCCTTTATTTTTAGGCTTCATAACACAGGGATTTTATCAAAACCTAAATTTAGAATAGTTGGAAAAGATTAAAATTGGGATTATCAACGTTTCAGATCGTGCCAGTCGAGGAGAATATGCGGATTTGCCAGGTCAAGAAGTCAAGCGCCTTTTGGGATTATGGTTGAGCAGCCCATGGGAAGCGACTTATGCAGTCATTCCAGATGAACAAGACCTTTTGGAAAAGGAACTTATCCGTATGGCCGATGAACAAGGCTGCTGTTTGATTGTGACCACTGGTGGTACGGGCCCCGCCGTGAGAGATGTGACCCCGGAGGCGACCATAGCGGTTTCCGAAAAAATACTTCCTGGTTTTGGGGAATTGATGCGACAAACCAGTTTGCAATACGTCCCCACGGCGATTCTTTCCCGCCAGACAGCCGGAATCCGAGGCAGTTCATTGATCGTAAACCTACCCGGGAAACCTAAATCCATAAAGGAATGCTTGGAAGTTGTTTTTCCTGCAATTCCTTATTGTATTGACTTGATTGACGGGCCTTATCTCGAAACCAATCCCGAGGAAATGAAGGTGTTTAGACCCCGTCAAAAATAAATTCGGTTTTTAACCTAAAACGGAACCACTAGTATTTCCACACGTCTGTTTTTCTGGCGGTTTTCATCCGTATCATTCGCTACAAGGGGTTGACTTTCACCGTGACCCACAATTTTCCATTTAAAACTGGGGTTTTTTAAAGCAGATTGGAGTGCACTGGCAACACTAGCTGCCCTTTTTTCAGATAAAATGCGATTGCTCGCATCGCTTCCCACATCATCGGTATGGCCTTCAACTTTTATGGTGCCTTTCGGAATGCTCGCCAATTGTTCTGACAGTTCTTTTATCGCTTCTACACCTTCTGGCTTTAAATCAGCTTTACCGGTTTCGAAAAGTACGGCACTATCCAGATTCAATCTCAACGCCCCGCCGATGGCGGCCACGGCATCAATATCTGCCCCAGGAATTCCGCTATAGGTTTTTAAATCCTTTAACTTTAAATAGTTAAATGTTTCTCCGGGTTTTACAAACTCAGCGATATCCAAACCTGCCGTTCCTCCCTCAATTTGACCCACATCAATCCAGTTTTGGCCATCTTTTGAAATGGACAATCGGGTGGGTTCAATTTGGCCCAATTCAAAAACATAAATGTCGTTACCGTTAATATCCGTAATGGCGTTGTCCTCAAAAAAGAGTACAATACTCCCATCTAAGCCTAAATTGACATATTCAACTTTCCTCGGGTCCTGACCTTGCGAAGGTCCAAGCGCCTCCATGGGTGTATTTCCCGCTTCTTCTCCAGGATTAAATGCCACTAATGAATCTGCAAACGAAATATCACCCATGGGCAAATACACCATTTCCAGTCGATAATCGATATACACATCTTCAATACTTTCTGTTAACGCAAACCAGCTGGGATTGGCCTTGTAAAAGGCCTCTTTCATCAATTGCGCTTTCCGCTTAAAGTCGGTAGTTCGTTGCTTGGCTTCAAGTCTATTTTCTTCAAGTAAGTCCACAAAATTTTGTGAGGCCTCCCCACTGGCGATGTATTCTTCTATTTGTGGATTGGCAAGACTATTTTCAATTTCAACCGCATGTTTTACACTTACGATATTGAAATCCGACATGGTTGTCAGGGCGAGGGCCACCTCTTTTTCGCTAATTCCAGCCATATTTCCAAAGGTCTCCCTTGCTTGGGCACCTTGCTCACTTTTCAGGAATTCAAGATTGATGTTTCCCTTTTCATCAAAGAGACTATTGCCCAAGGAATCTTTGGCATTGCCTCCGATAAGCAGGTTTCCTAGTCCTACCATTGCTTCGTTAAGGGCTTCGCCCGCTACTTCCATACCTTCGTCTAAGTCCATGCTATCGGTTGGCATGCTTAATTCCTCTTCAGCAATCGTTGTAGAATCCTCCGCCTTTTTATCCTTGCAGCTGGAAAAAAACAGCGTAGCAAGAGCAACCGATATGGCCAATGAGAGACGTACTCTTTTAATCGTAACTCGCATAGTGTACTTTGATAAATTCGTAATAGATAAATCCATATCTGCCATACCAGTTGTCTTCACCAAGCATTTTTTCGCAGTAGTCTATTTGCTGTAAGACTTGATACTGTAAGTCGATGAGCTCGTTGTATTTGTTGGTGTAGGTATTGTCAAAACTTTCCATCTTTTTGATGATTTTGAACCGTTCTTTTTGCCATACCAGACCACTTACTGCGTGCACCCCGGAGAAATTATCACCAAAAGCCAAACCGAAATCAACGGTCTTTTTAATGTCTATTCCAATCTTCTTAAGTTTTTCAAGAGTATACCGGTTGTGATTAAAGTCTTTGTAAGCTTTTTTTAGACATTGACACCCTTCTGTTGCGTTTTCCTCATTTAAATCGCTTTCGCTTACTTCCCTTCTGCTACTCCTTCGACCCTCTCCGGGAACTTGTCCTTCGAAATCACTGGAAGCGTCGGGTTCATTTCCAAAACCTTGGGTATTTTGACTTCCATTGTCCGTCAAAGATGGGTCTCTACCGTCGGGACCTTTTGGCTCTCCTTTGTTGTCAATATTCCGTTGTATTTGTTCCCTTATGTATCTTTCGTCATTAACCCTTGTTGGGTCAATTTGTTTAGGAGCTTGCGGAAAATCTCCAAAGGATTGTATATTTCCATCCTTGTCATATTTTGGTAGGCGAAGTCCATTGGAGGTTGAAACCTCCGACCCTTCGATGAAAACACTTTGATTGGAGGGATTTCCACCGTTTGAATCTGGTTTTACACCGCTGGTATTCCCCATGTTCAACCGAATTTGTTCCAAAATATAACGGTCATCATCAACCCTTTCAGGATTGATGTATTTCGGTGCGGATGGAAAGTCACCAAAGGCTAGAAGATAGCCGTCCTTATCATACTTTGGCAAGCGAACGGTATAACTGGTACCATTATCGGAATCAACTACAAAAACACTCCCGTCAGCAGCTTCTGGTTTTCCAGACGCTGGTTTGGGTTGACCTTTGTTGTCCAAATTTTGTCGAATTTGCTCCAAGATGTAGCTCTGGTCGTCTACTCTTTCTGAATCAATACGTTTTGGTGCTGAGGGAAAATCCCCAAAGGCCAACAAGTAACCATCTTTATCATATTTGGGCATGCGAATGGCGATGGATTCCTTTCCACGTGATACGCCATTTACGAATACACCTTTATTCTCTCCAGATTCATCTGGGTTGAAACCGCTTTCATTGGCGCTATACGTATCTTCTCCACCACTCGCATAGGAAAGTGCATCGGAATCATCTGCGTACGAATTGTTTTCAGAGGCGCGCACTTCATCTGAGTTACCGCTTCCACCCGCTCGGCTATCAAAGTTGGAAGGTCTACTTTGACTCAGTTGGGCCGTGGCCAAGCAACTGGTCGGTAGATTCGGTTGCCCCCGAGGGTCCATGTCCGGTTCAAAGTCTTGGTCGTCAGAAGAAAGTAAACTCAAGTTTTCGATGTTACTGGGGTCAGAGAAAAAATCCCTAGTGGATTCTTGAAGGCTTTCGCCCATTTTCTTCAACTGCTTACCAGCCTCTCTACCCAATCGTGCACCAAATGCTCGAACCCTACCGGCTTCTAAAAACTGAAGGGAGCAAAGCAAAAGGATACATAAAGCGGTTTTTTTATTCTTTTTTAATATCAGCACCAGCAATAGAATTGCAATAAGGGCTGCAATTCCAATCAGAATCTTGGTGAGTATATTTCCGGAAGAGGCTTCATCCTCTCCTTCCGTTGCTTCTTGACCTAAGGTAGCTGCTCCTGAACTTCTTTTGTTTTCGCTAGCAACAAACAAAGTGCTCTGTGGAAACAATTCATGTCCTGCAGATACGGCAACAATAAATTCGATTCCTTTTTTCGCGCCAGAGATAATAATCCCAAATTGCCTTGCTGTTTTAAAAACGTTTTCGAAACGACCATTTTTGGTTTTTCCGCTTCGTTCAATCTCTTCCCAGTTCTTACGGACAATTTTAACCTCGAGCTCATCACCACTTTCGGTAAACACTTGTACCATGGCGGGTCGTAGAATGTAACCAAAGTTTTTAATGGCAATTCTGCTCTCTTCACCATCGGTGACGCCACTGAAATAGCGTATGACATAGTCTTCGTCATCTTCGGGTAAGGGCAAATCTTCTGCAACAACTGGAATCTCATCATCGTCATCTATGGAAGGAGGTTTGAAATCTTCAGCGGTTTGGCCGAAACCGAAAAAACCAATGAGAAGCAACCCGCAAATCAGACTTTTGCCTAGCTGTTTGAATATCATGATTCTGGTTTAAAAAGTGGTTTTGTAATCTTTGGTGTCAATAGTTAGGTCCTCCGAACCAATTTCCCGGCAAATCATGTGCGTCGTTTTGGGCTTGCGCTTGCTGTTATCTACAATTTTAATTTCCAAGGCCATTCCATCCACCAAGTTCATCCATTGTGCAGCATTGTTTTTCTTTTTTTGTTGCCCCATATTTTTGAACATGTTGGGAAATTTGGAATCCAACTCGTTCGTCACCCAAACGGTACCGGAGTACTGCTCGTTGCCTACATCAAAGCCCTCGCAGGTGTAGCCTAGAATTTCTTTCGTTTCGCCATTCGGTTTCACCGTCCAGTCTTGACTCACAACAACGCTTTTGGACATGCCATTGGAAAAGGGAATGGTGGTACGGTTTTTAAAATCCCCAAAATCGGATAGGGCGAATATCTTTTTCTGGTTCACATCGATTATGGAAATGGTTTTCTGACCGGGTTTCATCTCAATTTCGCTGGCGAATACGCCTTGAGTTGCCCCTACACGATACTTGGTGATGAGACTGTTTTTTTTGTCAATGATTTCCATGACCATATAATCGGTGAAATTGAAAATGGTAGTGCTCACCGCTTCCTCGGGTTTTCCTTCGATAACTTTATCCAATGCTTTATCGGTTTCTTCAGAAGTTTCGTTTTCCACTCGCCTTTCGACCGTTCGCTCGGCTGCCTTTTTGGCCTTGTCGCCTAGTTTCTTTAAGAATTGGGATTGAAGGTTGATAGTGGGGTAGACCATTAAAATGGTCAGGATTGTAATGGTTCTCATCGATTTTGCTTTTTGTTGATTGTGCTATTGGCTTTACTATCTTTTCTGATAAGACTGTCCAAAACATTTTTTATGGAATCTCTGCGCTGGGGAGAGGGTTCTTGAGCTTGCATTTTATAAATGGCCCAATAGGTTGCCTTGGTTTTTGGGTCAAGATTGCTCCGGTTCAAATAGTCTTCGAAGGTTTCCAGGTCTTTAAAAGGGTCTTTGGTGCCATCGATATCTTTTTCAAGGTCACCAAAAGCAAATCCAATGGTCTTAGTGGCCATGTCCATTACGTTGCTCTCTTGTTGAGGCGTGTTTTTTTTGTCCTTTTTTGATTCCGTTTGCGCACTGACCCCCGTCGCATAGATGATGAGCGCTATGATTAATACCAACTGTTTCGATTTCATTTTTTCGTGTTTTGGTTATACTTGTTTTTTGTTTTTGATTCGTTCGTTGAGGCAAGTAGTTGCGTCAACTGTTTTTGTATGCGGTTCATTTGGGCCAACATGGCTTCATTTTGTTCTTGTAAGTCTTGAATCTGGGTATGTTGTTCTTGTATGGCTTTGGTGAGCACGGGTACAAAATCATTGTACCGTAGGCTCATATACCCGTTATCGTCTTTGGTGAGAATCCCTTGATTTTTATATCCTAATCGCTGCAATACTTCTTCTACCTCTTGCGCGATAAAACCTGTCTCGCGGGTTAGGCCGTTATTATTTTTCCGGCGGTAGTCCACAGGGCGCAACTGGTTCACCAAATTGAGGCCATAGGGCAAGTCTTTAATATCGGTTTTCCAACGTCTATCGGAAGTGAATGTCCAAGGCACTTGTATTTGGGCCAAACTGATATTGGTGTTGCCTATACGTACTTGGTTGGAACCCGTGCTAAAGGGTACCTGTGCATTTTCGCCGATTGCTGTATTGTTATTTCCAGTTACTAAGTTGCGCATGGCATTATAGCCTAAAGCTGTATTAAAGCTTCCCGTAGTGTTGCTTAAAAGCGCAGCAAGGCCTAGGGCGGTATTATTATCACCAGTAGTATTTTCAAATAGGGCAGAACGCCCTACACCCGTATTGTTTTCGCCATTGGTGTTGTTGGTAAGTGCTGCACCACCTACGGCCGTGTTTCTAATTCCAGTGGTATTGGTAAAAAGTGCATCATAGCCCACAGCGGTATTTTCAAAACCCGTCGTATTGGATCGCAATGCCTGCGTACCTATTGCTGAATTATTCTCACCAGATACGTTCAAAAAAAGCGCCCCTGCACCAAAAGCGACATTCAGTGATCCCGTAGTATTCCTTGAAAGGGCTATTGCGCCTATCGCTGTGTTATTGCCACCAGAAATATTGGCGGTGAGTGCATTAGTTCCAACAGCTGTATTTTGAATTCCCTCCATATTGTTGCTAAGGGCAGAACGCCCTATCGCTGTATTGTTTGCTCCTATGGTATTGAACGTCAAGGCTAAGCTACCAACAGCTGTATTCCATTGTGCTGTATTCTGACTTAAGGCCCGAGCACCAATAGCAGTATTACCACTAGCAGTTGTATTATTGGCTAAAGTACTAGCCCCTACAGCGGTATTGCCCTCCCCTGTGGAGTTCGAATTAAGAGCAAACCTTCCAACAGCTGAATTGTTAAATCCTATGGTATTTAAAGCAAGTGAGCCAGCACCCACAGCGGTGTTACTGTTACCGCTAGTGTTTAAAAGAAGTGCGTCATCCCCCATGGCTGTATTACCATTCCCGATAGTGTTATCACGCAGTGCTAAACTACCCATAGCGGTATTCTCTGTTCCTGTGGTATTTTCCTTAAGAGCCTCAAAACCCACCGCAGTAAGGTTTGAAATAGTTGAATTACGTAAAGCGTCTCTCCCTAAGGCAGTATTGTTGTCACCATCGACGTTATTATAAAGAGAACCTATACCCACTGCAATATTATATTCTCCAGTGGTATTAAAGTTGAGGGCAAAAGTGCCAATAGCTGTATTATACCTACCTGTTGTATTAGAAATAAGGGATCCCACGCCCACTGCTGTATTACTGTTGCCTGTGGTATTATTGAAAAGGGCACTCGAGCCCAAGGCCGTATTAGCTTCTCCGGTCGTGTTAGCCCGAAGGGCAACGGAGCCAATGGCCGTATTGAGATTTCCTTCAGTATGATTGCGTAAAGTGCTGACTCCTAATGCGGTATTGGCTACTCCTGTAGTATTGGTAGTAAGGGAACTAAAGCCAACAGCTGTGTTACTTCCACCTGTGGTATTCAGGGTTAGGGTGTTTTGCCCTATTGCAGTATTTAAGTCGCCTATATTATTGATGCCCGAATTGGCACCTAAAAAAAGAGATTCCAAAGCTGTATCTGCAATAGCATCACTCAGATCATTGAGTTCTTCTGCACCACCACCGCCTGTACCGGTTTCGTCTTCACCCGGAACCCATGCACTGGAGGCGGCATCCCACTTGGGCACTTGCCCATCAGTCGTGCCTACCAATCCGGTCACATCAGTTCCGTCTCCCAATAAAATTCCTGTTTGTCCCGTGACGTCCACTTCGTTCAAAGGGTCAAAATCAGCATCGTTAATGTATGCACTAAGGTCTACGCTGCCGATTCCCCCTTCAATGCTCAGTACATCGCCGGTAAGTTCCAGGTTCTGGTCATCAGACCCTCCTGGTGGAATGAGTGGCGCCAAGTCAATGGTAGAACCGCTGCTAATGGAGATTTCAGTACCATCCAAGGATATGTCTTGGATTTCGTTATTCGCGTCGGCGTCATCATCGTCTCGGTACAAGCTCAAATCTACACTGCCGATTCCTCCTTCAATGCTCAGTACATCGCCGGTAAGTTCCAGGTTCTGGTCATCAGACCCTCCTGGCGGTAGCAGAGGTTCCAAATCTATAGATGAACCGCTGCTTATGGATAGTATGGCACCATCCAACGAAATATCCTGGATTTCATTTGTAGGGTCGCTATCCCCATCAGCACCGCCAGCACCTATCACCAAATTACCGTCAGCATCCGCGACCACGTTACGTAGTCCGGTGCCAGCCAAATCTCGCGAGCGTATGGTGCCTTCGACATCCAAAGCTTCTTGGGGAAAAATACTCCCAATACTCACCTGCCCATCTGGCATAATGCGGATTCGGTCCAATCCATTGGTGCCTAAGTACAAACCTCCGTTTTCTTGATTGGTAATTTCGCCTGTGAAACCATTGCCCAATCGGTTAACAAGACCTACAAAGAGACCGTTATTTGGTCCATCGCCAGTGTCAGTGGTGGTATATAAGGAGTTGCTTTCTGCTGCGTCTTGGTGCACATGAAGGGCTGCGCGTGGGTTGATAAGACCAATACCGACATTACCTGCATTGTAAAAAATATCGTTCGTACCATTCGCTTGCCAAGGCGATGTGCCCGTACCTCCCGTGGGAAGGGTTACCGAGTTGCCGTCAGAGAGGCTCAACTCATTGGTGCCGACATCAAAACTCAACATTTGCAGCTCGTTGGCTGGGTCGGCATCGGCATCGTCAACATAATTGCTGAGGTCTACACTGCCGGAGCCGTCTTCGATGCTCAATACGTCGCCTGCCAGTTCCAAATTTTGGTTGTCCGTTCCTCCGGGAGGAATGATGGGTGCCAAGTCAATAGTGGAGCCATCGGTAATGGAGATTTCGGTTCCGTCCAAAGAAATGTCCTGTAACTCGTTGGTGGGGTCGGCATCGGCATCTGTCCCACCTGAGGGAATAGTAACGGTATTCCCATTGGAGAGGCTCAATTCGTTAGTACCAACATCAAAACTCAAGGTTTGTAATTCGTTTGTGGGGTCGGCATCAGCATCTGTCCCCCCTGAGGGAATGGTGACGGTATTCCCATTGGAGAGGCTCAATTCGTTAGTGCCGACATCAAAGCTCAGCGTTTGTAATTCGTTTGCCGGGTCAGCATCTGCGTCATCAACATAGTTGCTGAGGTCTACACTCCCCGCACCGCCTTCTATGGTCAATACATCATCCGTGAGTTCCAGATTTTGGTCATCGGTTCCACTGCCACCACTGCTTACAAGAGCGTCGATTGCCTCTTGTGCGTTGCTCGCGAGAAGGCCTGAGGTAGCGTTATCATAAGGTACTTGAGCCGCAGTTTGCTGTCCATCACCAGAGCTTATGGCATAGGGTACTGCCATGATTTCCGTAGTGCCTATAGACGCCCCGTTAATACTTGTTGTGATAAAAGCAGCGGCACTCCCCCAAGGCAGGGTATCATAATCACCAGTGGTTACCGTTCCAGTACCGATTCGAATACTAAAAACACCGTTAGCGTCAGTTTCTATAGGATGTATCTCTTGATAGGCCAGCACGGCATTTTCACCACCAAAACGAAGCCCGATACCCAGGTCTAATCTGGATTCTGCCAAGAGTGCGCCGTCTGCTCCGCGGGCTACGCCTTGATAGTTGATAAAATTCTGCTGGGCGGTCTGACCTGAAAGGCTAAAGACCATTATGAAAAACGCTATACTAAAAAGGTAGTTTGTTTTCATAGTGCTATCGTTTGATGAGTTTATATTGTCTGGGCACATCTTCTCCTTCAACAAAAACATTGGCGATGTAGGTAGCATTCGCTAGAGTAGATAGATCTACCTGTATTTCTGGACCGCTATCTTCAAAAACCTGTGACATAAGTTGTTGGCCGGTCATGGAAAAAAGCCTAAAGCCAAACACCTCGTTGTTTCCTGGAACGATGTGCAAGATTTCTTCCACTGGAATGGGGAACAGGACCAAATCGTCGAAATTGTTTTCTACAAGCTCTATAAATAGATAGCTCGCCCAGAAACCTTGGTCCAATACACCATTTTCATTGGTTATGAGCCCTACAATGGGTTCGCCAAGGGTAAAATGAAGTTGCATGTTTTCTGAAGATAAGTTGGTGCCAGCATTGGCAACAACGGTTCTAGAGATACCTTGCGCCCCGACGGAAAGCCCGAATAAAAGAAAGAGGCTTAAAATGTACTTATGCTTCACCATGGTCAGTGTTCCTTTCATCAAAACTTCATTTTTTAAAGTGTAGCGTTTCAATCGTTTTTCCTTTATAGGTAACATGTAGGGTATACTTCCCTTCAGCTAAGTGGTCGACGTTCAGATAGATTTTAAAATGGGGGAGGGGTCTTAATTTGCCTTTAAGGGATGTTTCCTTTTTTTCCATTATGTCGTTTCGGCTATTGAAACATCCCTACTAATGTAAAGGGTGGTTACAGTGAAGTATGCCAAAATTGTAACAGACTTGAACAGCTATGTAACCTGCTGTGTAATTCGTTTGATACGATGTATAAATGGAAAATTTTAATCCTTTTTTGGATACTGTGATGGGCTTACGCCATACGCTTCTTTGAAGCATTTGGCGAAATAGGAGAGGTTGTTGAAGCCAATTTGATAACAAACTTCAGATATATTGGCATCGGAATTTTCAAGGATTTTGGCAGCTAATTTCAATCGTTGCGACCTTATGAATTCTGTGGTGGAAAGTCCGGTCAAGGCTTTTAGTTTTCGATGCAGTTGCATGCGACTAAAACCCAATGCAGCGGCAAAGTCTTCCGTAGAGAATGAGGATTTCACCAAATATTCATCCAAAACGGACTGAATGCGTTCGAGTAAAAATTCATCTGGAGCAGTGATGGCGATATCCTTGGGTTTTAGGATAACTTCTTGGCTATATCGCGAACGCATTTTGTTCCGGATTTGGAGCAAATTCTCCATTTTGGATTTGAGAAGCACGTTTTTAAAAGGTTTGGTGATATAGTCATCCGCCCCACTTTGGATGCCCTTTAATTCATTTTCATCTCCCGCTTTGGCTGTCAGCAGGATGATGGGGACATGACTGGTCAATTCATTCGTTTTTAATTCCTGAGTCATTTCTACCCCATTTTTTTTGGGCATCATGATATCCGAAATAATGATGTCCGGAATCTGTGCCAGAGCTTTTTTCAAGCCTTGCTCTCCATTTTTGGCTACTGCAATTTCATAATCTGTTTGTAAGCTTTCCATCAAAACAGTACGGAGGTCTGTATTATCTTCAACCAAAAGGGCTAAGGGCTTTTCAGATTCTTCAGGCGCATCAGATTCGACATGTATTTCCGCTGCAGGATTCATCGGTTTCGGAACCGTCATTTCGCTATCTGCCAATTCTGAAGCTTTGAATTGGGATTTGGCAATGGGTAATCCAAGTTCGAAGGCGGTGCCGTTGACATAGTTGTTGTCGATATGGATTATCCCACGATGTAGTTCCACTAACTCTTTGACCAAAGCCAGGCCTATACCTACTCCGTGGTTATTGTCATGGGTTTGGTAAAAACGATTGAAAACTTGGTTTTGTTCTTCTTTGGAAAGTATGGCCCCGGTATTTTCAATTCGCAGCTGCAAAGTATTCTTCGTTCGTTTCGCGATACATCGTATCTCGCCACCTTCAGGGGTGTACTTGACAGCATTGGAGAGCAGGTTGGCCACTATCTTGGATAAAGCTTCGCCATCGGACCAAATGGTTTCTTGCGATAGCTGGTTGACGAATACGAAATCAACTCCCTTGTTCTCGGCTTGGTATTGATAGGGTTCGACCAAAGCACTTAAAAAAGCACTTGCTTGCAGTTTTGAAATAGTAAGTCTTGCCTTGCCCGATTCCAATTTTGAAAGCTCTAACAATTGGTCCACCAGATGCGTCAAGCGTTGGTTGCTTTTTAAGATGAGCTCGAACTCCTTTTTATCTTTGGGGTTGATATTCGATTGGTTTAGACGCCTTTGTAGGGGTGTGGCCATGATGGTCAAAGGCGTTCTGAATTCGTGGGATATGTTACTGAAGAACCTTGATTTCATGCTATCGAGTTCTTCGAGTTTTTCCACCATGGATTTTTTATTCCTGTAGTTCACTAAAAGAGAGGTGAGTAGAATGAGGGATATCCCAACCAAAACCAAGAACAATGGGGTTTTGTAAAAGGGTACGACGATAGCGATATCAAATTGGTTTTTTGCGATTATCCCATCCGTATTTGACTTGGCACGCAAATGAATCGGGTTATTGCCGATACCTAGTTCAAGGTCTAAAAGGTTCTTGGTTTTAATCGGTTTCCACGAGTTGTTTCCGAGCTTGTATTCGTAGCGAATGGTGTCGTATATATGGGGTTTGGTTACCGTAAACTCCAGTCGAATATTTTTCTGGTATTCGTTCAGGCTTATGCTGTCGTAACCTGACAGCGAAGGAATACGCTCCAATCGGTTGTCTGCAAAAATTGCGGATACATCCAATTTGGAGTTTGGGGCTTTCGGAACTTCGGTGATTGGTTCAACACTTCTAAAAATCTTACCGGTTTGTGCACTCCATACGAAACCATCCCTATCCAAATAAAGATGGGTCGCCCAAGTTTGTTTCATTTCTTCCGCAGTGGGCAGCCAAGTATATTCCTTTGAGTTGTTGTTGAAAAACCCATTTCCAATTCGTGATGCATTGATTAAGGCAATGGAATCGTTTAACGGAATGGCAGTCCGAACCGTGTTGTAATCGTGTCTTTTCGGAAATTTTTTGGAAGTGAGATATTGTTTGAACGCTTCTGAATTGAAGTCAAATTCGACCATACCAAGGGCCCAAGAAGGGAAATACATTTTTTCCTTTATCAATGAGGTTTTGAAAAAGTTATGCGAAAGGGAATCGGCCCAATTCTCAGGGATGGTATATCTTTTCGGATTGCCATATTTCTTGGGGATGCGATATAAACCATCCATAAGAGCTGCCCAAATAAAATCTTTTTCAAGGTTAGGATAGATAGATTTTACAGATTTTGTGCTTTCGCGATATCTTTCTGGTACTTCGCCATCGGTCAAATAGCTTTTGAGCTTGGTCCCGCTTTTTCGGTCAACCAAGTATAAACCATTGGCTGTGCCAATGTACATGGTATCTTTATGCTCTTCAATTTGTAAGATGTAGTTGCGATGGTTAAACGAGCGCAGGGGTTTATCCAAGGTTATCTTTTCAATTTTTTGCTGTGCTAAATTGATTTTGAAAAGTCCTTTTCGCCTACCGAGCCATAAGTTTTCATCCGTGTCAAATTTGAAACAAGTTGCTTGTTGGTCATTCAGTCTATACTCAGATGTTGAAGAAAGGTATCTGGAAACATTAATCGCCCTGATACCGTTATAGCGATAGATTCCTTCGTTTATCAAGAACCAGAATGCACCATCTTTAGTTTGATGGATTTGCTCAATCATCAACCATGAGTTCAAACCATCATCATTTTCAATCAGAACCTCTTCAAAAGATGGAATATTTAACTGACCCCACGTTATCAGCGGGACGAAAAACAAACACAGTACAAAGCGAACAAGCATAATCGAGTTAGGGAGGTTATCCTAGTTTTGAGTATCTGCTACTGAGAATCAATATTATGGAATTTATTAGGATTTCTTGAACACTCCTGTAACTGCTTACGTTACATAAGTGTTTTCTTGACTTTTGACTCTAGTAGGCTTGGGTTCGATCTTCCTTTAGGGACACACTCGAACAAGTAGTGTTCTTTAAAGCGAAAAAACCAAAAGTTTAGTGGGGAAGCAGCAACAGTTCAATCAAAAACGATTTCATCCAAGAAGATGAAACTGTTTCCACCAGGGTCTGTATGCCACTCAGGGTTTTTCAAAGGACTTTCGACAAACAATCGCACTTTTTTGAGGGTAGTGGGTTCAAAGTTAATCGCATAGACTTGCTTTTCAATAACAATAGAAGGTTCTGGCTTTGGGAGTTTAACTCGTTTTAAACGGCTGAAGTTTGTACCATCCGAAGATCCCCAAACGGTATAGCCCACGGGAAAGAAAATCCAACTATTCGGGATGGACAAGCTACCTACGGAAACTCGAGATACTTCTGTTTTCTCTTTGAATTCAATGGTAGCGGTCACGTGCCTTCCTTCATATCCCAGCCACTGACCATCCACGAAATTGGTGGTACCCCTTTTCAAGTCCATTAATGTTTTACCGCCCTGAGCGGCATATTTTTGATGTGGGGGTTGCGCGAGGGCAACGTTTTTGACTTCTACGTTACTCCTTAAAAAATCAGCTTTTACATTTTCACTTGGCTCCCAAGCCTCATGGGTAGCGTAGCTTGAAATCTGGGTGGATTCCTTGATATAAAACGGTTCGGAATAGGCTTTTGGAACGGTGTCCTTTTTGGAATCGTGCAATACGTAAAACAACTTGGCTCCTTCAAAATGTTGTTCCAAACTTACTTTGAGCGAATCTTGGAATACTTCATTTTCAGCCAGAATCACAGGTGGGGTCAACTCACTTGCGGCAAAAATACTGTCGGCAATTTGCTCTTGTATCGAAACGAGATCACTTTGCGCTTGCAAACTCGCAATACCTTTTTCAGTGACATCCGTTTGCCAGATATATAGTTTTTTGAGGTGTTTGAGTCCTTCCAGACTGGCAAGTCCATCGTCATCAATTGGATTGCCAATTAGATTTAGAGACTCTAAATATGACAGCTTACCGAGATATTCGCCAACAGCATTGGTTACTCTAGTATGCTGGAGTTGTACTTTGGTCAAGTTCTTGAATGCCTTCAGCTCAGTAATCAAGGTGTCATTGAAATTGGTGAAAGCTAGGTTCAACTCCACAATGTTCTCCTTGTATTCCTGTAGCAGGGCAAAGTCTGCTTGGGTCAGGTCTTTTCTTTGCTTGAAATTAATGGACAGCAGGGGAGAGTCTTCCGAGACTTTTTGGGCAGATATATTTTGTTGGTTAAGACCGATAAGGAAGTCTTGTGATACCGCATCTACTTCTTCAGCAATCAATGCTCTTGGGGAGGTATCTTTTTCCAGAGCGGCTAAAATGGGTTCCAACCGTTTGTCCGTCGGAAGGTTTTTCACTAAACAATCAAAACAATTATTGTTTTGCATCCACCATTCCAAAAGCAATATCTCTTCAGCAGTCAACTGTACTTTTCCTTTGGGGGGCATATGTTCTTCTTCTTCAAGGGGCATATGAACGCGATGCAGCAACAATGATTTTTGTTCGGTTTCCATGGAATCCAAAAGTGACCCTGAGGCTCCTCCAAGCAGCAATTCTTTTTGGGAAGTGAGCAACAAATCCCCTTTAGCTTTCCCTTGATTATGGCAACTCACACATTTTTGGTCCAAAATAGGTTGTACAATATCATTGAAAACCAATGCTTCGTCAATGTCTTCGATAACCACTTCTTGATACGCCTTTTTGAACAAAAAGTCTTCGCCATGGGTAAGACTTCCGCCATAGTGCCCGGTGAGGGTGAGCAGTAATAAGACTAGTACAAAAGAGGGGAAGTAGCTTTTTACCGCCCACTTTTTAGTTGATTTTTTAAAAAAGAACAAGAGTATGGTTCCCAAGGTGAAGGCAATGGCTATCCATTTGTGTTTGGAAAGCAGTTCTTCTTCATACCCTCCATTTTCGCTCAATAACCAACCCGAGACGGCTGCAAATATTGAGGATACAACGCTAATGCCCAATGCAAAGAGAATCGCACCATTATCTTTTGGCGCGGGTTTTTTGCGATAGAAAAGTTCCATCAAAAAGGCCAGTGCCAAGATGCCTATGGGCAAGTGCAATATCAAAGGATGTAAATTACCAAACTGCATAGGTCCTATTCAATCAAAATTTCATCAATAAATGTCCATGGTGTGGTTCCTTTTCCAGCATGCCATTCCGGAATACCTTCCATAGGTGCTATCTTCACGGTTAGCTCGGAATAAGAATCGGGGGGAATTACTATTTCCACAAAATCGGCATGTTTCAATTGCTTTTCATGACAGCCATCAAGCGTAATGCTGCCCAAGGTTTTCCCTGAAGCCAATACCATGAATTTTTGCGGAAGGAAAATCCAAGAGTCTTGGTCGTTCAATACACTTACAACTACTTTTTGGATTTCCATCGGTTGTTCAAAGTTCAGCGAAACGGATATCTCAGATTCCTGAAAGCCCAGCCATAAATTTCCTTGCCTAAAGTTGAGACTGCCCTTTTGGCCATCAATTAATGTTTTTGCGCCAGAAGCGCTGTACGCTTCGCTAGGGTTGGGTTGTGTTCGTATTTCGGTCGTTCTCAAATCCTTTTGGATTTTGCGAGCAGTTAGCGATATGGTTTCACTTGGCTGATAATTTGTGTGAAATGCTTTGGTCCTTAATTGGGTGGTTTCATGCAGTTCTATTGGGGATTCGTATTTCGGAGAATCTATGGAAACTTTACTTCCGTCCAAAGTATAGTGCAGCACAGCCCCATCTTGTCTTAAAAGGATGTTCGCCCAGGCGGAATTTTTAAAAAGCAGAGAGTCCACTTGAATGATGGGTGGTGCCAATTTTAAGCTGGAATTCGTCAAAAAGGCCACCTGTTTTGATTGACCAGAAGCTGCCGTATTAAGAAAGATGAAAACGACGCACCAAAAGAATGCTGGACCTATGCTGTTTCGATATGCCATTAGACGCGATACAATTTTATGGGATAGGTGCCCCAAGAATTCCATTGGGCCACATATAGATTTTCATCTTCGTCTACGCACACGTCATGAGGATGACGAAAAACCCTTAAGGTTTGATGCATCGGGCTTAAGGTTTCATTTTCATATTTTGGGATACTACCTCCCGGTGCCGAAACCAGTTTATTGTTTTCATCCAGAATCGAAACAAACCCGGTACCTTCCGAACCATCACCTGACCAGATGGTCGCCAAATAAATATGTTTGTTGTGAATTACCGGGCGACAAATGTAAGCGCCGGGCAAATCAATGGCATCTAGATAGTCACCTTCCAAGGTAAAGCGTTTCAACTTATTTTGTTGCCGCGCGGTGACCAAAACCACTATATTTTTGGGGTCTCTATCATCAATGCATATCCCATGTGCATTATTGAACAAGTGGGGTTCGTCACCTCTTCCTCCAAAAATGTTTTTGAGATTTCCTTGGTTATCGTAATGGACAATGTACTGAGACCCGTACCCATCTGCTACATAAAGGTCCCCGTTGCTGGCAATGGCCGTTTCCGTTGGAATATACGCTTCCTTGTTTTCGTACTTGCCAGTTTCTTTGGGATACGGAAATATTTGAACCACTTTCCCCTCTAACGTGGTTTTTATGACTTCATGCCTATCATTATCGGCGATGTATAGAAATTCTTCTCCGTTTTCGTCGTGTAAGGTCAACCCATGGGCACCCGGATACTCCTTCCCCCAAGCGTCCAGTAGTTTTCCTGATTTATCATAAATGAGGATATTGTTTTGGGTATGGTTGGTCAATAAAATGATTCTGCCTTTCGCATCCTGTACCATCTCATGGCAATCTTTTACAGGAAACTGTTTTCGATTCAATTCTCCCCAGGCCAAATCAATTTTATAGCGGTGACTACCGTGACCGATTATGGCGTCTTTGAGATAATTTTGTGATAGCGCAACACTACTTCCCAAACTGAAAAGTCCCGCAGTGGCCAAGCCGGTTTTCTTTATAAAATTGCGGCGTTCTATCATGCCAAGATATCCTTTACCAAATGTCCTTCAACATCGGTAAGCCTAAACCTTCGACCTTGATACTTATAGGTGAGGCGTTCATGGTCAATACCCAATAGGTGCAATAACGTGGCTTGGAAGTCATGTACGTGCACGGGTTTGTCCACAATATTGTATCCAAAATCATCGGTTTCTCCATAAACGATGCCGGGTTTTACACCCCCACCGGCCAACCACATGGTAAAGCATCTTGGGTGGTGGTCCCTGCCGTAGTTGGTATCGGTCAAAAGGCCTTGGGAATAGTTGGTCCGTCCAAATTCGCCACCCCAAATCACCAAAGTATCTTCCAACATGCCTCGTTGCTTTAAATCGGCAACAAGTGCCGCAGAAGCTTGGTCCACATCCTTGGCTTGCTTTTCTATCGCAGCCGGAAGGTTGTCGTGCTGGTCCCAACCCATATGGTATAGTTGGATGAAGCGAACGTCTTGTTCTGCGAGTCTTCGCGCAAGCAAGCAATTCGCCGCGTAAGTACCTGGAATCTTCGCATCCGAACCGTACATTTTATAAATGTAATCTGGTTCTTTTTCGGTATCCATTACTTCGGGAACCGAGGTTTGCATGCGATAGGCCATTTCGTATTGGGCGATACGACTTTGTATTTCTTCATCGCCAAATTCTTTGTATTGCTTTTCATTGAGCGCGGCGAGATTATCCAATATGGTGCGTTTGGTTTCTTTGGAAACTCCCTTTGGGTCATTTAGGTACAATACAGGGTCTTTGGCAGCTCGAAACTGAACGCCTTGGTGTAGGGAATGCAAAAAACCATTGCCCCAAAGGCGCGTGTATAGGGGTTGTCCGTTGGGTCGCCCCGACCCCCTTGATAACAATACCGTGAATGCCGGAAGGTTTTCATTTTCGCTACCCAAGCCGTAACTCAACCACGAACCAATACTTGGGCGCCCGGGTTGTTGCGAGCCCGTTTGAAAAAAGGTTACCGCGGGATCGTGGTTAATGGCTTCCGTGTACATCGATTTGATGATACAAATATCATCGACCATTTTACCCATATAGGGTAACAAATCGCTTATCCATGTTCCGTTTTTTCCATACTGTTTCCACCCAAAATTGGAACCTACCAAGGGGAACTTGTCTTGGCCCGAGGTCATACCAGTCAACCGTTGTCCATTGCGGATGGATTCAGGCAAATCTTCACCTCTTCTTTCATTCAATAGGGGTTTATAATCAAAAAGCTCCAATTGAGAAGGTCCGCCACTTTGAAACAAATAGATTACCCGTTTTACTTTCGCCGAATGGTGCGGAGCGTTCAAAATACCCTTGATGCCCATCGCATTATTTTCTTTTACAACAAGCTCACCTTCTTTCCGGTAAAAGTTACAGCCCAAAAGGGACCCTAGCGCCAATCCTCCCACACCAAGGGCAGATTTTCCCAGGAATGCCCTTCGGTTCAGGTTTACGGCATTGTTCAGCAATATTTTCTTTTCCCCCATAATCCTTATCCTTTTGTGATGGTTTCATCCAAGTTCAATATGGTATGCGCCGTTAGTGCCAAGGCAGCCATAGAGGCGGCATCAATCTCGGCGGAAGGCTTGTACTCGCCTATGGTCAAATATTCTTCTGGAACGAATTCACCAGTCTCCGTTTTGGCATGGGCATCCTTATAAAACAATTGCAACACTTCAAATTCTTCGCTAGTGGCAGGTCTTGAGGTGGCACTTTGAAAAATGTATCTGATTTGTGCATCACTGTTTTTACCAACTTTTTGCACCGATTTGTCGGCCAAGGCTCTTGCCGCTTCAATCAATTGGGGGTCATTCAAAAGCACAAGGGCTTGCAACGGGGTATTGGTTTCTTGTCGTTTAACCGTGCACAAATCACGTGAAGCGGCATCAAAAGTCATCATACTAGGGGGTGGAACCGTGCGTTTCCAAAAGGTATACAGGCTTTTTCGGTATAAATCCTTACCTGTACTTTGTACATAGGTTGCCGTGGTTCCCCCACCGCCTCCGGTGGTTTCTTCCCAAATGCCTTCAGGTTGATATGGTTTTACGCTGGGGCCGCCAACTTCTTCATTTAGGAGACCACTTACTTGCAGGGCTTGATCACGAATCATCTCCGCGTTTAAGCGAATGCGTGTGGCTCGTGCCAAAAAGGTATTTTCTGGGTCTGCCTCTAGCATTTCTGGTGAAATTGCACTGCTTTGTTGAAAGGTTTCAGAACTTACCATGAATTTGGTAATGGCCTTTATATCCCAGCCTTCGTTCATGAATTTTAAGGCCATGAAATCCAAAAGCTCTGGGTGGGAAGGCAAGGCGCCTTGGTTGCCGAAGTCGTCGGAACTTTCTACTAAGCCTTTTCCAAATACTTTTTGCCAAAGCCTGTTGACTGCCACCCTTGCCGTAAGGGGATGGTCTTTTTGGAACAACCACTGGGCCAAGCCCAATCGATTTTGAGGCAGTTCGTTCCGAAAAGGTAAAATGGCTTCCGGTGTTGCAGGAGAAACCAAATCTGTGGGTTGGTCGTAAACCCCTCTGTTCAGGACGTAGGTCTCTCTGGGTTTTGGCATTTCTTCCATGACCATAACCGATAGATCTTTGCCTTTAACCCCGTCCATATTAATAAAATCCAATATTTTTCCAGATTCCTCTTTGGTGATGGTCATGTAGGGTTTTGGAATTTCACTAGCATTGGCCATCAACCCATTCTCGTCGATACTGTTGAAAAAGCTGAAGAGTTGAAAATGCTCTTTTTGGCTCAAAGGGTCGTATTTATGGTCATGACAACGGGCACATTCCATGGTCATACCTAAAAAAGCAGTCCCAAACGTATTCGTGCGGTCTTCCACGTACTCAATGCGATATTCTTCAGGAATTACGCCTCCTTCAGCCGTAATTTTATGGTTACGATTGAAGCCTGTGGCCAATATGGATTCTTTGGTAGGATTTGGAATTAAATCTCCTGCAAGTTGATAGGTTATGAATTGATCATACGGCATGTTCTTGTCGAAGGCATGAATGACCCAATCCCGCCAAGGCCACATGGTACGTTCAAAGTCATCTTGATACCCGTGGGTGTCGGCATAGCGCGCAACATCCATCCAATCCGCCGCCATATATTCAGCATATGCTATGGTGCCCAGCAGGGAATCCACAACCTTTTCGAACGCATTGGCGGAAGTATCATTTGTGAATTGTTTAACCTGTTCTACGGAGGGAGGTAATCCCGTAAGACTAAAAAAAGTGCGCCGCAACAGCTGTTCTTTGGTTGCTTTTTCGGAGGGTTTAAAACCCTTTTCTTCCATTTTTTTTAGAATAAACCGGTCAATTTCGTTTTGGCCCCAGTCATTTTGTGCAATATCAGGCACGGCCTGGGGTTGTGGAGTGACAAAGGCCCAATGCGTTTTGTATTGGGCGCCTTGAGCTACCCATTTTTTCAATAATGCCTTTTCGTATTCGGAAAGTATCAAATTGGATTCTGGAGGGGGCATTAAAATACCATTATCCTCAGCGAAGATTCGCTTTAGGATTTCGCTGTTTTCCACATCTCCGGGAACAATACCATGACGGTCTTTGTTTTCCCCCAATGGCGCATAGGCGTCTTCCGCCGAATTTAACGATAAGCCTGCTTCTATTGCATTTTTATCGGGTCCATGGCATGCGAAACATCGGTCTGAAAGGATGGGTTTGATATGAAAGGAATAGTCCACACTATCAGGAAGCTGTTGAAAGGCCAGTTCATCACCGATTTCGGTGTACTCCGAGGCTTTGTCTTTACAACCTACTATTGCTAAGACCAAAAGGATAACCACCCAATAAAGGGGTATCTGTCTCAATACCTTACGCAAGGGAAAAAACATAGCAATAGTTCTAATATTCCCTAAGTTAAAAAAAGCAAAATTGTGCTCAATAGAAAAATCGACTAACAACTAGCCTCGAAAGACCAATGCGGCCGTTTTGCTCGGGTTTAATGCCTTAGCACGTGGAAATCAGGTAATCGCATCATTGATGATGCGACTTTTTACATGATTTATATAGCTTCGGCCAATTGTGTAGCGAATGCCATCAATTTCCAAACAGTTTCCTTCAACGGCTTGTACCTTATCGATAGCGATGGTGTAGGAACGATGAATGCGAATGAACTTATCCGAAGGCAATTCCTCCGTAAAGCTCCCAAGCGTTTTGTGGATGATGTATTTGCCGGAGATGGTTTTGATGCGAATGTAGTCTTTAAGACTTTCGATAACCACTATCTCATCGATGTAGATTTTTTGTAACTTTTTCTTATCGACTTTAACAAAAATACTGGGTTTATCACCTAAAGCTTGGCTTTGGTTTGCTACTGGTTGTTTGAGTGCGATGATGCGGTTGACCGCTTTCAAAAAACGGGGAAAGGGTATGGGTTTAACGAGATAGTCCATAACCTCGAGCTCAAAACTTTTCAAGGCATATTCCTCATGAGCAGTGGTAATGATTATCATTGGTGCAACGGACATCGATTCCAAAAAACCAAGTCCGTCCAAAATAGGCATATTGATATCCAAAAAAATGATATCCACTTCATGGTCTTGCAAAAATTCTGCGGCGGCTATGGCGTTGGAAAAGGTTTGGAGCAATTCCAGCTGGCTTACTTGTGATACGTAGTTTTTTATCACATTCACGGCCAAGGGCTCATCATCTACAATAATTACGCGAAGGGAGGTCATACTTTCAGTTCTAGGTCTACATGAAACATTTGTTCTTTCTCATATATGGAAAGCTTGTAATCTTCGGGTCGGTAGCCAAGTTCCAAACGTTTTTTTACGTTTGAAAGGCCAATGCCACCACCGCGAGTCGCTACTTTGTTGTTTTCCATATTGGCAGGAATCGTGTTGCATATTTTAAAATACAAAAAATCTTGCTCAACATTGATGTCCAAGTTGATGTGCATGTCGCCAATGTTCTTGCTCGCACCGTGTTTGAAACAATTTTCAATAAGGGGTACCAATAGCATGGGCGCAATACTTTTGTTATCCAAATCACCAGTAACCCCCACGTTGATTTCCAGGGAATCATTGAATCGAATACGTTCCAAATCTATATAATTTTGGATACAATCGATTTCACTCTTTAAGTCTTGCTTGCGTTTACGGGTCGCGTAGAGCAGATACCGCATGAGTTCAGATAGTTTCAAAATAACCTCTGGGGCCTTGTTGGACTTTTCAAGCGTTAACGAATAAATGTTGTTGAGCGTATTGAAGAAAAAGTGTGGTGACACTTGCGACCGTAAAAACTTGAGCTCGGTGGTCAACTGTCTTTTCTCAAGGTCGTGAAGCTTACTATTTTCCCTTAGCCAATCGTTGGTCACTTTGATACAGGTTACAAATGCAGTGACATACAATTCCCCAAGCATCATTTGTAACGCATAGTTTAAGGTGATACTGTCGGTATATCCAGGACCTTCGGGCATCACATTGGTACTGACCAGATAATAGGTAAGATTGTACTTAGCGAATAGCGTAACGAAAAGAGCAAGAATGACCAAAAGCGCATAGGTTACATATTTTCTGGTATACACGAATTTGGGCATCAGCACATAGATGTTGAAGTAAGCCAATGCCATATGAATGGGAAATCCTATCAGATTTGTTTTGAGGGAGTACAGAAAATCATCATGCACACTACCCCAACGTAAGGTGTTGAAAATAAAATAAATACTCCAAAAAATCACATGATGTTTGTAGGTGATTCTGTACTTATCCGTATTTTTTGTTGCTAAAAGCTCATTTAATCTATCATTGATATACATGCGTTTTACCTAGATTTTCTTTGGTCTATTTTTGTGTTGTTTAGCTTTTGGGCTTGGTTGTTGGTCTAATTTTATTCTAATCCCAACTAAAATTATAAATATTTATAACAAGGCGTTTTCACCTCAAAAATGCTTTTTCATGAATAGTTTTTGAACCTTTTCAAGTCAAAAATGATGTCAGGAAGTTAAACGAAACAACCATTACAAGCCAAACCACATAATGACAAAAACCCTTTTTCCCATATGCTTCACACTTTTAGTAGTGGGTACATCTTGTGAAAAAAAAGAACAAACTGAAGTTCCAAAACGTTTTACGGAATATGTTGACCCATTTATTGGAACAGGAGGGCATGGGCATACTTTTCCAGGAGCAACCGTCCCTTTTGGAATGGTACAACCAAGCCCCGACAATGGCACGGCAGGTTGGGATTGGTGCTCAGGCTATCACATCACGGATTCGATTATTTCCGGTTTTGGGCAACTCCATTTGAGCGGAACTGGCATAGGGGATTTAGCAGATATCTTGTTGATGCCGGTCAATACCCAGATGGATTTGCAACACTTTGGTAAATCAAGGGATAGTTTACCCTATACCTCTTCTTTTTTGCACACCAATGAACAAGCAGAGCCGGGATATTACAGTGTGGACTTGGAAGACCATGACGTTTCTGTTGCCCTTTCTTCGAATTCGCACGTTGCATTTCATAAGTACACCTATAAAAAGAAACAACAACCCTCATTCATTTTGGATTTAGGATATGCGGTGAATTGGGATGCTCCCGTAGAAAGCGGTATTACCATTGAGAACACAAATACACTTGTTGGTTATCGTCACAGTACGGGTTGGGCTAGAAATCAAAAAGTGTTTTTTGCCATAACCACTTCGGTACCCATGGAAAATACGGTCTTGGTTAAAGATGGAAAATCGGAGGACTCGGTCAAATCCTTGGATGGGATAAAGACAGGAGGGCAATTCTTTTTTCCTTCAAATACGGATAGTGTTGAGGTCAAAGTTGCGGTATCTTCAGTAAGCATTGCGAATGCCAAAGAAAACCTTGCTGTTCACGGGAATGAAAAGAGCTTTGATATCGCAAAAAAAGAAGCAGAAGAGGATTGGAATACCATCTTGTCCAAAATCAAGGTGGAAACCCCTTTGGATTCCCTAAAAACTATTTTTTACACAGCACTTTACCATACCCAGTTAGCTCCTGTTCTTTTTAGCGATGTCAACGGACAATTTAGGCTTCAGAATGATAGCATTGTTACCAACAAAGATTGGAATACCTATTCGACCCTTTCCCTTTGGGATACCTTCCGGGCCGAAAATCCATTGCTCAACATCCTGCAACCAGAGCATGTGAATGATATGATTGCGTCCATGTTGAGTTATTACGACGAACAAGGAAGATTGCCCGTATGGACGTTGTATGGCAACGAAACCAACACCATGACGGGGAATCATGGCGTGTCCGTCATCGCTGAGGCGTACGTAAAAGGGATTCGTGGTTATGATGTAGAAAAGGCATATGAAGCTGTGAAAGCCACAATGATGGGGGACTTGAGAGGTTTGGAGCCTTATAAGGAATACGGGTTTATTCCCTATACCAAGTTGGACGAATCCGTGACCATCACACTGGAATTTGCTTATAATGACTGGTGTGTGGCCCAAATGGCCAAATCTATGGGCAAAGAAGAGGATTACGCTCATTTTATGAAACGGTCGGAAGCCTACCAATATCTTTTCGATGCCGAAACCGGATTCATGCGGGGCAAATCTGAAGATGAAAAAAGCTGGAATGAACCTTTTGACCCCAAATATTCAAGCCATCGTGAACATACCGATTATACAGAAGGCAATGCTTGGCAGCATAGTTGGTTTGTGCTACATGATGTGTCAAATTTTGTGAAATTGCATGGAGGGGATGAGGCATTCACCCAAAAACTGGAACAACTTTTTACCGAGACTTCTGAGATTAAAGGGGACAATGTTTCTGTTGACATATCCGGTTTGATTGGGCAATACGCCCATGGAAACGAACCTAGTCATCATATCGCTTATATGTTTAATAAAGCCAAGAAACCTTGGAAAACGCAATATTGGGTTCGTGAAATTTTGAACACTCAGTACAGTACACAACCCGATGGTTTAAGCGGTAACGAAGACTGTGGCCAAATGTCGGCCTGGTATGTATTCAGTTCATTGGGTTTTTATCCTATGAACCCTGCTTCCAAACAATATGAGTTGGGAAGCCCGCTTTTTGAAAAAGCTAGTATCGCCGTATCTGATACGAAAAACTTTACCATTGAAGCGCCGAATACCTCATCAATCAACAAATACATTCAGTCCGTACGGTTAAATGGAAAAACATTGCAGCGCACCTTTATCACACATGAAGAGCTGATGGCAGGAGGAATGCTGGAATTTGAAATGGGTCCAGAACCGAATAAAAATTGGGGCCTTTAACTAGGGCCAGCAAGCATTTATGGATGTAATAGACATTTCGATAATAGCGGTCTACATCTTACTGACCCTTTTTATTGGTATTTGGGTGTCCAAAAAGGCATCGAAAGACCTCAATTCCTATTTTTTGGGCGGGAAGAACATCAAGTGGTATTTTTTGGGTTTGAGCAATGGTTCCGGGCAATACGATGTATCCGGTACCGCCTGGATGGTAGGCATGCTGTTTTTGTACGGGACCAAAAGCTTTTTGCACATGTGGACCTGGCCCGTGTTCAATCAGGTTTTTGTTATGATGTTTTTGGCCGTCTGGATTCGACGTTCCAATATCATGACCGGTTCGGAGTGGATACTGACGCGTTTTGGTGATGACAGGGCAGGCCGCGCTTCACATAGTATTATCGCCATCTTCGCCGTAGCTTCGGCACTAGCCTTTATCTCGTATTTTTTTGAAGGGGCTGGCAAGTTTTTGGCAATCATACTACCCTGGGACATTCCATTGGAAATTGGCGAATCACTTCTTTTTACTTCGGAACAGTCCTATGCATTGATTATTATTTTCCTCACCACGATTTATACCGTAAAAGGAGGGATGTTCTCCGTGGTAGCGACCGAAGTGTTGCAATATATCATAATGGTGATCGGGGGGGTCTTAATTGCGGGCTATACCTTTTTTGCCATTTCCGATGTTGAAATCAATGCCGTGATTTCGGCGGAATGGCGCAATATTTTTTTTACCAACGAATTGAGCCCACATTGGAGTGATAAGTATCAGGCATTTAATGATTTGATTGACACCCAAGGCTATAAAATGTTTGGTGCTTTTGTGGGAATGTCCCTGTTCAAAGGTTTTTTCGCTAGCATCGCAGGACCTGTGCCTAGTTATGATTTTCAACGTATCCTTTCTACAAGAGACACCAGGGAAGCGGCCTACATGAGTGGATTCACCAATATAGTATTGTACATTCCGAGATATTTATTGATTGCGGGAATCGTCGTGATTGCTCTAGTGGTTTTAGCTCCTGAAATGGCTAATATTCCAGGGCTGACCAACGATCATTTGGAGGTAATTCTACCTAAAATCATAAACAATCATATTCCGGTAGGCATCAAGGGCCTTCTGCTTGCGGGCCTGCTTGCGGCCTTTATGTCAACTTTCTCTGCCTTTGTGAATTCAGCTCCAGCCTACATTGTGAATGACATTTACAAGAAATATTTCAAGCCACATGCCCCAAGTAAACACTATATCAAGGTAAGTTACATAGCTTCTTTTCTAGTGGTATTTTTTGGGGTTTTGATGGGCTTCTTTGCCGAGTCCATAAATTCATTGACGCTTTGGATAAGCACGTCCCTTTTTGGCGGGTATATCGCCGCGAATGTATTGAAATGGATATGGTGGCGATTTAATGGATGGGGCTATTTCTGGGGTATGCTAGCAGGTTTGGTTGTGGCAACCTTACAGTTCATACTTGACCAAAACAAAGGAAATTGTATTGAGGGTACTTGGCTATATGATATGGCGCATATGCCCGCATTCTACTTTTTCCCCATCATTTTCGGTTTTTCATTGTTGGGTTCTTTTCTGGGAACTTATTTAACCTTTCCCACAAATAGGGAAGTGCTAAGATCTTTCTACAAAAATGTACGGCCTTGGGGTTGGTGGAAACCCATACTTGAGGAAATCAAGGTTGAGGATGCATCCTTTCAAAAGAACAACGATTTTTGGTGGGATATGATGAATTGCGGTATTGGGATAATCTGGCAGTCCAGCATGATAGTGTTACCAATTTATTTGATAATTCGCGATTACCCCAAAACCGTTATTGCCCTTTCGGTATTTGTGATAACTTCAGTGATATTGAAATTTACTTGGTTGGACCGAGTCCGAAAACTAAGGAACTGAAAGCGATAGATGCAGCATCAAACAGAAAATAAGACAGTTAAAATGCCTTGGCAAGACCGCCCTGAAGGCAACACAGATGTGATGTGGCGCTATACCGAAAATCCAATCATTCAAAGAAACGCGATTCCAACATCAAATAGTGTTTTCAATAGTGCTGTGGTTCCCTTTAAAGAGGGTTATGCGGGGGTGTTTCGGTGCGACAACAAGGCAGTGCAAATGAATATTTTCGCCGGCTTTAGTCCAAATGGGATGGATTGGGAAATCAATCCAGACCCCATAGCATTCAAAGAAGGGAATACGAGCATGCTCGAGTCAGCGTACAAGTATGACCCTAGGGTCACCTTTATTGAAGACCGCTATTGGATTACCTGGTGCAACGGATACCATGGCCCTACCATTGGTATTGGATATACGTTTGATTTCAAGGAATTTTTTCAGTGCGAGAATGCCTTTCTGCCCTTCAATCGGAACGGAGTGCTATTTCCTAAAAAGATTGATGGTAAGTATGCTATGCTTAGTAGGCCTAGCGACAATGGCCATACTCCTTTTGGGGACATTTACATAAGTTATAGTCCTGATATGAAGTATTGGGGAGAACACCGCTGCGTAATGAAAACAACCCCATTTGAGGAAAGTGCCTGGCAATGCACCAAAATCGGTGCTGGAACGGTACCTTTTTTGGTCGATGAAGGTTGGTTGATGTTCTATCATGGTGTCATCAATACCTGTAATGGGTTTCGGTACTCCATGGGTGCCGCTATTTTGGATAAAGAACGCCCCGATGTGGTCAAATACAGAACCCAACCCTATTTATTATCGCCTCAGACGGCTTACGAATGCGTGGGGGATGTACCCAATGTGGTGTTTCCTTGTGCTTCATTACAATCTATTGAGGAGGATAAAATCGCCATCTACTATGGTGCAGCAGATACGGTAGTGGGTGTGGCTTTTGGACACATCTCCGAGATTGTGGCATACACTAAAGCGAATTCTTTATAGCGGGATAATGGAGGATAGCGGTAAACCTAAAAAGTGGATTAGCCTGATACTTTTTTTACTGTATTTGGGTACTATTTTGCTTGTTGCCCAAGAACCTCCCAAAACCTATATCGCCTATAAAACTTCGGAAGTGATAGTTGTTGATGGCAAGGCTGACGAGAAGTCATGGGCCAATGCCCCTTGGTCGGAGGCTTTTATCGACATTGAAGGCATTGAGATTCCTAAGTACGATACGCGTATGAAAATGTTGTGGGATGATACCAACATCTATTTTTTCGCTGAACTGGAGGAACCCCATGTTTGGGGAAACCTGAAGGAAAAAGACACCATCATTTTTTACAACAATGACTTTGAGATTTTTATAGACCCTGATGGAGATACCCATGATTACTATGAGTATGAAATGAATGTGTTGAACACCATTTGGGACCTCTATCTGTCCAAACCCTATAGGAATAACGGTAAAGTTTTAGGGGATTGGGATTTTGTTGGGTTGAAATCTGCCGTACGTGTGAATGGAACCCTAAACAATTCCTCTGACGTAGATAAAGGTTGGACCTTGGAGATAGCCATTCCATGGTCGTTTTACAGCGACCCGGGCCGTCAAACGGTCCTTCCCATAAATGATTTTTGGCGAATCAATTTCTCCAGGGTCAATTGGGACTTTGACTTGAAGGAGGGAAGGTATTTCAGAAAAAGAGATGCCAAAACAGGTCAGTATGCCCATGAGTACAATTGGGTTTGGTCTCCTCAAGGCGTCATCAACATGCATGAACCCGAAAAATGGGGTTATGTGTATTTCTCAGATAAGTCCCCAGGTACAAAAGGGATAGATTTTAAAATTCCCAAAGACGATGCCATAAAAAGGTATTTATACGGTCTCTACAGGAAATTGCTTCCCGTTTGGAAAGAAAATGCACCTATCCAATTGAATGAAGGTGAAACTCAAAAAATCCATGGCGAAACCATTGTCCCCCGGCTTGAAAAGCATTTGCGGGGATTCATACTTTCAGCCAAAAGCCCATTCACCAAAAAAAACCTAACCATACAAACCGATGGAAAATTTCAGAGCTATGAAGATGAATAGACTTTTTATCTCCCTTTTTTTGCTGCTTTTGCTTGCATCCTGTAAAGAAAAACAAGAAGCCATTCCGGAGGAAGAAGTAGCGGAAACCGTAAAAGAAACGTTCAAGTTTTGGACATGGATAACCGCTGACGCTTCTCGAACAGACGCCTCTTACAAAGAAGAATTTGAAAAGTATTATGCGCATGGCATCAACGCCGTGCTTATCGATACCAAAGTAGACGTGGAATTGCTCACTCGGTTAGCTCCAATTGCTATGCAAGCAGGTCTCGAAGTACATGCTTGGATGTTTACAGTTAATCGACCGGGAGATGAAGTTGCTTTGCAACACCCAGATTGGTATCAAATGAGTAGAAGTGGTAAATCTTGTTTTGATGACCGACCTTATGTAGACTATTATCAATGGTTGTCGCCAAGCCATCCTGAGGCACGTAAACACATTTTGGGTTTAGTTGGCGCCTTGGCGGAAGTAGAGGGCATAGCTTCTGTGCATCTTGATTATATTCGATATCCTGATGTGTATTTGCCCATCGGTTTGTTGCCCAAGTACAATTTGGAACAGGAAACGGAACTCCCTGATTTTGATTTCGATTATTCTGATGCCGCTGTTGAAAAATTCATGCAAATACACCAAAAGAACCCTAGGGAAATGGAAAATCCCGCCATTGATATGGAATGGAAGAACTTTAGGCTCAACGAAATCCGAAGTTTGGTCAACGAAGCCTACAAAGTAGTTCATGAAAAGGGAAAATACCTTACCGCAGCGGTTTTTCCCTATCCTGAAATGGCAGACCATATGGTACGCCAACGCTGGGATAAGTGGGATATTGATGCTGTGCTCCCCATGATTTATAATAATTTTTATGAGGAAGACGTCGACTGGGTGGGCTATGCCACAAAACAAGGCGTTACCGACCTAAAGGCCAAAGATGTGGAATTGCATACAGGGTTATACGTTCCAGAAATGTCTGCCGAAGACTTAAAAATTGCCATCCAATTGGCTCATGATAATGGAGCAAAGGGCGTTTCGTTTTTTGATGGACCAGCCATAACGGAGGAACAACTACAAGTAATTAAAGCGAAAAGCGAAGCATTTAAACCATGAAGCATTTGGGTTGGTATCTGGGAGTCTGGATTTTGACGCTAGCTTGCGTGGACCAAAACAAGGAAACCGTAGCTGATGTTGCTTTGGCGCAGTATGTGAATCCCTTCATTGGTACCGATGGTCCTGGAAACACTTATCCCGGTGCGACCGTTCCTTTCGGAATGGTTCAATTGAGTCCCGATATTGGTATTCCCGGTTGGGATAGAATTGCAGGGTACTTTTATCAGGATTCTATTATCACAGGTTTTTCACATTTGCATCTTACTGGCACGGGTGCTGGGGATTTGTATGATATTTTGGTAATGCCAACAAACAGCAGGTTTGACGGTAAAATTGAAGCAAATAATTACAAGCCATTCTCTCGTTTCAGTCATGATGATGAAGGAGCATCTCCCGGATATTATTGGGTGGATTTATTGGATTACGGTATCAAAGCTGAGATGACCAGTACCGCGAGAGTGGGGGTACAGCGGTATACGTTTCCAAAAGATACAAACTCAAAAATTCATATCGATTTGGGCTATGCCTTGAATTGGGACGCTCCAACGGATACGCACCTGGAAGTTGTCAATGACTCTACCGTGCAGGGTTATCGCTTTTCTACAGGATGGGCCCGGAATCAAAAAGTATTCTTTGAAATGCGATGCTCCAAACCTTTTGCTTCATATACCCTTGATAATACAGAGAAGAATTCAAAAATTGTTCTGGAATATGTCACCAATGACGGCGAACAGATTACCTTAAAAACCGGATTATCTTCAATAAGTGCGGAAGCTGCAGGAAAAGCAATCGATACGGAAGCCACTGAAGATTTTGATACACTTCGAGCACAAGCGAATAATCGCTGGGAAAAGGAACTGCAAAAAATCAAAATCTCCTCTGAAAATGTAGACCAGAAGACCGTTTTTTATACCATGCTATACCAATCTATGTTGGCGCCTACCCTGTATAGCGATATCAATGGAGAGTACAAAGCTGCCAATGATGCTGAGGGAAAGTTTCGCGAAGGGCAAGATACCATTGCTAAAGCAGATGGATTTCTTCGGTACGATACCTTTTCGCTGTGGGATACATTTCGAGCAGCCCACCCTTTATATACCTTGGTTCAGCAAGAACGGATTCCAGATATGATAAAATCGCTTTTGGCGCATTATCAAGAAACCGGAGTTTTGCCCGTTTGGTCCATGCAAGGTAGCGAGACCCATATGATGATTGGTTATCATGCTGTACCCGTAATTGTGGATGCTTATTTTAAAGGCTTCGACTTTGATGCTACTTTGGCATACCAGGCTTGTAAAGCAGCGGCCATGATGAATGACCGTGAAATTGAGGTTTACAAGCAAAAAGGATTTATTCCTGTGGATGAGCACCACGAAAATTGGTCGGTCTCCAAAACCATGGAATACGCCTATGATGATTGGTGTATTGCCATGTTTGCCAAGGATTTGGGTTTGCAAGAAGATTATGAGTATTTCTTGAAACGCTCATCCAATTGGAAAAACTTATACAACGACCAAAACACTTGGTTCCAACCTAAAGATTCCATAGGAAACTTTATTGAACCTTTTGTTCCAAAGGAATATAGTCCTTATTTCTGTGAGAGCAATGCGTGGCAATATTATTGGTTTGTTCCTCATGATATAAAAGGACTCATTGCGAAAACTGGGGGTGAAGAGCGATTCACCCAAAAACTGGATTCCATGTTCAGTTATGTGCCCGAACCGGATGATAAATTGCCCATCTTCAGTACAGGAATGATTGGGCAATATGCTCACGGGAACGAACCGAGCCATCATGTTGCTTATCTCTACAACCACGTAGGTCGACCATCAAAAACCCAGGAATTGGTCTATGACATTTTGGAAAACCAATATAGGAACCAGCCCAATGGACACTGCGGCAATGAAGATTGCGGGCAAATGTCGGCTTGGTATATTTTCGGAGCCATGGGATTCTATCCCGTAAACCCGGCGCAAGGCGCATATCATTTGGGCGTGCCCCTGTTTGAAGAAGTAAAAATGGATGTTGGAAAAAACAAAACCTTCATTGTTAAAGCAGAAAATTTGGAAGGCAATCCATATGTCTCGGAAATAACATTGAACGGTAAGAAGCTGGATAGGAGTTACATCACCCACAAGGAAATCATGATTGGTGGCACATTGGTTTTTACCATGACTGATGATGCCGCACTTGCGGATGCCAGATTGTTGGAACTCCCAGAAACCAATACCGTGTATCACTAAAAAACGAAACCATGCATAGACTTCAAATACGAATTTCAATAGTGCTGTTTGTGGCCCTTTTGTATTCTTGCAAAGAGCAAAGCATCGAAAACGATACCAGTGCTGCAGAAGAAAGAACCTTTCTGGAGTATGTAAATCCTTTGATGGGAACCGATTCCGAGTTTAGTCTATCCAATGGGAATACCTATCCAGCGATTGCTACGCCATGGGGCATGAATTTCTGGACACCCATGACCTCCAAAATGGGTGATGGTTGGACGTACAAATATGATGAATATACCATTCGGGGCATCAAGCAAACCCATCAACCTAGTCCTTGGATAAATGACTATGCAGCGTTTTCGTTGATGGCGGTGACGGGAGAGCTAAAATATAAGGAAGACGAGCGGGCTTCCCATTTTTCCCATAAAGCAGAAACCGTTAAACCCGATCATTACAGTGTGTATTTGGCAGATTACGATGTAGTTGCCGAGGTTGCCCCAACGGAACGGGCGGCCCACTTCCGATTTACTTTTCCGGAAACGGCTAACGCTTATATTCTTTTGGACGCTTTCTTTAAGGGTTCCATGGTCAAAATACTTCCTGAAAAACGAAAAATCATCGGCTACTGCCGAAACAATAGTGGAGGGGTGCCTGAAAACTTCCATAATTACTTTGTGGCCGAATTTGATAAGGATTTTGAACTCACCCATACTTGGGGAGACGATTGGAAACTTCTCGAAAATACAACCGAGAACGAGGGAGAACATGTTGGAGCCATTATCGGATTTAAAACCAAACGCGGGGAAGCAGTTCAGGTCAAAGTTGCCTCATCCTTTATTAGCCCTGAGCAGGCCCAGCTCAATTTGGATAGGGAAATTGGAGAGAACACTTTTGATGATACCCGAAACGCAGCAACTGATGCTTGGGAAAAAGAACTGAGTCGAATTGTGGTGGAAACGCCCAACATCGACCACCTACGCACTTTCTATTCCTGTTTATATCGGGTATTGCTGTTTCCAAGAAAGTTTTATGAGATTGATGCCCAAAACAATATCGTCCACTACAGTCCTTATAATGGGGAAGTGCTTCCGGGTTACATGTTTACAGACAATGGTTTCTGGGATACGTTTCGAGCGGTGTTTCCTTTTTTCAATATGATGTATCCGGAATTGAACGGCCACATCATGGAAGGATTGGCAAACACCTATAAAGAATCTGGTTGGCTTCCTGAATGGGCGAGTCCAGGACATCGTGATGCCATGATTGGTTCCAATTCTGCACCCATCATTGCCGACGCTCATCTTAGCGGAGTTTCCGGTTTTGAAACCGACGTGTTGTTGGAGGCCATGCTGAAAAATGCTACCGTAGAAGAAGGTAGACCCGTAAATAGCGTGGGTCGAGCAGGATTGGATTTTTATAATGAACTGGGATATGTGCCCTATGACGTTGGTGTGCACGAAAACGCTGCCCGAACTTTGGAATACGCTTATGCAGATTTCACCATTGCCCAAATGGCCAAAGCAATGGGGAAAAGTGAATTAGCGAAAACCTATTATCAAAAATCGCTCAACTATAAAAAACTGTTTGACCCTTCTACCAACCTCATGCGAGGTAAAAACAAGGATGGTCAATTTCAAACGCCGTTTAATCCTTTGAAATGGGGTGATGCCTTTACCGAAGGAAATAGTTTGCATTACACTTGGTCGGTGTTTCATGATGTGCAAGGCCTCATTGATTTAATGGGCGGGGATAAAGAGTTTGTTGGGATGTTGGATGGTGTTTTTAGTATGCCTCCCGAGTATGACGATTCTTACTACGGGTTTACGATTCATGAAATTCGTGAAATGCAGATAATGAACATGGGGAATTATGCCCATGGCAACCAACCCATACAACATATGATTTATTTGTACAATTACGCCAAGCAGCCATGGAAAGCACAACATAAGGTAAGGGAGGTGTTGACCAAATTATATACGCCTACGCCAGATGGCTATTGTGGCGATGAAGATAACGGGCAAACCTCTGCGTGGTACGTATTTAGCGCATTGGGTTTTTATCCCGTTGCTCCCGCTACCAACCAATACATTATAGGAAGTCCCCTTTTTGACAAGGCAAGTTTGCATCTTCAAAATGGGAATACTTTCACCATAACCTCTGATGGGAATGGGAAAAACAATCCTTACATCCAAAGGGCAAGTTTGAACAATGAAAACTTTGACAATACTTGGATTGCCACGGAAACCATTCAAAAAGGAGGGGAACTGTATTTTGAAATGGGTCCAGCGCCGAATATGGAGTGGGGCATTTCGGAAACAGCAATACCCTATTCCCTTTCCAACACCAAATCTCTTGACTAATGAAGCTGGTGTTCAACCTTTTGGGATTGTTTTTACTACTGGTTGCAGTTTCCTGTTCGGAAAATGAGCGTAAGGTGTTTACCGAAGCGGATATTGCCATCATCCCAGAACCTTTGGAAATGCAATTGGGCGAAGGTGCTTTTCAATTTGATGCAAATACGGTATTTGCAATTGCTGATGAAACGCAAAAACCGTTGATGTCTGCGTGGGTACAAAAGTTCAAAATCCTTTCAGATTGGGACTTACAAATCAGTGAGGAAGTACCGAAGGATAATTATATACAATTGATATGGGATGAAACCCTTCCACAAGAACACTATGAACTGGAGGTAAGCGAAAGTGCTATCAAAGTTAGCGCTGGGGATATGAATGGTTTTATTTATGCGTTGGAATCCATTCGACAATTGCTTCCCATTCCGTTTGAGAAGGACCAAAAAGTTTCAAATGTGGATTGGTTGGTTCCCGCAGTTAAGATTAAAGACGGTCCCCAATTTCAATGGAGGGGTCTCATGTTGGATGTATCGCGTCACTTTTTTGAGAAAGAATACATCCTGAAAACCATTGACCGTTTGGCATTCTTGAAAATGAACACCTTGCATTTGCATTTGGTGGATGACCAAGGTTGGCGCATCGAAATCAAGAAATACCCCAAACTAACGGAAATAGGAGCGTTCAGGGTTGACCAAAAGGACGAGCATTGGAATAACAGGGGAATGCCCAGTATGGACGAAAAAGCCACATACGGCGGATTTTATACCCAAGAAGATATTCAGGAAATCGTATCCTATGCCACCGCAAAAGGAATTACCGTAGTGCCAGAAATCGAAATGCCTGCCCATGTGATGAGCGCCATTGCGGCCTATCCAGAATTGGCCTGTTACCCCGAACCAATGCCCGTACCTACGGGAGGAGTTTGGCCTTTGAACAAAATTTATTGTGTCGGAAAAGAATCCACTTTTGAGTTTCTTGAAAATGTCCTTACGGAAGTAATGGAGCTCTTTCCATCCAAATATATCCACATTGGAGGGGATGAAGCTAACAAGACCAGTTGGGAGACCTGTCCACTCAGTCAGAAACGAATGCGGGAGGAAAATCTCAATTCTGTAGAAGAACTCCAAAGTTATTTCATCAAGCGGATAGAACGTTTTTTGAATGCCAACGGAAGAATCTTGATTGGATGGGATGAAATCCTGGAAGGCGGTCTTGCTCCTCAGGCCACCGTGATGAGTTGGCGCGGCATCAAGGGAGGTTGGGAAGCTTCCAAAGAAGGCCATGATGTGGTAATGTCGCCAGGAACCCATTGTTATTTTGACCACTATCAAGGCCCCCAAGAAAATGAACCTGTGGCTATAGGAGGGTATACGCCTCTTTCCAAAGTATACCAGTTCAATCCAATTGTGGATTCTATGTCCCAAAAACAGCGGAAACACGTTTTAGGAGGACAAGCTAATCTCTGGTCAGAATATGTGACCACTACAGAACATTCCGAGTACATGTTGTTTCCAAGGTTAACAGCCCTATCCGAAGCACTATGGACTTCAACTGAACAAAAAAATTGGACGACTTTCTCCCGAAAAGTGCAAAACATATTTTCACGGTTTGACGAAATGGGTATCAACTACGCGATAAGTGCCTACAACATATCCGCCAATAGCGAAAAAAATGAAGAAACGGGAACGATTGAACTGGCACTCATGAGCGAGTTTCCCGAAGTTGAAGTCAAATATGTGACCGATGTAGGCGTATTGGAAAAGGATGGAATCGCATATGAAAATCCCATAACGATAAACCAAACAAAAACCATTAAAGCACAGTCTTTTCAAAGTGGAGTGCCTTTGGGGAAACCCTTTGAAAAGACATTTGTCTACCATCAAGCAGTTGGAAAACCAGTTGACTACAGCGTGCCATGCAGTGAAGTGTATCAAGGCACGGGTGGAATGAACTTGGTGAACGTCCTTCGGGGTACTACCAATTTTCGAGATGGCCAGTGGCAAGCTTGGTTGGACACGGATATGGAAGTTATCATAGATTTGGGTGAGCCCCTAGAAACCGAAAAAGTTATTGTCGGTACCATGGAAAACCAAGGCCCCGACATCTATTTTCCAACGAAAATTGAAGTGATGATCTCTTTGGATGGGGTCGATTTCAAAACAGCGGGAATTGTGGAAAGACCTTACCTTCCCTCTGGACAAGTGAGATTGAAAGATTTTGAAATCACCTTCGATTCGCATTTGGTCCGCTATGTAAAGGTTATGGCAACCTGTTTGAAGGAAAACGCAAGGAAAAGGGGTTCCTGGTTGTTTGTTGACGAGATTTTGGTACAGTAAATTGAAGATAATATGAAGAGGAGCTTTTTGACTTTTTTGAGTTTGTTGACAATGTTACTTGCCAAGTCGCAGAAGGCCCCGGTGGACTACGTAAATCCATTTATCGGAACCTCAAATTTCGGAACCACCAATCCGGGTCCGATAGCAGTGCGCGGGATGGCCAATGTCTCCCCGTTCAATGTGGCTGGTCCGCAGAACCTTCCTTTGGAAAAAGATAGTCGATGGCTTTCAACCCCATATGTACATGAAAATACTTTTTTAACGGGCTTTAGTCATGTAAACCTTAGTGGTGTAGGTTGCCCAGAACTTGGGGTTATTCTGGCCATGCCCACTGCGGGTGCATTGGAGACCGACCATTTGAAATATGGGAGCACTTATTCCAAGGAAGCTTCCAAAGTGGGGTATTACACCGCAAACTTGGAAAAATACAATATCAAAGTAGAAGCAACCGCAAGTACAAGAGTTGGCGTCAGTAAATATCAATTTCCAGCCGGTGAAGCCAATATCTTGTTGAACCTAGGTTTGGGGCTTACCAATGAGCAGGGGGCTCAGGTCAAAGTAGTTTCTCCTACTGAGATTGAAGGAATGCGAACGGTTGGTTCTTTCTGTTATTACAAACCTGATGAAACCTATCCCGTGTATTTCGTGGCCCATTTCTCAATACCTGCATTTGAATTTGGCATCTGGAAGACACTACCGGAATACCAAGGAGTCGAAGCACAATGGATGCCGTACAATGGAAAGACGCGCTTATTTGAAAATTATCGAAAAGAAGTAGTAGGCGACAGCATTGGGGCGTATATGCGATACAAATTCGAGGCGCCCACCGTGGTGGAAATGAAAGTGGGTATTTCTTATGTCAGTATCGAAAATGCTCGTGAGAATCTAAGCAAAGAAACTTCAGGTAAAGGTTTTGAGCAGGTTTTGGAAGAAACCCAAAGGGAGTGGAACGAATATCTTTCTCGGATTGAAGTTGAAGGCGGGTCCGAAAACGACAAAACTATTTTTTACACCGCTTTGTACCATACCTTGATTCATCCCAATACACTAAATGACAGCAATGGGGAATATCCCAGCATGAAAATACGGGAAACCCTGAAAGCAGACAATACCCGTTTTACCGTATTCTCGCTTTGGGATACGTATCGGAATTTACATCAATTGATGAGTTTGGTATATCCGAAACAACAATCCGATATGGTGAAGAGCATGTTGCAGATTTATGACGAGTCCGGTTGGTTGCCCAAATGGGAACTGAATGCAACGGAGACCACCACCATGGTCGGTGACCCTGCGGGAATTATAATTGCGGATACCTATGTAAAAGGCATTCGTGATTTTGATGTGGAAAAGGCCTATACCGCGATGCTTAAAAGTGCCAATCAATTGGAAGAAAATCCATTGCGACCTGGAATCAAAGACTATTTGGAAAAGGGCTATCTGACGACCAAAACAACCCATAGCGGTTCAGTTTCCACAACTCAAGAGTACAATATTTCAGATTATGCGATTTCGCAATTGGCAACCGCTCTGGGAAAGAAAGAAGATGCTGCTCTCTTTCGAGAAAGGTCATTGTCTTACAGAAAATTATTTGATGCCAACCTAAAACTACTTCGTCCCAAAAATGATGATGGGAGTTGGCTTTCACCCTATAATCCCGAAGACGGGGCAAATTTTGTGGAAAATCCTGGCTTTATTGAGGGGAATGCTTGGCAGTATACTTTTATGGTACCGCAGGATGTTAAAGGGTTGATGCGGTTGATGGGCGGGAAGACGGCATTTGCCACTCAATTAAAAAAGGTATTTGACACCAATCAATTTGATATGGCGAACGAACCTGACATTGCCTACCCGTATTTGTTCAATTATGTAAAAGGCAAAGAGCAGCTTACTCAAAAAACCGTTGACAAACTATTGAGCAAGCATTTTAGAAATGCACCAGATGGCCTGCCTGGAAATGATGACACAGGAACTATGAGCGCCTGGGCGGTTTTTTCAATGATGGGCATATACCCCGTTAGTCCGTCGAATCCAATATATGCGCTTACCAAACCAAAGTTTGATAAAATCACCATTCATTTAGACAAGGACTATTACGCCAACGACACTTTGACGATTCTTTCAAACACAAAAGAAGAAAACCAATTTATTGAAAGCATTTTAGTGGACGGAAAGCCATTTCGTAAATACTTCATTTCGCATGACAATTTGGTAAAGGCAAAGACCTTATCCTTTACATTAAAGTAAAAGTCGTTTTTCAAGAAATCTTGCCCAAACTTCCATTTTGTTTAACCTAGCGACTCAACCATCGAAACAATACCGAACTTCTCTTTTTTCTTGTAAGAGCATTCTTATGAAGAATTCCAACTACCCATAAATACACACAAAAAACACCTCAAAATGGAGTTTTCTTAAGGAATATCCAGTTTGGGAATGAAATCTTAGATTTTTCCTCCTGTTTTTTAGAAACCTGTTAAAGGGGCTAAAATGAGGAAAACCAATTTTCAAATAGGTCGATTTCGACGTTCTTAAGCTTTTCAGCATTGTTATTAGTCGAAATTTTTTTCGCTTCCCGTGAATTAATAAGATTTTGTTTAAGGTTAAACTACTGTTAAGTTTAATAAACTAATTAACTAAACCAAAGAACAATATGATTGAAAAAATTCAGTATTTCTTGGTGTTGTGTTTTCTTTTGGGATTCCAAAGTATCATGGCACAAGGAAAAAGCGTGACGGGTACGGTTACTGATGCTACCACAGGTAATCCGTTACCTGGAATCAACGTAGTGGAAAAAGGTACCTCCAACGGTACCTCAACTGATTTTGATGGTAACTACACAATCAACACGACCAGTAGTGATGCGGTTCTTGTGTTCTCGGCCTTAGGGTATCTGGAGCAAGAAATCACCGTTGGTTCGCAATCCACGATTAACGTCTCTATGGCAGACGATGTGGAAAACCTAGATGAGGTCGTAGTCACGGCCTTGGGTATTAAACGGGAAAGAAAAGCTTTAGGGTATTCCGTAACCCAATTGGAAGGTGAGTCTATTTCGGAGGTAAAAACTCCGAGTGCGCTCAATGCCTTGCAAGGGAAGGTTGCCGGGGTGAACATTACGCCACCAGCTACGGGTGCCGCGGGTACCTCTAGGGTGGTTATTCGTGGACCATCTTCTTTAGGGGGCAATGCTGAACCCCTTTATGTTGTAGATGGGGTCATCATTGATAATACACAGTTAGGAGCGGCCAGTCAATGGGGTGGCTCTGACTTTGGAGATGGTGTTTCCAGTATCAATCCAGATGATATCGAAGCGGTCAGCGTCCTTAAGGGAGGTGTCGCAGGAGCACTGTATGGTTCTCGCGCCGCAGGAGGTGTTATCCTAATTACGACCAAGAGTGGTAAAAACCAAAAAGGTCTTGGGGTTGAATACAGCTCCCAGTTGACCTTCGATGTTGTAAACAACAATATACTTGATTTTCAAAGAGAATACGGACAAGGTAGTCAAGGCATCGCGCCAACTTCCGCTGCGGAAGGAAGGACCAATGCCTTTAGTGCATGGGGTCCTCGTTTGGGAAGTATTCCCACCTCAGTACAATATGATGGTGTGGCCAGACCTTATGTAGACACAGGCAATAATTTGGACAAATTTTATAACACGGGTACAACGTTGATCAATACCGTGGCCATTTCCAAGGCTGGAGAGGATTTCAACTACAGATTTGCCGGAACTAGTTTCGATAATGAGGATATTCTTCCGAATTCCGCGCTAGACCGAAAATCATTCTCCTTGAATCTTGGTGCTTTGGCCGCGAAAAAGTTGTCAGTGAATTTAAGTGCCCGATACTTGATAGAAAAAGTGAACAACCGTCCAAGGGTTTCGGATTCACCCGGTAACGCAAACTTTTCAGTCGCGTTGCTACCCGCAAACGTAAATGTTGAGGATTTAAGAGCCTTCGATAACGGGGCCAATGAAGACGGAACGGAAAACCAAATTGGAGATAATCCGTTTGTACAAAACCCATATTGGGCCGCATCACGGTTTAGAACCCTAGACCGTAGAAATAGATTTTTAAGTCAAGCAACGATTAAATATCAAATCTTGGATTGGTTAGACCTCACGGGTAGAGCGGGGATTGACCATCAAACCACCAGAACCACTCAGATTGAAGGGTTTGGAACTGCATTTACCCCACTGGGTAGTATTGAAGAAAGAGAAAACATTATCTCGGTTGTTGATGCGGATTTGATATTGGGAATCAACAAGCAAATCAATGATGATTTTGGTGTTAAAGCCTATTTCGGGGCAAACAAGAACAATCTAAGGAGAGATGAGCTCTTCTTACGTGGGGAACGTTTTGTAATCCCTTTCCTTGAAATTCTGGGTAATGTTGAAAACCCTAGTAGAAGAAGAGTAGCAACGGAAGTGCAACGTTCTGGTTTGTACGGTTCCGTTGAAGTGGAGTATAAGGACTATCTATATGTTACTGCAACAGGTCGAAACGATTGGTTCTCCGTTCTTTCTTTCCCAGGAAAAACCTCGCCCAATAATGAATTTTATCCCTCTATCAGTGGTAGTTTCGTTTTCTCCAATGCGCTTAACATGCCTTCATGGTTGACATTTGGTCGATTGCGTTTGGGGTATTCCGAAATCGCTGGGGGTAATGTAGATCCTTATTCATTGGCACAAACCTTTGAGATTTTTGGTCAAGGACATTTAGGCCAACCTTTGGGTCGTATTAGTCCTGGGCCACTGCCCAACCAAAATGTTACCCCTTCCACCAAGAAGGAAATAGAAGTAGGTTTGGATTTGAGTTTCTTTAACGGACGTTTGGGGCTTGACTTCGCATACTACGACAATGAAATTGATGGGGATATTCTTCGTGTGAACATATCCAACTCATCTGGTTTTGGTGATGTATTTACCAATGTAGGTGTCCTTAGTAATAAAGGGGTTGAGGTCTTGCTTACCGGAAAGCCCATCCAAAACAAGGACTTTAGCTGGAGCACCAATTTCAACATGGCTTTCTTGGAAAGTGTGATTGAAAAGACGGATGAAGCAGGAAATGCGTTAAACATTGGAGATGTAAGAACCTTTGATGCCAATATCAGCCAAATACCTGGAGAACGTTTTGGTTCTATTTTCGGAACGGCTTATCTCCGTCAAAACGGACAAATAGTGTACACGGCAGATGGGTTACCCGTAATAGACCCCGAAAGGCGTGTCTTGGGTAACGGGGTGCCACCATGGACCCTGGGTCTGACCAATACCTTTACCTATAAGAATTGGAACTTGAGTTTCCTTATCGATGGAAAATTCGGCGGACAGGTGTATTCCGGTACTAATGCTCTTGCTTACAGTACGGGACTTCATAAAAACACCTTGGCCGGTCGTGAAGGTGGACTTACGGTAACGGGTGTTGATGAAGCAGGAAATCCATTTACCTTTACCCACGACAATACTACACTTCAAGCATATTACGGACGTTTACGGTCCATTGCTGAGGAGCAAACGCTTAGTGCCGATTTTGTAAAGCTTCGACAGTTGAGTTTTGGATATAGTTTCCCATCTAAAATCTTGGAGAACACATTCATTAACTCAGCGCGTGTATCCTTTGTAGGACGAGACTTGTTTTTTATCACAAGAGCCGCCGACAACATAGACCCAGAGTCTGGTTTTAACGCAGGAAATGCCCAAGGGCTTGAGTACTTTGGTTTACCAACCATCGCAAGCTACGGTATGTCGGTTAACCTCACGTTTTAATAATAAAAAAATTAGCAAGAGATGAAAAAAGTTATAACAGCAATTTTAGTCGTTCTGTTCGTTGCTACTTCCTGTGATGATGGTTTTGAAGAATTGAACGTAGATCCAAATGCATCACCAACGTTAGATCCGGGGCCGAAGCTTACTGCTACGCTTTTGTTGACCGCTGGGGACCGATTTGAAAATTGGAGGGCCAATATTATCTACAGCTCTTACATGATTCAACACATGGCGAATCCTGGTGGATTGGGTGCAGGAGATAGATATTTATACAATGCACAATGGTCAGGCGCCTGGTTTGAAAGAGGCTACAATGACCATGTAAAAGGCGTTGAGGACCTGCTTAACCAACTTCAGAATGACCCAGATGTCGAGTATCCTGCGGAAATGCTCGCCGTCGCGAGAATTTTAAGGGTGTTTGTTTACCATAAAATCACAGATTTATATGGAGATGTACCCTACAGCGAAGCAGGACAAGGTTTTATTTCAGGTGTATTCCGGCCGGTTTATGACCAACAAAGCGAAATTTATCCAGATATGCTCAACGAACTTGCGGAAGCCACCGCAGTATTGAGTGATGGCACATCCCAATTTGGAAGTGCGGACATTTTGTTTGGTGGTGATTTAGGCAAATGGCGTCGTTTTGGCTACTCCATGATGTTGCGATTGGGACTTCGTTTGATTAAGGTAGACCCCTCAGCAGCCCAATCTTGGGCACAACAAGCCATTGACGGGGGTGTAATGACATCCAACGATGATATTGCCTTTATCGAGCATACCAACGGTCCTGAAGGAATCAATCGAAATGGGAATGGGCAAGTTTTCCAAGCAGATAATAGCATGCGTTTGAGCAATACTTTTGTAGATGCTTTGAGCGGTACAAATGACCCTCGTCTGCGAATTTATGCTGCGCTCCCTGATGGATTGGGGAATGTGAATACCAGTGGTACCAACGACCCTGCATTACAGCAAGGATTGCCCAATGGTTTGGATGCAACAACCGTATTGGATATTCCAGGGGGAGATGATTTGAACAATTTCTCTGAACCAAACAGAAATCTGATTACCGGAGAGGATGACCCTTATTTCTTCCAATCCTATGCAGAGGTATCGTTTATGTTGGCAGAAGCAGGTGTCCGATGGGGTATCGGCGGAGACCCTGCTACGAATTATGCCAATGGGGTTGAAGCAGCAATGCGTCAATTGGACCTATACACACTTGGAGACCAAAGTATCACCGATATGGAGATTCAAGACTACCTAACGGCGAATCCTTATGATGCTGGCGATGCTTTGAATCAAATCAATACACAGTACTGGATTGTTACCTTTTTGAACCATATCGAGGCGTATGCCAATTGGAGAAGAACAGGGCTTCCCGTTTTAGTGCCAAACAACTATCCTGGAAACGAGAGTAATGGAGAAATTCCAAGGAGGTTGCGCTATTTCGAGCGTGAGCAGACAACAAATACCGAAAATTATCAAGCGGCCATTTCAAGACAAGGCCCCGACCAATTCTTTACCAGAATGTGGTGGGATGTAGAGTAATCCATAGCAAGTTTATATCATCATTATTTAATTTTTTTAAGTAGAGTTAGTTTTAGTTAAAGTAAAGGAGAGTTTTTTCTCTCCTTTATTTTTTTACATTGAACATAAAAAACGATGTATACGCCTAGACCTATTTTTCGTAAAGTTCAATTGCTTTCTACTATGGTTTTTGTGCTCCTGCTTTTCATGATGGGATGTGACAAAAAACAAGAGAAGGCAACCAACCTAAAACAGTTTACTTTAGTACCATCTTCAGAAACAGGAATTGACTTCTCGAATGTCATTACCGATACCAAGCAAGCCAATATTTTACTTTACAATAACTTTTATGGCGGTGCCGGCGTCGGGGTAGGCGATTTTAACAATGATGGCTTACTGGATATCTATTTTGCAGGGAACCAGGTAGGGGATAGGCTATACTTAAACAAGGGAAATCTGCACTTTGAGGAAGTAACGGAACAAGCTGGCATACAAAATAATGGAGGCTGGTCAACAGGAGTGACTTTGGCAGATGTCAATGGCGATGGACACCTTGACATTTACGTAAGCCGAGAATTATACGATGACAAACCTGAGCTGCGGCAAAACCTATTATACATCAATCAAGGCGACGGTACCTTTTCCGAAAAAGCAAAAGCATATGGCATCAATAGTAACCAACGCACACGCCATGCGACTTTTTTGGATTACGATAAGGATGGCGACCTAGATTTATTTTTATTGACCCAACCTCCAAATCCCGGAAATTTTTCTGAATTCAGGGGAGCCAATCTACAAGACCCCGAATACGCAATGCTGTTATACCAAAATACCGGAGATGGTTTTGAAGAGGTTAGCGCATCCGCCGGAGTTTCCCTAACCGGGTTTCCCAACGGAGTATCCGCTAGTGATGTAAATAATGATGGTTGGACCGACTTGTACGTAGCGAATGATTTTAATGCGCCAGATTTACTTCTTATCAACAATCAAGACGGAACATTCACCAACCGCCTGGAGGAAGCGGTAAACCACACCTCCTTTTACAGCATGGGAGTTGATGTAGCGGACATCAACAACGACGCACTTTTGGATGTTTTTGTGCTTGATATGGTCGCTGAAGACAATTTTAGGCAAAAGTCCAACATGAGCGGTATGGACCGCGAAGCATTTTGGAGGGTTTATGATGAAGGAGGATACTACCAATACATGTACAATTCCCTACAATTGAACAATGGCAATACCACCTTCAGTGACGTCGCTCAGCTAACCGGTATGGCCGCTACAGATTGGAGTTGGGCCAACCTCATTGCTGATTTTGATAACGACGGACTCAAAGATGTCTACATCACCAACGGTCTCTTGCGTGATATTCGAAATACCGATGCCGACAAGGCAGTCGGACAATACGTTCTGGATACGGCCAACAAATGGATAAGCGAAAACCCGAATGCAGGAGATATCAGTATCTGGGAGATTCTGGACTTGGACAAAGCGTTGGAAATATTACCCTCCCAACCTTTAAAAAACTATGCCTTCCGCAACAAAGGGAATTTGGAATTTGATAAAACGGCAGATACTTGGGGATTGGACCACGAGTCGTTTTCAAATGGCGCGGCGTATGCCGATTTGGACAATGATGGGGATTTGGATATTGTCGTCAACAACATCAATCAAGAAGCTTTTGTGTACCGAAATAACGCAGAACAGCAAACAGATGCCAATTACATAAGACTGCAGCTGAAAGATACAGAAGGGCGGTCCGTGTTCGGAACCAAAGTCTTTTTGCACCGTGAAGGCGAAGTCCAAATGGTAGAGAGCACCAATGTGCGGGGAATTTATTCTACCAGTGAACCCACCATTCATTTCGGATTGGGCAACCACAAAAAGGTGGATAGTATTGTCGTGCGATGGCCAAACAATACCCAAACGATAAAGAAGAAGGTGGCCGCAAATACAACGATGACGCTTCAAATGGAAGAAGGGACCCCGTACCAATCGAAAAACCTTTCCAAAAAGCATTTTTTCAATGAGATAACCCAAGACTTTCCATTGGAGGAACGGCATATTGAAAACGAATACGATGACTATGAAAAGCAAGTGCTGCTTCCGCATAAATTATCTCAGTTTGGTCCTGCACTAGCCGTAGCTGACATCAACAATGACGGATTGGAAGATGTGTATTTGGGCGGTGCTTCAGGACGTAGCGGAGGGTTGTTCGTGCAGACAGCATCCGGGGAATTCCAAAGTATTGCCGAAACCCTCTGGAAAGGCGAAGCACCTTATGAGGATGTGGATGCACTGTTTTTGGATGTTGATGGGGACGGTTGGCAAGACCTCTTTGTAGTTAGTGGCGGAAACGAACATCCGGCGAACGCTCCTTATTATTTGGATAGGCTTTATATGAACAAAGGTGGGGATACCTTTTCAAAAGCAGCCATACTCAATGCCTATGGCACAAGTGGTTCCAAAGTAGTCGCTGAAGATTACGACAACGATGGGGATTTGGACCTTTTCGTAGGCGGAAGACATCTTCCACATCAATATCCTATGCCGACCGCAAGTTGTATCCTTCAAAACAACAATGGCCAATTGGTCAATATTACCGAAACCATTGCTCCGGAGTTACTGAAAACCGGTATGGTCACCGATGCCCTATGGTCAGATTATGACGAAGATGGGGACAAAGACCTCATTGTCACCGGGGAATGGATGCCCATAACCATCTTTAAAAATGAGAATGGAAATTTTTCAAAACAGGAGATTCCAAGTTTGGAAAAAACAAGGGGTTGGTGGTTTTCGCTCTCGAAAGGGGATTTTGATGGTGATGGTGATGAAGATTTTATTGGTGGAAACATCGGGTTGAACTACAAATACAAAACTTCCCCAGAGCAACCCTTTGATGTGTATTTCAATGATTTTGACCAAAACAATTCCAAGGATATCGTTTTGGGATACTACAATGACGATAAGCATTATCCCTTGAGGGGATTTTCTTGCTCGTCGGCCCAAGTGCCTGCTTTGAAAGACAAAATCAAAAAATACGATGAATTCGCATCCTTAGATCTGGAATCGGTCTATGGTAGTGAAAATTTGAAAGCTTCCCTGCACTATCAAACCGATACGTTTGCGTCATCTTACATTGAAAATTTAGGAGAAGGAAAGTTTAGAATCGTGGAGTTGCCCCGTGCAACCCAGTACTCCAGTATCAATGCAATCCTAGTAGAAGATTATAACCAAGACGGCCATTTGGATGCCTTGATTGCTGGAAACCTGTTTACATCGGAAGTGGAAACACCAAGGAATGATGCAGGTACCGGAGTTTTGATGTTGGGCGATGGAAAAGGCGGTTTTCAAACCAAACCTTTTCAGGAGAGCGGCTTCTTCGCGAACAAGGATGTGAAGCACTTGCGGAAAATCAAATACAAAACTGAAGAAATCATTTTGGTGGCCAACAATAATGATAGGCTACAATCTTTTAGAATCAATTAACGAACCCACAAAATATGCCCAGCCTGACCCATAACGAAAACAATACTTCCCAAGAGGTTTTTCCCAACTATCGGAAACCGTTATTGACTATTACGTTTTTGTTTTTCATGTGGGGGTTCATCACCGTGATGAACGATGTGTTGATTCCACACTTAAAGGCAGTTTTTGAACTTAGTTACTTTCAGGCGGCCTTAATACAGTTTGCGTTTTTCGGTGCTTTTTTTATTGTTTCGTTGCTCTATTTCATCGTTTCGGTAAGCAAAGGGGACCCCATTTCCAAAATCGGATACAAGAATGGTATCATCATTGGCCTCTTATTATGTGGTTTGGGCTGTTGTCTCTTTTACCCTGCAACGCTGATACAGCGCTACGGTATATTCCTCACAGCACTTTTTGTGCTGGCCTCAGGGGTAACCATCTTACAAATTGCGGCAAATCCGTACGCGGCTATTTTAGGGAAACCGGAAACGGCTTCCAGCCGATTGAATTTGGCCCAAGGGTTCAACTCTTTTGGCGCAACATTGGCACCTTTGGTGGGAGCAATTCTGTTGTACAAAGTATTTTCGAATGGGGAGATTACGGTCGATTCTCTCAAGATTCCCTATTTGATTTACGGCGGTTTGTTCTTTCTGCTGGCCTTGGTTATCAAGTTTATCAAACTCCCGTCCTTTAAGAACACGGAACAGTTAGAAAAAGGGCTCTACGTACTTAAATACCAACATGTTGTTTTGGGTATGGTGGCCATTTTTGTCTATGTCGGCGGGGAAGTTACCATTGGAAGTTTTCTTATCAATTTTTTCAAACTGGAAAGTATTGCTGGGATGGAAGAAGCCCAAGGAGGCGTTTTTCTATCTTATTACTGGGGCGGCGCCATGATTGGTCGATTTTTGGGTTCCGTTGCCATGGGCAGCATGACGGATAAAGTAAAAAAGTATATGATCATGGCGGGACTTTCCGTGATTTCATTTTTGGTCATATACTTTATCACCGGTGTTCAAAACAATGAAGGAACCTTTTCATTAGAGCTGATTCCATTTGCTCAGATACAATTCTTTATTTTTTTCCTGGTATTGAATTACATCGCTTTTCTGGTAGGGGGCTCAAACCCATCAAGGGTATTGACCTTATTCGCTACCATTGTAATTGTACTGCTGGGCGTAATGATATTTGCAGATGGTATGGTGGCCTTTTGGAGCGCCATTGCCATAGGAGCGTTTAACTCCATCCTTTGGTCGAACATTTTTACGTTGGCCATTAAGGATTTGGGGAAATACACCAGTCAAGCTTCATCCTTGCTGGTGATGATGATAGTAGGAGGAGCCATTGTACCGATTGTACAGGGTGGATTAGCGGACCAAATCGGTATCCAGCAATCGTTTATCATCCCGGTTTTTTGTTATGCGTATTTGATTTTTTACGGTGTGAAAGGACACCAAGTAGTTCCTATTAAAAGTATGTCATGAAGACAGACCAGCGCTATGTATTGGGGGTTGATATTGGGGGAACCCATATTTCATCTGCTATGGTGGACATGAACACAAACAGCATTTTGGAAGAAACCTATGCTTCCAATCTAGTGGCAAACATGGAACCGCAAGAGACGATTTTACAGAGTTGGGGCGATACCCTGAACAAGTCCATCAAAGCCGCTGGCCCAAAATCCATTCGTGGCGTGGCTTTTGCCATGCCCGGTCCCTTCAACTATAAAAAGGGAATAGCCTTATATCCGGAGGGGTTTAAATACGGAGAACTACATGGACTTCATATTGAATCTGCGCTGCAAAGCATTTTGGTGAAAAAATTGCCCATGCGTTTTTTGAATGACGCGACCTCCTTTGCAGTCGGCGAAGCCTGGTTGTCCCATAACGGAACGAAGGAAAAACAACTCTGTATCACTTTGGGAACCGGTTTGGGAGCTGGTTTTACGCGAAAAGGTATTCCAGTAGTACATGATGCTTCCGTACCGCCTGAAGGTTCTCTTTGGAATTTACCGTATGGGGAAGGCATAGCAGATGACTACTTTTCCACTAGGGGATTCATAACCGCTTATCAAAATTTGACCGGCATTGAGGTAAATGGGGTTCGGGAGCTGGCAAACCATTGTGAAACGGATTCCCACGCCAAACAGGTGTTTGAGGCGTTTGGAGAGAACCTCGGGAATTTTCTGTCACCTTGGTTAAAGCGTTTTGATGCCGATGCCTTGATTATCGGAGGAAACATTGCCAAAGCCTACGCACATTTCGAGAATACTCTGGAACACACCATGAAGGCGCATGGGTTGAAATTGTCCGTACGCATTGCCAAACACTCTGAAAAAGGAGCCATCATCGGTAGCACCTTGTTGTTCAATGAAGTTTTTTGGAACAAGGTGAAAAAAGCGCTTCCGAAGTATTAGCGATACTTTAAGACTTTGCACAGGTGTAATCCCTTTGGTGAGTGCTCATTCATTATAACTCGAAAAAGTAAATGGAACGATTCAGTGGCTGGAAGAGCCTATTTCGCGTAAGCCTAACCACGCTTTGTATTGTAGCTTTCTTTGTACTCTTCTCTTGCAATACGGAAGACGAGTTTCTTTACAAAGATGCTGATACCCCCATAGAAAAAAGGGTCGAGGACTTACTGTCACGGATGACCCTTGAAGAGAAATTTGGGCAGTTGTTTATGGTCCCTTGTGATTTGTCAGATGGAATGGACAAGTACAAATCGGGCATATTTGGACTCCAATTGAATACCGCCGCATCCCATACACAGCAAATATTGGATTATGCAGAAGGCGGTGAAGCAGAACAAACTGCAAAATTGGCCAATACCCTCCAAAAGTATTTCGTAGAGGAGACGCGATTGGGCATTCCCATTATTCCTTTTGATGAAGCGCTGCATGGATTGGTGCGAAAGGGCGCCACCGCCTACCCTCAGGCCATTGGACTGGCGGCTAGCTGGGATACTACTTTGATGAAACAAGTGGCCCACGCCATCGCCACAGAGACAAAGACGCGTGGGATACGCCAAATATTATCTCCGGTGCTCAACATTGCAAGGGATGTACGTTGGGGAAGAACCGAAGAAACGTACGGGGAAGACCCATTCCTAACCACCCAAATGGGGATTTCATTTATTTCCGAGTTCGAAAAACAAGGTGTCATTACCACCCCAAAGCATTTTGTGGTCAATGTGGGTGATGGAGGTAGAGACAGTTACCCCATCCATGTGAATGAACGACTTCTGGAAGAAGTATATTTTCCTGCTTACAAGGCTGCTTTTCACAAAGCGCATGCGGGGTCGGTAATGACCTCCTACAATTCCTTGAACGGTCGCCCCTGTACCGCAAATGATTGGTTGCTTAACCAAAAATTAAAGGATGAGTGGGGATTTAATGGTTTTACAATTTCGGATGCGAATGCCGTTGGGATTATACATCTGCTGCATCATACTACGAATTCCTATGCCGATGCAGCCGAACAATCCATTGAGAGCGGCTTGGATGTGATTTTCGAAGTCGACTATGATGCGTATAAAGAACACTACTATCCAGCATTTGAAAACGGAGCCATTGATGAAGAAAAGCTTAACGATGCCGTACGAAGGGTGCTACGCGCAAAATTCAGATTGGGGTTGTTCGAAAACCCTTATGTGGATGTCGAAAAAGCAAAAACATCCAATGGAACTGCTGCACATGCGCAATTGGCTCGAGAGGCCTCAAGGAAAGCCATGGTGCTCTTAAAAAATGAAGACAATACCCTGCCGCTTGACAAAAAAACGAAGTCTATCGCCGTAATAGGAGTAGATGCCGTTGAATCCAGATTAGGCGGGTATTCGGGTCCAGGGAATACAAAAGTGAGCATCTTGGAGGGCATCAAAAACAAAGTGGGTCAAACAACCCGAGTAACCTATGCCCCCGGTTGTGGACGGCATACTGAATCATATGTCGCGATTCCGGCAAAGCAGCTTTGCCATTTTGACGGGGAAATTAAAAAACCGGGACTAAAAGGCGAGTATTTCAACAATATCGAACTTACAGGAAAACCGGTATTGACACGTATTGATTCCCAAATTGATTTCCGCTGGACCCTATTTTCACCAGAGTATCAAACCATCAATTACGACAGCTATTCTGCCCTATGGACCGGGAAACTTATCGCACCGGAAACGGGTAAATTCAATATTGGAATTAAGGGAGATGATGGATACCGACTCTACATTGACGGCGATTTGCTAATCGATAATTGGCGCAAACAAACATTTGGAGAGCGAACCAAATCGTTTCAATTTCAGAAAGACAAAGAATACGATATCAAGGTAGAGTTTTATGAAACCGTAGGCAACGTATGGTTCAAATTGCTTTGGGATGTGGGTGTGGAGAACAATGCACAGAAAGAAATTGACAACGCGGTACGGATAGCCCAAAATAGTGAAGCCGTCATTTTGGTCGCTGGTATTGAAGAAGGAGAGTTTCGGGATAGGTCTTCACTTTCATTACCCGGATATCAAGAAGAAATGATTGTTCAAGTAGCCGCAACAGGAACTCCCACAACTATTGTTTTGGTTGGGGGTAGCGCGGTCACTATGAATCCATGGTTGGATAAAGTATCCGCAATAGTGGATGTTTGGTACCCTGGTGAACAAGGTGGAAATGCCCTAGCGGACGTGCTTTTTGGAGATTATAATCCGGCTGGTCGCTTGCCCATAACCTTTCCAATGAATGAAGGGCAATTGCCATTGGTATACAATCACAAACCTACTGGTCGGGGTGATGACTACCTCGATGGAACTGGCAAACCCTTGTTTCCTTTCGGGTATGGACTTAGTTATTCCACTTTTGAGTACAGCAATCTGATGCTTAGTACCACAGAAAGTAATCCAACCGAAGAGGTAACGGTATCCTTTGAGCTAACCAATACGGGAGTTTACGACGGGGATGAGGTAGTTCAACTGTATATCAGAGACTTAGTTGCAAGTGTTGTACGTCCGGTGATGGAGCTAAAAGGATTTCAGCGTATACACTTAAAGCGCGGAGAGACCAAAACGGTAACCTTTGTTATCAGCCCGGAACAATTGATGCTATTGGATGAAAATATGAATCGCGTATTGGAACCCGGAGCTTTTCGAATAATGATTGGTGCTGCATCCAACGATATTCGGTTGCGGGAAATTTTAACGGTACAATAAATTGGGAACAATGAAAAGATATGTTTTAGGGATATGTGGTATACTATTGGGGTTGGGTTGCAATACCAGTACGGAAAACCCACCCTATAAAGATGCTGCCTTGGATACCGAAAAGCGGGTAGCGGATTTGCTCTCCAGAATGACTTTGGATGAAAAAATCCAAGAATTGGATATGTACTCCGCTTATGATTTGACCAAGGAAGGGCGTTTGTCCGAAGAAAGAGCCAAGGCCGCCCTAAATGGATTGAACGTAGGTTCCATACATGATTTTTATCCCAAATCCGCAGAAATTGCAAACGAGCTGCAACGCTATATTGTAGAACACAATCGATTAGGTATCCCAGCTTTGTTCATCGAAGAAGCTTTACACGGGTATCAGGGAGAAAAAGCGACTTCGTTTCCAATTCCCATTGGGCTCGCGAGTATGTGGGATGTTGAAACTATGGAAAAAATTGGCAAGGTCGTTGGTTCAGAGACCCGAGCGGTGGGCGTACATATGGTATTGGCACCTACCCTGGGTTTGGGCAGAGAACCACGTTGGGGACGTGTGCAAGAAACCTATGGTGAAGATGCCTATCTCGCGGCAAGAAATGGAGTGGCGATTATCAAAGGCATGCAGGGGGAGGATTTGACCCAAAACGATGCCATTGTTTCTGAACCGAAACATTTTGGAATTCATAGTATTCCCGAAGGAGGTAAAAATACTGCTCCCGTATACATTGGTGAACGCGAAGCCCGGAGCAACTTTCTCTATGTTTTTGAAAAAGCCTTTACGGAAGCAGGAGCTCTGGGCGCTATGGCCGCGTACCATGAATGGGATGGGGTACCAGCAGCAGGAGATGCTTGGTTGTTGAAAAAAGTACTTCGAGAGGAGTGGGGCTTTAAAGGGATGGTGATTTCAGACCTGGGTGCGATTGCCAAACAGGAGTTTGTTCACCACACGGCAAGGAATACCAAGGAAGCGGTTGCAAGTTCCATTCGCGCCGGATTGGATATGCAATTTTACGACTACACTCATGAAGCCTATCGCCAAGCGATTTTGGATGCTTTGGACGAGCGACTTTTGACCTTGGAGGATGTTGATAGGGCGGTATCGAGCGTACTTTACGTCAAATTCAAATTGGGTCTTTTTGAAAACCCCTATATCGACCCAAAATTACAATCCGAACGTTACGGGAATCCATCCCACAAGCAGTTGGCTTTGGAATCGGCACATAAGGCCATTGTCCTGTTACAGAACAAAAACAACCTCCTTCCTTTGGGGGATAAAGTCCAAAAAATTGCCCTTATCGGAGAGTTGGCCAATAAAGCCCTTCTAGGGGGGTATTCACGAAGACCGGAAGATGAAGCTTCTATATTGGATGCATTTCGAAAAACAGATTACGAAATAGATTTTGTTAATGTGGGCGTCCCTGGGGACATTATGGAAGAGATTGAAGACAAATTTCTGGTTACGGAAAATGGAGAAAAAGGACTTACGGCTGAATATTTTGACAATCCCGATTTTTCTGGAAAACCAACACTTGTTCGAACGGAAACTAAATTGGAACAGTATTGGCACAACTTAAGTCCCGCCCCTGGAATTCCTAGTGATAACTTTTCCATTCGTTGGACAGGCTATTTGATACCCAAGTTGGACGGGGTGTACGATTTTCAACTCTGGGCAGATGATTTGGGGAGACTAACCCTTGACAATGAAGTGTTGATTGATAGTTGGGACACCCAATTCAAGAACTCATGGTCCCGAAATAGTATACGCCTCCAGAAAGGTAAAAAATACCCCATCACGCTGGAACTCGCGGAGTATGATGAGTATGCTGATATCAAATTGCGCTGGAAAATCAATCCTGATGACAATCGCCAAACCATGTTCAGCAAAGCCGTCAATGCTGCGAAAAAGGCAGATGCTATAGTTTTGGTGATGGGTGAAAAGGAAATGAATGGAGAAGGTAAAGACAAAGTACGCTTGGATTTGAACCAGTATAGCAAACGCCTTTTAAAAGAAGTAGCTGAGGTGGGAAAGCCCGTTGTTCTGGTTTTGCAAAACGGAAGACCCTTGATTTTAACCGAAGAGGTGACCTTGGCAGATGCTATTGTAGAAACCTGGTATGCCGGGGAAGAAGCAGCGCAAGGTACCGTGGATATTTTAAGCGGGAAAGTCAATCCGTCTGGAAAACTTCCCATCTCTTTTCCTCGTGCCAATGGTCAACTACCCATCTACTATAATCAAAAAAGGTCTGCAGACGCCAATTATATGGATGAAAGCAACGAACCGATGTTCGCTTTCGGACATGGGTTGAGTTACAGTCAATTTAAGTATAGCGATATGCAGATTGAAAAACCTAAAATCGCTACGGACGAACCACAAAAAATCAGCGTGAAAATCAAAAACACCTCAACTATCAAAGGAACTGAAATTGTTCAGCTCTACATCACGGATGAATATAGTTCGGTGAGCACCCCTAAAATACAACTCCGCGGATTTCAACGTGTGGTGTTAGACCCAGGGAAAGAAAAAGAAGTGGAATTTACCCTTTCGCCTGAAGATTTAAGCCTTTGGAACGCTGAGATGGAACGGGTAGTAGAGCCAGGTCAGTTTTTGGTTCATATTGGGGCTGCTTCTGACGATATCAGGTTACAGGGTACTTTTGAGGTGGAAGATTGATTTTTTGTTATTGTCCTGAAAATCGTTGATTTTATGACACTTGTACCAAAAGTCTATCTGATTTAATAACTTAATTCCGTAAAAGCCATTTGTAGATGCCATCCATAAACTCATGGCACTTATAGCCTTCGACACCTTTCCATTCCGTCATGTAGAGGGAACACATTGCATCGCCCAGTATGACAATCCTAGATTCGTTTTGCAGATGTTTGTAGACCCCGAAGGCTTCATTGGTCTGATTGTTGAAAGCAAAAGGTGTGCCACCCACAATGGAACGTCCCAACTCGTAAGTGACATTGAGTTCTCGGGGAGTGATGCTACCTTTTTTTGTATATCCCCCCACTAGGGAATCCCGGCTTTGGGAACCATATTGTATACCATGATTTTCTATGATTTCATTGACATTGGTCCGTTCAAGGTCGGTCCAATAATCGGCTTCCATCACCAAAAGCAGTGAACCTCCTTTATTTAAATACTTTTTGATGTTCTTCACTTCTTTTTTGGAGTAAGGAAGGGATGGAACATGTAAGACGAGAAGGTTTCCTTGTTTTAGGTCATTGTCGTTAATTCCAGCTTTAAGAAATACAACCTTCGCATTATAGGGTTTTAGTGTTTTGGAAAGCTCTTCGTTCATGTACTGAATCCGTGTACTGTCCGGAAAACCTATATTCGGGACAGGTTGTTTCGGGTCGTTCCACATGCGCTGGCCATGGGCCAAATCCATAAGTACGATTTTTTCCTCTTTTTGTCCCCATAATGGCATTATGTAGAATATTGCTATTAGACAAATAATGGATATAGTTTTCATTTTCTTCTTGTTCGAAAGTTCAATTATTGTTCTTGCTTTGGCTTTTCGATATCGATGAACCCTTGGTATACCCCAACAGTCTCGGCGATTTTATAGATGACATGGTTGCCGTTGTAACTATTTGACATTACGACCAAACCTGATTTTCTTTTTGGGTTGAATACGGCAAGCGTCCGTTCGCCCATATTGGCACCAGTATGTGCAATAACCGTTTCGTCTTCGAACGCATATACATACCATCCAAGGCCGAAACCAAGTTGATTTGGACATGCCTCGGGAACGGTGGCCGATTCCATACACCTTTCGTTCTGGTTCAAGGAAATCTCAAATTGTTCCTTTCTTAAATCCTTACTTACCTTATCCCCATACATAATGCTCAAAATAAATTTGGCATAATCTTCGGTCGTTGTGCGCAGGCCACCTGCCCCGATGAACGCCTTCTTTAAGGGAAAGGGTTCCATCCACTTGCCCTCAGGAAAATAGGGCCATGCCAGTCTTCCCGCATACCAGTCTTGGTCTTCCACCGCAGAGTTTTCCATTCCTTCCGGACCAAAGAGTACATCATTTGCGATATCGTTGAAAGATTGGTCCAGCTTTTCCTCCATAAAGCGGGCCAGGTATTGAAAGCCCTCGCCTGAATACCCCATCTCCAAACCTGGATTCCTTTCAAACCGAAGTTTGCCCCCCGTCATCCTACGCCAATTCTTAAAACCGGTTTGATGGGTCAATACATGTCGGGGGGTAAGTAGTTGGGCACGGGGGTCATCAGCAATATCGGGATCAATCCAGTAGGGTGCCATCGGTTCGTCAAGGGATACCTTTCTCATAGAGGCAAGACGCAGAAATATTTCCGTGGTCAGTGGCTTGGCGATGGAAGCGCTTTCGTACAGCGTGCTATCCGTAGCCATGGTGTTGGCATTTTGAAGACCATAAACATCCGACCAAACGATTTCCCCTTCTTCTATGACCGAAACCGCAATACTGGGAACGTCGTGCTCGTCCATCCATTTTGGTATGTCCTTTGACAGTTTTTTAAACTTTTCATTTGCAACAATCGTCTTTTGATTTGCCTCTTTGCTTTTCTTTTTGTCAGCACAACCTAGAATGGCGAGTAGTGAAAGGATTACGGTTATGATTTTATGCATGTTGGTTTTTAATTAGGTTACAAAAAAACTTGAAGGTTCGATTCTTGATTTTTAGCTCTAGAAGCCATGTTTTCAATGGTCATAAATAGATAATAAGTGTAACAGGTTCAGCTTTTGATTATCTTTTAAACATCCAAGGCAAACTACCCTTTCTATGTTTTTTTCCATAATCAATTTCCAACCATTTTCTGTTCATTTTTTATTTGAAATGATAATATGTTAAAAATCAGTTGAATGGAGCCGGTTGATAGTGCGCTTTTAGAAAAAGCCAAAAAGAAGATTGCTACAGAAACCAACCTTGTGGAAACAAAGGCATGGTCGCAGAAAGACTTTGAATTTCTATCTTTTTTTATCGAGGAGAAGACGGGTTGTAGGTTGAGCGTCTCCACTTTAAAAAGAATTTGGTCGAATAGCTATCAACGCCTTCCCCACATATCTACTTTGGATGCCCTCTCGATAGCGGCATTTGACAAAAATTGGCAGCGCCTTAAATCCGCATCCATTGCAAATCGAAATGCAAAAAAAACAGGCTCATTCAAAAAAATCTCAGTTGGACAAAAAAAGAGTTATCAAAAGATAGCCATCGGGTTGTTATTGGTGATTCCAATGGTCTTGATTCTAATCGGTGGCGCGAGGGCAATCCAAAAAGAGCAGCCAAAGAGGACTGAGGTCACCGAGGTCTCCTTTGAACATACAAAGACCCTTGAAAACCAATTGCCCAATACCGTGGTATTCCAATATGACATCGAAGCAATCGATGCCGATCGTTTTTTCCTTCAACAAAGTTGGGATAAGTCAAGGAAAGTGGAGATTTTCAAGGGAGCATTGGAACGGACCGATATTTACTACATTCCCGGTTACTTCACCGCAAAACTTATCGCCGATGAAGAAGTTATAAATGAAATGCCCGTGCATATTACCTACGAGAATTGGTTTATTGCAGCAAGGCAACCCATGTCCAACATCGTGACCTTCGACAAAGACCTGTGGTTAAGAAAGGACTATTTGGGCATCGATGCAGAAACCTTGGGTAGTAAAGGTATTGATGTGAACATGGACTTTCAATTGGCCTATTACCATGTAAAGGATTTTGATGTCGATGGGGATAATCTAACTTACAGGGCTTCATTTAAGATGGACCCATTGGAGAGTGTAGACTGCCCTATCATGAACATCCACCTTCAAGGAACTAATGGGTACTATTGGATCATGTTAGGATACAAAGGCTGTGGTAGTGAACTTTCCCAAAGGGTAGGAGACAAATTTCACGATGGGAAGACCCAAGACCTTACCCAACTGACCACCAACATGTACCAATGGAATGAGTTTGAAATCCGTACGGTTGACAAAAATGTCCATATAGCAGTGAACGGCTCAGAAGTTTTTTCGACTTCGTACAAGACACCCATTGATGGAATCATGGAAATAAGTTATTTCTTCAATGGTTTGGGAATGATAGATAACGTAGAACTCAGGGATGGACAAGGAGAAATCAAATTTTCCGACGAATTTCAAGAATATCAAGAACATGTTCCATAAACAGGCTAATTAAAAGAACAGAATTTTAGAATTCTTAGTATATGGGATATGTCTTTTAAAAGGTTCTTTTTAAGAAATCTATTGATTATGATTTATTAGTCCATTGCAAGTCTCAAAACAAAATGTAAAACTTAAACTGCCCTCAACCAATTTTCCTCTAGGAATAGCTTGAGTTTTTTTCTAGCTTTTGAAATCAACAGCCAACAGTAAGCCCTATTGATGTTCATGTTATCGCAAATCTGGTTGGTGTTCAACCCTTCTATTTTAAGCCTAATAGCGGTAGATTCTCTCTCCGTTAGAGATTCAAAACCTTCTTCCAATATCTGGACCAAATCATTTAAAATGATAAAAGTTTCGGGATTTGAACTATCCAACTTAAAGGGATGGGATTTACTAGGAATATAGCCGCTGAGACTTTCGGGCCTAATAGCCCTTTCTTTCGTCAGTGATTTTTTAGTGTTAATACTTCGGTAGTAATCCATTATTTTATGCCTCAGAATGCCGACTGGCCAGTTGCGCTCCGTGGAGTTTCCCTTATAATATGATGCTGACTTTAATGCAGAAAGAAAAGTTTCCTGTACCAGGTCCTCTACAAGGTGAAAGGGCACCATTTTAACGGCATAGACTTTAAGGTAATCTGAATAATTGGAAATCCAATGCTCCGGTCTAAGCAGTCGTTTTTCATTCATATTAGTTTTTAGTTATTTTTTATTCCCGGATTACAATGCTCATGATCATTCTTCTAAAAATTTAATATCCATAAACTTGATTACTCCTTCTTTCCCATTTTCTTTATAGGCAACTGTCACCTCTAAAATCCTACTGTAACACTTTTTAAGGTTTTTCACTTCTGCATCCAATCTTGTGTAGAACAAATGAACATTACTGAATAAAGGTATCAGCAGAACTGTACATAAAATGAACATAGCCCATTTATGTACCATTAACTCTTCTGCGCTACTGACAGAACAAAAGGATAGATAGCATATGCTCAAGAACATTCCTGAAATATGCCAGGGGATATGTTTGTTCCAAATCCTTATGGATTGAAACTCTATTTCGTTAAGACTTTGACCAATTCTAAGTAGATAGTCCATATACACCATTAGGAACATAGCCATGCCCATGCCGTTTTCAATTTTATGCATGTCTCCGCTTTTTGACCAGGCTTTAAATTCACGTTCATGGATTTTTTCCTTTTTCCGATGGACCTTTGCAATTAATCCTTTCACCAAAATGGGAAGAATGATTATCCCTATGCAAATGACAATTAACCACTCGAAAAATGGGTCAAAGTATTGCGGTTGCACCCAATTGCCTGATTTAGTCCAAAAGTCAATTCTTTTAATGGATGTTATCAAAAAAATCATTTCATGGTCATTCTGTATTGGAAACCCATATCCGATGGTGTCAAGAATTCCATTACTTGAGACGATGGGTGATTTCAGCAAGTCTTGCCCCGTAATGTATGGCAGTTTCCAAATCTCCAATTCTTGGGGCCTCTTCGGGAGAGGCATCAGATGGCGCAATTGCCAATAGACCAGCATATCCCCCTGTCCAATTTATATCCTTGGGGCCATGTTTCTTTTTGTTGCTGGACAAAAGTCCCAAGCCAACCCATATTTGACCATGCTGCATGGCCAGTGTGGTCAAATAGGACATTGTGGAGTGCTTGTCTCCATTCGTGGAACCTGAAACGGTAAATCCGCCTGTAATTTTGTTCTTCCATGCCCGCTTGCTCCAAACGGCTCCTGAGGCATCAGCGAATTTTTTGAACTGCCAGGCAACACTTCCCATATATGTAGGTGAGCCATAAATTATAGCGTCCGCCTCGGTAAGTTCCTCCAGCCAGGTTTCAGGGATTTCTCCATTTACGTTGATCTTATATGTCTTAACCTCCGTATTTTCTACAGAGCTTATCCCATCAGCTATAGCCTCAGTCAACTTTTGAGTGTGTCCAAACCCACTGAAGTACACTATTGCAAGTCTTGTTTTCATGATTACAGTTTTTAGGGATCAGGCCTCTACTTTTAACATGTCCTCGGTCCATGCCAATGGAACAAAAGCATTGTCAAGTGTGGGCTCTACGATGTGTGTGGTATAGTTGGAGAGTACCTTGAGGCTGGTCCCAACAATCACCTCTAGAACCGTTTCCTTCGTGTAACCGGCTGCAAGAAGTTCCGCCACCTGTTCATCTGTTGCCCAACCTTTGGATTCATTGATTACTATGGCAAATTGTCTCAGAGCTTCAAGTTTGGGGTTCTGTATCGGATTACCTGAACGCAAGGCCTCGATTACACCCTCGTCCACCTTGGCCATTTTGGATACAGCTGTATGGGCCGCCATGCAATAGGTACATACGTTCAGACGGTTGTTGGTCATTAAAATTATCTGGCGCTCGGTCTCGGTCAAGCGAGATTTGTCGAACAGCCGCATAAGGGTCATATAGCTTTCGACCATTACTGGTGATTCGGACATCGTGGCCATTAAGTTTGGCACAAAGCCCATTTTTCTTTTGGCTGCCTGCAATGTGGTTTTGGATGCCTCAGGCGCACTTTCAACTGTATGTATTTTGAAATTGTTTTTCATCTTTTTCTTTTTTGGATATAAATTTTAATTCCCGGATTCTGATTATGAGATTCTTAGGGGTGTTTTTAATTAAAAAGCTGCAAAGTTCTGCTCTAGGGTTTTCGGCGAACTCAAGTATAATGGCCCAACCTGCTCCGAAAGAATATCAGGAAAGATTTCTTCGACACCGTTCTCAAAACCATTCAAAATGTTCTCAGCCACCACGGACGCTGGGGTCGTTTCCATTTCGAACCCTTCTGTCAAACGTGTAGCTACCGGACCGGGATACACCCCATGAACGGAGATACCATCATCCTTTAACTTACCACGTAAGGATTGAGTCAAGGAATGGACTCCAGCCTTTGAAACTGAATATCCGCCGAAACTTGGCATAGAGGCCAAACCTGCAATACTGGATAAGTTGATTATTGCAGCTGAACCTTGTTTTCTTAGGGTTGGCAGCAATGCCTTCGTAACTGCTAATGTTCCGAAAAGGTTGGTCTCTAAATCATTGCGTAATTGCTCCTCTGTATCCTCCAGCAAATTAGTACCCGTAAAAAGCCCAGCATTATTAATAAGAACATCCAAGTCAGGAACCGAATTTGAAAGTGCAGCTATAGTAGATGCATCTGCTAAATCCAGATGGATTGGAACCACTCGTTCACCAAATTGTTCCAGTGCTGAGCGATTGCCCTTTGAGCGATAGGTGGCATATACTTTGGATGCCCCTTTTTCCAATGCTTTTTCTACCAATGCAAAGCCGATTCCCCGATTGGCACCGGTTATAAGCACTGATTTTTCTTTTAGATTTTTTGTATTCATGATTTTATTTTTTTAAAAATTGATGATTAGATTTTGTTTATAAATTCAGTAATGAGTTTTGCGGCCTCGTCTGAATGGAGTTCCAATAAAAAGTGGCTTCCGTCTATCAAATGGGTCTCTACATTTTTAAGGTCCTGTGAGAATGCCTTTGCGCCCTCCACACTGAAGAACTTGTCATGGATTCCCCAAATGATTAGGGTAGGGGGCTGGTTGTCCCGCAAATATTTCTGCCAAGCCGGGTACCTGTCAAAGTTGCTGCCATAGTTATTCAAGAAAGTAATTTGTATCTCATTAATACCTTCCCTTCTCAAAAGGGCCTCATCCGTTAAATAGGATATGGGGTCAACCTGAGATGGGTCTTTGACACCACCTAAGTACATGGCCTTTATGCCTTCCAATGACATCCACCAGTTTTGCAGTTCCAGGACACCATTTGTATCCTTGGCATTTAGTAGCGCACTGTATTTTTGGGCCCATTCACCGCTTAGGCCCTCGAAATAGGCATTGGCATTCTGCACTATAAAGCCCTTTACTTTTTCAGGACGTCGATGTGCCATTCTAAAACCGATGGGACCACCATAATCCTGCATCATGATGTAGTAGGAGTCAATGTCAAGTTTGTCCACAAACGTATCTATCAACAAAGACACATTGTGAAAGGTGTATTCATATTCATTTATTGATGGGGCATCACTGAAACCGAATCCGGGATAGTCAGGGGCTACCAAATGAAAATCTTTGGCCAACTTTTTCATTACATCACGGTACATATGTGAAGAGCTTGGAAAACCATGAAGCATCAGTATGGTCTCTTTACTGGGGTCTCCCGTTTCCCTGTAGAAAATGGAAAGACCGTTGACCTCTATTTTACGATGGGCGGTCTCTAAATATGTTGTGCTATGCGATATCCCCTTATCGGATTTCTCTGTGCTTTGCTGTCCAATTGCCAACTGAGCGAGTATGACAAAAAGGAATCCAAGAATTGTATTTTTCATTGTTTTCATTTTTTGTTTTATGATAAATTTTAATGCAGGTGGGAATTGAACAGATCTGGAATTGAACCTTGCAGGAACTTGGGCCTGCAAGGTTTTGTTTATTGTCTATAATCAGCTTTGGATGTTGTTCAAATCATATCCGTTGTTGAACTTCACGTTCTTGGTGTACTGTTCTGTCCAAGCCTCTTTTACAACATTACCGTTCCAGTCAGCAGGGGCGTACTTGCGAAAAGTGGTCAGATAAACATCGTCGAATTTCTCGTACTTGAGTTTCATGAGACTTGGGTCCGTTATCCCAAAACCTTTTGCGGTATAAAGGAACTGGTCAATTCTATATGTGTCAGGATTGATGTAAAGGATATATTTATCATCAGACTCCCCTACGTTTTCCCCAAAAGTCATTTCAACTATCTTATAGGAGATTCCATTGACTTTTCTATCGGCCAATTGTTTGTGGTTTACTCCGGGATCCAAAAGTTTGAACATCATGGCAAACCAGTAATAATTAGTCTTTCTAAGTGCATGCCCGATATAGGCTGGTTGTTGTTCAGTGATTACGTTACCATCGATCATGGAAACGGTCTTTTTACCGTCAAAAAACTGGGTATGTTCCCCTTTAAGTTGTGGAAGTGCATAGACCTGTCTTTTGGTGTATTCCCCAAAGGATACCTCCCCGTTGAAAATGTACCTCTCTTTGGATACATCGACGACATTGTTGGCTGGAACCTTAAAGGTATAGTCAAAGGATACATCCTTTAACTTGCGCAGGGCCTTGACACCTCCATTGGCATCGACCACTTTTGTAATAAGTCCCCCGGCATCTTGAGCCTGGAGAGAGGTTGCGATTATTGTCAGTGCAACCGAAACGATTTTAATGAATTGTTTTCTCATGATAATTGTGTATTTAAGTATTACTATTTATTTGTATTTAAAGCTTTTATGATTTCTCTTGGTTCCACCCTATTACGGTAGTCCGCACCTTCTGACCTGGCAAAAGAGATAGTACTGTCCCTTTCAATGATAAAGGTTGCCGGTACTGGCAGCTCACTGTCTTCGTCAGCGTTATAACTATCATAGTCATACCCCATTTCTGTCATTGCTTCCAGTGAATTTTTTGGGTTAGGATGTACCGTGGTGTATTCCTTGGCGATAAGGTTTCCGTTGTCGCTCAATACCTCGAACTGTAGCCCGTTCCTTTCCTGCATGTTCAAAGACCCATCTGGACTTTGTGGAGAAATGGCAATAAGTGTGGCACCGGCTTCCGTAATCTCCGGCAAGATTGCCTGGTACTGGTTCAGTGCAAGGTTACAGTAGGGACACCAGGCACCTCTATAAAAAGTGAGCACGACCCTATCTTTTTTTAAGATTTCGTGCAGGTTGATGCCCTTGCTGACTGCATTGGATAATGTAAAATCAATGGCCTTGTCCCCTTTATGGAGTTTTAAAACGGATGTGTGTTCTTTTTGAAGGGCCACTGCATCGGCATCAAATATCTCCATCGCATCACCGGGGAGCATATCTGCAAGACTTCCTCTAAGTTCATTCAATCCTTCTTTATAAGAAGGAACTACAACCTCTTTCATGGTCTAAAATTTTATCTGTGTTTTAAAAAAAATTACACTACAAATCTCCTGCGAATAGGTGTGGATTAAAATGAACCAGGACAGGAAATAACCTTGAACTGGGACATCAAGGAATCTTGAACTAGGACAAGATTTATAAAACGTTTGTGATTGTTTTAGGAAAGCTTAGGGGTGGTTTAGTAGATACAAATACCCATGGATTGGAAATCAAAAAAGCAATGGAAAACCACTGGGCTTTACATTGCTTTATGGGCATTATTTACGAATAGGTCATGCAGAATAGGACGAACCTTTGCCCATTCTCTATCTTGTTAACCTATTTGGCTCTATTTTGCTATTGACAGGTTTGACAAACAAAATGGTCCTTTCTAATCGTAATCTTATCGAGCTGCCTGGTAACATCAGCAATGAAGCTATTATAGGTCTCTTTACTGGGATTGCCTTGTTGTCCCTTTATAAATTTATAGAGCTTGTGGTCATACTCTAAAATTCCCCAACTATTTGGTCCTATTTCATCAGCTGCCATTTTCGTCGGGTTTTTTCTTTTAAGGAAAGTTGCTTTAAAGTTTTCTATTAAATCCATTTTGATAAACTATAATTATTTGAACATTGATTTTTGTGTCATTATCGACAGGACAAAAATAAAATGGACTCAAAAGGGTAAAAATGAACTGAAACAGGAAATTGTCTTGAAGCAGTTCAAGTTTTCCTTATCGGGCGTGCTCGAATCTTGCTTAGAAATTCTGCGGAGATTCCTAAATAAGAGGCAATAACGTATTGGGGAACCCTATTGACGATATGCGGATATTTGTCGAAATACTCTAGATAACGCTCTTCGGATGTTTTACTAAAGTTGGAAACAATTCTATTCTTAGAGTTGGCATATGCCTTTTCCAATATGACCCTCCAATATTGGTTTATGGCATGACTTTTAGAACATGTTTCTTCAACATCTTCGTAGCTCATTTGGAATATGATGGAATCTTCTAGGGCCTCCGCAAAAAAGTTTGAGGGCTTTTTGTAAATATGGCTGTAGAAATCGGTGAAAAACCAGTCTTCGACACCAATGCTAACAGTATGTTCCTTTCCCTTGTCATCCAAAAGGAACATTCGAAAAGCCCCTTTCACAATATAGTTCCTGTATTCACAAGGATAACCCGGTTGGATTACGAACTGTCTTTTCTTTACCCGGGAAATCTTGATTATGGAAGTGAACAATTCCTTTTCTTGGTCCGTTAGTTCAACATTACGGGCGACGTTTTTTAATATTGGTTCAAACTTCTCCATTTCTTGACTGGGAATCTCTCGACTTAATGATTTTTTCTAGCTACTAGACTTGTATTTAAATATAATGATTTAACTGAATAGCTGAACCAAAGAGCTTGATGAAAATATGGTCGTTACTCAAGGAAATGGTAAAAAAACAGATATAAAAAACACCTTTCAATTAGAGTGCTTTTTGGCATAGTTTTTCCGATTGCGATAATTGGTCTGAGAACCCAAGGAATATTGTTTGCCTTGGTTTTTTTTGATATATCAGCCACCGGCCAATGCTAATCTTAGTTCATCAAAATAACCATTGATAGTAGTACTTCTGAAAGAAGTATACAACTGTTTGATTTGGCCATATGACAAATTGTTTTCAAGGTTTCCATTTTCTTTGGACAATATCTTCCTGAAGGCTTCTAGATCGTCTGCTTTTCTAGCGGCTTTTTTGAAGAACTTCAACAGCTCCGTACTTTGAATGGTAGTGCCTTCGATAGAAATGATTATAGGATTCTTTCTTGATTCATTAAGAGCTCTCCTATATTTAAAGTTATCCCCCGTGACCATTGAGTTTATCAAAAGATAAGTTGTATAATCTTCAAGAGTTTCATAGGGTTTAACACTACTTACTCCAATGGCTTTGATTTCATGCGGGGAAGCATAGGCAATATTTTGAGAAATGCTCGTTGGACTTGCACTCAGAAAGATTACTGTTATAAAGATTTTCAATATGTGTTTTATCTTTTTCATGACAAAGGGTGGTTTGAGAAGTAAGCCCCATAATGCTTGGGGCTTACCTAATGAAAACTAGATACTGGGAACTTCTGGAAAGTCCACTGGAATCTTAGTAAAGTTGTGTAGATAGTTACTAATGATTTTATCACCGATTAGCATAATGATATCGATTACGTTTGCTTGTGTATAGCCAGCATCGAATAGGACATCCGCAACTTCTTCTGATGGTCTACCACGATTGACTGTGGTGTCTTTTACAAACTTTGCTAAGGCATCATATTTGTCATTAAATTTAATCTGGGCCCTGCGAATTTCCAAGATTTGCTCATCTGTAAATCCATGCATTTTGCTAATCATGGTGTGTGCTGGCAAACAATATTCACATTCGTTGACCTGACTTACCACCAAGTTGATTATTTCTCTTTCCTTAGCGGATAAAGTGCTTTTGCGATTTTGCAATGCTAAATAGTCTGGAAGTGCCGTTTCGTTCAATGCAAAGGTGGCATATAGATTGGGAACTGTGCCGAATGATTTTTGCATTTGGTCAAAAATGGCCTGGTTCTTAACAGACACTTGGTCTTTAGTCGGTACTTCAAAGGTTACTTTTTCTTGTGATGTCATTTTATTTTGTTTTTAGATTTTTGTTTGTCAAAATCGACAGTACAAAGTTGTGATGACAGCAAGAGGATAAAAATGAACCAAGACAGGAAATACTCTTGAAATAAGACAAGACACAATCTTGAACCAGTTCAAGAATAGCTTATCAAAAAATCTAAACAAATCTCTTAAATGAAGTTTAGTACTTGGAGTTAGGTTCTAAAAACGGCCCATTTAGGGTACCTTAGAAGCTGAAAGGTTTTCTGTGATAGAGGAGTCTCATTCTTGGTCTTTTTTAGTGGTTTCGTTAATAAACCTTATACGGGATTCGGCATAAGTATTTGTAATTCAGCCAACACTGTTGATGATTGAAATTCTGTTGACCGGATTGTTGACCTTTTATTAGTAAGTTTTGATTGAAATTAATGTTCCTTTATAAGTAAAAAACAAAACCCTGCATTTTCATACAGGGTTTATATTTTAAGTGACCTGGGCAGGATTGACTTCATCTCTCCTGACAAAGCTACCCTTTGAAAATAGGTCAAACAAAAAAACGCTCAAGCAAGCTTGGCGTTTTTTCTTATCGAACTATTTATTGTGACCTCGGCAGGATTCAAACCTGCAACCTTCTGAGCCGTAATCAGATGCGCTATTCAGTTGCGCCACGAGGCCTTTTTAATGGGGTGCAAATATATTTCTTTTTAAATTTATCGCAAAACCTCTAAACCAAAAAATAATGGATTTTACATCCTACATCCGCGATATAGCAGACTTTCCAAAACCAGGAATTGTTTTTAAGGATATCACCCCTTTGCTGCAAGATACGGTTGCCCTTAACCAAGCTTGCGAAACCCTCTGTGATTTCATCGGGAATCAGACAGTGGATAAAGTGGTTGGGGTAGATAGCAGAGGTTTTATTTTCGCACCAATGATAGCTTCTAAGCTCAACGCGGGTTTTGTTCCTGTGCGCAAGAAAGGAAAATTACCCTATAATACCCTTTCTGAAACCTATGCGCTGGAGTATGGAGAAGATGTTTTGGAAATCCATACCGATGCTATCCAAAAAGGGGAGAAGGTATTGGTTCACGACGATGTGTTGGCCACAGGCGGTACGGCAAAAGCGGTTTGTAATTTGGTGGAACGGTTAGGCGGAGAGGTAGTGCAATGCAATTTTTTGATTCACCTTACCTTTTTGAATGGGGCGGATAAACTGAAAGGGAAGCAGATACAAAGTTTGATTTCATATTAGCCCAACGCTTTGGTCGTAACGTAATACCGCCAGCCAATAATGGCCAATTGAAATTTAGAAGCTTTGGACAAATCCAATCTTCTTTTGGTGTATGAGGGCAATAGTACCTTGTTTACTTTCGCCAAAAACTTGAAAAACATAGAGTTTGCGGTATTGGTGGATACAAATATAAATATCCCCAGTAAACGGTGGAAATCTCTCTATTTGGAGTAGGGTACAAAAAAAGGAGGTCAAACCTTATCGATTTGACCTCCTTTTGGTGTCTTTAAATATGCTGAATTGTTGTCTTTAAAAATACATGAGAAAACTTACTCCGGCCATAATCACCGCTACTGTCAACCATGAGAGGAAGAAGGCTTCCTCAATAAACATCTTTTCAATCTCCTTTTTGTCGGCTGCAATCGTGATGGTTGAGGAATTGTAAGTTTTCATATCATCTGTGTTTGTATATAAAACAACGGTGTCCTGAAAATTCCTGAAAAAAAATACACTTTTTTTAAATAAATTTATCAAGTAATTGAAAATCAGGTTTTTAAATAAAAACTTTTTTCATGTGAAGACGTTTTAATCATTAGTAAGAATATCAAAATTGATGAAATAGTGGCTGCTTCTCATGGGTTAGTACATGTTTTGAACAAAAAAAGACGGCGTTTTCGCCGTCTCTTTTATTTTTTTGATTGATTGAATGATTTTGATTGATGTGATTGAAAGCTATTCGTTTAGTAACCGGTTGTTTTTTGATTGATGATGATTTCTTGATTGATGTATGATGATTTCGTGATTAAACGAAAATAGTTTCTAATAAAATGACAAGAACTGAAATAAAGAACTTAACGATGGTCAGCATTTTTTAAAGTTTAAAGGGTTGAATATTATTTTGTTAACCGGTTACGAGTTCGAATATAGAATGACCGATGTCATGTTTCCAAAGGATTTGAGGAAAAAGAATAAAATTGAATACGAATATGGAGTTAAAAAAACGAGTTAGGATTTAAAATTAATGTGACTTCCTTGAAATAAGTTTAAAAATGTAATATTAAATATTCTATAAGGTTTCAAACTGTCGTATTTCAAGGGATATTTTTAAGCATTTTCATGAAACCAAGGGGACTTTCGTTTAAAAAAAGGCGAAAAACACCAATTTCGTTTACGGATGACCACTGGACTATTTGATTTTAACCTCGGAAAAAACCCAACATTTTGGGTGACGCATCTGCTTTTTATGGGTCCTATACCAGTAGCGTCATCTATCTTTGCCACAAATTGCTCCTATGACAGATGTTTTATGGATTGTATTGGGACTTCTATTGCTCATTTCCGGAGGGAATTGGCTCTTGAAGTCCGCGGTTTCGCTTTCCTTGCGGCTTTCCATACCTAAAATAGTAGTGGGCATGACCGTGGTCTCTTTCGCTACCTCGGCTCCTGAACTGATTGTCAGCATGAAAGCTGCTTTGGATGGTTTGCCCGATTTGTCCCTGGGGAATGTAGTAGGGTCGAATATCGCCAATTTAGGCTTGGTATTGGGGGTTACGGTAGTTTTGGGCAGCATAGATGTTCGGAAAAGCTTTTACACTACCGACTGGCCGGTTATGATGCTGGCTTCGTTTTTGTTCTTTGGATTCATATACTTCGATGGCGTGTTGGAACGATATGAAGGAATGATTATGTTGGTCTTTTTGATTTTGTTTTTGGTGTATCTGTTGCGTTTTCAGAAAACCGCTGTAGCCGATGAAATGCCAGAAGATGATGTTTCCCTGTCTTTGGGAAGAACATTGTTTTTGTTGGCTATCGGTGGTTTAGCCCTTTGGGGCGGTTCAGAGCTTCTGATTGAAGGTGCCGTGGGAATGGCAACCAGTTTCGGTGTAAGTGATAGGGTAATTGGTATAACCGTGGTATCAGTGGGGACTAGTATTCCAGAATTGGCGGCCTCCGTTATCGCTGTAATAAAAAAGGAAAAAGCCATTTCCGTGGGAAACCTTATTGGTTCCAATATTTTCAATCTTCTTGCGGTGTTGGGTATTACCGCCATCATCACCCCAATAGAAGTGGTTGATGACGGGCTACTTTCTTCAGATATCTTCTGGATGCTGGGGATTTCATTTGTAATCCTGCCCTTGGTGTTTTTTCCAAAAGGCTTGCGTTTGGGTTGGCGGGATGGTATCATTCTTCTGGGACTGTACATCACCTTTGTTTATATGACCCTTTCCTAAAAAATAACCGCCTCCCCATTGGAAAGACGGTTATCAAGATAATCAACAACTAATTTATATACTAAACGTCCGCAGACTTTACGGTTTTGATAATACGAGCCGCAACTTTGTATGGGTCAGCGTTAGAAGCAGGTCTTCTGTCTTCCAACCATCCTTTCCATCCACTCTCAACAGTAGCAATCGGAATACGGATAGAAGCACCACGGTCAGAAACCCCAAAGCTAAACTCGTTAATGGATTGTGTTTCGTGAAGACCGGTCAAACGTTGGTCATTGAACTCTCCGTAGACTTCAATGTGCTCTTTGGTCACAGGACGGAATGCTTCACAAATTTTATCATAAGTTTCTTTATTACCAGCAGTTCTCAAAATGGAATTAGAGAAGTTGGCATGCATTCCAGAACCATTCCAATCCCCTTTGATAGGTTTTGGGTGGTAATCGATATAGTATCCATACTCTTCCGTTAAACGGTCTAGCATGTAACGCGCTGCCCAGATTTGGTCACCAGCACTCTTGGCACCTTTCGCGAAAATCTGGAATTCCCATTGTCCAGAAGCCACCTCTTGGTTGATTCCTTCAAAGTTAAGACCCGCTTCAAGGCACATATCCGCATGACGCTCTACCAAATCCCTTCCGTGTGTGTTTTTACCACCTACAGAGCAGTAATACATTCCTTGAGGACCAGGATAACCACCCATAGGGAATCCTAAAGGCAATTGTGTTTCGGTATCCATAATAAAGTACTCTTGCTCGAATCCGAACCAAAAATCATCGTTTTCATCATCAATGGTCGCTCTAGAGTTGGAAACGTGTGGCGTACCATCAGGATTCATAACCTCGGCAATGACCAAGAACCCATTGATTCGTGCAGGGTCTGGATAAATAGCGACAGGCTTCAGTAAGCAGTCAGATGAACCACCCTCAGCTTGTTGGGTAGAACTTCCGTCAAAAGACCACATTGGGCAGTCTTCCAACTTACCACTGAAATCCTTTTCTATTTTGGTTTTGCTTCTCATGTTGGCCGTTGGCGTGTACCCGTCCAACCAGATATACTCTAATTTAGATTTGCTCATAATTCCGGTAGTTATTTGTTCTCAAATTTACGATTGACAAAAATAAATTTTTCAGTGAATAATACCCGGTCAGAAGGGGTAAATTAACAAACGAAGGATAATTATTTAAATTACCCCTAAAATTGGAAGGGTTCATTGTCAAAAAACTATTTTTTCGCCCTTACATTATCAAAATGTTAATCGTAGTTTTGCTTTTCCAATAGAAAGTTGATGCCCATGACCCGATTTGAAGCTTTATCCCAAAGTCGTAATCGAACGTACCATCCGGTAGTGGAAGAAGGTAGACGTTCAGATGTATTCGGAATCCATGTTTTTAATGAGGATAAAATGCTTCAGTTTCTCACGAAAGAAGCACTGGATAAAGTGAAATCGGCAATTTTTCAAGGCACTAAAATCGACCGTAAAATTGCAGACCAGGTGGCTGAGGGGATGAAAGCTTGGGCCCTTTCCATGGGCGCCACCCACTATACACATTGGTTTCAGCCGCTAACCGGTGCTACTGCTGAGAAACACGATGCTTTTTTTGATATCCTTCCCAACGGCCGTGCAATGGAAAAGTTTGGAGGAGCGCAATTGGTGCAGCAAGAGCCTGACGCTTCCAGTTTCCCAAGTGGAGGCATTCGCAACACTTTTGAGGCTAGGGGATACACCGCATGGGACCCTACCTCGCCTGCCTTTGTTTACAAAACTACTTTGTGCATCCCTACCATTTTCGTAGCCTATACAGGAGAGGCTTTGGATAATAAAGCACCGCTTTTAAGAGCACTTCACGCCGTGGATGAATCCGCTACTGCGGTGGCACAATATTTCGACAAAAACGTGCGAAAGGTTCATGCGACATTGGGTTGGGAACAAGAGTACTTTTTGGTGGACAAAGCGCTTGCCCAATCACGTCCAGATTTGGCTATGACGGGGCGTACTTTGGTAGGGAGTCCAGCACCCAAAGGACAACAATTGGATGACCATTATTTTGGAGTGATTCCAAACCGTGTTCTGGTTTTTATGAGTGAGCTGGAAAAAGAATGCACCAAATTGGGAATTCCGGTAAAAACGCGTCATAATGAAGTAGCGCCGAATCAATTCGAATTGGCACCCGTGCATGAAGAAGCCAATTTGTCCGTGGACCACAACTTGTTGCTGATGGATGTAATGGAAGAAATTGCGGATAAGCATAATTTCGCGGTCCTTTTTCATGAGAAACCTTTTGCAGGAGTCAATGGTTCTGGAAAACACAATAACTGGTCACTAGCCACGGATACTGGGGTGAATTTGCTCAGTCCGGGTTCTACACCCATGAAAAACCTTCAGTTCTTGACATTTTTTGTAAATACCATCAAAGCAGTTGATACGTATGAAGAGTTGTTGCGTTCTTCCATTGCTTCAGCAAGCAACGATTATCGTTTGGGCGGCAATGAGGCACCTCCCACAATTCTCTCCATCTTCATTGGAAAACAATTGACCGATGTGTTGGATGAATTGGAAGGGGTTTCCAAAGGAAAACTATCTCCTGAAGAAAAAACAGAGCTAAAGCTCAATGTGGTGGGCAAAATCCCAGAAATCTTGCTCGATAATACCGATAGAAACCGAACGTCACCTTTTGCTTTTACTGGAAATAAATTTGAAATGCGCGGGGTAGGTGCGAAAACGAATTGCGCCAAACCCATGACCATTTTGAATACTATTGTGGCCAAACAACTAGTGGATTTCAAAAAGGAAGTAGACGCGCTCATCCACAAAAAGAACCTCAAGAAGGACGAAGCCGTATTCAATGTGCTTCGGGAATATATTAAAACTTCAAAGCGCATACGGTTTGATGGCGATGGCTATGGACGGGAGTGGCAAGAAGAAGCCAAACGCAGAAAGTTGAGTAATAATCGAAATGCTCCTGAAGCCCTTCAAATTCTTACCGATAAAACCAGTGTTGCTCTCTTCGACGAGATGGACGTGATGAGCGAAGTGGAGCTCAAAGCACATCAAGAGGTAGAGCTAGAGGCGTATGTATTTCATCTTCAAATAGAAGGAAGGGTGTTGGGAGAGATGGTATTCAATCACATTCTTCCGGCAGCTGTTCGCTATCAAAATCAACTTTTGGAGAACATTAGAGGCCTTAAAGAGGTGTACGGCGCGGCCCATAAAAAGGTGGCCGAACCACAATTGAATCTTTTGGAACAAATTGGAGACCACATGTTGGCCTTAAAAAAGCTGACCACGGACATGACCGAAGCAAGAAAGCGAAGCAACGGACTATCCACCATCAATCGGAAAGCACAGTCGTACTGCAATAGTGTGAAACCCTATTTTCAGCAGATTCGTGAACATTCCGACAAGCTTGAAAAACTCATTGCCGATGATTTATGGCCTTTTGTTAAGTACTCTGAGCTTTTGTTTACGAATTAGAAATTCTTTTGTCTTTGTAGACTGTACCTTTATGGCATGGAGTTAACGCTGAAAGATATTCAGGCTGCCAGCCATAGAATCGCACCTTACATTAATACTACCCCGATTTTAAGTTCTTCCCAATTGAATCAATGGTTGGGGCATGAGATGTATTTCAAATGTGAGAATTTCCAGAAAATTGGCGCCTTTAAGGCAAGAGGTGGGGTAAATACCGTGGCTTGGTTGGAAGAAACAGGGCAGCGCCCCAAACACATCATAGCCAATAGTTCCGGCAATCATGCACAAGCCGTCGCCTATGCCGGTCAACAATTTAAAATACCTACAACGATTTTTATGCCGGAGTATTCCTCTCAGGTCAAAATTCAGGCTACACGCGGGTATGGCGCGGAAGTTGTTTTAAGTGTTGACCGAAATGTTACGGATGCCTTGGTTCAAGAAAAATCCAAAGAACTCGATACCTATTGGATTCCCCCCTTTAACCATGAACAAGTAATCTGTGGCCAAGGAACCGCTGCACTAGAGGCTTTTCAAGATTTGGATGACATTGACGCTGTTTTCACCCCTTGCGGAGGTGGTGGTCTTACCTCTGGAACCCTAATTGCTACTAGAGGTATTTCTCCCAAAACCAAGGTTTTTGGAGTTGAACCCTTAAACGCCAATGATGCGGCAGAATCTTTGCGGACAGGCACCATTCAACGCTTGGATGGAGTGCCGAATACCCTTGCTGATGGTGCCATGACCATGGCCGTAGGGGATATCACCTTCAAATACCTTCAACAACTTGATGGATTTTACGAAATTGAAGAAGAGTACATTGTGTATTGGACACAGTGGTTAACCCATCTTTTAAAGTGTCGATTGGAACCCACCTGCGCTATGCCCATGGAGGCCATTCGAAGATGGTTAAGAACCCAAACTACCAAAAAGAAGGTATTGCTAATTGTTTCTGGTGGGAATATGGACCAGCCCACTTCTCAAAAAATCTGGAAAACGGATTGCATGACAAAAACCCCTTCGCTCTAAACAGAATCTTTATTTTTGCGCAAACACTCAAAATGTCTTCTGAAAACAGTAATCGATATGCCCAACGTGGGGTTTCTGCCTCAAAAGAGGACGTGCACAATGCGATAAAGAACTTGGATAAAGGACTTTTTCCGAAAGCGTTTTGCAAGATTGTTCCGGACTATCTCACAGGGGATGAAGAATACTGTTTGGTGATGCATGCCGATGGAGCGGGGACCAAATCCAGCCTAGCTTATATGTATTGGAAGGAAACCGGGGATTTGTCGGTTTGGAAAGGTATCGCACAAGATGCGCTCATTATGAATGTGGATGATTTGCTCTGTGTTGGCGCTACTGATAACATTATGTTGTCGTCAACAATCGGGAGAAATAAAAATTTAGTTCCGGGAGAAGTCATATCGGCTATTATCCAAGGCACCGAAGCTTTAGTGAAAGAGCTAGACAAATTTGGGGTCTCGCTCCATGCTACAGGAGGCGAAACTGCAGATGTCGGCGATTTGGTACGAACCATTATCGTGGATTCTACCGTTACTGCCCGAATGAAACGCGCTAATGTAATAGACAACGCCAATATTGCTGCTGGGGATGTAATCGTAGGTTTGGCCTCATTTGGGCAAGCGACTTATGAATCCGAATACAACGGCGGTATGGGAAGCAATGGCCTTACGTCTGCACGACATGACGTGTTTGCTAAATATCTAGCCGAAAAATATCCCGAAAGCTTTGACCCTTCCGTCCCAAAGGATTTGGTCTACTCCGGAAAAAAAGAACTATTGGATGCTGTGGAAAACGTTCCTTTAGATGCGGGCAAATTGGTTTTATCGCCAACCCGAACCTATGCCCCGGTCATCAAGAAAATACTAGAGCGTTTTAACAACACCGATATCCATGGAATGGTACATTGCAGTGGTGGTGCACAGACGAAAATTTTGCACTTCGTTGACAATCTCCACATCATTAAAGACAATCTTTTTGAGGTTCCGCCTTTGTTCCAAATGATACAAGAGCAGTCCCAAACCGGATGGCGTGAAATGTATCAAGTGTTCAACTGCGGTCACCGGATGGAACTCTATCTATCCGAAGAAATTGCTTCAGAAGTAATTCAAATTGCACAGCACTTCAATATTGATGCTAAAATCGTAGGTAGGGTAGAGGCTGCAGAGCATAAAAAACTTACGATTCAAAGCGAGTACGGCACCTTTGAGTATTGATATACGATTTGTTAAAACGAAACGTTCTAATTACTAATCCCCATGTTATGAAAAGAAAAAATGTATTCCTTCTGGTTTTTGTTATGATTTTCGCTGCATGCAGCAGCGACAGCGATGATGGCGGTTCAAATCAGCCCCCATCGGACCAGCCTGACGTTTCTCAGTTAACGATTTGGACAGGCCCTATTTTGGAATTTACAAAAGCTGCTGGCGCAGACCCTACATTACCTGCAAATCAAGACCGCATCACAGACAACGTTTGGATAACCCGAGCCGATGGTGGTGGTCAAATCTTTAACGCTGCCTCAGAAACTGAGGCAACCAAAGAAACTAGTCCTGCAGGTACGTTGTGGGCAAGAGGTACTACTGCCAACATCAATAACCTAACATTCAATACTTTTCGAGGAACTTTGGACAAACCCAAGGATAATATAGGAGTAGACTTGGTAATGGTTTTGGTGGAAGACCAAATCGCATTGGACGTTAAAATCACCGGTTGGACCCAACAGGAACAGGGCGGGTTTATCTATGAACGTTCCACAATGGAATGATTTTTGGCCTAAGGCAAACAAGTATCCTTAAATCTCTTAGAACCACATGAAGAAACACCCTGGCATTTCGTTGAGCATTGTAGGGTGTTTGCTATTTTTCACCGTGCAATTCACTTTTTCCCAAGAATGGAAAAATGATTTCAGTGAGGCGTTAACCATAGCGCAAGGCCAGAACAAGCCTATAATCTTGGTATTCTCAGGTTCGGATTGGTGTGCGCCCTGCATTCGCTTTAAAAGCAAGATTTTTGATAGCAATGATTTTTTGGAATATGCCGAGCAGCATTATGTACTTTATAATGCTGATTTTCCAAGAAAGAAGAAGAACATGTTGGCAGAAGATAAGATGAATGTCAACAAATCGTTGGCGGAACGGTTTAACCCAAAAGGATATTTCCCCCTTGTAGTGATTCTAAACGAGGAAGAAAAAGTATTGGGCGTAACGGGTTTCGATAGCAAAAAATCCATACAAGAATACATTCGCCTGTTCAACGGTTTTCTACAATGAAACAGGTAATCCTTACGATTTTTGCCATTTGTTTTGGGGTTTGCGGAAGTAAGGCCCAAAAAGATGTAGCCGTAAAGAAAACGCTCAAATTGATGGGTACACGGTTTGAAATAACCGTAGTCGCCCCAAATGAAGATATTGGTTATATCAACATCAACGAAGCCGTAGCAGAAATCCAGCGCATTGAAAAATTGATTTCTTCTTGGGATGCGGATTCTGAAACCTCCGAAATCAATAAAAACGCAGGAATTCGTCCCGTTCGGGTAAGTAAAGAACTTTTTGAACTTATTGAAAGGGCTCTGGCACTGTCTCAAGTCACTGATGGTGCATTTGACATTACCTATGCTTCTTTGGATAAGATTTGGCGTTTTGATGGTACAATGACCTTAATCCCTTCAAAAAGTGAGATAGCCCGTTCCGTAGCCAAAATTGGCTATGACAAAGTGATTTTGAACAGTGCTACCCAAAGCGTTTACCTCAACGAAAAGGGAATGCGCATCGGTTTTGGTGCCATTGGAAAGGGGTATGCGGCAGATAAGGCCAAAGCATTATTGATGTCCAAAGAGGTAAAAGCGGGTATCATTAACGCTTCTGGGGATTTAACGACATGGGGCACAAAATCCAATGGCGAAAATTGGATGGTCGGGATAACCAATCCTTTGGAAAAAGAAAAGGTTTTTGCGTGGTTGCCCGTCATTGAATCTTCTGTAGCGACCTCGGGGAATTATGAAAAGTTTCTCAGTTTTGGCGGTGAAAAGTATTCCCATATTATTGACCCCAGAACGGGCTATCCCACTAAGGGGGTTTCTAGCGTAACCATCTTTGCTAAAAAAGTTGAGCTTTGCGATGCACTGGCTACTGCGGTTTTTGTGTTGGGTCGGGATACAGGGATGCATTTAATCAATCAATTGGATGGAGTAGAAGCCGTTATTGTGGATAGTGACAATAAAATCCATAAGACCAACGGTATCACCCTCGAAAAAAATCGATAATTTTAAGACATGACAAAGTACCTATTGCCCCTAGTACTAATGCTTTTCTTCTCTTCTTGTGTAGTAGTAAAGGAATACGATAAGGTATATCTTAACGACGAGGAAATGTTGCTCAGCGCAAAAGGCATGGAACGTTTCGAGACCAATTTTCAGATTTATCGTGAGGCCGCTGCCGGGGCCAATGGTGGAAAAACAGGAGGCGGCTGCGGTTGTAATTGATGCGTTTTTCCTTACCACAGATTCAGCTTCGTTTTTTATCCATACTCTTTTTAGGGTTTGGATTTGGCATCAATCTTTCCGCCCAACAAAATAGTAATGCGTACACCAAACGGGTTTTGGAAACTGCCGAAGTAGACATGTTGTTCAGTTATTATGGACAAGATGGGAACAATGCTGCGGTAACCGGGGGAGAGGGCACGGAAGAATTAACCGACGCAACATCCACCCTAGTGGTGCGAATGCCATTGAACGAGAACGATGTTTTAACAGTCGATGTTGGTCTTTCAGCCTATACTTCGGCTTCGTCTAGCAACGTGAGCCCATTGGACGGATCCAATGAAAATTTGAGTCCTTTTGATGCCTCTTCAGGACAATCAAGAAAGGATGTGCTCACCTATATCAACCCTTCCTATCAACATAGTTCTTCCGACCGCAATACCATCTGGAGCGTTAACGCCTATCTTTCCAAGGAATATGATTACACCTCAGTAGGCTTTGGGGCGAGTTATTCCAAAAGTTTAAATGAGAACAATACCGAGTTCACGGTATCCGGTCAGGTTTTTTTGGACCAATGGCGAATCATCAATCCCATTGAGTTACGCCCCGGTTTTTTTGACCTACGTATAGAAGGCCCCGGAGACTACGACCCCAATTTTCAGCCCTTGGAAGAAGAAAACAGGAACTCTTATGCACTTTCCTTGAATTTTTCACAGATTTTGGGCAAACGTTGGCAGGGCGCCTTATTTGCAGACGCGGTAGTACAGCAAGGTTTGTTGAGTACGCCGTTTCAAAGGGTCTATTTTGGGGATGTGGGTGATTTCTTTATTGATGATTTTCAACTGGCCGATGATGTGGAACGATTACCGGACAGCAGATTCAAGCTTCCGCTCGGTGGACGATTGAATTACTTTGCCAATGATTTTTTGGTGTTTCGAGGGTACTATCGCTTCTATTGGGATGATTGGGGGATTTCTTCTCATACCGCAAGTTTGGAATCGGCGGTAAAGCTTTCAGATAAATTCACTTTATACCCCAATTATAGATATTACACCCAAACCGCTGCAGATTACTTTTATGAAAAGGAAGGAGCTTTATCCAGCTTTGACTTTTACACTTCTGATTTTGATTTGTCGAAGTACGATGCCCATCAATACGGCATGGGAATTCGCTATAAAGATATATTCACAAAGGCTACTATTTTAAAGTTTGGATTGAAGACCATAGAACTTCGCGCGAGCAAGTATGACCGGTCAGATGGCCTAGATGCCTTCATTGTCACATTGGGGACTACTTTTGTAGCGATTCAATAGGGTTTGCACACCCAACTACAGTAAAAATTGTACCTTCGTCACCCAAACTTCTGATGTATTTATGCTCGATAAATTAAACATCGTCAAACAACGTTTTGATGAGGTATCTGACCTTATCATCCAGCCCGATATTATCTCTGACCAAAAGCGCTATGTGAAGCTCAATAAGGAGTACAAAGATTTAAAAGTGCTGGTAGATAAGCGAAAGCTTTATGTGGAATTGACGGATAATATCCAGGAAGCGGAAGAAATCCTATCCGATGGCAGTGATGCCGAGATGGTCGAGATGGCGAAAATACAGTTGGATGAGGCCAAAGACCAGTTACCCAAATTGGAAGAAAAAATCAAGCTCTTGTTGATACCCAAGGACCCTGAGGATGAAAAAGACGTCGTCATGGAAATTCGCGCGGGAACCGGTGGGGATGAGGCCAGTATTTTTGCGGGAGATTTGTTCCGGATGTACACCAAGTATTGTGAGGGTAAAGGTTGGAAAACCAACATCATTGACTTGAACGAGGGAACCAGTGGCGGTTATAAAGAGATTCATTTTGAAGTCAATGGCGAGGACGTCTACGGAACATTAAAGTTTGAAGCAGGGGTTCACCGTGTGCAACGGGTTCCGCAAACGGAAACCCAAGGTAGGGTGCATACTAGCGCCGCTACGGTTATGGTAATTCCCGAAGCTGAGGATTTTGATGTCCAAATTGACCCCAAAGATGTCCGCATTGACTATTTCTGTTCCTCAGGGCCTGGTGGGCAGTCCGTAAACACCACCTATTCCGCAGTGCGGTTGACGCACGTACCTACCGGATTGGTAGCACAATGCCAAGACCAAAAATCCCAGCACAAAAACAAGGAAAAGGCTTTTAAAGTACTGCGCAGTCGTTTGTACGATTTGGAGCTGGCTAAAAAGCAAGAAGAAGATGCCGCCAAGCGAAATTCCCAAGTAAGCAGCGGGGATAGATCTGCCAAAATACGCACCTACAACTATCCGCAAGGGCGGGTAACCGACCACAGAATTGGCCTTACCTTATATGACTTGCAGAATATCATCAATGGCGATGTCCAAAAAATTATTGATGAACTGATGTTGGTGGAAAATACCGAAAAACTGAAAGAAGCCTCCGAGATTTTCTAGTTATGACCACAGACGCTTTAGTGCAGCAAATCCGGTCAAAGAAGTCCTTCCTATGCGTGGGCTTGGATACCGACCTTGAAAAGATTCCACCGCATTTGTTGAAACAGGATGACCCCATCTTCGCGTTCAACAAGGCCATTATAGATGCAACCCACGACCTCTGCGTGGCGTATAAACCCAATACGGCTTTTTATGAAGCTTACGGGACCGAAGGATGGCATTCGTTGGAAAAAACCGTTGACTATATCAACACCAATTACCCAGAACAATTTACCATAGCCGATGCCAAACGCGGAGATATCGGTAACACGGCATCCCGCTACGCAAAATCGTTTTTTGAGACAATGGCTTTCGATGCCATAACCGTGGCGCCTTATATGGGAAAGGATTCTGTGGAACCTTTTTTGGATTTTCGGGATAAGCACGCTATCGTTTTGGCCCTGACCTCCAATGCTGGGGCATTTGACTTTCAAACCAAGGTTTTGGAAGAAGAAGCCTTGTACAAATCTGTCATTCGAACCTGCTTGGGGTATCAAAACGCGCAAAACTTGATGTTCGTAGTAGGAGCTACAAAAGCCACCTTCTTAAGTAAGATAAGGGAAATTGCGCCCGACAGTTTTTTCCTGGTGCCAGGAGTGGGAGCACAAGGTGGTAGTTTGGCGGAAGTCTGCCAATATGGATTGAACGAGAATATCGGTCTGTTGGTTAATTCTTCCCGTGGGATTATTTATGCCTCGAAAGGGCAAGATTTTGACCAAAAGGCAAGGGAATCTGCGCTGGCCATTCAGCGAGAAATGAGTGAAATATTGAGTTCGGAGCAATTGGCTTAAGCCAAACTTTCCAACACTTTTTTGATTTGTTCCGCTTTTCTATTGAAAAACTCTCCCAAATTAGGATTCAGTTGAGATTCGCTCGCTTTTTGTAGAAAGCTCGCATATCTAAATTCCAGAGTAGAAATGGCATGATTGCCACTTGTAATAGGTGTTACCGCTCCGACTTTGCAATACTGTTTCTGCATCTTCATAAGATTTGTTCCAACAAATATACGTTCGGAAAGGGGATTTGGATGATAAAGTATGCTTGTATACATCTAGAAATCAGGTACTTTATCTAAAATTTAACGCTAGGTAAACCTTTGGGGGATTTTTTTAGAAAAACATTAGAGAAAAATTAACGTACTTTAACGGCTCACCAGATGCTGCATTACACTACATATCACCATAAAACCAGCAAGGATTGGGTCACTTTTGTGCATGGCGCAGGAGGAAGCTCGACCATTTGGTTCAAGCAGCTTCGCGATTTCAGAAGGCATTTCAATATTTTGTTGTTGGATTTAAGGGGGCATGGCAACTCCAAACCAAATTTGAAAGATGCGTTTAGTGACCAGTATACCTTTGATTCCATCACCGAAGATATAGTAGAGGTAATGGACCATGAAAACATTGCCCAAAGCCATTTTATTGGGATTTCTTTGGGGACGATACTTATTCGCAACCTTGCCGAAAACCATCCTAGCCGTGTGGAAAGCATGATCATGGGTGGGGCCATTATGAAACTGAACTTTAGGTCGCAGGTACTTATGCGACTTGGAGTCATTTTTAAATCGGTTGTGCCTTATTTGTGGTTGTATAAGTTTTTTGCGTTTATCATTATGCCAAACAAAAACCATCGGGAGTCTCGTTCACTATTCGTTCGAGAGGCGAAAAAACTGTATCAAAAAGAATTTATTCGATGGTTTAAACTTGCTTCCGAAATCAATCCGTTACTTCGCTTTTTCAGAACGGTAGATATTTCAGTACCTACTTTTTATGTTATGGGAGAAGAAGACTATCTCTTTTTGCCAACCATCCAGAAAATAGTGAAAACCCATAAGGAAGCGACCTTGTTCGTTATTGAAAAATGTGGACATGTGGTCAACGTGGAGCAGCCCAATGTTTTTAACCAACAAGTCATTGGGTATTTAACAAATTTGCAAAAGGGTTAAAGGAGTGGGGAAGAGAAATTCCCTTTAAAAAGAAAAACCGGTGCGAACACCGGTTTAAACTAACTAACTCAAAAAAATGCTAACTCAGATAATATTTTACAAAATTCCATTATAACGCTCTCGTGAGGGTTAAATAAACTTTAGGATTTTGTTATAATTAACCTGTTTCTTTGAATTATTAACGGCTTTATGTTGTTGATATTGTGTAATTAAGAAAAAATTATGAACCATCTTGCAAAGCGAATACTTTTTTAAGTAAATCCGTGGTTCTTGATGAAACTTTTTCCCGAATCTCCTTTTCTTCCACTGCAATCATGGTATATACTCCGTCCAATGCTTTTGTGGTCACATATTCGGTTAAATCCGGGCTGACATCTTTGGTTCCAGGGATGCCATTGTATTTTGTGATGATGGTATTCCAGATTTTATCTGCGCCTACTTTTTGAAAGGAGTTTCCAATAGTAGGTTTGAACTTATCATAAAGTTTTGTACTGGTGTCTTGCTGCAAATATTGCGTGGCTGCATTATCAGCACCCAACAGAATCTTCTTCGCATCGTCAAAAGAAATGCCCTTTACTGCATCCACAAAAATAGGGGTAGCTTCTCCCACGGCGTCTTCCGCGGCTCGGTTCATAACCTTTAGGCCTTCATCTGCCAATTTGCCCAAGCCTATGCTGCGCAAGGTTTTATCTACCTTTTGGAGCTCTTCTGGCAAAAGAATTTTGACCAATTCATTTTTAAAGAAACCGTCTTTAAGGGATAGTTTTTTTACCTGCTTGTCAATGCCTTGGTCGAGGGCGTCTTTTAAGGCCTGCCCAATTTCGGCATTCCCCATGGCGCCTTCTTGCGGCAATTGATTAACCACCTGTTGTAGTTCGTTGCAACTGCACAAAACCAACACGGTTAAAAATGCGATACGTTTCATTTTCCAAATTTTTAAGAACCCGTCAAAATACGGTTTCCCATGGAAAAAGAAACGGTTTTGGGGTGAAATCAGGAAAAAATTACGGTTTTGTTATTGTAAACCATGGTTTTACGTTGCAAATGAAGTTGGACTGCACGCGACAGTACAATTTTTTCCAAGTCCCGTCCTTTGGTAATAAAATCGGTTACGGAGTGAATATGGGATACAGGCGTTACGTCTTGCGCGATGATGGGGCCTTCATCTAGGTCCTCGGTAACGTAATGACTAGTTGCTCCAATAATCTTTACGCCGCGTTCAAAGGCAGCATGATAGGGTTTGGCACCCGCAAAAGCGGGTAAAAAGGAATGGTGGATGTTGATGATTTTATTGGGATAGGTATCAATCAAACGCTCCGAAACGATTTGCATATAACGGGCCAAAACAATAAAATCTACGGAATGCTCCTTTAGAATTTCAAGCTGACGTGTCTCCGCTTGGGATTTATTGTTCTTGTCCACGGGAACATGATAAAAAGGAATCCCAAATTGCTTTGCAATAGGCTCTAAATCAGTATGGTTGCTCAGAATGAATGGGATATCCACTTTGAGTTCCCCTGATTGATGTCTCCCCAGCAAGTCATAAAGACAATGCTTGTACTTGGAAATAAAAATCCCCATGCGTGGAATTTCTGCGGCTGGGTGAACACTCCAAATCATGCGGTATTTCTTCGCTACACTTGCCTGGAACAATTCCTTTAAACGGTCGAGATTTTGGGTGGTATCGAATTCGCATTCCAGTCGCATGAAGAAAACGGCAGCTGCTTTGTCCACATGTTGGTCCAGATACACAATGTTTCCATCCAAATTGGATAAAAAGGCCGTAACCTCATGAATGATTCCTGAGGTATCCGAACAATGAATCAAAAACGTGAGCTTCATACGCTTGACTTACGCTTGTAAAATTATGATATCAGAAAAAATAAGCTTCCATAAGTCAATATTTTTATAAAATTCGAAACAAAAGATGAATTGGACTGCATTTTCTTTAAATTGCAAGGCATAAATTGACTCAAAATTAAGAATGGAGCAAATCCGACCCTACCAACCGAAACACAAAGTTCGTATCGTTACGGCGGCTTCGTTATTTGATGGCCATGATGCCGCCATAAACATCATGCGCCGGATTATTCAATCGACGGGGGTTGAAGTCATTCATTTAGGTCATGACCGAAGTGTTGCAGAAGTCGTGGAATGTGCTATCCAAGAGGATGCAAATGCCATCGCCATGACTTCCTACCAAGGGGGTCATAACGAATATTTTCGCTACATGTACGACCTCCTTCGCGAGCATGATGCCGGGCAAATCAAGATTTTTGGCGGTGGCGGAGGCGTGATTTTGCCTAAAGAAATCGAAGCGTTGATGGCGTATGGTATTGACCGTATCTACTCGCCGGATGATGGCAGGGAAATGGGGCTTCAAGGAATGATAAATGATTTGGTTTCCCGTTGTGATATGCCGGTTGGGGATTTGCTAGTTTCGGAGGTAAAAGAGATTCATAAATCGCTTCAGAATAAAGATGTGGGCATTATTGCCCGATTGATTTCTTTAGCGGAAAATAAACCTGAGGTTTTCAAGAAGCATTGGGATGCCTTGGAGAGCAAAAACAGCCAAGTCCCGGTATTGGGGATTACGGGTACCGGAGGTGCAGGAAAGTCGAGTTTGGTAGATGAATTGGTCCGTAGGTTTTTAGCAGATTTCCCCGACAAACATATCGGGATTATTTCCGTGGATCCTTCCAAACGGAAAACCGGTGGTGCCCTTTTGGGCGATAGAATTCGAATGAACGCCATCCATAACCCTAGGGTTTTTATGCGCTCATTAGCTACGCGACAGTCCAATCTGGCCTTATCCAAACATGTTGCCGAAGCAGTGGAAGTACTCAAGGCTGCAGAATACGATTTGATTATTCTTGAGACCTCCGGAATTGGTCAATCAGATACCGAAATACTAGAGCATAGTGATGCGTCCCTTTATGTAATGACGCCCGAGTTTGGGGCGGCTACACAGTTGGAAAAAATCGATATGCTCGATTTCGCAGATGTGGTCGCCATCAACAAATTTGACAAACGGGGCGCGAAAGATGCTTTGCGTGACGTGAAAAAGCAATATGTCCGCAACCACAACCTTTGGGATACCGCGGATGAAGACCTTCCTATTTTTGGCACCATTGCTTCCCAGTTCAACGACCCGGGTATGAATCAGTTGTACCGAGCTTTGTTGGATGTTATGGTAGAAAATGGAGCTACGCAGCTGACTTCAGATTTCACCATATCTGAAGGGGCTTCCGAAAAAGTGTATGTCATTCCGCCTGCAAGGACACGATATCTTTCTGAAATCGCTGAAAGCAATAGGGCGTATGATGTTAAAGCGCAATCGCAATCCCAAACCGCTCAAAAACTATATGGACTGTATTTGAGTATATGCACGGTTTTAGGCCAAGAAACTACTAAAAATGAGTTTTTGACTACTGCCGGTTTGGATGAAACCACGCTATTTAAAAACCCAAAGCGTCAAGAACATCTAGAGCTCGCTAAAAAGTTATTGAGCGAATTCAATCAAGTTAAAATGGATTTGGACCCTCATCATTGGGAGGTTATCCACTCGTGGTTGTCAAAAGTAGAGCGGTACAAACGGGCCCTTTATACCTTTAAGGTTCGGGATAAGGAACTCCAAATAAAAACCCACACCGAATCCCTTTCGCATTCTGAGATACCTAAAGTTGTTTTGCCGAGCTATCGGGGCTGGGGTGATATTTTAAAATGGGTATTGCAAGAGAACGTTCCAGGGGAGTTTCCGTTCACTGCTGGATTGTATCCTTTTAAAAGGGAAGGGGAGGACCCCACCCGAATGTTTGCAGGTGAGGGAGGTCCGGAGCGAACCAACAAAAGGTTCCATTATGTAAGCCGAGACATGGAAGCGAAGCGCTTGTCCACGGCATTTGATTCCGTTACCCTGTATGGCAATGACCCGGATTATCGTCCCGATATTTATGGGAAAATCGGAAACGCCGGGGTCTCCATCTGCTGCTTGGACGATGCAAAAAAACTCTACTCCGGATTCGATTTGAGCAATCCGATGACTTCGGTTAGTATGACCATCAATGGTCCGGCACCTATGCTACTGGCCTTTTTCCTCAATGCGGCTATTGACCAAAACTGTGAAAAATACATTCATGAAAACAATCTGGTAGAAACCGTTGAAGCGAAGCTGAAGGATTTCTTTAAAGCCAGAAAAAGTGAAAGACCCCGATATCATGGAGAACTACCTGAAGGCCACAATGGTTTGGGTCTGATGTTACTAGGGGTTTCCGGGGAGCAGGTTTTGTCGGCTAAGGTATATCAAGACATCAAGAAAAAAACACTAGCGCAGGTTCGGGGTACGGTACAAGCGGACATTCTCAAAGAAGACCAGGCCCAAAACACCTGTATTTTCTCCACGGAGTTTGCTCTGCGATTGATGGGTGATGTGCAAGAATATTTCATTCAAAATAGCGTAAGAAATTTTTACTCGGTATCCATCTCAGGATATCATATTGCTGAGGCAGGTGCCAACCCAATTACCCAATTGGCTTTTACTTTGTCCAATGGTTTCACCTACGTGGAATATTACCTGAGTAGGGGCATGGATATCAATCAATTTGGACCCAATTTGTCTTTTTTCTTTTCGAATGGGGTGGACCCTGAGTATGCTGTCATTGGCCGAGTGGCGCGCCGTATTTGGGCTAAGGCCATGCGTGAAAAGTATGGGGCCAATTCAAGGGCTCAAATGCTGAAGTACCACATACAGACTTCGGGCAGAAGTTTGCACGCCCAGGAAATTGATTTCAATGACATCCGTACGACGCTTCAAGCACTTTATGCGATCTATGACAATTGCAATTCCTTACACACCAATGCCTATGATGAAGCCATCACCACACCTACGGAGGAATCCGTGCGTCGTGCCATGGCCATACAGCTCATCATCAATAAAGAGCTTGGTCTAGCCAAAAATGAAAATCCCTTGCAAGGTTCTTTTATTATAGAGGAATTAACTGACCTTGTGGAAGAAGCCGTTCTTTTGGAATTTGACCGAATTACCGAACGAGGAGGCGTTTTAGGTGCTATGGAAACCATGTACCAGCGTTCCAAAATACAAGAGGAGAGTCTGCATTATGAAACGTTGAAACATACAGGCGCTTATCCTATTATCGGGGTGAACACCTTTTTGAGCTCGAAGGGTTCTCCAACCATCCTTCCAGCTGAAGTGATACGCGCAACCGAATCAGAAAAGGAAGACCAAATCGGTACATTAAAAGCCTTGCACAGTTGTTACGCCAAGGAAGCGGATACCGCACTGAAATCCCTACAAAAAGCTGCCATCGAGCATGAGAATTTATTCGACAAATTAATGGAAGTCGTTAAGTATTGTTCGTTAGGTCAAATCACCAATGCCCTTTTTGAAGTGGGCGGTCAATACCGGCGAAATATGTAAACGGAATTTAGTCTAAACCGTTTTGTAGTGAACGGCGCCATTTTTTGAAAGCCCTACGAAAACTCTTTAACTCCGTACGAAGGAGGTTGAGGTATTCTTTTTCTTTTACGCCGTCTTTTTCCAAACCGTTACAGTAGGAAAGAATATTTCGCGTCATCACGTTGATAAAAGTGAGACTCTTCATGCGTTTGGAGTAGGATGAACTGAGAGTGGCCATTTCCACTTCCTTTGTGATAAGACTAGCATCTGCCACAAGACTATGTACCACATCATCACGTAAACCTGGGTAGCGTGTAAGCACCAAAGCATCCTTGCGATACTCAAAATAGTGCGCAATAGCTTCGCTCATATCTCTGAGGGCAAGTGATTTACGATAAATGGACAGCTGTTCCTGCAACGGAGTGTTTTCTTAGCAATTCGTGACATAAAGTTACGGTTACCTAAAATACCCGTATCTTTATATAATAAAGTGAATAATACATATTTCTTTCGAATTAAAAGATTATTAGATTCTTTTCTTTTCTATGAACATTGATAGGACAAATTGGGAAATTATTAACTGTTTGCAGGATAACGCAAGGGAATCCTTTGCTAATATTGGAAGAAAAGTGGGCCTTACACCTCCGGCGGTCGCTGAACGGGTTAAAAAGATGGAGGATACGGGAGTAATCGAACGGTACACGGTACGGTTGTCCAATCGCAAGGCAGGGTATCAACTTCGCGGTATCATCATGTTACGGGCCTTTATGGGAAAACTGAAACCGTTCTTGGCGAAGGTGTCCGCTTTTGATGAAGTTATCAATTGCTACCGCATAACCGGAAACGAAAACATAATTATGGAAGTGGTGTTGCGCGACCAAGAACATTTGGAAAAATTCATTGACGAATTGATTGTATATGGCGAATGCCGTACCCATATCGTGTTGTCTGATGTGGTGTCCAACGCCCCCATAAGGCCATTGTGAGAAACGTTTTTGGTAGAAGTTTCGGTTTGGCGAGATTTTTGAGTTTACATTGCTATGAAAAAAAGTATTCTTCTCTTATTGTTGGGAACTTTCCAAATGGTCTCTTCCCAACAATTGGTGCTAACTAAGGGAATCGTTAATACGCCCCTTCCCATCAACGACAGTATTCCCGGGAGCTATTCCATTTATCTTCCCAACGATTTTACCAAAGAAAAGAAGTGGCCTTTGGTGCTTTTGCTGGATTTGGATGGTGAAGAAGAAACGGCATTGCAGCAGTTCATTCCAGGAGCAGAAAAAGAAGGATACATATTGGCTTCTACCCATATCAATGATAGCCTTTCGTTAACCAACAACATGTTAAAAACGGGAACGGTTTTGGGATTGATTTCAACAGCATTGCCCGTAGACAACAGAAGGGTCTACACTGCCGGAATGGGAAGTGGCGCAGGGTACGCAACATTGACTCCGATTTTCTTGAAAAAAATAAACGGGGTTATCTCGGTAGGTGCTTCTTTGGCAAACACTGAGGTGCTGGACATTAAACGCCCATTCCATTTTATTGGTATCGTAGGTAAAAACGACCACGATTACCCCGATATGATTCGTGTTGAAAAAACCTTGGCAAGATTACGCTTTCCGAACCATGTGCTGTTATACGAAGAAGCAGAAGCCGATAGTTTGAACCTTTATTTTAGCAAGGCGATGCAATTGTTCAAGATTGCCGCCATGACCAAAGGAGATTTGCCAAAGGATTCAATTTACATACAGAATGCCAGGGCAGCTGATATTCAAAAGGCGAATGCGCTGCGAAGCCAACGCAAACTGCTTTTGGCAGAACAGTTTTTGGGGGAGATGGTGACTACTTATGCACCATTTCGGTTATTAGATTCCATTCGGGAGATTCAAAAAAGCGTCCGCAAGGATAGGCTTTTCAAAACCATGCGTCGTTTGGAAAACGCTGCTTTTTTTAAGGAAACCTTGTTAAAGGAGGACTATGCCTTTTATATGGATGAAGATGTACGAACCCACAATTTCAACAATTTGGGTTGGTGGAACTATCAAATGGACGAACTGGATAAATTCATTTCGGGAAGTAACGTTTTTGAAAAACAGATGGGGAAACGCCTCAAAGGTTTTGTGAACGCCCTTGCGGAGGATACGGTTGAATTGGTCATGTTGGATAAAGTGGTAGATGAGGATGCCCTGGCTTTTTTATATATGCTCAAGACCATTCTAGAGCCAAATAATTTTGACTATTACTTCGACATCATTTCACTGGCCAGCAAAAAAGAGGATTTTGGAACGGCGCTGTTCTACGTTGAAGAGGCGCTGAAACTTGGGTTCAAGGACACTAAGCGACTTGATGCTCTGGAACACACGGCCTTGTTGCGTATTAACCCCAAGTACAATGCCTTAATGGAAAAATACCTGAAAAACGCGCGATATCAAATTACCGAATAACCTGGTGCGGAACGGTTTCAATATCCCAATCGATAACCAAACCTTTTGCCAGCGATTCGGCTACCCGCTTTCCGTACAGGGTTTCGCATAGATAAAGGGCTGCTTCAAAACTCTTGGCACCACCAGCAGAGGTGATATACTTCCCATCATGCACAAAAAGTACGCTGTCTTTTACGGTCAGTTGTGGAAACATCTTTCGGTATTTTTCAACATCACTCGGAAAGGTGGTAGATACGACCGAATCCAAAAGACCAGCTTTGGCCAAGACAAAAGCGCCATCGCAATGTGAGGTCACGTATAGTGCATTTTGGTCCACTTTTTTTACGAATGACAGCATGACTTCGTCTTCCAAATCCGTATCCAAATGATGTTCTGCACTGGGAACTACAAGGATGTCTATGGGTGGTATGGAATCATGGGTATAGTCAAAATCTGGAAGGATTCTAACTCCTTCAAAACTGGTAATTGGTTCATGAGTATTGGCAACTGTAAACGTATTCATGGCCTTGATGCTATCGCGGTATTGCGTATGCTGAAAAATATCATAGGGTGCGGTAAACTCGGTATTGTAAACGCCATCCATAATCAAGAAGGCCACGTTATACCGATTTGGGAGTAGTTCTTTCACAAGAGTAGGGGTCTCTTCTTTTGTAGTGGCTTCGGGTTCTGGGTTTTTGCAATGGCACAATAGAAGTAAGGCCAACCCAAAGAGGGTCGTTTTCAAAAAGGGATATCTCATAGAGTACGAAATTATCCATTCCGGGCAATTGACCTAACTTTGTTTGTAGAAATGAGGCAGATTTTCTTTTGGTGTGGGTTGTTGGTTTTGTTTTCCTGTAAACCGGAAAAACAATATCACGATGCCAGAACCCAACTCGAAGCGGCTACGCTTAAACTTAAGGAAATTGTCCAGTTTCAAGAGGAATTGAATGCCTCTTTCCGAAACCCTGAATCTTCCCCTTTACCGGACCGATTCCGCAAGAGTTTTACTGGATTGGATTTTTATGCTCCCGATACAAGCTATCAGGTATTGGCAAACTTTACAAGAACACCGGAGGCGATTCCTTTTTTGATGCCTTCCACTACGGAAGAGAAAAGTAGGGAGGTCGTGTATGGCATTGCTTCCTTTACGCTAAATGGCAAGCAACATGAACTGGAGGTATATCAAAGTTTGGATTTGATGGATGATGGAGGCTATGAAGATTATCTTTTTTTGCCTTTTACCGATGAAACCAATGGGTCGGAAACCTATGGCGGTGGACGCTATATTGATTTAACCATTCCCAATGGTGAGACCATTCTAATCGATTTCAATAAGGCGTACAATCCATATTGCGTCTACAATAAAAAATACTCCTGCCCTTTAGTACCGAGGCAAAACAATTTGAGAACTAAAGTGGAGGCAGGAGTAAAAGCGTTCGACCCCTAATAAAAAAAGCCCCATTCCTGTCGGAACAAGGCTAATTTCGGAGTTACCCTATAACACTAAAATGAATAAATTGCTGCTACGAGGAATGAAGCTAAGCTTGTGGTGGGCTCCAAATCATTATCCAAAAAGGCATCATCCGAAGCACTGTCCAAACGAATTTCTGGTTTTATGATTAGGTTTTCCACGGTATAGCTTCCCGTAAGGGTTACGGCAAAAACACTAGAATCTTCTACACCCGTACCAATGGCTCCATATGCCTCCATTTCTTGGAAGTATTCCCCACGAAGTCCGAGGGTAAAACTTTCTGAAGTAGCATATTGAGGATAAAGGGCTACGCCATAGAATCCAAGTCCATCATTGTCTTGATACGCCGCATTGATACCCAAGTAAAAATCTTCGGAAAGGTCAAAACCACCCGTGTAGTCGATTTCGAAACCGAGTTTGGCTTCACCGTCATAATACAGGTTTAAGAATTGACCAGCATATCCCAATTGTGCTCCCAGAGAGTACTCCCCGGTAAGGTTGCTGTTTTCATCGGTTAGGTTCATTACGGCCAACATCAAGCTAAAGTCATCCGAAAGGGCAAAATCAGCTTTCAAACCTACGTGTGAGAAAGGTCCGTAAGAGAACATATAAGAAGTGCTGTAGTTGAAGTTTGCTGCAGGAGCAATTACTTCATATCCTAAATACGTGTTGAAACGTCCCGCGGTCAAAGTCGTTTTGTCAGAAACATTCCAGTAGGCATACAACTGGTTCAAGTTGAATCCTCCAGTAGCGTCATCTCCACGAGGTCCGAATACTACATCTGCTACCGCTCCAACTTTTTCGCCTTCGTAAGCGGCAATGATGTTGGCCATGCCCAAGGCAAAACCGGTTTCATTGGCAAATGAAGTTCCAGGAGCGATAAAGGATAGGTCGTCACCCTCGCCCAACGCACGGTCGGTCGCGGTAAGGTTTGTACGATAGTACGCATCTACGCTACCGCTAATGGAAACTGCTTTTTTGGTTTCCTCTTCTTCTTGTGCAAAGGTGCTGAAGGTAGCTAGTGACAGGCATGCCAAAGCTATTTTTTTTATGTATTTTGTCGTTGTGATCGTTTTCATATCATCATCATTTTTTTGGTCGTTTTCGACCGTTAATCTGGTGTTTGAGTTATAGTAAAATGAAAAGGTTGCATACGGAGCGTTCTGCCAAACGCTCCGTTCCTTTTTTTATGAGCTCTGGGAAGTAATATGTTCTGGATAAGCTTCCATTCCGTGCTCGTGAATATCCAATCCATCCAATTCTTCTTTTTCTGAAACGCGAAGACCAATGGTCTTTTTCAAGATGAAAAGAACGATGAAAGATGCTAAAGCTGCCCAAAGGATGTAGGATAGTGAACCATAGGTTTGTACCCAAAGTAGTTTTGCACCACCTCCGTAGAAAAGCCCCCCGTCAAGAGCGAACAGTCCTACCAATACTGTACCGAAGAATCCACAGACACCATGCACGGAAATAGCTCCAACAGGGTCATCAATTTTGAACTTCTTGTCAATGATTTCGATGGAAAATACTACTATGATGCCACAAATCAATCCGATAGCGAAGGCACCAAAGGCACTTACGGCACCACATCCTGCGGTAATCCCGACTAGTCCGGCCAACGCGCCGTTCAACGTCATGGAAATGTCAGCTTTTCCGTAGCGAATCCAAGTAAGGAACAAAGCGGCAATGGCCCCAATGGCAGCAGCAATGTTCGTATTGATGATAACACTACCAGCAGCGATGGTGTCGTCTCCGCCCCAAGCCAACTGGGAACCTCCATTAAATCCGAACCATCCCAACCAAAGAATGAATACCCCTAGGGCACCCAAGGCCATATTGTGACCTGGAATTACCTTGGCTTTTCCGTCCACGTATTTTCCGATTCTTGGACCTACCAAAATAGCGGCAACCAATGCGGCGGCACCCCCTACGGCATGTACTACGGATGAACCGGCGAAATCAACAAACCCAGCAGTATTTAACCACGCATCGTCATCAAAAGGCCAGTACCAGCTTCCTGAAATAGGGTAGATAAGTGTGGTTAATACCGCAGAGAAAATCAAATAAGTTGAAAATTTAGTTCTACCGGCGATGGCACCCGAAACGATAGTGGCCGCAGTGGCGCAGAATACCGTTTGGAAGAAAAGGTTGTACCAATCGTCAGCACTGAAAAAGAAGTAGCCTTGGTCTCCGGGACTTGACCTGAAAAAGCCACCCATTACCAAATCACTACCATACATTATGGCGTATCCCACGGCCCAGAACATGATGGAACCGACGGATAAGTCCATGATATTTTTCATAATAATATTACCGGAGTTTTTGCTTCGTGTGAAACCTACCTCCAATAGTGTGAAGCCTGCTTGCATAAAGAAAACCAGCACTGCCGCTAGGGTAATCCAAAGCGCTCCCATATCTCCATTGATGGCCGCTACGGCCTGATCCAATGTTTCTTGTTGTACCTCAGTCATGATTTTTAAGTCTTGTTAGTTTGTTAGTTACAATTAATTGATTCCAGCGCTACCGCTTTCTTTGGTTCTAATGCGATAAGCCTCTATCACATCGGAAACGAATATCTTACCGTCACCTACGTTGCCCGTAGCGGCAGAATTAAGCAAGGTTTCAATAGTGCGCTCAAGAAAGCTGTCTGAAACCACGATTACCAAATACCTTCTTTGGATATCGGTAGTGCTGTATGAGATACCCCGGTAGACATGACCTTGTTTTTCATTGCCCACTCCGGTTACATCCCAATAACTAAAGAAGTTTACCTCGATATCATGAAGCGCTTTTGTCACCTCATGAAACTTGGATTTTCTAATGATTGCCTCGATTTTTTTCATATTACAGTAGTTAATTGATGGGGTCAAATATATATGAATTCACTAAAGACTATTAAGTTGGTAGGGTATATGCGATTATTTTTATGGTAATGAAAAAAAGCCCCCCATTTTTTTTGGGGTATCGTATTTTAAAATGGATTTTATTAAAGATTTGATGACTTTTTCTTAACAATTCGATTTTTTAATCGATAATTGTTCAATAAAATGAGGAGTGTTACTGAAGAATGTTCAGTAATTAACAAAAATTAATAAAAATTGTCTAATTGTAACTAGGAGAGTGATTTGCCCAGCCAAAAGCCAAGTGCAACCAATAAAACCCCAAAAACAAGGGTGGCAGCAAGGTATACGAATAGATGGAGCATTTGTCCTTGCTTAAAAAGTTCATGTTGTTCCAACGCAAAAGTGGAAAAGGTGGTAAAGCCCCCGCATAGTCCCGTAGCAAAAAACAACAACTGGTTTTCCGAAACCAATCGATTCTTTAAAGCCATGCCCCATAAAAACCCTAAAATAAGACTGCCGAGCAAGTTTACCAGCAAAGTACCTGCATAAACATCTGGAAAATGAAATCGTAAGACTTTAGAGAGGGAGTAACGAAGCATGCTGCCCAATCCACCACCTAAGAAAACCAGTAAAGCTTGCTTCATGCCCTAAAGGTACATGCTAAACCGCTTTCTTCAGCTTGGAACTGCTGTTTTCAGAAGGTAGCAGCTTGGTGACTTTGGTTTCCGTAAGGCGATTTACTGGTTTCATCAATGATTCTTTAGCCCCATTTACGCTGAAAACCAGTAGAATACAATTGATAAAAAGTAGTGCACCAAGTATGCCAAGGAAAATTATCATTCGTTAGGATTCTAATACAAAAGTACGTGTTTTCCTAATGTTTACGATTTAAAGCCTGATTTTGATTGTGAAATCCCGGATTTTTGTAAGGAACTTAATCTAAATGTTAATTTTTCAAAAAATACTTAATCAGAAAAAGAAAAATTATAAAAAACGCAAAAGAGAGCAACACCCATTTTACGCCTTGATAATTTTTTTTGTGAAGTTTTTTGTCTTTTGAATAGGTGAAAACCATTACGGCAACAAAACCTAAAACGAACAGGGTGGCAAAAATCAGTTGTCCAGAGCTGAACATATATGTCTACTTTTGGCAAAATTAATGCAAACCAATCGCAATGAAAAAAAAGATAGCGGCCGTTGAAGCCTTTCACAATGCATTCGGACTTGGAATCCTTCAAAAACCTACCGCCGACTTGGGCAAAGCGAAAAACCAACTGCGTTTTTCCCTAATGGAAGAGGAGAACCAAGAGTATTTGGAAGCCGCTAGTAGTGGTGACTTAGTTGAGGTTGCCGATGCTTTGGGGGACATGCTATACATTCTTTGCGGTACCATTCTAGAGCATGGCATGCAATATAAGATTGAGGCAGTTTTTGAGGAAATCCAAAAAAGCAACATGAGCAAGCTGGGCGAAGATGGCAAACCCATCTACCGAAAAGACGGCAAAGTAATGAAGGGTCCCAACTACTTCAAGCCAGATATTGAAAACGTCCTAAAAGATTAATTTTCCAAAAACTAAACGGAATAGCGCCATCCGAAGGGGTCTTCCACCGTATTGTGTTGAATGCCCGTCAACATACCTTTGAGTCGAGTGGCATAGGAATCCTCTTGGTTGGGTAGTTCATAACGGTTTTCTTTATAACCAAAGCCCGCTACCGGACTAATGACTGCTGCGGTTCCACTTCCAAAAATCTCTTTCAGCGAACCATCTTGGGCGCCATCAATCAATTCCTGAACCTTAATAGGACGAATTTCCACCTTGATTCCCAAATGTTCCGCCAACGCAATTACACTTTTTCGTGTAACCCCGTCCAAAATCCGGTCACTGGTAGGGCAAGTAACAAGGGTATCGTTGAAGCGGATAAAAATGTTCATGGTTCCAGCTTCCTCGATATACTCATGGGTGTTGGCATCGGTCCAAACAATTTGTTGAAAGCCTTCTTCTTTGGCCAAACTGGTCGGGTAAAACTGTCCGGCATAGTTTCCGGCAGCTTTGGCATAGCCAAATCCACCATCGGCAGCGCGGCTGAATTTTTCAGCTATTTTCACCCGAACTTCACCGCCATAATAGGCCTGTGCGGGTGAGCAGATTACCATGAATTTGTATTCATCTGCCGGCGAGGCGACGATGCCAGCATGTGAAGCGATGGCAAAGGGTCTTATATATAAGGAATTGCCTATTCCTGGTTTTATCCAGTCGGATTCCAATTTCAAAAGTGTTTTCAATCCTTCAAAAAAGACATGCTCCGGTACTTCGGGCATGGCCATCCGCGTTGAGGACACATTAAAGCGTTTGAAGTTTTCCTCAGGACGGAACAACCAGATACCACCATTATCATCTTTGTAAGCCTTCATACCTTCAAAGATGGCTTGTCCATAATGGAATACCCTTGCAGAAGGTGCAATCTCCAAGTTTTGGTAAGGAACAATCTCAGGGGTTTGCCATGTACCATCTTTATAATCACAGACCAGCATATGGTCAGTGAATATATCCCCAAAAGCCAAGTTGTCGAAGTCGACCTGTCCAATTTTAGAGGATTCGGCCTTTTGAACCGAAACCTTTTGCGAAACTAATTCCATACCTCAAAAATTATCGGATAAAGGTAAGAAATACCAAAACCTGAATCCCGTACTATCCTTAAATTTAAAATAGATTTGCCAGAAATTGGGTGTAACTCCCAATCCTGCTTGGTTTTAACATTTTTCCAGAAATTTGTGCAGCAAATCAAACCTGGGAACGCAAAATAACCAATAGCACATCACCAAAAACCAATGAAACGAAAGATTATTGTAACGGCAGATGGCTCGAAAACCATTCAAATTGAGGATTGGAACGAGCAATACCATTCCATTCATGGTGCGGTTCAAGAAGCCTATCACGTATTTATCAAAAGTGGCTTTTGGCATGTTCAAACAAAAGAACAACCCCTGCGTATTTTGGAAATGGGGTTCGGTACCGGGCTCAATGCATTGATTACCTTATATGAAGCACAAATACGAGATGTACCGGTTGAATATGTCGGTATTGAACGGTTTCCTGTAAGTCTTGAGGAAGCCTTGCAATTAGAATATACCGAGATGTTGCAATGGTTCGAATATGAATCAGTGTATCGCAAAATGCATGAAATTTCTTGGGAGACCGTACATCAATTGACGCCAAACTTTGGTCTTATGAAGTGTCAGCAGGATTTTTTTGAGGTAAATCAGTCCAGTTTGTTCAACCTTGTCTATTTCGATGCATTTGGTGCTAGGGTACAACCGGAACTTTGGACCGTTGCACTTTTTGAAAAAATGTATAAAGCCTTAAAGCTAGATGGAGTGTTAGTAACTTATTCGGCAAAAGGCAGTGTTCGCAGGGCCTTGCAGGAAGTAGGTTTTGTTGTGGAACGGCTACCAGGGCCTCCGGGAAAACGTGAAATGTTGCGGGCAACGAAAAAAGAGTAGTTTCAAAGATTTTGTTAATAGCCATATTGTGGTTTATCATAAATTAAGCTAATGTTTAAACAGTTGTGTTAAACCTTATTTAATGCCTCAAAAACAGCAGTTTAAACAATTACATTTGTTCAAAATCCACTAGATGAAGGTATTGATAACAGGAGCGACCGGACTCGTAGGGCAGGCCATTGTGTCCGCACTGCACGAGGATGGAATTCAGGTAAACTATCTCACCACGCGGAGAAATCAAATTCGCAATGAAGAAGATTACCAAGGTTATCTATGGAATCCTGCTAAAGGCGAAATTGATTTGGATTGTTTCAATGGGGTTACGGGAATTATCAATCTAGCGGGTGCAAGCATTGCCAAAAAATGGACATCTGCCCACAAAAGAGCAGTTATAGCGAGTCGAATTGATAGCTTGAAAACCCTTCACAAAGGACTGGAACAAACAAAAGAGGCAGAGATGCAGTCCTTTGTTTCGGCCTCCGCCGTCGGCGTATATCCAAGTTCGTTGACGGAGTATTATGAAGAACCGCATCTGGGCATAGATGATAGTTTTCTAGGTGATGTAGTTGAGGTTTGGGAAAAAGCGGCACAAGATTTTTCGTCTTTTTCTTTTCCAGTGGCCTTAATCCGAATCGGAATAGTATTGTCTACCGAGGGTGGAGCACTTCCAAAAATGGATGCCCCCATTCGCAACTTTGCTGGGGCCGCCATAGGAAGTGGAGAGCAGTGGCAATCTTGGATTCATATCGACGATTTGGCACGCTTGTTCGTTTTCGCTTTGAAAAATCAACTTTCAGGAGTTTACAATGGGGTGGCGCCCAATCCGGTTACCAATGGGAAAATGACGAAGATTATAGCAAAGTCGTTGAAAAGACCACTACTTCTTCCAAATGTCCCTGCTTCCGTGCTGAAGTTGCTTCTTGGTGAAATGTCCTATGTGGTGCTAGCGAGTCAAAGGGTGAGCAGCAAAAAAATAGAAGATGCAGGTTTTATTTTCGAATACACCAATTTGGACTGTGCCTTGGATGCCTTGTACTACCCCAAAACGGCAGTGGGTTCTGCTGAAATGTCCCGTATAAACAAAGAATACGTTTAGATTCCATCCTTCCGAAAAGATAACATCCGCTTTTGGCGGATTTTTTTATGTTTTCCGATGACATTTTGACATTTTTTTCCAAATGGCAGTACTTTTGCCGATGCTAAACCGAAAAGTGTTAAAAACCAAATAATGGGTAAAAACGAGAAGGTAGAAGAACTCAATGAAGAGTTGGCCGAAAATCAAGTACAAGAAACAGAATCCACCCAAGCAGTTGAGGAACCAACCCAAGAAGAAGTGCTTCAAGAGGAATTGGCAAAAGAAAAGGATAAGTTTCTACGACTTTTCGCAGAGTTTGAAAATTTCAAAAAAAGAACCAGCAAGGAACGCTTTGAGCTATATAAAACCGCAGGTCAAGAAGTTATTACTGCGCTTTTGCCCGTATTGGATGATTTTGACAGAGCCTTAAAGGAATTGTCCAAGTCAGAGGATGCCGAAATGTTCAAAGGAGTGGAATTGATTGATGCAAAGCTTCGCGAAACCTTGAAATCCAAAGGCCTTGAACAAATAGAAGTCGTCGCCGGCGATACGTTCGACGCCGAAGTACATGAGGCCATTACGCAAATTCCCGCTCCTGATAAAAAGATGAAGGGAAAGATTATAGATGTGATTGAAAAAGGCTTCAAATTGGGAGAACGCATCATACGTCACCCGAAAGTTGTGGTGGGTAATTAAGCAAGAGTATGAAACAAGATTATTACGAGGTACTGGGAATTTCCAAAAACGCTTCGGCGGCCGAAATTAAAAAGGCCTACCGTAAAAAAGCGATTGAATTCCATCCCGATAAAAATCCAGGGGATACTCAGGCCGAAGAGATGTTTAAAAAAGCGGCTGAGGCATATGAGGTATTGAGCGACCCAGATAAAAAAGCCAAATACGATCAATTTGGCCATGCTGCTTTTGAAGGTGGTGCCGGTTTTGGTGGCGGCGGTATGAATATGGAGGATATTTTCAGCCAATTTGGTGATATTTTTGGCAGCGCTTTCGGTGGAGGCTTTAGTGGTTTTGGTGGATTTGGTGGAGGTCAACGCAGGGTAAAAGGGAGTAATCTCAGAATCCGCGTAAAACTTACCTTGGATGAAGTGGCTCAAGGGGTCGAAAAGAAAGTCAAGGTTCGCAGAAAAATGCAGGCAGATGGGGTTACCTATAAATCTTGCCAAACTTGTAATGGTACCGGTCAGGTTACCAAAATTACCAATACCATTCTAGGTCGCATGCAAACAGCAACCAGTTGCGCAACCTGTGGGGGTATCGGCGAGGAAATTGACAATAGGCCGAGTGGTTCCGACGCTCAAGGTATGGTCGCCGTGGAAGAAACAGTATCCATTAAAATTCCGCCGGGCGTGGAAGAAGGCATGCAACTAAAAGTTTCTGGAAAAGGAAACGGCGCGCCAGGAAACGGAATCCCTGGTGATTTATTGGTGGCTATTGAAACCGTGGAACACGACACCTTGAAGCGAGAAGGCGATAACCTCCATTATGATTTGTATATCAGCTTTTCCGAAGCAGTATTGGGCAGTTCCAAGGAAATTGATGCCATTGGCGGAAAAGTGCGCATCAAATTGGAACCGGGCATTCAATCCGGTAAAATATTGAGGTTACGAGGAAAAGGAATTTCCAGCTTAAGCGGATATGGCAGCGGAGATTTGTTGGTACATGTGAATGTGTGGACACCCAAGGTTTTGAACAAAGAACAAAAAGAATTTTTTCAGCGAATGCAGAATGATGAGAATTTTGAGCCAAAACCTCAAAAATCTGATAAATCCTTCTTTGAAAAGGTTAAAGATATGTTCTCTTAGTAAATTAAACTTTTAGGTTTCGATAAAAACCGTATATTTGAATCTGATGTTGGGAAACCAATATCTAATTTTCTTTTTCATAGCAATTTTTTTCCCATCCTTAATTCATTTTGAGGGTGGGTTTTGTTTTTAGGCAAATTGCAGTTTTTGCAAACTATATATCTTTGAAAAAATCAACCGAATGCAAAACATGCTGGTGGCCGATACGGTTTCCAAATTCTACGGCAAACACAAGGCACTAAGTGATGTTTCGCTTGAGATTCCCGAAAATAGCATTTATGGCCTCCTCGGTCCCAATGGTGCTGGCAAGACTACTTTTATCCGCATTATCAACCAAATTACCTTTCCAGATGAAGGGCAGATTCTTTTCAAGGGTAAACCGTTACATCCAAAAGACGTTGCTCGAATAGGATATCTTCCCGAAGAACGTGGTTTGTACAAAAGCATGAAGGTAGGGGAGCAGGCCTTGTATCTCTCTCAATTAAAAGGCGTGCCAAAAACTGAGGCCAAGAAACGGTTGAAAGAGTGGTTCGATCGTTTCGAGATTGGACCTTGGTGGAACAAAAAAATACAGGAGCTATCCAAGGGTATGGCCCAAAAAGTGCAATTCATCGTTACGGTACTGCACGAACCGGAACTACTTATTTTCGATGAGCCTTTTAGCGGTTTCGACCCCATAAATGCAAACCTTATCAAAAATGAGATTCTCCGATTGAAAGAAAATGGCACCTCCATTATTTTTTCAACGCACCGTATGGAGTCCGTTGAAGAGCTATGTGAACATATTGCATTGATTCATAAATCAGAGAAAATCTTGGATGGAAAACTATCCGATATCAAAAAAGCCTATCGAAAGAATAGATTCAACGTGGATTTGAAGACCAACCAAGACCTTGATACTGTTAAGATTTTGGAAAAAGATATAGCAATAGTGCACAATGCATATGATGCAAAGGAAGAAATTCAACATCTAACCCTTCAATTACCTTGTGATGAGACACGGGAAGTGTTGCATTTGTTATCAGATTTGGGTACGGTATACCGATTTGAAGAAGTGGTGCCCACGGTGAACGAGATTTTTATCCAAACCGTTAACGAAAGGGAGCAGCATGGATAAACTAGGATTGATTATTTGGCGGGAGTATTTGGCCAAGGTGAGAAACAAGTCTTTCATCATCATGACCATTCTTAGCCCTTTGCTCATTGTAGGGATGATTATATTGATTGCCTATCTGACCAAAATCAATGACAGCGAGAGCAAAATAATCGCCGTGTTGAATCAAAGTGCTTTCTTCGAGGATAAATTCCAACCCGGCAAGGCGATTTCGTATGTACTCTTTGAGGAAATGGACTTGGAAGCCGCCCAAGATTCAGTGAAGGCATTGCAGTATGATGGACTTTTGTTTATTCCCAATGCTGCGAATGTGGACATTGTAGCCCAAAACATGTTCTTTTATTCCGAAGATAATCCCAACACAAGCACTACATCGGCTATGGAATCCATTATCCAAGGCGTACTGCGTGAACAGCGGATGGAAAATTTGGGAGTGAGCAACGCCACCTTTCAAAAAATCGAAAAGGAATTCAACTTAAAACTAGCTTCTTTTGATGGTGGGGTTAATCTGAAAGGAGTCAACGAAATGAAAGCTTTTATCGGTGGCGCTTTTGGGTATGCCATTATGATGTTCATTATCATTTATGGCGGCTTTGTAATGCGAAGTGTGATAGAAGAAAAAACCAGTAGGATAATAGAAGTAATCATTTCTTCCGTAAAACCTTTTTATCTGATGTTGGGCAAGATTATTGGAACTTCTTTAGCGGGCATTACCCAATTTGGTATCTGGATGATTTCCTCTGGAGCGCTCCTTTTTGTGTGTGTACTACTCTCGGGAATTAATCCCGAAACGCTTTACGTATCACCCGAAATGGCCGGTGCGGAGATGGCACAACTACCTTCGGATTTGGATGAGAATTTTATTGCCTATGCGCAGGAGGCTTTGCAAATTCCATGGGCACTATTGCTGCTTTCCTTTGTCGTTTATTTTGTACTAGGCTACCTAATTTATAGCTCAATTTATGCAGCCATCGGTGCAGCAGTTGACAATGAAACGGACACCCAACAGTTTATATTCCCGATTATTTTACCACTGATGTTGGGAATTTACATTGGTTTCTTTTCGGTATTCGGCAACCCGCATGGTCCTATCGCCGTAGGTTTTTCGTTGTTCCCACTCACATCACCCATTGTGATGCTGATGCGGCTTCCTGGAGGTATTGGCGAGGGCGGGGTACCCGTCTGGCAATTGCTTTTATCCTTAATTTTGCTGATTATGACGTTTTTGGCCATAGTTTGGTTGGCGTCTAAAATCTATAGGGTCGGCATTTTAATGTATGGCAAAAAACCCACCTATCGAGAACTTTATAAATGGTTGAAATACTGATACTACATGCAGGAGGGCTCTGAGGATTTAAAGGAAATCATTACCGAAGATGTTTGGGGTTCAGTCAAAGAATTCCTGAACTGGGGAATTCATGTGGGCGAGGGCGAAAAATCCATCCATCTTACCATTGGACTTTTACTGTTACTCACGGTTTCCATAATTGCCACTAAAGTTGTTTTGAAATGGGTGCGGCATTGGATTACCCATAAGATGGAGGCAGAAGATAAGCTGAAATTTACGAGCATCTTCAAGTTCATTCACTATGTTATCTATGTTATAGTACTACTGGTTACTTTAAGTGCTGCGGGCATTAATATTACCCTGATCATAACAGCTTCCGCTGCGCTTTTTGTAGGACTCGGTCTGGCGCTACAAGAGTTTTTCTCCGATATTTTGGGCGGCATCTTTATTATTGTGGACAAATCCTTGCAAGTAGGCGATATTGTAGAGGTCGACGAGAAAGTAGGTAAGGTATTCGAAATCAAGCTGAGAACGACACGGGCGATTACAAGAGATGACAAAGTCATTGTGATTCCAAACCACAAGTTCATCAGCGATATTGTTTTCAATTACACCCAAAATCATCGTACTACCCGAGAAAACGTTTCGGTAGGTGTTGCATATGGTAGTGATGTTGACCTTGTGGCCCAACTTTTAGAAGAAAGTGCGGCAGAACAAAAACAAGTTTTGAAGAATCCAAAGCCCTTTGTGCTTTTTAATGATTTTGGAGATTCGGCCCTTATTTTTTCGGTTCACTTTTTTATCAATGACAGCTTTTCAGACCCTAGGATAAAAAGCGATATCCGCTTTAGAATACATCGAAAGTTCAAAGAAAGTGGTGTGGTTATTCCGTTTCCGCAACGCGACGTACATATCATTCAAAACACAACCCCAAAAGACAGTTGAGCCTTGTATACGAAACTCTCATTTACGGCCGTTCTGTTTTTGACCCTTTTTCTGGGCACTTTTCAGTCTACAGCTCAAAGCACCGATATCTTTCGATTCGACTACCTGAATATTCCTGAAAATGATACCGGTATCAAAACACAACGGTATCGGATTTTGTTCAATTTACCCATCAAGCTCAACGAAAAAAAGGATTATCTCGTTACCGGATTGGAATACAATCGATTTGACGTGGGCTATTCAAGGGAATTTCCGTTCGATAGAAGTGAACTGATCCGATTCCATGTGGTGGATTTGAATCTAGGCTTTATTACCAAATGGAACGAAAATTGGAATTTTATAGCCTTGCTGACGCCACGGTTGGCTTCAAATTTTATTGAAGGCGTTCAGGCAGAGGATTTTTTCATCAATGCGACGGCAACGTTCTGGAAAGAGAACAAAACAGCAAATAAACCCTATCGGATTGTTTTGGGACTTTCTTATAACAGTACCACCGGTTTGCCCATTCCCCTTCCTGTGGTAAGCTATTACAAACGATTTCATCCGAAATGGTCTTATACCTTGGGCATTCCGCGCTCTAACTTCAAGTATCACGCCAGTTCAAAACATACCTTTGAAACGACCTTGCTTTTGGATGGATATTTCATCAATGTGCAAAACGATATATTGCTTCCTGACAATCAGGTAGGCTCTAAGATTTCGCTATCCGCTTTGGTCGGTGCATTGGGCTATCAATATAATATTTCAAAAAGAATGGCACTATTTGCCCTGTTTGGCAGGTCTTTTGAACAGGAAGGTAAGTTGCGAAGCAATCAAAGGGATGATGTCTTCTTGTTGAATGATGAATCAAACCTTTATATTCGAACGGGTTTCAAAATAGGAATTTTCTAAAAAAAATTTAGGTATGTCTAGAATTTTGGTCATTGAAGATGAATCTGCCATCCGAAGGGTGTTGACGAAAATATTGAGCGAGGAAAACGATGCGTACAAAGTTTTTGAGGCAGAAGATGGCTTAAAAGGATTGGAAACCCTGAAGAAGGAGGATTTTGACTTGGTTTTGTGCGATATCAAGATGCCGAAAATGGATGGGGTAGAAGTGTTGGAAGCAGCGCGACAACTTAAACCTGAAATTCCATTTATTATGATTTCTGGGCATGGGGATTTAGATACAGCAGTCAATACCATGCGATTGGGGGCTTTCGACTACATTTCAAAACCCCCAGACTTAAATCGCTTGTTGACTACTGTACGAAACGCTCTTGACCGAAAAGAACTGGTTGTGGAGAACAAAATCCTGAAAAAAAAGGTGTCCAAGAACTATGATATGATTGGGGACAGTAAGGAGATTGGTGTCATCAAGGACATGATTGAAAAAGTGGCGCCGACCGATGCAAGGGTTTTGATTACGGGCCCAAACGGTACAGGTAAAGAACTTGTTGCGCACTGGCTACATGAAAAAAGTGCACGCTCTACCGCGGCGTTCATTGAAGTGAATTGTGCGGCCATTCCTTCAGAATTAATCGAAAGTGAGTTGTTTGGACACGTTAAAGGAGCGTTTACCTCTGCGGTGAAAGACCGCGCTGGGAAATTTGAAGCAGCCAACAAAGGCACACTTTTTTTAGATGAAATAGGCGATATGAGCCTTTCCGCCCAAGCCAAAGTTCTTAGGGCACTTCAAGAAAACAAAATTTCAAGGGTAGGTACCGACAAGGATATCAAAGTGGATGTTCGCGTATTGGCGGCAACCAACAAGGACCTGAAAAAAGAAATTGCCGAAGGACGTTTCCGAGAGGATTTATACCATCGTCTGGCCGTTATTTTAATAAAAGTTCCAGCCTTGAACGACCGTAGGGACGACATTCCAACCCTTATTGAGCATTTTGCCAAGAAAATAGGAGAAGAGCAAGGCGCCCCAACCAAAGCTTTTGCCGCAAAGGCCATTACTTTATTAAAAGGCTACGATTGGACAGGGAATGTGCGGGAGTTGAGAAATGTAGTAGAACGTTTGATTATTTTGGGCGGCAAAGAAGTCTCAGAAGAAGATGTGAAATTGTTCGCGAGCAAGTAGGCTACTGACATCGGCCGAGTTCTTCCATAGCAGATTCAGTGATGTTCAATACGCGTTGGTGATAGATTTTTTTAGGTCGCGTCAAATCAGGATTTAGCAACTGCTGCTGGGTATGGTCGTAGGTCTTTTGAAGAAAGGCTCTAGCTTCCTTACAATCCACCGTTTCCACCACTTTTTTGGTAGACTTTTCGTATGCTTTCAGTCCATCGTGGATGCGTTTTTCCAAAAGTTTGCTTTCCGGCAGCAAAACACCGCCTTGTGCATCCAGAACGTCTTTGGTGTTCAGCACCAATAGGTCATCCCCATAATCCGTATACGATTCTGATTCGTGAAGTGCCAATTCTTCAAAAACCCACTTGGAGTGCATTAGTGCCTCTTCCAGATTGTAGTTTACGGAGGATTTTGACTTCGATTTGCTCGCCGACTTTAAAGAAACCATCATTTGCTCCAAGCCTTCAATTGCTTTTTCGCAGCCACAAGCCTTAAAGTTATCGCGTGTTTTTTCTATCCCATTAATCGCCTTGAAGGTATGATATCGTGATTTTTCAAAATCTGCAGTGGCCAATGCCTCTTTGGTTTGCGATTTAATGTATTGAAGATTGGAATTTGCGTATTGACAGGCATTAACTCCGGTGAATGAAGACAATAAAAGAGTACCCACTATTCCAGTGAGGCACATCATTAGCCAGATGATTTGCTTTAATTTCACTACGCTTGATTTGGGACTTAGCGAGGTTGTACTATGCACAAGATACTCTGACTAGCTGCCGTTCAATAATATAATCGATGAAAAACAGCAAAAACTGTCAAGCACACAAAAATGGATTTTTGCCGCTGCAATGCCCTAATGTACTTGCCTAAAAAGTACTATATTCCTCAGATGAAATCAATTGACAGCGCCAAATACAAGGTTCAATCTTCAATCAAGCTTTCCGAAACGCCCACTTTTGACGATTTGGGTACGGATGAAGATGGGCTCAAGGATTCCCTAAAAAAGATTCGTAGAAAACTCGGTAAGTTTCAAGATACCCTTTACGCACACGGCAAGTACGGCGTATTGGTCTGTTTACAGGGAATGGATACCGCTGGAAAGGACAGCTTAATACGAGAGGTCTTCAAGGACTTCAACGTACGTGGAGTAGTGGTGCATAGCTTCAAAGTTCCTACAAAGACCGAGCTGGGACATGATTATTTGTGGCGGCATTATTTAGCGCTTCCTTCCCGAGGTAAATTCAGTGTGTTCAACAGGACGCATTATGAAAATGTTTTGGTGACCAAAGTGCATCCCCAATACATCCTTTCAGAAAATCTTCCAAATGTCAATAGTGTTGCCGATATCGATGAAAAGTTTTGGGAAAAAAGATACCGTCAAATTCAGGATTTCGAGCGCCATCTCTATGAAAATGGGACCATCATTTTTAAATTCTTTTTGCACCTTTCTAAAGAAGAACAACGGAAAAGGCTGTTAAGAAGACTCGATTTAAAAGAAAAAAACTGGAAATTTTCTCCTGGGGATTTAAAAGAACGTGCCCTTTGGGACCGGTATCAAGAGTGTTATGAAGAGGCAATAAACCAAACCTCAAAATCTTATGCGCCTTGGTATGCCATTCCGGCGGATGATAAAAAGGCCGCACGAGTCATTGTCGCTTCCATTCTATTACAGGAGTTAAATAAATACAAAGATGTAGAAGAACCCGAACTGGAGGATGAAATAAAGGCTAACTTAGAGTTGTACAAAGAACAGCTTCAAAAAGAGAAACCATGAAGAAATTAGGTTGGGTGTTTTTGCTTTTTGCATTGGTCGTGCAAGGGCAGACTGAAGATGAGAAGCAGCTCAAAAGTATTTATGATCTTGCCTTGACCAAAGGAAAAGCATACGATTGGCTGAACTATATCTCCAATCAAATTGGCGGAAGACTATCGGGTTCGGTACAAGCGCAACAAGCGGTGGATTATACCAAGGAACAACTGGATAGCCTGGGCTTGGACAGAGCTTGGCTACAACCGGTTATGGTGCCCAAATGGGTTCGAGGCACTCCTGAGTTCGCCTACATTGAAACCAAACCAGGACTAACTACCAACGTGCCTATATGCGCTTTGGGTGGTTCCGTGGCTACGCCTGATATCGGTATTAAAGCAGCGGTAATAGAGGTACAGGGTATTGAAGAACTAAAAACCCTCGGTCGCGAAAAAATAGAAGGCAAAATCGTATTCTATAATCGCCCAATGGACCCTACTTTGATAAGTACGTTTGACGCCTACTCGGGTTGTGTCGACCAAAGATATTCCGGTGCCGCGGAGGCAGGAAAGTATGGTGCACTGGGTGTAATTGTGCGTTCAGTGAACCTTAGGTTGGATGATTTTCCGCACACGGGCTCTATGGCCTATGGCGATACACCGGTATCAGAAAGAATTCCCGCAGCGGCGATTAGTACCAAAGGCGCTGAATTGCTAAGCACAACCTTATCTTTAAATCCTGAAATCAAGTTCTACTTTAAGCAAAATTGCAAGCAATTTGCCGACGTCCAATCTTATAACGTAATCGGGGAAATAAAAGGTTCTGAATTCCCGAATGAAATCATGGTCGTAGGCGGGCATTTGGATTCCTGGGACCTCGGTGATGGTTCACATGATGATGGCGCAGGCTGTGTTCAGAGTATGGAAGTACTGCGAATATTGAAAATGTCAGGGTATCGCCCCAAGAGAACTCTTCGAGTCGTCCTTTTTATGAATGAAGAAAATGGTCTACGCGGGGGGAGAAAGTATGCTGAGGTAGCCCAAAGAAAGGGTGAAAAACACATTTTTGCCTTGGAAAGTGATGCGGGGGGATTTACCCCACGTGGCTTTTCTTTCAATTGTTCTGATGAAAATCTAAAACAAGTTCAAAGCTGGGAAAAATTGTTCGAACCTTATCTGATTCATCTCTTCGTAAGAGGATTTAGCGGTGCTGACATTCGTCCCTTAAAATCAGATGACATGGTATTAGCTGGTTTGGTGCCTGATTCACAACGTTATTTTGACCATCACCATGCCGAAAATGATACGTTCGAACACGTCAACAAAAGAGAATTGGAATTGGGCGCAGCCAGCATGGCGAGTCTGGTGTACTTGATGGACAAATATGGTGTTGTACCTTCCTCAAAAATCAAGGGATAAATTCCACCCATCTCTTTCATTTGCATACAAATACATGGTTTATTTCGCTAGGTAAGCCGTATCTTTGTGGCCTTTTAAAACAAAGATTTTTAAACAAAAATAGAACGTATGCAAGACGGTATTTATGCCAAATTCAATACCAGTAGAGGTGAAGTTTTGGTAAAGCTTACCCATGATAAAACCCCAGGAACCGTAGGGAACTTTGTAGCTTTGGCCGAAGGAAACATGGAAAACGGTGCTCGACCACAGGGAAAACCGTATTACGATGGATTGAAGTTCCATCGCGTAATCCAAGATTTCATGATTCAAGGGGGGTGCCCGCAAGGCACAGGAACCGGGGACCCAGGGTATAAATTCGATGATGAATTCGATAAAACCCTTACACATGACGGTCCTGGAGTACTTTCCATGGCCAATGCGGGACCGGGAACCAATGGGAGCCAGTTTTTCATCACACATGTCGCTACACCATGGTTGGACGGAAAGCATACCGTATTCGGACATGTTGCCGCCGGTCAAGAAGTGGTGGATGCCATCGCACAAGGAGATACCATTGAAACCTTGGAAATTGTTAGAGTGGGTGATGAAGCTGAAAAATGGAATGCAATTGAGGCATTTCGTGAGTTTGAAGGCTCCCGCCAAAGAAGATTGGAGGAAGCAAAGGCCGCTGCGGAGGCGGAACTTGAAAAGCTAGCTGCTGGTTTTCAAAAAACGGACAGTGGATTACGCTATCAAATCATTCAAAAAGGAGATGGGGTTGCTGCCGAAAAAGGAAAGACTGTATCCGTACATTATGAAGGAAGCTTGACTAGCGGTCAGGTTTTTGATTCATCCTATAAGCGAAACCAACCTATAGATTTTAGTTTGGGGATTGGACAAGTAATCCCTGGATGGGATGAAGGTATCGAATTGCTGAAAGTTGGGGACAAAGCACGCTTCGTAATTCCATCGCACTTGGCTTACGGCAGTGCAGGAGCAGGGGGCGTTATTCCGCCAAACGCAACATTGATTTTTGATGTGGAACTGATGGACGTGAAGTAATTCGCGTCGAAAGAACAAGTCAAGAAAAAGCTCCCAAATAGGGGGCTTTTTTATTTGCTACGATTTACACTTATCAACAGGAGACAAGCATTAAGTAGCAAAAGAATAAGCAAAACGGTAAAAAAAGTTTGCATGGTATTCTGTTTATATATTCAAAGGGGTGCTGTTGTTTTTATAACAGATGAACGAGGGAAAACCCTACTTATTGTTTGTTAATCTTTTGCCTACCGGGTACCATCCGGAGGTCAATTTAGGTCGGGGTTTGGGCGGAGCCACTGTATTTGTTGGAAAAAAGAGTGAATTACTGGTCTGGAAAATGAATCTGAATGGACATACGATGTTTGTTTGCAAGGATTGAGGTTTAGGTATTCTCTTACAAGAAAGAGGCGTATGCGCAAAGAAGGTTGCGTTCGTTTTGGTTAAAAATGCGGGGAACTGACCCACGAGTTGCTTTTGAAAAAGAAAAACCCATGAAACCCAAGTATTACCGGAATTTCATGGGTGAAGGAGAAGCTTATGCCGTTGGGTCTGGTGTCAACCGCAAATACGGTTTTACCTCTTCAACGCCCTTCTCAAATATGGTTTGGGCCTCAGCTGTGGGTATTGCAGGACTTACCACGACTTTTTCACCATTTTTCCAGTTGGCAGGTGTAGCCACTTTGTGATGTGCCGTAAGCTGGAGGGAATCAATTACCCGAAGCAACTCATAAAAATTTCTTCCCGTTGAGGCAGGATAGGTCAAAATCAATTTGATTTTTCGGTCAGGCCCGATAATGAAAACAGACCGTACGGTAAGCGTATCGTTTGCATTTGGGTGAATCATGTCGTACAAATCGGATACTTTTCGGTCCTCATCGGCTATGATGGGAAAATTGACTACAGTGTCTTGAGTTTCGTTGATATCCTTAATCCATTCAGAATGCGAAGCCACCCCATCAACACTTAGGGCAATCATTTTCACGTTGCGTTTTGCAAATTCATCTTTGAATTTTGAAGCAGTTCCCAATTCGGTAGTACAGACCGGGGTAAAATCCGCAGGATGCGAAAATAAAATACCCCAACCATCGCCGAGGTAGTCGTATAAATTTAAAGTTCCTTGTGAGGTTTCAGCTGTAAAATCTGGAGCTATATCGCCCAATCGAAGTGCAGACATATGGGTTTATTTGTTTAAAATTGATGTATCCTACAAAATTAGTAGATAAACCAAATGTTGTTTGGGCAAGGCGGTTAAATAAGTATTAAAGTTTGCCCCTAAACGGCACCATACTTTCGACAATCCCTGTACTTTTGAATAGAAGCAAAATCTAGAGATATGGAAGATGAGTACTTGGAAGCCTTGAAGTATCCAATCGGCAAATATGAGATTCCCGAACCCATAACCGAAGCACACCTTCAAACCTGGATAACGGTTCTGGAACAGTTACCAGAACGGTTCGAGACACTGACAACACCTTTGAATGATGTGCAATTGGAAACGCCCTATCGCCCGGGGGGATGGACGGTTCGCCAAGTGGTACATCATGTTTCTGATAGCCATCACCATAGTTATACGCGCTTTAAATGGGCACTTACGGAAGACACCCCTTTGATAAAAGCCTATTTTGAAAAAGAATGGTCCAAGTTGTTTGATGCCAAAACGGCGCCTATCCAACTTTCGCTAAATCATTTAAAGGCCGTACATGCCAAATTAGTGTATTTGCTAAGAGGTCTGTCCAAGGAAGATTTGGAAAAGACTTTTCTTCATCCAGAGGGGAATGTTACATCTACCTTAGCTGAAAATATCGGCCGTTATGCATGGCATGGCACCCATCATCTGGCCCACATCCAAAACTTGGTTGACCGCGAAGGCTGGTAGCCCGATTATTTCCACTTGATGTTACAACCTATGCTGGGTTTTTGTAGCGTATTGATGGATTGTCCATCTAGTAGCGCGGTCAGTGCGTCCCTCAGGTCTTTTCCCGTTAAAGGCATACCGTTTCCGGGTCGCGAATCGTCCAACTGCCCACGATATACAAGTTCCTGTTTTTCATCAAACAGATAGAAGTCTGGTGTGCAAGCCGCGTCATAAGCCTTTGCAACGTCCTGGGTCGCATCATACAAATAGGGAAAAGGATATCCTTCTTCCTTGGCTTTGGTCTTCATTAATTCCGGACCGTCTTGCGGATAGTTCTCCACATCATTGCTAGAAATTGCAACAAAGCCAATACCCTGTTGCATATACTCTTCGGCAACTTTGGTTATCTCTGGATTCACGTGAATCACGAAAGGACAGTGGTTGCAGATAAACATGACCACGGTACCTTTTTCCCCGGCGACGTTGTTTAGGGCCAAGATTTCATCTGAAACCGTATCGGGAAGTTGGAAATCTGGAGCTTTGGTGCCCAAAGCCAACATATTGCTTGGAGTTCTTGCCATGATTTGCGTTCTACATTAAAGGGCCAAAGAAAATGCCATTCATCATAAGTTTGTTGGTTCCGTACCAAAAGGCCCTAAAGTTTGTATTGTCCGTGAACAGTAGTACGCGACCTTTACCCATTCGCTTGGCCTTAAAAGGCACGCTGGATTTTATGAGTTCCGCATTCTCTTCTGAAATATAACCGCTCAACAAAGGGTTTTTGGTGTATTGTATTGGGTTGTCATAGCTCTGTTTGGAGGGCTCCAAATAGATATTGGTATTTCGAAAAAGAGAGATGGTATTTCCGCTATACCCAAAGTTAATGGGGTGTGAACGGTCAATTTTTGCCTCAAAGATAGCTCCACCCGTAACTTGGGCGCCCCTAAAGGCTCGCTTTTTGTCAAAGGAAACATTTTTAGCGACAAGGGTGTCCTTCCGCATCTTTAACTTCATGATTTCGTTTTTGTTCAACCAATTGGCCACATTTCGGTAGCCAATCAGGGTACCACCATTTTTAACCCATTCTTTGACTTTTTTGGTTCCTGCTTCGTCAAGAATATCACCACCCCACCCACTAGGAATTATCAAATCGGTGTAGCGTTCCAAATCCACATTGTTGAATGAGCGTTTGTCCAATTTTGTGATTTTGATATCGTAGCGGATGTCAAACAAATGCCAAATTTCACCGGCGTCATATGAGCGAATGCCATCGCCTACCAAAACAGCAACCTTTTGCTTTTTGATGGGTTCAAAATCATTGCTTCCCAAATCAATACCTATGGTTTGCCCCGTGCCAACACTTGAAATTTCGATTCCTGTTTCACTGGCGACGGTTTTTAGAAATTCAAAAAGTTCATCTACGTCCAATTTCTGGTCTTGCACAGGAACCATAATGGTTCCATAATCGTAATTGTTCGATTCCAAAGTGAATGGCGTTCGCGCCACTTTGGCGCGTAAACCCTTTTCCAAAATGTGGTTCAACGCTTTGGGAGTATTGTAGTCGTGCCACTCAAATAGATAGGCATAATTGCTTTTTTGCGGTACTCGCGCCTCCTTTTTCGGTATTTGCGTGATGGCATCCCCGGCGTTTGCCAAGGAGCTTATAGATGCATAGTCTAGATTGAATGCCAAGGGAAAGGTCCAAGCGGAGACGTCGTAGAAGATGCTGTCCTTAAAAGTGGTTCGCTTTTCAAACATGGCATTGATGAGTCTCGGATTCTTTTGGTCCATTGGCACAATAAAGGCGTGGTCTTTTTTAAAGGTTTTGCCCCCAACCGTCATATCCTGTTTTAAACTATGGAATCTAATTTTGTGACGGTATAGAATTTCAGCAAGACTGTTTGTTCGGGAAACGTCTTTCGGGTCACCAAAAACGATTCCTTTGGTTTTCATGCGACTTCCTTCCTGGCGTAAATCGGCATAATACCCCTTCTGGAATTCCAATATCTTTTCGCGCAAGGCATTTGCTGCGGTCAAGGTCGATAAACAGGTGGTAAACTGGTTTCGGATGGTAAAGGGAAAGGTCAAAATGCCATTTTCGCTTTCTTGGATATGCCCTCGGGAACTTCCTTGTTCAAATAAGATACCGATACTTCCATTCACATCTGGAAAGGTGGAGCCTTTGCCATAGTAATAATCATCAAAACCCTCCTCTGAATAGTACAGTGAACCGATTTTGTCCAAGGCAGCAGCGTGGAAATTTCCGATTTCTTTGGTCAGTTCCTGATTTCGTTTTGGTGTTAAAGGATTCACCCGGTCCGGTTCTCCCGGTTGAAAGAAAAAGGTGGAATTGGTCCCCATCTCATGGTGGTCCGTTAAAATATTCGGCAGCCATTTGTGAAAACTTTCCACACGTGCTTTACTCTCTGGAAGTTGCACGGGTAGCCAATCCCGGTTCATATCAAACCAGTAGTGGTTGGTACGACCCCCAGGCCAAACTTCGCGATATTCACGGTCATTGCTGTCTGGATTTAAATTTTGACTTTTATTAATATTCGCCCAATACGCAAAACGTTGTAGACCATCAGGATTCATACAGGCATCCAAAAGGATAACGGAATTTTTCAAGGCCGTTTCGATTTCGTTTCCTTCTGCAGCGGCGAGATAATAAGCATAAACCACGGCCGCATTGGTCGCACTCGCCTCGTTACCATGAATGGAAAACCCTTGATAAACTACTATCGGCAAGCCCGAAACGTCCGAAACGTCACCGTCGGTGAGTGCGATATGTTCTTTGCGAATCGCTTCAATGTTTTTGTGGTTTTCTGGATTGGTAATGGTAAGTAAAGGAAGTGGACGTCCTTCAAAGGTTTTACCACGTTCTTCCAAGGTTATTCGGTCACTGGTTTCCGCTAAGGCTGTTAAGTAATAAAGTAGTTTGTCATGGGTGATATGCCATTCCCCTATTTCGTGCCCAATAATATCCGCAGGTTTGGGTACATCAGCATTATATGAAATATTTTTAGGAAGATAATAGTCCAAAGAAACACTTTGGGCGCTTACAAAAATGGGGAAAAGCAAAAAAAGAACGTATTGAAATCGCATTTTCTGTTAGTTGGATTAGAGTAGGCCCTAAAATAAAAAACGACCTGTCAAAGGCAGGTCGTTTTAAGTTTTTTTTAAGGTTGTTTTAAATATCGTCGAAACTTACATCCGTAAAGTTAGAAGAATTGTTGTCATCTTTAGGCACTGGTGTCTCTTCTTCCTTTTTGAAATCTTTTTGATGTCTTTCCGAAATGACCTCGAGGCCTTTTTCTTCTATAATGTAGTCCATCATCTCTTCCATGATTTCCTTAAACGCCATAAAATCCTCTTTGTAGAGATAGATTTTATGCTTTTTGTAATGAAAGGATCCATCGTCGTGGGTGAATTTTTTGCTTTCGGTGATGGTTAGATAGTAGTCGCCTGCTTTGGTACTCCGGACGTCAAAAAAGTAAGTTCGTCTTCCAGCTCTTAGGACTTTGGAGTAAATTTCTTCCTGGTCCATTATTTCTTTATCACTCATAGAGATTAGGTGTGTGTTTAGTGATTTGCTGTATAATTCTACCAAAAATGTAAAAAAAATGCTAAAACCACAATTTTTTAGTCCACTTTCTCAGAGAGCTGACTTTGATAAAGTTCTTGGTAATATCCCTTTACACTATTGAGTTCTTCGTGCGTTCCCTCTTGTATGATTTCCCCATTTTCAAGAATGATAATGTGGTCTGCGTTCTTCGCAGAGGAAACCCTATGACTTACAATCAAGGTAGTTTTATTGGACGAAATTTCCTTTAGATTCTTTAAGATTTCTTCCTCAGTTTCGGTGTCCACAGCGGAGAGACAGTCGTCGAATAGGTAAATGGTGGGGTCCTTGAGCAAGGCCCGGGCAATGGACACACGTTGTTTTTGTCCTCCACTCAAGGTAATGCCGCGCTCGCCCAATATGGTGTCATACTTCTTGGTGAACCCTTCAATGTTTTCGTGAACCACTGCTTTTTTGGCGGCAGCTACAACTTCTGAATCATTGGCAGATTCATTCCCCATGCGAATGTTGTTGGCAATAGTGTCAGAGAATAGAAAAGCATCTTGGGGAACGGTGCCTATGGCTTCTCTCAAGTGATGTAGATTGAATTCCTGAATCGGGATGCCATCAATAAGAATGCTTCCCGAATCCACATCATATAAACGTGTAACCAAATCCAAGATGGTAGATTTTCCCGCACCAGTTTTGCCCAAAAAGGCGACGGTTTGTCCTGATTTGATGGTAAAGGACACATTTTTTAAGGCTGTTATATTGGTATCGTCGTAGGTAAATGTTACGTTTTTGAAAACGATATTGCCATTGATTTCAGCTGTTTCCAGAGCGGTATTTTGAATCTTTGGTTCGACCTTCAAAAATTCATTGATTCGTTTTTGTGAAGCTTCCGCTCGTTGCACGATTGAAGTAAGCCAGCCTACAACCGCTACGGGCCATGTCAACATATTCACATACAGAATAAACTCGGCAATGATTCCAAAAGAGGCAATTTCTCCCGCCAAATATTGTTTTCCACCAATGTAAATCACAATGATGTTGCTGATACCAATCAACAATATCATCAATGGAAAAAACCAAGCATTTACCTTGGCCAAATCCATGCTGATGTTCTTGCCCTCCAAGGCTAAATCGCCCATTTCACGGTTCACCTTAGATTCAATGCCGTACGCCTTGATAACCGATACCCCGGAAAAAGATTCTTGCGAAAAAGTGGAAAGCGTTGACAAAAACTCCTGGACCCGAGTACTTCGAATATGAATGATTTTGCTGATTTGATAAATCAAAATCGACAGAAAGGGTAGGGGTATCAAAGTGTACGCCGCCAAAGTTGGTGCTTTGATGAACATAATGGAGATAACACAAACGAAAGTGGTAATCGTATTCATGCCATACATGATGACTGGTCCCGCATACATCCGTACTTGATTGATGTCTTCACTAATACGATTCATTAAATCGCCAATTCTGTTCTTTTTATAAAAATCAAGGTTTAGGATTTGGTAATGGTCAAACACCTCGTTCTTCAGGTCGAATTCGATGTAACGTGATACGTTGATGATGGTTTGGCGCATCAGAAAAGTAAACAAGGCCGATAGCAAGGCCGCTCCTATTACGATGAGGATGTATTCGAAAAGGTCGCTTTTCGCTTCCGACAAGGTCAATTCCTGACCCACAAATTTTTCAATCGTTTGAATGGAATTGTTCACATAGTGCGGCAAGAAAAGTGAAAACAACCTTGCAATGATGGTAATAACAATACCAAGCAGGATTTTAAGAGCGTATTTTTTAAAATACTTGTTTAAGTGCTTAAGTTCCTTCATGTAGGAAAAACGACTGGAAAATAATTTGACCAAAAACAACAAATATAGCCGTAAAGCTCAAAACCAAATGTTATAAAACTGATAAGAAAAAGGTTCGGGTAGGCAGAAATGAATTATAAAGTTACTTTTGCGGCAATAAATGCAAACGCCATTAAAAAAGTTCTTTAAACATGCTTACGAGAAGGCATATACGAGTTAAGGTAATGCAGTGTATCTATGCATTGGTACAATCGAAAGATGACTCCCTTGAAAAGCAGGAAAAATTCCTCAAAGTAAGCATTGAGAACATGTACGTGCTCTACCTCCTAATGCTGAGTATGTTGAAGGAATTGCATGCAATGGCCCAGTACCGTACGGAACAGGCAACCAAAAAATATTTGGCTACCGAGGAGGACCGCTTTCCAAATCCAAAAAAGTTTGTGGAAAACCAACTTCTTCTGCAAATTTCCAAGAATTCTTTGCTCGAACAAGAATGGTCTAAACGAAAGTTGAACAATTGGGACCTGAACAGTGACTATATCAAAATTTTGTACAAAGAGATTCTTGCTAGTGACGCTTACCAAAACTATATGGTCAAAAAGGAAAGCTCTTATACCGAAGACCGCGAATTGGTGCTTACCCTTTTTAAAACGGTAATTGCGCCCAATGATAAGATTTATGAGTATTTGGAAGATGACAAACTGACTTGGGTCGATGATTTTCCAATCGTGAATACCTATATCGTCAAACGCTTGAAAAATGCTACTCAAGAAGCGAAACCTAGGTATTTTGCCCCACGACTTTTAAAAGACGAGGCCGATATGCTCTTCGCCAATACATTGCTCACCAAAACCTTGTTGAACGATGCTGAATGGGAGAAGGAAATCGAGGCGAAAACCCCAAATTGGGACAATGACCGCATTGCGGAAATAGATTCCATCATCCTAAAGATGGCCATCTGCGAGTTGCTGAACTTTCCCTCTATTCCTGAAAAGGTGACCTTGAATGAGTATCTTGAAATCGCCAAAGAGTATTCTACTCCGAAGAGCAGTATTTTCATAAATGGGGTATTGGACAAGCTCGCAAAAGAATACAAGTCTAATGGAAAGCTCCAAAAAATTGGGCGGGGTCTCCGATAATTTACGAATTGATTATTTTTGGAAAAATAAAATACAGAATGAGAAAAACAATCATTGGTTTGGGCTTGTTGGCTGTTGTAGCTATTGTGGGCCTTTCTTGCAAGGAAAAAGCTTCAAGTAAAATTGTAGCTGAGAATGTTGAAAATGCATCCAGTAGGGATGAGGCACAGAAGAAATTGCCTGTAATGACCTTTGACAAATCAGAACATGATTTTGGTACCATTGAACAAGGAACCGCACAACAAACGCGCTTTACCTTTACTAATACTGGAAATGCTCCTTTGATCATCACCGATGCGAAAAGCAGTTGCGGTTGTACCATTCCAGAATACCCAAAAAATACCCCTATCGCACCAGGTGCACAAGGGGATTTGTTGGTAAAATTCAATGGTTCTGGTCAAAATCAAGTTACCAAAACGGTTACCGTAACCGCAAATACGGAAAAAGGGTCAGAGACGCTTCGTATCAAAGCATTCGTGAACCCAAAACAAACGGTTCCCGCAGGACCGGTAAAATAATTTTAGGATAAGCCAAACATGGAAAACTTAGGAAACTTTCTGCCTCTCATATTGATAATGGTGGTCGCGTATTTTTTTATGATTCGACCGCAAATCAAACGTCAGAAAGATGAAAAGAAATTTGCTTCTGCACTAAAAAGAGGAGATAAAATCATCACGAAAAGCGGCTTGCACGGCAAGGTGGTTGAATTGAACGACAAGGACTATTCTTGCGTTATTGAGACCATGGCCGGACGATTAAAATTCGACCGCTCAGCCATTTCAATGGAAATGAGCAAAAAGTTATCTGTAGACGGCAAAAAGTAATTACCACTATATTCTACCCATGGAGCACCCCTTTTGGGGTGCTTTTTTATTGGATTTGAGTGGCGGTCAATTCGGAGATTTTGACGATGACTTCCACTGCTTTTTGCATACTTTCCAAAGGAACGTATTCATAGGGCCCATGAAAATTGTGCCCTCCTGCGAAAATATTAGGGCACGGTAGCCCCATAAAACTCAATTGTGAGCCGTCCGTTCCCCCACGAATGGGTTTAATGATAGGTTCTACCCCAACAGATTTCATCGCCTCTTCGGCAATTTCCACGATATGGTAAACTGGCTCCACCTTTTCGCGCATGTTGTAGTATTGGTCTTCCATATGCACGCTTATGGCCTTCTCATATCGGTCATTTAGTTTTTCAGCAATGTCCAACAAGAGTTGTTTTCGCGCTTCGAAGTGCTCTCTGTCGTGGTCACGGATAATGAGTTCGATTTTTGATTTTTCCACACCACCTTTTAAGGTGTGTACATGAAAGAAACCATCCATTCCTTCCGTTTTCTCAGGAACTTCTTGCAAGGGTAACATTGAAACGAACTCATGGGCCACCAAAAGGGCATTTATCATCTTATTTTTGGCAAAACCAGGATGTACGCTTTTCCCTTTGCATTTAATGACCGCGCTGGCGGCGTTAAAGTTCTCGAATTCCAGTTCCCCAACCTGGCTACCATCAACCGTGTACGCCCACTCCGCACCAAACTTTTCCACATCAAACTTGTGTGCACCTCGTCCAATTTCCTCGTCAGGAGTAAAAGCCACTCGAATTTTCCCATGGGGAATTTCAGGATGCTTTCTGAGGTATTCCATGGCGGTAATGATTTCACTTATCCCCGCTTTGTCATCTGCGCCAAGCAAAGTGGTCCCATCTGTAGTGACCAAAGTTTGCCCGATATAGTTTTCCAACTCTGGAAATTCGGTTGGAGAAAGTACCATCCCTTTTTTACCTTTTAAATTGATTTCCCCGCCATCATAACCCTCCACAACATTGGGTTTTACCTTTTTTCCTGTAAAATCTGGAGTGGTATCCATATGGGAGATAAAGCCTATCGTGGGAACCTTTTTTTCAACATTGCTGGGTAATGTTGCCATGATGTAGCAGTTTTCATCAATGGTAACGTCCTCCATTCCAATTTGATGCAATTCGACTAGCAACTTCTTGGCAAGTTTGCGCTGTTTTTCGGTGCTGGGGGTCGTTTGCGAGTAGGGGTCACTTTGAGTGTCGACTTGAACAAATTCCAGAAAGCGGGGTAAAAGTTTCTCCATAAAGTCGAATTTTTTATAAAAATATGACTATTTCAACCGGATTTTTTGTCAGATGTAAATTCATCCTTTTATCTTCAAGCTGAAAAACCATTAACCTTCCAACCTTGCAAAACAAATTGATTGTCTTGGCCTTTTGTCTCGGACCAGTACTTTGGGGTCAAAAAGAATGTCCTTTGGGGATTGGTAATAGGAATGACGGGGATATTGTGGAGATATTCCAACTGAACGAAGAGCAACAGACCAAACTCAAAAATTGGAGTGCCGAACTCGGAATTCGAAACGATATGCTCAAGGAGAAAGCACGTGTGCTCCTCAAAAAACATGAAGAAAGTCCGCCTGAAGTTTTACTGACCATGTCTAAAAAGTACCGTGCTATTTTGGATAGTATGCAAAGCAATTCACGTATGATGGATAAACGGTTATTGGGAATTTTCAATAAGAAGCAATACAACTTTTATGTAGAATTGTGTACGGGACTTTCGTTAAGACCCTTGTATGTTGATGGTTTGGTTAATGAAAACTAGTTCTGGGATACAAAACGATTAAAAGAGTTGTTATTTTTGCTGCAAATTGATGCCGGTTGATGTATAAATTGCTGTTGAGACCCTTATTGTTCCTTTTGGATGCCGAAAACGCCCACCATTTTTCCTTTCGAATGGTCCGTATATTATCAAGACTTGGCGTAGGAGCCCTTTTTCGTAAAAAGTTTGTACTAGAACACAAAGGCCTTGAACGTGAAGTGTTGGGGCTTACCTTTAAAAACCCAGTGGGGTTGGCCGCTGGATTTGATAAAGATGCACGACTCTATAATGAGTTGTCGGATTTTGGTTTCGGATTTGTTGAAATTGGCACCCTAACCCCCAAACCACAAAGTGGCAATCCCAAGAAAAGGTTGTTTCGACTCATTCCAGATGAGGCGATAATCAATCGTATGGGATTCAACAATCGCGGAGTTTTTGAAGCAGTGGAACAATTAAAAAAGAAGCATCGGGTGGTTATTGGTGGCAACATCGGGAAAAATAAGGCGACTCCTAATGAAGATGCAGTCAAAGACTATTTGATTTGTTTTGATGCCCTATTCCTCCATGTTGATTATTTTGTGGTCAACGTCAGCTCTCCCAATACGCCTGGGCTTCGCGCATTGCAGGGGCGGGAACCTTTAACTGAGTTGCTGAGGACCCTGAAAAGGGAGAATGGGAAACTTGCCAAACAATACCAAAGCAAGCAGCGGCCTATTTTACTGAAAATTGCACCCGATTTGACCGATGCACAATTGTTGGATATCATTGAGATTGTAAATGAAACGCGTATAGAAGGTGTAATAGCCACAAACACTACTATTGAGCGGAACAATTTAAAATCCATGATGATTTTGACCGAAGAGAAGGGTGGTTTGAGTGGAAAACCATTACGGAATCGCAGCACGGAGGTCATCCGTTTTCTTGCTGAAAAGGGAAACAATTCTTTTACGATTATTGGAGTAGGGGGGATTCACTCGGCTGAAGATGCTCTGGAAAAACTGGATGCAGGTGCTGATTTGGTACAGCTCTATACCGGTTTTGTGTACGAAGGTCCTGGACTCATTAAGCGGATTAACCAAGCCATTTTACAGAAACAATCGGCTGTGATTGCCCAACATGCTTAGTGCTTTACTGGTGGCCACAGAAGTTGAAGTGTCTACCCTCGCGAGTTTTGCGGCGGCTACTGCACTTTTGGCACTCTCTCCAGGTCCGGATAATATTTTTGTCATTTCACAGAGTCTAACAAATGGAATCAAGTCAGGTATGGCTACCGTTTGCGGTTTGATTTCCGGGTGTCTTGTGCATACAACGCTATTGGCCTTTGGGGTTTCCGAAATCATTAAGCGCAGTGAATCTTTGTTTTGGACCATCAAGATTTTTGGTATTGTTTACCTTTTGTACCTGGCCTTCAAGGTTTGGAAAAGCGATGGGACTATTGTTTTAAGTGATGCTGAAAGCCAACCTGCCCGAAGTTTACCTTCGCTTTTTAAAACGGGCTTCGTAATGAACGTACTTAACCCAAAAGTGACCATATTTTTCTTGGCGTTTTTCCCCGGTTTTTTATTTAGTCAAACCCACGGGACGGTCTTTCAGTTTTATGTTTTGGGGTTACTTTTCATGGCCATTTCTTTTGCAGTATTTTCCGTGTTGGCCCTTTTGGCGGGATACCTTTCCAAACTTTTGTTGCGAAACAAAGCTACGGGCAAGTACTTAAAAGCATTACAGATTATCACCTTTTTGGGGATAGCCGTTTACCTCGCCCTATCGGGGAAATAGTGGTATTTTTACCCCTACATGAAACGGATTAAACTCATAGAATGCCCAAGGGATGCCATGCAAGGCATTAAGATGTTTATTCCTACCGAAAAAAAAATCAAATACATACAATCCCTTTTAGGTTGTGGTTTTGATACGTTGGATTTTGGAAGCTTCGTATCTCCAAAAGCAATTCCCCAAATGGTGGATACCAAAGAGGTGTTAGCAGGTCTGGATTTATCACAGACCCATAGCAAACTTCTTGCGATTGTGGCCAACCTTCGTGGAGCTCAAGACGCTTCGGCCCATGAACAAATTGATTATTTGGGCTATCCGTTTTCGATATCAGAGAATTTTCAAATGCGGAATACCCACAAAACCATTGCTCAGTCGGTCGAAACGTTAAAAGCCATCCTCGACGTGGCCAACCAATCAGGGAAACAAGTGGTCACTTACATTTCAATGGGATTTGGCAATCCGTATGGTGACCCATGGAATGTTGAAATTGTGGGGGAGTGGACGGAGGAATTGGCCAAAATGGGAGTCAAGATTCTTTCGCTGTCCGATACAGTAGGTACTTCAACGCCAGAGGTTATTACCTATCTCTTTTCCAACTTGATACCCAGGTATCCAGATATTGAATTCGGGGCACATTTGCACACTACACCTTCCAAATGGCATGAAAAAGTACATGCAGCCTACGAATCAGGTTGTACCCGATTTGATGGTGCCATCCAAGGTTTTGGTGGCTGCCCCATGGCCAAAGATGAGTTGACTGGAAATATGCCTACGGAAAAGCTTTTTTCTTATTTCAATCAAGAAAAGGTGGAAACAGGCGTCAACGCTATGGTTTTTGAAGCGGCGTATAACAAAGCGACTGAGCTATTTTCAGCCCATCATTAACCACCATGTTTTTCTCTGGATTGCTGTACCGAAACAAACAAAAAAAGGAAAGCATTCCGCTTTCCTTTTTAACTTCTGTCAAGTCGCTGACAAATTAGGCAACGGCTTGTGGCGCCCATTTGGAACACAACATGCCTTCAGCAGCTTTTGCAGGATGCGGACATGCGGCGGTGTTGAATCGCGTACAGGTACCACAACTCATACCTTCTTTCAAAACATCTTGCATGGAAAAACTGTCGCAAGTATGTCTTTCACTGACTTTTATGTTGTGCTGGGCACACGTACTTTCGTTTGTAAAATTGTTGCAATTTGTACAATTGGTGGCTAATCGAATCGGCATAGCAATAGTTTTTAAATTCATTGTAAAGATACTCCAGTAAGTTCCTAAAATGATTCTAAATACCTACTATTCAGTTATTTGTATTTGGATTGAATATAAAAAAGAAAGCGGCAGAATCCTATTGCCGCTTTCAAACCTACTAACTCCTGAGAACACTTCGGAAGCTAGTTTTTTGTGGAGATATAATCAATATCTTTTGCGTTGATGAGTCGTGGTGTGGAATGCTTATAATTTAGTAGTCCGCACATTTCCACTAATTCCTTGTGGGTGAGTAAAATAATAAAATATTTATTGCCCACCGACAATGGGATTTTAGTTCGCCCATTGGTATCTTGAATACAATTTTGCTTGAAATCTTTCAACAAAGAGGCCAAGTATCGCTTGAAATTGGCCAACTCCCACTCGTAGAACTCAAAGCAAAGATTGTTGAAACGTAATTGAAACAACTTCGAATGGTTGCAAAAACTAAATTCACCCGACTTACTGTAACCTAGAACTTCAACTTTGGGGTACATAGAATGTTTTGCTCAAAGATACATTTATTTATAATAAGTCTAAATAATAATAGTGAATAAATTGGATACATACCGGAATCGGTTTGTTTCCAAAGTGTTCCTAAATAATTATGGTATATTTGCACGCAATTAATCTTGAATTGCATGAAAGCGCATCTTTCAAAAATCATCGGTGAAGGACTTACCTACGATGATGTTCTCTTGGTTCCTGGATATTCTGAAGTTTTGCCACGCGAAGTGGATATCACCACGCGTTTTACCCGAAACATACGCATCAACGTACCGATAGTTTCTGCTGCAATGGATACGGTTACTGAATCCCAAATGGCTATTGCCATGGCGCGCGAGGGGGGTATCGGCGTTTTGCATAAAAACATGACCATTGCCCAGCAGGCCACCAAGGTGCGTAAAGTAAAAAGAGCGGAGAGCGGCATGATTATGGACCCAGTTACGCTTCCCAAGGATGCGTTGGTTCAGGATGCGAAAGCCAGTATGCGGGAACATAGTATAGGGGGTATTCCTATAGTAGACCAACATCTCAAACTAATCGGAATCGTAACAAACCGTGACCTGCGTTTTGAAAAGAACAATGAACGACCTATTTCAGAAGTTATGACTTCTGAAAATCTGGTAACCGTAGGTCAAGGAACTTCCTTAACGGAGGCAGAGGTTATTTTGCAAAAAAATAGAATTGAAAAACTACCAGTGGTCGATGCCGACTACAAATTGGTTGGACTCATCACATTTAGGGATATTACCAAACTTACCCAAAAGCCTACGGCGAACAAGGACCAATATGGACGTTTGCGTGTTGCGGCAGCGCTAGGGGTAACCCCTGATGCCACAGAACGGGCGGAAGCCTTGGTCTCTGCCGGGGTTGATGCCTTGGTTATTGACACTGCCCATGGCCACTCAAAAGGAGTAGTGGGTATTTTGAAAGAAGTGAAACAGGCTTTTCCAAATCTGGAAATCATTGTCGGTAATATTGCCACGGCCGAAGCTGCCAAGTATTTGGTAGATGCTGGCGCTGACGCCGTCAAGGTTGGCATTGGACCTGGTTCCATTTGTACCACAAGGGTGGTAGCTGGTGTAGGATTCCCACAATTCTCTGCGGTGCTGGAAGTTGCCGCTGCCATTAAAGGTAGTGGTGTGCCCGTGATAGCAGATGGTGGTATTCGATATACTGGTGATATTCCGAAAGCAATTGCCGCTGGCGCAGATACCGTGATGTTGGGTTCTTTATTGGCGGGAACCAAGGAATCTCCTGGGGAAACCATTATTTATGAAGGACGAAAGTTCAAATCGTATCGCGGTATGGGTTCTGTCGAAGCCATGAAAGAGGGCAGTAAAGACCGCTACTTCCAAGATGTTGAAGACGATATCAAGAAATTGGTTCCCGAAGGTATCGTGGGAAGGGTTCCTTATAAAGGAGACTTATATGAAAGCATGCACCAATTTATTGGAGGTCTGCGCGCCGGAATGGGCTATTGTGGCGCCAAGGATGTGGCCACTTTACAGGAAATGGGTCGTTTCGTGAAAATTACCTTTAGCGGAATAAATGAAAGCCATCCTCATGATGTCACCATCACGAAAGAAAGTCCCAACTACAGTCGTTAAATCAGTTTAAGAAAGCTTACTTACTGGAATCTGAGTAAGATTTCCAGTCTTTGTCTTTGTAGATATTGTCCCCAAAATATTTGGCGATTTTCAGAAAAGGTTTGGCTTTTTGATACCCAGGGACCGGAGAAAGCATATTCAGCTTTTCATCCAATAAAACGACCGTAGGATAGCTCATTTTACCTTGAAGTAGGGCAGCGGCCAACTCGTGATACCCTCTTCTCCCAGAAGGCACATACTTGAAGGTTTTGCCTTGGAAATCAATAGGTTCCTTGCCCTCGGCATCCATTTTCACCATGTAGAAGTGTTCCTTCATATAGGAGGCAACCGTTTCATTTTGAAAAGTATCCTTGTCCATTTTCTTGCACCATCCACACCAGTCTGTGTATATATCCACAAAAATCTTCTTGGGCTCCGCATCACTTTCGGATAGCGCCAAGGCCTCTTCCCAACTCATCCATTCCACTTTTTGTGCGGAAATGGTCGCAGGAAGTAACAACAAAATGATGGCGGAAAGGGTTAAAAAACTAGGTAGAATCTGGCGCATAATGTTTCTGTTTAAGTTCGGGATATCTGGGATACCTTACAAAGCTAACGAAAAAAAGCCCTGTTAAGTATCAATATAAAACTAGTAGTGCAAACACCATACCAGCAATACAAAAGCACAGCGGGGTGTAAAAGCGAGTGTCCATTTTGGCGAAAGAGGTTTCCCTAACGGTTTTAAAAAGGCCCAAATACTTAAAATCCCCAATGCCTCGGAGCAAAAAAAGGATTCCAATTCCCATGAGCACATAAAACTCCAGTGGAAAAACGAATAGTGATAAAACTGGATTTAAAAAAAGTAAGCCAAATAACAATAGGACTACGCCCACCAAACTGCTAGCAAATTTTCCAGGAGTATAGCCCAATGGGTTACCATCCTTCTTACTGGGATATACCCTTTCAGGATTTTGAATTCCAAATATGGCCCAGTAAAAATGCAAGCCACCCAAAATAAGGAAAATCAAAGCTAAGGTAACAGCAATAGGTATCATCCTATTAGGAAATGGCTTGGTCTGCTTTAGGTTTCAGCACTTCCACATCTACTTGGTTTCTAAGGATGTCGTCAAAGTTCTCACGTTTTCGAATAAGATGGGCCTTGTTTTGGTACCAAAGCACTTCTGCAGGACGGAAGCGGCTATTGTAATTGCTCGCCATGGTGAAGCAGTAGGCTCCTGCATTCTTGAAACAAAGAATGTCTCCCTCGGAGATTTCATTGATTCTTCGATTGCTGCCAAAGGTATCCGTCTCGCAGATATAGCCCACGACGGAGTAGTAGCGTTCACGCCCCTGCGGATTCGATATGTTCACAATTTCATGGGAAGCACCATAGAGCATTGGGCGAATCAAATGGTTAAAGCCCGAATCCACTCCAGCAAAAACGGTAGAAGTAGTTTGCTTTACCACATTCACTTTTGCCAAAAAGTACCCGGCTTCGCTTACCAAAAACTTGCCAGGTTCAAACGCGAGGGTAAGTTCTTTGCCATATTCCTCACAAAACGAATTGAATCTTTTGGAGAGCTTTTTTCCCAGTTCTTCAATATTGGTTTCGATATCGCCTTGGCGGTAGGGGACTTTAAAGCCACTGCCAAAATCGATAAATTCCAAATCCTTGAAATTCTTTGCGGTTTCAAAAAGAATTTCGGAAGCATATAGAAAAACATCAATATCCAAAATATCACTTCCCGTATGCATGTGAATACCATTGATGCGCATGTTGGTGAGTTCCACAATTCGCAACAAATGAGGAATTTGATGGATACTGATGCCAAATTTCGAATCGATATGCCCCACGGAGATGTTCGAATTTCCCCCAGCCATCACGTGCGGGTTGATTCGTATGCAAACCGGTACATCAGGAAATTTACTCCCAAACTGTTCCAAAATGGAAAGGTTGTCAATATTGATTTGGACACCCAAAGCAGACGCCTCTTCTATTTCTTCCAGTGAAACACCATTAGGGGTGAAAATAATGGACTCTGGCTCAAATCCAGCGAGCAATCCCAGTTGTACCTCTTGAATGGAAACCGTATCCAAACCCGCTCCCAACTGGTTCATGAAGCGCAAAATGGATAGGTTTGAGAGCGCCTTGGCGGCATAGTTCAGACGCAAATGGGAGACCTTGTCGAAGGCAGAGGTCAATCTTTTATACTGGGCTTCAATTTTGGAGGCGTCATAAACGTAGAGCGGAGCTCCAAATTCTTCTGCAATACCGGTAAGAATAGCTGAATCCATAGTAATCATTCGTTTACACAAAACTAAACCTTGAACGCTGTTTGCGCAAGACAAATTGTATCAATTCAATAAAATGTAACAAATTGTTATAAAAATACATTTATAGAGCTTTCGGAAAATTGTGCAATTGCGCTTCCAGTTGTATTTTTAGGCAAATTGCCAGCATGAAATTACCCCTATTCCCGTTGCAATCCGTTTTTTTTCCTGGAGAAACGGTCCCTTTGCACATTTTTGAAGAACGTTATAAACAACTCATCAACGACTGTAGAGAAGAAGCCCTCACTTTTGGTATTCCAGTTTACATTAATGATTCCATTGCTTATGGAACTGAGGTGCAATTGGTTGAGGTGGTGAATACTTACGAGGGCGGTGAAATGGATGTGGTTTGTGTCGCTAGACAGGTATTTAAAGTGCTCACTTTTGAAAACCAATTGGAAGATAAACTTTATGCGGGCGGGGAAGTACAATTTTTAGACATGCAAAATGATGCTGACGAAAGCCTTAGGAATGAAGTTTTGGCGAAAGTGGAGAAACTTTACGATTTAATGGATGTGCCCTTCACCAAAACTTCTCCCAAACAATTCAACAGTTTTTCATTGGCCCACAAGATGGGATTGTCTTTCGAGCAGGAATATCGGCTACTTCAGATATCCAAAGAAACCGACCGTTTGCTGTACATCAAGAATCATCTGGATACCACCACTGAAGTTTTGGAAAGCGTGAACCGCACCAAAGCGGTCATCAAAATGAACGGACATTTCAAGAATTTTGACCCCTTGGATTTTAAGGACTTTAAAGTCTGAACATTCTAGGGTAATTAGTTTCCGTTTTCTATTTTTGTCACAATCAAAATTCACGTCTATAATGAATCTTCACGAATATCAAGGAAAAGAGATTTTAGCCAGTTTTGGAGTGCGCATTCAGCGCGGCATCGTGGCACGAAATGCCAAGGAAGCGGTTGAGGCAGCCAAACAACTCACACAAGAAACCGGCACCGGTTGGCATGTTATCAAAGCCCAAGTTCATGCCGGTGGACGTGGTAAAGGTGGGGGCGTAAAACTCGCTAAAAACTTGAAGGAAGTTGAAGAATTGGCAGGAAGTATCATAGGAATGAACCTCATTACCCCCCAAACTTCTGCTGAAGGCAAAAAGGTACATCAAGTGTTGGTCGCCGAAGATGTGTATTACCCAGGAGACAGTGAAACCAACGAATTTTACATGTCAGTTTTGCTCAACCGAGCTAGCGGTCGAAATATGATTATGTATTCTACCGAAGGTGGGATGGATATTGAGGAGGTAGCTGAAAAAACGCCTCACTTGATTTTTACGGAAGAAATTGACCCAGCGACTGGTTTGTTGCCCTTCCAAGCGAGAAGAATTGCTTTCAATCTTGGGTTGAGTGGTACATCGTTTAAGGAAATGGTAAAATTCGTTTCGGCCTTGTACAAAGCGTACGAAGCAAGTGATTCGAGCCTTTTTGAAATCAATCCGGTTTTAAAAACGTCTGATGATAAAATCATGGCGGTGGATGCTAAAGTTTCCATCGATGATAACGCCTTGTACCGCAGAAAAGCTTATGCCGAAATGCGGGATTTGCGTGAAGAAAACCCTATTGAAGTTGAAGCACGTGAAGTAGGCTTGAACTATGTTGATTTGGATGGTAATGTTGGTTGTATGGTGAACGGGGCCGGTCTGGCCATGGCCACTATGGATTTGATTAAGATGGCCGGTGGTGAGCCTGCCAACTTCTTGGATGTTGGAGGAACCGCTGATGCCAAACGTGTGGAAGAAGCGTTCCGTATCATTTTGAAAGACCCTAACGTAAAGGCAATCCTCATTAATATCTTTGGTGGTATTGTACGATGTGATCGCGTTGCCCAGGGGGTTGTGGATGCCTATAAAAACATGGGAGATTCCATTCAAGTGCCAATCATCGTAAGACTGCAAGGAACGAATGCCGAGCTGGCTAAAGAGATTATTGACAATTCAGGTTTGGCCGTTCATTCCGCGGTACAGTTTCAAGAGGCTGCCGATAAAGTAAAACAGGTCTTGGCGTAAGCACCCAATCTCATATATAAAATCAAAAAAGGCCCTAAACAGGGTCTTTTTTTTGTCTATCCTTAACAGCTTTTCGCCTTTTTTCCCAACAGAAACCTAAAGTGTTGCCAAGCTTGCGTTAATCTGGGCATACCACCCGTAACAAAGCGCTAGACTTGTTGTCAGTTATTTATCATCAATTAGTAATCATTAATCAAAAAACAAGATGAAGAAAACCGTAATTGTTGCCGTCTTGGCAACCACATTGGGATTTGGAAGCGTATTTGCAAACCCCACACCTCGAACTGACAAGCCAGATTATAACTTGTCAGAACAAATCCAAGCTTATTTGAGCACCAGTGAGATTTATGTAAAAAAAGAGGATTTGACAGCAAAAGTGCTGTTTACCCTAACGAGCGAAAAGCGTATCGCCGTATTGGATATCCATTCCGATTACAATGATGTAAAAGGAATGATTTCAAGAACCCTAAAGGGTAAAAAAGTTCAAATTAAGGACTTGGAAGTGGGAAAGAAGTACATCATTGATGTTCGGATTACTGCTTAAGAAAAATTAGGATTTTCATAGCAAGAAAAGGGGTAATGTTCTGGTAACATTGCCCTTTTTGATGTGTATTTTAAGTTCCTGGAAAAATCCAGTATTTTTTATACACTAAATTGTCATTTTTTGGAGTTATCTTAAACAGCAATCGAAGTGCTAACGCTAACCTCATGGACTCGTACCAAGAAAGACTTGATATTTTATCAGAAATGATTGCCTTTGCTAGGGTGGATAACTCCTTAAAGGATTCCGAATATCATTTTTTGATTACCGTTGCCGCGCAGCTTGGGGTAGATAAAGATACTTTCGAAGCGTTGTTGCAGAAAAAAGCGTCAAAACCCAGTTTAAAATCCCAACCGGATAGAATCGTACAGTTCCACCGACTGGTTTTGTTAATGAATGTGGACCAAGAGCAGCACGACAAGGAAATGTACCGTTTACGTAACATCGGATTAAAAATGGGCCTGCCACCAGCAGCGACGGAACAAGTACTCCGCATTATGCACAATTATCCCAATAAGGTGGTTCCGCCAGATGTGCTCATCGATATCTTCAAAACACATTACAACTAAGACATTTTGTCATTATTTTAACATGGTTTTATGACATAACGTCATTAAAATGATGTTGGTATATCCTTTGCCTTATTAAAATCGATATTAACGTATAAAAGTTATTGAGATGAGTATTGTAAAAAGAAACAATGTTTTATTTCCTTCTATAATGAACGATTTTTTTGCACCAGATTGGTTTGGCGGTATTGATAAAGTACGCGCTACGCTTCCTGCAGTGAATATAAAAGAAGATGATAAGGGTTTTCATTTGGAACTAAGTATTCCGGGTGGTAAAAAGGAAGATTTCAACATAGAAGTTGATAATGATACCTTGACCATTTCCAATGAGGTAAAAAACGAAACCGAAACCAACGAAGAAAAATATACGCGTCGGGAATTCTCCTATTCCGCTTTTAAAAGAGCTTTCGTACTTCCCGAAACTGTAGATGGAACCAAAATCGATGCCTCTTACGAAGCGGGCATTTTAAGATTGGCACTTCCCAAAAAAGAGGAAGCCTTGCCAAAACCAAAAAGATTGATAGAAATCAAGTAGGGTACACCAGTAATAGGTGTTTCATGATGATTGGTTGAGTTAGTTAGTTGCGAAACGCGCCGGAATTTCCGGCGCGTTTCTTATTCCTGCTCCTGTAAACTTTTGATTTCGTCCCTCAGTTTGGCTGCCTCCATAAAGTTTAACTCCTTGGCCGCCTTCTCCATGGCTTTCCGCTTGACACGAATAACCTTATCTTTTTGCTCTGGAGTCAAATACTTTAAATCAGGCTCCGCTGCCCGTAGCTCCTCCTTCTGAAAATGATAGGTAGACACCGAATTCTTGGCCAAAGCGTTGTCTAGGTTTTTGTTCAGTGCTTTGGGTACGATATTGTTTTCGGTATTGTAAGCTATTTGTTTTTTACGACGATAGTTGGTTTCGTCAATGGTTTTTTGCATGCTATCGGTAATTTTCTCGGCATACATTATAGCTTTTCCATTTAGGTTTCTCGCAGCGCGTCCTACGGTCTGGGTAAGTGAGCGGTTGTTTCGCAAAAACCCTTCTTTGTCTGCATCTAGAATAGCGACCAATGATACTTCTGGCAAGTCCAAGCCTTCACGCAATAGATTCACTCCAATGAGCACATCAAACAGCCCTTTTCGGAGATCTTGCATGATTTCCACGCGTTCCAAGGTATCCACATCACTATGGATATAGCGGCATCGCACATTGATGCGCGTAAGGTATTTGGCCAGTTCCTCTGCCATTCGCTTGGTGAGCGTGGTAACCAAGGTGCGTTCATCTGCTTCTACGCGAAGCTGTATTTCCTCAACTAAATCATCAATTTGGTTTTTACTCGGCTTTACCTCGATTACTGGGTCCAAAAGTCCAGTGGGTCGAATAATCTGCTCCACATAAACGCCTTGGCTCAGTTGTAATTCATAATCCGCTGGAGTGGCACTTACATAGATGGTTTGGTTTTGGAGGGCTTCAAATTCCTCAAACTTTAAAGGTCTGTTGTCCAATGCCGCAGGGAGGCGGAAACCATATTCCACCAAGTTTTCTTTACGTGAACGGTCACCACCATACATGGCATGTACTTGCGGCATGGTCACATGACTTTCGTCAATGATCATCAAATAATCATCCGGAAAATAATCCAATAAGCAGAAAGGGCGGGTTCCTGGTTCCCTTCCGTCCAAATACCTGGAGTAGTTTTCGATACCAGAACAGTAACCGAGTTCTCGAATCATTTCGAGGTCAAAGTTGGTGCGTTCTTCCAATCGCTTTGCTTCCAAAGGGCGTCCCACTTCTTTGAAATAATCGATTTGTCTTACCAAATCATCTTGAATTTGAACAATGGCGTTCTGGAGGATATCCGGAGAAGTCACAAACATGTTCGCTGGATAGATGTTCAGTTGGTCATAGGCTTCAATCACATTGTTGTTGAATGGGTCCAGCGCTTCGATTTCCTCGATTTCATCCCCAAAAAAGTGAATTCGAAAAGCATGGTCGGCATAGCCAGGAAAAACATCAACTACATCGCCCTTCACCCTAAAATTTCCATTTCTGAAATCCGCGGTGGTCCTTGAGTACAAACTTTGCACCAGCTGTTTTAAGAGTTTGGTTCGGGAAATAACCTGGTCCTTATGAATGGAAATCACATTCTTTTGAAACTCCAACGGATTCCCAATACCATACAAACAGGATACTGAAGCCACTACCAACACATCCCTACGACCTGATAAAAGGGAAGAGGTAGTACTCAGACGGAGCTTCTCGATATCTTCATTGATGGAAAGGTCTTTTTCGATATACAGACCGCTGGTCGGGATATAGGCTTCGGGTTGATAATAGTCATAATAGGAAACGAAATACTCAATCGCGTTATTTGGGAAAAACTGCTTGAATTCTGAATATAATTGCGCAGCCAAAGTTTTGTTGTGTGCCAGGACAAGCGTCGGTTTCTGCACACTTTCCACAACATTGGCCACGGTAAAAGTCTTCCCTGAACCCGTTACCCCAAGTAGAGTTTGATTGGGTTCTCCGGTTTGAATTCCTTCAACGAGTTGGGCAATGGCTTGTGGTTGGTCTCCTGTTGGCTTGAAATCAGAAACGACTTGAAACTTCATCCGTTAAAGGTACAAAAGGGCACAGGGAATACGAAGTGAAAGCGCGCTATCTTTTCAGGGAAAAATGCCCTTGAAAGGTTTGGTTTTCGTCATTAATTGCCTTGAACCAATAATCTCCAGAGGGCATAGGTGAACCATTCAAACGCCCATCCCAACCTTGAGAATTCTGCTGGATGGTTTTCAAAAGTTTTCCATAACGGTCAAAAATTTGGATGCTGGTCAGCACGACCGTTTCTCCTTCCACGGGTTGTATGAACTGCCAAAAATCATTTACGGTATCCCCATTTGGGGTAAAGAACTTTGGAAACCCTTCCACGGTTAAATCTTGCTCTAAAATTCGCTCGGCAATACCACATCCGTTGCGGTCGCGCACATAAAACGTATTTGTGCCAGGAGCAACTGCTCTAAACAAATTACTGTCCTGGTATGGGCCGTTTATATCATTAATGGCGTATTCGTAGTCACCAATGCCTGAAGCTATCACGGTGACATCCAGACCCAATGCGGTTTCATTAATCAATAGGTTGTCTATTGTAGCTAGCGCTGAGGAAACGGTAGTGAATGGAATTACAACTGGACACTCAATGACTTCTCCACTCGGTTGGGAAACGATATTGTACGCCTCTAAAATATAGGAACCGGTTGCGGTCAAATTAAAAAACCGGTCTTCAGACAATAGCGTTTCCGTACCAAACTCATTAACACTAAACCAGCGATAGCCATCGGCACCCATAGGAGCCTCTATTTGCGAGGGGACAGGTCCTTCACAAAAGGAAAAAGACCCGTCAAAGGTAATGTCGGGAAAAAAGTCGTTTAACTCGCCTGTATTGGGGTCCAAAAAGGGTCCACATCCCAATGAGGTAGAAAATGCTTCCTGGCCACAACCTACTGCATCACCTGAGATATTAAAGGGGATAATGGTGATAAAAAAGGTCTTATTGGATTCAAAATCTATGACAAAGGTAGAATTCGTGAAGAAGGTTGCATTATCCAAAACATCGGCTGCATCTGGGGTGCTTCCAATCGTAACTCTGTAGCCAGTGGCATCCGGAACCGCTTGCCACTCAATAAAGGGTGTCAAAGGCACATTTTGAGAACCATTCATGGGGCTAATAAGTGTGGTGCATCCTGGTAGCGGAGCTATATCGCCTGTGGTGAAATTGAATTCAGTGCAACTAACAGCATTGCCATTTTCATTATAGGGTACAATTCGAACGTAGATAGTGGTATTGGGCGGAAGTTGCCCTGGTGGGTTATAGCTTAAGATATTGCCAACATCCAAATTATTTTCAATTTCGGTCCCTCCAGGTGTTGTTCCCAAAGAAACGCGATACCCCGTAGCGGTAGGAGCATAAAGCCAGGAAATATTAGTGAAAATACTAACCCCTGTATTTCCATTCTGCGGGTTGTTCATTGTGGTACAAGGCGGTCGGGAGGTGATATCTTCAGTGGTAAAGGACAGGCTACTACAAACAATATCGCTACCACCTTGAAATAAAAAATCCAAAACGATGGTCACGAAAACCTCGGTATTTTCAGGAAGCCCCAAAGGTGGCGTATAACTGGTTGCGCTCCCTACCGAGGCTTGACCCAAATCGCTCAAACCAGGCGCTGTTCCCAATCGTATTTGATATCCGGGGATATTATTGGAGGGAGACCAAGTAATAGTGGTTCCAACTGGAACGTCTACGGCTCCAGCAACGGGGTTTACCAAACCAGGGCAGCTCTGGGCAATGGCAAAGTGTGCAATTCCCAAGAATAGGATTAGAATGAAAACATTTTTTTTGGTCGTTCTCATGCGGGACTAGCCTTGCTTAACGTTTTAGGGCAAAAAATCCTTTGTGCGTTCTTCCTTGCTCGAATTCAGCAACGAACCAGTAGCTATCCGAAGGAAGTTGTTGTCCGGCTTCGCTCAATCCATTCCATCCTGAAGTCATCGTCATTTGTTTGATGAGCTTTCCGAATCGGTCATATATCGTAATGAAACTATTTGAAGCGATGTTTTCACTTACACCTATTATTTTCCAAGAATCATTTACCGCATCGCCGTTTGGTGTGAAAAAACTAGGATACCCCAAAACTGAAATCTCTTCTTCTGTGACACCGCAGCCATTATTGTCTTGCACAAAAACAGAAATGAACCCAGGATCTACGCCTTCGAAAAAGGGTTCTTCTTGATAATTTATGCCATCTAAAGAAAATAAGTAGTCTCCATCACCCTCCACGGAAACCGACACGGTGTTGTTCTTGGAAAAGTCGGTTATCTCAATATCAGTAATGGTGGCTCTGTTCGAGGGCAAAATGGTAAAGTCTTCACCTCCATAACATTGGTTTACCCCATATTCTATTCCAACTTCGAGGCGATAATCACCTGCATCCGAAAAACTAGCCGAAGCACCTTGGGCATATAGGGTACTGGTTTCTTCTTCTATTTTCCACCAGCGGTACAAATCGAATCCTGCTGGGGCGGTAATTCTCAGTTCAGGGCCGTCCGTACAGCGAACAAACTGGTCTGGGAATTCAAAGTTTGGGGTAGGATTAACTACCAGATTGATCTGTTTTACGGTTTCACATTGGTTATTGTTTTCTATTCTCGCAAAGATTGAGGCTTCAGTGCTGGTATATTGGGTTTCCAGAGGATTGATTTCAAGACTTGCATCTTCCAGATTGGCATAAAAGTTTACTTCGGAATTCTCATACCCTTCCAAAACAAAAGTAGAAAGGTCAAAGATGCCTTCTACAGCAGTATCCAATGGGTCGTTATCGCAGCCATAGAAAAATAGGGGAGGGTCATTTTCAACAATGGTCGAAGTGACGGTTAAATGCAATGTAGATAATCCACCACAGCCTACTTGATTGGTGACCTGATATACAAGACTTTCAGAGAAAGGTGTTGTGTTTTCGTAACGCTCGGGATTCGTGATGGGGTTTCCATCTATCGCATCTTGTCTTGTTTTATAGAATGTATATTCAAAATTTTCATTCTCCGAAATTTGAAGCAGATTGATGGTGGTCAAACCATCATTTGGGTCGTCAGGCCCCAAATCGCATTGGGTGAGTTCTTGGGGTTCAGGTATTGGCACCTCATTCACCGTAATTTCGGCTTCCCCATTAATGACGCAGACCTTTGGGTCGTCTGGAATAATTTCCAAAGTATAGGTTCCGGCATCTGCAAAACCAACACTGGCAATTTCAAGCGTATTGGTATTGTTGGGAAGCATGGTTCCATCTTTTCTCCAAATAAAGGTTGCATTGGGATTGGGGTCTACCTCCAAGGTCAATTGTTCGGAAAGACAAACATCTGCCAAGGTTTCGGTGGTACCGTCCGCATTGCGGAACAGGCCCACTTTATAGAAAAAGGATTGAATAAAAGGAGGTAGGCCCTGTCGGCCATTTCTATCCTCCAGAAAAATAGCGTCATGCTGGTAATCAGCATCTGCACCTAAGCGTTCGGGTTCATTGATGACTCCCAAATAGGGAGAACCTTCCAAATAATTTCGGGATATGGTTCGATAGATTTTTCCATCGAAACCAAGTTGCAATGCTCCTCTGAAAATGGGTCGATTGTCAATTTCAATCATCGATGCGGCAATATCGTCGGCGCGCAAATCAAATTGCAAAAGTGAAGATTCGTGGCCTTCTGGTTCTGATACCGATTCGTTGTTGGACGCATGAACATAGAGGAAACGTCTGCTTTGCGAAAATTCGACGCCATAGGGAAGGCGATTAGGCCCTTCGATACGAATTCTTTGCGCGTTCGAAACCACTCCTGTCGCCACATCAAAATCATATAAATATAAACCGGAGAGGGAGTTTGCACTGGCAACTTTTGTTCCATCAGTTGAAAACTTAAGATATCCTCGAGGGTCAAGGATGCTAAATTCTTCAAACCTACTTTTGATAGGGGTTCGATTTACCCCGGCAGGAGTCACTTCATAGGCGAAAAAAGTATCGTAAGAGTTTGAGTCCCCATTCTCTCCAGCAAAAGCGACTACCCAAACTGAGCGATTGGAACAGTCTTTTAATACCGCTGTAATTTTTTCGCTACAGAGTTCAAGGAGTTGAATGTTTTTTTGTTGAACACGCCCCCGACCTGCATTGCCATCCAAATCCACAATGGTATAATTCAACCCAAAATTTCCTGGATTCTCACCAGCAGAGGCATCAACCGTAAAAACATATTGGATGGATGGGTCACCGGGTTTGGGCACAATGAGTCCCGATTGGGAACTGGAAGGATCTCCATAAAGGTCGGTTCCATTGGCAATGACTTGATGGTCTTTATTGAATACGGTTATGCCGTCAGTATACAGCAAAAGGTTGCCTTCTTCATCGGAAATCGAAGTACAGCCCTCAATCGTACTTAACTGGCCATTGAGCAAGGGAGTAACTGTGCCATCTTCTTCAAATTTTATTCCCGCATTTTCACCGAAATACCAAAAAGTAGCTTCTCCTTGTGCTCGAACATTGTAGGTGAACGACAGCACCGTCATTAAAATCAATAGTGTCCTCAGCATCTGCTTATAGTGTCATAGCACTACAAGATACTACAAATCGCGTTTTTTTAATAATGCATGGGATAAGTAGACAAAAATTAGCGTCCAGAGGATAACAATCAGAAACTCATACCAATACACATGATAGTCGAAATTCATGCTTTCACCGATTTGTTCGCCTATATTTTGGACCGCCGATAAACGTGAAAAGGGTTCCTTGATGAGATTTGCCGTGGCTTCCAACGGAAAGAAGTTTTTCACCCTTTGGGCCGCTTCCCAACTCATGACCTTCCAGCCTAGAAGTCCAAAAAATACTTGTTCCAAAATGGCCCAGAGAATCAAAAAACCAAGTGCGAAAGCGGACCTTTTTATCAAAATACCCAACAAGAGACAGAAGGAGAAAAAGCCCATCAATTTGAAGAAAAAGGCCAATAAAAATTCCAAATCCGAAAAGATGATGGAAAATTCGTCATAATCGGAATAAATCAACCCTAAAATCAAGGATACCGAGAAAACGAAAATGGTCGAAACCAATGAAAATGCCGTGACGGTCAAGAATTTGGAGAGGATGAATTCTTTTTTGGAAAGTCCATCAATGAGATTTTGTTTGATGGTTTTATTGCTGTACTCGTTCGCCATCATGGAAACAATCACAATCGCCAAAAATAACTTGAAAATCGCGGTGATGTAGCTATTGAAATGCCAGATGTACGGAAAGTTGAAAATACCTTGGTCGGCCAAATGGAACTGTACTGGACCAATATCAAATTTGATAGCCGCTACTAACGCAATGGAGGTCAGGAGAATAAAATAAGACGCGATAAGAATACGACTTGCCCTATTGTTCCACAATTTGATGAATTCTATTTGAAGTAATCGTACCATTTCGCTTAGTTTTCGTTCTGGGTTAGGGTCAAGAATTGTTCTTCCAAACTTTCCTTACGTTTCATTAAATGCGACAGCACGATACCTTCTGTGAACAACATTTGGTTCAATTCCTCAGCGGCCAACTCTTCTTTGAGGTAAGCGGTCAGCAAACCATTTTCTTGGGTGAGTTTTCCGAAAATCGCCTGTTTTTCCAAAAATGCATGGAGTTGTTCCATGTCGTTGGATTTTAATTCAAAGAAACCATGACTGGCCAGCATTTCATCTACCGGACCCGAATACAGTTTTTTGCCTTTTCGAAGAATTACGACATGGGAACATACTTTTTCTACTTCATCCAATAAGTGGGATGCCAATAATATCGTGGTGCCTTGACCCGCAATTTTTTTGATGATTTGTCGGATTTGATGAATCCCTTGTGGGTCCAATCCGTTAGTAGGTTCATCCAAAATCAATATTTCGGGGTCGTTCAGTAGCGCTGAAGCGATAGCCAAACGTTGCTTCATTCCCAGGGAGTAGGTTCGAAACTTACTGTGTTGTCTGTCCAAAAGCCCTACCAATTCCAACTTTTCGGATATTTTATCCTCTGAAACCTCTTTGATTTTACAGACCAACTTTAAGTTTTGGACCGCGGTCATGTAGGGGTAAAAATTAGGGCGCTCAATAATCGCCCCAACTTTTTTCAAAGCCTGGTGCGTTGAGGTTGTTCCGTTAAACCATTGAAATGAACCGGAAGTGCGGTTCACCACATTTAAAATTATGCCCAAGGTGGTGGATTTTCCACTTCCGTTAGGCCCAAGAATACCGTACACATTTCCTTTTTCAATCGAGAAGGAAAGCTGGTTGACCGCCACAAGATGACCGAACTTTTTGGTAAGTCCGTCTACGTTAAGGATTGTTCCCAAAGTAAAATCGTTTTTTGATTGGATTTAGTAACTTGACGAGGAAACCTTGTATTTGTTACAATAATCTTCCCCGGATGAGCGAAGAAAAGTTGATGTCGAAGAAAAAACCGGCCTATCCCGTCAATAAAAAGTTGGATGGGTACCTGCATCGGTATAGCCGAAAAATTGAAATCCCCATTTTTTATGAGGACCTCTTGCGTTTTTCGGGTTCAGTGGTTGTTTATGATAATGCAGGCATAGATACCCTTTGGGTTAGGGTATATTATTCCGATTTTGAAAGACAAGAAATTGATGCTAGTTTAAAGAAGGTATACTCCATACTCCACTCAGATGGTAGTGACCGAATCGTAGAGTTTTTGAATATCGATGCAGTGGATTATTGCACCTTCGGCAATTCAAAACCTTTCCGAATCAAGGTGCGGAATATCTTAAATGACAACTACACGTATTTCTATGTCAAACGAACGGATGCTTCTCGGGTGTACGGCTTGGAATTGGAGCATATGCTATCGCCCTATAACCTCAATTTTTTGGTTTATGGAGATACTTTGATAGAGGAACATATTGCTGGAATTCCAGGAGACGTTTTCATTAGTGATGTGCTTCCGAAGTGCACCGAAGCCGAAAAATCCCAATTGGCAAAAGAGTTTGTAAAGTTCAACGAACGCTGCATGATTCGGCTGTTAGGCGATATGCGCTCTTATAATTATGTGATAGTTCCCACCCATGATTTTGACCACGTGGTTTACAAAATCCGAGCGATTGATTTTGACCAGCAATGCTTTGAAGGAAAATTGAAAGTATATCGTCCGCAGTTCTTCAAGGAGAATTTTTTGATGGTGGAACTGGTTCGGGAAAAGCTCCAGAAAAGTTCGGTAGACCAGTATAAAATTGAGGAACGCTCTATTGTTGCGAAGCGGATTAAAAGTTCTGGAAATCGAATCAAACGATTGGTCAGCATTGCGAAAACCGACGATATTTCCTTGATGGAAAATATTGAAGCTCTAAAAATGGAAATTTATGACCTCACCAAAGATGTAAATTTCAAAAAATGCGACACTATGGGCGAGGTGCTGTCTCTAGGTTTGGATTTCGTAAAAAGAAACTACGAAGGCGTCAACATGAACCAAATCCTTGGCCAGTCTTAACGTTTTTGCTCCTTGTTGAAATAGACTAGATAGTAGTACATCTGACGTTCTTCATCCCAACCTTTTTCCACAAACTTTTCAGCCGATTCTGGGTTGATAAAGTCCATTTTGATTTGGATGTTGGTATCCAGTTCGATAACGTTTTTTATTTTCTTTCGGGCATCTGAAACCGCTTTGTTGGCAATATCAAAGTTGGAAACGTCTTCAATGCTATACTTGGGCCCTTTCTCTACTTTGTAGTGCTTGAATTCCGGAATCAATTCAGGATTCTCAATAACCTCGTTTAAAAAGTTACTTTCCTCAAAAGCGTCATTTTTGGCAAAATGGTTTACTGCCCGGTTCATAAACAATACCTCCTGCTGTTTGTCCTCCGCTGGAAGAACTACATCCTTGGCGAAGTTTTGACAGAATTTCAAATAGTTCTTGGTATAGAAATTATCATCCGTCAAAGGAATGATGGACAAAAAGTTCTCAAGCCAATATTTGGCGTCATATCGATTGCTGTCCACAGACAATACCTTATACCCATTTTCCTTATCCGAATTGAAAATCAAGCAGCCTTTGTCCAATTTGTTGATGTTTATCCCCTGCTTTACGAGAAGTTCAAGATGGTCAGCTTGCTCCCTGAATTGGAAAAAGTCTTGTTTTATCTCTGATTTGAAAATCCCAACCGCATCCATTTTCTTATTATCCAGCATTACATCGGCAAAGTGCGCCACGTATACCTCACCGTTTTTGATATGGGGATGATTGGATTGGTCATGTAAGAATTGGGCTATTTTCTGAGAGGCGGCGTGCCCTTTTGAAGGTTGTTCAAAAATGCCTTTGACACTTTCATAAATGGTATTGAACTCTAAGTCTGCCTCATGGGAAAAACGAAAGTAGTTCTCTTCTTTTTCGCGGAACGACTTAAAAAAGTATTCCTTTAGCAGCCCATTGAGTTCGTCGTTCAACTCCAAAGGTTGACTGGAAAGCAATATGGGTTCGTTTTTGCTCTTGTTCCCTACACGGTGAAGGGATAGGCTTTCAATTTGGGCGGAAAATAAATTGAACATGGTTATTGTTTGTTTTTAGTAGGAAAAAGAAAGGCAAATGCGAATTAGTTCCAATTTTCATCAAAGTCGAGGTCGTCATATTGGTCAGTGACATCATCAAAGTCAATAGAAGGTTTGGATTCAAACCGCTTCTCTGGTGGAGCGTCAGGTAATTCCCCGAAACTGAACAATAAATTGGGATAATTTCGACCATCTTCTTTCGGAACAATATCAGCCAGCTCCACAAAAAAGGTCCACATGTTTAAAAAATCGTAGACGTAAATCAGTTTTGGACTTTCTTCGGTCAACACATCGGTCATTCCCGTTTCGCCCATTAATCGCACCTCGGAACCACCCATGTCGAACAAAGCAATCTCCTCATCTTGGTTCCATTGTTCATCACAGGTATAAAAGGAAGCCATTTCATTACCCAAAAAGCCAAAGGCCTGGGTTACGATATTGTGCAAATCTTCGAGGGTAGCGTGTTCCTCGATTTCCAAATCCCTGAAAATATCCTCTTCGCTGTCGAGTATGACCCTAATTTTATAAATCATCACAAATAAAATAGCAGGTAAAGTTACGAAGTTTTAAGCGCTTTTCGCTGTTGAAAAACCGTTAAGAGCAGTGCGAACTGAAAACCGAACAGGAGGGAAGCCAAGACCAAATGCGCAGGTTGCGAACCAAAGGGAAAATCAACATAATACATGGCGATACCACTTAAAATCTCTAGGGCAATGCAAGCCATTACACCATTGGCCAACTTCATGGGATATCCTTTTTTTCGGAAGGTCCACCAAATCCATCCATTGATGAGCAAAACGAGAATGGAAAAGGACCGATGTACATAAAAGTTGATTGCAGGTCGCTGCAACCAGAGATTTTTGGCATTTTCGCCCACCAAGTCTATTTGATGGTCTACGAATTGTCGTACCTGGGTTCCCATTACAATTTGCGCCAGGGTAAGTGTCATACCAAATAGAATGAAAACTTTGGTCCATCTAGACACCTCAGGGAAGTTGACATTCCAGTTGTTTCTTAAAATAACCAACAGCAGGCCAACTATGGCCAAGGCCATGAGCATGTGCAAGGTAATTTTAAGGGGTTCAAGCACGGAATATACCACGGTTGCTCCCAGCCAGGCTTGAAAACCCATCGCGAAAACGACTATCCAAGAAAACAAAACCAGCCGTGGTCTGGTTCCCCAAAGGGAGAATGAAAACAACGCCATAAACAGGGTGGCCAAACCGGCCAATGCGCCTACCAATCGATTGATGTATTCAATCCAAGTGTGCCAAACATTAAAAATGGCGTAATCGTGCTTTGTGTAGGGTGCCCAGTTTTCTTTGGCATAGCTTGCCGATGAGGTAAAGTCCATTTGCGCAACAAACAGTGCTTCATCTTTGATGATTACTTGACCCGATTTGAATTCCCGATTGGGTTGCCATTGCAAGACCTCCGCATCCGTTGGCGGGATGTAATATCCAAAACATTTGGGCCAATCAGGGCATCCCATACCGCTACCCGTCATTCGCACTACGGCTCCTGCGACAATAACCAAATAGACCAAAATCAAGCTAAGCTTGGCAAAAAAAATGAAATACTGCTTCATGCTTCACTTGGTGTTAGTCCCAATTTTTTCCCTTTCTCGATCATGAAGTCAAATGCCGCTCTGTGTTCATTGGGAATCTGCCCTTCCAAAATGGCCTCCTTGATGGCTTCTTTGATCATCCCAATTTCTTTAGAAGGCTTTAGGTCAAAGGCTTCCATAATTTCCTCACCGGTAATGGGAGGTTGGAAATTCCGAACATGGTCCCGTTCCTCAACTTCAATGATTTTTTGTCGTACGACCTTAAAGTTGTTCAAGTACCGCCGTTGCTTTTTCGGGTTTTTGGTCGTAATGTCCGCCTCACAGAGGGTCATCAAGTCATCCACATGGTCACCAGCGTCAAAAACCAATCTTCGTACCGCTGAATCAGTGACATGGTCTTGCGCTAAAATGATGGGTCTTGAACTCATTCGGACGATTTTTTGAACGAATTTCACCTTGTCGTTCAAAGGCATACGGAGTCTTTTAAAAAGACGGTACACCATTTTTGAGCCCACGAATTCATGGCCATGAAAAGTCCAACCAATCTTTGGATGGAATTTTTTGGTTGGGGCTTTTCCAATATCATGCAATAGCGCAGCCCATCGTAACCAAAGGTTATCCGTAGTTGCGGAAATATTATCGACTACCTCTAAGGTATGCCAAAAGTTGTCTTTATGGGTTTGCCCTTCTACTTCTTCAATGCCCTGTAACGCTTCCAATTCTGGTAATAAAAAATGTAAAAGCCCTGTTTCCAAAAGCAATTTTAAGCCAATGGATGGTTTCTGCGCCAACATGATTTTATGCAACTCATCCACAATACGCTCCTTCGAAACAATTTGAATTCGGTCTTTTTGAGCCGTTATGGCCTTGAGCGATTCCAACTCAATCTTAAAATTTAGCTGTGTTGCAAAACGAATGGCGCGCATCATGCGCAAAGGGTCGTCGGAATAGGTTTCTTCAGGAGCCAAAGGAGTTTTAAGAATCCTTGCTTCAAGGTCTTTTCTTCCTTCAAATGGGTCGAGCAGCGCACCGTAGTTTTCTGGGTTTAGGGAGATGGCCAAGGCATTAATGGTAAAATCCCTTCGGTTTTGGTCGTCTTCCAATGTGCCATTTTCAACAATGGGTTTTCTACTATTTTGTCTGTAGCTTTCTTTTCGTGCCCCAACAAACTCTAATTCCATATCGTCTGCATGAATCATAGCCGTGCCAAAATTCTTGAAAACGGATACTTTGGGTTTTTTCGGCAAGCTTTGTGCTACTTTTTTCGCCAAAGCAATACCATTGCCTACAGTGACGATGTCAATGTCTTTTGGGGTGGTTTTTCCCAGGAAAAAATCTCTCACGAAGCCACCAATGACATAGGTTTCTTGACCTACTTCCGCTGCGGCTTCTGAAATGATTTGAAATATGTTGAGATTGATAGCCTCCCTAAAGCGTTCCTGCGACATTCTACTCACGTATGACCTTAACCTTTCCATCATTGCCTAACTTAATAATGGATGATGGTGGGGTATCTTTATTGACCAATGGCAAATTTACCACATAGTCTACTCCTTTTAAAATATTTGGGTGGATGGATTTGAAATCTTGGGGTGTCGGCATGCCAGAGATATTGGCGGAGGTGGACACGATAGGTTTTCCAAACTTGTTGATTAATTTTTGGCAGAACTCGTCCGATGCTACTCGAATGGCTAGTGTATTGTCGGCAGCAACCAAGTTGAAGGCGATATCCTTGGGGGCGTCAAATACAATCGTGGTGGGCTTGGTAGCCAGGTCCATGATGTCATAGGCCACCTCGGGAACCTGTTCCACATAGCGCTCTAGCATGGCCTGGTGTGCTACAAGACAGATCAGGGCTTTGCTATCTTCCCGATTTTTAAGGGCATATACTTTTTTGACGGCTTCAGGATTGGTGGCATCACATCCAACACCCCAAACCGTATCAGTGGGATACAAAATGAGATTACCTTCCTTCAGCTGAGCAATGCTTTTATTGATTTCTTGAATCAGTTCCATCGACTTTCATGAGTTGATATAAATTGAAGTGTTTATCCAAAGCTCTCCACTGAGCGGTGTTTTTGTCTTGGTCAATATTGGTTTTTTTAAGGGATTCTTTTTGAGAACCAAAAATAGGAATGGGTTCCTTGGTAATCCTTATGGATTTTTTGGATTGTGTTCCTTTCAGCAACCCCATCGCCTTGAACCATAAATCGTCCGCTTTTGGTGCCAATTGCATGAACAAGTCTTGTTGGGTCACTTGCTTATCAAGTACATTTAGCGGATAAAGTGTGCCGCCAGCACCAATAGGCAGCACGGTGTTCTTGATTTTTGGGTTTTGATGGTCTGTGGTCCATTGATGATACGGAAGGAGGTCGCCTTCGACATCGTAAGCGATGTTTCTTGCTTGATTGGCAATAATCGCCTTTGGGTTCTCTTGGTGTTCGTTGTAGAGATTTTCAAGCCAGTTTTGACGGTACATCATGTCGTCATCGCAGGTTACTATTGGAAGATTGGGAAAATGTTGTAAAGGTTCAACCAGTTTTCGATGGGAACTTCCATACGTTGTAAAGCGAATCGAAAAAAGGTTTCCAGTGAGCTTCGAAAGGTCTTCTGGCAATTTGTTTTGTAGTTCTTCGCCCAACCATAATACCAAATGCTCAGGTAAAACGGATTGGTTCAAAATACTTTTTATCGTTATGTGTACAATACCTAAACGTGAAGGAATGGATGCAAGTGAGACCACTATGGGTATTTTTGGTTTATTGCTATTTGATTGCTTTGGATCAAATCGCAGCAGCCGTCTTTGGGTTAGGAGGGATAATGGAAGTTCTTTGACCTTCATTTTAGGGAAAATATTTGCAACTAAATTAACATATGTTCTAACAATTAATATTTCTATTTTTACCCGATTATGAGAAAAGGGGAAGAAACTCCAAAGATTTCGGTTATTGTGAGCACCTACAACTCAGAAGAGTGGCTGAAAAAGGTGCTGTGGGGTTTTAATTGCCAGACGTTCAAAAGTTTCGAGGTGGTGGTTGCAGATGACGGTTCTGGACCAAAAACCAAGGAGCTATTGGCGGATATGGCTTCGAAGGTTTTCTTTCATATTGAACATATTTGGCAGGAGGATGACGGTTTTCAGAAATCAAGGATTCTGAACAAAGCGGTAAATGCGTGTAAAGCCGACTATGTCATCATGACGGACGGAGATTGTATCCCCAGGGAAGATTTCGTCGAGGTGCACTATATCAACAAAGAAAAAGATCACTTTATTTCTGGCGGTTACTACATGCTCCCCATGAATATTTCAAAAATGATAACCTTGGATGATATCGAACGCCAACATTGTTTTGATATTCATTGGTTGAAAGAAAAAGGCATTCCCAAAACGTTTAAAAACAACAAACTGACTGCTAGTGGAATTGTTTCTAAGTTCTTGAACACTTTTACACCAACCAATGCCAGTTGGAATGGTCATAATTCCTCCGGTTGGAAAAAGGACATTATGAATGTAAATGGTTTTGACGAACGTATGCAATACGGCGGTCAAGACCGCGAATTGGGGGAGCGTCTTTTTAATTTTGGAATCAAGTCCAAGCAATTACGCTATAGTGCGGTCTGTGTGCATTTGGACCACAAAAGAGGATATAAGACACCAGAATCTATCGCAAAGAATAAAGAAATTCGTAAAACTACACGACAACAGAAAGCCGTCTGGACCTTTTATGGCATTACCAAGTAGTAGGTAAGCTCGTTCTTCTTTTCGAGCTTTTTGAGCTCTTTAAAACGCTCATAAACACCTAGGGCATTCAAATAGCAAATAGTGAGTCCTCTTTTTCCATCCAAAAATCCAAAACGGATTACATAGTGGTTAAGGAATTTCCATAACGGCTTTACAACCATTAACACATAGTTGAACTGCTTCTCTTTGTAAAAAGCTTCCTTGGCCTTTAGACGACCATATTTCAACATTTTGCCCTTATAATCTTCGTAATCCTTGTAGCAGAAATGAATCAATTTTTCCTTTAGGATTCCCGAAGTGCCATCCACTTCAAGGGTTTCATGAACAATTTTTCGGTCTGTGAACTTGGCTTTGCTCTTGCGGAACAACCTATGGTTTTTGTCGGTCTGCCAACCACTAAAATGCAATGGTTTGTTCTGGAACATGAACTTTCGGTAAAACCAGTAGGCTTCATGCGGGTTGGGCTCGTTTATCGTAGTTATGATTTCATCTTTAAGAGCAGGCGGAACAACTTCATCCGCGTCGATAAAAAGAATCCAATCGTTTGAGGCTAAGCTCAATGCATACGATTTTTGGGCGGTAAAATTTTCAAAAGGATGTTGTACCACTTTAACTTTGGGATGCTCTTTTAGAAATTCATAAGTACCATCAGTACTGTAGGAATCCACCACAATTATCTCATCGGAAAACGCAGCCGCTTCCACGCAACGTTCAATATATCCTATCTCATTATAGGTAATTATCAACGTGGTAAGTTTAGTAGCTGATCTAACGTTTTGCGACATAATAGTAATGGGGTACTTGTTAAAGTATTACAAAATTATAACAAAAAAACTGTCGAAAAATTGTTTGCGACCCTGTTTTTTAATGTAACAACTGAAAACCCAAAAAACCTACTTCGGTTTGTTTATATTCTCAATTTATTGGTTCGATTATTGCTTTTTTCGAAATAGGGAAACTCAAAAAAAGTCCATATCAACCAGAGGATGCAGCCTTTTGAAAAGAGTTGCTTTGGCAATGTCAATATTTATCAGGATTAACATTTTACCGCACCAACCGCCTTTAAACTTTTAAATAAGGGATTTCTTGTTCTATATTTAGCCCACATTTGCTAACACTTACCCAATGAACATTATCCTCATTATTCTTGCTTTAGGTGTGGTGGGTTTTTTTGCTGGAAAACTCTACAAACACAAGTCGCTATATCCCTTTATGCCTTTTAAACACGACTTCAGAAAGCGAAGGGATACCTTCAGGCAAACCATGGACTTAATGCGAAGTACGCAAGCCAAAACCATTGTTGAAACCGGTACCTCGCGCGAAGGGCTCAAAGGCGCAAAAAGCAATGGTGCTGCAACCATCGTATTCGGAAAATGGGCAAAGGAAAACGGTGCTTTCGTCCACTCTGTTGACATCAGCGAAGCTTCCGTGGCCAAAGCGCAGGAAGAAGTTACGCGGCAGAATCTGGACAATTATGTGCAGCTCCATCTTTCCGATTCGCTTGTGTTTTTAAAGAATTTTGAATCACGTGTAGATTTGCTCTATCTGGACAGTTACGATTACAGTAACGACCTAGAAGTACAACGAAAAAGCCAAGAGCACCATTTGGCCGAGTTCAAAAACATAGAAGGTAAATTGCATGACAAATCTATTGTGTTAATTGACGATTGTGACCTGCCCAACGGTGGAAAAGGCAAATTGGTTATCGATTACATGCGCAGAAACGGGTGGAAAATTGTTACTGAAGCTTACCAAGTATTATTGGTTCGTGAAGACATGGTTTTGTAGGAACTCAATCAGAGGTTTCTTGAACAATTCCGGCTCTAACTGTCGATAGAAAGCCTGAACGTTCTTTTTACGTTCTTTCTTGGGAATATCGTTAATTAAGGAATCAAAATCCGAAAGATGAACCCCTTGGTTTTTTAGGTTTGTATTGTAGGTCAACCATCCTTTTTTGGAAATCCACGGTGCAAAAATCGAGAAATTGGGAAGCCCCAACGCCTTGCTCATATTGGTAGCGCCTCCTTCATTTCCGTAATACCCAGAACACAAGCTTAACACCGAAATAAAAGAACGCAACGAGGCGCAAAACACATCTTCCCGAATCATGACTTTTGCCCTCTCAGAACATTTGGCAAGCAACTGAGCTACTACATTTTTTTGGCTTGGTATATAGTTCAACAGAATGGTACCCTTAAATTGTTCTGCAATCGTGTTAAGTGTTGTTGCTAAATATTCCAGCGGATAACTTTTCGAAGGACCGCTGCCCAACATACCCACCATTAAAATAGGTTGGTTAAGGTCAACTTCATTGCTTTTTAGAAAATCTTTGGCGGTTTGAATTTCGGCCTCCGTTAAATGAATTTTGGGTTCCAGATTGGGGTGTTCCGATTTTGGTATTAATGGCTTCAGCAACAACAGTCGGTTTTCTATCGCCCAACCCACAATGGTTTCAGGATTCGAAGAGTACTGAAATAGATGGGTATAAATGAACTTGGTATACCATTTTTTGTATGAAATACGAAGGGATGCCCCCGAGAAAAGGGTGATGAGGTTGGTCTCTAGTTTGCCATACACGTCTAGAACAACAGAATACTTTTCTTTTCTAACATTCCGGAGAAACCTAAAAAAGGCAATTTTGTTCTTGCGATGTTCGGGTTCAAATAGCAGTATTCGGTCAATAAACGGATTGCTCTCTACCACGGGAAGTGTGTTTGAATGAATCAAAAAATGAACCTCTGTTTCTGGGAAATGAAGTTTCAAATGCTCACACAGCAGCGTGCTCGCCAAAACATCCCCAATCATTTTTTGCTGTATGACCAGAATTTTCTCCATGTTACACCGCTACGCTATGGTCACGTAGTGCATCATTCAACGAGGTTTTTTTATTGGTACTTTCTTTTCGTTTGCCAATAATCAACGCACAAGGCACTTGGAACTCACCCGCTGGGAACTGCTTGGTATAACTTCCTGGAATCACGACGGAGCGTTCTGGAACGCTTCCTTTCAATTCAACAGGGTTTTCTTGGGTAACGTCTATGATTTTGGTGGATGCTGTGAGTACAACATTGGCCCCAAGAACTGCTTCTTTGCCCACTTTTACGCCTTCAACCACGATACAGCGGGAGCCAATGAATGCGTCATCCTCTATAATAACAGGTGCCGCTTGTAGAGGCTCCAAAACCCCGCCAATTCCCACACCGCCGCTCAAATGCACATTCTTTCCAATTTGCGCGCAACTACCGACAGTCGCCCAAGTATCCACCATGGTACCTTTATCCACATAGGCTCCGATATTGACATAGCTGGGCATTAGAATTGTACCGGGAGAAATGTACGCACCATGTCTTGCAACGGCGTGCGGCACCACGCGAATGCCTTTTTCAGCATAGCCTCGTTTCAAAGGAATTTTGTCATGATATTCAAATATGCCAGCTTCAAGTACTTCCATTTTTTGGATAGGGAAATAAAGTACCACGGCCTTTTTCACCCATTCGTTTACTTGCCAACCTGATGCGGTGGGTTCGGCACAACGCAAGGTGCCGGCATCGATTTGGTCTATCACGTTTCGGATGGCGGCTTGCGTCTCGTTGGATTTTAAAAGTTCTCGGTTTTCCCAAGCGGCTTCTATCTGTTGCTGTACTGCTGTCATTTTTGGATTTTTGTCAAAAATAGGGGGCTTTTTTGTAAAAGCATATCCCTTTTACGCTGATAACATTTTTAGGGTTATTTTTGCCAAAATTTAGCATTTGGCAAGAATCATGGCATTGGATTATGGGACCGTCAGGACCGGAATAGCGGTAACCGATGCACTGCAGCTGATAGCCTCTGGACTCACCACGGTGGAAACTTCAAAATTAATGGCTTTTCTAAAAGATTATGTGGAGCAGGAACCCGTAGACCGATTGATTTTGGGATTGCCCAAACAAATGGACAATACGCCTTCAGAATCCGAAGAACATATCCAGATTTTTATCCGAGCATTGGAAAAAGAACTCCCTGAATTGAAGGTTGAACGCCAAGACGAGCGTTTTACCTCTAAAATGGCGTTTCAATCCATGCTGGATTCCGGTATGAAAAAAAGCAAAAGAAGACAGAAAGGACTTGTAGATGAAATCAGCGCAACACTGATTTTGCAAGCCTATCTTGATAGAATACAGTAAAATGATTTTACCCATTGTAGCATACGGCGAACCCGTACTTCGCAAAAAAGCCAAGGAAATCAATAAGGAATATCCCAATTTGCCCATGCTCATCACGAATATGTGGGAGACGATGTACAATGCGCACGGGGTAGGATTGGCGGCTCCCCAAATCGGACTACCCATACGTTTGTTTTTGGTGGACACCACTCCTTTTTCTGATGATGAAGATCTTTCACCTGAAGAACAAAAGGCACTGAACGGATTCAAAAAAGTGTTCGTCAATGCCAAAATTTTGGAAGAAGAAGGAGAAGCTTGGGATTTTAATGAAGGTTGCTTGAGCATTCCGGATGTGAGGGAAGACGTAAAACGGAAACCCCGAATCACGATTGAATATCAAGACGAACATTTCGAAACCTATACTGAAACCTATGAAGGTCTTTTGGCGCGGGTCATCCAACATGAATACGACCATATCGAAGGAATTTTGTTTACGGACAAACTTTCTTCTTTGAAGAAAAGACTACTGAAAAGTCGCTTGGATAAAATCTCAAAGGGGAAAATCAAAGTAGATTATAAAATGCGATTTCCTAACGCAAAAAAAACAAGATAGTAGTATTTCCAACCAAGGATAAGCTACTTTTGCATCTTTAAAATTGGAGCACATGGCATTGGAAAAAATTCTTTCCATAGGGGGTAAGCCCGGTTTATACAAACTCTTGACCCAAACAAGAACAGGATTCGTGGGTGAATCCCTTATTGATGGAAAACGTGTTACCGTGGGGATGCGGAACAATGTTAGCGTTCTATCGGAAATTGCAATTTATACTTTGGAAGAAGAAGTGCCTTTACGGACCGTTTTCCAAAAAATAAAGGAAAAAGAAGCTGGAAAAAAGACGGCTATTAGCCATAAGGCCGAAAAAATCCAATTGGAGGAATATTTCTTTGAAGTATTGCCCAACTACGATGAGGACAGAGTGTACGCCAGCGATATTAAAAAAATCGTGCAGTGGTATAACATCCTTGTTGAGAATGGCATCACCGATTTTGAGGAAGTCAAAGACGAAGAGGCCGCAGCAGAAGAGGAGTAAATCTTATTCCCAGTCAACCAAAGGAGAGCGATAAAAATTCACGTTCAGGCGTTCTAGATGACGCGTGTGTTTTGCCAAACGCTCTCGATATTCAACCCAATTCAAATGTTCGGGTTTCGACCATGCCAATTCTGCGTGTCCAATAACTCTTGGGTACGCCAAATACTCCAATTCATCACTATTGCTAATGGTTTCCGACCAAAGGGGAGCTTCAAGACCGAGAATATTTTTAGGTTCCAAGCCTTTAACATACTTGTCGGGATACCAAGCGTAAGCCGAATCTACCGGAATGAGACCTGCCCAATCCAATCCAAATTTGGAGTCGGCATCATATTTCATATCCAAGTACATCTTTTTGGCCAATGAAATCAAGATTTGATTTCCATTTTGAGCTGCTTTTAATGCATTTTCTGTGTTGTTCCAAAATTGTACCACGGTCGAGGGGGAAAGATTTGTGGTTGCTACTTCATCCCATCCCATCATTCTTTTGCCGTGACTTTGGACAATACCTTCTACACGTTCTACAAAATAGCTATAGTCTGCTTTTTTGGTCGCATGGCTTTCGTCCCCTCCGATATGCAAATAGGGTCCAGGAGTCAACTCAGCGATTTCGCGAACGACATCGTCGATAAAAGCATACACCGCCTCATCACGTGTATTGAACGAGCTAAAACCAACCCGCGTTCCAATGTACGGTTTAAGGGTTTTTCCGGTTCCATCCAATAAGGGATACGCTAAAGAAGCAGCATTGGTATGTCCCGGCATATCAATTTCAGGAATAAGGGTAATGTGTTTTTTTTGGGCATAGGCCACAATTTCTTTGTAGTCTTCTTGGGTGTAATACCCACCAGGTGTGCCCCCAACTTCGGTTTGTCCACCTACTTGAGCCAGTTTAGGCCATGATTTGATTTCTATACGCCAACCTTGGTCATCCGAAAGGTGCAAATGGAGCACATTGAACTTGTAAAAAGAAAGGATATCAAGATGCTTTTTTACTTCTTCCACGGTGAAGAAGTGCCGTGCAACATCCAACATGGTACCGCGAAAATTATATTGCGGCGCATCTTGTATGATTCCCGATGGAATAGGCCAAATTTTAAATGGGGCGAGGGTATCGTTACTTTTCTCTGGAATGAGTTGTAAAAGGGTCTGAATCCCACGAAAAGCCCCTTCTGTAGTTTTGGAACGGATATGCAAATCCTCTTCCTTAATCTCCAATTGATAGGATTCCGAGGCATCTAACTCTGCAATGGTATCAATGATGTCAAGGTGAATTTTGAACGGACTTTCCTGTACAAGGGTATCATTTCCCAAAATACCCTCAAGGGATTTTGACAGATAAGCGGACAATTCTTGTAATGAATCGGCTTTGAGGTTGGTGGATATCGCAATGTTTTGATGGAGCCCAAACGCGGTATGCGTTGGGGTAATTGATATAGGTTTGGGTATTATGGCCACTTCGGCCAAATCGGTTTTGGGAAAGTTGATTTTTAGCGACTCTTGCTGACATGCCATCAATATTAAAACAATGCCGCCTAGGAAAATGTACCTTTTTATCATTTGGTTGCCACTACTAAGGGTTTCAAAACACCGTACCAGATATCGTATCCAGAGGAATTCATGTGTAAACCGTCTTCTATAAAGAGGGTTCGATTCAATTTTTTGCCGTTGAGCATCACGTCCCAAACATCTACATAAGATACTTTTGGCCTTTCCTCAACAAGCTTCTTTAGGCGTTTGTTCAATCTTTTATAGCGACCACGATAATGCCATCGGGCAATACTGGGCTTGGCCGAAATCAACACGATGTCCAAGTCAGGTCTTTCCTTTTCAAGGGTTTCCAGAACAGAAGTGAAGGTCTCAATGACTTTTTTGGGTCTTTTTTTGGCAAAGATGTCATTATCTCCTTCATAAATGAAAACACGGTCTGGTTCATAATCCAGTACCAATTCTTGTATGAAGTAGAGCAAATCCGAACAATGGGAACCACCAAAACCAGTATTCAAAACCTGGACCTCCGGAAAGCGAGTAACAATATCATCCCACATTCGAATACTGGAGCTACCTGTAAAAACAACCCTTGGTTTGACTCCTTTTTCGATGGTGTCCAAACGTTTCTGGATTTCCAATACCTCTTCTTGAAAACTGTTTTGACCAAAGGCCAGTATATTCCAAAAGAAAAAGAGAACCCAGATTTTGGACCATTCCATATGCTTATTTTTTAGTGAAACCTCCCTTTAAACCATCGGTGGAACTTCCGCCGACCATCACCCCAAATTTACCGGGCTCTACCACAAACTCGTGTTGATGGTTGAAGAACCCCAGCTCCTTATCGGTAAGGATAAAGGTAATCGTTTTGGTTTCGCCTGGAGGGATTCCCACTTTTTGGAAACCTTTCAGTTCTTGCACCGGTCTAGCAACACTAGCTTTTTTGTCTTGGATATAAAGTTGCACAACTTCTTCACCAAAAACGTCTCCGGTGTTGGTCACTTTGGCATTTACCTTAACCGTGCCGTCTTCTCTAACATTAACCTTTAAATCTTCGTAAACGAAAGTGGTATAGCTCAAACCATGACCAAAAGGATACAAAGGCGTATTTTCTTCATCACTGTAGTGCGACCAAAACACATTGGGTTCCGGATTCGGTCGGCCTGTATTAAAGTGATTGTAATAAATTGGGATTTGCCCCAGACTCCTCGGGAAGGTCATCGGCAATTTTCCGCTGGGGTTATAATCTCCAAACAACACTTTAGTAACGGCATTACCGGTTTCCGTTCCTAATTGCCACGCTTCCAATATGGTCGGAATATGTTCCGCTTCCCAAGGGATGGTGAGCGGTCTTCCGTTCATTAGTACCAAAATGATATTGGGATTAACGGCATGTACTGCCTTTAGTAAATCAAGTTGAAGGCCTGGAAGCCCTAACTGGGTTCTACTTCGGGCTTCTCCACTTTGGAAACCGTGCTCTCCCAATACCATCACAACCACCTCGGAATCTTTGGCCAATGCCACGGCTTCATCCATTCCGGAAGTGTCTTCGGTATTGACCACGACTTCATCCAAGAAATTCGCATTTTCACCAAAAACCTTGGGGCCCGGAGCGTATGTTACGTTGTTGGAAAACTGTTCAAGTCCTTCCAATACCGAAACCGCCGTGCCATCATCCGAACCTAAACGCCAGCTCCCTAGCGGGCTATTTTTTTCAGCCGCCAACTCACCTATGACAGCAATTTTCATTTGGTCTTTGGCCAGGGGTAACAATTTATTTTCGTTTTTGAGCAATACCATGGACTTCAAAGCCATGTTTTGTACGCTTTTTTTATGGTCTTCATGATATAGCAAAGCCTCTTCTTGCTTGGCGTCACAATACCGGTAAGGGTCATCGAAAAGGCCTAATTCAAATTTAACTCGAAGAATTCTACGAACAGCATCATCAACCAAGGCTTCAGGAACTTTACCTTCTTTCACCAAGTCTGCTAAATGACGAACGTAGGCGTACGATTCCATATCCATATCCGAACCAGCTTTTGCCCCAAGTTCAGCGGAATGTTTTAAATCATTGGCGATGCCATGCGGTACCATCTCAGAAATAGAGGCCCAGTCTGAAATAACAAAACCTTCAAACCCCCATTTGCCTTTTAGGATGTCACGCTGCAAATGTGCATCCCCGGTAACCGGTACTCCGTTCAATAAGTTAAAACCGTTCATCACTGTTTTCACACCAGCATCGACCGCAGCTTTGAAGGGTGGTAAAACCGTATTGTACAGCGTGGAAGTACCAATGTCAGTAGTATTGTATTCTTTTCCTGCTTCGGCAAAACCATAAGCAGCAAAGTGTTTTGCGCAAGCGGCAATGGTATTGGGTTGGGATAAATCCTCTCCTTGAAATCCTTTTACCCGAGCCTTGGCAATTTGCATGCCCAGATACGTGTCTTCGCCAGCACCTTCCATCACCCGGCCCCATCTTGGGTCTCGCGAAATATCGACCATGGGTGCAAACGTCCAATTGAGTCCTACAGCAGAAGCTTCCACGGCGGCAATACGAGCAGATTCTTCAATGGCTCCCAAGTCCCAACTAGCCGATTCTGCCAATGGAATGGGAGCTATGGTCTTGTACCCATGAATCACATCGTATCCGAAAAGCAAGGGAATTCCCAAACGGGACTCTTCAACCACTAGTTTCTGTAGTTTTCGCACTTCTTCAGTTCCCGTAACGTTTAACATGGAACCCACCCATCCTTTTTTCAGGTGTTCGTATTTAATGGCGGCATTTCCGCCTTGCGGAGCGGGTCCGGTAACGTCCCAAAAGCCGTTATATTGGTTCATTTGGCCAACTTTTTCTTCCAAAGTCATCTTAGCCAAAAGGTCTTCTATTTTAGTATTTGTGTCGGTTGTTTGTGCCATTAGCATTGTGTTCAAAAACATAAAGCTGATAAAGCATCCTAGTTTAAAAGGATTTTTGAAAGTCATTTGGATTTGTCTTGTGTAACGCTATTGATTAGTCGAAATTAGCCCAAATATAAGCCTTGGGTTTTTTTAACATCCATCTGACTTGCTTTATCTTTCAAAGATGCAACGGATCTATTAACATATGCAACCAAAAAATAAAGAAATAGCCGCTTTTGCCCGTTTATTGAACATAATGGATGAGCTTCGTGAAAAATGTCCGTGGGACCGGAAGCAAACCATGCAATCTTTGCGGCATTTTACCATTGAAGAAACCTATGAACTCGGGGATGCCATTTTGGAGAATGATTTGGAAGAGGTCAAAAAAGAGTTGGGAGACCTTTTATTGCATATTGTTTTCTACGCCAAAATAGGCTCGGAACAAAAGGCATTTGATATTGCCGATGTTGCCCATGGTATTTGTGAAAAACTGATTAGTCGCCATCCCCATATTTATGGTAATGTTGAGGTGGAAGATGAGGAAGATGTAAAACGAAATTGGGAGAACCTCAAGTTGAAAGAAGGCAAGAAAAGTGTATTGGAAGGTGTTCCCCAAAGTTTGCCGGCCTTGGTAAAAGCAAATCGCATTCAGGAAAAAGTAGCTGGAGTGGGTTTTGATTGGGAAGAACCCCAACAGGTATTCGCAAAGCTTACGGAAGAACTGGAGGAGTTCCAGGAAGAAGTTAAAAAGGGAGATAACGAAAAAATGGAAGCGGAATTCGGCGACGTACTTTTTTCCATGGTAAACTATGCCCGTTTTTTGGATATCAATCCCGAAAATGCCTTGGAAAGAACCAACAAGAAGTTCATAAAACGGTTTCAATACTTGGAGAAAAAGGCGAAAGAAGGCGGTAAAACCCTGAAGGAAATGTCCTTGGCAGAAATGGACGTGTTTTGGGAAGAAGCCAAGCAACTTTGACCTCACAATTATTAATAACTCATATCGCAAAGCTGGTCTCATTTGATAGGATTCCCTTTATCTTTGGCGTCCTAATCAAAGGTCGTGTTACAGCAGTATACCCGCGAATTCCGATATAATTTACGCTTGGCTTCTCCGGTAATCCTTGGAATGCTGGGGCATACCTTTGTTGCCTTGGCGGACAATATTATGGTAGGTCAATTGGGTGCTGCAGAACTTGCTGCGGTGTCTTTGGGCAATAGTTTTGTGTTCATCGCCATGTCCTTGGGTATTGGATTCTCTACCGCGATTACCCCATTGGTGGCCGAGGCAGATGGTGGAAGTGACAAGATGGGAGCCAAAAGTGCATTGAAACACGGTTTGGTGCTTTGTACCCTGCTCGGATTGTCATTGTTCGCTATCATCCTTTTGTGCAAGCCCCTCCTGTACCATATGGACCAGCCTGAAGAGGTCGTTGTTTTGGCTATACCGTATTTGGAATTGGTCGCTTTTTCTTTGGTCCCCTTGATTATGTTTCAGGCGTTCAAGCAGTTTTCAGAAGGACTTTCTCAGACCAAGTATCCCATGTATGCTACGATTTTGGCGAATGTGGTCAATATCGTAGTGAACTATCTGCTCATTTTTGGTTCGTTCGGTTTCCCAAAGTTGGGAATTGTCGGGGCTGCTGTCGGTACCTTGTTGTCTCGCTTTATCATGGTAGGGTTTATTTGGTTTTTGCTCAAACGCAAGAAGCGTTTCGAATTCTATGTCACTGGATTCAATCTCAAGATTTTGGAGAATAACGTGTTTCAAAAAATCATTGGGTTGGGCTTTCCATCCGCGTTACAAATGTTTTTTGAAGTTGCGATTTTTACCGCTGCAATATGGCTTAGTGGTGTTTTGGGAAAGAATGCCCAGGCGGCTAATCAAATTGCCTTGAACTTGAGCAGCATGACCTTTATGGTGGGTATGGGCTTGGGCGTTGCCGCTATGGTCCGTGTAGGAAACCAAAAAGGTAAAGGGGATTTCAAAGCCTTAAAACGGATAGGGGAGTCCATTTTCCTATTGACACTGATTTTGGAGATAATCTTTGCGGCTCTTTTTTTATTGGGGAGGTTTTTGCTACCCACCGTGTACCTCGATGTTGATGACCCTTTGAACCAAGCGGATAACGTAGAAGTTATCGCCATAGCAGCCAAATTATTGCTGATTGCGGCCTTCTTTCAAATTTCAGATGGAATTCAGGTGGTGGTTTTGGGCGCACTTCGGGGGCTCCAAGATGTGAAAATCCCGACTTTCATCACCTTTATTGCGTACTGGGTAATAGGCTTTCCAGTGAGTTATTATTTTGGTCTGTTCACCCCAATGAAGAGTTCTGGAATTTGGATGGGATTGTTGATTGGACTGACCGCTTCGGCTATAATGTTGTACCTTCGATTCAACTATTTAACCAAAAAAAGAATTCGACAGGTGCATCCCGTAGAAGCCTAAAACCTCTCATGATTCCGTGAAAGTTTTGTCTGAATGCGCCACTAAATTTTCCCTTGTACATGCAATTACCTAAGTTTTTACTCGGAGATAATACAGACTATCCAAATGGGATTTATATCATCCACACGGAATACCCTCGATTTGTGGTGAATTTGGAAGATGATGAAATCGAATGGTTTGAAGAGTTTGCCAAGGAGGACGAAACCGAGTTGACCAATATGATGGAAGAACTCATATCTTCTGCCAATGCGTTTTATGACCGAGAGGTATCCCGTTACGAAGCCTAAGAATGTTGGAGTCTCTTATACAATGGGATAAAGCGGTATTTGTTTACCTAAATAATTTGGGTACACCCCCTTGGGATGGATTTTGGCTTGTAATTACCAACAAGTACTACGCCATCCCAGTTTACGCGGTTTTTCTTGTTTTGATTTTTAAAAAGCTGGGTCCAAAACGGACGTTGACCTGCTTGATAGCTATTGCTTTGTTGATAACCGCCACGGACCAGCTGGCCAATTTTTTTAAGTATGGGGTAGGGCGTTTGCGACCTTGTCATGACCTTGAATTGGAAGGAATGTTCCGTTTGGTAAAAACCTCTTGCGGGGGCAAGTTTAGCTACTTTTCCGCCCATGCCGCCAATGCCACGGCCTTATCTTTCTTCGTTATTACCCTTTTGGTTAAAAAGTTGTCTTTAGGCTGGCGCATGTTGATTTTGGGTTGGGCTATGTTGGTTGCGTATAGCAGAATTTACTTAGGCGTCCACTTTCCTTTGGATGTGATTACGGGTATTTGCATTGGTGCTTTCTTTGGTTGGTTATTTGCCAAGTTATCTATATTTGCATTCGAAAAAATCGGGGTATGATATCATCCTTAAGGTATTGGTTTTTAATGGCTTTGATAGTCATTGTCTACATCTTGGGGATGTTCGTCACACTTTTGGAAAATGATTCCGCACAATTTGCGGTGATGGCCATGCGGATGGTTCAGGAAAATGATTTTCTGAATCTTTTTAAAGGACCAGAAGAATATTTGGATAAACCGCATATGCACTATTGGCTGGCGGCCCTTTCTTTCAAGATTTTCGGTATCTATGATTGGGTGTATCGTATTCCTGGTATTTTGTCTATTCTTCTTGGGGCGTATAGTTGTTTTGGTCTCGGGAAACTTCTTTACAATAAAGACGTAGGACGGTTCTCAGCTTTGATTTTTATGACCGCCCAAACCATTGTTTTGGCTACAATCGACGTTCGTACGGATGCAGTACTCACCGGATTCACGATTCTCGCTATATGGCAATTGGTAGCTTATATTGAAAAAGGAACGCTGGGAAATATTGCTTTAGGCGCTTTTGCAGCCGGAATTGCGTTTTCGACCAAAGGACAAATTGCCTTATTGGTCATTGGTGTTAGTTTGCTATGTCACTTGGCCTATACACGAAAATGGAATCGGGTATTGAGTTGGAAGTTGTTTGTGGCAATTGTGGTTTTTGGTTTGACCATCGCACCCATGTTGTATGCCTATTATCATCAATTTGACTTGCATCCTGAAAAAGTCATTAGAGGTAAAGCCGAGCGAAGTGGAATCTATTTCATTTTTTGGGAACAAAGTTTTGAACGTTTGAGTGGAGAAGGTGTTGGGAAGAACAGTAGTGACTTTTTCTTTTTCTTTCACACGTTTTTGTGGGTTTTTCTCCCTTGGACCATTCTCGCGTTGATAGGGTATTGGCGCAGGGTGAAAACCTTTGTAAAACTGCGATTTCAATATCGACCGCAATATGAATTTTTGACTTTGGGCGGGATAACCATCTTGTTCGCTATTATCAGTTTTGCCCAATTCAAGTTGCCGCACTATATGAACATACTGATTCCGTTGTATTCAATTTTGGCAGCTTCCTACTTGCATAGTTTGAATCGCTATGACAAAAAGGGTGTAATTCAATTGATGTTGGGTATTCAGTATGCCGTGCTTAGCGTGGTCTTCATTTTTACTTTATTGATTTGTTTTTACGTCTTCAAGTTTGAACACCTTTTGAGTTATGTGTTGCTTTTCTTTTTGATGGGGGTCATCGTCTACTTTTGTTTGAATAGGGAAGCATATTACATGCGTATCATCACCTTGTCCGTGTATAGTTCTTTGCTACTCAATTTTGTGATGCATTCGCATTTTTATCCTTCGCTATTGCAATATCAAGCAGGTTCTACCATGGCTAAGGAAGTGGAAGAAAAAGGAATCCCTACCGATAAAATTTATAAAATTTCAGAACGGTATAGTTGGGCTTTGGATTTTTACAATCGGGAACCGGTTAAAATCATTTCGAAAGAGGAGCTTTTGAAAATGCACGACGTTTGGGTGTATGCTACCGACGAGGAATTGGAAACAATGCATAACCTTGGTTTCCATTGGCATGACAAAATCACAGTTGACCAATTTCGCATTACCAGACTCACCTTAAAATTCTTGAATCCTTCAACCCGAGCCAAAAAGCTCAACCAAATGCACCTGGTGTATTTAGATTAGCTCTCCTCGGCGACTAACTTCGGCTTTTTGATATGGTAAACAATACCAAACAAGGAGATGATGGCCGTGATGATAAAAAAAAGAAAACTCACGCCTACCGAAATGTTTGAATCTAGTCCTAACCATTCGGAACCATACAAAAAGGTGATTTCACGACTCCCAAAACCGCCTATGGTCAAAGGGATTATGGAGACCACGGAAGAAACCAAAAAGACCACCAAGTACTCCAGTAGATTTTCTGTCACCAAAAACGATTTCACCAAAAAGAAGACGCAAACCACCTGAAATAACTGCACCAATGCGGAGTAACCCAAACACTTCCAAAATACGCGCAACGCATAGCTGAAGAAGTACTTGTTTATGAACCAAAAGACTCCTACGCCTAAAGGGATGCATAAGGCGATGTATGGTTTTAGGTTTTCAATCAAAGGATGTTCAATGAAAAGCAGGAGCAGAAGAATGTAAACACAAATGATGACCATGCCGCTCAAACGGTCCAAAAACAGGACACCCACAACCTTCTTGGTACCGGTTTGAAACTGTTTCTGAACAACATATCCCTTATATGCATCACCGCCAATACCCCCCGGTAAAAACAAGTTGTAGAACATGCCTTGGAAGTAGAGCTTCAGGTTGCTCGTTTGGGTCAATTTCGCACCAATGGTATGGAAATAAGCGTTCAAACGAACGGCCGCAATGATTTTGGAAAGCAGTACCAACAGAATTCCCAAAATGAAGGGAAACGGCTTGCTTTTTCGAATGGCCGCAACGAATTCCTGATAATCAATTTTGGTGAAGATGAAATAGATAAGTACTGCGCTGACCAGAATTTTAAGGGCCGTAAGCAGTTTTTTACGCAGCCTTGCTTGCACCGATACTCACTTTTTTAACCCGGTAAGGTCTTTTCTGTTGCGATTCGTAATAGGTGCGGATGAGAAGCTCCATTACGATACCAATCGTAAATAGTTGTATACCCCCAAGAATGAACATCATTCCAAAAATCAGTAGGGGCCGGCTTCCAATATCCTCGCCAAAACCTAGTTTGACGATAAGCAAATAGATGTTGATGAAAACCCCTAAGATAATCAGCAAAACCCCAAAAATACCGAAGAGGTGAATGGGTCTTTGGAAATACTTCCGAATAAATAGGAGTAGCATCATATCGGCAACCACCTTGAAAACACGTTCCAAACCATATTTGGAAACGCCTGCATGTCGGGCGTGGTGTTTCACCGGAACTTGTTTTATCTGCGCACCTTCCAAATGCGCCAAAAGAGTAATAAAACGATGCATCTCGCCATAAAGATTGAGTCCTTTGGCAATATCCTTGGTAAATACCTTTAGGGCGCAACCGTTGTCCTTGATATCCAGTTTGGTCACCCTTCGCACCAAAAAGTTGGCAATTTTAGAAGGGATTTTCTTGACCAAGGAATCTTTTCGTTTTTGACGAATCCCTGTCACGACATCATATTCCTCGCTGACCGCATAGGCAAGCATATTGGGAATATCAGAGGGGTCGTTTTGCAAATCCCCATCCATGGTAATGATGTATTCACCTTGGGCATAATCAATTCCTGCGGCCAAGGCTAAACTTTGTCCATAGTTCTTCTTAAGTTCTATCAAATGAACCAGTGGGTCGTTCATTTCCTTGACCACGGTTCGTGTGTTGTCCGTGGAAAAATCATCAACATAAACAATTTGATACTCGTATCCCTGAAGACTTTCATGAATTTTCTCGGTTAAGAGCACAACATTGTCCTGCTCATTATATAGCGGGACTACTATGGAAAGAAGGGATTGGGTAATAGTGTTCATCTACGGTTGCTTTCGCCGGGCAAATTTATGATTTTTTACGCTAGCGTTCGCTTATTTTCTGCATCAACGCCAAGGCCGCTGCGAATGGAGAAATTTTATTCTCATTGATTTTCTCTTGAAGTTCGTTTTTTCGTGCCAAGAACTCGGGTTGATGCTCAAGGCTCCTTTGAAGTAGGTCGAAAAAGGTTTCGGTAAACCATTGTTGGTCCTGCTGTTTTCTGTGCAAGTAAAAACTTCCATTGACCTGGGTTTTGGCCTTGAAATCCATAATTACGGACCAAATCTCCGCAATACCGGTTTGTGCTAGGGCGGAACAAAGCAAGACCTTCGGGCTCCAACCATTGTTTTTGGGTGGGTATAGATGTAGGGCGTTTGTGAATTCGGTTTGGGCCAAGGCTGCTCGTTTTTGATTTTGGCCATCGGCTTTGTTGATAGCAATGGCATCGGCCATCTCCATAATACCCCTTTTGATGCCCTGTAGCTCATCACCAGCTCCTGAAAGTTTGAGCAGCAAAAAGAAGTCCACCATGTTGTTTACGGCAGTTTCACTTTGGCCTACCCCAACCGTTTCGACCAACAGTACATCAAAACCTGCTGCTTCACACAACACTATGGTCTCTTTGGTTGCACGCGCCACGCCCCCTAATGAACTACCGGCAGGGGAAGGGCGGATAAAGGCATTTTCATCGACCGATAATTTTTCCATGCGGGTTTTATCCCCCAAAATGCTTCCTTTGCTAATGGTACTGGACGGGTCTACCGCCAAAACCGCAACTTTCTTTCCTTGACCAGTAAGTAACGAACCAAATACTTCTATGAAAGTACTTTTTCCCACACCAGGCACTCCGGTGATACCAATACGTATACTGTTTCCCGAAGCAGGCAAACAGCCTTCAATAATGTCGTTGGCCAAAAGTTGATGTTCAGGTTTGGTACTTTCCAATAGCGTAATGGCTTGGGAAAGTGCATTTTTGTCACCATTTGTGATTTCGTCTACCCAAACATCCGCAGTCTTTAGGACTTGCCGTAGTTTTTTGATTTTCCCTATGGTGGCTTCCGATGTTTTCTTTTTGGGATTCACGCACTATTGAAATTGCTGCCAATACGAAGGTAACAAGTTTTGGTTTGACGCGATTTATGATGGAGTTGTGATTTGTTTTACAAAAATTTAATCCCTAATCCCTTCCAACATTCTATAACATTTGGTACTTTTTAAAGAGCATTCCGCAGGTTTTGTTTTTAGCAATAAGAAAGGAGCAAAACGGAATGCAACACAAAACCTTTAGATATGAAAACAATTTTTGAGAGCAAGGCGACCAATACAGGGGGCCGAAATGGTCATGTTTCCAGTGAAGATGGCGTTTTGGATTTTGATATCAGCATGCCCGGTAGGTCAGGAAAGCCAGATATCCAGAGCACGAATCCAGAGGAACTTTTTGCAGCGGCATATTCCACCTGCTTTGCGGGCGCCCTGCAAGCGGTGGCACAAGGTCATGGAATATCGGATTTGGGCGATTTCAGCGTCACGGCAACCATTGCCTTCAACAAAGAGGATGATGGATTCTTTCTGGAAGCTACGTTAGACGCCTATTTGCCTATGGTGGACAAAGCAACCGGTGAGAAATTGGTGGAAGAGGCCCATGAGATTTGTCCCTACAGCAAGGCGACACGCGATAATATCACGGTTCATTTGAACTTACTACTTGACGAATAGCCCTGAAATACAACCTAATATGAAACCTGTCCACTGCGACAGGTTTTTTTTATTTCATAAAAATTGGGGATTTTGCAACGTGACGATTTTTCCATCGTCTTTAGAGGCAAAGAACAAAACCAACACCGAAGTCGACCGTGTTTCAAATTGAACTGGTAGAACAATGTAAGGCCAACGATCGTAAGGCCCAAATGCAACTGTATCGACAGTATTGCGAGGGCATGTTTACTGTTGCCCTGCGATTTGTAAAAGACCCTGCCGACGCAGAGGATGTGTTGCAAGAATCGTTTATTAAGGCGTTCCAACGGATTGATCAGTTTAAAGGTGAAGTCACTTTTGGGGCTTGGTTGAAAAAAATTGTAGTAAACCGGAGTATTGATTTTTTGAAATCAAATCGGAAACGCCTTACTCCTTTGGAGGAAAAACATATGGTCGCTATATCGGTAGACGAGGAAGATTGGACCGTTGAAGATGAGGTGGATGTGGAAGAAATCAAACTGGTTATGGAGCAACTACCAGATAAATATGGCTTGGTGCTCAAATTGTTTTTGATTGAGGGGTATGACCACGCAGAGATTTCGGAAATCCTGGATATTTCTGAAACCGCTTCGAGAACACGACTGCTTCGAGGGAAGACCCAACTACAAGAGCGGTTGAAAAAACAAAAGCTATGACACAAAATCTAAAAGACCTTTTTGAAAAGGAACGTGCGAAACACGACAAGGAAACACCACTTTCAATGGGACATGAACAGCGTTTTTTTGATAAGCTTGAGACGGCTTTGCCCAAGCAAACGAAACGCATGATCCCTATTTGGAGCATTGCGGCCGCAGTAGCCGTATTGGTAACCAGTGTTTTGTTCTATGTTTTTAAGGACGGTGCAAGTACCCTTCCAGAGAATACCAAAACCGTCGTGGAAGTGGAACAAGATTCCCCAAAAACGGAAACCTTTTCCCTTGGGGATTTATCTCCAGATTTAAAGAAGATAGAGGATTTTTATCAGGCCAATATTACCCTGGAACTTTCTCGTTTGGAGATAGATGCCGAAAACAAGGTCTTGGTGGATGGGGTCATGGAGCAACTTGCCGAATTGAATGCTGAATATAATACCCTTACCGAAGAGCTGAATGTTGTGGGACCAAACGATGATACCATTAGTGCACTCATCAACAACCTGCAACTACGCCTTCAACTACTACAAAAACTAAAATCAAAATTGAATCAATTAAAATCATCACAAAATGAACAGGAATCAAATATTGTTTAGAAGTACCCTTGGTGCGGTATTATTGATAACGACCGCGGTTAGCGGCCAGAAATCAAAATCCTACAAGGAAAGCTTTACGGTAGATAAAGAGGCTACCGTTGAAATCAAAACCAGCTATACCGATATCGAGTTCGAGACATGGTCCAAAAATCAAGTGGAAGTTACCGCCACGGTAGAACTGGTAGAAGCTACTGATGCGGAAGCGAAACGTTTTTTTGAGCAAGACCCTTTTTCCATTGTTGGCAATAGCAAATCGGTTCAAATTCGGTCCAAGGGAAATACACGAGGACTTTTTGGTGATAGCAACTTTTCGTATGAATACAACTTTGAGTTTCCCGAGAAAACTTTTGTCGAACCCCTGTTCGAGCAGTTGGTAATTCCAGACCTTCCTGAGGTTTTGGTCCTTCCAGAAGTAACCCCAATGCCTCCAATACCAAGCATTGATTTTGATTACGATGCCTACAAAAAAGACGGGGACAAATATCTGGAAAAGTGGAAAAAACAATTGAGCCGAAGTTTTGATGAGGAATATAGAGAACGTTTCGAGGAATGGGGCAATGTGGTTGCAGAACGCGCCAAAGCAAGAGCGGAGCAAAAAGAACGCCGGGAAGAGCAAAGAGAGAAGATTATGGAGGAAAGAGAACGGCTTCGTGAAGAACGTAGGGAAATTATCAAAGAGCGTAGGAATGGTGTCACCATTTTACGATCTAACGGGAATTTTTCCTTTCACTCCGATAGCGACGAACCCAGTATTTTTTATTTTTCATCTGACGGAAAGAACAAAAAAATCAAGGTAAAACGAAGTATCAAAATAAAAATGCCCAAGTCCGTTAAATTGAAGTTGGACGTTCGTCATGGCGAAGTGAAATTGGCTGAAAACACCAAAAACATAAATGCAAGCTTGTCCTACTCAAGCTTGCATGCCCTTACCATTGATGGCGGACGAACCGATATTAAAGCGTCATATTCCCCAGTGCTGGTAGAACGCTGGAACGATGGAGCGCTCAGCACAAAATATTCGGACAGGGTTGACTTGAAGGAAGTACGGGAGTTGACCTTGAGTTCGGTATCATCAAACGTAACGATTGATAAAGTGGTGAACCGGGCAGTACTGTCCAATCGATACGGCGCCTTGGCCATCAACGAAGTGGGAAACGATTTTCAAGATTTGGATATTCAGGTAGAAAATGGTGAATTGGAGTGTTTCATTCCCGAAACTGCCTTTAAACTCCTTATCAACGAAAGATTGTCTGATGTTACCGTTCCGAAGAGCATAACCCTTGACGTATCCACTGAAATGGGAAATAAACTCTTGATGGGAACCCACAAATCCGAAAATACGTCCAAAGTCATCACCATTGACGCGAAGTTTGGTGACGTTGTGCTAAAACAGTAATTACTTTAAGACCAAAGTCCCAAAGATATTGGCATCAATCCACCCTTGATTTTTATCTTCTCCTGGCACGAACACCGAGCCTATAAAATTCTCCCTCTCTTTACTTCCGTCGTTATCACAATACGCTAAGGCAAAACCCATTTTCTTTTTGGTGTGCAAAGCAACCGGTTCGTTTTCGCCTCCATCTACATAGGTGTCCGAATAGGGGGTTATGGCAAGTTCCCAAACCATCGTATTTCCTGATGTTATTCTTTTGCTCTGAACATGATGATTGTATAGTCTGGGGGTTTCATCTGGTGCAAGGTCAACCACATTGCCATCAAGGGCGACATGATAAGCAAAAGCATTGTGGTTGTACTGATGTTCTCCACCAGAGTTGTCTTCATCCAGAAATACTTCTACGCAATCATCATCCCACCAGAGCTGCAGGGGGTCTTCATGTTGGTCGAACAGCACGTCGTCGGTTACTTCAACCAGAAGATAAAGTGCTTCCTCATCCCAACTGAGTTTATACCTTCCGAAAAAGTCATCTTTGTCAAACGCTTCCCCCAACCAGAGCTGGTCCAAGGCTTTCCAATCTGCTGCGCCCCAGCAAGCATCCATTCCTACGCCATCAATAACAGGTTTGGTAGGTGCTTGGTTTACTTCAATGATTTGGTGGTCCTTTTTCTGTACCTTCGAACAAGAAATCAGTAGGGAAAATCCTATAAAAAGTATCAGTTTTCGCATGCCCCAAGATACTTAGTTTTGGGCAATACGATACGCTAGTGGGCTGCGTCGTCCTTTAAATATGAACCGAAATTCGCCTTAAAGCGATTTAAACGGGGTATGGAAACTCCTTTTATATAGGGATTGTTGGGATTCTTCCGCTCGTAATCTTGATGGTAATCCTCCGCGATATAAAACTTCTCAAAAGGGGAAACTTGGGTCACAATAGGGCGGTCATAGACTTGCTTTTCCGTCAATAAGGCAACATAATCCTCAATGATTTTCTTTTCGGAAGCATCCTTATAAAAAGCGACAGAACGATACTGGTATCCTCGGTCGGGCCCTTGACGATTAAGTGCGGTAGGGTCATGCGAACCAAAAAAGACTTGAACCAACTGTTTATAGCTGATTACTTCGGGGTCATAATATACTTCCACAGCTTCTGCATGTCCGGTTCTTCCATAGGCAACATCTTCGTAGGAAGGATTTTCTTCCTCACCTCCAGAATAGCCTGAATACACTTCTTTTACGCCTTTCACACTTTCAAAAATGGCTTCAACGCACCAAAAACAACCACTTGCAAAATAAGCGGTCTCCAAGGAATCAAGGGTTTGTTGGGGAATCATCTCCTTTTCCATGGGGTCCATGGATTTTTTGGCTATTTCATTGGTCTTTTTACCAGAAGATTGGCATTGTGTGGATAATAGTCCCATAACCAGGGTTAGGACTAAAAATGGGTTTCGCATGATATCATTTTCTCTCTTAGTGGGATGAAGATACTAAGTATTACTTGTAGGGTTGTTAAAAAAAGTTAATCTTGACCCTTATGGAAGAACCGCTTTCAACTGTCTTGCAGCGACTTTACCCTTCGGGAACCCATGTCTTGAAGGATATTTCCCCAGATGATTTTATGCCCGTAGACCTTTCAAGTGATAACCCCGAGTTAGAAGGATTGGATATTACCCAAGCCGACGTATGCGAAAGGTACATCAATAGGCTTTTGGAAAAATCCGAAAAAACGGCTGCGGTTGGAGGCTATCTGGAAAAGCGAAGTCTGTATGGAAGCTCAGCACGATTTCAAAATAAACCGGTTCGGAACATTCATTTAGGAGTTGATTTTTGGACCGAAGCAGGTACTCCAGTGGTGGCACCTATCGCAGGAAAAATACACAGTTTTGCGAACAATTCGGACTTTGGGAATTATGGCCCTACCGTCATTTTGGAACATTTGGAAGCTGGAATAAATTTTTACACACTCTACGGTCATTTATCATTGGAGTCTTTTACACTTTGGTCTGAAGGAAAAGAAATTGAAGCGGGAACGGTAATTGGTACCTTGGGCACTGCTGAAATCAATGTGGGCTATGCACCCCATCTCCATTTTCAAATTATTGAAGATTTAAATGGATTTAGAGGGGATTACCCCGGAGTGTGTTCAGAAAAAGACTTCAAGTACTATACGAAAAATAGTATAAATCCAAACTTTCTAGTACGGCTTCCTTGTTGAGTTCATCGACGAAATGCATCTGTTCTCGATAGGCGGTAATTCAACCCGAAAACGTTTGTCGAGGATAAAATACACTTCATCCTAAAATCGTTCCGATACCGAAAAAAAAGTAGGGTTAACCGAGTTAAATCTGCCTCAGGTGGGGGTCGAGGGTAATTTTATTCATGTAATAAAAACCCAAATCATGAAAGCCCTACTTACCACAATCGCCGTTCTTTTCATCACTGTCGCTTCCTTTGGAAATACTCCTAGAGCCGAAGTTAAGGTTGAAACTGTTACTCAAGGGGTGACTTTGGATATCAAAATCGAGGATAAGGCAGCTAAGGAAGTTGAGGTAGCTCGTTTGTACAGATTCAAAAATGCTAGGGTAAAAAAGGCGCTTTCTTTCAAAACCAAAAGAAGCAGAGCCAAGTTAGCTTAATTCAACAACAGCGATAAATATTTTATATGGTGCTTACTCTAATCCTGGCCGTTTTATTCTGCAGTCTCGTTTTCGCCTTTCTGTTTCAACAGAGGTCCTTACCTTCTTCAAAATTTCCAGAGCGCCGCAAGTAGGTTGCTCGGTAATGAATACTTCTCTCTTCTTTTCGGAAATCCTTTTTCACAAAGTTTGAATCTCTATTCTGGGTTTTATTCTGGGACATAGATTTTATCCCCAAGAAAAAGTGCATTTAAAAACAAACGATTGGTCCCATACCACGAACCCCTAAAGTTGGGATTGTCGGCAAACAGTACTACTCTACCACTTCCAATTTTGCTCACGATAAGGGAAGCAGAGGGTTTTACCTTTTCTTCTAGATTTTTTTGGGTGATAAAACCATCAATCCTAGGGCGCTTGCTGTATTTGGCAACCGTAGCATAGGAGCTCTTCGTAGGCGCCAACCATACCGTGTTGTTTTTGTATACCGGTATTTGCTTATCGGTGTAGCCAAAGGCCAAAGGATGGGTAGTATCCAGGTCTACCTCGAAAATTGAACCGCCCACGTATTCTTTACCCCGGTTTTCGGGCGCATCCACGTAAGGGAGACGTTCGGTTACAGCAGTCGTATCCTTTTCGGATTCGGTCAGTTTTTCCTTGACCAACTTCTGGTCTATGGCCCATTTCGAAGCACGTCCAATCGTTACCAGGGTATTGCCGCGTCCTACCCAAGCTTTGAGCTTCTCTTTGGTTTTGTTGGAGAAGGAATAACTTCCAGATACCATCACGAGGGTATTGTATTTATCCAAATCTACGCGTTCAAAATAACGGGTTGGAATTTTGGTTATGGGCATATGAATCCGTGTGTCCAATAAATGCCATACCTCCCCAGCTTCATAGGAACTTACACCTTCGCCTATCACCAAGGCAGCCTTGGGTTGTTTTAGGGGGCGTACGTTTCTACTCCCCAAATCAATACCTTTTGTACTGTATCCGGTTGCAACGGAATAAATGGGAACTTGATACGTTTCCTGTACCTTTTTTACAATATCAAAAATGGCTTTGCTATCCTTTTTTTGCAAGGGTACGGGTAGTATCATTGCGCCGTAATCGAAAGATTTTTCTCCTACGGAAGTTTTAGCCGAAAAAGGTTTAAATGCCGACGCTACAACGAGACCTTGTTTTTGCATGGCATACAGGGCTCCTACAGCGTTGTAATCGTTGTAATCCATAATGTAGGCATAGTCGGTGAGGGAAACTGCTGCGGGTTGTGTAACCTCTTCCAAATTCTTCAAAGGAGTTCCTGTAGGCGTACCTGAAATTGGTTTGTAGTCAATGTTATAGAAATTCCCCAAAGACCAAGCAGAAGCATCGTAAAAAACACTGTCTTGATATTGGGTATAGGTTTCGAACACACTTTGCACCATACGATGCTGAGGTTGTCTGGTGGGTACGGTGTAGGTATCACCATTTTGCAACACCTCCACCTTGTGCAACAAGAGTTTGTCCAAAAAAGCTTTGGTACGATTCGCATCTTTTCCCTTTTTAAAGCGATATCCACGCACTTTGGATTTTGCTGCGTTGCTCAACGCACTTTTGAAAAAATCTTGCTGATATTTCCGCAAAACAGCTTTGTTTTCTACGGAAGCCTCTACGGTTGCTATACTTGTGATATACTGGTTTCGGATGGTGTAAGGGAAAGTGATTTCGCCATACGCAGAAGTTTGCACATGCCCTCTTGAACTGGCTTGTTCAAACAACAAGGCCAAACCGCCCTGTAAGTCTGGATAGGAAGAGCCATACCCCGGATAGGTTCCGTCAAAAACTTCCTTGGTAAAATAAAAGGTGCCAACACTGTCCAGCGCGCTTGAAAAATAAGTGCCAAAAAGCTCATTCAAATCCTCATAATTTTCTTTGGGCATAATAGGATTCAAAGAACCATTGGTCTTCATGGGTTCGAAAAAATAGGTGCTTTGCGAGCCCATTTCATGAAAATCACCAACCACGTTGGGATACCATTGATGGTACCAATTGAGTTTTGCACGACTTCCTGGGTGAATTCCTAGATACCAATCCCGATTCATGTCAAACCAATAGTGGTTGGTCCGTCCACGTGGCCAACTTTCATTGTGCTCAGCGTCAGAAGGGTCTGCAACAATTGGGTTGCCTTGGTACATGCTCACCCAATGTACAAACCGGTCCCTTCCATCAGGATTTAGCACAGGGTCGATAAAAACAATACTGTTCTCCCGATATTTCTTGATGTCTGGATGCTCTGAAGCAATCATGGTGTAGGCCATGAGCAAAGCAGCTTCTGTGGTTGATGGCTCGTTGCCATGAACGCTGTATCCCAAATTGACGAAAATGGGAAGGTCATCATAATTGGTTGGATTTAATGCGGGGTCGGTAAACTCCAAATGTTTTTTCTTGATTTCTGGTAAGCGATTTAAATTATCGCTTGAAGAAATGGTCAACAACACCAATTTTCTGTTCTCGTGCGAGCGCCCGTATACTTCTATGGAAGCCTTATCCGAAAGTTCTGCCAAGGTCATGAGATAACTTACGACGAGGTCATGTCGGGTATGTTTTTCACCTATGCCATACTCCAAAAAGGCCTCAGGAGAAGGAATCTTAGGGTCATAGGGTTCATATTTTTTCAGAAAATAATCTTGGGCTGAAACAGAAGTACAAACCCATAAAAGGGACAGAAGACATTTTTTGAGCATTGTGAAGGTATTGGGTTAACCTTCTAAAGATAGGGAAAGCTTTTATTCGATGGCGTTGAAATCCTCGATGATTTCTTCAAACTCCATGATGTAGTGTGTACCTTTTTTATCGGTATCGCGTGAGATGGACCCCCGGAGTTGTCGGGCGAGATTGTAAATGAGTTTCAATCCAAGAGATTTCGAAGTTTTTGGGCTGATTTCATTGGAATAGCCGACACCATCATCTCCAATATGCAAATGGAATTTTTTTGGCGTTGCTTTTTGCAAGCTAATGGATATGGTACCGGATTCCTCTCCTTGAATACCATACTTTAAAGCATTTGTGATGGTTTCATTGATGATAAGCCCTAAGGGAATTACCGTGTCGATACTGAGTTTTTCGTCGTCGACGATATTCAAATCCAATGCAATATTGTGTGTGTTTCCTTTTACGGAGCGAACCAAGTACTCACAAAGTTCTTTTACGTAAGGTTTCAACTCGATTTTGGAAAGATAATCATCGCGCTTGTACAGCATTTCGTGCACCATAGCCATGGAAACCACCCGGTTTTGACTGCTTTTGATGATGGTGCTGATTTTTTCATCAGCAATGGCCCTACTTTGCAAACTCAGCAAACTGGAAACGGTTTGAAGGTTGTTTTTTACTCTGTGATGTACTTCTTTCAAAAGGGTTTCCTTTTCATCAATACGCTCTTGGATTTCCCTCCTTGACTTGTAAAGATTATGGTGGGCCCGCAATAAATTCTTGCCGAAGACCCCACCGAGCAGATAAACTGCAAAAATCACGCTCAAAAAAGCAAACCAATTGCTGGAAGCTTCCGGGATGGTATTTTCTGAAATTTTAAAGTCACTTAGGTCGTAGAGAAAAATCAGGGCAACCACAACCAGATTGATAACCAAATACACCCGTCCGTAAATCTTGGTGGTCACATACCCGGCAAAGACCACAATGGCCAAGACAAAAATAAACGGACTTTGGATACCACCACTAAAAAGGGTTATCAACACGGCCCCTATCATGGCTAGAATTGAGGTGATATTGTAAGTAATGGTGAGATTGTCATGAACCTTAAATGCAAAGGTGTTTACCAAATTCACCAAGGCGAAGCCGAAAAATACCCAAGGAATTACACCTTGTATGTCCAAAAGGAACAAGCATACTAGACCAAAAATAATCGCGAAAATCGCAGAACTGTAGTTTACGCTAAACACCAGTTTAATTTTATCCTGTAAGCGATATGTATCCTTACGGGGTATCTTCATGAAATTGGTTTGGCGCTGCGATTTCTCCACCTAGAGGTTGTCAAATTGGATAGCTAGAGTATGAGTCGTGGGGTATTTTGTTGGTAAAACTAACCTATGTTGCCGAATAAATCAAACTACTTAGGTCATTTGGGTTGTCCCAATGTGCATTTTCCGATTAATCTTCAACAATGACCCACTCGCCCTTATCAATAAGTGGTTCGGCCTGTTTGAACTTCACGACTTTGCTTTCCCCAGACATGATGTTTTTGATGGTAACCCGTTCGTTTCGCCCAATTTTTGGCTTTTCCCTAGTAATGGTTTCGGTAATCTGAGGTCTTGAACGTTGGTTTTGTCCTGCGGCGCGATTTTGCGCTGCAAGCTCATCGCTGTTGGGAATTTCTTCTTTTGAGGTTTGTAGTTTTTCTTTGGGTCTGCGTTGGGCGCGTGCCTCTTGAATCTGATTCTGGTTTTCAGTTGGCAACTCCCCTTTGAACAAGAAGGAAATGATTTCTTTGTTGACTTTCTCAATCATCTCCTTGAAGAGTTCGAAGGCCTCAAACTTGTAAATAAGCAAAGGGTCTTTTTGCTCGTGAACCGCGAGTTGGACGGATTGCTTCAACTCGTCCATTTTGCGAAGGTGCGTTTTCCACGAGTCGTCGATAATCGCCAAGGAAATGTTCTTCTCAAAATCCGTAATCAACTGCGCCCCTTGGGTTTCATATGATTTTTCAAGGTCGGTGACGACATTCAGGCTTTTTATGCCATCTGTGAATGGTACCACGATGCGTTCGAAATTGTTGCTGCTGTCCTCGTATACATTTTTGATGACCCGAAAAGCGATTTCCGCACTGCGTTCCATCTTGCTTTTATAGAAGTCATAGGCGGCTTCATATACCTTTACGGCAATATCTTGAAATGACAGTTTTCGAAACTCTTCTTCGGAAACTGGAGCGGTAATCGAGAAATACTTGATGAGCTCAAACTCAAAGTTCTTAAAATCCTCTGCCATTTTGTTGGTTTCGGAAATGACTTCGGCCGTATCATAAATCATATTGGCAATATCGACTTTAAGTCGTTCGCCATGTAATGCGTGCTTTCTTCTTTTATAGACGACCTCACGCTGTGCGTTCATCACGTCATCGTATTCCAAAAGACGCTTACGAATACCGAAGTTGTTCTCTTCTACTTTTTTCTGAGCGCGTTCAATGGATTTGGTCATCATGGAATGCTGGATGACTTCACCTTCTTCCAAGCCCATGCGGTCCATCATTTTGGCAACTCGGTCAGAACCAAATAAGCGCATTAGGTTGTCTTCCAAAGACACATAGAACTGGGAACTACCGACATCTCCCTGACGACCGGAACGCCCACGTAGCTGACGGTCCACACGACGGGAATCATGCCTTTCCGTACCCACAATAGCAAGTCCACCAGCGGCCTTCACCGTATCACTAAGTTTGATATCCGTTCCGCGACCCGCCATGTTGGTGGCGATGGTCACCACCCCAGGGTTTCCAGCTTCGGCGACAATATCGGCTTCCTTCTTATGCAATTTTGCGTTCAAAACATTGTGAGGTACTTTGCGTACACTCAAAAGCTTTGATAGCAGTTCCGAAATCTCAACGGAAGTGGTACCAATCAAAACAGGTCGCCCTGCTTTGGACAATTGGGTCACTTCATCAATAATGGCATTGTATTTTTCGCGTTTGGTCTTGTAAATCAAATCGTGGCGGTCATCTCGAGCAATTGGGCGGTTGGTTGGAATTTCCATAACGTCCAATTTGTAGATTTCCCAGAATTCCCCGGCTTCGGTCACCGCAGTACCTGTCATTCCCGCAAGCTTTTTGTACATCCGGAAATAGTTCTGAAGTGTAATCGTGGCGAAGGTTTGGGTCATCGCCTCGATTTTCACGTTTTCCTTGGCTTCAATCGCCTGGTGCAAACCGTCAGAGTAGCGGCGGCCATCCATTATACGACCCGTTTGCTCATCCACAATCATCACCTTGTTTTCCATGACGACGTATTCCACATCTTTTTCGAAAAGCGTGTAGGCTTTTAAAAGCTGGGTCATGGTGTGGATACGCTCACTTTTTAGCGCAAAATCTTTGAAAAGCACCTCTTTTAACTCAGCTTCCTTTTCAATTTCGAGATTTTGCTCCTCGATTTTGGCAATCTCCGCACCGATATCGGGCATGACAAAGAAGTCTCGTTCTTGTTCTCCAGAAAGGTAATCAACCCCTTTGTCGGTCAATTCGATTTGGTTGTTCTTTTCATCAATGACAAACAACAATTCCGCATCCACTTTGGGCATTTCGCGATTGTTGTCTTGCATGTAAAAGTTTTCGGTTTTTTGCAGGAGCTGTTTTACCCCTTCTTCACTCAAAAACTTGATAAGGGCCTTGTTTTTAGGTAAACCGCGGTGTACCCGTAGCAATTGGAAACCACCCTCTTTGGTATCACCTTCTTTGATGAGTTTTTTGGCTTCTGCCAAAATACCGGTTAAATACTGACGTTGTTTTTGAACAATATCGGATACTTTGGGCTTCAAATCGTTGAATTCGTGCCGGTCACCTTCTGGTACGGGACCAGAAATAATAAGCGGCGTTCGCGCATCATCAATCAATACAGAATCTACCTCATCGACAATGGCATAGTGATGCGGTTTTTGAACCAAATCGTTTGGCGCGTGTGCCATGTTGTCCCGCAAGTAATCAAAACCAAATTCATTGTTGGTACCGTAAGTGATATCGGCATTATAAGCGGCCCTTCTTCCTTCGGAATTGGGTTGGTGCTTGTCGATACAATCCACAGAAAGCCCATGGAATTCAAATAGGGGACCCATCCATGCGCTATCCCGTTTGGCCAAATAATCGTTCACCGTAACCAAATGGGCACCTTTACCGGCCAGGGCGTTTAGGTACAGGGGCAAGGTCGCTACAAGGGTCTTTCCTTCTCCAGTCTGCATCTCCGCGATTTTACCTTGATGCAATGACACTCCTCCAATGAGCTGTACGTCATAATGAATCATGTCCCAGGTTACTTCTTTTCCTGCGGCATCCCAGGAATTTTTCCAAACCGCTTTGTCTCCTTTTAAGGTGACATAATCCTTGCTTCCAGAAAGCAAGCGGTCAAATTCCGATGCGGTGACCTCAAGGGTTGCATTGTTGGCAAAGCGGCTTGCGGTTTCTTTCATGACCGCAAAAGCCTCAGGAAGAATGTCATTTAAGGTCTTCTCGGAGATGGTATAGGCTTCTTCTTCCAACTTGTCGATTTCGCCGTAAATCTCTTCGTTTCTATCAATATCCGTAGAGTTTTGAACCTCCTCCTTAAGGGCTTCTATTTGGTCGTCCAAATCCTTACGGTCGGATTTGATTTGTGCTTTGAAGGTATCGGTTCGTTGCCGAAGTTCGTCAATGGGCAAGCTGGCAAGTTCTTGTTCGTATGATTTGATTTGTTTTACCAAAGGCTGTAGCGCTTTGACGTCTTTTTCCGATTTATCCCCAACAAAAACCTTCAGTACGGAATTGATAAAACTCATGAGATGTTTTTCTTTTGATTAGCAAAAGCTGTTCCAACCCCAAAGAACGGGCAAACTTCTTTGCGAAGGTGTCAAAATTACATAAAAAAAAGCCTCAAGAAGAGACTTTTTAGTGCGTTTGTTTATTGAATATCAATACTCATCCTCATTCCAGAGGTAGTCTTCTTCGGTAGGATAATCGGGCCAAATTTCTTCGATGGATTCATATACCTCACCGCCTTCTTCTTCCATGGATTGCAAGTTCTCCACAACTTCGAGAGGGGCTCCTGTCCTAATCGCGTAATCTATGAGTTCGTCTTTGGTGGCTGGCCAAGGCGCATCACTTAAATATGAAGCTAATTCTAATGTCCAGTACATAGTAACGGTTTGATTTTAAAATTTTTGCAAAAATAATTTTTAAACCGAATTTGTCAAGCAAAATCGCATTTAATTAAAAATTATTTTGGAATCATTAAAATCCTAACGCGTAAACTTTCATTTTATTGATTGGTTTGCTCTGGAATCCATTTGATTTCTTGGGCATTTAATTCTTTGGATAGCATTCTTCCCAAAACAAACAAATAATCCGAAAGGCGATTGATATAGGCGATAAGCTTTTCAGGCAAGGGTTCTTTTTCGTTTAGATAGGAAATCATTCGTTCCGCACGTCGACAAACCGTTCGGGCCATATGACAGTATGACACAGTGGTGTGTCCTCCGGGAAGAATAAAGTGCGTCATCGGAGGTAGGGATTCGTTCATTAGGTCGATTTCTTGCTCCAGAAAAGTGATATCTTCTTCTTGTACCCGAGGAATCTTGAGTCGATTGTCTTTTTTAGACTCTGTGGCCAATATGGCGCCAAGGGTAAAGAGCTTGTCTTGAATGGTAACCAAACTATCTTTATGGGTTTGGGCGATGTCTTGGTCCCGAACCAAGCCTAAAATCGCGTTGAGCTCGTCTAGCGTACCGTAACTTTCAATACGAATGTGGTGTTTGGGAACGCGCGTGCCCGTGAACAAAGCAGTAGTGCCTGAATCGCCCGTTTTTGTATAAATCTTCATACTACAAAAATAGGGTGGTTTGGCCGGAAAGTTGGATATGGCCCTTTAAAAACAGAATTGCCTATGCAGGATGATTAGGGATTGTGTCGTTTTTTACCCTCCATAAAACTCCTTGATTTTCTCCTTTTCTGTCCTCTTTTGTTTCTAAAGAAAACAGAGAAGTACACCACAACCAACGCCCCCAAAATAATGTAGATGGTATAATCCATGTCTTTTCCTTTTGAGATAAATTAAAATTAGGAATTAAATCCTTAACCTAAAATGCTCTTTAACTTGCTCTTCACGAATAAATGCAAGTCCACAGTAAAAACCATCAATGGTGACCGTAAAGCTTGGGTGGTTTACAAAAGCTTCCCAATGCTTTTCGTTTTCTGCATTTTGATGGATGTGATTTATCAGAATCAGGCTGTTATTATGAAATTGATGTGTTTTTAAAACCTGTTCTGGTGTTTTTTGTGGTTCAGTTAAGAAGAGTAGGTCTACGGGTTTTGTCTTGAGCGTTGTAAAATCTACATATTTTGATACGATTTCTTTGCCTTTCGGCATAGCATCCATATCAACATTTTTGAACCCAAAGTAGAGAACGCTTTTTACCAAAACATTCAAGGTACTGTTTTGGTTATAGCGCTTTTCCCCATATAAACCTTGGGTAAGGAATTGGTAAACGAAGGGTGAATGTACCCCATGTTGGTTGGTGGCTGTTATAAGAAATTTCAAACGGCCCAACACCTTGTGCATCATCCTTCAAGTATCATGGAAAGTTCAAACCATCGCTCTGTTTTCACGTTGAGCGTATCCGAGATTTCTTTGAGTTCTATGGATTTGGCGTTGATTTCTTCGCCCGAAAGCTCAGGATTGGAAAAGGCGTTCTCGAGTATCTTTTTTTGTTCCTCCAATTTTTGGATATCCTTTTCTAGCTGTTTGTATTCTTGCTGCTCTTGATAGGAAAGTTTTCCTCCGGTGGTCTTTTCTTTCTTATTGGATTTAGGGTCTGCGGCTTTTTCAACTATTGGCGTAACCTCTTTTGGTCTTACTTTTTCGTAGACGCGGTAATCGGAATAATTCCCAGGGAAGTCATCAAAAGTGCCATCGCCTTTGAATACGAATAGATGGTCGACAATCTTATCCATAAAATAACGGTCGTGGGAAACGATGACCAGGCAGCCCGGAAAATCCAAGAGGAAGTTTTCCAGTACATTCAATGTCACGATATCTAAATCATTGGTAGGCTCGTCAAGAATCAAAAAGTTTGGGTTTTGAATCAAGACCGTGCACAAGTACAATCTTTTTCGTTCGCCCCCGCTGAGTTTTTCGACAAAGTCATATTGCTTTTTTCGGTCAAAGAGAAAGCGCTCCAGCAATTGCTGTGCTGAAATCTGCTTTCCCTTTTTCAAGGGAATATAATCTCCGTATTCTCGAATAATATCTATGACTTTCTGCTCTGGTTTGGTAGGGATGCCTTTTTGGGTGTAGTAACCAAATTTGATGGTTTCTCCGATTACTACCTTGCCCGTATCTGGTTCTAAGTTTTTGGTCAAGATGTTCAAAAGGGTGGATTTGCCCGAGCCATTAGGCCCGATGATGCCTATACGTTCACCACGCTTAAACGTGTAATCAAACTTTTTGAGCAAGATATTATCACCATATGCTTTCGAGATGTTGTGCAGCTCCACGATTTTGCTGCCGAGGCGTTCCATGTTCAGTTCCAACTGCACCGTGTGGTCTTCCCTACGCTTTTTTGCCCGCTGTTTGATTTCATTGAAGTCATCAATCCGGGATTTTGATTTTGTGGTCCGCGCTTTGGGTTGGCGTCGCATCCAATCCAGTTCTTTTTTAAAAAGGATTTTGTTTTTGTGCAGCTCAACGGCCTCTCTTTCCTGTCGTGCTTCTTTTTCTCTGAGATAGTACGAATAATTGCCTTTGTAGCTGTACAACTGGTTGTTGTCCAATTCCAAGATTTCATTGCATACCCGCTCCAAGAAGTAGCGGTCGTGTGTGACCATGAACAGGGTAAGGTTTTCTTTTGCGAAATAGGCCTCCAACCATTCTATCATTTCAAGGTCCAAGTGGTTTGTGGGCTCGTCTAAAATCAACAAATCTGGTTTCTGCAACAATACATTGGCTAGTGCCAGGCGTTTGCGCTGTCCACCGGAAAGTGAGCTCACTTTTTGTTCCAAGTCAGTCAATTGTAACTTGAAAAGAATCTGTTTGTATTGGGTTTCAAAATCCCAGGCCTGGTTGCGTTCCATGGCCTCAAAAGCCTTCTGGTACCGTTCTTGGTCATCTGGGTTTTCCAAAGCCTTGTTGTAGGTGGATATCACCTTCAAAATGTCATTATCAGCACCCAGAACCGCTTGTTCAATACTTAATTCAGGGCGAAATGTAGGGTCTTGTTCCAGAAAAGCGATTTGAATCCCGTTGCGTTGGGTGACTTGACCCGTTTCTGTGGCATCTTTCCCGGTGATAATGTTGAGCAAGCAGGTTTTGCCGCTTCCGTTTTTCGCGACCAAAGCAGTTTTCTGTCCTTGGTTAATTCCGAAGGACAAACCTGAAAAGAGTACGACCTCTCCAAACGATTTTGATATGTTCTCAACCGTTAAAAGGTTCATGGGGGTCTAATATTTTAATTTGATGCAGCGGAGCAAATACCAATATCGGGTGGCAAGTATGGCAAATAGCAAACTGTTGATGGGCGAGAAGATTTGAATACGGAAAATCCAGAATAGAATGGTTAATCCAAGCAGTCCCAAAACAGTGTATATATATTTGGGTATCCATTCTGGAAGCCTAGAATTCCAAATGAGTACAAACGCCACACCCAAATTCAAAGGGAAAGCCCAGAGGACGTTAAAGTTGTTCACGGTGTACACGTGGTCCGTTCCAAACCAAAGAAAGCAAAGAAACATACCCACAAGTCCAGTAATGAAAAAAATCGAAAAATCAAGCCATTTGCTACGAGTCTTGTGTTTATTGTCCAGATAGGTGATAATGGCAGTGAAAAAGAACAACAATGAAAACCAGAATAGGGGAGAAGCTGGGAAGAACCCATTTCTGCTGTGTTCTCCATAATCCAAAATGGTACGCTCCCTTTCCAGCAGAGGTTTGCCTTCTAAAGTGGAATTGCGCATTTGCCGCATCGCGTAATACGGAGCGAACATATGCTGTCTAACGGTGGCTTGTCTATCAGTGGTTGAACCGAAGGTCAAATCAATGCCAAAAGAAGACCAAGAATTGATATTCAAATGTTTTCGAACCAACCGTCGAAACGTGAACTTGTTTTTCAAATGCGACCCGTTGAATTCAAGTCTATCCCCAAATTGTTCTTTCAAAACATCGCCGGTTATGGTAGAGCAGTTGTCGTATAAAGGGTCATAAAGGTATTCCCTGTTTTCAGGAAGATAGTTGTTTTCGAAAAAGGCAAGTAGTTCGTTTTTTTCCTCTAGGGTTAGGTCAAAAACCTGCTCTTTCACCCAACGTTTTTCCATTTCATATTCAAACAAAAACCGCTCAAAAGTTCTTCTTGTCAAGGAATACACCATTTTCCCTTTGACGAAATTCAAGTAAAAATTGGGTTGGTTGAAATCAAAAGTCCCGTAGTTGTACACCACATCCAATCCAATAGCATTATCCTGTACACGAAAAGCGCTATGACCGAAAGCATAATATAATTCGTTACCAGCGGCACAAGTCAACAAACTGATTTTCGAATCTTCGGAGAGTTTTGGAATTTGTGCATACGACAAATGGAGACCGAAACTGAAAACGGCTAAAATGCTGATTAAAAATCTCATGTCTTGGTTTAGCTAGGCAAATATCACAATTAATAGCACACCGCAAACGATTTGATAAATTGAGTTCGATTTTTAAGTTATTTTTACGAAAATAGGTCCATGAAGAAACATATCCCCAATGCATTGACGCTTCTCAATTTGTTTTGCGGATGCGTTGCGCTGTACTTCGTTTTCCAAAATAAAATGGAGCTTGTAGCCCTTTTTGTTTTTTTGGGAGTGTGTTTTGATTTTTTTGACGGATTTGCGGCTCGAATCTTGAAGGTACAGAGTGAATTGGGATTGCAATTGGATTCCCTTGCGGATATGGTTACCAGTGGTGTGGTGCCAGGAGCGGTGATGTTCCAACTATTGCGAATGTCAAAATTAGGCGGATGGAATGAAGGGGTTTCGGATGCTTTGTTGGGATGGTCCCCGGGCTCTATGGAGCTGTTCCCTTTTTTGGGTTTTTTGATTACTTTGGGTTCGGCATACCGCCTGGCCAATTTCAATATCGATTCAAGTCAGAGTACCTCTTTCGTTGGATTGCCCACACCGGCTAATACCTTGCTGATTCTTTCTTTACCCTTGATTTTATTGTATCAAAACAATGCGTTTTTGACTGAGGTTATCCTAAATCCATATTTTTTGATAGCGGTCACTTTGCTCAGTACATTTTTATTGAACGCCAGAATTCGGCTTTTCGCGCTTAAGTTCAAGCATTGGGGGTTCAAGGGAAATGAAATCCGTTATCTATTCCTGATACTTTGTGTGGTTTTGCTCATCACCCTAAAGTTTTTGGCAATTCCTGTTCTGATTTTGTGCTATTTGGTAATGTCGCTACTGGGGAATGGTCCAGAAGCTTAGAATTCGAGTTTTTTCTTTCTAAGCTCGAAATTTTGGCCTAAGTACACCTTTCGAACCATTTCATCCTTGGCGAGGTCTTCTGGAATTCCTGCTTTTAGGATACCCCCTTCGAACATGAGATAAGAACGCTCCGTAATGGCCAGGGTTTCCTGTACGTTGTGGTCCGTTATCAAAATGCCGATGTTCTTGTTTTTCAACTGGGCTACAATCCGTTGAATGTCTTCTACTGCCACGGGGTCTACGCCTGCAAAGGGTTCATCCAATAAAATAAATTTGGGGTCCGTGGCCAAGGCACGCGCTATTTCGGTACGTCTTCTTTCACCACCAGAAAGCAGGTCTCCACGGTTTTTGCGAATATGGCCCAATCCGAATTCATCGATGAGCGATTCCATTTTCATGTGCTGCTCTTTTTTGCTCAATTTAGTCAGCTGCAACACGCTAAGAATATTTTTTTCAATACTGAGCTTTCGAAAAACGGATGCCTCTTGCGCCAAATAACCAATACCGTTTTGAGCACGTTTGTACATGGGAAAATCCGTGATTTCCATGTTATCCAAGAAGATTTTGCCACCGTTGGGTTTTATCAACCCCACAATCATATAAAACGAAGTGGTTTTTCCAGCACCGTTTGGCCCTAGTAGACCTACGATTTCCCCTTGGTTTACTTCAAGACTAATCCCTTTCACGACTTTTCTGCCGCGATAGGCTTTCATGATATTTTCTGCTCTCAACTTCATTCTCATCCTATTCTGCTTTTGATGTTGGGTTTTCTTCCAGACACTCCCAATATTCGTAGGCTCTTCTCAAATGGGGAATCACGATGGTACCACCAATTAAGGTAGCAATGCTCAAGGTTTCCATGACCTCGGTTTTTGAACCTCCAGCTTTTTGCACACTTTCCAAATGGTATTTTACACAATCATCGCAACGTAGCACAGCAGAGGCAACCAATCCCAACAGTTCTTTGGTTTTTACGTCCAAGGCCCCTTCCATGAAGGCGTTGGTATCCAAATTGAAAATACGTTTTATCAGCTTGTTATTGTCATCCAACAACTTCTCGTTCATCTTAGCGCGATACGCGTTGAATTCTTCTACTTTATTTTGCACTTTTTTTGGCTCTTTTAGCTTCTCTTTTTACGACCAACTTGGAAATATAGATACTGATTTGGTATAACAATAGTACCGGAACTGCAACCACAATTTGACTTGTTACATCAGGTGGCGTTATGATGGCTGATAGTATCAAAACAATAACCAAGGCTATTTTTCGATATTTTTTCAAGATTTCCGGGGTAACCAAACCTACTTTGGTCAAAAAATAAATGACTATTGGTAGTTCGAACAATACACCACAGGCCAGGACAGATGCCCTTACTGTTGCAATAAAATTACTTAAGTCAATTTCGCTGGTGACCTCTTTACTTATAGTGTACGTACCCAAAAAATTGATAGAAAGTGGTGCGACAACATAATAGCCGAATAGTACGCCTAGAAAAAATAGCACTGAGGCTATCAAGATAAAACCACGGGAGTGTTTTCTTTCATTCTCGTGCAGTCCTGGACTAATAAAACGCCATAACTCCCATAAAATATAGGGAAATCCAACAATTACTCCAGCCCAAATGGAGGTCCAGATATGAGCAGAAAACAGACCGGCCATGGTTCTATTCTGAATGGTAAATGGAAATGAATCCGCACAAAATTCTGACGTTACACCAAAAAAGTTGGCGATATTACAAAAGAAGCGATAAGTGGGAAAATCCATTTTCTTAGGACCAAAAATGATGGTGTCAAAAATGAAGCTTTTCATTAAGAAAGCCGCACATGCAATGATAACGATTGCCACTACACAACGTATTAAATGCCATCGCAATTCCTCCAAATGGTCCAAAAAGGACATTTCATTGTGGTCTTTAACCGCTTCTGCCATTATAAGATTCCTTCGTTAATAAGGTTGTGCAAATGTACTATGCCCACATAAGTATCGCCATCCATGACCAGAAGTTGCGAAATGCCTTTGTCTTGCATTTGCTCCAATGCTTTGACCGCCAATGCGTCTGAACTGATGGTTTTTGGATTTTGGGTCATGATGTCCTCTGCTTTAAGGGTTCGAATGTCTTCATACTTGTTTAGCATGCGACGAATGTCTCCATCAGTAACGACTCCAACCACTTTTTCCGTATCCATCACGGCCGTAACCCCCAACATTTTTTCAGAAATCTCCACAATGACTTGTTTGACATCAGAATCCACTTGAACTTTTGGTTTTTGGTTCAAGGCCACAATATCCGAAACCCGTAGGTACAACTTTTTTCCTAGCGCACCACCCGGATGGAATTTTGCAAAATCATCTGCGCTAAAATCCCGTAGTTCCAGTAAACAAATTGCTAAGGCATCGCCCATGGCCAATTGGGCCGAAGTACTTGTGGTTGGCGCAAGATTGTTTGGACATGCTTCTTTTTCCACAAAAGTGTTCAAAACAAAGTCAGATTGCTTGGCTAGGATGGAATCCATATTTCCCGTGATACCAATAAGCTTGTTTTTGCCTGATTTTATCAAAGGAATCAAAGCCTTTATTTCAGCGGTATTGCCACTTTTGGAAAGAAAAATAACAATATCGTTTTTTTGAATGGTTCCCAAGTCCCCATGAATGGCATCCGCGGCATGCATAAAAATCGCTGGAGTTCCCGTGGAGTTAAAGGTGGCCACCATTTTCGATGCGATGATAGCGCTTTTTCCAACGCCCGAAATAACCACCCTTCCTTGGGCGTCGTAAATGTGTTGTACAGCATCGGCAAAGGAATCATCCAAAGCGCTTATGAGGTTGGCAATGGCCTTACTTTCAGTTTCTAAGGTTCTTTTGGCAGTGGCCAAAATGGAGTTCTTGTTGTGCAAGCGAATTAACGGATTATCAAGTTGTATTCCTGAAAGAATATCTTATATTTAGAATACAAAACTAAACAAACTATCTTTTACCAAACTATTTCGGAAGGTCAGAATGCTTTCACTTTTTAACCACAATTTTCGAGCTTCATCGGAATTGTGGCTGTGGTGAATGTATTGCGGTTTAACTTGGAATACTGAAATGGGGCATATGCATACCGATTTACAAACTGCTTTAAAAAAATACTTCGGTTTTTCGCAATTTAAAGGACTTCAAGAGGGCGTTATCCAAAATGTACTTGAGGGCCATGATACCTTTGTAATTATGCCCACTGGCGGCGGTAAATCTTTGTGTTACCAATTACCCGCCCTTATGAAAGAGGGAACTGCCATTGTGGTTTCTCCTCTTATCGCTTTGATGAAGAACCAAGTGGACGCTATTCGCGGCGTTTCTGAAGCGCATGGCATTGCTCATGTGTTGAACTCTTCTTTGACCAAGGCTGAGGTGCGAAAAGTGAAAGAAGACATTACCTCTGGAGTAACCAAATTATTGTATGTCGCTCCCGAATCTTTGACCAAAGATGAGAACGTTGAGTTTTTGAGTGGAGTGCCCCTATCTTTCGTAGCCGTTGATGAAGCACATTGTATCTCTGAGTGGGGACATGATTTTCGGCCTGAGTATCGCAACTTGAAAAGCATTATCGCTCGAATCGGGGATGACATTCCTATTATTGGGTTGACCGCTACGGCTACCCCAAAAGTCCAGGAAGATATTATCAAGAACTTGGGCATGGTGGGCGCAGAGGTATTCAAAGCCTCCTTCAACAGGCCTAATTTGTTTTATGAGGTACGTCCCAAAACCCTTAATGTGGACGCCGATATCATCCGTTTCATCAAACAAAATGAAGGCAAATCAGGAATTGTGTACTGTTTGAGCCGAAAAAAGGTTGAGGAATTGGCCCAGATGTTACAAGTTAATGGTATTAGCGCTGTACCCTATCACGCAGGCTTTGATGCCAAAACACGTTCCAAGTATCAAGATATGTTTTTGATGGAAGAAGTAGATGTGGTGGTAGCTACTATTGCTTTCGGGATGGGAATTGATAAGCCTGATGTCCGCTTTGTCATACATCATGATATTCCGAAAAGCATAGAGAGCTATTACCAAGAAACGGGTAGGGCAGGAAGAGATGGTGGAGAAGGGCATTGTTTGGCCTTCTACGCTTATAAAGACGTTGAAAAACTAGAAAAGTTCATGTCGGGGAAACCCGTAGCCGAACAGGAAATTGGGAACGCTTTATTGCAAGAAATCGTGGCCTATGCCGAAACCTCCATGTCGCGTCGCAAGTTTATCCTTCATTATTTCGGCGAACCGTTCGATGAAGTAAATGGGGATGGTGCTGATATGGACGACAATTCGCGAAATCCGAAACCTAAAGAGGAGGCTGGAGAAGCCGTTGTCAAGTTGCTCAAGGTCGTTCAAGGCACCAATGAGAAATTCAAATCCAAAGAAATCGTAAAGATTTTGGTCGGAAAGACCAATGCCATGATTACCAGTCATAAAACCGATGAGAAGGATTTTTTTGGTTTGGGCTCTGATCATGATGAAGCGTTTTGGATGGCCCTTACCCGGCAGGTTCTGGTGGCCGGATTATTAAAGAAAGAAATAGAACGCTACGGGATTTTGCATTTAACCGATTCGGGAAGGGCGTTTTTGGCATCCCCAAGGTCCTTTGAAATGACGAAAGACCATGTGTACCGAGAAACACAGGATGATTCCATTGTAACCGCAGGAAAATCTAGTGGTGCTGCTGCGGATGATACCCTGCTCAAATTGTTGAAAGACCTCAGAAAAAAGGAAGCCCATAAGTTGGAAGTACCCCCTTTTGTAGTCTTTCAAGACCCCTCTATTCAAGATATGGCATTGAAATATCCCATCAACATGCAAGAGCTGTTGAATATTCATGGGGTAGGGGAAGGCAAGGCCAAAAAGTTCGGAAAACCTTTTGTGGAGCTCATTGCGAGTTATGTGGAAGAACATGATATCATTCGACCTGATGATTTGGTTGTCAAGAGTACGGGCGCCAATTCTGGGTTAAAATTGTACATCATCCAAAATATTGACCGTAAATTGCCATTGGACGATATCGCATCTGCCAAGGGCTTGGAATTGGATGCGCTTATTAAGGAAATGGAACAAATCGTTTTTAGTGGCACCAAACTTAATTTGGGCTATTGGATTGATGAAATATTGGATGAAGACCAACAAGAAGAAATCCACGACTACTTTTTAGAAGCTGATACGGATTCCATTACGGCCGCAATAGAAGAGTTTGAAGGGGATTATGAAGACGAAGAACTTCGCCTCTACCGGTTAAAGTTCATTAGCGAAGTCGCTAATTAAAATCCTGCCAACTGGCTTCGTTGCTGACCACCGCAATAATAAATCCAAAGTAGAGTATGGTCAGGACCAAATAAATGGCAGCTATGCCTAAGCCTACATACGACAATATCCTTCCTGTTTTGACATTGCTGTAATCTGTGAATTCCTGAGGACTTTGGAGGTAAAGCTTATCCGCGGTTTTGGCTTGCACCAAACCAATGATGGCAAAAATGGCACCGAAAGGCCCACAGCAAAACAACGTGCCAACGATGGACAAAATGCCCATGGTTAGCACGGTGGTTGCTCCAGGTAATGTTTTTAATTCAGACATTTATTGTTCTACGCCATACAGTTCCATGGCTTCATTGACTTTTTCCATGTATCCATCGATACCGCCCAATTGATAGATTTGGAAGATGGTCCAAAACAGCGTACAGACCCCTAAAACCAAACCAATAATGGCAATAATTTTTGCCGTTTTAAGCTGACTGAAATTATCATAGTCCTCAGGACTTTCCATGTAGCGCTTTTCATCTTTGCGCAATAAGAACCAAGCGATTCCTGACATCAAAACACCTCCAAGACCTGAACTGAAACAGCAGCATACAAAAGAAATAATACCCAACACTAATCCAGTGGTTACATTTGGTAGTTTTTGCTTCTCCATAAATTCGATTTTAAAAAATAAGTTTTATGAAATAATTGATTAAAATGGTTCCTACGGTGATACCACTCAATAGAACTATGACGGTATTCGAGTACTTAACCCGAACAAAATGATTCAGTATCAAGAAGGAAAAAAGCAACATCATTGGATAAATGCCTGGATACATTTCAAAGGCACCCCAAAAATCTCCTTTAAGTAGTAAAAGAACGGAACGCTGCATGCCACAGCCCGGACAATCAACTCCGAATACGGCCTTGTGCATGCAGGGAAGCATGTGGTCTTCTAGATGCATAATTTGGTTAGATTATCGAATTGTTACAGTGGGTAAATTACTATTATTTTTGCATAACATGTTAAATTTTTAAGAAAACATCGCATTTCAATGCACAACTTTCAAATAGGGGACGGGGTTGAGGTTCTGGACGACCAAATCAGTGGAAAAGTGACCAAAATTGAAGGAAACATCATTACGGTTGCCTTAGAAGATGGTTTTTCATTGGATTACCTCTCTTCCGAATTGATTAAAACGGGAGGTGCCATTGAAGTATCAAATATCGCCGCCGCTAGGGCCAAAGGACATAAAGAAGTCCCCAGAAAAAAACCTAAAGCAACGCCCAAACCCAAAGAGCGGAACGCACCGAAAATGGAAGTGGATCTCCATATTGAAAAGTTGGTGAAACAAACCAAAGGTTTGGGCCATTATGATATGTTGAATATCCAATTGGAAACCGCCAAAAGGCAACTGGAGTTTGCCATGCGTAAAGGCATTCAAAAAGTGGTCTTCATCCACGGGGTTGGCGAGGGGGTCTTGAAAGAAGAATTGTATTTTCTTTTCAAAAAGTACGAACGCGTCCAGTTTTATGAAGCAGAATACCGAAAGTATGGTATGGGAGCTACTGAAGTGTACATCACAAAGGGTTAAATCAATTTGAAGTGGTAGTTACCGCTCCGAATTCATAACTGTCCACCCCTCCAGCGCTGGCTGCATTCAAATCTTCGAAAACCAAATCTACCAACGTCAAAGTATGCGTGTAGGTTATTGTACCATCTGAAGCGGGTTCTGCGGCGACGGTATCGACTTGTAGGGTGCCGGCATTAGCTAAAAACTTGTTTGCCAATTCAGAATCCAAATAGCCAGCGCAAGCAGCTTCGGTTGTAGTCGCTGCCAAAGCAATACCATTAACTAAACCTGCGGTGTCTCCTATGGCTACTTCTCTCGGTGTTTCGCCGGTAGCTTCGTTGACCAAAATACTCGCAGGAAAATTTAGAATGAGATATTCGTCATTCAAGATTCGGGTCAAAACCAAATTCGATGCCGAAGTATCACAAAATGAAGCGGTTACTTCAGAGAAGTTGGCGAAGGTCTGTCCTAAACTGCTGGTTAATGATGAGGTATAATCCCCATAATCCAACCCGGTTTGGTCAATGAGACTTTCTCCCGCAGAATTGACCATGGTTAATTCAGGAATGGTAATAGCATGGTTGTAGGTTTTGGTTTGACGGTTTACCGTATCTAGGGTGGTAACAATTTGTACCAATCCATCCGTAGCAACAATTTCTTCAATAACCATTGGGTCAGCCGGTGGAAGGGTACTGCAAAAATAATCTTGGGTCACATCTCCGGTAAACAATCTGTAGGTTAGTGCCGAGTTTGTACCAATGGTGCTGCTGATGGTTGTAGCGGAGGGTTCATTTTCCAAAAGACCGCTCTGCAAATCCAAAATAAGGACTTCGTCTCCATCGATTTTGAAGAAAAGCGTGGTTTCCGTGGCGTCTTGCCCTTCGTTGCAAAACTGAAGGGTTCCTTCATCAAAATCCAAGGCTTCAATCTGTAAATCCCCGTCACTGCACCCGCCAAGGAAGAGAAGACCCAATAAAAAAAAGAATGTATGCTTCATGGCGTCAAATTTAATTGAATTCCATTCAACTCCCCAGATGAAGTAGCCTACTTTGGGAATAAAATAACGCAAATAGCTGTATTTTTGAACGCTCTAAAATCCGCGAGAAGATGCAAAATGTATACTTGGACAATGCGGCCACCACGCAAGTGCGACCCTCGGTAATCACCAAAATGCAAGAGGCTTTGTCGATGAATTATGGCAACCCTTCATCCACCCATAGTTATGGAAGAAAGGCAAAGACCATGGTAGAGCAAGCACGAAAAACGATTGCCAAACGCTTGAATGCAGCGCCTTCTGAAATTATTTTTACCTCAGGCGGTACGGAAGCGGACAACATGATTTTACGCTGTGCCGTACGAGATGCAAGGGTTCAAACATTGATTACCTCCAAAATTGAGCATCATGCCGTGTTGCATACCGCAGAGGCTTTGGCCGAAGAGTACAAAGTTGCTTTACGGTTTGTGGATTTGGACAAACACGGAAATCCTGATTTGAGGCATTTAGAAGCATTGCTCATCGAAGATGATTCGAAAAAATTGGTGAGCTTAATGCACATCAACAATGAGATAGGCAATATCTTGGATATTACGGCGGTAGCTGATTTGTGCAAGCAGCACAATGCTTTGTTTCATTCGGATACGGTGCAATCGGTTGGACATTTCCCCATGGATGTTTCCAAAGTACCCGTGGATTTTTTTGCTGCTGCCGCACATAAGTTCCATGGTCCTAAAGGGATTGGGTTCGCTTTTATCCGAAAAAATTCGGGAATCAAGCCCTTGATTATCGGAGGCTCACAAGAGCGTGGGTACCGAGCGGGGACCGAAGCGTTCCACAATATTGTTGGATTGGAAGAAGCCTTCGAGGCCGCTTACGAAAACTTGTCTGAGGAGCATCAACACGTTCTCGGATTAAAAGAATATTTCATTACTGAACTTAAAAAAGCTATCCCCGAAGTAGAATTCAACGGTTGGTCTGGAGATGTTGCACATAGCACCTATACTTTGGTCAATGTCCGTATTCCTGTCGACGCGCAAAAAGGGTTGATGCTACTGTTCCATTTGGATATGAAAGGAATTGCCTGTTCCAAAGGCAGTGCTTGTCAATCAGGCAGTGCCATGGGTTCACATGTCCTTAATGAAATACTGGATGAAACCGAAATAACCAAACCTTCATTGCGCTTTTCGTTTTCAATGTTCAACACCAAAGAAGAATTGGATTACACCATAGGCGTGTTGCAGGAGTTTGTGAACAGCTAGTTCTTTTTCTTTCGTTTGCGTTCTTTGTCGTAAGGAAATTTCCGAGAAGCTAGTTTCATCATCTTCTCAATAAGCTCAACGGTGTTTTTCCCTGTCTTTTTGGTAATGGCTTTTTCGTACTTCCACAAGAGTTTTCCCGTTTCGCCATCACTCACTTTTACACCAATTCGACCATAGTTGGCATTTCCATTAAAATAGTCTAGGAAGTTAAAGTCCGTGGGCACTCCGTTGGAAAGCAAAATATTCAAACTTAGCGTGCCGCTGATGATACCATCTACCTTTAGGATTTGGCAGAGTTGTTTGGTGGTATAGATATCCAAATTGCTGTATTCTATTCCATTTTGCATCAAAATGGCGTTGGTATCCTCAATATTTTGAAAGTCTACAATAAAGCGTTTTCGCTTCTTTCTTTTGGAAAAATAGGTTTCCAGTGCATTCTGAACGGCGAAACCTTCTTTTTTGGCCAGATTGGCTCGTTCTTGGGCACCTATATCCTGTTCCAAATCCAAACTGGTAATAAAAGGAACGATAGCCAGCACTTGATGGTCTTTGCTCAGCTCATCGAACTTTCGATTCTCGTAAATATTTTTTTGTCCCCATAAAAACCCCGTTATGCAAAAGGCCCAAAGCAATAGGATTTTTCGCCCCATGATATCATCTACTTTAAAAGCGCATCTCAATTCTCAGATTCAGTGCACGACTCGTCAAAAAATTTGGAACAGCAAATTGTTGTTGGGTATCTACATCCCTAACCCAGGTATTGGTAATGGAATTTTGATTGTCGAACACATTAAAAAGTTCCAATCCAGCACTTAACTCTTTAAAAGGATGTAACCAATGCCCCTTGGGAAAACGATTGTTCCGTTCGGCAAAAATATAGGAAATTCCAATATCTGAACGTCTGTAGTCTGGTAATCTATTCTGAAAATCATAGGGGTCTGCATTATTGGGGGAACCTCCGGGGACCCCGGTGTTGTACACCAAGTTGACGTATAATTTCAGTTCCGGGATGCTGGGCATATAATCTTGGAACAACATAGCGAACTTGAACCGTTGGTCTGTAGGTCTGGAGATATATCCTCGACCATCGATATTCTCCTCGGTTTTGAGATAGCCTAAACTTACCCAGGATTCGGTTCCAGGCACAAAAGCCCCAGATAATCTGAGGTCAATTCCGGCCGTATAGGCTTTGGCGTTGTTTTCGGCTTGATACCGTATCCGAACATCTTCTACGGTAAAAGGATTGACGTTTCTCAGGTCCTTGTAATAGGTTTCTCCGCTTAGGGTGAAAGGCCTATCCCAAAGCGTGAAACTCATTTCGCTTCCGAGCAGATAATGCACAGAGCGTTGTGCCCGAACTTCAGGATTGATTTGACCTTGAAGGTTGCGAAACTCACGATAAAACGGTGGTTGTTGATACACCCCTATCGCAGAATGGAATACAATGTCGGTTTTCCAGTCTGGTTTTAGCACCAGTTGGGCCCTTGGACTAAAAATGGTTTGGTTCTCAGGGCCAAATCCTTCCCCATCCACAAGCCAAGTCTGGGCGCGGACTCCGAAGGTGTAGTTCAGGTTGCTACCCCATATTTCGGTCTGCTTGGTGTATTGCAAGAAACCTGAAAAGCGATGGGTATTCACAAAGTTCGTGGCTCGAACGCTTTCGAAAGGCACAATATCTCCCGTAAAAGGTTCTTCCGGTTGGTTGTTCACAATATCAAGGTTTGGGGGACGGATAAAAAAACCGGCAGAATCGATAAATTCTGCTTCACGCAGTTGGTCTCTGAAATCCTCAAAGCTATATTTCACTCCCCATTCCAAGGTGTGTTTTTTCTTTTGGTATTTCCCTCTATGGACCGCATTGAAAATTAAGGCATCCAGCTGGTTTCTCGCTCTGGTTTGCTGGGAGCCAATCCCACGTGAATTGACAACTCCTCCGAAATTATCGCTACCCAAATTGGTATCTACTTCACCTAATTCATAAGAGGCAATCACGTCGGAAAACTCTTCTTCCTGGGTATGATACACCGAAGCAGTGAAATCCAACTTGGTGTTTTCATTGAGGGTATAATCCGCTTTTAGGGCGCCCGTTACACTTTGAAACCTGCTTTCTTCTTGTCCTTGATAAAAGACCAACAAAGCTCTCGGTTCATTGAGCGTGCCAAAATTGGTTTGACGGGTCAAGGGTTCGTTTTCATATTGGTTAAGCGAAAAAACACCCAAGAAGTTCATCTTGAACTTCTCTGAAAATCGCCGTGTCACAAAGGTTTGTACATCCCAAAAACTAGGATTTAAATTGGTATTGGTCTCCAATCGGTTTACCAATAAGCTATTGTTCCGATATCGAATGCTTGAAATACTGGTCCATTTTCTGGTTTCCGATGCGGTTTGGAAAGTGACACCGCCTCCTAAAAGACTGGCGTTGATTTTAAGGGAGCGTTCAATTGGGTTTATGTACTCAATGGCAAGCACGGAGGAAAGTTTGTCTCCATATTTGGCTTGGAATCCGCCTGCCGAGAATGAAATATCACCTACCATGTCCGCATTCACGATGCTCAAACCCTCTTGTTGGGCAGAACGGACCAAAAAAGGACGATATACTTCAATACCGTTTATGTAAACCAGGTTTTCATCAAAATTTCCACCACGAACGTTATACTGCGTACTCAATTCATTGTTGAAGGATACTCCGGGTAAAAGCTTCAGAATATTTTCTACCCCGGCATTGGCCCCTGGGATGTTTTGGGCAACCGCTGCAGAAATTGTCGTAATGCCCTCTACGGTTTTGTCGCCCGTGGGAGAAACCTCCACGCCGTCAATTTGAACCGTATCTGTGTTCATGTTGGGATTAAACACAAAAGTTTCATTGGATTTTAAAATGAGGTCTTCAACAACAACGTCCTTGTGTCCTATGTGACTGAAGGTAATCGTGGTTTTACGGTCTGAAGTAATCGCCAACAAGTAATATCCTGTTGTATCTGTTACCGTACCCGAAGTATTAGCGGAAATATTGACATTGGGCAGCGGATTTTGGTCGCTATCCAAAACAATTCCGGTAATATACGCCTCTTGTGCTATCGTAGATGCCATGGTGAAAAACAGGCAAAACGCAATGAGATGTTTAAAGGCCCTATTTGCGGAAGAAGGAATGTTCAAAGGTTGAGGAGTTACCTACATTATCTGTAACGACAACTTTAAGGTCGCATTGCGTGGTATTCAATATCTTATCGTCGAAATTGTAGGTTATTGTCCTGTTTTTGGGTTCATATTCCATCAAAATCCATTGACCGTTCAAGGTACCGTGATAGGTGTTTATGCCGCTTAGGTCATCGGCAATTTCCAGGCTTAGGTAGTTGTAGTTGCTCAACCATTCCTTTTCCTTGAAGTTTCGCGGTTTGATGGTAGGCGGAACGGTATCCTTAGCCAAGGTGTACTTTCCAAAGGCCCGGGTTCGTGCGGTGAAGGTCTGGTCTCGTTTGTAGGTTTTATAGTAAATCGGGTTGCCATCTCTTCCGATTCGGGCAATGAACATTTTTTTCCGCTCTGCCAACGGATATTTGGAAACATCGAAGCTCATGGTGTAGTTGCGATGTGCGGCAACCGTATTGTTATGCACTTTAACGGTATCCAGACCCTTTTCCATGTCGATGAAAAAATCTTTGTAAAATACATTGGCTGGGAAATACACTTTTGCGGCACCCAAATCAAAGTTATTGGGTTTTTGGGCCAAGATGAAGTCTTCCGTTTTCTCAGACTTTTTAGGAACCGTAACCGTTTCTTTTTTGCCCGTTACAGGAATTTTTATTTTGATTTCGTTGTCTTCAAAATCCGAAACAATGATTTCAACCTCGTAGGACAGCCCTTCCTTTACCTCCAATTTGCCATTGTTCTTTAGGGTTTTGAAGATGGAAAGTCTATTGTAGGGTTCTTTAAAACACTTTTGAATGCGCTGACGGGTCTTCCCGAAGTGCGCGTAATCAATTAGGGTATTGATGTAACGGGTTTCTGCAAAGGAAAAGCTCTCAAAATCATATTCGGCATAAACCGTTCCATTTACCGTTTGCTTTACGGAGAACACTCCGTTTTTGTTGGCGGCCAAATCTTGTCGGTCAAATCCATGAAAACCAAAACCGATTGTTCCTAAAGCATTTACAGGGTCTGCCAAAAAAGAACCGTCGGATTGCTTGCTAAAGCTTAACTGGATTCGCTTTTCGCTTCCATTAATAGCGGCCTTCTCCGATAGCGGATAGGCATAAAGTCCCAACAAAGTGGGATTGGTGGCATCTCTCACCTCGTAGCCATACAGTAGCGGATTGGTTGGTTTTTCCGAAACACTATTTCTGATTTCAAAATGCAAATGGGGTCCAGCGGAACTTCCCGAGTTTCCCGAATAGGCAATCACTTCACCCTTGTCCAACTTTAGTTCGCCATAATCTGGAAAGAGTTCTATTTCAAAAGATTCCTTAGCGTATTGTGCTTTTTTGACATAAGCTTCGATATCAGGGCTGAATTTTTTCAAGTGGGCATATACGGAAGTGTGTCCAGAAGGGTGGGCCACATAAATGGCCTTGCCGTACCCCCAATGCGAAATTTTGATTCGGGTCACGGTTCCTTCAGCAATTGCATATACCGGAAAACCCTGTCGCAACTGGGTTTTGATATCGATACCGGCATGAAAGTGATTGGAACGGAGCTCACCAAAAGTACCAGCCAAAACCAGTGGAATGTCAAGCGGGGATTGAAAGTAATCTTGGGGGTATTTGGTTTGTCCGAAGCACATGGCTGAAAAAAACAGCACAAGCCAAATGTTATATTTTCGCATAAGTTTCGATAGATTCCATTACGAAAGTAACCAATGTTTCCATTTCTGGGAAGGCTTTGAATTAGGAAGTCGACTTTTATGTTGCGCCCAGCATTAACCCCTAAAAATATTGCGAAGTACGGCAAGGTTGGTTAACTTTGTGTGATACGCATTGATGTTTGCATATGAGCGAACTTGTCGAAATTGTTGACTCCCTGGAGAATAAAATCAGCAAGCTGTTGCACAAGTTGGAACTTTTACAACAGCAGAATACCAAGCTTCGGGAAGAATTGGAAACGAACAAATCCGATGGTGAGCAGCAGAAGTTGTTGGCTCAAGAATGGGAAGAGAAATATGATTCCCTGAAAATGGCAAACACAATGTTGGGTAGTAATTCAAACAAAACAGAAGCTAAGCTGAAAATCAATGCCCTCATTCGAGAAATAGATGTGTGCATTGCGAAACTTGCAGATTAGCGGAATACAATATGGAGGAAAAACTCAAAATCAAGCTTTCGATAGCCGATAGGGTTTATCCTTTGACCATAGACCCTCGTCAAGAGGAGGGTTTACGGAAAGCCGCCAAGAACATTGAGCTATTGGCCAAAAAGTTCGAGCAAAATTATGCGGTAAGGGACAAACAAGACGTTTTGGCCATGTGTGCCCTTCAATTTGCATCAAAAATCGAACAAGGCGGAATCGACCGTTCGGAAAATACCCAAGCCGCTTTTGAACGGCTAAGGGCCTTGGACGAGTTGGTTCACTCAAAGCTTGGGGAATAAGTTCTTTTAAATATTTATTACTGCCCACATTAGTAATATTTTTTGACAAACTCAACGTTATTATAATTAAAAAGGGTGAGTTTAAGTTGTGAAAGCGGGCCCTACTCGTATAGGGATTTTTGAGCAGCTTGTTAGCCCTAAACCTGTTATTAGGAGTTTGTACAAAACTTCGCTAATGTGGGCTTTTTTTATAACCAAACACTAGAATAACAATGGACAACAATGTACTTATTGGCATTGCAGTAATAGCGGGAATAGTCATTGGTTTTGTGATTGCCAAGGTTCTTGAGAAAGGAAAAGCAGGCAAAATCATGAACAACGCACAAAAGGAAGCGAACAACCTCATTCGCGAAGCAAAGAAGGAAGGGGAGAGCATCAAAAAAGATAAGATTTTTCAAGCCAAGGAAAAATTTCTGGAGTTAAAGGCAGAGCATGAAAAAGTTATCATAAACAAGGATAAAAAAATAGCTGAGGCAGAGAAGAGAACACGAGATAAAGAATCACAAATTAGCGGCGAGCTGGCCAAGAATAAAAAATTCAACGATCAGCTCAACCAAAAAATTGAAGAGCTCAACCACAAGAGCGAAATACTGGATAAAAAACAGAGCGAAACCGAAAAACTCCATAAAAGCCAAGTGCAGCAATTGGAAGTAATCTCAGGTTTGTCCGCCGAAGATGCCAAAGCCCAACTTCTGGAATCTCTTAAGGAAACCGCAAAAACAGATGCTATGGCCTTTTTGCAAACCACACTCGAGGAAACCAAGCTTACAGCACAACAAGAAGCCCGTAAAATCATCATCAATACCATTCAACGCATTGGCACCGAAGAAGCGATAGAAAACTGCGTTTCTGTGTTCAATTTGGAATCTGATGATGTCAAAGGACGCATTATCGGTCGAGAAGGTCGTAATATTCGAGCTTTGGAATCTGCTACCGGTGTAGAAATCGTAGTGGATGATACCCCAGAGGCTATTATACTGTCCTGTTTTGATTCTGTGCGTAGGGAAGTAGCAAGATTGTCGTTGCACCGCTTGGTTACCGATGGCCGTATTCATCCAGCGCGTATTGAAGAGGTGGTGAAGAAGACAGAGAAACAAATCAACGAAGAAATCATTGAGATTGGTAAGCGTACCGTAATTGATTTGGGTATCCATGGATTGCACCCTGAGTTGATTAAAGCCGTAGGCCGAATGAAGTATCGTTCCTCTTATGGACAGAACTTATTACAACACTCTCGCGAAGTAGCGAAATTATGTGGTGTGATGGCAGCAGAATTGGGCATCAATCCGAAATTGGCCAAAAGAGCTGGTTTGCTGCACGATATTGGTAAAGTACCCAACTCCGAAGCAGATGTGGAAACCCCACATGCGATTTTGGGCATGCAATGGGCTAAAAAATTCGGAGAGAAGAAAGAAGTATGCAACGCCATAGGGGCCCACCACGATGAAATTGAAATGAATACCTTGATTTCTCCCGTAGTACAGGTGTGTGATGCGATTAGTGGTGCTAGACCCGGCGCAAGACGTCAAGTGTTGGATTCATACATCCAGCGACTCAAAGACATGGAAGATATTGCCATAGGCTTTAACGGCGTACAAAAAGCGTATGCCATTCAAGCTGGACGTGAGCTTCGCGTAATCGTAGAAAGCGAAAAAGTAAGCGATGATAAAGCTGCGGAACTATCCTTTGAAATTTCACAGAAAATCCAAACCGATATGACGTATCCCGGTCAAGTACGGGTAACGGTGATTCGCGAAACGCGTTCGGTGAATGTGGCGAAGTAATTAGGGAAAATTCAATTACTATAGAACAAAAAAGAGCGTGTTTTCACGCTCTTTTTTTATGGTTTAGTATTTCCTCATAGACGGGTTAGACAAATGAATGACTTGGTGAAAAGTACTATCTATCGATTATAGACTACTCGTTTAATTTCAGTACCTTTTTTATATTCTACCTCAAAGTTCAGTTTACCCGATTGGTGGTAAAATTTCCAAGTACCGTCTCTGCTACCGTTTACGTATTCTCCTTTTTCTTCAATAATTCCACTGCTGTAGTAGGTGGTACATATACCGTTTAGAATATCATCTTTATAGGTGGTTTTTTTATAAAGCCATCCATCGTCTATGTATTGTATCCAAACTCCAGATCGATATCCATTTTCATAGCGCTCAATCCAATGTTTTCCGCCGGATGGGTAGTAGTCAATACATGTGCCATGCAACACTCCATTTTTATAGTTATACGCTGTGTCCAGTTGGCCATTCTTAAAAAAATACTCCAGTTTTTCCAAGACATCGTTCCGATAGGTTTTTTGCTCGAGCAAAATACCCGATGTGGAATAAACCAACTGAGCGCCATGTAACTTAAATTGACTAAAGGACTTTTGAGTATGAAGTTTGCCATTGTTGTGGTACTCTTTTTGGGTGTAAGTACCTAAGCCCTCATATATTTTTTCGGATTTTAGGGTCTTGTTGGGCCATTTCTCTGTCCAGGTGCCTACTGGGATATCGTCTTCGTAATATTCTGTGGCAATGAAATAGTTTTGTTGTTTGAATTTCTTTTTCCACCATTTGCCATGCTTGTTTCCTGCCTTATAGGTCTCCACAGCCTTTGGCTTTTCATTTTCATCGTAATAAACCCATTTGCCATGGTGCATTCCCTTTTTATATTGAAAACTTTCAGTTCGTATGCCTTTAGCGTTATAATTATCACGCGTTCCATTGATTTTACCGTTTACAAAATGTATCTCCGAATAGTTGCCTTTGTCCGAAGCAATTTTATAATGCCCTTCTAGCGGTTTGTTTTCTGGGGTACTAAAAATGGTCTCTTTCCCAAAGCGTTTTATGGTTACTTCGTGCCAAGTGGTTAGCTTTTGAGCACTACAGCAAATAGGAAAGCATAGGGCCATGCACAAAAACATCCCTTTAATTAGGTACTTAGGTAGAGTAGTTTTCTCGTATCGCATAAACCTCTATAATTATTATTCCACTCGAACAAATTCTTTGGCATAATCCGTACTATGGTCTCCTCCTAAAATGAGTTTGTCGTCTTCCCGATAAACAGCTTTAGCTATAAAAACGTATACACCCTCAACATGTCCTAGCGGGTCGTCATCATCTGGACCAATAAAAACTATCATAGGGTTTCCATGAAATTCAGCTAAAAAGAAATAAGCATTTCGAATCTCTCTTCCTCTCACTGTACCAGAAAAATGCCCTGCATGATAAATGATTCTATCACTAAAAGTTTCATAGAATTTTGGAGATAATATCCTCAGTACTGTGGTGTCTTTCGTAAAGGTAAATTGACTTTCCTCTTGGACGGATTTCCAAGTTCCATCTATTGCACTAGCCACAATGTTTTCTTTCTCGTACGTATATTTTAAAATGGAGTCATTTTGACCTATGGCTTGCAAAGCAACGGCCATAAAAAAACCAAGGGTGATTTTCACTTTCATTTTTTAGGATATTTCCCAAAAGTTCAGGGTATATTTTTCGCCAAACCCAAGGGAATTGACCAATAGGGCTTTTGGGTTGATGAATGACCAGCCTGTTTTGCATTATCAAGTTAAGTGGTAATGAACAAATGAGTCCAATTACAAGACATAAGAGTAAGTTGGCTTTCGTCTTTTGGTGTTTTAGTAGACAGACAATACCTCCAAAGAAAGCCATCTAAAAAATCGTAAGCTTGGCAATATAAACACCATGATTAGATTGCAATTTCGCTTTGTTGTTTGCCCTTGTTTATGCAGAATATATATTTCTATTAATAAGCTAATGGACCAAAGAGAGTAGAATATTAGGAACCAAATCATAACGGCGAAAATGGTTCCAAAACCACCTCCAAGTACAAAAGGGTCAACCATTATAATTCCTACAATTACTGAAACCGTACCCAAGAGTATTAGTATACAGGCTCTTACCAGAATATGTTTTAGCAAACTCAAAAGTCAGAATATTTCAAAAAAGAGATATATATAAGAAAGCAAGAAATAAAGGCAATGTAAGTGCCATAATTAGATTACTGTTTCGCTTGACCAGTTGTTGTTTTTTATTGAGAAAGAACAACTCTATTAATAAACCTAAAGTCCAAAGCACATAAAACAATACAAACCAAGCGATAACACTAAGAATATCCCCGGTACCACAACGCCTATTCGAAGGTAATGTTGATAGCCCAACCGGAACTGAAGTAAGCATCAATAGGAACAAAATAGAACCCCTGGTTACTATATGTTTTACAATGTGATTCATTTTAGTGGCATAGATTGGATTTTTTTTAAATAATAAATTTTCCCAGTTTTAATTGCTTTGCAGGCCATCCTCACAAATGCATGAATAATCATAGCAGGAATAACAGAATGGGTGATAGTATCATAATGAGATTACAATTTCGTCTTGTTAACCGTCTTCTCTTATGAAGAACAAATAGTTCTATTAATAAACCTAGGGCCCAAATGGCATAGGAAAATAAAATAGGTTTATAATGGTGCCAAAACCGCTTCTGAAAAGAATGACCTTACCATATTCCGCTAAGAAATACCAAATAACAAACGCAAATATGAGTAGTAGAGGAAAGATTGAAATTCTTATCACAATGTGTTTTACGGCAATCCTTGTCTTAAATGTCATTATTTTCCGAATCAGTCAACTTCCCAATCAAATTCATCAAGCGGAACATCCTGTCTCGCACATTTGACCAAATTGGTTCTGTCTATTCGCATTTGAACAATGTTGTTTTCAAAATCCAGCCAGTAGTATAATTGGCCATTTTCATGACGCAGGGCAATTTTTCGTACGCTAACCTCTTTTTCGTCAAGGACAATCACTTCATCAGAAACATATTCCAAATAATTCTCTTTTTCATAGTCCAACTCGTTGATTTGTATAACGTTAAGTTCTAACAACTTTCCTTTTTCGGTATACTCAAGGGTTGTCAAAATATACGGGAGGTTCCAAAGAGCAACTGTGGGGTAGTCGGTAATGGTTTCGCGATTTGTCCAATTGGCCTTCCAAGTTTGTTGGTCATTTAGGTAGGAAACCATACCGTATCTTGAAACTTTTCCAGGAATTTTGGATAGGTCGTCAGAAGTTGCTTCAGTGGAAAAATATTTCACAGGAAGCAGAGGGTCCCTTTCGCTAACAATATTGGCAACATCAGAAAGTACCATATTTTGATTACCATATCGATACCTACCATCTAAGGAGATGTATATTGATGAATAACTTTTGGTAACCTTATAATTGAGATATCCTTCGGTATGCTTAGATACTACTTTGAACCAACTGTTGTATTTTTCCTGTCCATATTGCGAGCAGCACATAAGAAATATAAATCCAGATAGTATGGTTTTCATGAAATCTTCTTTTACAAAAGATGAAGTATTTTCATTAGAAGAAGCAGGTTTGTTTGACCAATGCCCGTTTTGAGTTGATGAAAAAGAAAATATATAATACACTAAGACAGATGAAAAGTTAAAACGTGCAAGAACCTAAGGATGCCATTGAACTGCGAAAGCCCCTACTTTATAATCACCCTTCTACTGATTTCATTCCCATCATTGTCTATTGCTGTAACCGTTTGAGGACCAGTTCGTTCAAAATCAATGGCAACCTCATTAAAATTCTGGGTGGTCTTCAAATAGGTGTCATTCAAATACCAATGGACTTTTGCCGTGGGGCGAATGTGAACGATTTTGAAAATGATGCTGTTTCGTTCTCCAGACAGACCTTTAGGGACAATGATGACATTATTCCCCGTTGGTTCGGAGAAAGCCATCACCTCGGTAGGTATGCCTTCACATCCTTCGCGTAAAGGTGGCAAATAGGTGTAATCTGCATTGTGTTTTTTGTAATACCATGCCATTAAAGGGGGTAGCACAAACTTGGAAATGGGTTGTATGTTATCCATCGATTCGCAAGAGGTATTTACCCTATAGGTTCCCGTTTTATCTAAATGAACCAGTTGGTGATAATGGCATTGGGCGGTTTCCAAACCTTGCTCTGGAATTCGTTTTGTGACGGAAGGACAGATGTCACTGGCCAGCATGCCACTTTTACTACACACTTTAGCCTCTACGGTGTCATCGTAAGGGATGCCAAACCACTCGGATTTGGGTAAGAGGTCGAACAAATTGAACATTACCGGGGCGGCTGCCGAAATACCGGTAAGACCGGGTCGTCCTTCTCCGTCGGCATTGCCTACCCAGACCCCAACAACATATTTTTTGGTAACGCCTACGGACCAAGCATCCCGATTTCCAAAACTAGTGCCTGTTTTCCAAGCAATTTGCTGAGCGGAATCAAAGTAACGCCATGATTTATTCAGTCCGGGACGATTAAGCTCTTTCAGGGCTTCCAAACCAAAAAAGATACTACTCGCGCTAAAATGGGTTTTGTCAAAAGTGAAATCACCTAACTCTAACTCGGAATCTTTGAGGTAATGCTGTGGTTGGAATTCATTCGTAAAATATTGACTGGAATTGCCGTTGAAATGAACCAATGCCGAAGCTAAGTTGCTGTAAGTGCTACAGATGTCCCATAAACTTCCTTCGGCGCCTCCCAATATCAAGGAAAGTCCGTAATAATCGGCGCCTTTGTTGATATGTGAAATAGGGAATGATTGTAAAACATCGTAAAAACGGGTTGTTCCATACCGATTGAACATCCGAACCGCAGGAATATTCAAGGACTTTGCCAAGGCGGATTTCGCGGAAACCGCACCCAAATATTCTAGCGTAAAGTTTTTGGGTTGGTAGTTCCCTATGGTGGTGGGCACATCAGGGAGCAGGGTTTCTGGTAAAAGTTCACCAGCATCCAACATGGCCATGTACAAGAATGGTTTTAACACACTCCCTGTACTTCTGGGCGCCTTGATGATGTCCACATCTTTATGATGCGCTTTGGATGTTTCCGTATTGCCAATGTAGCTCAACACTTTTTTGGTTTCCACGTCCAAGATGAGTACCGCCATGTTATGCACATCATTTTGCAATTGTAGGGCATGGTGTCTTCGTACGGTTTCAAGGGCAAGTTCTTGTATGCGAAGGTCAATAGACGTTCGTATCCTTTCGCCGGGATGCTTTTGGGCAACGCTTTGCAAAAGATGGGGTGCCAGTTGTGGTAATTTTCTAGGTCTTGTTGGGATTTCCTCTTCTATGGCCAAACTGTATGTTATTTCATCAATAATATTGGCCTCATGTAGTTTTTTAAGGAGTCGGTTTCGCTTTTCAAAAAGGATTTTTGAATTTTTACCAGGGTATAACAAACTAGGTGCATTGGGCAATACTGCCAACAAAGCACTTTGGCCCCAAGATAGTTTTGTGGGAGCCACATTAAAATAGCGCCAAGCCGCTGCCTCTAGGCCAACAACATTGCCTCCAAAGGGCGCTTGTGAAACATAGGTTCTTAAAATTTCAGCCTTGCTATCTCGTATTTCCAGTCGAGTGGCAAGAATCAATTCAATCAGTTTTTCAAAATAGGACCTCTTCTTTCCTTTTCGTGAAAGTCGTATCACTTGTTGTGTAATTGTGCTTCCCCCTCGAACAATTCTTTTGGCCTTTAGGTTCGATTTGAACGCGTTGAACATTGAAATCGGATTGAATCCCGGATGCCGATAAAAATGTTCGTCTTCAAATTGAAGAATGCATTGTTCGAATTTGGGGGGTATCGAATCCAGCGTGGGAAATCGCCATTGTCCATCCGCTGCAATTAATGCACCCAACAATTCGCCATCCTTGCTTTCCACAATGGTTGAGGTAGGCGTTGGGAACAATACTTTGGGCAAACAAAACGCATAAAGCAACCCAAGAATGCAAAACACTATTGTCTTAAACCTGTGTTTTTTAAGGTACGAGGTGAAAACAGCGAATAAGCGCATATGAGGTTTGCTCCAAAATATTTTACTTTACCACTTCCACCCACGTTCCTTTGGTGCGCACGAAATAGTTTTCGTCATACATTGCCTCACCCTGCATTCCAGGTCTGTAATAACTTCCCAAATATGAAGCATTGAGCAGTATGGTGAAGGTTTTAGTTTCACGCTCTTTAAGGTCAAAGTAATAGTTGACGCGGTCATCTCGAATGTCCTCAAAAGTAATGTCGCTGCTGGTATTGTTATCCGCAGTAAACCTTGTGTTGACAATCTCCCAACCTGAAGGGAAAAACGCACTTACGGCAACATCTTTTACTTTTGAAGCGGTATTGTTTTCCAATCTAATATTGGCTACAAAATTGGTTCCCTGTTGGATTTTGCTCACATCAAGATTATTTCCTGCCTTATCTGTGAATGTTATGGTTGACGATAAGCCTCTAGTAATACTTTTTTCACTTCCTATGGGCAGTATGCCATTATTTAAAAGGCGCACATAAACGGTACTGTTTTTATTGTTTTTGATTTTTACCGAGTTGCTGCCCGTTCGAACCTTGAAATCATCCAAAACCACAGCCTTGTTGGTATTAAGGGTGTTCTGTTTTTGATTGTTGAAAGCATAATTTACGTTGATGCCCTTATTCCCTATCATAGTGGCATACTTCGACATCGCCAAAAGGCAATAGGATGTGGTTTGCGTACTCATATACGTTTCGCTCGTCAGAGCTTTTGCAATGGTGTCCGCAATTTGTTTTGCTTTGGATTCTTTTTTCAGAACGACATAGGTCTCCAAAACCATGGCTAAATTTCTCATTTTTGAGCCATAATTGGCGCGGTTGCCGCCAACGCTCGCCAAATCATTCAAGTCAATTCCGCGTAAGAGTTCCTCTGCCGCGGCATCCTTGCCAGTTATACCATAGGTTGCAGCCAGTCTTAATTTTGGTAGTAGTTTCAAATTTTCAAGCTCTCTTAACCGGTTCATGGCCGACCTATTGGGTTGCCCTGCTAAAGCCAAAGTATAAAGGCTATACGCCTGGGCCAATTGGTTGCCAGTGGAGTTCCATCTTTCCGATGTTTTACTTTGGTATTGTACCCAGTTGTTTTTGAAATTGATGGGCAGCACGAAACCTTTTTTCTCCGCTTCCAACATAAAATGCCCAACGTAACTGGTGGTCCAGTCATTGTTGTTGTTTTGGTTTTGCCAATACGAGAAACCACCGTTGCTTTTTTGGAATTTCGAAAGCTTATTGATTCCAGCTTGAATGTTTTTCTGCGTTTTTTTCTTTTTGTCTTCGGATATTTTAAAGATATCGTTCAAATACAGCTGCGGAAAAGCACTGGACGTAGTTTGTTCTGCGCAACCATGAGGGTATTTGATAAGATATTGTAGCCGAGCGGTAAAATCTATCGATGGAAAAGCGGATAACTCCAAAAAAGCATGATTGCTTCCTGCTACACCAAAGGTGTTGAACGTTAAGGTTTTTGTAGCGTTAGGTGGTAAAACCAAATCGGTGATTTCAAGACTTTCCGGATTCGGATTATAGGCATCCAACTCTAAATTATATGACGCCTTTTCACCATGACCGCTGGCCAAAACTTCTATTTTGCCAATGCCATTTTTCAGTACTTCTACGTCAAAATAGGCCATCTTTTCATCTGGATTTTGAAACGAAACGGTTTTTGAAGATTTCCCAAGTACCTTGAAAACCTCATTTGATTTCAAGGATAGCTTCACCGTTTTCATTTTCTTTTCCATGGCGAAAACGGTTACTGGAATTCTCACTTTTTCACCCGGTACCACCTTTCGTGCCATCGAGGCCAAAACCATTAAGGGTTTGCGAACGGGTGTAGCCTTATCAGCCTTTCCATAGGCTTCCATTTCTGGATTGTGGGCCACCACCATAGTCCGAACAGAGCCAATGTATTTGGGTATTTTGACTTTGTGCGTTTTACTAGAGTTTTCCTTTAGTTCAAAAGGACCTTCATAAATGACCACGGGTTTGAACCGATTTGCTTTTTTGTTCTTACTTCCTTCAAGCATGCCATCCCCTCCAATACTAAACACTTGGTTGATATTGCCTCCAAACGCGCCGATGATATCATCATAAATATCCCAGGTTTTTACTCCCAAAGCTTCTTTTTGGTACATAATCGACCACGGGTTTGGCGTTTTAAATCGCGTGAGGTCCAACAAGCCTTCGTCAACGATAGCCAGGGAATAGGTCATCGCTTTTCCACTGGTTTCACTTACTTTTATGCTCACGGTTTCTTCAGGGGCCAACACATTTGGCATGGAAATTTTCGGCTCTAGTTTGGTTTCAGGATTTTCTACCATAATCCCCGTGACGCCGTACATACGTATAGGCAAATCATTTTTGGTATTGTTGTGATTTTGCAGCAAGCTGATACTGATATATACATTCGGGGTCATTTCCTCAGTTATGGGTAATTCAAACTTGGTATCACCTTTACTTGCTTTGACCCAAAAACCATCAAGAACATTCGTTCCGTTTTCCACAGTGACTAAAGCCCGCCCCGAACCGGAAGAAGGAAAGGTAACAAGTGCTTTTTCGCCTACATTGTATTGGGTTTTGTCTGTTGAAAAGGACAGCATGGTCGCTGCAGATGGGTCACCTTTTCTAGCTTTTCCAGCCCATCCCGGCCAGTCGATAAAGACCATTTTTCCTGTAGCGTGACCGGAATCTTCATTTGTCACATATACCAAAAAGCGACCCCAATCCGGATATTTTAGTTCGAATTCGAAAACACCTTTTCCATTGCGTGCTGTTGAAATTTTCTTGGTAAATACTTCATTTCGGTTTGAACTAGTATCAAATGACGATAGATTGTCCTCATTTTCATTCCACCACCAATTGCTGTTGATTTTATAGATAGCAACTTTTAGATTTTTTACAGCCTTTGGTTTTCCGTATGCGTCAACGGTCGCTACTTCAAATTTATGTTTGGTGTCGGTAAGGAGCATGTCTCGAGCAGCATCCCCTTTAGGGGCTAGCAGTCCTACGTAGGAGTCGTATGAGGCATAATCAACAGCAAAAGCATCTGTGCTGAAATCGCCTCCATCTTCGTATACTTTGGACACAAAAGTGGCGCGTAACATTCCCGCAGGATTGTTTTCTGTATTGGGTTTGAATGAGAATTGCGCTTTGCCTTGGTCATTTATTTCCCCATCAAATAGCGTCATTTCCTCCGTGGAGAAGGACTTGGTGGGGTCATCGAATTCATAACTGGGAAAGGCTTTAAAACTGGTTTTCACCGGATTAAAACTCACGTTAATATCTGTACTTAGGTTTTTGGCGATTGCCCCGTGTAACCAAACTGCTTCAATATCTCCTTTTACCAAGGCGTTGGAAGTGATACGCTCTTTTTCAATACGCGTTTTGATTTTGAGTCGATTGGGTTTTATGGTTTCAATTTTCAGCGTTTTGGTAAAGTGGGCACCGCCAACGCTCACTTTTGCCATCCAATCCCCAGTATAGTCGCTCGATACGGTGGGAACTGTAAATCGATAAAAGTTGTTGACGCCATCCGTTTGGATTTTGGAATACCTTACCTCTCCATAGGGGTCAAAAACTTGCATTTTGACCGGGTGACCCTGCGGGAGTTTATTGTTTTTATCGTTCAACATGAAAGAAAGATGAAGCGTATCCCCAGGTCGCCAAACGCCTCTTTCACCATAGATGTAACCCTTTAAGCCACGTTTTAATTCTGCACCAGAAACATCGAATTTGCTAACGGACAGCGTGTTTCCATCATTTAATTTGACGTAAGAACTGATGTTGTTTTTGGTAACGATTACGAAGTACGGTTTTGCGCTTAGAGTAACCCTCGATTTGCCATCATTATCGGTATTCTCGATACTAATCAATTGTTGCTGATAGTTGTAGAACTTTACTTCGGCATTCGCAATGGGATTCGTAGTGATGATATCACTTAGCCCTATGAAATAACTGTTCTTCTTCCCTTGCTTTACAGTGACCCCAATGTTCGAAGCAAGGATGTTGGTGCTGATTCTTTTGTTTCGATAGTAGGAATTATCACATGGATTTTCAGATTCGCTCCAATCGTAATCTTGACTATAATAGGGGGAATCCCAGTAGCTGGTCTCTGCTTCTTCCGCATCATAGTTTATGGTCTGTTCGGCTACCGCCTCTTCATCACTTTGCGAAGCACAACTATAGTTGGAGTAGGATTTCCTGAAATTGAGCTCTACTCTATAAATGGCTCCTGGGTCAGGGTTTATGATTTCTTTTAGGTCGATGGAATATGCCCTCCAATTGGAAACGTCAGCTCCGAATTCTTTTAGGTTAATCGTTTTTTTGGCGATGGGTCTAGCTACCCTCAATAGTTCAGAATTTCCATCAAGGTTATTGTTTTGCAAAAACTGAAGCACGTTGTCTTCAAAAATTTTGATGATGGTAACGTCGACTGCTTTCAGATTTACAGCCTCAAAATTGAACCGCAAATTTTCCGAGGTTGGCAGTATGGTACCATTTTGAAGTAGTTTGATATTGGGTTTTAACGCTTCAAACGTGATGTTTTGTGTGAAGTCACTTTTTAAAGAAAATCCGTGTATGTTCTTTAAACCTTTACGGATGACCAGTTTTTTCTGGCCACGAACCGTATTGGGCATATACACTTTAACCACATTGTTTTCAATGGAAAAGGATAAGTGATAGGTTCGTTCCAGACTTATCAGCCCATTTAGATTTTTGGTTTTTTCAATGGGGTCTGAAAAATTGATTTCAAGGTATTTGTTGGGTTCGTTATAAACGTTGACTCCAATCACCTTAAAGGTGTTTTTGCCGGGGATGTCAAAATCAAAGTCTCCCTTGGTTTCAATATCAAATGGGGTACCGTCCCACTTCAAGTTTAGTTCGGAATCCTCGTCGAACCGTTGGATACTATCCACTTGAAACTTAAAATACTTTCCTTCGGCAAGGGAACTGTCCATTTTAACAGGTAGCACTTTCCCCTTCTGGGATGCGGTTATCAACTTTTTTGCTGTTGTTCCGGAAAGTACATCACTGGAAGTCAATACCCCATTTAAATATTGCCAGTCTTTTGAATAGCTTTCCAAGTTCCGAATGTCTATATGAAATTCTTGCTTGATGGTTCGGACATCGAAAACAAAAGTTTCAAATTCTTTATCCACATCTTGCAAGGCACCCAAATCCAATTCGAAGGTGTAACGGGTGCCTGATTGGAACCTTTCGGTGGGAACAAAAGCCACGGTTCTATTGTTAAGTGCCATGACCTTTCCGGGAACCTCTGGAGAAACTTCCAAAATGCTAGCGTCCAACTCCACTTCTGAGGAAATATCTTTCATTGGCTTGGTCAACACCACCTTGATGTGTTCTTTGGCTGAAACGATACCCGAAGAGACCTCGAAAATATGGTCCCTAAACTTTTCAATATCATCCAAGGCGACTTGCGGCTTTTCTTTGCATCCCATAAACAGGATAAGGCCAACAAGAAGGAGGTAGACAGTTTTTTTGGTTTTCATACGTCAGGTTTAAATTAACGACCCCTTAAGATTGATATTCAAATTATTTTGTCTCTGTTCCAATTGATAAAACGCTGCTTTGGATTGACCAATGGAAATGTAAAATCAAATACTACTGGGGAATTTTAAAGCTAGGGTTTTTGGCAATAGGATACGTCTTTTCGTTGTAAGGTTAACCAACAAAAAAGTTAACAAATTTGAATCGCTTTGCCCGAAACAACTGTATTGGATAGATATGAAAAAGAGCGTGTTATTCACGCTCTTTTTTGTTCATTATATTTAATCAAACCTTATTCTTCCTCAGTACTACTAGGCTCTTCGGTAATACCTTTTGCCCGATTGTGTTGAAGAATATTCAGTTTTTTCAACTTGGCTTGCCAAGTTTCCAAAGTGGCCTTGTGTTTGTCAATTTTGCTGACTACTTCTTTCACCAACGGACTATCCCCAGAAGCATTGGAAAAGAATTGTAGGTTGTTTTCAAGCTGTCGAATTTCGGATTGTGCCTCGGAAATCTTTCGTCTGATGAAAATACGCTCGTTACGGATGGCTTGGTCATCATCCCCTTTGGCCAATTGTTGCATTTTGTCTCCATACTTTATCAACTCGGATTGTTGATGGTCCACACCCAATTTTCGAAATAGGGCATCGATGATTTTATGGAACTTTCCGTTGATGTGCTTTTTGTTGTGCGGGATTCTGCCATAGCCTTTCCATTCCTTGATAAACGTTTTAACGACTTCCAGGTCTTTCTCCTTATTGCCGCTTAGCTGAAAAGCCTTTAAACGTTCTAGGCAAGCGTTTTTCAAATCCAAGTTTTTGAATTCCTCTTTTTGGGATTGATTCCTTTCGGCATGCAAACGGTTAAAATAATGGTTGCATGCCTCTTTGAATTCGGCCCAAATCTTATCGGAATACTTGCGTGGTACATGACCTATTTTTTTCCAATCGCTTTGGATTTTCTTCATCTGGGGTGTAACGGTTTCCCAGTCATCGCTATCCTTAAGGGAAATAGCTAGTTGAAGGAGTTCTCGTTTCTTTTCCAGATTAACGTGTTGTTCTTTTTTCTGGTTTTTATAGAAAGCGTTTTTTCCACGATTGAACTTGCGCACGGTTTCTTTGAATGCAGCCCAAGTTTCTTCATTGTTTTTTTGCGGCACCTTACCCGCTTTGAAAAAGCTTTCCCGAAGCGCTTCAATTTGTTTGATTTGCTCTTGCAGTCCTTTGTGGTTCGTTTTTACATTATCCGCTATTTCTGCAATGGAATTGATGATTCCTTGTTTTACGACCAAGTTCTCTTCATAAACCTTTTCGAGCTCCTTGAAATGTTCTTGTCTTCGTTCGTGTAAGGCTTTGGTGGCATTGCTGAACCGCTCCCAGATTTGCTCTCGCTCGTCTTTGGCAACTGGACCAATATCTTCTTTCCAAATTTTATGAAGGGTCTGCAATTCGCGGAAAGCTTTACCCAAATCACCTTCATCGGCCAAGGCTTCAGCCTTTTCTGCCAATTTTAGTTTTTCTTCAAGATTGTGCTTGAAATCCAGGTCGCGCAGTTCGCGGTTGAGGTGGAGAAAATCGTAAAAGATCTCCATATGATGGTGGTAGGTACGCCACACATCGTTGTATTGGTTTCGCGGAACGGCACCAGCTACCTTCCAGCGCGCTTGAATGTCCTTGAAGTTTTTATACGTGGTGTTGATGTCTTCTTCAACATTGACCAAACCCTTTAGTTCTTCAATAATGTCCAATCGCTTTTGCAGATTGATTTTCAGGTTTTGCTCAAGTTGTTTGTAGTACGAATCCCGTTTTTCGCGATACTCTGCGAATACTTCGTTGAATTGACGTTTCGCCACGGAATTGTAACGAAAGTCGATTTCGTTTCCGCCTTGGGTTACAAAATCCTCTTTTTTCTGTTCTAAAAACTCTTGGAATTTCTGGTCGAATTCATGTTTTATAGAGGCTACATGGCGATTGATGGCTTGAATCTTTTCATTTTTGACCAAGCGCTGTAGTTCTCCCACAAGATTCTCCAAGGGCATGGCATGATAATCCAAAAATGGAATGTGGTGCCTTTCCTTGTTTTCTTCATCCTCAGCGTCCTCGGCATTGGATTGTTCAATCTCGTCCAAGACCTCGTCCGGTTCTTCAGGAGGTTCTTCTGGGCTGGTATCAGCAGCCGAAGGGGCCTCCGGGGTAATAGGGTCTGATGTGTTTTCAGGAGAGTCTGGTTCAGAAATGGGGCTTTCCTCCACGGACGATTGTGTACTCTCCGAAAGTTGTGGCGCATCAGCTTCAGTTTCCTGAAGTTTTCGATCATTTTCCTGCATCAGTAGTGTTTTTCCTTTGGAGTAACGATAATTATAGCCAAGTTAACAACTTAATCATCCAATAACAAAAGTACCCATACATCTTTTGTTTAAGTTTTAAAATGTATGGATGACACCAAAAGTTGTACCCTTGGGATATGATTTTTAGGAATTCCAGATTTCCCAAGCTTTTTCGGCTTGTAACTCCAACATTTTCAAGCCATTAAGTATTTTGGCTCCACGAAGCTCTCCTTCTAGCAAAAATGCAGTTTTTTCTGGATTATAGACAAGATCAAACAAAATGTGCTTTTCTGTGATATTTTCGTACGATAACTGGGGTTTTTCCACAATGTTGGGAAAGGTGCCCAAAGGGGTGCAATTGACCACTATGGTATACGCTTCCAATACGGTTTGGTCAAGATCTTCGTAACCGTAATTTGCCTTGGAACGGTCCCGGGATACCGATGCTACTTCCAACTGCAGTTGTTGCAATGCATAAACCACAGCTTTGGATGCTCCCCCCGTACCTAATACCAGGGCTTTGGTATGATGTGCTTCTAGATGGGGCTCTATCGCTTTTTGAAATCCATAGGCGTCTGTATTGTACCCTTTAAAACCATTAGAAGTGGGTTTAATAGTATTTACGGCCCCGATATGTGAGGCCGTTGCATCCAATTCGTCCAAATAGGGAATTACATCTTCTTTATAGGGTATGGTTACATTCAACCCCTTTAGGTTTGTTTTTTCAAAGACTTCTTTCAGCGTGCTTAAATCGGGTAGGTCAAAATTGACGTAGGTGCACTCCTGTAAACCCAATTGTTCGAATTTATTCGCGAAATAACCTCTTGAGAAAGAGTACGAGATGTTTCTACCCAATAGCCCGAACAGCCTTTCGGTCTTTTCTGTTTTTTCCATACCAATCCAACAACAATAAAATAGCAATTCCCAGCACGATGAAAATCAAAGCGGTCCAAGTTTCCGTTTCTGAAAAATTCGGAAAGAAACGTTGGTAATTTTGAATAATAGGGTCTCCGTTACTATCCAGCAAAACTTGGCCTTGGGCATCAGTTTGAAAAATGGTTTTCTTCCAAGGCCATAGTACACCCAATGAACCGGTGATGAAACCAATGATAACCGCGGTTGAAATTTCTTTGAAATGTTTCAACACATAGCTCAACAAGTGGGAAAAGGTGACTAAACCCGTTAGGGAGCCTAGCGTGAAGACCGCCAGAATTTTGAGGATGTTCATGCGCTCAGGGTCTTTCCAAAAACTAAAGTCCCCTGAAATCAGTTCAGAAAACGTAAAATACAAGGCATTAACGGAGTCAACCAACAGTAAAACGTAATTTCCCAACAGAATGAGGATGAACGAGCCCGAGAGCCCTGGTAGCGTCATTCCTGAAACACTGATAATTCCGCAGAAAAAGATAAAAAACAAGTTGTCATTTGCAGTGGCTGGATTCAAAAAGCTAATGGAGATGCCAATGCACAGACCAATGATTCCTGCGGTAATCGTCTTTCTGTTCCAATGGTCAAAATCCTTGGAAATGTAGTAAATGGAGCCTAAAATCATTCCGAAAAAGGTAGCCCAGACAAAAAGCTCTTTTTTCTCTAAAAAGTAATCCAACAAGCGGGAAATACTAAAGTAGCTAATCAACATTCCCAGAAACAATAGGGAAAGAAATTGTGCATTGGTGTACTGGAAAAAGCTCTTGAACCGTCCAGCGATAAGCAGTTTGAATGCCTTGGAATTTATTTTTTGGAGGGAATAAATAAACTCTTCGTAAAATCCTCCTACAAATGCCACGATGCCTCCAGAAACTCCAGGGACCTTGTTGGCCGCGCCCATGCAAAGGCCTTTGATGACCAAAAACAATTTATCCAAGAAGGTTCTGGTTTGATACATGTGTATTGATATGCTCCTTATTTTTTGGAAGCTGCCCTTTCGAGGATAAAAATAAGCGAAAAACCTAGGATTGCTAATAGAATTGCCGGAAGCAATTGTGGGTCGCCTTCAAAGGCGGTGGGCCATACATTTGCTTCGGCGACTACCTTGGTCTTATCTCCAAAAGTTTTGGTTTCCAATACCTTTTTCCAAGGCCATATTTTGTTCAAAGACCCCAAAATAAAACCGGTAAGCAGCGCTAAAGTAAGATTGCGATAGCGTTGGAACATCCATTTGAGCAAACGAGCAAAACTCAACAAACCGAATACTGCTCCAAGTCCAACGGTAACCACAACTTTGATGTCTTTTTCGTGTACTGCGTCAAGAATCGCTTTGTAAGAGCCCAGTAGCACCAGAATAAACGCCCCAGAAATTCCAGGTAGAATCATAGCGCAAACCGCCAAGGCACCGGATAAGAAAAGGTAGGGGAGGGAATCAATATTCTCGTTAACAGGTAGTTGGGTGATAAAATACGCTACCAGCCCGCCACCGAGAAGCACCAAGACGGTTCCAATACCCCATTTTTCGATTTCTTTCCCTACCAAAAAGATACTGGCCAAAACCAACCCAAAGAAAAAGGACCACAATAAAATGGGCTGATTCTCCAAGAGCCAGCTCAAGACCTTGGCCAAAGAAAGCACACTCAAGAAGATACCCGAGAAAAGGGCTAGCAAGAAATTACCATTGATATGTTTCCAAACTGCCTTAAAGCCATCGTTTTTCCAGATTTTGATAAGGCTGAAGTCAATTTTGTTGATGGAGGCAATCAATTCTTCATAAATACCAGAAATAAAGGCGATGGTACCTCCGGAAACGCCAGGAACCACATCTGCTGCGCCCATGGCCATTCCCTTCAAGGTCACCAGAACATAGTCTAGTGTTTTGCGTTGTTTCATGAGGGCAAAATTACGTAGAAGCTTTTTTGCTTTCGGAAATTAAAGCGCCCACCCATGCAATTTTTGACAATTCGGGAAATTGTTGTTCAAAGAATTGCAATCCGTCTACCTCGAATTCAAGGGCCTTGTCCATAAAATCCTTGGAAGACTTGTGATTTTTTAAGATGAGTTGCAATCCGGACATCATAAAATGCAATTTCGCCGCTTCGGGATAAAACTCCAAACCTTGCTGTACCACTTGGGTGGCCGAAACGTAATCTTTGGTGCGTTTCAAGGTTTGGGCCCACATGAGCCAGGTATTCAGTTCATAATTCCCTAAATCCACAGCTTGTTTAAATGCAAAGTCGGCTTCGTCCCAATTGTTCAGACTGAAGTACAGGTTTGCGGCTCTTTTCCAATACAATGGATTTTCGCCATCAATGTTTATCGCCTTGTTGATGTAAAACAAGGCCTTTTCGTAGTTCTCTTTTTGCTGATAGAAATCCGTAATGGCCAGCCAACCTTTGTCAAGTAACGGGTCTTCATGAACCGTATTGTAATAGTAATATTTTGCGAGATCGTCGTTTCCCAATTTTTCATGGCAACGCCCAAGACGCAAATAGGCATGCGAGGTTGGGTCCTCTATGGTAATGGTGATTTCGTAATTTTCTATAGCCTCGTTATAACGCCCCATTTTTTCAAGGACTTTACCCTTTTCAAAGTAGGCGCCAATGAAAGTGTCGTCCGAAATGATGGCAAAGTCAAAAGCCGTTAAGGCTTCCAGATACATCTTTTGCAGGTAATACATTTTACCCAACTGATGCCACGCTACTTCGCAATAGGGATTGCGTTCCAAGAAGTCATTGAGGTAAACTATGGCTCCTTCATAGTCTTCTAAAAACTCGTAACAATAGACCACGTTGTACAAAGAAGAATAGTCCGTTTCATCGAACTCGACGCATCTTTTGAAACTCTTTTGGGCCATTTCAAAATTATCCAGAAACAAATACTCCATACCCAACAGGGAGTGTAGGTCAAAACTGTCTGAACTCAGTTCCAGGGCCTGTTGTAGTAGATTAACGGCTTCTTGATGATTGTCTTGTTTGGATTGTACGTTCGCCCGCTGGATGAAGATTTCCTCGTTAAAAGCGTCGATTTCCTGAAGTTCATCCAAAAGGCGTTCGGCCTTTTCGAACTTATCCTCAAAAACTAAAACTTCAACCTTGAGCAGCTTCAGCTCCAAAGCGTTTGGATGTTGGTCCAAACCAATACCAATCGCTTTTTTTCCCAAAGCGATTTTTCCGTTGTTCAGATAGTAATGGATGATGTCTTCGAAGTCCTCGGCGTCAAAAAAGTAGACGTCATCCGTTTTGAGCATCGCCTCGAAGCGGTCAATGGATTTTTCAGGATTTTCGTTAGAATCTAACGCCATAGGAACGTATTTGGTTTTACTATGGACTTAAAATTAGCCCTTTGCCTTCTTGATTGAGCCCCTTCGGACTCATGTTATCAACAATTTAGTTAACAGATGAGGCTTGGTATTCATTTAAAATGTCAAGGATTTGGTCGCATCCCATCTCAATTTCTTTCATTGAAATGGTAAGCGGTGGCGAAATACGAACTGCTCTCGGTTCAAATAGTAACCAAAACAAAATGAGCTGCCGTTTTGCCGCCGTAAGCACGACATGATTTGTGATTTCGGCGGTTTTCATAATGAGCGCCAACATCAAACCTTTACCTCGTATTTCTTTAATCAAAGGGTGTACCAATCTGGTACGGAAGAACTTTTCTTTTTCCAAAGTTTCGCTAATCAACTGGCTTTGTGTGATTTCTTGCAAAGTTGCCAAACTGGCAGCAGCGATGACAGCATTGCCTCCAAAAGTGGTAATATGCCCAAGTTTAGGACGGTCTTGCAAGGTTTTCATCATTTCGTACGAACTGATGAATGCCCCAACGGGCAAACCTGCGGCCATGCCTTTGCCCACTACCAAAATATCGGGAACACAGTTGAAATGTTCAAAGGCGAAGAGTTTCCCAGTTCGTCCAAATCCAGGTTGGATTTCATCCAGAATCAACAGCGTTCCTGTTGCATTACAGCGTTTACGAACCTTAGCGAGATAGTCATTTTCAGGTAGAATGAATCCTGCGCCCCCTTGTATGGTTTCCAGGACTACAGCGGCGGTTTTTTCTGTGATGCGTTCCAAGTCTTCTTCCGAATTGAACTGAATAAAGGAAACGTCTGGAATCAAAGGACGAAAGGCACTTTTGCGTTCTTCAAACCCCATTAAGCTCAAGCTTCCCATGGTATTGCCATGGTAGGCGTGGTGCGCGGCAATAATTTCGGTGCGTCCCGTATAGCGCCGCGCCAATTTCATGGCTCCTTCTATTGCTTCGGTTCCTGAATTGACCAAATAGGTAGTTTCCAACGGTTCGGGAAGGTGTTCCGCCAACAATTTTGCAAAAGCTACGGCAGGTTCTTGAATGTACTCCCCATACACCATCACGTGCATATAGCGGTCCAATTGCTTTTTGATGGTTGAAATTACTTTGGGATGACCGTGCCCCAAACTACAGGCGGAAACCCCAGCTACAAAATCCAGATGGGCATTTCCCTCGCTGTCATAGATGTAGCTCCCTTCCGCGCGTTCCACCTTTAAAGCAAGGGGGTGCGGCGTGGTTTGGGCTTGATATTGTAAAAACTCTTCTTCGGATATCAAGGGCGTTGGGCTTTCGGTAGAACGGTTTTCTTGGGTTGTCGTGCTTTGGGCTTGGGTTTCTTGATTTGGTTTATCGGGTCGTTTTCGTTGTTTCGGCGTTCATTTTCCTCCGCATCGATGTCTATCGGGTTTTCAATTCCCCGAATCGGAACGAGCACAATGTTGTTGTCGTCTTCGTCAAAAATATCTTCCATCTTCAAAATGCGTTCATCGCCCCGCCATACGAAGCCTTTTAGTTTTCTACTTTCAGGCGGCAGGTCTTTATCCGGAAAAATATCGCCATCGGGGCGAATGAAAAATGTGATTTCGTCAATGTCGTTATTGGCCATTATCAATCGGATTTTACTACAAATCGTCTTGTCAATCCCAATGAGTTCTTGATCACTGTTGTACATGTAGTAAATCACCTCGGTATTTTTAATCAAGTCGATGATTTTCAATTCATTTTCAATGAATTTGCCATAAAGGTCTTTTCCCTTTGCTTGATTGTATCCGGTACCGCCAATAGTGTCCAACGAAATAACGAAGGCATTTTCCAGAACTTTCAAGGAATCCAACTTTTCATTGACCAAATCTGAAATGAGATGGATGCTATCTCCGGTAATTTGGTTATCCACATTCCAAAGGACTGGATTGGTAATGAGTTGTGTGATACCTGTTTTTTCGGAGAAGTGGATGGAATCGCATTTACCGCTTAAATCAGTCTTATAAAATTTTGCATTGCGAAAGGCCCGCAGAATCCGTACTTCTGGTTTGCCAGTGACCATCAAGGTATCCCCATGAATGTATAACGAATCTTGCTGCACCAAACTTACCGAGACGGCACGTTTTGTGGCAAATACGGAATCTTTGGCCTTGAAAACTTCCGCATAATGCGCGCGAATGACACCATCATTTATGGTATCGGTTATTTTGATGTTGTTGGTGGCGGAAGCGAACTCCGTGGCTTTATCAAAATACAAGCTGTCCCCAATGATGATTTTTTGATCATAATCAATTCTAGTGTTTTTGATACCATACCCTTGCTCGATTTTGGTATCATAAAAACCCCGCTCGCAGTAAATTATGTATTCCTCACCGGTTATGGTTGAAGGGCCATACATGTACGCATTTTTCGAGGTGGTGTAGTAGTCCAGCTGTTCTGAATCGATGACGTACTCAGGATTGTCGATGTGTACACTGTCTTGAAACTGGTATTTTTTCGGCGTCATGAAATAGGTTCCAATTCTACTGGTGAGCACATTGGCAGAGTCCACTACCTTTCCGCCATAGCGATAATAGGATTCTTGTTTCTCTCGGTCAAAATACAAGGTATCCGTAGTCAGGGTCATTTGGCCGTTGGTGAGGTCAACATTTTCCCAAGCCTTGGCGAGCTTGGTATTGCCGTCGTAGTCAATTTTACCACTATTCAGTTCAACGGAATCTCCTTGTTGCAGTCGGATGTTGCCGATGGCTTTTAGTTTGTTTTCCTGTGCATAGAAAATGGCAATATCGCACCACAGGTCGGCGCCTTCATGCTCAAATTGCACTTGCCGTTGGTCATCTTTGCTGAAAATAGAGGCACCGGGGAACTTTGCTTCGTCCTTGGTGAAATTTGCACCGTAGACAATATTAATTTGGCGATTTTCAGAGGATTGGGTTCCATCCTGCGCCCAACTGCCCAACACCATCAAACCTAAAACAAAAAAGAGTGCTTTTTTCAACACAAAAATTTTGGCCAAAAGTAGGATTTTTGGAGAAGGTAACACAAACTGTTTGGAAAGCTTTGGGAAAGAGTACCCTAACAAAAAAAGATGTACGGGGTGGATTTATTCACATTTTGCAATCAGTTGTACCGCGTCAAACTCGTTCCAAACGGAATGCTCGAAAGGTTGCGGAGAAATATCAAATGCCACTACCTGTTTTTGGGTCTTATCACAAAAAAACTCTTTCACTTTAAAGTTCAAAAGGATAACTTTTTTGCTGAAAAAAGCATCGTAGACCTTTGCTTTACCCGCGAAACCCTTCTCGGTTTTCATAAATAGGCAAAGTGTTTTTTCAGGAAGGTTTCCTTCGGGATGCTCTTCACTTTTTGATACGAGAAGCATCAGGCCATCATAATACGCCTCCATGATTTTTGTCAATGAAGCCTCCGTCATGGGATTGTTTTGGTCGATATACCAAACGAAATGATAGGTCCAAAACGCTTCACTTTCCCCATCAGACCAACCTGGAGCGAAACGAATGTCTTCGAAACCAGTGAATGCAATATCCGGCGCGAAGGACAAAGGAAATGAAATTTGCTCGCTCCTCCAGCCTTCTGGGGAATTGAGCACCGTTTCGGGCTCTTGCGCATGAAGTATGCCACCAAAAAGTAGAAAAAGGGCAGTCCTAAGGATAAATTGTTTTGTCATGATGATTGGGGTTATCCCTACAATTTAGGCTTTAAAAAGCGCATCCTCAAATCGCGCTTTCAAAAACGTGAAAATCTGAGTGGGCAAATGATTTAAATCTGCCGATTGTTGCAAGCAAATGGAAATGTGGCCTTTAGGAATGGCTTTCACGAGTTGATAAAAGTTTCCATATGCCACAATAAGGTGGTTCAAACCGCCACAATCGATATTACCACGCTGGCTAGCCAGTTTGAGCAGGGTAGGGTTGACCAAGAGTTCCTCATAGGTGTCGGTTTCGCCAGACGAAGTATTCTCGGTTTTATCACGCTGTTGAAAAACCAATTCATCGTCTTGGTAAATAGCGACATACCGAATCTCACCGAACTCCTTGAAAAGGGCTTCAATAATCGAATCCGGGGATTTGCTAGTGAGATTCAAGAGTAGGGTTATTGGGCAGTCTGCACCTGGCTTACCATGAGAACGGGTTTCACATTGGTATAATTGGGCACATCGGCCCGAAGGGTGGGGCTATGTTTGCCCATCTCTTCTTGAAAGGTTGCCATGTCCTCAAAATAAAAGTAGCCAACTGCCATATAGGTGGGTGGACTATTGGGTGCGCCACCTCCCAAACATTTGTCAATTACCATGGCTTTAAGGGCATCTCCATATAGTTCAGCAGCCATAGGCATATGTTTGTTGGCATAGTAATCCATATCAAAGGTGCTGTCTTCTCCCTTGGGGTACATGATGGCCACTTTGATCATGCCTTCTTTGATTTGGGCAGTAGTTTCGGTTTCTTGTCCAAACCCAATTGTCGCAATTAACAAGATGCTGACTACAAAAGCGTTTATCTTCATTTGAATTGGTTTAATTGTATATGAATTCTTGGTTTTTAAAGATATAACATTGTGGAAATCCGCCTCGTGATAAAAGTCCCAAACTTCAATTTTGTGGTATCAACGGAAGGTAAAGCGGTACAAAGATTTTTGAAAATTACAGTGAATCCTCAATTCGTGGCAGGCGCATACCTATAGTGCCCAATGATTCGGTAATCAAACAAACAATCCTCTAAAACCTGACCTGCACCGATGTTGTGCACAACCAGAGGTCTCTTGCCATCACGGGATTTATGGTCCACTACAATACCGATATGTGTCAATCCTCCACTAAGTTGCCAAGACACTACATCTCCCGGAAGGTAATCTGAAGCTTTTTCCGAGATGGGCTTTTCCGCTCCTGAGCGTTTAAAAAATCGCATGAGGTTGGGAACTCTCCGATGGTCAATATTTTTATCAGTGCTTCGTAATCCCCAATGATTCGGATAGGATTGGAAGTTTGCCTTCATATCTTCGTGGACCTCCTTTTGAAGGTCAACCCCCAATTTACGATAGGCGCGAATGATTACATCCGTACAAACCCCTTTATCGCTCGGCACATCCCCTCCAGGATACCCTATGGAAAAGTAGCTCGGGTCGTACGTCACATCCTGTTGGGTCAGGGCTATTGCCGCATCGCTTAGTGATATTGGAACGGTTTCCGTTTGAGCGATACCAATTGCAATACCAAATAGAAACAACCAACACACTATTGCTTTCATGGTTTTCATTAACTTTCGTTTGAAGATAAAGAATGTGAAAAGGAATGCAAGCTTTTTAACTGGACTTAATAAGTGGCACCATTCATTTTCCAACCTTAAAGATTTGAATTATTGCATTCGCCTTTCACTAGATGGATTTGGGTACAGCTCTATTGGGTAGGTCGCCTTTAGGGGGTTAAATAAAAAAAGTTCGGGTATTTGCCCGAACCTTTTTATAATGCATCAAAAATGCTGGAGTTTACTCCACCAAGTACCGCATCATTTTCATGGTGCTGCCATCAATCATCATGGCATAGTCTTTTACCGAACCATCGGCCATGAATTTTTTCATGGAAGCTTCCGCATCTTCCATAGTTTTCCATTTTACAAGGACCAATACTTCATTTTGGTTTTTGGCATACCCGCTTTCCCTGCTGATATATCCGGGTTGCTGGGCGGTGTAGTTTGATTCCACAGCCTTGTCCGCTGCCCAAAAAACTTCGGGGGTAACATCTTTCTTGAATTGGAAGGTCGTAACCTCAATCACGTAACTTTCCTTCATATCGCTCTGCGCATTCGTCTGAATCGCCATCATGCATACTAGAATTAATAAGAGTTGTTTCATGGTTTTAAAAATTGAATTTTCCATTGGTGTTTTTGTGTTCTGCCTCGGGTAAAATGGTTTCGATAATATCCCAATGCTCCACTATTTTTCCGTTTTCCAGGCGGAAGAGGTCATAGAATGAGGTGTGTTTTCCGCCGAATTGGCCTTCGCTTACGGCGAGCACAAAGTTTCCTTCACCCAAAACCATATGGTTCTTTTCGTAGACCATGGTAATGCCGTTTTTGGCCATTTCTTCGAGTGCGGTCCCCAGACCAGATAAGCCATCGCTTATCATGCTGTTGTGTTGTATGTAGTTGTCTCCATCAAAGTAGTTGGCCATCTTGTCGAAACCACCTTGTACCAGCACGGTATTGATGAAATCAGCTACGAGCGCTTTGTTGTCTTCTGTTTTGTTTATGTCACTTAGGTCGGTGCTGCCGTCCGTTTGGGTCCTATTGCTTGGATTGGGCGGGGTCAGCACGGCCAGATTGTCCCAGTGTTCCACGATTTTACCCTCTTCGAATCGAAAGATGTCAAAACCAACTTTTGGTCCAAAAAAGTCGTAAATCGTGTGGGAGAAGGTGTAATCTCCATCTTCAAATGATCGTACGACCTTTGCTTTGAAACCACCTTCAGGGGCATTTTGCATTACGGCCCCAAAACCTTCCAAGCCATCCGCAACGGCAAGATTGTGTTGAATGTATTTTTGCGAGTTGATGTATCCGATAGCGGTTTGGTCACCGGTTTCCAAACTGGTCAATACCGCGATGGTTTTTTCTTTGTTGGACAATATTGTTTGGGTTTCCATACTGTTTTCCTCCTTTTCTTGGGTTTTTGATTCTTTTTGGGCATTTCCACATGACGCTATAACCAGCATAATGGAGATGATAGTGGATATTCGTTTCATTGTTCTTGAATTTGTTTTCCCAAAATTGAAGGAATCTCGTAAGGAAAGAAAGATGAAAAAGTGGATAAAAATGGTTAAAGTCGAACCACTACTTCTCCAAAAGAGACAATTTGAATCTTTTTGGGGTTAATCCCGTCTTCTGTTTGAAGTATTTGGTGAAGTTGGTAGGGTCTTCAAATCCTAGGGCGTAGGCCAATTCGGAGCTTTTCAAAGAAGAATTGATAAGACTTCGCTTGGCCAGAAGAACAACATAATCATCAATGACCTGCTTGGCGGTTTTATGCAACAATTCTTTACAAATGGTATTCAAATGCTTGTAGGTAACCCCTAATTCCCGAGCATAAAAATCCGCACTTCTACTTTTTGAAATGTTTTGTTCCATTAGGGTTGAGAAGGTGTGGAAGAACCGGATTTTTGAAGAACTTTTGATATGAAAGGTTTGGCTTTGCTTAATGGCTTCTGCCTTGGAGATAAGAATAATGAAGAGGGATGCGATAATCGTTTTTTGATTGAACCCCGTGCCTGTTTTGGACTCTTTGCGCAACAAATCGAAATATTGGGAGAAATCCGAACCTTTTGGTATCTGTAGAATAGGGGAGAAGAGCTGCGGATTGAACAAGCGGAAAACAAAATCCTTGGGAAGATGTGAAAAACAGCTTATAAAATAGGCTTCCGTAAAAATGATACAATAGCCTTTAAGGTTATTCGAAAATTCAAAGGCGTTGACTTGGTCTTTGGTAAGGTAAACGATACTATTTTGTTGTACGGGATACCAATGGAAATCAATAAAATGCCTTCCCTTTCCTTCCGTAAATACAATGAGATTATAGAATTTTAGTTGGTGGGGTTGTTCGGGGTCATGGTCATAGGCATCTTTGCCGCGGGCAATTTTTTCTATGGACACAATCTCAAATCCAAAATTGTCACTGCTTGGGGCATTGAATTGAATGTGAGGGATGTTTTGGGCCATGCCTAAGGATGTGGCTTACTTACTTTGTATGACTTCTATCGCCTTTTCCAAGAATTCATCCTTACCGGATTTTACCCCCTCAATGGTTCGTTCAACATATACATCGGGCAGTATACCAACCGTATGATGCATGGAACCATCGTGCTTAAAGACTTTCATTCCGGTCCAATTGACTCCAAAACCATCCAACAGTTTAAAAGGATTGATATTGCCATTAGTTCCCGCCGTTGGCTGTCCCACAATGGCAGCCAAATCATATCCTTCAATAAAACCCATGAAACTTTCCGCATAGCTGATAGCACGTCCATCTACAATAAAAACAACCTTTTTGTCCCCCAGATATGGTTTTTTAGCTTCCATGCCCCAACCTTCGTTTTGATATCCAGTAATACGTTCTTGGTCTGGATAAATGATTTCAGGAATCCTCATCCATGCCATTGACGTGTCTTTTTCTTTCAATAAGTGCGATATGAATTCGTGGTTTCTGTTGGGATACCCTCTGAGGTCACAAATGATTCCTTTTGCTTTTTCCAATTTCGGTAGTAAGTGATTTATGGTATCCATAGGAACATCGTCTAGATTTAGATAGTAAATGTCATTGCCCAACGGTTTATACAGGTTTTCTTTTATGGCGATTGGCGCGTCTTCATAGTTGTATTGAAGGGAGCGAACCAATTCAATGGTGGTTCCGTCGACCGTAATCGTCATTTTGCTGTTCTTTTCGCCCAAACGACTCAGACTTTTTGCACGATAGTCCAACCACCCTTGGTTACCCGCGGATATTCTTGAATTTACTTCGTTGAAAAACTCCCTAGCGGTTTTCCCATCTATATGGGTTACTATATCTCCTAAATTCAAGGGTAACGATTCATCCAAAACTTCCGTGATTACCAATTGGTCTTCTATCCATTCCCATTGTATGGGTGGCACGTGTCTTCCCGAACCACGGTTCCACACACGGGCATGGCCATCTTTCAGTTTGGCCGTGAATTTTTGGAGGGTAATCAAATGTTCATCTTTATTAGTATCATTAAAACAGCGCGTTAACGCTGTCTCAAGTTCCTTTCCCCAAAGGGTGCCTGCTTCTTCAAAATAAGGGTAAAAGTGCTGTAATACATTGTATACGTTGATAACATTGCCCAATCTTGCTGCTAAGTTCTCAGTGTTTTCATCCACTTGTGCCAGCATCTCTAGTAAGGCTTTTGCGCCACTACTTTTGGGATAGGTTTGCCCATCCTGAATGTATAGCTGCAGGGGAATTTGGCAAAAGACCGCATTTCCGAGGTCTTTTTGAACCAATTCTCGGGGTTTTGGACTTTGTTCAAAAATGGGTTTGCCCATAACCTTGCTGATTTTTCCCTCGTGCACAATGACTGCGCAGGAAGTACCTTCTTTTTTTTCAATGACAGATTTTTCATACCCATATCCTGCACTTTCCGCCTTCCAAGGCGATGCTTCATCTATTACTTTATCAAAGTTGCCGTTGTCAATTGGGATTTCAATCCATTGGCCGTCCTCCTCATAATACAAGTGAACATCATCTGCATAAAGGGTTCCTTTTCCCTGTAGAAAACAACCGACAACAATCTTGGAGGCTTCAGCATCCACAGCTCCAACAATTTCATAGGATTTCCATTCTGAGTTGGTGGCTGGATTGGCATCCATGTTTTCAAAAAAGCCGTAGCCCTTATCCGCTTTGTCCACCCTAACCCAAAGATGTCCAGTGCCTTTGGACCCTACTTTTCGTTTTAACCAACCTGTATACTTTATTTTCTTTCCACGGTACTTTTCAGCATCTAAAGAGATGGAGAGATTTCCAATGCGGGCCGTTTCATCGATATCTGAATACCGGTTCACACGTACACTGGAGTAGACATAATTTTGATAGTTCATAGCCAAAGAAACTCCACGGTGTTGCCAATAGGTGGTTTCCAGTTCATTCTTGTTTTCAGGAGTAATTTTGGAAAAATCATATCGCTGTTTTCCGTTGGAAAAAACTACCGCAGGTGCGATGGGCTGAAACAAAGAATTTAGTTTATTTATAAGTTCTTCAGGACTATTGCATTTCAGTATTTCTTCTGCACCGTAAGCGGAAAAAGCATTCCAATCTATAGCGGAAGCTTCGTCACTCGGATGAAAATATTTGATGTATCCATACGCTTTAGCGTAGGTTTTTAAGTAATCGGTTTTTGTGGGAGGTGTTTTGCTGGATGTGCCGAATAAAGCAGCAATTCCCAAAACAATAAGATATCTATTCATGGTGGTGCACTAACTTGAATCTAGGAACGAAAAGGTGTTTTCTTCTCATCTTTAAAGATAAAGGATAATGGCCATTTTTTGGTTCGAGTAAAGTTCAAACCTCACGATAAATACCTCACATCTTATTAATAAGGTTTCACAAGGGATTTGAGTTTTGGACTGATTTTCTGAATGGCGTTGCCTTCATGTTCAATTTGTCGAAACCACGAAATACTACTATCCCTTTTGCCGTTTCCAAAGTGCATAAAAACTGGTCAAGATAGCCAAGGAAGAAACGATGGTCATAAGGGTACCTGGAATGAACTTCACAAACCCACCCAAATCCATAAAAAGAAAGTAACCCAAATCAGCCAAACCTCCGGTAAGCGCCGCTAGAAAAATGGCATTTTTGTTTCTTTTCCAAATAAAGAAGGCGCAAATGAACGTGGTTAGGCCTATCCACAACAAGTTAAAGCCATGTTGGCCAATTATTGCTCCTGCTGCTTTGGGATAGTCCATTTGCAAGCTGGAGGGGTCGACGGCATCAGCAATTCCCGCAATGGCTCCAGAAATATCATCTGTAAGTATACCCTTCATAGTCAATACTCCGGCAAGAACATGTACCAATCCCCAGATAATCCAGAGAATCGCAGAGACTTTAAATAGTAGTGAGATGGTTTTCATAGGTGTTTGTTTTAATCGGTTCGGCTAAAGATATTCTGCCTTTATTCCAAAAAACTTAATGTAGATTAAGAATTTGGCTCACTTTTTTTTGAGGCGTACCTTTTTTAAGGTGCTCAATGCTTCCGGTGTCATACCCAAATAGGAAGCAATCATTTTTTGGGTTACTCGGTTCAAGATATCCGGATAGGTTTTTTCAAAATGTTCATAACGTTCCATGGCAGATGCGCTCATGAGCATAATAACCCTCTTTTGCAATACACCGAGCCGCTTGATGAAAGCAGCGGCATTTTTATTCTCACGATTTACATCTTTTGGGAGTACGTATACCACGGAGTCTTCAATGGCATCAATATATAGTTCACAGGGAAGGTCCGGTGTTACATTGTCCCCGACGACCCAACCCTCTGGCGCAAACATGAAGATGTGTTCTTTTCCTTTTTTGTCCAGCGTATAGCTTCTTAGAAGGCCAGAAACAACATGGTAGACCTTGGTGTTCAACTCACCAAATTCTTGCAGCACGGTTCCTTTTTTGACCTTAATCCGTTTCAAATTTCTTCCAATATTGAATTTCCTTTTGATCTATCGCCCGAGGTCCATTGCCAAGACTCATGCAACCTGATTTTTCCGTTGGATAAAATCTCGGGTTTTGATTGGCAAATGCCTGTCATCAGTTCTCCTTTTGCATTGATTTGGTGATAGCGCATTTCGATATACCCTTTGTCGTCCACCAAACCAATCAAATGTCCTTTTTCAATCTGTCCACCACTATAAGATGAGGTCAAGATATTTCCGTTTTGCTCATAGTTGAAAACGGTGCTTTCCGAGGTCTCCGCATTGGAAGAGTTCTGGACAGGCCGAAATTTTTTGTTGTTGTAGTTGATAATCACTGAAACCTTATCGTTTGTGTTCTGGGCTATCAAAGCCCGCTTTGCATCCCGCTTCCCATTCATCGGGCAGGTTGCCATAGGCGGGAACTCCTCCGTTATCCTTGAGCATTCGTGCCAAATGCAAACAATTCCATACCAAAAAGGTAGTGTTTCGATTCGTAAAATCATTTTCTGGTCCACCCGAACCTTCATCCCGATACGATGGGCCGGGACCCGCCTCGCCCATCCACCCGGCATCGGCTTGTGGGGGTACGGTATAACCGATATGGGAAAGTGAGAACAGAATGTTCATAGCACAATGTTTGACTCCGTCTTCATTACCGGTTATAAGGGTTGCGCCAACCTTGCCATAGTCGCGATATTGACCCTTGGCATTAAATTGATGTGTATATCCATACATGCGTTCCAAAGCGCGATTACATACGGAAGATTTTTCACCTAACCATACTGAGGTGCACACAATAACAATATCACTGGCATCTATTTCCTTTTGGATTTGAGGCCAATCATCTTTATCCCACTCTGGGGTTTTGGACATATCCAACCCTAAACCTGCCGGAATTTCATAGTCTACTGGTCGAATGATTTTGGTTTCAACTCCATTCGCTTCAAATATGCGTTGGGCTACTTTAATCAAACCTTCTGTATGGGATAAAACCGGGGTGCGATTCAGTGTACAGTTTAAAAAAAGCGCTTTGAGGTCATGGTATTTAGCCGGTGGATTTTCACAGTGTTTTTCTATATTTTTTTGAAGTTGTTCAGACATTGATATTGGATATAAAGTTGTTGCGTTGAACCTAATAGGGTATCCTCTAAATGTACTGAATTTCTATTTGCAAGAATGGTTAGGGTCTTAAATTTACTTTTTACCGTGCAATGTTCAAAAAGTGACCCTAAGGAGAAAGAGCGGTGTTTCTTATAGTTGAGTTTTATAGCTAATTCTTGTATTTTTTGGCATTACTTTTTATGGTGGGCTGGGATTAAATCATCTATGCTTTCCCCTTTTCTTCGGATGGCAAGTTTACAGTGGTTATTGCCTGAATTGGATTGTGATTCCAAAACGATGAGCTCTCCTCCTATAGCTTTCATTAAAGTCCGGTCATAATTCATGAGCTTATAACACGCCTCTACTTGACCTGTTCCGCGTAGCGGGCAATGCAAGCGAATCTCAGTATAGGCGGTATCAGTTGTTACTTCTGTTATTTTGAAAAATTTCTGTCCATCAGGTGGCATCATGTTTTGCCAGGATTTGGCAAGTGATTCAGGGTTTGGAGCTAACTTGGGTTTGTTCAAAAACAAATTCAAATGGGCAGCTTTTTGGGTGGCCCAATAGGTGATTTTGGTAAAATTTTTTCGTTTGGCGAAGAAAGCAAATACACGCAGTGTGCCATTAAAAACAATTTGTTTTTCTAACCACTTTTTCATCGGGTGAAAGTCTTTAATTGTTGTTTCAAAATCTTCTGATACTGTTTTTTGTCGACATAACGTTGATGTCTTTGTGTATCGATATAGGTATTGTTTCCTCTTAAGTTTACTTTCTTTTCAACCTTCTCGCGTACAAATCTTTTGTACGTATCGCGCTTTTCATTCTTGGCACCAATGAAAGCTGCAATAAGCTTGGCTTGTTGGTTGAATAGGGCAAAAACAGCTGCAGAAACCTCGATTCCGCCCATGAAAAACAGCGTATCAAATTTTCTGGAAAAAATCTGAAGATAGGGACTGGGTTCTTTGCCCTTTTCGATATCCAAAAGGGTGTCGTCCAAAAAGGGAAAAGTTCGTTTGTATCCGGTAGCCGCCACAATCAAATCCACTTCTTCGGTAGTGCCATCTTGGAATGTGACTTGGTTGCCGTAGGCACAGACAACGTTGGGTTTGGCCTTGATATCTCCATGACCCAAATAATGCAATAATCTGCTATTCATTATAGGATGTGACTCCATCAATTTATGGTCTGGTTTTTGCAAACCGTAGTTTTTTAGATTTCCAACAAAAACCTTGTTGAGCAAAAGTTGTGAGATGCCACGATCTAATGCTTTAATCGGAATCCCAAATCTTTCTTTGTACAAATCCGATGGAATGCCCAGAGTATACTTTGGAATGAAATAATAGCCTCTTCGCATACTGATAAAAGCCTTTTCTGCGGTTCTTGCCGCATCACAGGCGATATCACATCCGGAATTTCCAGCGCCGATAACCAATACTTTTTTGCCTTTGAAAAGCTCATCTTCTTTGTAGTCAAAACTATGGATGAACTCTCCTGCGAACTTTCCCTCAACTTCGGGATAATTGAGTTCCCAAGTAATTCCCGTAACGCAAATAACCCCACTATAGGTTTTGGTTTTATAATTCTCAAAAGTGACTTCCCAAAGGGATTCTGTTTTGACAACTTTCAGAACTTTTGTGCAGAATCGCGCATTTCCACTCAAATGATGCCGTTCAGCATACGATTGAATATAGCTAAGAACCAAGGAATGGTTGGGATAATCAGGATAATGGTCAGGCATTGGAAAGTCTTGAAAACCAGAAAGGGTTTTCGAGGAGATAAAATGAGCAGACTGATACATTGGGGTTTCTTGTCTACCAATGTCCCAAATCCCTCCAAAGCTGTCTCCAGCATCCACGATTTCAAAAGGAATCTTGGCTTGTTTCAATGCGACTCCTGCTGCAATACCTGCGGGACCGGCACCAATAATCAAATATTTCATTTGGATAAGAATTTATGCGTAAGATGTGCTCAAGAACGCCATCTTATCAACATAAATATGTGACAAATGTCAATTAATACTCGAGCGGATTCTGCTAAGTGTTTCTCGGGTAATGCCCAGATAGCTCGCCAAATGTTTGTTTGGAATGTGTTGTACCAAGTGCGGTTCTTGTTCTAAGATAAGCTTGTAATGTTCGGTGGATGTAAGGGTCTGTAGGGTGAACAGCCTTTGCTCCAGTTGAATACTGTAATGTACTATGAAATGATTGATGATTTTTTCTATTTCAATAGATTTCATCCGCATTTTTTCGAATTGGTGATTGTCCATTTGAAACAGTATGCCGTCAGTTAGCATTTCTATACTTTCATAACTGGATTCCTTCAGAAAGAAGCTGGTAAAAGAAGTTAAGAACTGGTTTTTGAACCCAAGCCATGTGGTAATGTCGTTGCCGTCTTGAATGGAATACGACCTGCTGATACCTTCGGTCAAAAAGAACATGTTACGGCAAACTTCCCCTTGTCTAAGGAGCACATCCCCTTGCTTTCTTTCTTTTCTGACAAAAGAAGTTCCAACTAGTTTGAGCGCTTCGGAATCAATTCCCGGAAGACTGTTTTCTATATGCTGAAGAATAGGATTCAACGGTTTTGATTTTATAACTTGAATTCCGTGCGGTTTTCATCCGTATCGAAAATGTGCGGGTAGTGTTTTTTGACGTTTTTGCGCATGAAATCTACGGGAACATCCTCGAAATGACCATAATCTTCAAGATATTCCATAAAGCGGGTCCCCGAACTATTGTACTGTTGCAAGTAGGAACTGTTTTCTCCATCAAATTCCAGGGGTGCAACGTTGAATTTTTCACAAAGTTCGGCGTTGAAAGCCGGTGACATTTTCAACCAAGTAGCGTTCAAATAGGCGTTGACCATTCCGTGTGGGGTAAGCTCATCTGACCCAAAACGTTCCATAAGACGTTCCACGGCAATATGGTTTTTTACTTTTCCCAAATGCAATCGGGCCGGAATACCCAAAGCACGAAGGCCCGCAACAAGTAGCACGGACTTTTCAACACAGTTACCCGAAGTTCGTTGCGCGATGGTGCTTGCGCGATAGTTGTCTTCTGAAAGACTTATGGTATAGGGGTCATATTTCCAACCATCCCGAACTTTGTTATAGATTCCTATTGCTTTTTCTTGGATTGGAAGATTCTCGTTTTTGAACTCGGATACCAAAGTTTGTATGGCATTGTTTTCCAAATCAAAAAAGTAAGAGGACTTAAGGTATTTCATGATATCATTCTTCTTCAGCAAAACAGCTTTCAGTGGCCACTTCCTGTGGTAAAATAGGCTTTTTTTCCAGTTTTTTTTCGTTAAGCCAACTTAGAAAAGCCGAAATGTTATTCGGTTTGATTCTTCCCCAATCCAATGTGTTGCCAAAAAAAGGCAAAGTCATTTCCAAGGCCTCAGTAAGGTCAATGTGCCTGTCATACTTGGGAATATGGGGTTGCAGTATGGCCAAACTTTCTACTGGGTTTTCCTGCGCAAAAAGATACCCTTTTTTGGTAGCCTTTATAAAATCACGATAGTCTTTTAGATTGTCTGATATTAAAGTTGCATTTGCCGTAATTACAGGGGAATAGGAATAGGGAATATCATAATCGGCGAGCTTAAAATAATTCAAAGTAACGGATGAATTTTTAGCAGCTACGCCCTCCCAATTCAAAAAGACCCAAGTAGCGTCGCATTGCCCTTCCATAACCGTATTCCAAATGCCCAACTTTTCGGGGTAGATGATATTCAAATTTCCCGTCCCGCCGTCATTTTCTACCATGGATTGTACGATGCCATCTTCATATCGTGCTTTGTAGGAAGCATAGGTTTTGCCGTCCAAATCCTTTGGGGAATGAATACCTTCATTGGTCCTGACAGCAATAGCACTCAAATCTTCTTGTAATAGGGCTGCGATGGCAATCAGAGGAAACGGTTTTTCCTTGGTCCTAAAACTAATGACACTTTCTATGGGGCAGAGCGCGAAATCAAGTAATCCAAGTTCGACTTTTTTCGCCGGTGTCAGCTTATAGTCGTCATCAGCCGGATTGGATATTTGAAGTTCAAGTCCAAGTGCTTTATAAAATCCTTTCGCTTGTGCTACAAAAAAACCGATATGATTGACGTTGGGGGTCCAGTCCAAACCAAGTTTCAACATTTTGAAAGGTGTTTCAATTTCTACCTTAAAAATACCGCGAATAAATCATTTTGACTCGGACCAGATAAACAAATCAAGGACCCAGCACAACGATTGGTTCTATCAAAGTGAGATTGGACTATGTTTGGATGGGTTCGGGGTAGTTGACTATCTCATTGGACTTTCTCGAATTCATAATTCAAGTATTTCCCATGCTACGTTAGGAGTTGCGAACTGAGGCAATGGCCTGACAATACTGGGCCTTGCTAAACCGAAATTCCAATCCGCTGTAGTCAATTTCAAAAGAAATGATTTTGGAATAGTTTTTAAAATCATACCAAACTACTTCGGTATTCCCAATGGCTATCTTACATGTTAAGCTATGGTCGCCGGGAACTCCAGAATATTTATAATCATAAAGGGTGAAGCGTTCTTCGGGATACATGTAATCCCTTAAGGTCTCCCTCAAAAAATGGTTTTGATTGTCAAAAGCGATAAAATGTGAAATGCCTTCATAACACCCATTTTGGAGTGTCAAACCCTTATCGGCCATCTGGTCGGCTTCAATACCCTCGATAAGCACCTTGAGGTCGTATCCATTAACCAAAATTGAGGTGGTCAGGTAGTCTTCCAAGTCCGATTTGCAACAACCGAAAACAATTGTATCCATTTGCCTCTGCATGACTACGCTCGATGAAGTTTGGAGGTTTCTAATACGAGATTTTATGTGAAGGGGCTCCGGGACCTGAAGTCATTTTCTTGAGCGGTGGCGCAAATTGCGTCAACTTGATGCCTTTTACTGCCGTTTTATACTCTTCTAACGTAGGGGTCCTTCCCAAAATTGCGGACAATACCACCACTGGGGTAGAAGCCAATAACGATTCCCCCTTTTTACGGTCTGAATCCTTTACGACCCGTCCTTGAAACAGGCGCGTTGAGGTAGCCATTACCGTATCTCCTTTTTCCGCTTTTTCCTGGTTCCCCATACAAAGGTTACATCCGGGGCGCTCTAGGTAGAGTATGTTATCATATTCGGTTCTAGCGGCACTTTTGGGTGCGGAATCATCGAATTCAAAGCCAGAATATTTTTGTAGCATCTCCCAGTCTCCCTCTTCTTTAAGCTCATCGATAATGTTATACGTAGGTGCTGTTACGACCAAAGGAGCTTTGAACTCCACTTTTCCGTATGCCTCCTCCAAGTTCCGAAGCATTTTGGATACTATTTTGATGTCCCCTTTGTGCACCATACAAGAACCCACGAAGCCCAGGTCCACGTGTTTTATGCCATCATAGTATGATAGCTCACGAATGGTATCATGGGTGTAGCGTTTGGAAACGTCTTCATTGTTTACATCGGGGTCCGCGATCATGGGTTCATCGATAATATCGAGGTCCACCACAAATTCCGCATAATACTCTGCATCCTCATCTGGGGTCAAAGGCGGTTTTTCTCCGGATTTTATTTCGAAAATACGTTGGTTGGCTTTGTTGATAAGACCTTGAAGGACTCTTTTTTTGTTGTCCATCCCTTTGTCTATCATAATTTGGATACGCCCTTTTGCGATTTCCAAAGATTCAATCAAAGTGTCGGGTTCGGAAATACAGATGGAAGCCTTTGCTTTCATTTCTGCAGTCCAGTCCGTGAAAGTAAACGCCTGGTCAGAGGGAAGCGTTCCAATGTGCACCTCTATGATTCTGCCTTGAAAAACGTTCTCTCCCTTGAACTTCTTGAGCATCTGCGATTGCGTCGCGTGCACCACATCCCGAAAATCCATATGGTCTTTCATCTCTCCTTTAAAGGTAACCTTGACGGATTCGGGTATGGGCATGGAGGCCTCTCCAGTTGCCAATGCGAGGGCGACTGTTCCAGAATCGGCACCGAATGCCACACCTTTTGACATTCGGGTATGGGAGTCTCCACCAATAATGATGGCCCAATCGTCTACGGTAATGTCATTGAGTACTTTATGGATAACATCGGTTAGCGGATGGTACTCGTTTTCGGGATGTCTTGCGGTAATCAATCCAAAGTCGTTCATGAAACGCATGAGCCTAGGGATGTTCTCTTGGGATTTCAAATCCCAAACCGAGGCGGTATGACACCCAGATTGATACCCTCCATCCACTATAGGGGAAATTAGGGTAGCTGCCATCATTTCCAACTCTTGGGAAGTCATCAAACCGGTAGTATCTTGCGACCCTACAATATTTACCTCTACACGCACGTACGAACCGGCATGAAGGGTTGCCCCGGAGGTACCTACAGCATTTTTGTTGAAGATTTTCTCTACAGCGGTAAGTCCTTGTCCTTCGTGTGAAATCTCTTTGGAAGCTGCAAACACTGGTGGAACAGCCACACCCAAGGTTTTGGCTGCAAAAGCTTGTAATTTTTTTCCAAACACCACAGCGTAAGACCCTCCGGCCTTCATGAATTCCATTTTTTGCGGTGTGAAAGCGGAGGAAATATCCATGATTTCCGCTCCGTCTTTGAATAATTTTTTGGTTTTGGTATTGATGGTAAGCACCGTTCCGGTATCCACCGAATATGCTTGTTCCAATATCGGTTCACCTTCTTCATCTAAGACCAAATTTCCCACTTCATCATATTTTTTCACCCAGTTTTTCAAATCCAAACCGATTCCGCCAGTAACGCCAACGGTGGTCAGGAAAATCGGGGAGATGCCATTAGTGCCTGCTACAACGGGTGCTATGTTGATAAAAGGAACATACGGGCTCGCGGGTTTGCCAATCCAAAGTGCCACGTTGTTGACGCCAGACATTCTTGAGGAACCTACCCCCATGGTGCCTTTTTCCGCAATGAGCATCACCCTTTTGTCAGGGTGTGCGGCTTGCAGTGCGAGCAGTTCGTTCTGCTTTTCTGTATTGTGCTCAAACATGCATTGTCCATGAAGTTCCCTATCGGACCTCGAATGTGCATCACTACCAGGAGACAACAGATCGGTAGAGATATCACCCACCCCTGCAATAAAAGTGACTAGTTTGATTTCTTCCGGTAGGTCAGGAAGCTTGGTAAAGAATTCTGCTTGGGCATAGCTTTGAATGATATCTTCTGCGATATCGCTTCCCTTTTTATATGCTTGTTCAAGCCGTTCGGTATCCGCCTCGTACAAGAATACCTGGGTTTTCAGAACTTTGGCAGCTTCCTCGGCAATGCTTGAGTCACTCCCCAAGGCCAAATCCAGAAGTACCTTAACGGATGGCCCTCCTTTCATATGGGACAATTGCTCCAAGGCAAAAGCCGGAGAGATTTCATCTACTATCACTTCCCCAAGGATAATTTCTTTTAAAAACTGCGCTTTAACGCTGGCAGCGCTGGTAGTTCCGGGTAGTACATTGTAGATAAAGAATTTGAGGGAGTCTTCACGATGTTCATGGTCAATATCTTTGATTTGTGCTATGATTTCGCTGGTCAAAGGGGCATCGTCAATAGGTTTCGGATGCAGGGATTGACCTTTTCGTTCTTCAATTTCTTTTAAATAGGCAATGTATCTACTCATATATTTTTGGTTTACCCCAAAGCCATTAACTCCTCATTTCGCTAAAAATAACCGGAAGTTGAATGCTTTCTTTTGTGGCACAAAATTAAAAAAAGTGGACTATTTACGTTAGGCAACCCAATCTAACTTATTTATAGCGAAATCGAGTTTATCTTTTTAATAAATCCTTAAAATGAAAACTAAACTTTGTTCGAAATAGTACATGCAACCCCAGGAAAAGAATTGGAGAAGTATTGCGACTCCTTTTTCAATGATTACTGGAATCGTTGAACTGCCAAAGTACATTTACCAGTTGCCATTGGCCGTTCAGTTTAACGATGTGCATATAATCAATCCACTCGTCTGCGATAAGTTTTACCGAAGCAGTTTTGTCGTAAATATCCAGAATGATGACCTCTTTTTTCGGGTTTTTGGGAAAGTTGTTCCCATTGGTATTGTAAGATGCTGCCAAAAGCACCATGGCATCCGTAAAGGTTTCCCTTAAGTATTCTTCACCCGTGGCCTTGTGGGTCCAAAAGGTACGTTTGACCATTCTGGGATGGGCCGACCGTTTAAACTGCTCGGGTTTTACGTTGTGTTGTGATTCGATATAGTCCAGGGCTACCTGTTTGATGTCCAGAGAATCTTGTTGGGTTTGACCTTGCATGGTATAATTTAGGCTACAGAAAATCAAGGCGAAAAAAAGACACAATTGTTTCATTTTGGAATAGGTTTTAAGATTGTTTTTGACCCTACCACGCTCCTTTCTCCCACAAATCCAGAAATGCCGGTACCGAAAGTCCTAAAAAATCAACTAGGAAATGGGCAAAAATCACCCATCGCAAACTTTGGGTCTTTTTGTATACCCAAGCCCAAACGATTCCCATAATAAAGGTGGATACTACAATTTCGAAACCGCTGTTTAGTTCGGAATTGATGCCGAAAGCTGCATGGTTCAAGGCAAATAAAGCACTACTGTACAAGACAGCGAGCCAGTTTAACCAATCTTTAGTGTAATTTAACAACAAGCCGCGCCAGTAAAACTCCTCAATCCATGGATTTATGAGCGCCAATGTTATCCATGGGAGCCAGATGGTCCAATGGGTCAAGGTGCCAGAATGAAAGATGAACAAAGGGAGTGGAATAAGTCCAACTAGGATTGCAAGAATGCCCCAACCCCATTTTCCAGTAGGTTTTTTGAGCCATTGCGTTATGGACTCTCGTCCACCGAACTTAAGAATGAAGAAGAGCCATAGCGCCCATCCAAATAGTATCATGGGGGTGAATGCCCAATTGCCAAGGGTTTTTTTGAAGGCAAAGGCGACGCCAAAGTTCACGCCGATGATGAGAAAAGGCGAAAGAATTACAATTTGTTTTTTGGTCATTGTTTGTTTATGGTTTTGACTAAACTATAAAAGAAGTTCCATTTCAAATTGTTTAAGCTGAAGCGCAAATCCGATTTTATGAAAAAAAGAAATCAAATCTTTGGCCTTGGCATCAATGTTTATTACGGACAAGTAATTTCCATGTTGGCCGACTATACTTTTTAAAAGTTGCGATGCAATCCCGAGCCGTCGATACTCTGGTTTCACTGCAATTTGTTGAATTCTTTTGGAACCCGGAGTGAAAATAACATAACCCACTAGTTGGCCTTTGAGGTAGGCCCCGAGAGCGATATTGGTCGATGACACGGTACTAAGGGCTTTTTGGGAATTCTGCCAAGTCGGTTTGGCGTCTCCGAAGGATTCCATCAGTCTCCAATCATAGGTTTCCAAAGGTTTTATACTTGCAGTGTTTTTAGAAGATATAGTTAATTTGTCTCCCTTGTAGTAAAGCAACTCCCGCTGGGTTTCAAAACCGATACGTTGATAAGATTTAATAGCAGGAACGTTGTTCGAGATAACTTCAAGGACCACTTTTTTTATCCCCTTGCTTCTTAAAATGGGTAGGATAAAGTCATACATCTTCGTGGTTAGACCTGCCCCTCTTTTATGGGGAACTACGCCTGTTCCGCCGTTATAGACTATTTTTTGTCCCTTGATGGAGTCCATGCCATGTAAAATGAAGGTCACGGGTTTTTCGTCTTCAAAAACACCACACGAAAGGGAAAGTTCCGTTCCATCTGCTTTCATTTTTGTTTCCAGTTGTTCAGGCGTCAGCTGTAAAGGCACCAAATAATCGGAAAATGCGGTATTGAAAACGGTCAAGATTTGTTCAAGGGGAACATCAGATAAGGTTTTGATTTGCATGGAACGATTGGTCAAGGTTGTAATTGAAGCATTTGCCATTTCCCGTTTTCGAGCAAGAAACACTTTCGGTCGTGGAAGCGGGTCTCCTTAAACTCCATAAACTCGATGCGGAGCGGTTTGATGGCAAAGCCACCCCAATCTTTTGGCCTTGTGATAGGCTCCTTCTCGGCAACTTTGTCCAACATTTTTCGCTCCAACACGGCTAAATTGTCGGTAACTTCACCTTGTTTGCTAACCACCGATACCGCCTTGGAATGTTCATTTCGCGCTTCAAAGTAGCTATCCGCAAGTACTTCAGAGATTTTGCTGGCCTCTCCTTGGATTCTGACCTGCCGTTCGGTTCCCGCCCACCAAAAGGTTAGGGCGACCTTATTGTCCGTTGCTATTTCAACCCCTTTTCTGGACTGTAATGGCCCAGTTACAACGAAGAAATCATCTCGAATTTCTTTCAGGGATACAAATCGGGCGTTGGGGAAACCGTCGGTTCCGATGGTAGACAAGCACACGGCAGAAGGGACGCTACTGGTGGATACGGTAGATTCCGCATCAAACCATTTTTGAAATAGAGCAATAGGATTGTTCAAACCGTTAAAAGTTTTTGATTTTAGGTTTTGCAAAAAAAATCAGCTAAAGCAGAACCAAGTTAGGTTTTTAAATCTTCAATGACCCTTTTCAAATTTTCAGACAGGTGTTTTTCCAAGTTTAAAAGGTCAGAATTCATGAGTTCAATGATGCCCAAAAAATCAACCAGCTTGGTGGAGGAATTGGTATCAATCGCTTTATTCAAAATGGAATTGCCAAAGCTGAGGTAACTCTCTTGATACACGTAGACACTTGAAATTTTTTGAATGGATTGTATATCAAATTCTTTTAGAATACCACTGATTTTGGCACTTTCAAAAGCTACCACCCGTAATCTTGCGAACTGAAAACCATTCCAACCTTTTATATTGTTGTGATTGAAGTCTTTGTTATCGGCTAAACTACTGAAACGGTCTTTATCAGTGAGTACGTTGTTGACACTATCCATTTGGATTTTAAGTTTCTCGTGATAGTCGATTTGTTCCTCCAATAATTTTTGATTGTATTCCAACTCCTCAAGAATGAGGGTCAACGATTTTTCCTTTTCTTCCTTCGTATTCTGAATCTCGTTCAAATCGCTGAAATAAACCCCGAGGAATACCCCAAAAGCAACTATAATAATCTCTAAAAGGTATTTGACTATCGTTTTAGTGGATATGGTCATTTTGAGCGGTATTGGTATGTTGGCCTGCTAATAATACAGAATTATCGGGAATTCCTGCCTTAAAGAGTAGGGATGTTTTTGTTTTTCACCAGAGGAAGCTCTTCACAAAGGCTTATCAAAGCCCGGGCGGATTAGTCATACCTCCATTGTTGCAGTTCAATGAGATTTCCTTCAGGGTCCCGTGCGTAAACAAAGGTAATTTTGCCAACACCCTTTATCTCTTTCTGGGTCGGTTCCCCAGCCAAAGTTCCGCCATTTTGTTTTACTATTTCAATAATTTCCTTAAGGTTTTCTACTTCAAATGCAATGTGTCCAAAACCTTGGTGGTTCGGAAAAGGCTGCTCTTGGTTGGCAATGGATTTGTATTGATAAATTTCCAAGGTTGGCCCTTTTTCACCATACCCAGGAAGGAGTAGATGTGCGCCCTCCAAAGCTGCGTTTTTCAAACCGGTTCCTTTTTCAAGCCAGGCACCGGATTGTTTGCGTATGGGGGGAACCAGCTTACATTGAAACGTTTGGGTGTAGAAGGCTACGAGTTTGCACCAATCTTTACTGACAATATTGGTATGAGCAAATCGCATGGTTTCGTCAAATGCGTTCCAAATCGGTTAGGGTACGGTCGTTTGTGATATTCCCGGTGTTGACCGTTGTATTGGGCTCAAAAAGCAATACACTGGTTTCTTCTTCGGCATAGGGCTTATGTTCCACGCCTTTGGGAATGATGACAAATTCTCCGGGGAGCACTTCGAGGGTTTTTTCCTTTAGTTGCATAAAAAGCTTGCCTTCAATAACAAAGAACAATTCATCCTCATTTTCATGATGGTGCATGATGAATTCCCCTTTGAACTTGGCTATTTTGACGGCTTGGTTGTTCAGTAATCCAATGATTTTTGGGGACCAATGGTCTTGGATTTGGTTTAGTTTTTCGGCGACGTTGACTTTCTCGATTTCCATGGATTAAACGTTTGCGGTGGGTTCATGTTCGATTTTAAAGTTGCAGGAGTTTGCGATAAAACACATTTTGTTCGCTTCCTCATGCAAAGCATTGGCCATTTCCAACATAGTACTATCGGATACTTGCACTCGCGGATGAAGTACTACCGAGCTGAACCTGCCACTACCTTTGACATCTTCTTGCATGGTCGCGCTGGCATAATCTTCGTAGGCAGTAACCACCACTTTATGCACTGAGCAAAGGTGTAGGTACCAAAGCATATGGCAGGTTGCAATGGAGGAGAGAAACAATTCTTCTGGATTGTATCGAGACTTGTCCCCTCGAAATGAAGGGTCCGAAGAGCCCTCTATAACATGATTTTTACCTTGAATGGTAGTAGTGTGATTTCGGTTATAGGCGGTATATCCAGAAGTACCGTTGCCTTCATTACCCATCCATTTGATTTCAGCCTTATAATGGTGTTCTTTCATTGGGCTATGGATTTAGTTTTTCGATTATTCGTTCCCCAAAGGATTTCTCTTCCAGATTCGATTCCAGGATTTCCAGATGGTGCATGATGGAAGTATCCTCGCTTAGCAGCTCGTAAGTAGCTGTTTTCCCCGCCTGCCAGATTTCGGTAAAGTAAGGGAGGTTTTGTTTTGCTTTTGTAGTGAGGTCGAATACGGTTTTTCGTTTGTCCCGCTCGTCCTTGGTTTTGATGAGATATCCGTTGGCTATCATCTTATCCGTCATTACATGAATGGATTGATGGGTGAATTTCAATTGTTGTGCAATGTCCATTACTGAACTGTTGGGAGTACTATCCAAGATAAAAAGGACTAAATACCAACTGGGTTCCACATCCATGTCCAGTTTTTTGTACATGGCGCGTAGGCTATGGGTCATTCTATCACTGATGCGCTTGAGCCTTGAGTCTAAGTTGGCATACCCTAAATGACGAATTAAATCGTGCTCCATACATTTGCTTTCGGTACAAAGATATAAATTACGCAGTTAACTGCGTAATTAAATCATTTTTATTGATTTCTCCATGCGTGTTGTGCTGCAATAGGGGGTGGTTAAAGGGATAGTACCTTTTTTGCTTTACTGTCATAGACCAATATGCCCTCATGAATGTCATCCAACGCACCGAGCAATTGTCCGTCCCCATTCCAAATGGCACTTTGGCCATTGCATAAAAAATCATCACAATACCCAATTGCATTGCACATCAATACCGGAGTTCGGAATTCTTTGGCCATTGATGGAAAGTGGACATACGCTTTGGCACTGCCGCGGTCCGGCTTGGCCACACTTGCTACGTAAACATCCGCACCGTTTTCCTTTGCTTCCACAAAATGGGCTCTTTGCAAGGTCTCATAGCAAATGCCCAAGGCTACTTTAGTTCCCTTTATGGTAAGCGCGGGCTGATGGGTTCCGCTGGTGAAAAAAGGTATCTCATCCTTGTGCAATACCCTTTTGGAATACACCAATCGTTCCCGTTGGGATTGAAAGAGCAACATGCTAATATGGATGCCTTCGCTAGCGCATGTCGGCATACCTATACCAATGGCGATATTCGAACTATCCGCTAACTTCTGAAAAGGATTAAAAATTTCATCTTCGATTGTCGTAGCCAGCTGTTTGGCTAAAGTAGGTTCATAACCCGTAATCGATAGTTCAGGGAATACGATAAAATCAAGTTCAGCTTCAATGGCACGTTCAACATAAACCAGATGATGAGCGATGTTATGGGTTACATCTCCCTTTTTGGATTGGATTTGAGCAATACCAATTTTCATCTTTTCATGATTGGTGTAAGAAGTAATCTACCCTAGGTTATTCTACAAATTTGGTTAAGATTTCATCCAATTGGGCAATATCCTCCTGGGTTTTAACATATTCATCCAGTTTTGTATCGCCTATATTTTGAATTCTGTATTCCGCTAGCTGTGTTTTGAATTGCAGAAACACAAAAGTATCCACAAGCCGTTCTTTCAAACCGTGGGAAAGTTTGTGTTTTTGAACGAGGGATGATTCCATACCCATATGTGCAATTTCATGGACGATAGTATTGGCCGGACTCTTGTAGTTCATAAACTGCCCTTTCGGATTGGTAAATAAGGTTACCTTTCCCGTATCGGGGTCGTAGCTACCACCCGAGCCATATAAAGTGAATACGATAGGGTAACTATCAAAGGTTTTAAAGTTCCAGTCCCAGCTACTCTTTGCTTCAGCTATCGCATTGATAATTTCCTCAATGAGTGGTTTTTGGTCCTCAACACTTTTGATAGCCATCTGATAGTCATTTTTATCGAAAACCTCCGTTTCCAAAAAAGTATAGATGGTTGCATAATCTTCATTGCCAAATGTCCCTTTTTTGGATTTGGCAACGAGCGTATCGATTACCTCACCTTTCGGAAGATTGATACGATAGCCTTGTTTTTCAAAAAATGCAATGTCGTTAATGGTCCGCCAAACTGAAGTGGCTTCTTGCTCAACGCTGGGGGGCATGATTTCTATCCCAATTGTATTTTGCTGGGAAATCACTTTCAGACTTGAAAGCAACAAAAAAACGATTACAATTCTCTGGAAATGCTTGGTGTTTACGGTCATGGATTCCTTTAAAGCAATTGGATTGGTATTCGACCGAAACTACAGCTTTTTCTGCGTCCACTTTGTTAACATCTTTACAATTTTGCAGGATTCCAGGCAAACGAATTTATGCTCGTCTGGAGCGCATGGCTTTTACTTTTTTTACCGTTTTGTCCGCTAGCAATCTTTGGTATGCTTCCGTTTCAACACCTAGCATGGCTATTTTTCCTTCTTTGTCATTGTGAATGCCAAACCCATATCTTTTCGGAAGCGGTGATGCCCTAAAACAAGGCTGTCCCTTGGAAAAATAGGAGTCGCGATGCTGGTTCCACTTATTGATGTCTAGGTCTTTTCTATTCGCAAACACCGAAAACAATACCTCGTCCGAGGTAAACTGGTATGGATTTTCCTTTAGCATATCGAATTGGAGGTTCGCTACGGACTTCTTGTGACCTTTTACTGGAGGAGCTTCACTTTGTCGAACCGGAGAGTCCTCAGCAATTTCGATAAGGGTGTTGTAATAGTTGGTAGAATGTACTTTCATCATTCAAGATTTAAGGAGTAAAAAAATATAGTTTGAAAGTATGAAGGGAAGAAGTTGTCGTGCATTATCGCAACCAAACACAAACTTTCGTATGTTCCTTCAAATGTACTATGAATGGTTGAAAATTACATGGCTTTCTTTATCATTTGAGGATGAAGTCCAGTTGCTTTTAAATTACCATACAAACGGAACAAACAAGGTCAACAGGGTTTTTGAAAATTCATTTATTGAATTCCTACACGAAGCGCTTTAAAACCAATCCGCTTCTTGAATCAGCTACGGTTTGTAAGGTTAAACACAATACTACTTAAGTTCTTCATGAATTTTTGCTATGCATTCCGAATACAAATCGGCTATTTCGGATGCGGCATTTGCGGATTGTTTGGCAAGTACGATTTTGGCGGATAGCATGTTTTCAAACTCATATTCCGATAGCACTTGGTAGCTGTCATTGGTAAACGTGCTTTGTTTCCCTTCAAAATCTTCCGTGACCGTAGGAATGGCAGAAGTGCTGTTCATGATAAGAATCCTAGAGTTCAAATAAGGAACAATGTTGTTTTGCAAATAGGTGGTGGTCAACCCCGTTGTGGCAAGATAAGCCTCTTCCGCTGCTGCAATTTCCGAAATCAAGAATTGGAGGTTTTGGTTTTTTATGATCCCTATTTTTCCGGTATTGTTGATGGTCTTCCTTACCGAAGTTTTTGGATTGAAATAGTAGGCATTCAACATTTCTGTTATGGCATCTTTGAAGGTCGCTGCGTCTTCACCGGCAAGTTTGCTGTTTGGGCCAAGTAATGGGAGCATATGGCTCAAGTCATTCGCGATTTCTTCATGCTTTTCGATAGCCTTTTGAATGCCTTCAGCGTTGTTCGATAACTCCTGCTGTAATTGATTTAAAATGGCTTCTTCTTCGTTGGTTGCTTTGATGCTTTCATCCCATTTGTTGATTTGAAGGGCAATCAAGATACCAATGACCACCAGAACGATTTCGCCCATGGCGTATTTCACATATTTACCCCTATTTCCGGAATGCAAAGCATTTTGGCGAAGGTTTCTAAAGAATCGTATCATGTTAGGTGGTCTGGCAAAAATAATCGCCTATGGTTTCGTGCGATTTGTTCTTTACAAGAATAGGATTATTATTTCACTTTAGTGGTAGCAGATTAAAAATCACCAAGCATAAACTTTTCCAATTCTGTTTCCATGGCTTGTTTTTCCATATCGAGAACGAGATATGAATGTTGGGAACCTTCTTTGCCCATCCATTGGTTGCCTCCATTTTCGTCCGCAACGCAGAAACCGTTTTTCACCTTATGCCAATAGTGCCCAAGGCCATTTCTAACGGCGTATAATACTGCCGTTTGGTCAAACGTGGCATTGTCATAAATCTTACCTTGAAATTGATGGTTCATCCAAGGCGCATGTTTGCTAAAATGATAGAACCCTAAATACAAAGGAGAGTCTTTTGGAAGTTGGTTGAACACTTCACCGGTTTTAAGACTAGCACCAAGTTCAGCCCCAGAGAATGTAATAGGCAATTGGAGCTTTTCCAATACATATTTCGTTACCCCAGGCATGTTTCCGTCAAAATTCCATTCGTTTTCGCTTGTTGGAAAATTACCGCCCATAATCACGAATTCTTTCACCTTGCGGTGTAAAAGCTCCTCGCCGGATAGATTTGAATACCCATCTGGTTTCGAGTCCAGCAACAACTTGATATTCATTAAAGGGCCTACCGTTACGATAACCACACTTTTGTCTTCACTTTCGCTTAGCAGTTTGCGATATAGTTCGGTCACGTCCAGAACATTCTTAAGCGTAACATCATGCACCAGTGCTGTTGCAATCACTTTGGAATGGTTCCATGGCGTATCATGGGCTTCGCCCAATCTTCTGCCGATGGGGATATCAGGATTGCCATAATGGGTATTGACTGCATCAATGGCGCTTACCGCATATTTTTCCAGATTCCAGCACATTACGCCTAGCAATTCCATCTCATTTTTGTTTTGAAAATGGTTTAGCATGGCCAGCGCGCCCAAATCATCAGCGTCTCCACCGAAATCGGTGTCAAAAATTACGATAGGTTTTTCCTGTGCAAGAGATGGAATGGATACCGCTAGACAACTCAGTATTATAAAGAAGGCTTTTCGTATCATTCGTCGGTTTTATCAGGTAGCGCAAAGGCTACGTATAGATTTCCCTTGGGTGTACCAAGCTTAGTCCCACCACAAGCCAAAACAATATATTGTTTTCCATCCACTTGATAGGTTGATGGTGTCGCAAAGGCTGGGTAGGGAAGTTGCGTTTCCCAAAGGAGTTGCCCCGTGTTTTTGTTGAAAGCCCGAAAGAAGCCATCTTTTGTAGCAGCAATGAAAAGTAACCCACTGGCCGTAACAATTGGCCCTCCGTAGTTCTCTACGCCTGTATTTTTAATGCCTTTTTCCAACAGCTTTGGTTCATGTCCCAAATTGATTTGCCACAAATACTCCCCTGAATTAAGGTCAATCGCGCTCAAGGTCCCCCATGGGGGATTAATGGCAGGCAAACCATTATTATCCAGAAATTTATTGTACCCCGTGCTTTTATAAGGCAACCAGACTTTTTCATCAACCGTCGTGGTTGCTACTTCCTGTTTTTGCTCCCCGTACAAAAAAGCCACTACCGATTGTACTTCAGTAATGGAAAGCATTGGAAAACCTGGCATCATCCCTTTTCCATTTTGAATGATATTGTTCACGAAGGCTTTATCCTTTTTCAAATGGAGGTCTCCCAAGGCTGGAATATTGGAAACGGATTCTTGGTCCATGGTATGGCAACTGATGCACAAAGCGTTGAATAGTCTTTCCCCGGTGCTGAGGTTGGCCAAACTTTCCTGTTTGGGATTTTCCATCATTTGGTGTATCCAAGCCATGTTATTGGCATTTACGAATAAAGTTCCCTCTGGGTCGGCTGCCGCACCACCCCATTCGGCACCGCCATCATATCCTGGAAGGAGAACGGCGCCCTGTAAACTTCCAGGAGCGTACACCTCGGTTTCGTATTGTTCGAACTCTTCAATGAGTTCCTGTCGGTTATCTGCGTAAGGACTTATATCTTTTACGGTCAATGTATTGGATTCACGTGCGAAGGGTTTTGGTTTGGTGGGAATGGGTTGTGTTTTCCAGGTAATTTCACCCTCAAGGGTTGAATGAGGCACAGTTATTTCTTCAATAGGAAAAAAAGGCTCCCCAGTCTCGCGGTCAAATACATAAACATAACCTTGTTTGGTCGTTTGTGCGACGACATCCACTGTTTCCCCATTACGGTTAAGGGTCATGAGGTTGGGAGGGGAGGGGAGGTCTCTATCCCAAACGTCATGATGGGTGGTTTGAAAGTGCCAAATGCGTTCTCCCGTTCTGGCATTAAGGGCTAGCAAGCAATCCGAAAACAAGTTTTGGCCTTCGCGGTTCCCGCCATAAAAATCATATGCTGCGGAACCGGTCGGGACGTAGACAATTCCTCTTTGTGGGTCTACGGCCATACCCGCCCAATTGTTCGCTGCACCGGTCCGTTTGTTTTCGTAAGCATCTTCAGGAAAGGTTTCATATCCAAATTCACCGGGATGGGGGATGGTATGAAACGTCCATTCCAACTTGCCGGTTTTCACATTGAACGCCCTAATGTCACCGGGTGCGGCATCCACATCTTCAGAAACCCGGACGGGCATGATAATCAAATCTTCAAAAATGGTCCCCGGAGTATTGGAGACAATGAATTTATCTTGGGCAATTTCCGGGAGACCGGTATGCAAATCCACCTTTCCCATATCCCCAAAGCTTTCAATGGGTTTGCCGTTATGGGCATTCAAGGCCCAAAGGTTGGGTCCTGCTGTATATAAAATACGCCGGTCGTTGCCTTCTTTCCAAAAGGAAACCCCGCGACTGGTGCTTGCCCAATGGCGTAGCGTATCCCCGAAAATCCAAAGTTGTTTTCCTGTTTTGGCATTTAAGGCAAAAGCTTGCACGGACGGGGTTACCCCATACAATATACCGTCGATAATCAGGGAGTTGGTTTGTATTTGACCGGAATCTGGTGTGGCATAGGTCCATGCTATCTTAAGCTGATCAACGTTTTCCCGGGTAATCTGGGTCAGCTCGGAATAATGGTTGCGGTCCGGTCCGCCCAAGTATTCGGACCAATTTTTAGGATTGGTGTTTTCGGGCGGTTTTTTGTCTTTTGTACAACTTTGAATTAAAAGCAACCCAAGAACTACCCCAATAATCCAAAGTGGTCTGGTAATAGCGGTTTTGCCTTTCATTTAGCAAATACTTTTATTAGAAGCCGCAAGCCTAACGTTCATGGCATTCAAAATAATTAAATCAAGTTTTAGTAGTTTGGGTAGGACCACCTGTTTTTATTTGTACAATTTGCCCAAGGTTACTTCCAAAAGGTAATGATAATATGTTTGTCTGCTGTGGCCCGGAGAAAAGTTAGTGGACTTTATTCAGGTTAAACATATAGGAATGCCTTGAAGTGCTCTTTTTTTACTTGGGGCCAATCTTCCCGTATGATGCTGTAGTAGACATCATTTCTACTTTCACCTTTGGAAGCGATATAGTTATTTCGAAAAACCCCTTCTTTTTGCGCACCCAATTTTTCAATAGCGCGTTGCGAACGAATATTCTCTTCATCTGCGCTAAATTGAATCCGGCGAAAGCCAATCTGTTCAAAACCAAAGTTCAACAATTCGTATTTACAGGCTTTGTTGAGTCCGGTACCTTGAAAAGCAGAACCGTACCAAGTCCAACCAATTTCACACTTTTCACTGGGGAAGTTCAAATAGCCATAACGACTGCTTCCGGCTACTTTTCCTTTGGTTTTGTCGATGATAAGAAATGGATAGCAAATTCCTTTCTGTTTGTCTGTGAGGGTGTTTTTGACGTAGGCGTCAAAGTCTGCTTCGGTTTGGACGAACATGCCCATGAACTTCCAAATACTGTCATCAAAAATGATTTCCTTGAGTTCTTGATGTCTGTCATCTTCAAAGGGCAGTAGCAAAACCCTTTCGTTTTCCAAGCGGATTTTACTTTTTAAGATGGCCGTGTTCATTTTTCCAACTGTTCCCTATTCCAGTTTGATGTTTTTGCGGCAGCTTCATAGGTGCTTTCCAAAAAGGAAAGTAACATCTTTTCGGGATTGTCGGATTTTTGCACGTCTTCATACTTCAGGAAAAACTCTCCCATGTCATCACTCCAAAATGCTTCATCTGGCGTTACTTTTTGACTCCCGAACTCTGCATCACTGGGGTAAGCGTACGCATAAAACGCAGGAAAGGGAAAAGCCTCGGAGCCTGGCCAAAAGCCTGCGCTGCTGACCTCTTTGGAGTAGGCTTCTTGCATAACATCGAGGGGCATGTTGGGCATCCCTCCTGGATGTAAGGGCGCATCGCTTCCTGAAAAACGGGTTACGGCCAAATCAAAAGCACCCCAAAATAAATGTACAGGGCTGGCCTTACCAATAAAGTCACTTCGGAATTGATTGAATACTTCGTTTGCTTTGAGCATGGATTTCCAAATGGCCTGTGCGGAAGCTTCGTCATAGGATTTGTTCACCGTATTTTCAGCAAAGGGTATGGCCGGTTCTATTTCGTTTGGTCGTGCATAAATTTTTACCACGATGTCGAGTTCCTTTAGTTTTTCAAAAAGTTCCTTGTAAAAATCAGCTACTGTTCTGGGATACAAATCCATGGAAACACTGCCCGCATTGGAACATTCAATAAACAGTTTGTGTTGTTTGAAGTCAAAATCAATTTGGAAGATTCTGCCCTCGTAGGGAATTCCTTGCGTAGTAAAACCCTTGGTGCTGATGTATAGCGGAACATGCCAGGAATGGTTTTGCCAAGGCATGGTTTTCATCCGGATTTTACCTACGATTTGAATCCATTGGTGCAATGTGGCCAAGGTGTCCTTGATTTCGTTGAAATCAAGCAAGGGCCAGTTGTTTTGTGTTGTGGTGCTCATTGAAACATACTTTATGAAGAGGTGTTCTTCAAATTACAGCTTATTGAATTCGTGTCAAAATCAAAACTTCCCCGTATTCGCCCATTCGGAACGGGGCGGTATGCGTTCTACATTGACCCAATGTTCCACAATTTTTCCATGCTCAAGCCTGAAAATGTCGAAAAGGGCATGTTCAACAGTATTATACGTGACCTTGGAATAGCTTACCACATGATTGCCCTGCCCCATCACATGAAACACAAAATCATAGGTGAAGGTTTGTGTTGCCAAAAAATTCGCCAGCGCTTCAATACCATTGGGAAGGGTAGGATTGTGTTGGATGTATTTTTGGGAGGAAACATATTTGTCCAATGCTGTATGATTCTTGTTTTGCATCACGTCCACCAGAAAGTTTCGGATGATGGCTTTGTTCTCTTCGGTTTTGTCCAAAGCCTCTATTACAAAATCGCCTAGAATCATATCATTTCCAGAAACGGTTTCGTGAGGCTCTCGATATTGGGCAATAACATCCCAATGTTCTATGATTTTGTCGTTGGCATCGGTATCGAACATATCCGTGGTAATCCATTTTGCAGTGCCGTTGTCAATATCTTGATAAGCGTGGACGAAAACAAAGCGTCCGTCTTCCAAGGTTCGGATAAGACGAATATCCCTATTGCTGGTCCGTTCCAGAAATCCGGAAAAGAAATCCATGAATCCTTCCGCACCGTCAGCGACGCCAGTGCTGTGCTGGGTATAACGGTCACCCGTATATTTTTTCACCACTTCGATGTTACCGTCTCGGATGCCTTCTAAATAAAGATTTTTGGCGTTTTCAAGTTTCTGGCTCATGTTTTTTGAATAAGGTTGGTGTAGTAGACTTTTTGAATTTTCCCGTATCATAGACTCTACTTTTTAGAAAATCGTAAAAATCGATTACGGTTTGATTTTTCTGTTCCATGATACTCTAAAGTTAAACACTAGTCGAACATGAACCTTCACTTTCCAAGGAAAAAAAGATTAAAATAGGTGCGTTTTGATGACTTAGATTTTAGAGAAGTAAGGCAACTTTTTTCTAAGGTTTCTGGGCTGTGATAAAAATGTAGTCTCCCATATCATTCTCATAAGATTGGATTACCTCATGAATAACGCCACTGTCGATATCTTTCCGTAGCTGGAATAAACCTAGTTCAACCTCTTTTTGACGCGCTAAATCTGAGAAAGAAGAAATTCCATTTCGAATTCTGGGTTCGAAGTACAACTCCGGCTTTTGCTTACCACAATACAAGAATTTGTCTTCTAAATCAGGTTGGATAAAATACAGTTCCTTTCCACTGATTTCGAATCCACTTTTGGCCAAGCTTTCTTCAATACTTTTCATGGATGGCATTTGTTGGATGGCATCCTTCAGCATTTTGGGAAAATACCGATTGAGCCAATAGCCTTGCATTTGTGTTGGTGTAGCCGTGAAAACAACCAAAGTTCCCTTTTGTTTTAAGACCCGGTTAAGCTCGGCAAATCCTTTCTGTAAATTGGTCCAATGGTGTAGGGTCAGTGAAGCGACAATACCATCTAGCTGACTATCGGAAAGTCCGGTGTTTTCTGCACTGCCTATTCTCCAATCAATTTCGGAGTTTCGCATTTGGGCTTTTTCAAGCATTTTAAGAGAAGGGTCTATGCCGATAAACCGAAATCCATTCTTCTGAAGTTTATGGGTGTAGTTGCCCGTTCCACAGCCAATATCCAGATAAAGACCCTCTAATTTGGGTTTCAGGTGAAACAGCAAACGGGAAGCAATGTAAGGGTCTACCTTTCGCGTTTGGTTGTAATTGATTCCGATACGATCGTATTTGGCTTTCATGGGATTGCTTAAAATGGATAATGAAATACGTTGTATTACTGCTTCTTCTTATCTCCGTGTTTTTTAACTTTTATCCTTTAGCTTGAGCCACTCCGTATAGGTTACGATTCGTTTTTCCGCATCAGATTTGGGCTTTCCCGGAAGGATACCAATAAACTCCAAATCATGACCATCTGGGTCATTGAAATAAATGGATATGGCAGGCATCCAACAAAATACCATGGGTACGTCCTTTTGATTTTGCAAAAAATTCCAAAAGGTGATGTTATGAGATTTCAAAAACGCAACGGATTCATTGGCAATCCAATCTGGGTCACATTCAAAGGCAAAATGGCGGATATCAATCTCCTCCTTGGGTTTTTCCCACAATCCCAGCATCGCCTGTTTTTGTTTCCCAATCCAAAAGAAGGCGGTTTTGGGTTGTTCTCGATACCGGCATTGGGTCAGCCCAAGAATTTCCGTGTAAAAAGCAATCGAACGGTCTATATTTTCAACAAACAGATGCGTCTCGAAAAGGCCCTTGATCATATTGAAAATGGCTTAACGATTTTATGGAATATACCGAAATCCCTTTGCATACTTTGGATACTGAGCTCTAATTGTTTTTAAAATAATCCGATTCGAGTATAGCAAACGAAAAGTTGTCCGACCAGCCCGATTTTAGTGGTAATATTTCCCTTCTTCGTCCTTCTCTTAACATCCCCGCCTTTTCAAGCACTCTGATGGAGCCAATATTATCTACTGCACAGCCTGCCTCCATACGATGTAATTTCAGCGTTTCAAAACCAAACTTTAAAATGGCTTTAACCGATTCGGTGGCATAACCTTTACCCCAATGGTTCGGATGGAATATATACCAGACCTCGGCGCTTTTGAACTTTGGTTTCCCTAATTTTAGTCCAAAAAGACCTAGGAATTCTTCATTATCATTGCTTTCAACCGCGAAAGTGTAGTTTTTTGGACTATCCGATTGGTTCTCAGCAATCCAAGGGGTGATTACCTTTTTTGTTGCATCCATATCTTTTGGAATTCCAAGGGTGTTGAATTCGTCGGACTCCGGTAAACTATGCAACGTATGAATGTGCTCCAAATCGTCCCATTCGATACGCCTTATTCTTAGCCTTTTCGATATGATGTCTTTGGAATGGTCCACCTAATACGAAATTATTTGGTTTTTGGTGCGATTCTATCCCATAATTGAATTCCAGTGACTTCACTATCCTCCATATGAAAAGTGTAATAGGTACCGCTATTTTTGTTAAAGTATTGGGTGTCCGTTTCAGGTAGTAACATAATGGGTTCGTCCGTAAATTCACCATCGATTTCCAAACCATTCTCTTTCAATACAACATGGGCCTCACCCATTTCTGGGAAAGTGTAGGTTCCCACAAATCTAGCGCGGTCTTCTTCGGATTGGGCAACTACTTTACGCGCCATTGGGTCAATTCCAGGAAGGTTGTATTCCTTGGCGATACTCAACAGAATTTCTTGCATAATGCTACCATTATCCGAGTTGACCATCATCACCACAGCTACGGGATGTTCTTTCCAAGCCACTAGGTTTGCCCTGAAACCTTCATCAGCGCCACCGTGGCCGTAGGTGTGTTCGCGAACGGATGGACCTAGACCGTACTCATTCATGCCCTCGGTTAGCATTTCATTGATGGTCTTGGTTTTTAAAAGACCGTCTTTTTGGGTCTGCTGTATTTTCTGAACTTCTTGCGCCCAAAGAATTAGCTGGGAAGGGGTCGTCCAGAGGCCAGCAGCTGCCATTTCGGGATAGATGGGCCATTTCCCCTCTACTTCGTCACCGTTTTCACGATACCCTGTTGCAGCTATGGAATGGTATTTTTCGGGTAGTGGGTTTTCAAATGTACTAGCCGTCATTCCCAACGGGTTTAACACGTTTTCCTGCATGATTTCTGGAAAGGACTTGTCTTCCAAATCCGTCATCATCAATTGCATAATAGTGTAGCCTCCCCCAGAGTACATCCAGCTTTCACCGGGTTCCTTGTACACGCGGACGGAATCGGTATTTCCTTTGCCATCCAAAACTTCAGGAACCGTCGGGATGGTATCTCCTTTGTCATAACCCGGGAATCCCCAAACCGTTAATCCCGCAGTGTGGTTCAATATGCGTCGGGTGGTTACCTTTTCGTTCTCGGTAAATTTATTTTCTGGGAGTTTCCAGCTGGTTAGATAGTTATTCACACTGGAATCCATATGAATGGTTCCTGCTTCGGCCAATTGGTGGGCCCTGAGGCCAGCAACTGGTTTGCTAATAGACCCTGCTAAAAACATGGTTTCGCTGTTGACGGGACGATTTTCCGAAACGTCGGCCATGCCATAACCCTTGGCCCATTCGAGTTTGCCGTTATGAATTACTGCAATGCTCACTCCGGGAATCCCTAGTTCTTTCAATCGCTCGTCCAAATTGAAATTGGGAATGCTATCCCCTTCGATTTGAAGATTGGGTTGCAACCCGTTTTCAATTCTGGTGATTTTTTCCTCGAGTTCAGTGTTTTCCTTTTTGGGTTTTGTGGAGCAACCAACAAGTAAGACAAGCAGGGTAATTGAAACAAGATTTCTCATGATGCATAGGTGTTTTTGAATGATGATATTTACTGTTTGGAGGGCGTTTTTAGCAGCACTCCATCCTTTTTGATGAAAAGGAAATTGGATTGAAGGTAGTTAAAATGCGGGAAAGCTTGGCAGCGTGAAGACCGTTTGTTTCCAGCGGTAACTATTCAGCTCTTTCATAGAAATTTACCCAGTCATTATCGGCAATCCGTTCAATTAATTGGTTTCCACTTAATTCTAGGGTGGAAACTAGCGTATTTCCCAAGTTCACGTTATATAGATTTCCGGTCCCTTTTTCCCAAGTAAGTTGAAAAAAAGCTAGGTTTTGGCACCTTTCTGGTATTTCCGTGGTATTAAACTGCGAAAAAAGGGTTTGGTCTTCTTGGATGGTCATTACGACAAATGTTTCACATTCATCCAAGGCAACCTGAATTTCGGCCACCGTTCGAGAAACCAAAATCCAATCCCCAACGATAGCGTTGTTCGTATTGGCCCCATCTTCATTATCGGTTGAGCATGCCAAAAAGAGTAAAAAGGAAATGTAACTTAAGGCAAGGACCTTTACTTTATCCATCATTCTTTTTGTTTTGGGGAAACCATTGTGGAATCAATTCCCATAGCGTTCAAAAAAATCTTTTATATCCTCAAGATTTTTGAGGTTTAAAATCCAGCAGACCTCTGAAAAGTCCGAAAAATCCAATCCACCTTTAGCAATGGCTTTGTTAAGATAACGTCCTTCCTTACCATTATATTGGTTGCCCAAAACAATGGCCATTTCCCATATGGCAACCAATTCTGGATTTTTGATATGGTCAGCCCAACTGTCATATTCAGCGGATTGAAAACCTGGAGTTCCATTGCCCAGGGCGTTTCCATCTGGTATTTTTTGATAATCCGTTGTAGCCTTTACAAAATCCAAATCTGAAGGAGTAGTAACGTCTTCATTCCAATTGCTATGTTGGACGAGATGAATTCGTTTCGAAACATCGATTTCGGGCATTTCCCTTTGGATGGCTTTTATCAATTCCGAAGAAAAATCAGATTGTCCCGCTTCGGCAATCCAGACATGGCCTTGGTTTTCCAACGTGGTTTTCACCAAGGTTTTGACTGTTGCTATTGCCTTTGTTCGGTTCTTATGTGCATCTGTCCAATTATCCCCAAAAGCAAGTTGGAAAAGCTCGTTCGGTGGTACGTAAAGCCCTTCTTGAATGCCATAGGTTCCTGCCACTGCGTGATACTTGAGTTGTGCATAGGGTTCATGGGTTAATAGCGTAGCCAGTGCAGCTACCGAGTGAAGATCATCGACATCTGTTTTGCAATCATAGTGGGCCAATAACAAGTCTCTTTCGAGCGTAAAACCTATGGGATCTTTACGGCCATTTTCTTGGGCATTCCCATATGAAATCAATAAAAAAAATATAAATAGAATGAACAATCCTGTTTTAGTCTGCATTCGAAAAGTTTTATTCAATATCCTGCGTATTGATTTCATATTCGTATTTGAAAAATCTTTTAGAGGGTTCACTTCCCATCCAGTACTCTGTTACGTTGTATATGTTTTTGCCGTTATCGTTTTCCTTGTATACTCTTAGTACCTGTTGTTGTTGATCCATGACAACCACGGAGTCATACTCCACCAATGACGGTTCCAGAAATGTACCTCCTACATCAAAACCTTCTTGGAAAAGTTCAATTTCGTTGGGTTTTATTTCCAAAGTCTTGGATAAATCCGCAATGGATGAGACAAACTCAACGGTCAAGGTTTGTGTGGTCAAATTTTCAATGTTGGCCTCCATATCGGATACGGGGTCACAACTTGATAGAAAGAACAGTAGGGTCGCCCCCATATACAGATTTCTCATGTCGAAGATGGTTTGAAATATATTTGTGACACGCTGCGAATGAAAGTTTTCCATATCGTACATGTAACCACTTATAAAAATAGTGGATTGTGTTCACACTTGCGCTTCGTCTAACTGAACTAAAGAGGTTAGGGTTAAATAGGATTTTACAGTGTTTTTTGGTTTCACTTTCGCGCCGCAAGTTCGGTTTTGATTTTTTTCATTTGACTGAGTTGCAACGGAACGATTGCTCCACAAGAAACGCCAACGGCAATCAATGCAATAAATGGGGTTTTGTTTTCTTTAGTGAACAATCCATAAAGGGTAACCCCGAACAAAACTAGTAAAACCCCGATCAATACTCCAGTGACGGATTTCATGGCTTTTAATTCCGATTTCAGTTGCTCTTCTGTTTTGCTTTTTAAGTCTGTACTTTTCATTTGGAAGTTGGTTTTTTCGTTTTAATCCTTTTCTAGCTTCAATTGAAACCGATTTATGCTTTACGTTGCAAGCTTATTTCGCTTCCTGAAAAATAACAATGCCATAATCGACAACATTATGGTCAAAAGAAAAGAAACGTGGACCGTTATATTGGGTAACATTTCAAGTAAATCGGAAACGTCTGTTCCTTTTCGCCATAATCCGCCTTGATAATTGTACACCAAATCAAAAATGGGGGAGACAAACCCAAAAAGCAAAAAAGCGTTGTAGAACTTTACTGGCTTGCGTAATAGTAGCAGGCTGGTAATGATTACTAGCAATATGTCGGTAAAAAATGGAGCAGCCTCTGTTAGCCAGGTCGTGTTGCCAGAATGCATTACATATCCAAAATAAAAACCCAGTTCCTCATGAATACCAGGAATAAGCTGTAGTTCTTTGATTTCAGCACCCTCCAAATACGCCATAAGCGCATGACTTGCCTCATGTCTGGCTGTGGTCCAAAGTATTAAGGCAAGAATTAGGAGCAGTCTCATTCCATTGAATATTTTGGTCTAGGTCTAGCCACATAACCCGGAATTCGGGAATGTTCTTTATCCACCGAATATGCCAGCAAACACATAGGCTATGACTTTAGCGTTATAAAATAATCCCACGCGGCTTTACAAATATCAGAAATGATCCTTTCGTTGGTCTCTGTACTTTCCGCTGATTCTGATACAAAAACGCTGATGGTAAAATATTTTCCATTGGGCAAAAAGACGATTCCAATATCATTTGCTGCCGCGGTGATTCCGGTTTCTTTATGTTTTCCAGACCAGCCGGTTTTGTGGGCCACAATGGTTTCTTTTGGCAATTGTCCCCTCAACCGTTTCTTGCCCGTTCGGGTAGATTCCATAACCTTCCAGATAAAATCATGGTTTTCTTTGGAGAGTAGACCAGTTTTGTTTTCGTAAAACGCTTTTAAAAAAGAATTGGCTTCCGTGGGAGTCGTCCAGTTGAGAAACTGCATATCCCAATTGTTTTGCATGGTTTCTTCATTGATTTTTACGGCAAAATCCTGAAACCCCAAAACATGAAAATAGTCTTCTACGGCTTCAGGTTTACCCAGAAGACGCAGTAAGGCGTCACAACCTACATTATCACTTAAGGCCACGGTATACTTTATGAGTTCTGCGATGGTAAAGGAACCTCCTTCAGGATATTTTTCGCGCAAGGGACTCCATAATCCAGGTAACAGTTGACTTTTTTTGAGAGTTATTTTTTGGTCAAGGGAAAACTTGCCTTTGTCTATTTCAGACAGCATTTTCAGCGCGATGGGAAATTTGAAAACACTTTGCATTGGAAAATGCTTATCACCATGTATGCTTAGCGTATCCTTGGCTTGCATTCCTGTAATGGCCACCCCTACCACTGCTTTTTTTGAACTGATGATATGCTCAATTTGTTGTTTTAAGGTTTCAATTTTTTGTGAATGGGTCTGGGGTAAAGCCCATAAGAGCAGTAAAAGAGTAATTGTTGTGTTTTTGGATATTGATGGCATGACAGCGGTTAAAGCTATGGTTTATGATTGTTTTTTATTTGCTTTCTTGTTTCATCCAAACAGGCGTTGTATCCGATAGGTGGTTTTGACCAATAATGTCTTTGTACAGTTCTGGCCTTCTTGCCTTTTTATAACGCCACCCACCCGAAAGCTGGATTTTTTCCTTGGTAATAGTTGAAATGGTGATATCGTCATCAAAAGATTTTATTTCGGATAAAACTTCTCCGTAGGGGTCAAGAATCATCGAATTGCCATTTTTGAGGTGTTCACCATCATAACCGATGGGATTGGTAAAGGCATAGTAAATTCCATTATCATAGGCCCTTGCAGGGAGCCATCGCATCAACCAACGCCTGCCTTTGGGTCCGTCGAACTCCATTCGTAAGGAAACCGGGTCATTTTCACGGTTCTGCCAATATTCATCTGCAACATAATCGCGATGTGGCATAGCGGAAGGCGTGCAACCGGTAACATGTGGTGCAAAAATCAGTTCTGCACCCAAAAGACTTGTGGCCCTGACGTTCTCAATCACATTATTGTCGTAACAAATCAGAATTCCGCATTTCCAACCCAGCAGGTCGAATACGCAATACCGGTTGCCCGGGGACATATGCTTGTTGATAAAAGGATGGATTTTTCGATACTTGGCTACCAATCCATCACCTGTAACGCAGAGATAGGTATTGTATATTTTGTTATCTGACTTTTCTACCAAGCCCGCCAATATGGGGATATCCAATTCTTTTGAAATGGCCATCAACTCTTGGGTGCTTTTTCCGCTGGGCACTTCTTCAGCCAAGGCCAAGATTTGTTCATGGTCCAAGTTTTGGGTGTAGGTATATGCGGTAATGGACATTTCATGAAAACTGATGACGTCTGCTCCGTTAGCCTTGGCTTTCTTAGCTAGCTTTCGGATAATGGATAGATTATAGGATTTATCCCCGTCTTTGGGTTGAAATTGTGCTACTGCTATTTTCATATTTTGATGGAAGCTGATTTAGTACTTTAAGGAGAATAACGACATCTGTTCTAGGCTAGGTGGTCTCGCGCGTAATCCATTTGCCCACTTTTGGCGCCTCGTAGTTTTGCATTTGAGCCAGCAAGTCATCTGCGCTATCACTAATGAGCACAATTTTGCGGTAGACTTCTTTTAGAAAGCCCTTTTCAACCATGGTATCCATAAGCTGGATAAGGTCATCGTAAAATCCGTTGACGTTCAATATGCCAACCGGTTTTTGATGCAGTCCCAATTGTCCCCAAGTCAGCATTTCGAAAAGTTCTTCGAGTGTTCCGAATCCACCGGGCAGCGCAATTACGCCATCACAGAGGTCATTCATTTTGGTTTTTCGTTCATGCATCGAATCGACAATATGCAATTCGGTCAATCCCATATGCGCGATTTCCTTGGATTTCAAAAAGGTTGGAATCACTCCGATAACCTTGCCTCCCTCGGATAAAGTGCCATTGGAAATGGCGCCCATTAGCCCAACATTGGCACCTCCATAAACCAATTCGATATGTTCTTTTGCCAATTTTTGGCCAAGTGCTCGGGCTTCTTGCTCAAAAACAGTTTCGGTTCCTGAGCTCGAACCACAAAAAACAGCTATTCGCTTCATAGGTAGTCTTCTAAATTTCTTGAGTAGTTCCTTTGGTCCTATTTATAGGATGGAGCACTACAAAATTCAATGTTTTATCGGGAAGATTTTTTAAAGATAACTGAAAACAATATGACTAGGACCCCAGCTAAAATTGCTTTTCCCCAATCTATGTTTTCTCCAAAAAGAACGTCATAAAGGATGAACCCCGTGGTCATTCCCAGTCCGGTGAGGATGACGCTTTTTAAATTTTTGTTCTTCATGTTTAGGAAGCTAGGTCTGTTTCTATCAATGCCCGGAAAAGTAACCATAAAGTTGATATACAAACAACCCGATTCCGGCTAGTACAAGATACCAATTCACGGCTTTATAAAAGGCGGGAAACTGTTCTTGTTTTCGAGCAAATGTGATAATAAAAGTAATGGGAATCAAGGCGAGTACCTGTCCTACTTCTACCCCTAGATTAAAGCACAGGATTTTTGCCAGGAATTGATCTTGTCCCATATCAAACGATTGTAAACGCGTAGAGAGACCAAAGCCATGAATCAACCCAAACAAACCCACCATGAACAGTAAATTGGGCGATTTTATGTTCAATTTTTCAAAACCTCCTAAATTTTCAAACCCCTTGTACAACACGCTTAGGGCGATGACTGCATCGACGAGGTGTTCATTTGCGGTAATTCCGGCGTAAGTGGCACCGATGAGTGTTATGCAATGGCATATCGTAAAAACGGTGATGAACTTTAAGATGTCTTTAAAGCTGTTCAGGTAAAAGATGACCCCTGCCAAAAAAAGTAGATGGTCATAACCGGTAAGCATATGGGTTGCCCCAACGCGAATGTACGCCCATAAACCTCCGGTTCGGAGAATCTCTTGGTCGGCACTCGTGACATCATGGGCAAATCCGAAAAGCGGTAACAGAAACAAAAACAGGAATAGCGCTTGCCTAAAATTCTTAAACTTCATCAATTCTTTTTTCTGAAAAGGATGAACAATAAACCGATAATTATAACACTTCCCAACACAAAAACCCAAGTAGGGAAACCGTCCTCATGGTCATGATGTTCATGGGTATGGGTATCAGCGCCATGCGCATGCGTAACTTCAAAAGTCAACGTAGCCCATTTGGATTCGTGGGTCAGTGCTTCATTGCCCGAAAGACTTACCATATGAATGGTTCGCAAATAATAGATGCCATCTTCTGGTAACTTCACTAACACCAATCCTTGTGAGTTGGTGCGCAACTGTTGCCCCCTGGTATGTGTATGCCCCTCTGTTGCTTCAGAATCATCATGATGATGGTGGGTTCCGTCACCATGTGAATGTTTATCCGCATTGTGGTCGTGTGCGTGACCCTTTTCGGCATGTTCGTGTGAATGTCCATCTTCATCATGGTGATGCTCGTGGTCCGAATGTTCGTGTGCATGGGAAGTTGGTATATAGTCCGCATAAACCAATTGGCTTGGCAAAGGTTTCCCATCCAACAACAACTTTACGGTTAGGGTTTCACCGCTATATTTCTCATAAGGGTTGATTTCCGGAACAAATTCAATAGGGTAGCCCAAAACGGTTTTCCAATCCTCGGTTTTGATATCCCCTACTTGGTAGATGGCCTTTACGTGCTTTTGATAGCTCTCCACTGCATCTTGGTCCAACAAATTGTTTTCCTCACGTGCTTTGAGCATATCCAGAACGCCATCATGTTTTAAATAGTCATTGAATTTATCCGCGGTAAGTTGAATGTTTCTGGCTTTTGTGGATACCCCCGCCACATAGGTTCCCGCTTCCCCGGTATTAAACGATAATTGGGTAATAGTACTGTCTTGGTCTTGCCATGCATTCGATTCAATTGCGGTTCGTTTTCCTAGCGCTACGAAGGAAGCATCCAGCATACGATCACGTGTGATGCTGTTTTCACTTTTCTCAAAAGTGCCATTGTAGAGGCTCAAAGTTGCTTGTTGGTTTGGCTGCAGCAAATAGGTTTCCATTTTTAGATACAGGTCGTGACTACAGAAAACCAATGGGACCAAGAGAAAGTAAAGTGGTTGAAAAAGGTGGTGATATTTTTTTGGAAAAGAGGATTTGTTCAATTTCATGGTGTCCCTATTTTTTCGAAGCTCAAATAGTTGTAAAAAGTTGCTACGAATCTCGGTCTAAATTACCAAAAGGGATTCATTCAATGTTGCCGCTTTCCTTCTTTTCGCGCCTTTCTTTGAAAAAAAGATAGAGCCCATAAATACAGAGGGCAAGTCCAGCTATCCAAACGGTTATGGTCCAAAAATCCGATAGAAATTCATTTTTTTGGTTGAGGTATTTACTAAACGAAAGCAGCAGCACACCAACTGTAAGGTAAGCATATGAGGGTCTTGCTTTTTTGCTTTTACTTCTTGTATCGGAATTTGGATTGGATTCCGTTCCGTACGTTTTTACCTTCTGAAAATAGTTCAGATAAATTCCATACCCAATGGCGGCTACCCCAATGGCCAGCTTTGCCCAAGATGGTATGAATTCGCCTTGGTCGTTTCCAAAACCCATGGCAATAGCCAGGCAACCAAAAAAAATATAGAGCAGGGATTTATCCATTCGTGGTTCTTGTATTTGGGAATAAAATATGTGGTTTACCGGACAAGGCTTTGAATACAACTATGGTCGATACCAAAAAAGTATGAAACGATGATTTAGAAATTAAAGTCCAACAGCAATTTCCAATCATCCGTTTCTTTTTGCCATATAAGGGTGTAAAGTCCTTTTCCTCCAACTTCAAACGTCCCAATGTCATATATGATATCACAGTTGATTTGCGACAGGTACAACGATTCTAATTTGATGTTGTACGATTCATCGTTCATGTACGAATAGGCATTGCTGATTTCCAAACCCTTATATAGTATGCCGCGATTAAAGTATTTTCCATTTTTGGAGAAAACTTCTTTCACAATCAAGTCAGGTCTATGGGTATTGGAATGTTTTTCCCAAAGCTCTCGACCTTGGTTCACTGCATTTTCCCCCAAATCGTCGCATGCTGTTTTTTCATAGACAACTTCGAACACTTTCTTCCATTTTCCTTGGTTCTTCCAACCGGTAATTGAACTTAAGGTGTTCCCCTTTGTGGTTTCGTAGGTACCAGCGACAAACTTTTCATTATCCCTTAACTGATGGGTTTCCAAAGGGGTATATTGTTTGAATTGCCCAACCTTTTCGGTAAAGGCTAAGAGCTGCTTTTTTATTTCTTCTGCTCCAATATGTAGTTCATCATTGAGCATGATTCCACTTTGTGCGGTGTAAAAGGCTTCCAAGCCTTCTGAATCTTTTAGCGCTTCAAGCCATGCGGTTTGTATTTTCTCAGTGGATTCACTTTGCTCTTGTTGGCCTATGGCTGCGTTGCTGCAAAGAAGGAGTACAAGGAATAGTCCGCATCTAATCCAAGGGTTGTTTTTCATATGAGTGTGTTTTAGTGTCTCAGGTTTGGGACACTTACGAAGATAAAAAAAGACCCTTGAAAGGGCCTTTTTTGAGAATTTGAAACTTATTCTTTTGTGTACTGTTCTTGATATTCTCCTAACCCTTCATCAATGGTCAAGGTTAGCACTCTACCTGAAATGGTGTAGTTCACATCATACGAATCTATTCCATAATCCAAAGAGATGGAGGTGTCTGAGAGTTCTTCCCAGCTACCGGTAGCATCTTGGGTTTTTGCACAGCTTGTGGCATCTTCCGTATAGTAGGTGAATCGAAAAACACCGTCTAATTGAAAATGCAGTATTTGACTGCTTTCACATTGGGTGGCAAGTTGTTCGCCTTCGTCGTCGATGTAGGCGACATAATTCCAAACCCCTAATAAACTGGCGTCAGGAGTAGTTTCTTCATTTGGGTTCGTAGTGTCTTCACTTTCGCATGAGATGCAAAGGAAGCAGCATAACAACGCCGCAAAGATTGGTCGTAGGGTCATGTTGGTAGTTTTAGGTTTTTGTGGTTTTGAATCCTAAAAACGACGTTTAACTACTGTATATTGCGGAGGTTACGACAGAATCCCTTCTTAAGCGTTGAAATACGACTTCAAGCTATCGCTTTGGATGGCCACTACGTTTCGCGACTACTCCGTCTTAAATTCAGGACTTCCAATTTGCTCGAAACATTCACCCCGGGGTCTTTCACCAGGGGAGTTAAAAAAATCATTTGCCAGTTGCATGGCGCATGGGTTGCTCCAATTTGTGGTGGGGGTATGTTTCCAGCCTTTAAAAATCAAGTGATGGCTATTCTCAAAGTTTGCTGTCATAGCCTTTGCCCACTTTACCGGGGTTTCGTTGTCGTATTCACCATTGATGAACAAAACGGGAACATCGCTTTTCACCGCAATGCCTTCCAGTTCTGAAACGCTTTTTACCCCCCAGATTTGACATACTTCATCAGTGTATACAGCGGGTGACAAACCCTTCACTTCAGGATATTTTTCGGTTTCCGTGGCAATGGTCTCCAAGGCGTTGAACGGGTTTTCCTCTGCGCACCACACCGAAAGACGCATTCCAATACCAGCACCACCACTTGGCTTTCGAAATAAATAAGCAAGTCTTTCTTTCACGGAGGACAAGTCATTGTTCAGGAGTTTGTTTATCTCAAAGGGAACGTTTGGGACACTTCCGGTAGAAGCCGAGGTGAAAACGCTTATCAAGTCTTTCCCCTTTAAATAAAAGGTCTCTATTTGTGTGCTGTTGGGATTCTCGATTGCTACCTGTAGCGGATTGGTAGTAGTATCTGCCAAAAAGTCAAAAAACCGACTTTTAAGGTTGGGATAAGCTGTATTGCAGTGTACATCCTTTTCGCAATCAGAGAGCAAGGCTGTAACGGAGGCCAAAAGATTTTGAACGCTCTCTTCGTCATAATTTACTTCCAAGGGTAGGGGGGAATCCATCACAACGCTTCTAATCTTATCGGGATAGTCCCGCAGCAAAACTTGGGCGATTTTGGTACTGTACGATATGGTAAGCAGATTGTATGTCTCAATTTCCAAAACATCTACCAAATCATTGATATCCGCTGCGATTTCGTTGGTGTTGTACCCGTCTAGGTCAATACCCAACTGTTCGAGGCGTGTTTTGCACGATTGGGCTGCTTGTTCGAAAAGAGCATCATATTGGGTAGAATCAAAACCGGGTTGGTTGGATTCATATACGGCTTTGGACCATTCCGGGCAGTCCAAATGTGGCTTGGCGTAGTAGTTGCCTCGTTGTTCCACGAGAATGAAATCACGGTCGTCGAGATAAGCATAGTAATTCATGTATTGAGCGGTTGGCATAGTGGTATAGCCTGGACCGCCAACGGTATAAATTATGGGGTCTTTCTTCGGGTTTTCACTACGACTTTTGAAAATATAGATGGGTATTTCAATGGTTTTGCTGTGGGGGTCCATTCTATTTTCCAATACTTCCAAATACCCGAAAGTGTATTGCTGTTCCGCTTTGATGGTATGGGTGGTTTGGTCTGAGGGGGTGAACCGCGGCTGAAATTCAGAATTAATTTGCCCTAAGCCATTGGCAAAAAACAATAGGCATGCTATAAACACAAGAGGGTTTGGGTTCATTTTCGGTATTCGGTTTAGGAGGTTTTAATCCTAAAAGGTACAATTCTCTAGAGTTAATTTGGATACTATTTTAGTAGACTTTATCGCCTTATTGACTTGTATTTTCACAAGTCCCATTTTCCAGAATCACTGTATAGCTGTTCATGTTAGAGGGGCCAACCGTTAAATAGGTTAATATGGAGGAACCATTTTTGTCTTTCATCGCATCCCTGAAAAGAATATGCTCGTCTGCTACGTTGGTTGAGTTAATACACTTTTTCAATATTTCCAGTCCTTTGCGCTTTTGAAATTCTGAAGGTTCAAAACGGTAAAACTTTTCCCCAGCATTTACAATGGTCGCATTCGCCAGTTCTTCTTTGGTTAATCTAACGTGAGGTAGCTCCGGTGCCCGCTCATTTATAGGAAGCACGATATAGGTTTTATCCGTTTGACGGGTTTCTACCCTAAAACTGGACTCCACTGCATTGTTGGCTACAAACACTTCAAGCTGCGAGCCTTTTGATTCGCAACGAAGGAATTCCGTTTCCTCTAAATCAAAACCTTTGCTTTCCAGTTCAAGTCTCAGTTTTTTTGCGCTAATGACGAGCTCCTTTTGGAGGGAATCTCTCAAGATGGAAAGAAAATCATTGGTTTCATCAGATTCGGGCCAGTGCAGAATTTTCTTTTGTTGCTCCATTGGCATTATCAAATTGTCGAACGCCTTGTATTTTTCAAGCTTTACAATATTCCAAATTTCAATGGAGATGGAATCGCACTGCGCCCTAAGGTTTGAGATGAGGCAAAAAAGCAAAAGAAGGGTAAAGGGTTTCATTTTAGGTCAATCTTTGGATACCAGACCATTTATCTTTTTGAGTTTTAGTTCCTAAAGGTTTCGAGAATCCCACCTGCCAGCGCCAGAAGCGAACCGCCAAGCATGATGTAACTCCATAAACGATTTGAAATGTAAAATAGATGATGGTTCATGTAAACACGTTCCTTTTCACCATCTACTTCCACGTAGTCATAGCTGGTGAGGTAGGTCCAAACAAAAGCGATAAAAAGTCCGATACCCAGCACAATTTGACCATCATACTCCTTCGCAAAAATACCGCCCACCTGTGATTTGAGAATTCCATTTAGCATTAAGGTGCCGAACACGGACACTGCAGAATAGACCGGAACCAGAATCCCACGTTTGTTATATATAAAAAGCATTTTCGTTGGTTTTGGGCCAATGGCCCATAGCAGAACGAAATTTTGGGGATTATGTTCTTTATAGGGGTGAGAAAGTGGATTTTTCAAATGGTCGAATGAGGATTTTTTATTTTTCCTTTGCCTCTCGCTTAGCGACCACTAAGAACATATTGACAATAAAAGACAATGACTCTTCTTCCTGTTCAATTACCTGATTGTACCTCTGAATGGCTTTGTCATGATTTCCTTCGGTATCGTTGACAACGCCAAGAAAGAATAATGATGGTAAATGAAGTGGGTTCTTTTCAAGGCTTTTATGGAAATTGGCTTTGGCCATTTGTATGTTTCCCACACCTAATTGATAGGAACCCATTTGCCAGGTAGTCTGTTCAGTCCAGTTTCCGTTTTTTATTAGAATTGAAAGAGAGTCTGCTTCTTTTTTGCTGATTCCTCCACTCATGTTTTTTAGAATAGCTTTTTTACACTCTAACAGGAAATTATAGTAGGAATCACAGTTGTTTACAAGGGGCCCCTGCAAATCATCAAACAATTGCTCCCCCATTTTTCTACTCAACTCTAGTTCCTCTTCATAAGTTAAATTTGTGTTGTTGGAATCCAACTCTTGTCTTAAAAAGTCCTCAAACTCATTTCGATTACCTTCAGATTTAAGGTCAAAGCACTTTTGAAATAGTTTCAGGTCAAGGTTTCCAGAGGTATAATTTTTATCGAAACAATTGCAAACATTAGGATAGAATCTCTCCGCAATGCTCTGCGCAAAAATATTAGTTGAGCCTAATAACCCAGAAAAGAGGATAGATGCTAGAATTCTAATATAGAGACATTTTTTTTGCATGGATTACAATTACGTTGTGAGGTTTTTTTTACTCCTTCAAAACTACCGACTTCGCTTCTAAGTCATGAATAGCTTTTCGTTTTTCAGCGCTGGTTACCGTAAGTAAAGAAAGCCAACCTAAAGTAGCTTTTATTAGAAAACGTACTATAGCCATTGGGAAAGAAATATTTCGCGTGCTATCGGAATCTCTTTTCACTTTGATTTTGCTATATGAATGCCCAATGGTACCACCATATAAGCTGGTGAAAATAGGGTCGTAGAGGAAAAGCAAAAAAACTGCAATCACTATCCTAACATAGTTGGGAACGTTATCAAATCCGTTTAAAATCTCGGAGACAGCGTACATGGCAATTATTACCAGTACAGAATCTACAACAACCGCTTTTATTCTATCAGGGAGTAAGGCGTACTGGTCTTCCATAAATCAGGTTTGGGTTGAGTAATCGTAAACAGGAAATCAATTTCCCTAATATCACTTTTATTTTTGAGTGTTGTTTTTTATTTCGACGTCAATCCGCTTCTTTTCGACTAGCCGTTCCCACTTCCAAAAAACTTTTGTCAAGTCTATTTGATTTATAATTCTGTTGAGAAATTAATTTCCTTTTCAGAAATTCTGTCTTTTGGATTTATAGTTAATCTATTCGGGTTATTCTTCTCTACGTTTGTAAAAGTAAATCTGGGGATTACTTGGTTTTCTATGCATTTAATTAATTAGGACCCACTACTTATTACTCTAAATACGATGTGATATCGATGTAACTGAACTCCATGGAATCTTCAAAGAAGTGTCGTAAAATTCTTTTGTGGGAAGATCCATAAATCATAAGAAACCGATCTTCGTCACTTTCGATGAGGTTTAACATATTGGCATAGATTCTTAAGTTTCTTCGGTAGTCTTTCGTTATGCCATCGGCACCAATGTAGGTATCGCCCGCACCAAGTTGAATCATACCATTAAGTTTGTCTTGACCACTGATAGCCTCAACTTCCTTCGAATTCAAAAAACGGTAATAGTCCAAAAGCGGCATTGTGGTTTTTAGCGAATCACTGCTTGTATATTTCTGGGTAAAATACCTCTGGAAATATTTCCACTTATCGTATACTCCTGTTTCTTTAGCGTACGCATCCCAGTCTGCCACGCGTTTTTCCATATGAAAAGGAGCTTGCGTATCAACTCCATAAATATGTGGGTGGTTCAATTGTTTTGCCAATCTAAAACCCAGTTGATACATTTCCGGAACCGGAAGCTCAAAGTTCCCTTTTCGATATGCTTGATAGAGACTGTCTAGTTTTTCTTGTTTTGCAATGGGAACCTCAAGTGCTATTTTGGTGGGTTGGTATTTTTTTAAATGTTCAAGTAATTCCTGAATTTCTTGCTGCGTTTTTTCTGAGGAAATATCGATGTGAAACTTGCGCTTGTATGCATCTATGTTGGATTTAAAATGAAAGGTTCCCAGAATCGCCACTGCAGCCGTGGGATACTCAATGTTCACGCTTTGGGTCGCTACATCAGGATTATCTTTTTCTTTACTTGTTTCCTTCGGGTTGCAACCCACAAAGGCCAAGCAAGCCATAACGGGAATCATTATTTTTTTCATGGTTGATGTTTAAACCAAAGAGAAAAAAAAGTGAAGACGGTTACAGTTTTTGCGAAGTCGTTTCTAATGTTGCCTTTTAAGTTATGCTATTGTTTCACGAAATCTAGCCCTTTAATTTGTGCTTCTATGCTGGTGTGGTACAAAATCATAGTTAATTATAGCCAACGTAGGCTTCAGGTTTCTGCAAATGCAATTAATGGATTGATATTTCCATTATCGGCTTCCTTCAGCGAGTTTATATACGCTTTCCTTATTTCGTCGGCGTTTACCATATTGGATTGATGCCATGTAAAAATCTCCTGTCCAAATATGGATTCCATTATAATATCCGCCATCATTCGTGAATGTCTGCCATTCCCATTCGGAAAACAATGAATGGAAACTATGCGATGTTTAAACCTGATTGCAATTTCCGCAGGGGAATACGTTTTATTTTCAATCCAATATTTGGTATCGTCCAATAGGTTTTTTAATTCAATTACAATTTGCGTCCATTTTATACCGAGGTTCTTTTCAGACTTACGGAATTCCCCAGCCCACTTCCATACGTCACCATACATTCTTTTGTGAAAGTCTTTTACAAACTTTTCAGTTAATATTTTTTCGAGTTTTAAATTAGAACGAATAGTCCATTCTACAGCTTTTTCAATGTTTAACTGTTCAAATTCATTCAGTTCTCCTTGCGTCGTAATCGACTTAATTTTGAGACCTTCTTTTTCTTCTTCATTTAAAGGGGTTTGTCCTTCTTCATATTTTAGTTTTAATCCCATAAAGATTTCCTTACCTCTCTTTTTATATCATTGGCAAGGTCTTTAATTGTATCATTTATCTTTTCATCTCCAATTCCTTGGTCCTCCAATTTCATATTTTGATTGGTCCGTAATACTATTTTTTGGGCCAGTTCCTCTGCTTTAATTTGTATTAAATCGTCAATGGTTCCATTTTTTGGGACCAGAGCATAAACAAATTTCATATCCATGGCAGCGGCAACGTCCTTTAATGCGTTCATTGTGATAGTTCCGTTTGCCTCGCTCTCCTCAATTTTTTTAATTCCCTGGCGGGTTATGCCCAACTTGGTTCCAAGTTGGGCCATTGTCATATTCAATGTGGTGCGAATGGTATGTATCCATCCTCGTTCTGGGACCAAGACCATTTTTGTTTTATGAAATGGTTTTAATTTTTGGTCGAGTTGTTCAATCATTAATTTTCGTTGGTTTCTCACTTTTGCTACGATTTCAGCCTACAAAAATAGTAGTTATGTAAACTATTGAATTTACAAAAATACTAAAAAGTAAACTTATGTGTTTACAAAATATAAAAAAGTCAATGATTAAGTTGACAAGTTAAAATGAATCCTTGGGTTTACTTTGTTAGGTTTTCCAAAATTGTGCACAACGGTCTCGGCCATGATACTGTAACGGATAGGCAGTTTTGAGCCAATGGGTCCACCCAAGGAAACCGCAAACGGCTGGCACGTTTGCATGGCTAGCAAAAATACCTACTTCCAATCTTAATAGATTGGTTTTAAATTATTTAAAAGTAAGAAAAGTTGTTTTTAATTGAGAAAGATAGCTACGGATTATAGCGATTGTTGTGGACCGTCTTTTTGTTCCAACTCTATTCCGTAAATCCTGGATTCTTCTTTCCACGGGTGATAGCCTTGTCCAATATAGTGGAATCCAAATTTTTCATATAAACCAACGTGTTCAGTGCATAGATATAAATTCTGATATCCATATTTTTTAGAATCACTTTTGGCTTTATTCAACAGCAAAGAACTGTAGGCATTCCCTCTTTCTTTTTCCTCAATATATAAAGAGCAAACCCAAGGATATAAATCCCCTCTACTAATAAAATCATTGGTAATGAGTCCAGCACATCCAATTACTACATTCTCTTTTTCCAACAAATACCATTGTGGTAAGTCATTTTTGGCATTTATGGCGTGAGAAATCGAGTCTTCATAAATTATGGGCCATACACTTTTCCAGCGCTGCTTAAAATAGTCTATGGCTATGTCTTTGTAGTGAGGATGTTCTCTTATCGATATGATTCGCATTACATTTTGGTTGTATAAATGCCCATAACGGTCTGGGCTATGCCCCGTTGTCTTGGTTAGTACTTATTCGCCTCGTGAGGATAAGCTCTAGTTATTGTTACCACAGTTTTTTATTTCCAACTTCGTGTTGTTTTTGAAAAAACCGACGGCTTTATTCTTTGAATCTATACTCTGGAAAGAAATTAGATATTTTTCTTTTCCAGTGTTAGTTTCCAATTTTAATTTATAAGCGTTTTCGTAAGTGAACAAGTTGGCCGTTGTGCTTATCCACCAAGGGATCGCAACCTGATTTTTATTATAATAGACATTGACGGATTTTCTGTTTTTCAGATTGATTTCCTTTTTCAGGAATATCTTTTCGCGAAATATGAGTCCTTGATAAACCCGCCCATTTTCCATAAAAAGGACTTTATTGGAAAAGAATAAAGTTCCTATTAGAATTAACCCTAGTAAGCATAAAATTCCAGTTGTAAAGTCTGTAAGAAAAAGAGGTTTTCTAAAGAGATAAAGCGAGCCCAAAAAAAACCACATCATAAGTACCCCAGATAAAGCTTTCGCTCCCCCATATAAATATTTGTCCAAAATAGTTATCTGATTTTTCAAAAATGTGGCTAAGGTTAAATAAAGATAAATCAATTCAATTCAATTCAATCCGAACTTGCCATATACGACATGCAAAACCCAAAAACACTTTTCGTTCTTTGGATTCAAACTAAAAGCATGACCAAAAAACAACGAAAAGTGTTTGCTACGCTATTGAAAGAAGGGTACGGGGAGCCTACAAATTTCGCCAACATCCTCGACCAAGGCATCGAAATGTTGTTTTACCTCGAACCGGATGTGTTTACCCAACGCGAGGTGCAAAGTGTAGTAACCGCCTTGCGGGAAATTATAGTGGTGCTTCGTTCTGAAGAACAGCCTATTAAAGGGTAAGTTCCAAGTCTCCAGCATCCAACCCTACGTGGCAGCAATCGGTACTAACGGTGTACTCGCCACTTACCACTTCTTGGTTGTTGATAAACCCGCTAAACTCAATTCTCCTTGCCTCGTTAAGGTCCAAGATGCCGTCTTCGGTCAAAGGGTATAGCCCCGTTTCGCGAGCCCTATTCCGTTCCGAATCGGAGAGTGTAATGGTCATGTCTTCCCCGTTGTCCAAATTGGTGACACTAAACGAGTCCAACGCGACGGGATTCTGGTTTTGGTCCGTTACCGTAACATTGATGCGTACAAAAATTGCCGTGCAAATGGTACCCTCGCATTGGGCGTTTCTATCGTCATTGGTACCCTCGTCATCTGAATTGCATGAGGTTTGCCAAAGGGATACGAATAGGGTAAGGGTTGCTAAAAAGAGTTTGTTGCTATTGATCATGTTTTTTGATTTCCCTTAAGATTAGGAAAGGCCAAAAAGGTTGTGTTAAGGGTATGCTAAACTCCTATATTTTAACTTTTAATGACCTTCGCACGGTCTACAAGTGGTTGTACGATTCAAGCCTAGAAATTTTAAAGCGTGTTCAAATTATTGTGAATTCTTTCCATGAGGTCTTGGCGCACTCCCGCCTGTTGAGAATAGGTTTTCCAGTTTTTTACTACGGCGTTGATTTCCTCTAAAATGGTTTTGCCCTTTTTGAGGTTGTTGTCCTTGGCGATGGTTAAGAGGTCTTCTTTAGTGATGTCCAAACGCTTTCCGTTTACACTCAAGGTTTGTTTATTCACCCACTGGTTGGTGGGGTCAAATGAAAAGCAAAGGTCATAAGCCGGAGCCAGCCGCCATTCTCCATCCTTCTTTAACATGAAGGAAAAATTCTTGGTGTGGTCGTCATAATTGGTGGCCAAAACATTAAACACCATTCTTCGGAACATTTGCTCGGCTTCGGGGTAGGTGAGCCGTAGTATGCGCATGGTTTGGAACAGCTGTTCATAACTATACCCATACATATCATTGAAATCGTAATGCTGTATACCACAAAGGGATTGGATATGGTGCCGGGTATTGCCCTCACGGTCAAAGCGCTGGGTCATAAAATGGGCCCTTCCGTTTTCTTCCAGCAATTGACATTCGCTCATGTCAATGCCGCAATCCTGGGCCATGAGGTAATAGGCGTATTCCACACGCCCCCAACCTGAACTTTCACCGAACTGTTCTCCGCTGACCCCATCCAGTTTGAGCAACCAGTGTTCGAACCCTTGGGGTACCTTCCCTTGCCCGGAGCGTACCTCCTTCGTCTTAGGATTGTAGGCAATGACCGCCTTGGGGCGTGCGCCACCAGCTGAGGTTCCTATTTTTAAAATATCCATCATGGCCTTTTCGTCGTCCTTGTTCAGTTGCGTCAAAAAGGTTTCGCGTTCGTTCAACATTTTTTGGGCCACCTGCACCAGGCTATCCAGCTCCAAAGCGTAGGTGTATGTTGCTGTTTTGATGCTGGTAGGCTCAAACTCCAATGCCCCCATACCTCTTGTGCCAATAAAGCATAGCTTTTCTACAGGGTTCATGCTGTTTTCCGGTCTACCTTGTTGGGCCAGCCAGATGTTGATTAGCTTGTTTCCGTATTTGTCGGGTAGGGCGTCGGATAATAGCCCGGGCAATCCCTTAAATGCATCTTCGGTTTCACCACGGGCTTTTCGCAATTCCGGAAAACTATGTATACGCCCGCCTTGCTCCAAAGGCATTTTAATGGGGGATAGGTCCCAGCCTTTTTGGAGAAACCGGGAATCGTACTGAAAATACCCCAATTGTTGGGATTCGTCCCAGCGAACGGCCCCGACCAGTTCGTTCCATATTTTGACTTCTGCCACATCTACCATCCCAAATCGTCTTTGTTGGGTTTGGGATTGGATTTACCACTGGCCCTTTGCCTTTGTTGTTTTTTGAGTTTGGCATATGCCAAAGGGCTTATTTCCTCTGAAACTTGAAAGGTATCGAGAATATGAAGGCTTTGTAAAGCTCTCAGAATTTGAATGAGGCTCATTAAGGTAACAGGCTCACCATTCTCTATTTTACTGATGGTCCATCGGTTTAGCCCGGCTTTATCTGCCAATTGGGCCTGTGAGGTATCTTGCTGTAACCGCAAACGCCGTATATACGTGCCGAGTTGTTGCACTATGGCAGTATCGGTCATATGAACCCAATTTATGTTGGTTTTTGCCATCATTATAGGTAATATTATTATGTAATGTTGGTTTTTACCATCAAATTTACAAATTTATATTAGATTTTAAAAGTAGTATGTTGGTAAATACCATCATTATGAGCTAAAAATAGCTATAATGTTGGTTTTTACTATCATAATTGAAGGTAGAAAACCTGTAGTAATCTAAAAGTACAGAAATTAAGGAAAGGCTATCTACCTGTGAATGGTCTGTAAACGGTCGGGCCCTACGGAAACAATTTTAATCGGTACGTTCAGCTCTTTTTCCAAAAAGGCAATGTAGTCATTCAACGCCTTGGGTAGGGTAGCAGCCGTGGTCATTTTCGTCAAGTCTTCCGCCCAACCTTTCATTTCGGTATACACAGGAGTCACCGCTTCACCTTCCAAACTGTAGGGCAGGTGCGATATGGTTTCACCTTTGTATTGGTAAGCGGTACATACTTTTAGGGTTTTGAAGCCGCTCAACACATCGGCCTTCATCATCATCAGTTCGGTTACGCCGTTCACTTGCACGGCATAGCGTAGAGCTACCAAATCCAACCAGCCACAACGTCGTGGGCGTCCCGTAGTAGCACCAAATTCGTTGCCCACGCGGCCCATGGTTGCACCATCTTCATCAAACAGTTCGGTAGGAAAGGGGCCACTGCCTACACGCGTGGTATACGCTTTGAAAATACCCAATACCCGTCCAATCTTGCCGGGAGCCACGCCCAATCCAGTACAAGCACCGGCAGCCGTAGTGTTCGAAGAGGTGACGTAAGGATAGGTACCGAAATCAATATCCAATAACGAACCTTGAGCGCCTTCAGCTAAAATCTTCTTACCCTCAGCCTGAGCCTTGAAAATGTATTCTTCGCTATCGATAAAGGTGAGTTCCTTCAGCTTGGCAATACCTTCATGGAATTCGGCCTCCAATTCGTCCAAATCGTATTGGATGTCCACATTATAAAAATCAATCATGGCCTCGTGCTTGTCGGCCAAGGCGCGGTATTTTGTTTTCCAGCTATCGAATTCCAAATCCCCTACACGAAGGCCATTTCGCCCCGTCTTGTCCATATAGGTAGGGCCGATACCCTTTAGGGTAGAACCGATTTTGGCCTTGCCCTTGGCAGTTTCCGATGCAGCATCCAACAAACGGTGGGTGGGGAGTATCAAATGCGCTTTGCGGGATATCACCAACTTGGAGATAATGTCAATGTTGAATTTGGAAAGGTTGTCCAGCTCCTTTTTGAAAATTACCGGGTCAATGACCACGCCGTTACCCACCACATTGATGGCGTTCTCGTGAAAAATCCCAGAAGGAATGGTGTGCAGTACGTGTTTTATGCCATCAAACTCAAGAGTGTGCCCTGCGTTGGGCCCGCCTTGAAAACGGGCGATAATATCAAAATCTTTGGTCAGGACGTCAACAATCTTTCCTTTTCCTTCGTCTCCCCATTGGAGACCAAGCAATAAATCCACCATGGAACGGTCTGGTTATTCGGTTAGGTTTTCTTCTTTGTTTCGGGTGCCATAAAAGTAGAGCGAGTGGGTATTGATTTTAATATCGAACACCTCTTCAATGGTCTTTTTTATGGATTGAATGCGGGGGTCGCAGAATTCTACCACCTCACCGGTATCGGTTAGGATGACGTGGTCGTGCTGCCGGTCAAAATAGGATTTTTCATATTGGGCTTGCGTACCGCCAAACTGGTGCTTGCGCACCAACTTGCAGTCCAGCAACAACTCAATGGTATTGTACAATGTAGCGCGGCTCACCCTATAGTTTTTGGTCTTCATTTTAATGTAGAGCGATTCTACATCAAAATGGTCATCACTATCATAAATTTCTTGGAGAATGGCGTAGCGCTCGGGTGTTTTGCGATGCCCGTTTTCCTCTAAAAACGTGGTGAACACATTTTTGACGATTTCTTGATTTTTATTGTTCCCCATACGACTCTTCCGTAAAGAACAAAGGTACATTAAATTTAAATTCTGGTCACCTTGTCAATCCCTTCAACTTGCTTGAGGTTGTTCATGATTTTTTTGAGGATGTTTTTGTTTTTCACCATCAAGGTAATCTTGCCCAAAAAGGTGCCGCCATCCGCACTAAAATTCAGGTTGCGCATGTTCACGTGCATATTGTCGGAAATAATGTTGGTGATTTCATTCACCAAGCCCAAATTGTCGATTCCGGTAATCTGGATGTCAACCGTGAACTCCTCTTGTGTACTGTCAATCCATTTGGCCGACATAATGCGATACGCGTAGTTGGATTGCAATGAAATGGCATTGGGGCAATTTTTCTTGTGGACTTTGATACCGTCGTTCACACTGACAAAACCAAACACATCGTCTCCAGGAATGGGATTGCAACAGTTGGCCATTTTATACGGTAGTTTTTCTTCCTCTTTCCCAAACACCAACATGTCATATTTGTTGGTGATTTCCTCCTTATTGATTTCCTGCGGATTCGGATTTCTCCGGATGCGATTCTTGAAGAAATTCAGGAAGGCATTGTGGAAAGACGAAGCGAAATCCTTTATTTTTTGATTGTCAATAACGCCAATACCCACGCGATAGAACAAATCCAAGCTGGTTTTTAATTTGAAATAGACCACCAATTTGTTCACTGTGTCTTCGGTCAATTCAATTTTTTGGGATTTGAGCTTTCGACGCAAAATCTCCTTGCCTTCAGCTGCAATGGCTTTTTTCTCCTCGCTCAATGAAGAGCGGATTTTGGCTCTAGCCCTTGCGGTTTGGGCATAGTCCAACCAGTTTTGATTGGGTTTGGCCGTTTCGGAAGTGATGATTTCGACTTGGTCACCGCTGTTGAGCACCGAACCTAAAGGAACCAGTTTTCCGTTGACGCGCGCACCACGGGTTTTCATACCGATTTCGGTGTGGATGTGAAATGCAAAATCCAAGGCAGTGGCGCCTTTCGGCATGGATTTTAAATCTCCTTTTGGTGTGAACACGAAAATTTCCTTGGAATAGAGGTTCAATTTGAACTCTTCCACAAAATCGACGGCATTGCCATTCGACGTTTCCAACGCTTCTTGCAAACGGTTGAGCCATTCTTCAATGCCTTGCTCTTTTTGCTCGCCGTGTTTGTATTTAAAGTGGGCCGCGTAGCCTTTCTCCGCGATTTCGTGCATTCGCTCACTGCGAATCTGTACTTCTACCCATTTTCCTTCGGGGCCCATCACGGTGATGTGCAATGCTTCGTAACCCGTTGATTTGGGAGAGGTAATCCAATCCCGCAAACGAATGGGGTTAGGCGTGAAGTGGTCCGTGACGATGGAATAAATCTTCCAGGCCAAGAACTTTTCGTTCTTCCGGTCGGATTTATAAATGATGCGAATCGCAAATTTGTCGTAGACTTCATCAAAGGCCACGTTTTGCGCCTTCATTTTACGTCGAATGGAGAAGATGGACTTCATCCGCCCCTTGATTTCGTAATTCAACCCCTCTTTATCTAGCGAATTACGAATGACATTGGAAAAGTCTTCAATATAGGTGAGTTGCTCCTCTTCGGTATCTTCAATCTTGGCTTGAATGTCATTGTATACCTCTGGCTCGGTGTATTTCAGACTAAGGTCCTCCAGATGCGTTTTGATGTTATACAAGCCAATCCGGTGGGCTAGCGGCGCATAGATGTACAAAGTTTCAGAAGCGATTTTCACCTGTTTGTGCTCTGGCATGGCATCCATGGTGAGCATATTGTGGTAACGGTCCGCGATTTTGATGATGATAACCCGAACATCGTCGTGCAGTGTCAACAGCATTTTTCGGAAATTCTCCGCCTGCTGACTGATGTCTTTATCTTTTTTGAGGTGCGCAATCTTCGTCAACCCGTCAACGATTCTAGCGACCGTTTCACCGAACATGCGCTCAATGTCGTCCAAGGTGTATGGTGTATCTTCAACGACGTCGTGCAAAAGGGCCGAAGCGATGGAGACGGCATCCAACCCAATTTTGGAGGCTACGATTTTGGCTACGGCGATGGGATGGAAGATGTAGGCTTCCCCTGATTTTCTGCGTTGGTCTTTGTGGGCATCGACCGCGACATCAAAGGCAGAGCGAATCAATTTCTTGTCCGCCGCCGTCAGATTTTGATAGCTGATTCGTAACAATTCCTTGTACTGCTTGGCTATCTCCTTATTCTCTTTTTCAATCGCCGCTGCTGTCATCCTATATTAAAAATACCATATTCCCTTAAGCAATACAACAAAAATCATGCCTTGAGATTCCGTATGCGTTGTACCAAAGCAGGATGCGAATAGTGCACGAAGACGTAGGCTGGGTGAGGGGTAAGATTGCTCAAACTGTTCTTGGAGAGCTTTTTTAAAGAGGTAATCAAAGGTTGGGCCGCAAAAGTGCTTTTGGCGTAATCATCCGCTTGATATTCGAATTTTCGGGAGATGTAGTTCATGGCCAATCCAGTAAGCTCCGAAATAGGGCTATACAAGAGCATAAAACCAACCAAGCCCGCATGAAAACTGGGTTGGCTCACCCCAATGGCCAAAGAAATATCAGGGTTGTTGATGAATAGGGAAAGCACGAAAAGTGTGAATCCGGTCAAGGCGACCGAGACCAGAAGATTGAACAAAATGTGTTTTTTCTGGTAGTGTCCCACCTCATGGGCCAGTACCGCCACAATTTCTTCTTCTTCCAAATCTTGAATCAAGGTATCGAAAAGGGTGATGCGTTTTTCTTTGCCAAAGCCCGAAAAATAGGCATTGGCTTTGGTGGACCGCTTTGACCCATCAATGACAAAGATTTTATTGAGTTCAAAGCCCACTTTTTGGGCATAGTTTTCAATAGCATTTTTCAGGCTGCCCTCTTCTAGAAGCGTTTGTTTATTAAATAAGGGCACGATGAATCGGCTGTAAAAGAGGTTAATGCCCATGATGAACACTGCAAACACTATCCAGGCATACCACCAAAAATCTTGTCCTGCCCATTGGTAAAACCAAATAAAAAGTGCCAATACGCCTCCGCCCAATGTAGCGCCCAATAACCATCCTTTTAAAATATCGGTTACAAAGGTGCCTTTAGAGGTTTTGTTGAACCCAAAACGCCCTTCAATCACAAAAGTTTTGTAGTATGAAAAAGGGATGCTCAGTACACTACTGGCCAAAAGAATGATTCCGAAAAATACCAGAGCAATGGGGATGGTTCCGCTTGCCCATGTGCGCGCCAATTGGTCCACCCATTCAAATCCCCCTAAAAAAAGGAACAGCAGAGTAGCTCCCAACGAAACACCATCTGAAAACAGCCCAAAACTGTGATTGGTTTTTTTATAGGCTTGGGATTTGCGGTATTCTTCTTGGTTGAACACATCGCTGACTTCTTCGGGAATAGCCTCGGAAAAGCTCTTGGCATTCAATACATCCAATACAAAATGGAGTAGATATTGCCCGATTAAAATGAAAACAATGATGTAGAAAAGCGTAGTTTCACCCATAGGCACTATCCTCTTTGGCGCTTAGCCTCAAAGATAAGAATTGCTGCGGACACGGATACGTTCATGGAGTCGATTTGTCCTTCCATTGGGATGATGATATTGCTGTCTGAATGTTGTAACCAATTATCGCTCAATCCCGTAGCCTCCGTACCCACAACAATGGCGGTAGCTGGGCTAAAGTCTACTTCCAAATAAGGTTTTGAAGCAGTCAAAGCCGCACAACGAATTTTAACATTTTTGGATTTTAGAAAGGCAATTACCTCATCAGTGTCCCCAGTGGCGATGGATTGGGTGAACACGCATCCCAAACTGGAACGGATGATGTTGGGGTTGTACAGGTCACCTTTGGGATTGGCAATGATGACGGCATCAAGGTTGGCGGCATCAGCCGTGCGTAACAACGCGCCAATATTACCTGGTTTTTCCGGGGCTTCGGCAACCAGAATCAAGGGGTTTTCGGATTGCCATTGCAACTGTTCCAAGTCATGGGTTTTGCTTCGTGCGATGGCCAAAATACCTTCAGTCGAATTGCGGTATGCAATCTTGGCATATACTTCCGAGGTGACTTCTGCGACATCTGCGGTTGGATAGGTTTCGGCCATTTCATTTGGGGAAAGGCCTACCAACTCAGAAACGCAACACAGGGTTTCAATCTGATAATTTCCAGCAATGGCCAATTGAAGTTCCCGCTGACCTTCCAGAACAAAAAGGCCGCTTTTTCGCCGTTCCCTACTTTTTTCTTGTAGCAGCAGTATGTTTTTTATCAGCGGATTCTGAGTACTACTGATGTGTTTGATGTTCCCCACGAACCAAAAATACAGTTTCTTGTAATCTAAAAGGAAAGGCTGCGACCAAACCACCAAACTAAAAAATCATGAACCGAATACTGCTTGCCCTTCTTGTAATGATGGTCTTTTCTTGCAAGAACAATCCTGAAAACAAAGAAACTGGTACCCCTTCTGAGACAGAAATGAAACAAGAGCCAATGGCGGAACATCCGTGGCCCGCGGCTTTGCATAGTGTGCTTGAGGCTCATGGCGGATTGGAGCAATGGCAAAAACAGCGTACGTTGACCTTTATTTTACCCAAACCTGAATTGCCCGAAATTCATATTACTGATTTAAGAACCCGTTTAGACAAGGTGGAAACGGATAAATTCTCCTTAGGAAATGATAGTGAAGGGGTTTGGGTGAATGACCCTGAAGAAATGTATAAGGGTAATGCTGGGTTCTACCATAACCTGATGTTCTATTTCTACGCGATGCCTTTTATATTGACTGACCCTGGTATTCACTACAGCGCAGCAGAAAACATCACTTTTGAAGGGAAAGAATACCCTGGAATTCGAATTGCATATGATGATGGTGTGGGGGCCTCATCAAAAGATGAATATTACTTGCATTATGACCCAGAGACCTACCAAATGGCATGGTTGGGGTATACGGTTACCTATGGCAAAGATGAAAAAAGCGATACGGTAAAGTGGATTCAATACCACACTTGGCAGACGGTGAATGATGTGGTATTGCCTAAGGAAATTAGTTGGTTTGTATACGAGGGACTCGAAATGAAAGAGGCTAGAAACAATTTACCGTTCGAGAATGTAACACTAAGTGAGACCTCCAATCCGAAGTACTTTTACCAAAGACCAGAAGGAGCGACTAGTGTTTCTTTAAAATAGGATACATGAAAAAGCGCTCGATAGGGCGCTTTTTTGGTTTTATTTTCATTCCCATTTCCTGTCTGATTGCTTCATTTCGGCTAACGCTTAAAACGTATACCGCTCATGATAATTGACCAAAAGCCCTACTACGGAATTGTAGCTTTGGATACCTTCTTCTTGCTTGTTGACCTTTAGAAAAGCGTTGAAAATAGATTTGAAAACAGGTTCCAACGGATTTTCATAGCCATTCCAAAAACCGCGAAGTTCTTGATAGTTTGCTCTTACTCCCGAATTCACTTTTTTGAAGAGTTGTTCAAAAAGCGCTTTGTCCTTTCGGGCTAGGTCAGAAAGGCAATACCCCAAAGCATGGTTATAAGCGGCATACTTGAAATAGGGGTCTGGGTTTTCGGCACTTACCAAAAAACCAATGAGATTGGTGGCATCTTCTGCAGAGTACCCCACTTGATGGCCTACCTCATGTCCACTAATAGTAGGTAGGCGGAATAGCGGAATTTTTCCGTTCACCTGGGCTTCGTTGCTAAAGGGATTGATATATCCCCCATAGCCCATATACGTTAACGGCAAACTGATTAAAGACGTTTTTAAGCTGGGATACGGATACGCGAAGTCAGGATACTTTTTTTGAAAAACTTCATATCCTGCAATGGTCTTCTCATAGATTACTTTTTTGTCATACGGAATCTCAACTCTTTTTGTAGTGTCTTGGGTGATTTTGAATTGATATGCATTGGATTGTTCGATGAGGTGACTGGTAAGCTGCACCAACTGTTCTTTGGTGTATTCCCGGCCAATTCCAAAACGCCAATCAATGGATTGTCGATGGTAATTCAATCCCCAATTAACATGGAAAATAAAGTAAACGATGGAAATAATCATAACCACGTTTCCCAGAAAGTTCAAGGGTTTTCTGCGAATGTCTTTAAAACGTAAAATGAGGTATCGAATGGCTAAAAAGATAAGGGCAATGTAGACAATATCCCCCACGGAAAAAGGAATCCACCCCAAAAGAATGCGCAATGCTTTGGATATCCATTGGTACAGACCATTGCTGTAATATTGCTCAACCCAGTCAGGATTTCTGGAAGCCCATAGCACCAAAAGCCACTGTATGGGCAACGCAATTATCCAAATGGTTTTCCAAGTTAATTTCTTCTTCACAGCTAGAACCGTTGACAAATGGAACAAAAAAAGCCGCTTCACGAAGCGGCTCTTCTATGTTATTCTTGTTCTCCCAAGATTTCCAAATCAAAAACCAAATCAGTGTTTGGCGGAATTGGACCACTACCTTGAGGTCCGTAGGCTAAATGCGATGGGATGAACAAACGAACTTTATCTCCTACATTCATGCTTTGCAAACCTTCTCTAAACCCTGGAATCAATCGGGCTTCAGGACCGTACTGCATAGGAACAGCTTCATAGCCTCTCATCTCTTTTCTACGCTTGTCAAATTTCTGAAAATCGTTTGCAATGTTTTCATCATTGCTATCGAAAAGCTCACCATCCATAAACCATCCCGCATAGTTGACCAATACATTTTTACCTAAGGTAGGTTGCTCTCCAGAGCCTTCCTTAAGTTTTAAAATTCTAAGCCCGCTATCGGTTTCTGAAGCCTCTTCTTTTTGGGAAAGGAACTCCGCTTGCAGGTCTAATTTCATTTGCTTAAAAGCCTCCTCAGCTGCTTTTTCTTCCTCGAAGTACTGGTTCATGATTTCAATCGCGTCAAACTTTCGCGCCTCTTTTCCATTTCGTACAATGATGACTTTGTCCATTCGAACTTCATCTACCGGACGGTCTCTATCCGCAGTTTGCACTACTGCAATGGAATCTACCACGTCCATGCCTTCAATCACTTCACCGAAAACGGTATGTCTGCCATCCAACCAAGGGGTTTCTTTATGGGTGATGAAAAACTGACTTCCATTGGTTTTGGGACCGGAGTTGGCCATAGACAGGATTCCTTTTTTGGAATGGGAAAGGGAGTCTACGAACTCATCTTTGAATTTGTATCCTGGGTTCCCCTGACCGGTTCCCGTTGGGTCACCACATTGAATCATGAAATCTTTGATGACTCTGTGAAAGATGATGCCGTCATAGTATGGCTTGTCCTTGTATTCTTCACTTACAAAAGGACTTTTTCCTTCTGCCAAAGAGACAAAATTAGCAACTGTGACAGGGGTTTTATCGTGTTCTAACTTGACTACGATATCTCCTTTATTGGTCTGTATGTCGGCAAAAAGACCATCTCCTAAGTCTGCGTATTTGCCAGATTTGCAACTAAAAGCGAAAAGCGCCAACAAGGTGGCGAAAACCATTAGGTTTTTCATATTCATTCTGTTTTTGAATTTAAACTGTCTTCTTCAATGATTATTGTATGGAGTTCCACGGTTGAAATCAACGGGGTTTTAGGTCCTATGCGTTCACCATCCCCCACATAGCCGTAGGCCTGGGAAGAAGGAAATAAAAAGGTGGCCTTCTCATTGATGCGCAAAAGCTTTATGGCATTTTGCAAGCCGGGAAATAATTGTTCTTTATCTACCTTGTATGATATCAAGCCTTTCTCTTTGGATGTGTACAGGGTGTCGTTGGAAAACGTTCTTAAATCAAACGAGAAAAGTACTTGGTCATCGGTTTGTGGCGTGTAGGCTTGGGTAGGGTTTTCAATATCGTAATAATACCAAAACCCACTCGCACTGTTTTGGTATTGATGGGTTGTGTCTTTCGCAATGATATTTTTTATCTGAGCTTCTTCTTTCTCCAGAAGGGCCTTGTTTCGTTCTACCGATTCTTTGAAAAAACTACCTGTTTTTACTTCAATGGGTTTGCGGGGTTCTGGACCCTTGCAAGCCAGTAGCATTATAATAAAGAAACAAGTTGCTGGTAAAAATCTCATGGATTCAGTTGTTTGGCGTATTGGGGTAATAGCTTTTGGAACTGTGCTACCGTTTCGGGTAAAGATACGTCACTTCTTCCGCCTGCGGCGTTGTCGTGCCCACCCCCGTTAAAATGATTCCTTGCAAATTGGTTGACCGAGAAATCCCCAACGGACCGGAAAGAAATCTTGATGATTCCTTCATCTTTATTCTCTATGAAAATCACGGCAAAGATGATACCCTCTAAGGTCAATCCGTAGTTCACGAAGCCTTCGGTATCCCCTTTTTTAAAGTTATGGGTGTCCAGTTCTTCTTGGCTTAACGTAATGTAAGCGGTACGATATTCTGGGGAAATGACCATATTTCGCAGGGCCACGCCCAACAAATGCAATCGGGAAGGGCTGTTTGAATCAAAAACGTTTTGATGAATGGCCATATTATCTGCGCCCTTCTCAATGAGTTTTGCGGCAGCAGTATGCGTTGCACTTGTGGTAGAGCGGTATTTAAACGAACCTGTATCGGTCATGATGCCGGTATACAAATTGGTCGCAATTTCGGGCGTGAGTTGCGCCGTTCCGTTCATCGCCTCGATAAGGTCGTATACCATTTCACAGGTTGAGCTCTTTTCTACATCCGAAAAGGTTGCAGCAGCGTAGTCACTGGGCTGCTGGTGGTGGTCAATCATTACAAAGCTTGCCTTGCTTCTGGTTAAGGACTTTTCCATATTGGGACCGACCCTGGAAAAATCATTGAAATCCAAAGTGAAAATCAAACTTGCGTTGGACAATAGTTTTTCTGCCTCTTGAGTTTCCTTTTCGTGAACTACGATACCTTCCGAAGCGGGCATCCATTTCAGAAACTTTGGAAAATCATTGGGCGCTACCACGGTCGATGGCATACCTCTTTGTTGGAGGAACAAATGCAATCCCAAACAAGAACCTATTGCATCACCGTCGGGATTTTTATGCGGAACAATGACTATGGATTGTGGCTTGGAAAGAAGCGATTCAAGCGTGGAAAGGTCCTCTAAATTCATGGCGCCAAAGATACGATAATATAACATTGGGGTAATTTGGGAAGCTGTATTTTTAAAGTTGTTTTAAGATGAACCTATGACCAGATTTTCGATAATGCTCTCCTGTTTTTTGTTGTTTTCTGCCTGTAAAACCAATCGCATTACAGCTATTGGTTCACAAGTCAAGGATGCACAGAAAAAAGCTGCGGATTTCGTTATTGCCTTTGGTTCTTGCAACAAGACTCATGAAGAGAATGTTTTTTGGGACGATATCCTTAAGGAAGACCCCAACGTTTGGATTTGGGGAGGAGATAACATCTATGCGGATACGGAGGACATGCAAAAGATGGAAGCCATGTACCAGGAGCAAAAGAACATACCTGGCTATGAGGTGATGTCGGCCAAAGTACCCATCATTGGTACTTGGGATGACCATGACTATGGTGCCAATGATGCTGGTAGGGAGTTTTCCAAAAGGGATGAAAGCCAACAACTGTTCTTGGATTTTTTTGATGTTCCCAAAACGGACCCCCGTCGCAGGCGCGAAGGAGTTTATACTTCACGAACGTTTGAATTGGACAAAGGGTCCGTAAAAATCATCACCTTGGATACACGTTACTTCCGGTCTGGTTTGGAAAAGGACCCAAGCCCGAAACGACGCTATAAAGTCAATTCGGATGATGATGCCACGATTTTAGGGCGCGCACAATGGAAATGGTTGGAAGATGAGCTCAGTAGTTCAAAGGCTGATTTTAATATCATCGTTACAAGTATTCAATTGCTTGCTTGGGAGCATGGTTTTGAAACTTGGGGCAACTATCCCAAAGAAGTGGACCGATTGAAACAACTATTGGTACAAACCCAAGCCAAACGAGTCATCTTTCTTTCCGGTGACCGTCACATTTCGGAATTTTCCAGAACTGAAATCGAAGGTCTTGACCACCCGCTATGGGACTTTACCAGCAGTGGTTTGACCCATTCTTACGATGCGTTCAAAGGCGAACCGAATCAATATCGGGTGGGAGAGGTAGTTTTTGTGCCTAGCTATGGCGTCGTCCGGTTGAACTTCACAAATTTTAAAGCTAGCTTTAAAATCATGGGTGAAAACGGAAGAATACTGCAAGAAGTGGTACAATCCTATTGATTAGGGCATGGTTGCTTCCTACAAAAAACGTAAGTTTGCCGAAATTTTTAAGAAATGACAGGAAATAGAACCTTTACGATGATTAAGCCCGATGCTGTGGAAAACGGTCACATTGGTGCTATTTTGGAAAAGATAACCGCAGCCGGATTTAAAATCGTTGCGATGAAATATACCCAATTGAGCAAAAGGGATGCTGGGGAGTTCTACGCTATCCACAAGGAAAGACCCTTTTTCGGTGAATTGGTGGAATTTATGACGAGAGGCCCTATTGTTGCCGCCATTCTAGAAAAAGATAATGCAGTAGATGATTTTAGAGCCTTAATCGGTGCTACCAATCCTGAGGAAGCGGCTGAAGGTACTATCCGAAAACTATATGCAGCGAGTATCGGAGAAAATGCAGTGCACGGTTCGGACAGTGATGAGAATGCCAAAATTGAAGGGTCATTCCACTTTTCAGGAAGAGAGGTATTCTAAGAAAAGCACCAAATCATAATATGAAGAAAGCCGCGATTCGCGGCTTTTTTTAGCGTAATACCAGCCGTTTAATCAATTCCTGTCCTAATGCCTCGTTCAGCATAGCGATGATTTTACTTTTGCCCAAACTTAATTCTTCCCGTAGCACCGATGAGGTCAAGGAGACGAACAAAACATCGTTTTTTAGCTCTACCCGCGAGGTGTAGCTGTTTACCCCAGCTCCCATAATGTCTTCCCACGCTTTGCGTGCATCGACCTTGTCAAGACCCTTGCGCAGCTTGTTTTCATCGATGAATTCCTTCATCGCCTCATTCAAGGGTATGTATGAATTATGTCTTTTGGCCATTAAGGTTCGATTGATATTGGTTGATAGCGGGTATACGTATAGGTAATCCCGTCGTCATTTACGATGCTGTAATGTAATGAGTCTAGAGAAACCAAACGGTCTTGCCACGAACTCAGCGTATTTTGATAAAACATCATAAAGCCTGTTTCGCTATTTCGTATTTCCAAAGGTTCTTGATCTTTTGAAACTTGATAGGTTCCATCGATTCTGGGTTGTACCTTTTTCTTGTATCCTTTTTTGTCCTTCAAAACAATGTAATCGATTACACTTGCGGGGCCATAGGTCCTTGACGTTCCGTCCTGCATTTTGACTTCTTGTATTTGCCAATATCCATTTAACAGGTGTAAATCTTCAGCATGTACTTTTTTTTCGGAACACCCCAAACCGGTTGTGACCAACATCAAAACCCAAAAACCCCTCATGGAGACAAGGTAAAGATTTTGTAGTGTTGTTGGATGTTTTTAACTACTTTTTCGGTGCGCTCCGGATGGGTGTCGGTTATAAAAAGTTGTCCAAATTCTTCATTGTTGACCAAACTGACGATTTGCGCTACACGATTTTCATCGAGTTTGTCAAAGATGTCATCCAACAATAAAATGGGTGTGGTTTTCGCCTGTTGCTTCACAAAATGGAATTGTGCGAGTTTCAAGGCTATTAAAAATGATTTCTGTTGCCCTTGACTTCCAAACTTCTTGATGGGATGGCCGTTGATTTGAAACAGCAAATCATCCTTATGAATGCCAACGGAAGTGTATTGCAGGGCACGGTCACGGTTCACGGCGTTTTCGAGCAAGGTTTCCAATTTTCCCTCGTGCAAATTGCTCTGATAGGTTAACGTGATTTGCTCCTTTGACGCTGTTGCGATATGGGTGTATTGCTCCTCAAAAATGGGATTGAAATCCGAAATGAAAGCCAACCGTTTTTCGTGGATGCGATGTCCAAGTTCACCCATTTGAGCGTTATAGACGGACAAAGTATCGGAATCAAACGTATTGTTCACCACGAAATATTTCAATAACGAATTCCGCTGGGTGAGCACTTTGTTGTATCGGATTAAATCATTCAAATAGGCTTTATCAGATTGGGAAATTACCCCATCCATGAATTTTCTACGGGTATCACTCCCTTCAACAATGAGGTCACGGTCGGCCGGTGAAATGATGACAAGAGGAAGAAAACCAATGTGCTCCGAAAACTTCTCATACGCTTTTCCGTTGCGTTTGATGATTTTTTTCATCCCCTTTTTAAAACTACAGGTCACCTTTTCAGTACGATCGTTTTTGTTGAATTCGCCTTCGATGACGAAAAAATCCGCATCGTATTTAACATTTTGTGTGGAAACCGGGTTGAAATAGCTCTTGCCAAAGGCCAAATGGTAAATCGCATCCAATACCGTGGTTTTACCAACACCATTGTTTCCCACCAAACAGTTGATTACGGGGTCAAACTCCAATTCAAACGAATCGAAGTTTTTATAATTAACTAAGGATAAGCGATTTAAAAACATAAAAAAGAAACGCGATACCGTAAGAACAAGAGGTCTTTTTTTCGATAAGACACCAAAAATAACGAATATTTTAGCTTTCGATTTTCGATAAAACCTTTATTTTTGCGCGATTAATCGAAACAAGGATGGCAACATATAAAAAGCGGGGGTTCAAACCAAAGAATAAAGTAGAGGAGGCTCAGCTGCAGGAGGAAAATAGCACCACCGCAGAAGTGTTCAACACTTTGGATGAAAGTGCATCCAAAACGGAAGCTTGGGTAAGCAAGAACCAAAACTATATTCTTGGATTTATTGGTGCCATTGCCGTAGGGGTTTTGGGATATCTTGGATATAACGAGTTCATTCAAAAACCAAAGGAATCTTCAGCTGCCAACGAATTGTTTTACCCGCAACAGTATTTTGACCAGGCCTTAGCCGATGAAACCCAGAAAGATTCGTTGTTTACACTGGCCTTGAACGGTGCAGAAGGGAAATATGGTTTCTTGGACATTATTGAAGAGTACAAAGGAACCAAAGCGGCCAATTTGGCCCAATATTCCGCAGGAATGGCGTATTTGAATTTACAACAATATGAAAATGCCATTTCCCATTTGGAAGGTTTTTCTTCTGATGACGCTATTCTAGGGGCCATGGCAAAAGGAGGTATTGGTGATGCTTTTGCGCAATTGAACCAAGCTGATGAAGCACTCGAATATTATGAGCAAGCCATTGCCCATAGCACGAACGAGTATTCCACGCCACGATTTTTGTACAAAGCTGGAGTTATTTCTTTGAATTTGGGGAACAAAGCCAAGGCCTTGGAATATTTTACCCGAATTCAAGATGAATTCAAATCCTCACAACAAGGAACGGGCATTGATGTTATGATTGGTCTTGCCCAAAACTAAATCATGGCCACGGCGAACCATAATCTTTCCGAATATAGCAAAGCGGATATTCCCAATGCTGCAAACATGCGGTTTGGGCTAGTGGTTTCTGAGTGGAATGAAAACATTACCGAAAATCTGTACAAAGGTGCCGAAGCGGCCCTTTTGGACTGTGGAGCTCAGAAGGACAATATACTTCGTTGGAGTGTACCTGGAAGTTTTGAATTGACTTATGGTGCCAAAAAAATGCTGCAAACTCAAGATTTGGATGCAGTAATTGCCATCGGTAGCGTGATTCGTGGCGAAACCAGTCATTTTGACTTTGTATGCAGCGCAACGGCCATGGGCATCAAAGATTTGAATCTGCAATTTGATGCTCCCGTTATCTTTTGTGTATTGACCGATGATACCTACCAACAAGCCATAGACCGTAGTGGAGGTAAGCACGGGAACAAGGGTACCGAAGCAGCCATAGCCGCCATTAAAATGGTCGCACTGGGAAGTTAAAACCCATCTTTTTTCTGTTAACATTTTTTGGGACCCCTAGTGAAAGGCTTCTTTGCTTTTTAAGTACCTTTGAAGGTATACCATAGTAGGACTTGCAATGCGTAATTTTCTGAAACTTAGAAAAAACAGAAGCTATAATTATACTCCTCGTTACTATCAAGGAGAAGGCAGTCCATTTAAAATTGAACATAAACTCGATAAATACAGAACTACCGCGCATACGCAAAGGGGAATCAAAAACAAAATTTCCTCCGCAATGGAGGATTTGAAAAATGAAGGTGACCGGAATCTAAGGATTCGTTTTATCATCATCTTTTTAGTGTTGGTTTTGATTTTCCTCTTTATCATCGATTTTGATTTATCCATATTCTTTGCTCCCTAAATGGCGGATGTAATACGACTCTTACCAGACCATGTTGCCAACCAAATTGCAGCAGGTGAAGTGGTTCAGCGACCTGCGTCCGTAGTAAAGGAATTGCTCGAGAATGCCATTGATGCGGGTGCGACCCAAGTGAAGCTTATTGTTAAGAATGGAGGCAAGACCCTAATTCAAGTAGTGGACAATGGTTGTGGGATGAGCGATACAGATGCGCGACTTTCATTCGAGCGGCATGCCACATCAAAAATAACTTCTGCGGAAGACCTTTTTGATTTGCGTACAAAGGGTTTTCGAGGTGAAGCCTTGGCATCTATTGCGGCAATCGCACACGTTGATTTGCAAACGCGAAGGCCTTCAGATGAAGTGGGGGTCCATATTCGCATCGAAGGAAGCAAGGTGGTGTTTCAAGAAGTGGTTTCAATTCCAAATGGCACCTCCATTTCTGTAAAAAATCTATTTTTCAACATTCCGGCACGTCGTAACTTTTTGAAATCCGATGCGGTGGAATTGAGACATATTACGGATGAATTTCAGCGCGTGGCCATGGTTCACCCTGAGGTCAGCTTTCATTTTTTCAACAACGGCTCGGAAATTTTCAATTTGCCCCAAACCAAACACCGTCAGCGTATTGTTCAAGTTTTTGGGCATAAAATGAATGACAAACTGGTTCCTGTATCCGAGGAAACGGATGTTTTGCAATTGTTCGGATTTGTGTGCAAACCGGAGTATGCCAAAAAGAGTAGGGGAGAACAGTTCTTTTTTGCCAATAACCGATTTATCAAAAGTCCGTATTTGCACCACGGGGTCGTTGCCGCTTTTGAAGGCTTACTAAAACCTGACCATTTTCCGGGATATTTTCTTTACCTGAACGTGGACCCACAAACCATTGATATCAATATCCACCCCACCAAAACGGAGGTCAAGTTTCATGATGAGCAGACGTTGTATGCGATGATTCGGTCTGCCGTCAAACATAGTTTGGGACAATTCAATGTTGCGCCCCTACTTGATTTTGAGCGGGATGCAAATTTGGATACGCCTTATGCTTATAAGGAAAAGTTGGCCCCTGTACCAGGTATTACCGTAGATGCGAATTTCAATCCTTTTGCAGAACCCCAAACAAAACAGCGAGGAGTGTCGGTGGCAATTCCTTCGGCCAAAAAGAGTCCAAAAGGTTGGGAAGCCCTATATGAAAGTTTATCGAATGATTCGGAAGAGGCTTTTAGCATGGTACAAATTGAATCAGATTCAGAAGAGCAGTCTAGCCTGTATTCCGAGGAGGAAACACAAGAAACGGGTACTACTTTTCAGCTTCGTCGAAAATATATTGTGTGCACGCTGAAATCTGGTTTGTTGATGGTACACCAAAACCGAGCGCACGAACGTATTTTATACGAACGCTTTCTGGCGGAAATCACAGTAAAACAAGGCTTGAGCCAACAATTGCTCTTTCCTTTGGAAATTCATTTGAACCCCCAGGAAAAAGCGGTTTTGCAAGAAATCGAAAACAGCTTGATGCAAGTAGGATTTCAATTTGAAGGCTTTGCTGATGACACTGTAAAAGTGACAGCTGTACCTGCTTTAATAGCCGAAAGTAAAATTGGCACGGTATTGGACGAATTGATTTCAGAATACAAGGAAGGGTCTGGAAAAGCGGAAATTTCGGAAGCCGAAGTCCTGGCAGAAGGCTTGGCTCGTAATTTGGCCATCAAAACAGGGGATATTCTTGAGCCAGATTCGCAATCGGCTTTAATCAACGATTTGTTTGGTTGCAAAGAACCTGCAGTGGGCCCTTTCGGAAAAAAAACATATACCATCCTGTCCGATACGGATTTGGACAAAAGATTTAGCTAATGGGTAGACTGACCGATGCGGTTAAGCACTTACTGATAATCAACGTGATTCTTTTTTTCGCCACACAACTCTATGGCGAGCAAATGTACCAATGGTTGTCCCTTTGGTTCCCGGAAAACCCCAACTTTCAATGGTGGCAGGTCATTTCCCATATGTTCATGCATGGCAGCTTTATGCATATTGCTTTCAACATGTACGCACTTTGGGCTTTTGGTACTCCTTTGGAGCAAGTTTGGGGTCGAAATAAATTTTTGTTCTTTTACTTTTCAGCAGGCCTAGGTTCGGCATTGCTCCATACCGGAGTCAATTATTTGCTGTTCAACAACGGTTTGGAAGCTATTGTGGCCGGTAGTGCCATGACCCAGAACCAGATTATCGATATTTTGTCAAATGGCCAGTATAGCACGGATTGGTACAATCTTGCCTCTCGAAGTACAATAGATAATTTTGTTCAAGCCTTCAATATTCCAGCGGTTGGTGCATCTGGTGCGATTTATGGAATTTTGGTAGCGTTTGCGTTTATGTATTCCGAAGCTAAATTGATGTTAATCTTTTTGCCCGTTCCCATAAAAGCAAAGTATTTTGTGCCTGTGTTGATTGGAATCGATTTGTTTCTTGGTATTGGTAATGTTAACACTGGAATTGCACATTTCGCGCATATTGGTGGCGCGCTCATCGGATTTATAATGATGTGGTACTGGAAGAAAAATCAGTTTAACCAAAACCGTTGGGATTGACATGGCAAACGGTGGATTGCAATATACTTTCGCGAGATTGAACATTGCTGAAAAGCTCATTGTGGTCAATGTGCTGGTTTTCATTTTGGACGGCTTGTCCTTGGCCCTTTTAGGATATGGCTTCTCAAGATGGTTCCACCTTCCCAAGGACTTTGTCGACTTTTTTGGCCAGCCCTGGTCGCTGGTTACCTATTCCTTCTTTCATGGCGGCTTCGGACATATTTTTTGGAACATGTTGATGCTTTATTTTACGGGCCGAATCTTCATGAACCTGTTTGATTCCCGTCGTTTTATCAACGTCTATTTTTTGGGTGTCATCCTTGGGGGATTGTTCTTCCTTTTGAGTTACAATGTTTTTCCTACGCTAATTAGTGCCAATACCGCCCTAATTGGTGCCTCTGCCGGTGTGTCGGCAGTCTTGATTTTTATCTGTACCTATATTCCCAATCAAGAGGTTCGCATCATATTTTTCAATGTAAAGCTCTGGTATGTAGGGGCCTTTTTCATTTTAATGGATTTGGTCCAAATCTCCTATGGTGACAACTTGGGAGGACGCTTGGCGCATTTGGGTGGAGCGCTTTTGGGGTACGTCTATGCACGTCAGTTACTAAAAGGAATGGATATTGGCAGTGGTTTTTCCAATGTGTTGGATGGTTTGGGCAATTTGTTCAAAAAACGTGAGCGTAAAGCCCCATTGAAGACCGTTTACAAAAAAGGGAGAAAAGAGTCGCGTGAGGAATACGACAAGCAGGCCCGACAAAAGAAAATTGACGCAATTCTTGATAAAATCAGCAAGTCAGGCTATGAAAGTCTGTCCAAAGCAGAAAAAGACTTTTTGTTCAAGGCGGGAAAAGAAGATTGATTCGTGAAACGATTGTCATTGTTTTTGAGGATTGTTTGGGCCCTGAATTTGGTCTTTATACTACTGTTACTCTTACTTTTTTTACTACCCTCGGTTTCCGTTGAATCGTTTAGTGCCTTGTCCATTTTGGTTTTGGTTGCACCTCAGTTGGTCGTCATAAATCTGATTTTCGTTTTGTTCTGGTTGTATCACCGCAAACGTCAGTTTTTATTGTCCTTCGGGGTGGTGCTCTTTTGGGTGATAGCACATCCGCCATTTTATAAGTTGGGTGGGGAAGACGAGGCAGAGGCTGATGAAAATAATCTATCCATTATGACTTTCAATGTGCGCATATTCAATGAATACGAGCAATTGAAAAAGGAAAATGTAGATAGCTTGATTATCGATTTGATTGAAAAAGAATCTCCTGATATTTTGTGTTTTCAAGAAAGCCCACATTTTTTAGAGCGGGAAAAGACGTTTCCTTCCTATCCGTATCACTTTGTGGATTTTGTTTATGGCGCATACGACGGCAAGGTAATTCAATCCATTTTTTCCAAGTATCCCATTGTTCAGGTAGATTCCCTGCCTTTTAAAAACTCATACAACAACGCCGTTTTTGCTGATATTTTGTTTCAAGAAGATACCCTAAGGGTATATAACATTCACTTAGAATCCTTTAAGATCATCCCCGAAATAGATGTCTTAAAAGAGCAAGAATCGTCCAAGTTGTTTTCCAAGACCCGAAGTGCTTTGCAAAAACAGTACGATCAAGGGGAATTGATTCGACAGAACATGGCCGAAACCGGACATCCGAAAATTGTCGTGGGCGATTTCAATAATACCCAGTATTCAAAGGTATACAATTTGATAAAGGGAGACCTTTCCGACAGTTATCATGAAAAAGGTTCAGGTTTTGGAAAGACGTATGACCTGATGGGTTTTCCCATGCGGATAGATCATATTCTTTCGGATTCCTCTTTTGAGGTATTGGCGCATAAAAATTACTCGGAAAAATTTTCTGACCACTATCCGGTCAAAGCAGTGCTACGGTATCGTCCTTAGTAAAATGCAGTCCGCCGTGTCGGCAAGGATATGCAACAACAAAGAAAATCCAATCAGTCTTGTTTTGCTCCAGATGGACAATCCAACATATACTGCAATCGCAAAGTAACTGTGCAATGGGTGAAATCCAATACTACAACGGTTGGGGTCAAATATGGGTTCGACCAGCAAATGGTCCACATCGATGACCATTCCCAATAAAAAAATGGCCAAAACTTTCCATTGTTGTTTTTTGAAAACCAGAAAGGCAATCAAAAAAGGGACGATAAAATGAATTCCGTAGTGGATGAATAACCTCAACATTCCAGAAAAGATAAAGGGATGGATTTCAGATATGCTATCGTGTTCGGACCTTCGTTGAACAATAGGTCCAACACACTTAGGTTTTCCACAAAACCATGTTTTTCTTCAAATACCTGAGTGTACTTGGGTTGTTCCATGGTGAAAGGACGCTTGGCGTCAACCATAAAACGGGCATCACAAAGGGTTTTTTGTGCTTTTTGGTAGTTTTCAGTGGCTTCAGTACTCACCATTAATCCTAGACATTCTGATAGTACCTTCAGAATGCTGAAGTTGAATTCCAATAGGGTATTCGGGGCTTCAACCGAAAAAATAGGTTCTAGCGCATCTTCATAAAACTCAAAATAGGGCGAAGTGCGATAGGCTGTTTGCAAGGTTCTCCAATGGATTTTTTTCCAAGCTGAACTATCATCCATGAATACTTGCGCATATTTTTGACGCCCTTCATTGCCGCCAACGTGCTTAATGGGAATGTTCATACGATGCCGCCCTTGGTCCGTACAAATATAGCAGCGGTTCCGGTACGTCTGTTTCTGGAAATTGTCGTGCACCTCCCAAATTATCTCACGCTGCGCCATGATGGCCATAGTGCCAATACTCGGAAAATACGTAGGATGCAATACGGTTTTCAAGCGTTCCGTTTCTTTCTTCGCTTTCGGAAAAAGTCAAAAACGAACCAGCCTACGACTGCTATCAAAAAGTACTTCAGATAAGACACAGGCTCACCAGAACCACCAACCGTAGTAAACATGCGGTCCCATCGGGGTTTCCAACTGGAGACTCCTTTTGTAAAATTATCAAAGCTCAGCCATAGGAAAACGGGTTTGCCCACAATGTGGTCTGCCGGTACATAGCCCCAAGTCCTGCTGTCTTCGGAGCTATCGCGATTGTCCCCCATCATCCAATAGTAATCTTGCAAAAAGGTATAAGAGGTAGCTTCCTTACCATTGATGAACACCTTTTGTCCTTTAATCTCCACATCGTTGTGTTCGTAATCGCGAATTATTTTTTTGTAGAGGGAAATGGTTTTATAGTCAATAGCCACTGTGGCTCCACGTTCCGGAATATAGATTGGGCCGAAATAGCTATTGTTCCAAGGATAAAAATTGGGTTTCTGCGGATAGGCCCCCAAATAAACCCCTTCAGGGTCACTCCGCTTGATAACCGAATCGATTTCAGGCAAAGACCGAAGTTGGGCGACCATTTCGTTGGTCATGTTCGCCTCTCGGGAAAGGGATTTTTCTTCTGTTAGCGATAAGCGCAATTGACGGATTAACTGCACCGGCAATCCTTCTTCATCCGTTAAGATTTCATACTTATTGGTGTTCTGGTTGAGATTGATTCCCCTTACGTAGGGCGCTATTCCTCGGTACTGGTTCTCATCCAATCGGTCGGTCAGATATTTCCGAAGGTACTCTGCGTCAACTCTTTCCAACGTTTTTCGTGAAACACCTTTACTGGAATAAATGGTGTAGTAGTACATTACCTTGGCGCGGTCGGAGAGTTGCAATTGCTTTCCGTTGATATGAACGTAACCGTTAATGACTTCAAGCGAATCGCCCGGAGTACCAACACAACGTTTTACATAGTTGGATTTTTTATCGATAGGTTTTTTGACTGGTTTGTTCTTTTTGAAAAACTGCACCAAAGTATCGGAAGGAAGACTGAATACCACGATATCATTTTTCTTCACCTCTTGAAAACCAGGTATGCGCATATAGGGCAGCCTTAGCTTGTTTATCCATGATTTATCATGCGTTTGCGGATTAACATCTGCCAAGTAGGACCGTTTTCCAACCACCGGAAGCGTATCATGTACCATCGGAGCAGCCAAAGTGGTCATGGGTACTCTGGCACCATAATGGAACTTGCTCACAAACAGAAAGTCACCAATACGCAAGGTGCGTTCCAAAGAACCTGTGGGAATCACATAGGGTTGAATAAAATAGGTGTGCACAAAGGTTGCCGCAACAATGGCAAATACAATGGAACTGACCCATTCGCCCAAACCAGTCTTGGGTTTTAAACTGCGTTCGGGGATATGTTTCACATCTTCAAAATAATTGATGTAGTAGATGTAAAACCCTAAAGTTAGAATGGCCAACCAAGTATCCCAAAGTTTGTTTTTACCGAAACTTCGGATGGTCTCCACCCAAACTACTGGGAACATCAACAAGTTGATAATAGGAATAAAAAGCAACAATACCCACCACCATGGCCGATTGATGATTTTCATTAAAACAACTCCGTTGTATATGGGAACGGCCGCTTCCCAGGCTTTTCGCCCAGCTTTAACATAGAGTTTCCAGGTGCCCAAAAAATGAATCACCTGAACGATAAGTATAAAAAGTATCCACTGTGTACCGTCCATGAAAATGTTTTGTTACTTAGACTACATAGTTACGTTATTGTTACGCCTCAAGCAAGGTTTAGCACATCACGCATGGTGAAAACGCCTTTCTTTCCTAAAATCCATTCAGCTGCCATGACCGCGCCCAAGGCAAATCCTTCTCGGTTATGGGCCTTATGCTCGATTTGAAGCGTATCAATGGTGTTCCTATAGGTAATGGTATGGGTTCCCGGAACCGTTCCAATCCGTTCTGACGAGATGGGAATGTCATGGTTTTGGGATTCACCGACCAACCCCCATGTATTGTGTTCACTATTTTCAAGAATGCCTTCCGCCAAAGTAATGGCCGTTCCGCTGGGCGCATCCAATTTTTGGGTATGGTGCACCTCATTTATAGCGACCTCATAATCTTCTAATGGGGCCATCATTTTGGCCAGATATTCGTTTAGTGCGAAAAAGAGATTCACCCCAAGGCTAAAGTTGGACGCGTAAATAAATGCCCCTTCATTCGCTTGGCAAAGGGTGACAGCTTCGTCATACTTTTCCAACCAACCGGTCGTTCCAGAAATCACGGGCACTTTGTGGGATATGCAAGAAGAAATGTTGGTAAAAGCAGCGTCGGGAGTGCTGAAATCTATGGCAACATCCATTTGGGAAAAGTCAACGGCTTCTGAAGTTTCATCGATTTTCGCCACGATGGAATGTCCTCTTTTTTCAGCAATCTGCTCAATCATTTTGCCCATTTTGCCATAACCAAACAATGCTATTCTCATCATCAAAAAGAAATTACCAGCGCCATTCCATAGTTTGGATTGTTGGTCACTGGGTCTAGGTTGAGGAATGGGCGCATATCAAAAGATAGCGTGTCATCCACATTATATTGCATGAGGTGTGCCGTTACATTCGCTTCAATAATGTTCAAGGAATACCACACAATGGTGAGGACCAACCATAAATCGCGACTTCGTTGAAGGTTTTCTTGTGCGCTCTCCAAGGCTTCGTCATCCACATCAGGTTCTGAACCAGGGGGATTGTCCCCGTTGATATCGAAAAACTCATCATCTTCAAATCCTGCAAGCCTTCGCTTAAAGGCATCTCTCGCTTTGTTATATTCACCGTTGTTAAAGGCATACAGTCCAACACCTGTGGCGAAACCTCCATAAATAACGGGTATTTTCCACCAAGCTCCTCTTTTGTTGTAAAACTGTCCCAGTCCTGGGAGCACGGCAGAATAAAAAGCGGCCTTACTGGGCGCTAAGGGATTTATGGGCTTTTTCTCATAAGTGACTTCCTGGATAATAATTCCGGAACTCTCCAAGTCTTGGGCCAGGGAATCAATTTCCTTCGGAGGAGGTGCCTCATCCGGAATATCGTCTTGGGCACTTATGTTCCCAACAACCAAAAACAGAATTGCAATAAAAAGGAAATGCTTATTTGTCACCCGTTAGCAGTTTTCGTAAACGCTGAAATTCTTCCTTGGAATGAAAAGGAATCACGATTTTGCCTTTTCCCTGGGAGCTGGCGGCAATTTCTACCTTTGCGGATAGAAAATCACTGATGTTTTGTGCACCTTTCTGGGCAAAACCGGGGATTTCTTTTGGAGTGCTATCCTTAGGCTGTTTCGAAGAACCGTTTTTACCCTCCTTAAAGTTTTTTACCCACTGTTCCGTTTCACGAACGGAAAGACTTTGGGAAACAATTTTTTCGTAAATGTCGATTTGGTCTTTTTTCTTGTCAATGTTGACCAATGCCCGACCGTGGCCCATGCTGATAAAGCCATCACGCATTCCCGTTTGGATAATGGGGTGTAACTTTAAAAGACGCATGTAGTTGGTAATAGTGGAACGTTTTTTACCGACACGTTCACTCAGCTTTTCTTGGGTAACTTGGATTTCATCTATTAGCCGTTGATACGAAAGTCCAATTTCGATAGGGTCTAAATCCTGTCGTTGGATGTTTTCGACCAAAGCCATTTCCAAAGATTCTTGGTCGTTCGCAATACGGATATAAGCGGGAATGGTCGCCAAGCCCACTTTTTTGGAGGCTCTAAACCGTCGCTCCCCCGAGACCAGTTGGTATTGGTTAAAATCCAATTTGCGGACGGTGATGGGTTGGATGATGCCCAATTCTCGTATGGAACTGGCCAGTTCTTCCAAAGCCTCGTCGTTAAAATTCGTTCTGGGCTGGAATGGGTTTACTTCAATGGATTCCAAATCCAGTTCTACCACGTTGCCGATAACCTTATCCGCATTTTTATCCGCAACCGACTGAATATCGTTTTCAGGGTCTTTCAATAAAGCGGAAAGGCCCCTTCCGAGGGCCTGTTTTTTCGTTGCCTTCGCCATCTACACTGTCTCCTTATTTTTCTTTAAGATTTCGTTGGCCAAATTTAAATAATTGGTCGCACCCTTGCTGCTTGCATCATATTTGATGATGCTTTCGCCATAGCTGGGTGCTTCACTCAATCTTACGTTTCGCTGAATGATGGTATCAAAAACCATATCCGCGAAGTGTTTTTTTACTTCTTCCACAACTTGGTTTGACAATCGAAGTCTTGAATCGTACATGGTCAGCAGCATGCCTTCAATGTCCAAATCGTTATTGTGGATTTTTTGTACGCTTTTCACGGTGTTCAGCAGTTTTCCCAGACCTTCAAGCGCAAAATATTCACATTGTATGGGAATCATAACGGAATCTGCAGCCGTCAATGCATTCAAGGTCAACAATCCTAAAGACGGCGCACAATCAATTAAAATGAAATCGTAGCGGTCGCCAATGGAACCCAAAGCCTCTTTCAGCATGTACTCCCGGTTGTCTTTATCCACCAATTCAATCTCAATAGCGACCAAATCGATATGTGCTGGAATCAGGTCCACATTCGGACTGTCCGTTGGAATGATGACCTCATCAAGCCCCATGGTATGTTCCAGTAATTGGTAAGTGCCTTTCTCAACACTATCTACCTCAATGCCCAATCCAGAAGTGGCGTTGGCCTGCGGGTCGGCATCAATCAATAAAACTCTCTTTTCGAGAACACCTAAAGAAGCGGCTAAGTTTACTGTAGTTGTTGTTTTCCCTACTCCTCCCTTCTGATTAGCAATAGCAATAATCTTGCCCATTTCATAGTAAGTTAGAGGCTAAAAATACGATTATTTGCCATGCTATAAAACGGAACTTGTTAACAGTAGGTGGATAACCTTCTAATTCCACGTTAAAGAAAGTTAAAGTTTTCATTTATAGAAGGTTACTTATTGTCTTCTACCGTTTCAAATATCCTTTGGAACCTTAAAAAAGTATTGTATTGGCCAGCCATTCTGCCATTTGGGTTTTGCTGTTTTTGAAGAGAGTATTACTTTGGGTTTATTCCTGATTTAACCGCTCCATTTCAATACCACTAGCTAGCCTTTTGGCTATAATAGGTTCTATCAGCGTTTTGCGAGCTCTTTTTTTTGGAAAAGGAGCACGTTCTATGCTATCCTTCATACGGTCGTTGGGGTTTGGGTATTTGTTGGAACCCACCAAAACCAATGCTCCAGAGTCAAAAAGGGCTTGTTCTTTTTCGGCGCTCTGCTTTATTTTTTTCTGGATGGTACCTTGGTGCAGCATCTTTAGAAATCCACCAGAAGCCTCTATTTCTTTGAACAATTCCAAGGCTTTTTCCGCTAGTTGATGACTGAGGGACTCAATATAGTAGCTGCCTTCGGTGGGCATGCTACCTGATTCGAAAAAGCTTTCTTCTTTCAACAAAAGCAATTGATTTCGGGCCGCACGCTCAGCAAAAGCATTGGTTTTATGATAAACGGCATCATAGTTCAAGTTACAAACCACATCGGCTCCGCCCAATACTGCGGCCATACTTTCCGAAGTGGTACGCAACATATTGGTGTTGAAATCGTATAGCGTCTTGTTCCGAAGTGAAGGCGCAGCAAGGAAAGTGCAATCAGGATTTGCACCAAAAGTTTTGGAAACTGTCTGCCAAAGCCATCGTAACGCCTTGATTTTGGCAATCTCAAAAAAGTAGTTCCCACCTACCCCTACAAAAAAGGAGAAAGGCACGTCAACCCCTGATTTATGGGCTTCAAAGTAGTTGAGATATTCCACGGCATGGGCTAAACTGTACGCGAGTTGTTGAATACAATTGGCTCCGGAATTCTGATACAATTCCGCATGAATACCACAACGATAATTCGGATGCTTTAGGTTGGATGCCGTTTGCTCCAAATCTTTCTCGCCAGTAAAAAACCAATTGCCCTCTCTGGCAAAATGCCCAATCACATCCATATGAAGATGATGACGAGGAGAGGCCTTTGGCAATGCTTCCGCTTTGTACAGGAAAGGAAATCTAATATGGATTTCAGTGTCTTCAATCTCCTTTGTTCGTAAAAAACGGGTCAGGTCGAATTGGTCATCTGGTATGGTAAGTAGAAAACTCTCAACACCTTCCTGTTTGAGTCGGTCAATGTTTTTTAAGGTTTTGGAGACATCGTTCGCGTAGATTTCTTGGGCTATTTTCCAGCTTTTTGGACTATTTTCAGTTGAACCTGGTACTACACTGGCGTCGTCTGGATGGTAAAATGGTTTTACGTGAAGGCCTTCAAGGGATTCCCAAACCAAAGCGTCATTGTAATCCTTTCCTTTTAAATCAAACTGGATTTTTTGCTTCCAAAGTTTGGCCGAAACTTTGTCAAAATCTTCAAACAACCTCTTATTGGCCATTTTTCTTTTGTTTAAGGCTGTCTTCGTACTCAATCAAGAAAATCTCTTCATTGTCTTTCTTCATGTAGTAGTTCTCACGCGCGTACTTTTCCAATTCTTCGGGTTTGGAGAGTTTTTCAAGGATTTCGCGGTCCTTTTCGATTTCGGTTTCCAAAAACTCCTTTTGTTGCTCTAGTTTTTTTATCTCTTTTCGCAGTTCCCAATGAATCATTCTGGAGTTAGTATCAAAAAAAACCATCCAAATGATGAACAGCGTAGTTACGAGAACATAGGTGCTGCTTAGTATCCTAAACCAATTTTTTTCCTTGAACTCCTTCCAACCCATTTAGTGCAACTTCTCATTGATGATGGTTCGTACCATGTCCACAGCAACCGTATTGTAATGGTTGTTCGGAATAATTAGGTCGGCAAACTCTTTGGAAGGCTCAATAAACTGCTCGTGCATGGGTTTGACCGCATTTTGGTATCGGTGCAATACCTTTTCCAAGTCATGCCCCCTTTCCCGTATATCACGCTGTAGCCTGCGAATCAAACGCTCATCAGAATCGGCATGCACGTAGATTTTGATATCGAACATTTCCCGCAGCCTCGCATTGCTCAACACTAAAATTCCTTCCACAATCATCACTTTGTGCGGATGAACTGTAATCGTTTCGGGCAGACGTGTTTCTTCAACAAATGAATAGGATGGTTTTTCAATCGACTTTCCTTGTCGTAGTAGGGCAAGATGTTCAATCAGCAAGTCAAAATCTATGGAATTCGGATGGTCAAAATTGACTTTTCCGCGTTCTTCTTTAGACATGTGGGCCAAATCATTATAATACGAATCCTGGGAAATTACACCGACCACATTATCCGGTAATTCCTCCACAATCTGTTTGACCACCGTGGTTTTTCCGCAACCCGTGCCTCCAGCGATTCCAATGATGAGCATACATGCTAATTTGATGTCAAAAGTACAGATTTGGAAAATATAAAATGAAATCGCAACCGCTCCAAAACAAAGCCTGCAGAGTTTAACAAAAATACTAGGGATAAAAGTTCGCCATCCTTGGAACACTGACTACTTTTGCCGGATGGAAAAAACCGTTCCAAAACCCAATTTTGAATTCATCGCTTTGATGGCGTCATTAATGTCCATAGTTGCTTTGGCCATCGATACGTTGTTGCCTGCTATTCCTGATATTGGAGCAACGATTAAGAGTTACGATGCTGCCGAACACCAGCTATTTGTGACGATGATTTTCTTGGGACTGGGTTTCGGACAATTGTTTTTTGGCCCGCTTTCTGACCAATATGGCCGAAAACCCATGGTCTATGCAGGCTTTGTGGTGTTTGGTATTGCCAGCGCAATCTGTTTGTTGGCGCCCAATTTGGAAGTGATGGTCATTGGGCGCATTTTACAAGGGATTGGTCTATCCTCACACCGAACCATAGCCATTGCTATAATTCGGGATTCCTACAAAGGCGACTATATGGCCCGAGTAATGTCTTTTGTAACGGCCTTTTTCATACTTGTTCCCGTAGTAGCGCCCGCCATTGGAAAGGTGATTTTGGATAATTTCAATTGGCAGGCCATTTTTTACGTACATCTTTTTTTAGGACTGATGCTATGGGTATGGTTTTGGAAGCGCCAGAACGAAACCCTAAAACCGGAGTATACAATCAAGTTTTCGGTGAAAAGTTTTGCGCATGGCACGAAAGAAATGCTAAAGTATCCTGAAACGGTGGCTTTTACCTTTGTTTCGGGTTTGGTGACCGGAGCATTCTTGGTATATCTAAGTTCGGCCCAACACATTTTTGAAGACCAGTATGGTATGCGCGAAGCGTTTCCCTATCTCTTCGCGGCTTTGGCCCTTTCCATAGGAACCTCCACTTTTACCAATGGTACCATGGTGCTTCGTTTCGGGATGCGCAATTTGTCTTTGGCCGCAACCGCCGCATTCAGTTGTATCGCCCTAAGCTATGTGGTCTTGTTTTGGGGTACGCCCAATCCTGATGTAACCATATTGGTGGTGTTTCTGTTCTTTCAGTTTTTCTGCTTGGGCTTTATGTGGGGTAACTTCCGTTCTATCGCCATGGAACCCATTGGGCATATGGCGGGTATTGGGGCAGCAATCAATGGATTTGTATCGACGATGATTTCCGTTCCAATTGCGTCATGGATTGGTTGGTTTTTGGAAGACACAGCATTACCACTTTTCGTGGGCCTTTTCATTTGCGGGTTTCTTTCGGTAGCGCTGATTCTCTTAACCCGACGAAAAAAGAAGGTTGTAGTACCACAGACCTAGCGGGTTGGTTTAAATATAACCCCGCTACACGAGTCTTCAGAAGCTCCGGTAACAGCGCTTAGTACATTGATTTCGTTTTTTAGGCGTAAAGCACCCATTAATGCGAACACTACCGCTTCTTTAAATCCAATTAATGTATGGGATGGGATTTTAAGGGAGAAATTGTCCCCAAGATGTTTCTGAAGCGTATCGATAAAAAACCCGTTGTAGGCCCCTCCACCAGTTACAAAAACGGTGTTCTCTCGTTTTTCTGTGTGATATGTTAGAGCTTTCGCAATTTGGAAGCAATTATGGTGGATGAACGTATGCAGTGCATCGGAATCACTTATTTCAGTTGAGTCCAAAAGGGGGAGTACCTCCCCGATGAACCATTCATATCCAGTGGACTTAGGAAAACCGAGCTCGTAGTACTCCAACTGATTCAAGGCGTAAAACAGTGGTTGGTGCAAGGTTCCCTTTCTGGCGAGATTTCCATTGTCATCGTACTCCATACCTATTTTTTGAACGATATGGTTCAAAGGCATGTTGGCTAACCCGATGTCGTAGGCGATGCGTTTTCCAGAATCTTCAAACGAAACATTGCTAATACCGCCCAGATTTAGACAAAAATCATACTTCGAGAAAAAATGATGGTCTCCAATGGGCACCAAAGGGGCACCTTGTCCACCCAATTTGACATCTTTCACCCTAAAATCACAAACCACTTTTTGACCGGAAACATCTGCGAGTCGTTGTCCATGCCCTAATTGAAAAGTGATGCCTTTATCCGGTTGGTGGTGTGACGTATGTCCATGACTAGAGATAAAATCCACGTCCAAACTTTCTTGTTCGATAAAGGTTTTGCTTTGTGACCCCAGCCACTCTCCGTAATCATAATGCAACTGAGTATGGGTAGCATCATCCAGATGGATAGCGTCCTTTAATTTGGATTTGAGTTCAGGCGCATAGGAAACGCTTTTGGTCTTGATGATGTCAAAATCCCATTTTCCGTTTTCTTCTGTAAGATGGCAATACGCCAGGTCCAATCCGTCCAAGGAGGTGCCCGACATCAATCCTAATACTCTATGCGTTTCCATTAGACTTTTGAATTGTTATGATTAAGGATACTGGTTGTTTTTCAGAATTGGTTACCTCTTTGATGCTGAATCGGGTATCAGGTAAATCTTGAAGCAGTGCTATCCAATCTTCAAAAGTTCTAGCATACCATGCGTGTCCATCCACAAAACCTTCTGGAAGTCCTTTCCAAGCATCAGATAACCATTGGCTTTTATATTCAAATCCGTTTTGCGCCAAAAAGAACGGATGGAGGGTTTGGATGAGAATTGTGCCACTTTCAGATAAAGATTGTAGTGTATGGCTCAACAGAATTGGCAACGTATCAGCGAGATACAGACAGAAATTAAAAATAGCAAGGTCGTAAGGTGCTCCTTGCAGGATTTTGCCCTCAACGATATCATCAAAATCCAATTGATGGTAGGTTTGAGGCCCTAAGTCTCGTGCGATTTGAAGCAAGTCTTCAATGGCATCAAAACCGGTTACCATTTTTCCAGATTCGTGAAGTTTTCGGGTGAGCCAACCTTCTCCACAACCCAAATCTGCTATGGTGTTTGCTTCAATTTCTAATACAGCATCAAGAATAGCTTGATTGGTGGTTTTTCGGGATGCGATTTTGTTTTCTTGAATCGTTTCCGCCCAGATTTTGGCATTTTTTCCCCAAGATGAAATAATTTCTGAACTCATAGGCGATTTCTTTTTAAGGTGAAGGGCAGTTTTCCTTGGGCTTTAAATTCTCCATTAAAATGTTCTATCGCAACGGATTGAAAAGCAGTGAAGTCTTGATAAACGACAACAATTTTTGCCTGGTATGATTCTGGGAACAAGTTCAAAACATATGGATTCCCAAATAGGTAGAGCAAACAGTTTTTTCTAGCCATAGCACGGTTGACAAATTCAATTTCTTCTTTGGTGAAGCCAAATTGGTTTTTGGGTTTTGCAAAACGAGGGTAAAGGGCAAGCAGTGTGGTTTGTTCAAAATTCCATTCTTCCAAGGTTTTTGGTTCAAATGAAAAATGTTGCAAGTTGGATTGTTGTGAAAGCGTTTCTGAAAAATGAAGGTTATCCTGTTTTCCGACGGAGATGATACTGCCACTTTTTGAGCTATCTAAGGTTTCCCAATGTTTTCCATCTATTACGGTCAAAGACTTTCTGGCAATCTTCCCATTCAATTCTTCAGGATTGTAAAAAGGAAATACCTCTTCTATTGGCATGTCGAAAACAGTTTGTTTCAATTCCCAAACTCGGCGTAAGCGACCATCAATGGCCTCTATCGATGCGTTTTGGGCAATCTTCAGAATACCTTCTTTAGGATATTCCGGAAAACAAAACATATCCATTCCGGCATCAAATGCTTCCCAATCAAGCCTTCCTTTTTCATCAAATTTTTTGGAAACGGCATGCATGTTCAAGGCGTCGGAAATAATCACTCCTTCAAAATCAAGCTCTTTTCGCAGTATATCCGAAACGATTTTTTTGGAGGTTGTGGTTGGATTATGGTCGTCCAAGGCGGGAAGTAGCAAATGGGCTACCATGACTGCATCGACGTTTTCTGACGTTATCAATTTTTCAAAAGGATACAATTCGGCTTCTTCCAGTTGTTCTTTTGCTTTTGCAATGACCGGTAAATCGAGATGTGAATCCATATCCGTGTCACCATGCCCTGGAAAGTGTTTGATGGCATTGAGGACACCAAGACTTTTCATTCCTGAAATATAGGCTTGAGCCTTTGCCAAAACCTGTTCTTTGTCTTCTCCAAAAGAGCGATATCCGATTACGGGATTGTTCGGATTGACATTAATATCCACAACAGGCGCCAAATTCCAATGGATGCCGGCTTCCAAGCAATCTTTGGCGATATGTTGCCCCATAAGATGAATCAAATCGTTGTCGCCTTCCGGCAACGCGCCCAACGTAATGCCATAGGGATATTGTGGTGTGTTTTCTATTCGCATGGCCAGGCCCCATTCAGCATCCATAGCAACCAATAATGGAATTTTGGCTGCGGATTTATACCGTTTGATGAGGTACAGGAGTTGCTCGTAGCTATTCTCGTTTCTGACAACTGCTTTCTTGCCTTCAAAATTGGTAGCCGCGCTCGCGCGACTGTGAAAAAAACAAACAGCCCCGATGTTGTATCGACGAATCAGTTCTTCTGTTTGCTGTATTTCACTTTCCGTATCATTGATGAATACCGCAATCATGAAAAGCTGCCCTACTTTTTCTTGGGTAGGAATGCTATCCAAATCAAAGGACCAAGGTTGTTTTTCAACTGCCATTCGCGGAACCTTTTTTGCCATAGTCGGAAGGATAGTGCAAAAAGCGCAGCACAATAAAAGCAGGCAAGGCTGCTAGGACCACCCAAATAAAGAATCCATCGTAACCCAGCCACTCCTGAACATAACCGCTTATCATTCCCGGTAGCATCATGCCCAAGGCCATGAATCCTGTAGCGATGGCATAGTGGGAGGTTTTGGAAATCCCTTCAGAGACATAAATGAGATAAATCAAGAAGGCAGTAAAGCCGAAACCGTATCCAAACTGTTCCAAAATCACGGTGCCTACCACGGCGTAAATGCTTGTGGTATGTGTAATCGCCAAAAATGCGTAAAGTATGTTAGGTAGATTCAGGGAAATAAGCATGGGGAGCATCCACTTTTTCAAACCGTCCCGAGAAATCAAAATCCCACCCAAGATTCCGCCCAAGGAAAGCATAATCATGCCAAGTGTACCATAAATGGTTCCCACGGCTTCAGTGGAATAGCCAAGACCACCTACTTCCAAATCATCCAGTAAAAAGGGTGAGGCCATCTTCACCAGCTGTGATTCACCCAAGCGATAGGTTAGAATAAATAGAATGGCAACACTAATCTGCGGTTTTTGAAAGAACGATACAAAAATGTCAATGAAGCTTTTGGCTTTTTTCTGTATTTCCTGTTTACCACTTTCATAGCGGGGTGCGGCAAAAAAGTTGCTGAGGGTCATGAGCAACATCAAACCAGCGGTCAAAATCATGGTAATAGACCAGGCTTTGGTGTTGTCTCCATATTTATTTTCCAAAAAACCGGCCAAAATTACCAATAGACCTTGTCCCGTGACCATGGCCAATCGGTAGAAGGTACTCCTCAGACCAATGAAAAAAGATTGCTTCTTTTGCGAAAGTCCGATGAGATAAAAACCATCTGAGGCAATGTCATTGGTTGCCGAAGCAAAGGCGGCCATCCAAAAGAAAGCCAGAGTAGTAACGAAAAAATTATTGGAAGGTAAAAACAGACCAATCCCCAAGAAGGCTATGGCAATGATGAGTTGCATACTCAAGAACCATCCTCTTTTGGTGCCTTTTAAATCCACAAATGGGCTCCACAGCGGTTTTATGACCCAAGGGAGGTAGAGCCAACTGGTATACAGTCCAATTTCTGCATTACTAATACCCAATCGTTTGTACATGATAACGGAAACCGTAACCACGATAACGTAGGGGATGCCCTGTGTAAAGTACAAGAGGGGAATCCAGCGCCAAGCACCCGTGTCTTTTTGTGCTTCTTTCATTTCGGATGTTTCAATAGGTGTTGGTATACACTAATTTCGGAGCCGTTAATTTCCTGAGCACCTACTGCTTTTCTATAATATTCTACAGGTCCAACCCCACCAATTATGGCATAGGCATATCCCATGTTTTTTAAGGCTTCAAGTGCTTTGAGCAATAACAACTTTCCGATTCCCTTTCCTTGCTCTGTCTCTAGGACTCCCGTAGGGCCAAAAAAGTTCTTCGCGGTACATTCAAAACAAGCAAATCCCAAAATGTTCTGGTCGCGAATGGCGATATAGCAATGGGTTGGCGTAGTATTAAAAGCGGCTTCCATTTCATTTTTCCAGTTAGAGCCAAAATGTTGTGCAACCCACTCGGTAACGATGCTTCGTTCTGGTGCAATGGGACGTTTGACCACTATTTTTTCATCAGCCTCCAACTTCTTTTCAAGTGCGCTGGATTCCGGAAGTTCCATCAAACGAACCAACAAATCTTTCATAGGGTAGAGTTTAGTAATTGAATGGGACTTTCGTTTCCGTATGCGTCTCGTACGCTAACTCCCAAGTTGAATTTTCGATAGCCTTTTGGTATGGTTTGGTCGAAACAGTGTTCCGTTTCGTTCGGAGAAAGATAATTTTTTTCGAGAAGTGTTTTGTTCGCTCCTGCCTTTTCGTTGCCTTTTAATGCATAGAGCAATACAAATCTTGGAATCGAATCTTGGTGGGTTATGCAATAGGATAGTTTTTCCTTGTAGCTTTTAACCTCTCCCAACTGCAATGCAGTCAGGTCCCTCTCCAATGGTTTGGACGGCATTGGATTTTTGGAAGGAGTAGCGTAAACTTTACGAAGAATACGATTTACTTTTTTATGTTTTCCAATGAGGGATTTTGCACTGAAGAAAATGTTTCCGTTGATGTTAACGTCTTGGCGCGCGTTTACAATTTGATTGGGAATCTCTTGGTTTTTCTTCCAAGCTTCGTCCTTGTTGTTTTTGATTTTGTAGGTGCCATTGCCCATATAAATATTGGACTGGGGCAAGGTTTGACTCCACCATTGGGTGATGATTCTATGCCCCGCGGCGGGATAATCCATACTCCAATAGGCTTGGGGAGCAATGTAGTCGAGCCACCCTTTGTTCATCCATAAAAGAGGGTCGGCATATAAATCCTCATAAGTGGTTTGCCCAGCACGGGTATCCGACCCTTTAGGGTCAGTGGATTTGTTTTTCCAAACACCGAAAGGACTGATTCCGAATTGTACCCAAGGCTTACGGGTTTTGATAGCATGATCTACTTGTTTTACCAAGGAGTCCACATTGCTTCTGCGCCAATCGTCTAGTTTTTGATTTGGAAGGGCGTGTTTTTTATAAGTGAGACTGTCGGAAAACATCTCCCCTTTGATTTTATAGGGATAGAAATAATCATCAAAATGAATGGCATCCAATTCATATTGGTCAACAAGTTCGCCCACAATAGCTGTAAACTTCTTGCGTACTTCAGGTTGCCCTGGATTGTAGTAATATTTTTTTCCATAACGAACCATCCAATCAGGATGTTGGTAGTAATCATGGGTAGGTGCCAAACTAAGGGTATCCAAGTCAAAAGTAGCACGATAAGGATTGAGCCAAGCATGAAATTGCATGCCCCGTTTATGGGTCTCTTCAATCATCCATTCCAATGGATTTTCATCCCCTTGATAGGTGTTACCTTCTTTTCCGGTCAGATATTTTGACCAAGGCGCCAATTTCGTCGCATAAAACGCGTCTCCAGCCGTTCGAATTTGTACGATGGCTGCATTAAAATTCAGGTTTTGGTAGAAATCCAGAATTTCCAAAAAATCTTGCTTTTTTTTGGCGATGGCATCTTCGGGATGTTTGGGCCAATCGATATTCACCACAGTAGCAATCCATACGCCACGAAATTCCGTTTCAGGGGCGGATTTACTGTATTTTGAAGAAATACAAGAGGAAAGGACTAGCGTCCCGAGTAAAAGAAATAGAGACTGTTTCATAAAAATAGAAAAGGCCTACAGAAGAATAAAAGTAGGCCTTTTCACTTGGATTAACCTGAAACTAACAAACTCAAAATCAATCTTTAAATCGTTGGGTCATCCGGTGTATTCGGATTACTGTTCCTTTCAATATCAGGGAAAGGATAGAAGTTCCGATTCCGTTCTTCCGTGAAATCCCTAGCAGCTCCACTAGGTTGCGGACGGTTGAAACGACGACTATCTTCCAAGCTCATTCCAGTGAGGAAAAGCTCGGCTCTACGGTTTTTATAAATCTCATCCAAAAGGGCCTCCGCCGTATTGGGACCAGAATACGCTGCGAGATTCGCATTTACATCGAATAAATCGTCTGTATCCGTGAGCACCAAGTTCAAAGCGGTTGTTGCTGCGCCAAGGTCGGCTGCCGTTTTACGAATATTTGCTTCCGCGATGATAAGATTCATCTCATCTGGCAGATATACTGGAATCGGCTCCGTGATTTCATTAAAGAACCCCGAAACATCTTCAATGGGCAAACCATTTTGATTGGTTTCATCCAAGGGAATCAGGTAGAAGGCCAAACGGCCATCCCCGGCTTCAAAAACAAAACTATCTGGAAGGCCAAAGTTGTCCCTTGGCTTAAAGTTGGGTGCATCATTTTGAATGATACGGGCCCACATAGGGTTTTGATTTTGTGCATCATATGCGAAGATGGAGGTAGAGCTTTGGTCTACCGCACTTGCTGCAGTAATGGCCGCATCATAATTCCCTGAAAATAATTGATACCGTGCTATCATCGCTTGGATGGTGTTTTGCAAATCAATATTCCCTTGTGTAATGCTGGTTTCAAACTCGTCTGATGGTGCAGTACCGTTCAAAAGGGTATTGGCTTCGTTCAATAAGGCAATTGCCGCTTGAAACCCTTCAGTTCTAGAGACAAAAGCGGCGTCGTTATCATTGCTCGTGTTTACAATAACTTGCACGTAATTCTGCGACAAGCTGCCAATGGCCATGGCCTTGAACAATTTGGCATGAGCCGAAAGTCCTGATTGTGTTCCTGCTTCCAATTCAATGTTTGCTGCACTGCGCTCGATATCTTCTGCAATTTTCATGACACGAAGCATAGAAGACCACAGTCCCTGAACATTGGAATTGAAGTTGGGTAGCTCGGCCCCGCCGTCTTCCAATTCAATCATGTTTTGGAAGGTGGTCGTAATTCCGCCCTCACGGGTTGTGATGGCTGGAGTTTCCAAAATCCAACGTACTCCTGTCGTGGAATACAATTGTTGCAATCCTACCGCAGCGGCGAAAATACCTTCTCTAGAAGAAAACACTTGATCTTCGGTGGCCGCGTTGGGATTGTTGAAATCCGTTTCACAGGAAATGGTAACCATAACTAGTGAAACAAGTAGCGCTAATGGTTTTATATATTTTATCATTTTACCTGTTTTAAGATTAGAAACTAACGTTTACACCCAACTGGTAGGTTCTTGGAATCGGTACTCCCGCGAAGTCAAATCCGCGGACACCGTTGCTTTGTCCTGCAGTGTTGATTTCTGGGTCCCATCCGGAGTAATCATCCCATGAAATCAAGTTTCTACCGACCAAACTAACAGACATATTGTCGATACCGTTGATTGGAGGTTTGAAATTATAGCTGATGGCCAATTCCCGTAGTTTTACGAAAGAACCATCTTCCACGAATTCTTCAAAAATACCTGCTTGCGCACCCCCGAAACCTTTGGGGCGGTTACCCAATAATTCTTGACCTACGTTGAATCCTCCTCCGAAAATCACATTGTCCAAAAGACGACGGTTCCAGTTGAAGACATCAAAACCTTGTACAGCATCAAATTGAATTCGCAATTTGAAATTCTTGTATGAAAACTCATTGATCAAGGAGCCAAACCATTCCGGGTTAGGGTCTCCTATGACCTTGGAGCTTTCACCCTCATCGGTAGTTCCTCTAAAAGGATAGCCATCCTCGTCCAAGGAAATACTTCCATCGGCATCCCTGGCGTAGAACTGGCGATAAAAAACACCTAACGGTTCTCCTTCAATCACAAAATTGGTGGCAAAACTACCTGCCAAGGCAAATTGTCCGCCACCGGCTACGTTGGTTACTACGTTTTCATTCTTGGAGAACGTGGCGGTAACATCCCACGAAAAATCATCAGTCTTAATGGGTGCACCGCGAAGGAGAATCTCTAAACCTTCATTTTCCAAATCCCCTACGTTTTCAATTCTTGAATTAAATCCGGTAGAGGGTGCTAATTCCCTTGGAAGCAAAAGGTCGGTGACTTCTTGTTTGTAATAGGTGAACTCTACGGCAAGTCTGTTGTTGAAGAAACCGGCATCAAAACCAAGTTCAAATTCTTCTTGACGCTCAGGAGCAATATTCAAATCGCCTTGCTGAGTAAATGGTAGCAAGCTGGGCGAGCCATTCAAGGAAGATGGATTTAAAGTTGTGAAACGTTGAAAGGCCGAGAGGGCAGTCAAGTTACCTGCTTGTCCCCAAGAACCTCTTAGTTTAAAGGTGTTGAAGGTATCTCCAAAAGTATTCTGCCAAAAATCTTCTTCTGAAAGTACATAAGAAAGACTTGCTTTTGCGTACACCTGGTTTCGCTCATCTTCTCCAAAGGTAGAGGCGCCATCCAAGCGAATTGCTCCGTTTAAGTACAATTTATTCCTAAAGGCAAAGGACTGCTGCAAGAACGAACCCCAGTACGAAATTTGTGAACGGGTTTCGCCTTGGGCCAAAATACTTCCATCTGAAGCTACTTGAACCACGGGGGCTAATCCGTCGGCTTCAATTGCCACACGGTCAAATTCTTCGTACTGCCAAGACCCTCCCAAAGTAGTGGTGGATTCGATATCCTGATTGATGGGAGTTCTATACGTAATATTCAAATCACTGTTGTACTGAAAATTGTTGAGGTCCGCCCGACGGGCAAATCCATCGCCGTTAGGAGAGGTGTTGTTAATAGGAATGAATGCTGTAGCAGACTGGTTGTAGAAATCAAGACCCAAAAGATAGTTGGCACTCAATTTGTCCGTGATTTTGGCATTCAAGCCCATACTTGTGATAAAACGATTGACTTTCTGACCAAAATCAAAACGGTTAACGGCCTCTGCCGGGTTTGTTCTTGGAACCAGCAAAGAGGTTACTGGATAAACCCCAGACTCGTCGGGTGAAGGGTCAATGGAGTTTTCACTGAACACAAAACCGGTAATCGCCCCGTAAGCGGCGTTGATACCTCCGTTTGGAACATCGTTGCTCACACTACGGGTGTAGTTCATGCCAGCGGTAATTTCCAGCCAATCCCACGCTTTTTGGGTAAGGTTTACCTTAAATCCTGTTCTTTGGAAATCGGTATTTTTGATAATCCCTTCGTTATCCAAAAAGGAGCCGGATAGGTAATAGGTGGTTCTTTCATTACCACCGCTTACCGAAAGGTTGTTTTCAATACCAAAGCCTGATTCGAAAAACTCATCTTGATAATTGAAACGCGTCACTGGAGTAGTTTCCAAGTTGGTTCGGTCAAAAGGATCTACCCAAGCCAAGGGCACGGTATTATAATCAATTTCCTTACGCAATTCGTTAACGCGTATATTAGTGGAAAAATTGAATTTTGGTTCCCCAGAGCGTCCTTTCTTGGTAAAGATTTGTACCACCCCGTTACTCGCTCGCGAACCGTAGATAGCGGCGGCGGCGGCTCCCTTGATGACCTCGATACGTTCAATATCATTTGGGTTTATATCCACCAAACGGTTTTGGGAATTCCCTCCCAAATCCACCAGCGCATTGCTGTTGCTGGAGTTACTTACGATGATACCATCCACAATGTATAGTGGGTCAGAATTTCCGAGTACTGTACTAGGTCCCCGTAGACGAATACTAATCCCACCTGCTGGATCACCTGAGTTTTGTTGTACTAATGCACCCGTAATTTTACCGGCAATGGCCTGATCCACAGCAATGGCGCCATTGTTCACCAATTCTTCCGATTTAATGGATGAAATGGCATTACCCAGGGTTCTTTTGTTGACGCCAACGGTGTTACCGGTGACCACAACTTCATCGAGACTCAAAAGGTCTTCGCTCAATACGACATCAGTAGTGATGGTTTCATCACTGCCAACACTTACCTCAATCGTTTGCGTAGTGTAACCCAAAGAACTTACGGTAATCTCGTAACTTCCTTCGGTTAAGCTCGCGCTAAAGTCATAATTCCCATCAAAATCGGTGATTGTTCCAAAGGACGTGCCTTTTACGAACACAGATGCACCGGTCAATGGCAATGACGTTCCATCTTCCGTGACGGACCCGGTAAACCGGTACTGGTTTTGTGCCCAGAGCGCCGGAGCGCAACAGAGCAGCACGAACCAGATGGACCGGAATCCCATCTTTTTAACGGATTCATGTAGTTTTCCCATAAAGTAGCTAGTTTTAGTTAATATTAAATTGATACCGCACGAAACCTTCGATAGCTTCATATTCAGCCATTCCCAGGGCGTTATAGCGGTGTGCTGTTTCCTTGTTCCTTTCTTGGGCCCGCTGCCAAAACTCCCGTTGATCGTTTCCAGGGAACATAGCGCTGTCCTTTTGTGATTGATGTTTGAAAATCGCATTGATTTTCCGTTTCATGTCCTTGGGTCCGATGGGAACGGCCATTTCCATGTCGGCGATTTCCCATTCTTGCCAAGCACCTCTATATAGCCAAACATGACAGTTTCGAATCCAATCGACTCGGTTTTCGATGAGGCGTTCTATAGTTTTATATATGATTTCAAGACAGACCCTATGCGTTCCATGAGGGTCGGATAAATCCCCAGCAGCAAAAATTTGATGGGGTTGTATCTTGTTTAATAATTCGTATGTGATTTGAATATCTTCTTCGGAATGTGGTTTTTTACGTACCGCACCCGTTTCGTAGAAGGGTAGGTTCAAAAAGTGCGCTTTGGTTTCCTCCACGCCACAGTAACGACAGGCAGCAAGGGCCTCTCCTTTACGAATCAATCCTTTGAACTGTTGGATTTCATCACTATCAATTTGACCTGGTTGCTTGGAAGATAGAAAACTGCGGACCTCTTGGAACTTTTGTTTTAAACTTTGATTTTCTTGCTGAATATCGGTCGCAAAATCCAGAAAGCGGATTACCTCGTCATCGAAAACTGCAATGTTTCCCGAGGTTTGATAAGCCACATGGACTTCATGCCCTTGGTCTACCAATCGCAACAAGGTACCCCCCATGGAAATGACGTCGTCATCTGGATGTGGACTAAAAATCAAGGAACGCTTAGGGTAGGGGGCGGCTCTTTCAGGGCGCTGACTGTCATCTGCTTTGGGTTTGCCACCCGGCCATCCGGTAATGGTACGTTGCAGCTGATTGAAAACCTTTAGGTTGATTTGCTCTGCTGAACCTATCTCCGCGATAAGGCTTCCCATGCCATATTCATTATAGTCTTCGTTGGTAAGTTTAAGAATGGCTTTTCCTAAGGTTTCGGAAAGCCAAATGGTTGCAGATTTGATGAGGGTGTCATCCCATTCGCAATCGGTGACCAACCATGGCGTTTTTACGCGTGTGAGTTCTGAGGCAGAAGCACCGTCCAAAACAAAGTCGCAGTTGTCATGCCGCTGCAGAAAGGTTGCCGGAACAGATTCTTTGATTTCGCCTTCCACAGCTTGGTTGATGATATCGGCTTTTCCTTCGCCCCAGGCCATCAAAATTATTTTTTTGGCCCCTAAAATGGTGCCCACCCCCATGGTGATAGCCCTGCGGGGAACATTTTCCTCCCCGAAGAAATCACTTGCCGCGTCCAGTCGTGTAACACGATCTAATCGAATGAGGCGTGTTTTACTATTCAACGAGGACCCTGGTTCATTAAAGCCAATATGCCCGGTTCTACCAATTCCTAGAATTTGGATATCCAAGCCCCCAACATTTCTGATTTTTTCTTCATAATCCTCGCAATACTGGCGAACCCCTTCTTTGGAAAGGTTACCATCGGGAATATGGATGTTTTCGGGCGCGATGTCGATATGATCGAAAAGATGTTCGTTCATAAATCGAACATAGCTGTGTATTGAATCTGGATGCATTGGAAAATATTCATCCAAATTGAACGTGACTACATTTTTAAAGCTTAGTCTACCTTCTTTGTAAAAGGAAACCAAGTATTCATATACTTTGGTAGGGGTAGAACCTGTAGCCAAGCCAATCACGGTCTTTTTACCGATACTTTGTTTTTGGTTGATGAGACTCGCAATTTCGTTCGCAACGGCTAAAGAAGCTTTATTGGAATCTTCGTGAATAATCGTGTTGATTTTTTCAAATCTTTTTTCTTCTGAATAAATGCTTTGCATGGAATATGTTGTTTGTTGCAGCAAAAATCGGAAAATGTGAATTCAAATGTAGGCAAAAAACAGCATGTTTTGCAATATTGTGCAGTTTTATTCAGAAAAGTTGACATACAGGTCAATTTTTGCTTTATTTTGCTGTTATTATTACGCACTTTAAGATTTATTTAACTTTGCGCACTAGATGTTGAAGGAAGAACGACACCAGTTTATATTGAACGAGGTACGCGTGCACAACCGCGTTTTACTGACGGATATCGCTGATTTACTCCATGTTTCGGTAGATACCGTTCGTAGGGATATCAAAGAGCTTCATCAGTCCGAAAAATTGAAAAAAGTGCACGGAGGTGCCGTTTCTTTAGGATTTAACAATTACAATCCTACAGGAAAAAAGATATATTCGCAGGAAAAAAAGGCACAAATCGCAGAAAAAGGCCTTGGTTTGATAAAAGAAGGGCAGGTAGTTCTGCTCAGTGGCGGAACCACGAATTTGGAACTGGCACGCAGAATTCCCTCGAAAATAAAGCTTACTTGCTTTACACCGAGTTTGCCCATTGCGGTACAATTATTGACCAAATCCAATGTGGAAGTCATTTTTATAGGCGGCAGAATGTCCAAAGATTCGCAAATAGCTGTAGGCGGGAGTGCTATAAATATGTTATCGGAAATAAAAGTGGATATTTGTTTTTTGGGAACTAATTCCATTCATCCTACTGAAGGATTAACCGAGTTTGATTGGGAAATCGTTCAAATGAAAAAAGCGATGATTCATAGTTCACGCAAAATAGTGTCCCCAAGTATTTCTGAGAAAATTGGTTCATTACAACGGTATAAAATTTGTGCCGTGGAAGAAATAGATTTTTTAATAACCGAGTTGGAACCTTGGGATGCTAAATTGGACGCATTTAGAAATATGAACATACAATTATTGTAATGTTGAAAGACAAGCATATAAAAATTACCGAAGAGCCCTCCCTATATAATGAGCTGGAACAAATGGACAGTCTCAGTATTGTTTCTAGTATTAATAATGAAGATAGAAAAGTGGCGGATGCAGTCGAACAAGTGCTTCCAAGCATCGCTCGGTTGGTTGATGAAACCACCAAGCGTTTTCACAATGGGGGTCGCCTATTTTACATCGGTGCAGGAACCAGTGGCCGCTTGGGTATTCTTGATGCTTCAGAAATCCCCCCAACGTTTGGGATGCCATACGATAGGGTTATTGGCTTAATAGCCGGTGGGGACAGGGCCATTCGAAAAGCCGTTGAGTTTGCTGAAGATGATACGGAGCAGGCTTGGAAAGATTTAAAAGTTTTTGATATTAACGAAAATGACGTATTGGTAGGCATTGCCGCTTCGGGTACCACACCTTACGTACTTGGCGGAATTCGAGATGCCAAAGCTAATGGAATCCTCACTGCCGGTATCACCAACAACCCTGGGTCGCCTCTTGCGGTTCAATCGGATATCCCTATTGAGGTTTTGGTTGGTCCTGAGTTTTTGACCGGAAGTACCCGAATGAAAAGTGGTACCAGTCAAAAAATGGTCTTGAACATGATTTCTACCGCACTAATGATTCGTATTGGAAGGGTAAAAGGGAACAAAATGGTCAACATGCAACTGAGCAACACCAAATTAGTTGACCGTGGTACACGCTATTTGGTGGAGGAATTGGGTTTGGATTATGAAGAAGCAGAACGCCATTTGAAGAAGTATGGTTCCGTCAAAAAAGCGATGGAAGCCTTAAAATCATAATGAATTTTGAACAAAGACTTACTGGTGGACACCCTAATTCACTGGGCAATACCGTTAGTGTGGTCGCCGAGGTACTCGAAAACCCATCTCATTTCGAGGCTTTTTTCCAATGTTACTTTAGTAAAGATGAAGTGGTGCGACTTCGCGTTTCCAATGGAATGAAACGCATCGCCAAAGAAAAACCGAGCGTATTGGTGCCTTATCTGGACCGTTTTTTAACTGAGATTGCTGCAATTCCCCAAGCCTCCACACAATGGACGTTGTCACAACTCTTTTTAATGCTGGAGCATAAGCTCTCCAATTCCCAAAAAGCGCAAGCTTTGCGCATCATGAAAAACAATTTACAGCACCATTCCGATTGGATTGTGCTTTGCCAAACCATAGAGACTTTGGGCAAATGGTCCAAAAAAGACGATTCCTTAAAAACTTGGATGCTTCCTGAATTGGTACGCTTGCATCAAGATACCCGTAAATCGGTATCCAAAAAGGCCGAAAAATGGCTCAAAGCACTGGGATAATGCTTATTTGCCAAGTTCCAAACGAAAAACCCCTTTCCCTTCAATTCCTACATAGATAAAGCCATCTGGACTCTGTTTTACGCTGCGCAGTCTACCTTCGCCATCCAAAAGACGTTGGCGCCCAACGACTTTGTTATTATCCATCTCAACCAATTCCAAGTATTGAAAGGCTAAAGACCCAACGAGCAAATCCCCTTTCCAGTCAGGATATTTTTTGGATGAGACAAAAGCCATTCCACTAGGTGCGATGGAGGGGGTCCATTGGTAAACAGGCTGCTCCATGCCAGGCCGAGATTTTTCGTCCGTAATTTTGGTTCCGCTATAATTGATGCCGTAGGTAATCACGGGCCAACCGTAATTCTTTCCTTTTTCGATGATATTGATTTCATCCCCACCTCTAGGTCCATGCTCGTGTTCCCAGAGTTTGCCAGTTTCAGGGTGTAAGGCAAGTCCCTGAGGATTTCGGTGTCCATAACTGAAAATAGCACTTTTTGCACCACTGGTGTTTACAAAAGGATTGTCCTTGGGTATGGAACCGTCATCATTAATACGGTAAATCTTTCCGCCATCGCGTTTCACATCTTGCGGATTCATGTTTCGATTACCTCTGTCTCCAATGGAAAAATAGAGATAGCCGTCAGTATCAAATTCTAAGCGGGAACCAAAGTGTTGCCCTTTTCGGGTTTGAGGTCCACCTTGATACAAGATTTTCTTTTCAAGAAGTTGATTGTTTCGAAGGGTCGCCCTTAGAATTGCAGTATTTCCTCCTATTTTAGAATCTTTTGTATACGAATAGGATAAGTAAATCCATTGATTTTCTGCAAAGTTGGGATGTACCTCCACATCCATAAGTCCACCTTGGCCATGTACATAAACGCTAGGTACATTGGTGATTTCGGTCAGATTTCCATCATTATAGTGCCAAAGTGTCCCTGCTCTTTCTGTAATCAAAATACTTTGGTCAGGTAGGAAGGCAAGTCCCCAAGGTTGGGCAATGGCATCCGTGATTTGGACAAGATTTACGGCGTCGCCAGGAACGCTTTTTATCGAATTTTTGCTGTTTTGGGCGCAAGACACCCATAGCATTACAACGAAAAAATAGGGAAGTAGGGCACTTTTTTTCATAATTTCACGTTGAAAAGAATGAATTGTTAGACGAATTACGGCTTTTTTTAGTCGAGAGTAAAAGTAAATATATACGTTTAGATAATTACAATTATAGAGTATAAAGGTCCCAAATCTGAGTATTCTATCTTAACATCACTTAACCTATGCTTCCCAAGAAATCAAGGCATTACACCAATGCTGGTTTGATTTTATTTTTGCTTGTTGTTGGAACCACAGTACTAGCCGGAGTTAGTACAGGTGCAGCTTCTTACAGGACTGGTCTTTTGTCAAACTTGACCGAGACGAAGGAAGAAAAATCAATCCACACCCACACCCAAACAAATACAGAATACAACGCTACAGAGGCCATGTTCAATCCTATGTTCATGACCATAATTCAAGGCGCTGACGAGGAAGTTGTATGTCCAAATGATGGAAGCACTTTGGCCAAATTCTTCCTTTGCGGTGCCAGTGATGTTCGTACGCTAAGCCTTTCGCAATCCGGAGGTTCATACCAATGGCAACGCTTAGACCCCAATACCTGTGCTCCTACTGTAGTGGATGACTGTCCTACCATAAATGGAGCTTGTACTTGGAATACAGTTGGAACAGGACCTACGTTTAGTCTCTCCGATGCAGGCGAATATCGGGTTCGAGTAGATTCCGGACAATTCTTTTACTTTAAGTCCACTTCAAATCCGCTGGACCCGCAACTTATCAAAGAAGATATCATTTGCGGTAATCCGGGTCGAGTGGAGGTAACCAACGTACCGGCAGGTTACGAATATAGCTTAAGTAGCACTGGACCCTATCAAGATGACCCTTTCTTCGACGTAACTGCACCTGGTAACTACCGGGTTTTTGTGCGTTTGAAAAATGTTTCGGCTAGTGCATGTATTTTCCCTTCCAATGAGGTAACGGTACAAGATTTGGATATCAATGTTGACGTAACCGCAAATGATATCCTTTGTAGTGGCGAATTGGGAAGTATTGATGTGCAAGTTTCCGGTGTACCCGGATTCTACACCTATCGTCTTATCAAAAACGGAATAACAGTTGATACTTTCGGACCAAATGGCACGGATAACTACACCTTCGCGAATGTAAGCCCTGGAGTTTACAGCATCCGCATAGAAACCAATGACTGTTCAGAGACCATTACAAATGACATCAATGGTGTGCCTATCGAAATTGGTGGGGGTATTAGTCCACTTGATGTATCTGCCACCGCATCAGATAGTTTTGGTTGTGGAGCGACCTCAATAGATGTGGATTTGACCACAACCGGTGGAACGGCACCCTACACGTTTAGTGTGGATGGAGGTGCCATGAGTGCACCTTACACAGGTACGACCACATTTTCGGTAACTACCCCAGCTACATATGCCATTTTAGTAGAAGATGCCAATGGGTGTCAACGTACCGCTTCCGTAAATGTGCCGGATATTCCACCACCCACATATACGATAACAGAAGAAGATGCCAATTGTGGCGGAAGCAACAATGGTCGAATTACCGTGAATATTGTGAATGGATTCGGATATGAAATCCAATATAGTATTGATAATGGCGTAAACTATCAAATTAGTAACGTCTTCTCGAATCTCGCCCCAGGCACATATGATGTAGTGTTATTGTACGAGCAAGATTCGTTTACGTGTACCACTACGCCACAAACTGCAACTATTGGAACGCCTTCAACCATTAGTGCTACGGCGACACCCGACAGTGCACCAACGTGTTTGAACGAAACCGGTGGACAAATTACCATCAGTGGAGTAGCTGGAGGTACGGCACCATATGAATACAGTATTGGAGCAGGCTTTAGCACCAATCCTGTTTTTTCCAACTTGGGTGTTGGCTCCTATACCCCATTGGTTAGGGACGCCAACGGATGTGTCGAGCCTTTACCGGATATCGTTTTCAACGCATTGAATCGTCCGACGGACTTGGATTTTGCGATTTCCAGTTTGAATTGTGCAACAACCACTGCAACATTGGATTTAACCGTAACTGGTGGAACAGGTCCTTATACGTATGAAATTATAGCCCCTGCGGGTAGTGCTGTTAATAATGGAACCAACCCAAGTTTCCCAGGATTGGGATTGGGAACCTATACTTTCCGCGTAACGGATAATGAAGGGTGTTCTTACGACGAAAACTATGCTATTACCGATATCAGCTCCATAGGCGCACAAGCCCAGCAGACTAGAGTGGTGACTTGTGTCGGTGATTCAGATGGTGAAGGTCGATTCTTGATTGATGGATTCAACACTACCTACAGCTACAGCATTGATGGAGGAACCACATTTACGGGACAAAGCGCTAGTATTATTCCTTTGACCGGTTTGGCGGCTGGAAACTATGTCATTACCGTAACCGATGAAGAAACCAGCTGTGTGGATACGGCGACATTAACGATTGAAGAACCTGCCACTGCCTTTGCCATTTCCAGTTTGGATGTTACCGCCATGAGCTGTCAAAACGGTAATATTGGTGCAGTGCGCGTCAACACCGTTGGAGGATGGGGAGGTAATCGTTATACACTAACCCAACCCGATGGTTCTACGCGAGGTCCTCAAAACGGAAGGGTGTTTTCCAATCTATCCCAAGATGGAAACTATGATGTCAGTGTGACCGATGCCAACGGATGTACGGTTACGGATTCATTTACCCTAACCCGATTGGATGCTCCAACCTTGACCTTGGATTTAGGTGCTTCAGACTTCTGTTATGACAACTTTACCGCAGCGACTCTAGTGGTAACGGCTGCCGGAGGTGCCGCACCCTACCAATACCGAATTAACGGAGGTGCTTTGGGTGGAAGCAATACTTTTTCTGGATTGACACCAGGTACCTATACTATTGAAGTTGTCGACAGCAACGATTGTCGTGATACGGTAACCCGAACGATTGAGCCTCAAGTACAGGCCAACGCCACCATTATCCGCGAACTGGATTGTGCTGGTCCACCCGCTCAGATTCGAGTGAACATTAGCAACGGATATACTTCGGGTGGAGACTATGATATTTATGAGGTAAGTATTGACGGAGCACCTTACACCTCGAACAATACGAATATTACAGGGAATTTCTTTGTATACGATATCCCGAATGATGGTTCCATTACGGCAGATACTACTTATCAATTTTTGGTAACGGATAGTCAAGGATGTACTACGGAATCCAATGTGGTGACCATTACTCCTCCAGAAACCATTGCAGGTTCGGTCGTGGGGACAGATACACAATGTGGTGACCTCACCAGTGGTATTGTAGAATTGATTCCTGACACTACTCAAGGGGTACCGCCATACGAATTCAGTAATGATGGTGGTATTACATTTAGTACCACAAATGTCTTCTCAGGATACGGTCCAGGATTGCAAACTGGTTTTGTAATTCGTGATAGCCGTGGTTGTGTTAGTCCAGCATATGATGTGACCATCGGTACTAGTGACCCATTGGATGCAACGGTAACACCAACCAATGCGGTTTGTTCGGCAGGAGCTGTAGAAGGTTCTGCATCTACAACCATCAACAACGGAACAGGCCCGTTTGATTATGAATTGTATGACGCCAGTGGCACCTTGATTGCCAGTTCAACGGCAACGGCCAGTACAACCGTTAACTTCCCGAACCTTCCTATAGGAAATTATACGATGGTGACTAGGGATTCCCAAGGGTGTGAGGATAGAGACGAGTTTATCATAGACCAAAACGCCTTGGATTTGATTCCGTTGGATGCTCCACCACCGGTCTGTTCTGGTTCTGCCTTTACCTATCGCGTGAGAGCTACAGGAGGAACAGCTCCGTATGAGTTTAGATTGGTGGGAGACCCCGTTTTTCAACCCGCTACTTCAGGTGGGGATGTCTATGATTTTACGGGTCAAGTAACTTTTGGTGTGACCTACTTTGTAGAAGTTCAGGATGCCCTGGGATGTACCTATATTGAACAAATTGACCCGATTTCTGCTACAAATCCGGTAACAGTAACGGCCACGGCAAGTTCTGCTTCCTGCGGTCTTTCCAATAGTGGAACCATTAACTACGATATTACTGGAATTGCGCCAAGCCCTGCGGATTTTACGGTAACCTTACAGAACACGGATACTGGAGCCACAATTTCTGGTCCTACGGTTTATACTACAGAACCTATTCCATTCTCAGATTCCTTCACGGGATTGCCTCCAGCCAACTATCAAATCATTGTTCAGGATACCAATTCTGGCTGTAGTGCGAGCACCTTGGTGTTTATCGGTATTAATAATCCGCAAATAAGCATTGATAGCAATGTTAATGCGACTTGTAACTCAGACGCGCTTATCACGGTAAGAGGGTTTGGAAGTACAGGACCATATGAGTATGCTTTTGTTCCCACTGGAGACCCTGCGCCAAGTACTTTTACCACGGATACAACCTTTGAAATTGCCGGACCCTATCCAACAGATTACGATTTTTATGTTAGGGATGCCAATGGTTGTTTGGCTTTTGTAACCGAAACGGTTGACCAAGACCCGGGCGTACCCACCCCAACTATTGACGTTATCAATCAATGTACCGCAACAAGTGGTTATCAAATCAACGTAACCGCACCATTGACTTCTGGACCTGCACCAGAAACGACTTTCCAATATGATATTGGTAGTGGATTTCAAGACAGTCCGAACTTCGTGGTACCGAATCCTGGAAGCTACGTTATCACCATTCGCGATGGTAATGGATGTACCACCAGTGTAAATGCTGACGTATTTGATTTCTTTGCAATTACCGCTGATGCTACCTCTTTCCCCACCTGTAACGCCGGTGATGGAGTCATTACGGTAAATACTACAGGGGGTAGTGGTAACTTTGAATATCAGCTTCGCGATGCAGGAACCTTGGCCAATATTGGTCCTGCACAAAGCACTAACCTATTTACAGGGGTCTTGCCTGGAGACTACAACATTTTGGTAACGGATTTGAGTTCCAATACGGCACCACTTTGTTCCGATGAGGCCATTGTTAACGTCTCTACGGTGGATACTCCGGTTATTACCGCCACTCCAGATACAGATGTGACCTGCAATGGTGCGAGTGACGGAACTATTTCAGTAGAATTGCAACCTGGTACCGATACGGATACCCCACTATCTTTCATTTTGTATAATGGCGCAACAACAACCGTCGTAGCGGGGCCACAAGGGTCCTCACTATTTGATGGTTTGGGTCCAGGAACCTATCAAGTAGAAGTGGTTTCCAACAGAGGGTGTACGGACCGCTCTGGAAATATTGTTATTTCCGAACCTACCCAATTGCTGACGAACGCGATAAATACCGATTTTACTTGTAATCCTGCCAGCAACCAGTTTAGTACCGCTACCATTACCATCTTTACGGATAGCAATGGCGATGGTTCAGGTACCCCAACCGGAACAGCTCCATACACCTACAGTATGAATGACGGTACCCCTCAGTTTGATGGAACCAATTTCCAAACGAGCAATATGTTTGAGGTGATTGACAATGGAACCAATCAAACCATTATTCTTACGGCTAGGGACCAAAACGGTTGTGAAGAAACGGCAACAGTTACCATAAATACACCAACAGATATTACTTTCAGCTTTAGTGTCAACCAAATTACTTGTGATGCTTCCGGTACCGGAGTGGCTCCTGGTTCGATTGATATTATCGTTAATGAAGGTCCTGGTAATTATGAAGTGGAGATTCTGCCTTTAGGCTCAGAGCCCGCCAGAAATTCTGGAGGTACCGACCGAGTGACCTGGGATATTTCCACACCTGGGGATTACATCTTTGCCGTAACAGATATCGGAAGCGGAGGATGTACCTATCTCACCCCAACGGTGACGATGCCAGAATACAATACCATTGAAGCTGTGATTGCGGAGGTGCAACCTGTTACCTGTTTCAATGGCACTGATGGGGAAATAAGTCTTGAAGTCAATAACTATACCGGTCAATACAATTATGAAGTATTCATGCGTGATAATGCTGGTGTGGAGACCACTACCGGTGTGACGGGAAGCTTCGACACTACGGCACCTATAAATACTCCGGAAATCATTACGGGTCTCCCCGCTGGAAACCTTGTCGTTCGGATTGAAGCACTGGATACACCATTCTGTGATGTGGTCAGTAATGTAACTACTGTACGTTCTCCGGACCGTGCGCTATCCGTTACTGCTGTTCAAACTACCGAGGTTACCTGTAATGTGCCTGGCTTTGGTGAAATTACCGCTTCTGGAGATGGCGGATGGGGAAATTATCAGTATCAATTGATTGCCCCTGACGGAACGACCGTTCTTGTTGACTATCCAAACACGAATCCTATTTTCCAAAACCTGGATACAGGGACTTATATTGTTAATATTCGAGATGATAGAGGCTGTGAAGAAACGACCTCGGTCAACTTGCCTTTACCAACACCAATTACGGCAGATATTCGCGTGGTACAGCCCTTGCGTTGTAACAACGATAATGATGGAATCATTGAAACCTACAACGTTGCCGGAGGTCAAGGCCCTGGAAACTATTTATACCAATTGAACCGTATCACCGACGGAACCAATAGTGGTCTGCAAACCACTCCAGACTTTGCGAACTTATCCGCAGGGGAGTACACCATTACCATTTTTGATGGATGGAATTGTAGCTTCACTACGGTTCCCATTACCGTGCAAGACCCTGAAATCGTGATTGCAGAACTTGTGGAGTTGCAACCGCCAGGTTGTGGGGATTTAGGCCGTATGGAGCTTCGTGTCACTAATCCTGAGGTGGGAGTAGATTACTTCTACCGTCGTTCGGGAACGGCTGACCCATTCACCCCTTTTGGTGCTGGAATGACAAGTGTCGAGATTACTGCTGACATTACCATTGACCCTGGGCCTTTCCAGTACGATGTGCAAAATTCAAACGGATGTCCTTTTGAGCTGTCCAATCAAATCTCTTTAGACCCTGCTGCACCTTTGGTGATTGCCCTAGATTTGGCTAATGCGACCATTAACTGTGCTGGGGAAGCAACAGGTATTATTCGTTCCGAAGCGTTCGGTGGTATCGGTAGTTACGTGTATACCCTTTTGAATTCGAATACGCCACCAAGTCCTACTCCTGCAAATACGGAAAGACCTGCCCAAGGTTCCGGTATTTTCAGAAACTTGGGACCTGGAACCTATTACGTCTATGCCCAGAGTGGGGGATGTGAGGCCATATCCGATCCAATAGTTATCGAACCCAAGCCACCATTGGTACTGGAATATTTGGAGGCTGTACCCGTGGCTTGTAATGGGGATATGAACGGACAAATCATCATTGAAGCTAGTGGTGGTACGGGAAACATTCGGTATTCCATTTCGGATACTTTGAGTGAGTTCTTTGAAGGCGATGATCCTTTGAATCCAAATCGTAAAACGTTTACGGACTTGATGCCAAGAACCTATGACATCATTATTCAAGATGACTTAGGGTGTACCATTACCCGTACGGTTGAGATTACCCAACCACAAGAGCTTGTCGCGGGTATCGCCGATAGCACACCAGAAATCTGCTTGGGTGATGGAGATGGAACTTTGACCCTTTCCGTGGCTGGAGGAACAGCTCCTTATTTTACGAGCGTGAACTCTGCCGATGATGCCGACTTTGTACAAAACGATAATCTCTTCTTCGACGGACTCATGGGTGGTGAAACGTATGTCATTTTTGTAAGAGATGCCAATGGTTGTCAAACCAACGTTATTGCTGAAATCGGTATTGGGATTAATATTGTGGCCGAGCCTCTTATCACTTATGGTTGTGATGGGATATTCCCAAATAGTACGACCACCATATCCATTGAAGATACCTTTCAAATACCACAATTATTGTTTGCCTTGGATGTAGACGATATTACCATGGCGACAGAGCAAAGAACTTTTGGGGATTTGGAACCAGGCCAGCACACCGTTTACATCTATCATCAAAATGGGTGTGTCACTTTTACCGAGTTTGAAATCGATGCGTATGACCCATTAGTCTTAGAAGCAGCGAAAACAGGACCAAACGAAATTACGGCGACCGCAACAGGTGGTTTTGGGGGATATGAATTCTTCTTCCAGGGGGAATCCTTTGGAGATGTGAATGTTTTCAATATTAACGAAGATGCTAACATTACCATTATGGTAATAGACCAAAACGGTTGTGTGGCAAATTTGGTCATGCCGTTTGATTTTGAGGGTATGCCAGAATTTCCGCCTTTCTTTACACCCGATGGCGATAATCTAAATGATTTTTGGTACCCGGAGAATCGCGAATTCTTCCCGAACATCGATGTATTGATTTATGACCGTTATGGGCGAGTGGTTGCAGAACTCAATCAAGTGACCAAATGGGATGGAACTTATGAAGGCAATCCATTGCCCACGGGAGACTATTGGTATGTAGTGAACGTCAACGACAATGAACAACAACAATACGTCGGGCATTTCACATTGTATCGCTAAAAGCAAGTTTTTTTATTATCTTTAAAGCAGGGTTTTGTAAGAAATTACCCTGTTTTTTTGATGCATTACCTCAATAAATCGGTATTCTTTATTGATATTGAGTGATTTAAAACCTAGATGAAAAATAAACTTGTTGCCCCCATTCCTTCTTTTTTGAAGGAAGATGTTCCAAATCTGGAGTATTCGTTGTTTAAAGTCAACCTTATTCTAAACGCATACGGCGAAAATCGCAAACCTTATAAAATTGAGTATCACACCCTAATGATGAGCTATTATTTATGGGGTGGTACTAATCTCGAGGAGTTTTGCCACAAACAAACGCTAAGTTATTTCTTGTTGAATCCTCTGTATGATTCGGCAGAAGCAAGGGAAGCTTTCAGTTTGGAAATCCGGGAATTTCTTTCCGGTACTTAATACCAAATTCTATAGAATTCTTCTTGGCCGAAGCAATTATAATTCACCGAAATTTATATTTTTGCAATCCATTTTCGGGATGTGTCTCTTCGGTTGCACTCCGGAAAACTCCGTCTGGCTCCCCAGACCGTTTAGGTTGTCGACGGATTTGAGATTTGGGAATTGATTATTGAAATTTTAATCTGCCGAAGGTAGGTAGATTTCGGAATGTGGCCCCAAGGCTTCGCTCGGCATAAACTCCCTCTGGTACCCAGACTGTTTATGCAGGTGACGGTGTTGAGATTTGGGTTTTAATTTTTTGGAATTTTATTGGCGCAAGCCAATTTCGGGATGTGGCGCAGTCTGGTAGCGTACTCGCATGGGGTAAGTGTTATAACCATTGATAATGTGATAGTTGTGATTTTTTTGCACAAAATTGCGGCATTATCTCCTGAATTGAACTATCATTAATAAGTTTTATTCAATACACTTATGTTTTTTGGTCTTGCTTAGGATTGGTTTGGTATCGCTTACCGTTCTTGTATTTTCTTTGGTCAGGTTTTTTACTAAGCCCAATTCATAAAGGCTGAATGAATTATTGCCATTGTGAGCACCAGTTTTTATATATTGGTTTTATAACAACTGATTCCCCAAATAGTTAATTTATTCAAAGATTAGTTTATTTCGACAGTGTTTTGGTCAATAACCTTAAACTCATCTCCTTGTTTATAATTTGAGTCAAAAAGGTCATTTAAATTCAGTGTGTCTTTTTTTCGTTTCACAAAGTTTAGCGACACAGTTTTTTCTTCTCCGCTCCAAGTTCCGTTCGAATTTATTATGTCAGATTTAGGATCAGCGTCTTGCATTGGTTTAGGATAAATGCTCATATAAAAATCAAAAGTTCCATTAGGAATTAAAGTCAGCTTTATAAGAGCCAAGTCATTATCTCCACTTAAATAAACCACTGTGTCATTAAGCACTAATTTTTTAGGTTCGATCAATTCCATTTCTCTATTGGATTCGGTATTTTGAGGATTTTCAGATTTCTTATTTTGGCAACACAGAATTATTAAAATCAGAACTAGAAGTATCGTTTTTCTCATCGTTTTTCTCTAATTGGTGCTAACGGTCTCGGCTATAATTTCGTTGTAGAATTATCCAAAAGGATTGTTTCTCTGAGAAATCAGCCAATTTTAATACTTTTATTTTGGTGCGCCACAAAGCCGCATTGGATAATATCTATTATTAAACTACGAGACAAGTTATTCATAGACTATCGCAGTATTTCTTTAGAAATTTATAATGCCCGCTTTTAAGAGCCTTGGGTAGATTTCCTTTATTAGTTCCCGCTAGAAATAATTTATTTTCTCCGACTACATTTATCACGCCAGTTGGAGTTCTGTATTCTAAATCTGCATACAGAATACCTGATGAAGTCTTTAAATTCCATTGAAGATTTGTAATCGATACGGTAACTTGAACAATAGAATCGAAAGGCAAACCCCATTTGTCCTTATATGACAACTCCATTTTGGTGTCTTTGGATAATTTCTTTAATGACTTTATAAAGGCCTCCTTGTAATTGACCTCACCCAATTTACCTACCAATGGCCCCGTAACATCAATCGGGACTTTATTACTAGCATCATTATAGGTAAAGTGAAAAGTTTTCTGACAATCAATTTCAGCAGCCAAAGAATTAATCTTTTTGTGAGAACCACAACCGGATATCAATACTAAAAAAATAACATTTAGGATAAAGACAAAGAGAGGGGATTTTATTTTGCGCATGTCTGAATATGGATAGCGTTTTGGCAAAAAGGCGTTTAAAACCAATTTATGTTTTTTTGTACTTAGTTTTTTATTCTTTTTCAATCGGGTTAAATTCAACTGTAGTTTCGAATGAAAAAGTTTCATTGGAAGCGACCCTTTCGTACTCAAAGTTCACCAACAGTTCGCAGCGGACTTTGTAGCTATTGTTAGCCGTTTTGTTCCAATTCATTTTGATAATGTCACAAGGGTTGTGCGCGCTACCAAGATAAATTGAAACCTCCGTTTCATCTTAAGGCGTACTTGTCAATGATAGGTTGTCCAGATTATTCGGGTCAGCCAAATTCAAATTCAACCATTCCATTACGATTTTCGTTTCAACTGGCTGGCTTTCGTAATCCAGTCCAGAATTGAAAGGTTTCAGAGGAATGTAAACTCGATGAAACAGAGTTCTTTTTAGACCTATATGCTTATTTTCGAACCAATACTTTTCAGCTGTTCCGTTCATAGCATTGGTTTTTAATTGAAGGTTGATGTTTTCCATTTCGCATCAAGTTGAAAGGTCTTTGATATAGACCATTGCCAACGCCTGGCCATTTTAACCTAACTTCATTTAACTAAAAAATATCTTCACTTGCCCATGGGCTATAGTAATTGTTCTAAACAGTTATTTTTCAAATAACTTCACTAATTCAGAGGGACTGATTTTTTTTAATTTCAATTTAATAGGTTGATTCTTTTTAGTCGATAATTTCTCAGCGAAAAGCTGTTCACCTAAAGTACCCACCGCAACAAGAGAAGTATTTGTAACAATAGGAATTCTTTTTAAAGATATATGCTTCTTATTTTTGGGTATATAGCTTGTAAAAGAATTATAATCATCATAAATAAAATAAATTATAATACCATCTAACTCTTTTGGGTTGTTAATTTCAAAATCCTTTTTAGACGGGTTTTCCACATATTGGTCTATATTTAACCAACCTAAATTGTTAAGAGAAACGGAATTGCCCACTGATTCTTCTATTCTATCGTATGCTCCGTATTTTGCTTCATAAGTACTATCCCGTTTACGCCATAGTTCTTGATAATAAGGCAAAGAATCCATTGTAACTTCATGAACAAGATGGATTTGATATTCTTTGTCAAAGCGAAGTACTGTGAAGAAACTCTCAATCTGCGACCATGAAATTTGTCCAATAGAGTCAATTTCTCCATTAAAAATTCTGTCTTGTCCAGAAAACTCAAGAGGAAATCGAATGCTAATATTATTGTTGTCTTTTAGGTTAATTTTTTGTCCATTCTTTTTGAATTCCAAAAAAACAACACCAGAAGACTCTAGCAACTTATTGTCATCTGTCAAAGTTCGAACATTACTTTTGATTAAATCTGAAAGCTTGTAGTACTCCCTTAATTCCAATGTGATTTTTTCTGTCGAATCAACATTAAAATAATCACGATTATAGTAAATTATGGTCCCCTTTTCTCCAACTATTTCCTTCAGTCCAATCGTGTCCAGGTTGAAAAATTGACTTTTGATATCATTATTATCTTGGAATGGGTCAAATTTTTTATTTAAAGTATCTTTCTCTTTAACACAATTGGTAAAAAGAAGTATACCAAATACTAAGATTCCCAGTTTCTTCATAATTGTTTACAACAGTTTGGGCAATGAGTATGTGCCTTGGTTAGCACGGACTTTTGGTATTTTAGGATAAGCATATAAAAGCAATTGTTTATAGCTAATGTCAGCCACTGTGTTTTATTATTCAGTTATAAATTCGTTTTTGTTTTCTCGAATGTACTTTATTCTTAATTCTCCGATTTTTTCGAAATCATAAAGGTTATAAAATTCAGTGTCCAAATCATTGAGTGGATTGCCCTTGTAAGATTCGCTAAAACTTTCCGTCGTTCCATCGTCAAATTCCTCAAGTCGTTCCTTATTTTCCAAGTAAATTCTATTCGCCCGCTTTGTTAATTCCGAAAACTTTTCAGCTCCAATTCTCATAAATCCGGTTTCTGCCATTTCAGCATATTGTCCGCTCGAATTAAAGTAGAATTGGTTAAATCCACCATTATTGACTTCTCCTTCGATTATCCAAGTAGAGAAGAAGGCTTGCTGTCCTTTTGAAAGTTTTGTTACATTACTCAATTCATTTTCATAGTCATCTCCGATAATCTCATAAATGTTGTCGAAAATTGCTTGTTCAAGCTTATCATCAGGAATTGAGTCCAAAATTTCAGTTGTCAGTTCCTTGTAGATTTTTCGATTCTTGAATTCATCAATACTGTTTTTGGTTTGTTCAAGGAACCGTTCAAATTCAATATCTTCTTTGGATTCAGGTTCATTTTTTCCTTTACAACCAAAGAAATTTAATATTGAAGTCAAAATCACTAACGTTAATATTCTTTTGTCCATAGATTGGCTTGCATTGTGGCTAACGGTATCGTGTACGGTTACGAATTTTTCCAACTAAAAATATCCACTTGACTTTAAAGATACTTGATTGCAAAGGATTCAGTTTAAAGAATCCGCCCTTAGTTAATTGTACACCGTGCCGGCCGTAGCTTTTATTTCGTCCCTAACCTTAACAAATTCTTTCCACATCAATGATTGGTCCTGAAAGTACAGGCTCATCATCGGAATTTCCAAAAAATAAGGTTCACCAGAAAGGCCACTATTTATTTTGGCCTCATAATCATTACTGTAATTATTTGACAAGTCCTGCGGATACATACTAACCTCTGTTAATTCGAGTAGATAATTTAATATGCTCTTTTGATTTTTTTCGGTCAGTTCATAAAGAGTGCTATCAATTTTAGAGTATTCGAAATAGCTTTTTTTACAATCTATTGATTTGTTGATGAAAAGACATTGTTTCTTTTCTTTGACAGAGTATATTTTTAGATATTCCTCATGTCCTCCAAATTCTCCGCAATCTGCGAATCTAGCTGTTAGAATCAGTGTGTCTGAGTAATGCAGTGTTCCAAGTATTCCCTTCTGAAAATCTATTTTGACACTGTCACTTAAAAAAGCTCTCTTCTTCGTTGACAAAATCTCATTTATCGAGTCTTTAAGTTTGATATTTTCCTTAGTTAGAATATTTAAATCTTTGTTTAAATCAGTGTTTTTGCATGAATAAAAGATTGTAATTAAAGGAATTAAATATTTTATCGATTTGATAGTCATTTCAAATTATAGCCAACTTGCTTGTATAAGTATAAAACACATCTGTTTATCCCCAAAAAAGGAATAAAACCAATCAACAGAGTTGTTAATTATTTTCTCCAAATTCTAAACTCAGGGTTTTTATGGTTTCGTCCAAACTCAAAACCAAGTTTTGTACTCTTAAAGGATACAGTTCCATAAGTCCATTTACCCTCTGCGGTGTGTCATCTTTTGAGTATATCTCTATATAAAAAAAAGGGTCGTCTGAAGCTAAATATTGTTTGGGAACCATTTTGTGAATATTGGAAATCCTTATCATGCCCAACAATTCATTCCATCTTTGATTGTCTATTTCCTTTTTGATGTATGTTCCAGATTCGGAGAAATAATCGAACCAAACCTCAACTGTTTTGTCGGACCGTAATACGGCCTTATAATCCCGTATGCCACCGTTACATGAGAAGATTGAAAATTTTAACGAATCGACTTGCATATCGCGGTTTATGGCCAATGAGTCATTGTAAAATTTGAGATTCTCCTCGTACTGGAATGGGACTCCGAATCCACTTCCCTTTAGTTCTAGGCTATCGTTAGAAATTCTATGGATTCTACCTCGGAAATAGGTGTCGATAATTCTGTAAAGACTATCACCCTTTATAGTTTTGATATAGCAGATTGACCGGTCGGACCCTTCGTTGGATTTATTTGTATTCAATGCATGCCCTTTGCCAAGGTAAAACGTGTCAGCAATGGTAAGAGATGCACCTTTTAGTTGATACTTTGATAGTTTTCCATTATTGAAATAGATGTCACTTTCAGAAAAATATAGCGGCATATCGGACAAAAGTTCAAGTTCATTAAGGTCTCCAGTATCCAAATTCCAGTACTTGTTTTTGATTTGATATACCTGTTGTTCCTTTTTAGATGTGCATCCTAAGAGCATCAAAATTAAAACGGGTATTAGGAGTAATGCTGATTTCATCTCTTATTCTAAGTTTTCTAAATGGGGATTTTGTAACCTATGCCCAGAATGTGTTCAGTATAACTGCCTATTGTATTGAGGTTGTAGAACATTCTGATTCTACGCTTTTCCCATGTGATTCTTCCTTCATTTTGCCATATATCAAACCAATTAGAAGAGGTGAATCCAATCCTTAACCCATATTTGATATATCGTTCAAAGCCTAAAGAGACACCTATATTGTTTTCACCATTGAACGCCAAATGACCGGTTCCTAAAAGTATCTTGGTGTTATAGCCCAAACCAACAAATGATGCTGGACTTTTTAAGTGTATTGTATAGGATTCTATTTCGAATTGGTTTTGAACCTCAACCAAATCATAATTGGACAGTATAGACACCCAGTTGTGATTGATACGGAAGATATTTGTAAGGGCTAGCGAACCATTTATCAATTTATTGGAATCTTGTTTCTGATATCCGAAAAACAAGCTTGGTTGAAATGGAAGATTTACAAAGGGTACTTTGTCCAAGTCAATATGAAATCCTGTGATACTATTATTGAGCCCACCAAAATACCCAACGGAAACATAGTTTTGAATGCTATAACATACTACCGAGTCTTCCTTCAATTTAATATTTAGGAAACTTGGTTTCTTAGACTTTAGCCCACTTACAACATACTGCTGTTCTACGAATCCGATATAGGAAAATACCAGTGTATCATTGGCGGTCAACAATGGGATTTTAAAGTACCCATCAAAGTCCGTAACGGTCGCGGTGTTTTTTCCCTCGTAATAAACATGAACTCCAGGAAGAGGACCAGTATCATCTTCGACTATTCCCTCTAAAGTTTGTTGCGAATAAACAATGGAACAGACAAGTAATAAGTAAATAGTGTATTTCAAAATAAGGTCGATTGGTTTAGCACCAACTTATTTTGAATTTGAACGGAATAAAAATTAAAATGAGCGAAAGGACTATTTGGATGAGTGAAGTGAGAATTAGTCCAACATTATCTTGAGTAGTGTTACGAGAATTTGATTGGAAAGGAGAAAGGAATATTGACGGGCTTTCCATTATTTAATCCAGCTTATAGGATGTCGTTTGTTTCTTTTCACTTTTGAAAATTAGGAATCCACTTTCCGTGATAAATTCAACTTGAATTTCTTCTGGTTTGAAAGGAAGTTCGCCAAATTCTAATGAGTCTAAAACGAATTGAGCAACATTTTTTGTCTTTTTCTTAGCATATTCTGAGTCATCAAATATTTTATCGATGTCTTCTGGGTCCTTAATAACAATATTGATATAAGTTCGATTTTCTGTTACTTTTCCGTTTGTTTTTGACTCCGATTGAGTCAAACCAATACTAGTCCAGTCTGCGCCGAGTTTACTCGCCAAATATTCTTCTCCCTCATTCATTTCAACCAGATAGGAAGAACATGAATAAGCCAAAAGACAGACAATTGCAAATGTGATAGATTTAGAAAATTTCATGAGTTTTAAATGGGTCATACCGGTTTAGGTATGGCGTGTTTGACTGGGCATTACATTTTTTTATCTTCTCTTTTTTTGCTTTTCCAACCATGCAAGTTGACTCTTTATTCTTTCAAGAATAATATTATCTGAATCACCATGAATGTCTCTTATTTTATAATTTTCTTTAGCAGGGTCGGTCTTATTGACAAATTCGTTTATCCCTAAATTGAAAATCGCCTGTCCAAATCTTTGGTCGTAATGATTAGATAAATATTCTGCTATTAAATCCAAAATCTCCCTATGCTCCTTTTTGGGATTTGATTTTTTCCATTCTACATCAAATTCGGATTTATCAATTTCCAAGGTTTGGAATTCATCAATGTCGATAGGTTGGTCGCCAAGACTTCCATAATCATCAAAAGTCTTCTCAGGATGATATTTTAAACGATTTCCATTTTCATATAGTTCAATCTGCTTTAAAGGATACCCATTACCATCTACTTCAAAGTACCAAGTCGATGTTCCCCACGAATCAAATTCGTCACCTCTTAACTCTTCCCACTTTCGTTTGTAGTACTTTTTCATTTTATGATTGAAGATAACTGTATGGGCTATGAATTGCTGTTTAGTAACATTATTCTGGAAAAAATGGAGTCAAATGGTGGTCGGTTTCGTTGAGGTATTTCTCTAACTTAGGTCCTCTTATGAACGCGCTTTTACCAACAATTGTTCCTTCAATTGGACAGAGTTCGATATCCACGTAGAAATTACTGATCGCATACAAGATGTATTTGCAATCCACGGATTCGAATGATGTGATAGGTTTGCCTCTATTGAAGATAGCCTCCCACTGGTCTTCGTAAGAGAGTTCAAGGTATTGGTTGATATCCATTGGTTATGGTTTTAGTATTCTACAGGTACATCATCATACTCGAAAACCTCTAATGCTTCTGGCACGTTTCCGATTGCATTCTTACCCCTCAACTTACTTACAGAGTGGGCTTGCATGTTGCTTTCCGGGTATTTCTCTATTAAGCCTTCTACGGCTTGTTCTACGAGTTCATCGTCATAACTATGAAGCCATTTGTCCTCCAACTCTTCTGGAAGGATTACGGGCATCCTGGGGCCTTTTAATTTGGGGTTGTTGTGGATAATGGCCATCATTGGGTTGCCCTCTGTGGTCACAATTGCAAAGGTGTTCAATACCTCATCGGTATTAGGGTCTGTCCACTCGTTCCATAAACCGGCCAAGGTAATGGCCTTGTTATCCTTTCTTGAAATGTAATAGGGTATGGTTTCCTTTGTATGGTGGTGATGTTCGAAGAAACCGTCTATTTGGATAAGGCATCTTTTATTCTTTGCTGAACTCTTGAATGAATTCTTTTCGAATATGGTTTCTCCCCTCGCGTTCAAGGTCTTGTTCCAGATATCCTTTTTGTCCTTGGCCCAGAACGGAACCAAGCCCCATTGTGATACAACAGGCATGTTTGGGCTGTCATTGGTATAAATCAGCATCTTTGGATGACTAAATCCAGAGGTATGGAACAAAGGCAAATCCGTGTCCCTGGCAAGTCGTTGGGTCAATTCCCTAATGGCGTGTATATCACCATCACGTCTTGCCCTTTTCAATTGGGTCTGCATTACCGCAGATACGTCGTAACACATAGTCTAGTTTGGTTGGTGCTTTCAAATTAGATCGATCTTTCGGAAAATCCAAGTAGCAATTAAAGGAATATGTCCATAATTTTGGATTATATCCATGTTTACTGAGGAAAAATATCGCCAATTGTGCCAAATCGTATTGAAAAGGCACTACAATGATTTCAGAAATGATATCAAAGACAGGTTCTTTTACAATACCTCAACCCAAGCCGAAAAGAGGCTACTTGATATGATTCGGAATTTTAGAACTGAGATGGAAGAGAGAGTTCCGATAAGAAGGAACAATATCGACGATGAGGTGCTGCAGAGCCAAATACTTGGGGAGTATATACAAATTGCCAGGAAGTATGGCAACCGGGTTAAGAGAAGATATGGGCTGGACTAAAAAGATTGGTTGAGTATCGATAGTTGTTACTTAGGGATAACCCAATTATTCCGTTTTTATTTGATAGTTGTATTCATAGTGAGTTATTCCATAATCTGTTACAACTTTGGTAAGCCTATTTTTCTCATCATAAGTGAACTCCATTGAAATGTCTTGTTGTACTTGTTTGTTGTAGATGGGGATATCCATACCAACAATCTTTGAAGTGGACTTTTCATAGTGCAGTCTTTTTTTTGAATGGATTTGCGGATTGAGTTGTTCATCAAAGTGATAAGTAGTTACACCTTGAACTCGATCCAGTTCATCATACTCATATACTACTCGATAGTGGATTTTATATGGTGTAAATGTGCTCTCGCCGTTATCCCAAAACATGTGGTCCTCGTAATAACTTGATTCTTCCTGCAACTTGTTCTCTTTGTCATATACAAAGATGCTTTTGTCAACCAATCTAGACGAAAAGCCTTTGACTGAGGAAATTGTTTTTGAAACAATAGAATCGGGCTTACTATTATTTAGGTATGTTGTTTTAATAATATCTTTTTGGATAATGGTGTCCCTTGAAATATCGGTGCTCATTTTTACAACATCCAGGGTGGAATAGTCGAAATTCATCACGCTTTTGATTGTATCACCGTTTTGAACAATTGATGAAAATACTTTTTCAACTTTATTGTCTTTGTTGTAAGTATAGTCAAGAGCGTTTAGACTCATGGTAATTGAAAATGTTTCCCCGTTGATTGCAGAGGACAGAGAACTAGCACGATAATCAATTTCTTTAACCAAGAGGCATTTCTCATCGAAAAGCCATCTACGATGGATTTTACCATTTTGATCTTTTTCTACCATCTCCAAAGGAACAGAATCACAAATCGTCTCAAAAACGGGTTCTAGAACAAAAGAATCAATATCGTCCATAGTGTACTGGGAAAAACAAGTATTGCAACATATTGTCATCATTAACCCAACTAACCAATACTTAATCATAAATACTATTTTGAAGATGACATTCGGTTATCTAATTTCTAGTTGTGAGATTACTTTCAAATTAAAGATATCCAAATCAATCGTTCGAAAGGGAATCAAGATAATTACTTAACATTCTTAGTTGATTGAAATCAATGTATTTCTCGCGTACGCGAGTACTGTTTCCCTTTGTCTGTTTTTTTGAATAAAGTAGACTGTCTTAGATTGATAATTAGCAAGCCCCCCTTTTTTATCGGGTCGGTAAATTATCGCGAGTAAGGCAAAGAATTAAAAAAAATTAATTAATTAAATCGAAATCGATTCTTCAAATAGTCCAATTGCTCGATCAACTTCTTAACATAGTTGTTTTCAGCCAAAAAGCGCATTGGCAAGAAACAACCTATTACCGGAACATAAGATGCCTGAACTTTATCATTAAACACTGCGATGAGGTTTGATTCAGCATTTAAATTATAATTGTTTTTATTGGTGTGATTTGGTAACCGTTTTGGGAAATTAATGATTTGGCAAGGTTCCTTTAACACATTTATCGTAGGTTTTGAGATATATTTAAGTAAGAATTAACTCCAACTATTTAAGGCAACGATGAAAAGAAAACTACTACTTTCCCTAACTATTTTAATTTCAACACTTTCCTTTGGTCAAGATGAAATGGCAACAATTGTCGAAAATGCAAAAGCCAAACTTGATAGTGTAAATACAGAATCCTTCTCAACTAAGTATTTCCTAAATCAGGGATTTCTGGTAGGGGACTTGATGAGGGATTTCATTGAATTCAAGGATGACAAAGAAGGCAATTTTATAGTGAACAGCAGAGGAACCTTTAGAAGGATATACAAGGGATTGAGAAAATCCTTTACAGGTAAGGTCCAAAAAATCCCAAAAATCGAATTCAAGGAAATAAAGGAAAATTATCGGGGTACGGATGTGGTGCCAGTTGGAATAATACAGACCAGGGGCGAATGGCTCGAAGGTTATGAAATAGATGAAAACATTAACGCCCAGAAAGAGGGGCATTCGTTATCCAAAGAATATAATCGATACGACGTATTCAATTCCAGCGTGCTGGTCAAAAAAGTGTATACAGGGAATGTCAATTTCAAGATTCTACCCGAAGCGTATTACGTTAAAAGCGAAAATCGAATTCAATCGATTTCCATGGATGTTTCCGATGGAAAGGGATTTAAGCCCATAGCCTCAGGAGACATGGTTTCAGCCACTTATACGTCTACGGGGGAAAAGTCCATAGCGATAAAGTTCAAGCTGAAAAACAAGGAATTCATCTCTTACAGCGTGCTCAAGGTAGTAACCACAGATGAGGAGCAACCAACGATGGTTTGGAACCTTGGAGATAATTCTACATCAAAAAATGCCAGTACCGAAAGACGGTTGGGAGGAGGAACGGCAACCATTTATGCGGGATGCGACGGTGTACTGGACAGACCTGTAATAATCGTCGAGGGATTCGACCCACTCAATGACAATTCTGCTTCGGATATTAGAGCGAAATACAATGCGGGAAATATCGAGAGGACCTTTAGGAACAATGGATATGACGTCATTTACCTGGATTTTTTCGAGGGTGGTCGGGATATTAGAGACAATGCTTTGGCGGTCAGAGACTTGATAGAGGCAGTAAACCAAGAGAAAATAGGCAACAATGATATTATCGTGATTGGTGAAAGCATGGGAGGTATTGTAGCCAGATATGCCATTAGACGCTTAATGGAAATGCAAGGTAGAACCCATAATGTCAGTCACTTCATCAGTTTTGATGCACCACACTTGGGAGCAAACGTCCCTGTTGGCTTTCAAAGGTTATTTAGACAAGTGGAAGACGTTTATGTAGTTGATGTCTTCAATATTGCGGCCTCCTCCATCAGGGAAGGTAACGCTTACCTGAATAGCAAAGCCGCGAAACAGTTGTTATTACGATATGAAGGACCCAATCCTCATCCTGACCATAATGCCTTGCAAAGCACTTTGAACAGTATTGGTTTCCCCCGCCAAGGCGGAATCAGAAATATTTGTATAACCAATGGCTCTTTGAATGGTTCTGTTAATGAGCCTCTACTTGATTACAATCCAGGAGACAAGACTCTGGTCATTGACGGCAGAATAGCATTAGGAACATTGAAGGTTGAAAGCGGGACTTATACCAATCGCATCAATGCAAGCAATACGGTCGCCTTTTTAAAAATAGTTACGCTTTGGTTATCTACTAATACTTATAAAACTGATTCGTACAACTTCAATGCATTTAACTATGACATAGCAAATGGAGGGACTTTTGATTTAGAGAGTAGTGATGGAAGTTTGCCAATCGACTTGGACGTATTTCCTATAACACCCAATACTTTGGGAAGGTCCAGATTTTCATTTGTTCCTTTTTTTAGCAGCGTTGCGTCAACTGCACCCAGGACAAGTCAAACAAATCTCTTTAGGAGCGAGGCTCAACTGAGAACAAATAATTGGACACCTTTTGATAGAATTTTTGGTTCTAACGCTAATACCACCCATACCAGTACAAGGTCCCAGGAGGCAAACCAAGGATGGCGGAACTTGTTCTCCCAAGAGTTAAATCTTCCATTCAACCCCTCCTGTAGGGTGTCTGGAAGAGTCGCACAACCAGTATCTCCCGTTATTAACGCCCCAAGATTTTATATGTGCAAGGGAAGTACGACCACTTTTAATGTTGACAATCCCTCGGCAATCAATAATTATTACAACCATAGTTGGAGGGTAACGGGCCCTGCAAGTTTCAATTTCAATGGAGAAGCGGTAGCACTAGATAGGACGATGCCACCAGGTCAGTACACGGTTAGGGTTACAAGGTCGTTCAATACCTCTTCAACAGGGCTCAATAGCGGCTCAAGGTCAGCATCGGTTGTTTTCACCATCTTCCCAGAAAATGATACAACAAACGGATGTGGTGGCTCACCAGGTGGCCCAGGCGGAGTCGCTAGGAACGGTCAAGGCAAGTCCGACTTAAAGGAAGAGCCTCTGATTGAAGAAGAGCCAGTCACGATAATAGAGGATTCCTTGGTGTATTGGCCAAACCCCGTTGACGGGAAATTGAATATCAATTTTACTACGAATGAAGACGGTGATATTTTTGTTTCCCTGTCCGCCTTGAACCAATCAAATCTCACAGAGGTTATTATTACCGATAGTTTTAGACCAGCAGGGACGTATGAAGAGACCTTTTTGACCGATGGACTAAAAGGCGGGATTTATCTTCTGACCATTCGAACGTCGACCCAAATAATCAAGAAAAAAGTCATTATTAATCATTAAATTCAAGTATGAAAAAAATAATATATCTTCCCATTTTCCTGCTGCTATTCGCATGTGATGACGATGATGATGGTGCGCCTATTTTGGGAACAACATTTACTGGTAGGGTAGTGTACGACGATACAAGGGAACCTTTGAATGGTGGAATAATAGGCATCACTGGCACAAGACCAAAGTTTCCGTCGGAAGAGATTATAGTTAACGAACAACAAGTTTTAGACGAGAATGGTGGTTTTCAAATAACGTTTGATGCAGATGAAAGAATAAGTATTTTCACTGTATTGATATTTGAGAATCCAAACACACAGGCTACAACTTTTACTCGAATTAATTGTGTAGGTCTTCCAAATTGTAATGAAATAAGTCCAGGTCAAGATTATGATGATATAACTATTGAGTTACTTCCTTAGAGGGTAATGAAGAAGATAAAGTCACTTGTTTTTTGTTTGGTATTAATTGTGTTTCCACTCCTGTCATGTAACAATGATAATAACGGGGCTCCAGCATTGCCTACAAGTTTTTCGGGTATTGTGATATATCAGGAAACCGGCAATCCCATGGAAGGGGGGACGATCAGTATTGCTGGAACAGAAAGACGTTTTCCTTCGGATAATGGTGTTGTAAGAGAAGAGCAATTATTAGGAGCGGATGGCAGGTTCGAAATTGCCTTCGAAGCAAATGCAGAAATTGATAGGTTTGTTTTTACAATTTTCGATATACCCCAGAACCCTCTCGCTGGAACATTCGGTGAAATAGTTTGCAAAGGGGTTCCCGCTTGCGGGGGCTTAAGTCCAGGGCAGGATTACACCAATGTGGTTATCGAACTACTTCCTTTGGAGCCTTGATTAAGAAGCTTTTTGTATATATGGTTGTTTTAATCCTGTTGTTGGTTTCTTGCGAAGGCCAAGACGACACAGGTAAGAGAACAAACCCAACTTCCTTTTCGGGTAGGGTTATTTTCCAAGATACTCAAGAGCCGTTTGTTGGAGGAGAGATTGGAATTACCGGGTTTAAAGGTAATTTTCCAATAGCGGATATAATTTCCAGCCAATTCCAAGATATAGGCGATGATGGCAGGTTTCAAATTTTGTTTGAAGGTGATGAGTCTATCGACAGTTTTGTTATCACAATATTTGATGTGTCCAACGGAACCCCTGAACCTACTTTTTCTGATTTCAATTGTGGGTCATCGGATTGTAATGATATTAAGCCTGGTCGAGAATATTCCGATATAACAATAGAACTTTTAAGATAAAATGCAGGGCCTTGGTTTATACTAAGGCCCAAACATCGATAATATTTGATATTCTTCTATGCAATCTTAACGCTTAATTCCTAAATTCTAGTAGATTCTGATTTCTTTTGGTTCTTCTATTCGAAGCTTATAACCAAATAAATATTGACCTGTGTTTACTATTTTGTTCGCGTATTTAGTTTACCGTATATGTTGATAGTTAGATTGTTTTATTATTGTCTTTTAAAGTTTACAACATATACCGGGATGGGCCTGACAAATGAAGATTCCAGAGCGGTTTTCCTTTTTTCGTTGGTTTTTCTCTTCAACATTGGCAGTATACTCAATTATATGGGTTACCCTGTGGAGAATATCTCATGGTTGCTAGCTACAGCAGTACTGATGTTGTTTTTCTTTGGTTCTTATCACTATTTCACCAAGACCAGCGTTAAAATCAAAATGAAAAAGTCTTATGATTCCTTAAATTCGACGAGACGAATCATGCTAATTTTATTTGTGATTTTTTATTTCTCCTCATCAGCACTTGTATTTGCCAAGAGCTTTGATTGAAGTTCTATTGCCAATATAGAGTTGCACATATTCCCGACTTTACCAATCCCTTTTGGCGATTAGTTCTTTTATATCTGCCTCAAATCCGTAAGAAACAGAAATGAATTCAAAATCTGCCGCTAAACATTCTCTCGCAGCTGTTTCAATTTCACTGTCATTTTCCAATGTTATAAATGGAAATTTTATTTGTTAGTATCTCTATTTCCGATAGAATCAATTGGCTCGTTATTTTCATAAACTACGGTTTCCGAAAGAATGCCATTTTCATCAAAGAACTGTGCTGTACCATTTCCTTTCCAATTCAATATATCAATGGTTGACTTAATACTCCCGGTATCGTAATAGGACTTCAACTCACCGACAAAATGTACGCTTGTTGTATCCGACTCACAGATAAATACTTGCTTCATGACTCCATTGGGGTAATACCAGATGCAGGTATCAATCTCTTTGCCATTCCAAAAAGTTCCGGAGTATTCTATCGAGCCATCTTCGAAGTATCTTAGGTGCCTGCCATTTTCAAGACTATTCTTGTAACTATTAACTTCCTTTATCCGCCCATTTTTGAAGTAGCGGATGGCTTCACCATTTTTCTTCCCCTTTTCATATGAAAAAGATACTTTTAGTTCCCCAGATTCATAGAAATCCTCTCGGGTACCATGGTAATAGTTGTTTTCAAAATCAATTAATTGACTGACTGTTATCCCATCTTCAAAATAATAGGTCCACTTGCCCTCTTGCTTATTTTCTATGATTTTTCCTTCACATTTTAAGTTCCCTTTATTTGTGTGATATCCTTGATAATGTCCATCCTCGTAGATCATAGAGTATAAAGTATCGTTCAAATACTTTTCGATAATCTGTAGTGAATCTTTGGTATTAAAAAATTTGCAAACCCTGTTTGGAAAACTGTCCAAAACAACAACCTCTGAATAACGATTTCCATTGTCAAAGAAATATGTGGTTTTGGATTTCGGGAAATCCTTTTCGCCATGGGAGACCACTTTAATCCATTTGCCTGTCTTGCCCCTTACTTGATGAAAAGCATATTCTGAATTCCGATATCTCTTATTTCGAATGTCATCTCCACATGCTGCGCAAAAGAAAATAAGCAATATGAGGGTCTTATTCAACCAAAAGTTTGGAGGTTTATATGTATAAAACTGATTCGGTATCATTTAAATATCTTCTCGTTCTAATGGTCGGTTTTCATCCCAATCATGAATCTTTTGAAGTAAATGCTCTATTTTTCCCCGCCCTGTATTGAAGTATTTCCTAATCCTCCAGTCTAAGTATTCAAGGTGATATTGATAAGGGTAATAGTCCTTCATAGAATTTGAATGATTCCTTTCCTTTTTAATATCATCTTGATAAATGCGCCAAAACTCCATGACATTTCGTCCAAAAGTCTGATATATAGACTCTACGTCAACGTACTCATGTTCAAGCAGAAATCCGAAATGATTTAAAAAATGTGAGTATTCCTTAACTTCTTGAAATTCCAATATCTTTCCATTCTTTTTGGCTTTATTCATTTTAGTTCGAATCTTAGTCCATTTTTTATTTCTGAATTCGTTAAATAAATCTATTACTACGTTGGCGTCATTGGACTTTCTAAAAATCTCAATTTGTTCACCCAAAAATCGATTAGACTCTTCCAGTTGAACATTGGAGTTTTTAACCTCTGTAAGTTGTGCCTTCAAAGCTTCACTCTGAAAAATCAATCCAACGATAATTGCGCCAAATGCACATGCTGAAAACAAAGCGTTTGTAACCCCAAAACTATCTCCAAATTCAGCAGCAGTTGGAGGAATGGGATGAAAAACTCTATTGAATAGCCAGAAACCAAGGAAAACCAAGAGTACAAAAGAGAAAATAATAATAGCCCATTTAGTAATCGGATTTTTCTTAAATATGTTTTGCATAGAAGTTATGTCAGGAATGCATTAATGATATTAAGATAAGAAAGAATGTGCTTTATTAGAGGACGTAACTACCATACTTAATTAGATTCTTGGCAGAGTGATTTTATTTGTTGTAGGCGGCCAAAATGAAAGCATATATCTTCTCGGTTTCAGCAGAGGTAAAATCGTAATTATGGTTGGAGGCTAAATTTATTATATCCAATTTTTTCTTTGCTCGCGAAGCATACAAATCATTGGACTCCAGTAGGGAATCTTGTTGTGTTAAGTAAAGATGAAAGTAATCTTTATTCAATTTGAGGTCTAGAGAGTGAAGAAAGTCTGGTGTATTTTTCGCTCCTATTCTGTGACACATTGCGCATTCAATATTGAATAGTTTTCGACCCTCGGAGAATTCCCTTAAAGGGTCTTCTGCATAGTCTATCATGCGACTAATATTCTTTTTCTTAAAGGAAACATTCCTGTTGTTGAGATGAATTAATATCAGGAATAAAATTGAAAAAATTATAGAAGAGAAGAAAACTATGACTCCAATCAAACTTTTCATTGGATTCCTTGAGATTGAGAACTTCTTCATCTTTAGCATAAATGGCGCTAAACGGACCTAGGATATTAATCTTGCAAATAGTCTTTTTATGATTGTAAACCAATTGGATTCTCGCAATAATTATTTGAAGTTTATAGCCTAAGTTCTTCTTTAAATTGAATCTAGTCAATGTACATTAAAGTAACCCATAAAAGCAAGTTGTAATTCTAAAAGAAGACTTTTGCTTTCAAAAGTCATTACGTGCGAAAATCAACTAATTGCTTTAAATCAATTTCTAAAGCTTTTGCAAACCTATTTAAAGTGGCTAGAGTGCAGTTGATCTCACCATGTTCTATCCTAAAAACTTGCGATTTTGTTGTGTCCGCTCTTAGTGCTAGTTCATCTTGAGAAATACCTAAATTATTCCTTAGTTTTTTCACACGGAGTCCAACCTTGAGTATGATTTCTTTGTCTTCTGAGGATAGATTTATGGCCACAAGGCAAGATGGACTATTAGAAATTTAAAATTGTAAGCATGTATGCATACTATTTTCATTAGATTTGACGTTAGTTATAAAATTTTAAAAGAATCCTGATGAAAATGAATTTCTTACCAATGAGATTATTTGTTTCAATTCTGTTAATTACTATGTCGTGTTCAGATGATGTAGAACTTGAGGCGAAAAATATGACCCAAGAATTGTTGATTGGTGAATGGCTTGTATTAACCGAACATGACTATTTCTGTAATTCTGAAACGATAGCAAATGAAAGATTTGCCGAAAATGATTTGATTGTCAGATATAATGAAGATGGGACTTATGAGTCATTTCTGGATGGACAACCTTGGGAGGCAGAGGATCAAAATGGTACTTGGGAAAGTACAAGTAATGATAGCTACAGACTCTTTTACACTGTTAATGGCTCTTCTAGAAGTGAGGATGTTGTAATCGATTTTGTAGGTAATGAAACCATGAACTTTGGAATTAATAGTCCATGTTTTATGTCGAATGGAGAGGACTTATATACATTCTCAACATGGACTAGGCAGTAGTAAGTACTTACCAAAAGGTAGGCAATTGGTTTTACCATATATGTGAGGATCACTTAAAAACTCTATGCACATATTTTTATCAATAAATGTTAACCAAGCTTCTTGAGTATTGATAAGATTCATATGTTGGCAATATTTCCAATTTTCATTCAAAAACTTAGACAAACAGGCTATTAAGCATCTCTCAAAGGAAATAGGTAGGTATCGCTACGATATGGCGTTGGAACAAATGTAAATCCAACAGCCCCCAATTTCTATGACTGGTTTTTATTTGGAAACCAATCTTACCTGTATCTTTCTCAGTCATAAATATCCCAGTAGGGTAACCACCAAAATAATTAAAGTGAATAGGTTTGAAGCTGTTCCTTCTAATGGTTGTATACTGCAGCCATAAAAGGGCATATAAAAATTGTAAAGGTTGGAAAAGATTCTTAAGACGCTGTTGGCATATAGGTTATGCAGTATGATTTCGGTTGCATCACTGATGAGGTTTAAGGTACGTTTTTAGGTAATAAATGTACGTTCCGTATGTATGTTCCGTTTGGAGCTATTTAAGGTCAATTAACGGATTCAAAACCGAACAATGAAGTTCATCATATCTCGATGAAACGTTCGGTAAAAAGGCTGAAACCATGCCCTAGTAAAAAATATCAACATTATCGTAGTGAACATGTAACCATCAATATTTTATCCCCATGGCATTTCTATGAAAACCGAATTACAAACCACCCCACCTCCAACAATCCTTGATTCAATGCTCTTTCGTACTAAAATCAATGTATACTGTAAACTAGTACAGTACTACAAACAATAAACTCTGCAATTAAGCAAATAAAATAGTACAAGTTGAGAATAGTACATATTTTTGCTTAATGAAAGCGAAGTATATAAGGGTTAGCACAACCGAGCAAAAAACCAATAGACAAGAAGAGAAAGGTGTCAATCAGTTCATTGACAAGTGTAGCGGTTCAATCCCATTTAAGGAAAGACCGTCTGCTGTAAGGCTTTTGAAAGCTATAGACAAAGGTCAAATCAATGAAGTACAAGTGGAGAGTATCGACCGCCTAGGTAGAAATACCCTTGATATTCTGACCACAATTAAGGAATTGACAACTAAAAACATTGCAGTGGTTTCTCAAAAAGAGGGACTATCAACAATCATTAATGGCAAGGTCAACCCTGTCGCCAACCTCATCATTTCAATAATGGCAACACTATCAGAGTTTGAACTTGAACAGATAAGGGAAAGACAGCGAGAGGGGATTGAAAGAGCCAAGCAAAGAGGCGCATATTCATCAAACGGAGGAAGCAATAAGCTGACCCCTCAACAATTCCTGAGCAAGTCCAAAAATGCATTATGCGCCAAGCACCTGAATAATGGGGAGAGTGTAAGACGAGCAGCAAAACTATCAGGTGTGTCAAACGCAACTGCCTTGAAAGTAAAAAAACATTTATTTCTGCTTTAGACAAGTTAATTACCAATCAGAATCACCCAATTCACCTAGGGGTAAAATATTATTATTGGGGTTTAGTTTTATTACTGGAAATATGAATAATATGAAAATAACCGCATTAAGGGATGTTGAGTTTGACGGGAACGGAAAGCCAATTTACAGCGAAGAAATCATCGCTAAGATTGTTTATGATATTGAAATCACAACCACTAAGGAATCATCTTTATGCCACAACAGTACGTTTACCAGTATAGATGCATACTATAAGGAGGAAAGAGGAAAAAACCCCGTTAAAAAGGTTAAGGTTGAGGGTGATGTTATTTCAGAAGTATGGGGTATTAGAGAGCAATTTGATGTTGATGGGTTATGTGAAAAAATAAACATGGAGAAGAAGCAAAAAAAACATGATAGTACGGCTGTATTAAAAGGTAACTACGTAGGAGGGACAAGTGGTAAACATTGCAAACAAGGTGCTAATTACCTTTTCTTTGACATAGATATTAAAAAGGATGGTGATGAATCAAACAACCCTGATTTAGCGACCAATAAGGCTGCCCTAGCCAAGCTAGTAAGACTACTCAAAGAACAAGCGGTATTAGTATGGCGTTCGGCTAGTGGAAAGGGTATAGCAGGAGTTTTTTATGTGCCAAGATTAGCAGGAGTGGTAGACACTCGAAAACATCTTGCAATCGGTAATGCGATTACGTCTTATTTGGAGGAGCTTTTTATGAAAGAGCATGGAATCAAGGTCAAGTTTGATAAAGCACAAAACAAGTTTAGGCAAATTCGATATTTGGCCCACCAGAAGGAAAAGGTAAAACTCAGCCCAAGCCCAACAGCCTTTCATTTTGAGGTTTCTCAAAAGGAGGTGGACTATAATGGCTCCAGGGGTTTCGAATACAAACATTTTAGACCAGAAGTGGGGTCCATTCGTCATCAATTTAATCTTGACAATCCAATCCGAAAGGTTTTAATGAGATATGGTTTCTCTCAGATAGGTGATGAAAGATTCAAGCACCCTAAAACTACAAGCAATTCAACAGGAGTGGTTGTAGGTGATATATTTTTCAATCACTCACAATCCTTTTCTAGCAAGCACCCAGTATTTGATTCTTTTGGGTTGGCTGCATTCTGCGAAGGTTTGCCATTAAATGAATTTGAGGGATACTTAATATCTAAGGGTTACGAGCAAAAGGGTATTGATTTAGAACAACTAAAGACCCAAGCTGAATCTACTAGGGATGAAAAGTCGATTTGGCGAATTGCCCAAAAAGTAAAGCTACTTTCAGAGCCAGAAAGAAGAAAATGGGTAAAGAATCTTAAAGTCAATGAAGAAGTACGACAACATTACATTAACTACTTATTTATAAAAAAACTATCCATTGAATATGACCATTCATTAAATATTGAACGCTACGTTTCAGAGATTTCTTCTGATATTTTTGATTATGCAGATAAGGAAAGTAAGATTGTAGTGTGCGCAGAAACTGGTACTGGCAAAAGCACGGCTATTATCAAAGAGTTTGAAAGACTTAGACCTGACAAAAGACTTCTGTTTGTTTCCCCATTAACGGTAATTGTAGACCAGTTCAGTGAATCAGGATATCCGTGTTTAACTGGAAATAGTACCGATAAAGAGCATGAACGGGCACTAGAATCAAAGGTAGTTATAGCTACTCAGGAACAAGCAATTAAACACCTACAGCATAGCGAATTTGATTATGTGGCGATTGATGAAGTACATAGTATGATTTCTGCAAATAGCTATAAGGATGGAGTGATATCAGAACTCGCTTCTATGATTGAGGAAAAGGTATTAATTGGTTTGACGGGTACTCCTATTCAAATTCTTTCTGATTTGGGGTTTAAACTTTTGAAGGTCGATTCGGATAATGAACCAAATTCCGTGATACAACGAAAGGACAATAGAAGACCTGAAAAAATCATTCTACAGCATCAAAAAACAGTTAAGGGACGGGCTATTTATCGTGTCAATTCAAAACAGGCAATTGAAACCGTTGTGGAAGAGTTGGTCAAATTTGGGTACTATCCTAAGGAAATTGGGGTGTTTGAAAGTTCATTGGAGACCAAGTTGGGAAAGAATTATAAAGGATTAGTGTTGAACCAGAAATTTGGTGATGAGGTAAAGGTTGTCTTGACAACCGCTCTATTAGATGAGGGACTTAGCGTATACGACGAAGATTTTACCGATGTGGTTTTTGTTGAAAATGAATTTAGACCAAGCCCACAGCCGTTAAAACAATTCATGAACAGATTTAGAAATCAGGATGAGGGAAGAAAATGTTTCCATTATGTGAATATTCCTAAAGAAGATGACCCGAAAGGATTTAAGAATACATTTCAATCAGATAGGAACAGATTGTCAAGTGAAAAATCCAAATCTACTTATGGAGCAATGGGGAGTGATGATAATTTTAGAAATACGGATGGTTCTGTTAATGAATTCTATCTGGCTAATCACGTTTCGGAAAGGTATTTTAAGTCTTTCAGTAGGGCAGAGTTCAATGAATACTTGGAACTGAATTACAATTTAAAAGTTGATGTTGACTGGGATTACCAAAGTTCTGAAATTGAAATTTTAAAATCCAAAAGTGATAGGGAAGAGATTATTTCAGACCTATTACTTAATCATTTAGATGAGGTTGAATCTGTTGTTTGTGTAAACACCTTAGACAAAAAGTTGAAATCTCAACTAAATAGTGTTAATAGGGGAGAGAATGAAGCGTTTATCAAAGCTAACCTCCAAAGGTTTGAAACCTTATTAAAATGGATTTTGGCAATCAAGGAACTCGATTATGGTTACCACAAGATAATTATGCCTAATGGGAAAATAGGAAGTCCTCAAAAAGTTATAACAAAAATTGAACTTCTCAGAATGCAACTTGCACTTACTCGACCTTATACCGCTAGAGATGAGAAGTTGAAATCTAAATATGATAGATTCTTAGAAGAACTCACTAATCTGGCTGATATTGAAAAGGTCACAGTTTTTAACCTTTGGGACAAGCATGTTGGTTTGGAAAGACCCAAAGACTACAGCATAAATCATTTTATTGCACTTAATACCAAATGGTTCTATGATAGTAAAAAGGGTATATATCGAATAAAATCTGAACACCCTGAAATATGGAGAAGGCATTTCAAAACATGGTACAAAACGTTGCCACACAATGAAGTTCAATTATCCATGTTTGAGGGGGAATCTACATCTTAGTTATAATAGAGTTGAAACAAGTACTTTCCCCCTAAGAAGTCAACCATAGTAAGGGCTAAGGATAAAGCTTGATAAGAAATATATAGTTTGATTACAATGTTAAGTACGTTGCTACGGAACAGAAACTTAGCATAGTTAACATTTAGCACCTATTTCGCTGTAACCACAGATGGGTTAAGCACTGATAACACGAGCTCTTCCACGATTTATTGATTTATACATTATCGTACCAGACAGATAGTCTAGTAAAGCCTGTTTACATTCCCCAAAGACGTATTTTAAAAGAATGGGTATAAAGAATACATACGAATATCCCGTTTTATCGCTTTAGTATCGAGTTAATCCAAGAACGACAGACAGTCATATGGAACTGTAAAAACTCGGTCAGCTATCAATTTTCAAGATTGGTTGAAAGGCATGGCTTCAAAAAGAAGAAATAGTATTGACCGAAGAAGTAGAAGCTATTCTCAAAGAAATGGCCGCGGAATACACTAAAAACCAAAGGGCTAATGATATGCTCCAAATAGCCGAATTGGTGGAGCAATTTAGAGTGAATCACCCCAACAATTTCCTAAAGCTACGACAGGTGCTTTTCGGAAAACATGCAAGGGTACTTGGTGAGTTCATTAATCAGGCAAGCAAGTAGATTATAAATAGCTGGGGGCTATTAAAATGCCTACTTTTTTCATGTGAAGGGGTTCGGTAAATGATTGTTAACCCTCTTTTTCTATAAAGGTTACCAATAATATGGCCTATTTTACGACTACGTACCATATCTTCTGAAATTAGGTTCAAAAATGAAGGAATGTGTACAATTATCAGACTATGTAAAATTTTGAACCTCTTAAATTAAATTTCTTCCAAAATATTTGAATGGCAGCTATTAATTCGAACAATCGGTATCACCAAATGCTAAATCAATATTGGATAAATCTAGGTTATTTCTGGAAACTAAGTCCCAAACCTGCTGTGGCAAGCATAGTAAATTACTGGTCTGGCACAATGTAAAATAATTAAGATTAGACAAATTACTGGTCTCTACAGGAATTGAAGTAAGGGAAGTACAGGCTTGTAAATATAATTCCCTTAGATTTATTAAATTTCCAATCTCCGATGGCAAACTTCGTAAAGATTGATTCTCCTTTAAATACAGAATCTCCAAGTCCTCTAGGTTCGCAATAGTCCTTGGCAATAAAGAAAAATTTGAATTTTCCCTTCCAATATATAATTCCCTTAGGTTAGTCAAGTTTCCTATTTCATTTGGAATCACAGTTATTGGTTCATTTAAATCTACTGCGTAACCACTTCCGACATCTATGCGTTGCCAACCAAATTCAACAACTCTACCGTTCTCAACGGTGCCTCCATAATCCTCTATTATTGAAATCACTTCCATGTCATTTCCCGAAGTCCATCTTGGATCATTCAAGTCAACATTAAATGTTTTTTGAATTGCGAAATTGAATAGAAATATTTCAGTTACTTGAGGGTTCGACTCAAAGACGCTTCTTATTGCTAATGCGTCGGATCTCAAACTGCCTGAATTCGCTTCGATAACAGATACAATAATAGGGACATCAGAAATCCTAGGGCTATTAAACTGCGGAGTAAGCGTTATTTCAGAATCTTGTTCGCCAAGAGTCATATCAAATTTTAACATACCCTCATTATCGGTGACAATAGGATTATTTGTAGATACCGTTACATCGCCAGTTTTTGAATATTCAAAAGGTAAACCACTAGCAGGTTTCATTTCCTCTTTTTCAATAAACTGAGAGGTCAATCCCCTCTCAACGTCATAGGAGATTTCTTTTTCATTGACTAGTGATTCATAGGTAAAGATTTGGTCTTTTCGTCCTTCAAACATATTACCTGAAATTTGGGAGGAAGTCAAAAAACCAACCGAGACACCATCTTCATAGTACCTTGTCTCTAGACCTGAAATGTCAGAAGCGAAGAAGTCCCTTGCAAAAAAAGTAAGTTCTGCAATATCTTCTGCAAGACTCAATCTCCTATTAAGAAAACTTATAAAGTCCAATAGATAAGAGGAAAAAATGTCATTCGGTTGGAAACAATCCGCTAGCTGCCGGACATTATTGCTAAATTCTAATGTATATTCAATTAAATCTGTAGCTGTCGGAGTTGTATTACTTTGAATAATGCCAGTAGCAAAATCTCTAGAAACACTCAAAAGGTCTTCCATCGCGGTCTTACATTCACCGCCTTTCGATAATCGTTCCAAACCAAACGGAACAGCATAGGAAAGGGTCGTAATCATAAGGTATTTATAGTTTTGAAATTGAACTTCGCTATCCAAATCAGCATAATCAGAACTCCCATTGGAAAATATAATCTGGTATTCTCCATCTTGGGGTAAAATAAAATTCTCTGCCATCGGCTCTGGAGCAAATACAAATTCGTCCAACAAAAAATTGAACAAAGAGCTAGGTGATAACACCAAACCTTGTGATTCCAAAATTTTAGGGCCAAACACGGGAGTATTGTGCCCAACTTGATTCACTTGAACACCCATTGAGGAAAACAATGGGGCTTTATTGGGAATCCCTATGTTTCCATCTCTTGAATAATCAAATTTGAACTGTGCCACGACATCCTCTGCTTTTTTGTTCGTGGCCGTATTTTCTTCCAGAATCTCCCTTACCAATTCGTCAAATTGCGAATCGTCAATTACTGAGGCATTTCGGTTAAGTGCATCTTTCACCAAATCGACCATTGTTTGGTATTTAGGAGCATTGACCAACATATTGTTTAATGTCGCGTCATCAAATCTTTGTACAGCAAGTGCAGGAAATGTCTTGAAAAAGAAAAAGACAACATCTTCTATTTGGACTTCTTCATTATTCAATGTTTCCGGAAAATAACCCATGACCACATTGCTGTCATTAGTAAAGATTATTGGCAAATCAGGGCTTTCGTCATCAGAAATATTCTCCAGTTCATTGGAGGTGTTTATTTGTGCGCTACCACTTGGTGAAACAGCGGTCAAACTTGATAAATCTAAATCTGGGACCCCATCAAGATTGATGGAGACTATTTGCGTTTCATTATCCTGGCCATCAGCGGGGTCATTATCCATGCCAATTGGCTTTGGTTCTGGTGTATCAACAGGTGGGTTATCATCCCCACCACCACAACTTAGTATAAGAAACAGAAACAATAGGCAAGCAATTGGCTTTTTCATTTAGTTGATTTTTAACTCCTTAAAAATAAGTGAAATGGTAAAACCAAACCATCCCTAATAGCGGGTATTTATCTATATAATATCCCAATCATAGATACTTCGATAAAAGCAAGGTATAAGTTTTGCGGAGGCTAGAGGTATTTGAAAAGCACATTGAGAAGTTTCCAGATAATTACCTGGTGATTCAGGTTATTGGATACTGAAGGAAGTTCATTAATTGCAGCATTTAGTTGGCTATAGCTAAGCGTCTTTCAGACTGCTCCTTTGTTATTTTAATGACCGAGGGTTTGGTAACTTAATCACTAAACTTTCTGTTTATTATGAGCCAGTGTAAAAACCTCCAAAAAAAGTAACTGAAAATGAAGAAACCGGTAACAATTATGAACAATCAAGTTGTAATTGAAATAGACTATAACCTAAAAAACACTTGTCAAAGACTAAAAGCTTTATATTTAATTCTTTGGTTGTTCAAAATCTTTTTAAATCGGTTTATATACTCTGAAAGTGAGTTTTGGTAAACTTTCAAAGTATCCGATGGTTTCATCACAGATATCACACTTTCCTTCGTCAAACCAATAGCATTGATGGAAGTTCCCAGGCTCAATCCATTATCTTTAGTTATTATGAATCTGTCATGAAAAGGTGAAGAGTTCCCTTTTTCTGGTATCCAACAAAATGTAAGATTGGTGAATGGTGGTTCAATATCAGACATCTCATTCCAATACTCACTGAAAGAGTTTTCTAAGTTTAAGTCCCATCCATTTTCCGACCCAAGAATATCAATCCTAATTTCATCCAAACCCAATTGTTGAATTAAATGAAGTATCTCTAAATCTACCTTTGTAAAGTAAGGGTCTGCAATAATTATGAATTCTTGAGCATTGTCCTTTATCCAGGTTCGTATATAATCTAAGGCATCTTCTCTGGAATTTGGGCGTAAAAGATAATTGGTGGAAAAATCACTGTCAGCAAAGAATTGTCTTTTGGATTTCACCTTGTTCTGTTTTGTAATTGAGAGTACCTGGATGAGTTGAGCGGCTTTCACGGCCTCGTTAAAGTTGTTTTCATGGATATCTTTGACTTTCCCCGTTTTTTGGGTTGTTTTATAAGTTTTTGAACAGTTAGCCAAGTAATAAGAAAGAATAGGATAATTTTCATGTAAAGAAGCCTTAGTACCATGGCTTAATAAATTGCTTATTTCTCCAACTTTCTTCGGTGGTGTTTTATTAGAATTAAGGGAAGTCAATGCGGAAAAAACAGCACGATTTAAAACATAGGTTTTGGCCTTATCCTTATCTTCAAGTTTAATATTGTTCTTAATTTTATCGCTTACGATTAATGTGTCATAATGATTTTGAATTGCCTTATTAAGGTTTTCCCTTTTATTTACTTTGTCTAATGACTGAATGAGTGTTTTGGCATAAGCTGGATTAAGCTTGTGCATGGTGTCTATGATGGCTTTTTGTGAACTCAATGCCTCATTTCCATTTTTTAATTTACCGGATAATGTGAATGCTTCATTTATTATGGATTCCCAATCTAATTTATTGACTTTATGCATTATATCAGTAATGTCAATCACCCTGTGAACAAATTCATAATGTGTATTTATCACCTTTATTTTCGTTACTATACTTTCATATAGATTCCTTTTCATCTCTTTATCCTTTATCCTATCGAAAGGAATCATCTCCAACATTGCAGACTTAACTAATATCTTATCTGATAGGTTTGGAATCCTCTCAATTTCCGATAGTAATTCGGACCAAACCAAATTATGTTCTATGTCCTTTCTCTTTATTGTTAGAACTCTTGCCTTAGCTAATATTTTATATCCATCATGTTTTATATTCAGACCATCAGGTAACTTTTGATTAATCATAGAGTTTAATCTATCAATAATCAGTCTCAATTGCGCAGGTGCAATATTTTTGACAGTCTTCTTAATAGCAGTTGTTAGTTCCCTTACTTCACCAGAAATATTGAAGTCATTTCTTAGCTTTGCAATTATATCTAAGGCTTTTATGAAGTCCCCAAAACCTGAATTGTATTTTGGTATTTCCTGGTCATAATACTCAAATGGGCTTCTTTTTGTAATATAGAATTTGATAAGTTCCCTATAAATACTATCCTTATATTCTTCTTGAATTGATTCTATATATTTCTCACTGAGCCCGGGATTAGAGACATGTAAAAACACCAGTGATAACGAAATACTCTGAAGAGGTGTTCCTTTAGACTCAAGTGAAACTACTATAGGAAGGATATGATTTTCCAAAATCTCCTTTCTAATGTTTTCTTTTTCATGAGTAATGCTCAAAAATCCAACCTCCGTCCATAATAATAATCTTTCCTCCTCAGAAGAAATTCTATTGATTAATCCACTTAAAACATCATAATGCTCCTTTGTTTCTTTATTGGAAGCCAGTAAACCAGAATAGGCCCTGATTATGATCTTAATACTTAAAATGTAAGTGTTTGCCACCTTTGTTGAATACAACCAACTACTATTTTTGATTGCTGAGGTCCTATCAAAAATTAACCTAGAGAATTCAGGATTTATCTTCGAAAGCTCAGCACTAATTTTGAATCCTAAATCTGCCTGATCCCATTCAGATTCAATATTGTCCAGTGAATTCAAAATTAACTTGCCCATTGAACCGAGCATACGTTCGGACCATCTGGAATTCTTTGACAAAACCTCATATGACAATACGTGCCCACGAAGTCTTTGGCGAATTTCATTAATATTTTTGACCTCGCCTATAAAAGGTAATAACCTTTTGACAACTTCGTATGGTAATGAATTGGCTTCTGAATATCTATCTAATAAGGCTACATAGAGTTCATTTTTTGAAGACTGAAATGTTAAAGAACGTTCGATTTGTTCTATTAAGTCAATTTTGATGTGTTTAATGTTATTATTGAGATATGAATCAAGAATGTAAAGCTTGGCATTTTCCTTTCTATTTATTGCATTGATATTCTCGCAAAGTTTCAATCCTAGGATTGGATTCTTGTTACCAATTGTTTTAAGAGTGTGTCTAATTATTCTAAAATGATTAGCGGTTTCTGCGAAAAGTTCTTTGGACAGTTCAATTATTTTAGCGTAAATAAAGTCACATGTCTTTCTTAAATCTCCATCGTGCAAAATGGATATTTTGGAATAGATTTCTGAAAATGCGTCTAACTTAACGGAGTTATCGTTGATTGACTGTGCTTCTTGAATGATTTCGTTTAAGGTCTTCTTTTTTAAAGCAGGCGTCAATTGGGACTTGGTGTGAAAAATGTTCATAAGATAAATGAACTTACTTATTGAAGTTCCAATATCAACGGTATCCTTTTGTATTTTAAGTAACCGATTTAATAGCTTATGTTTCTCTTCCGGATTCTTAATATATGGCAATCTAATTGTGAAATCTTTGAGTGTTTCAAAAGTTATAGATTCCTCTGAGGATAATTTGATTATTTCGTCCAGCCCAAGATTTATTACCTTCTCAAAGTCTTTACTAGTATTCCTTTTATTGTTTAACCAAATTCTTATAAGTCTAAGTTTCTCTTTGGGTTCTGATAGTTTTCGAACCTCATCAATTACTTTTTTTGAAGTGTAATCTCCGACTAAAAATGCAATCGCTTTGTTAATCTTTTTCGCCTCTTTTTCATTAAGACGCTCAACGGCTTGAACTTTCTTCTCTCCGTCATCATCATCTGTAGCTTTATTATTAGAATCAATTGCCGCCAAAGATAGTTTGGTTAAAATCCAATCATTAATATCAGCATCTTCATCAGCTTGTGAAGATTTTTCAATTATTTCAATCGCAAGGTTAGGAATGGCATACAATAGATTTGCAACTACATCGTATATTTTCTCACCAAGAATATAAATATCCGTCGAAGCATAAAGGTCTTGTATCAATGTTATTAATTCCTCATCCACAGTTTTCTTTAACTCCTTTTGTTTTCTTGCAATAAGAGCAAAAAGCCTAAGTCTATCAACGCTGAGGACGGCAGTTGATGCTAAGTCGATGGCTCCTGCAAAATCTTGTAAAGAGATTCTGGCGATTACTTCTGATTCCCAAAACTCATAGTTATCTAATTCATTCACTATACTGGCTTGAAAAGAAAATCTCCACAGCTCTTTGTATTTATTCATGTTTTGCGATGCCTGTAAACCAATCTTTAAGCTATCATTTACCTGCTGTAAAGACCCTGTAAACTCAATAATTTTTGGTAGATAATCGTCATCAAGCACTTCAATTACCTTATCCCACTGTTTGAGTCGAGCGTGTATTCTTGTTCTTTCTATATTCGAGAAAATATCCCTTTTATCCTTGGCATAGTATTGGATTAACAACTCATCAACATTGTTCTTATTTGCCCTTAATTGATTGGCAAAATATCTTCTATGCGAATTTGAGCAGAACCTAACCTTGTTTTCGGAATACTCAAATATTGGATTGTCTTTTACAAATACTTCAACTTCATCTTTATCTAAGCAACAAATGTTGGCAACTTCATCCTTAGAGTATATTTTTCCACTTAAGCTGAGTAATGACGTTATTTTGTTTTCCTTATCATTACCGAGATTAATGGAATCACAATCTTTTTCTAACCATAAAGCATAAGACTTTACACTCGATAAATCACTTAGTAAAAAGTCGTTTTTCTTTAATAATCTTTTAACCAACTTTAGTCTGCCAGGTAGTCCTTTTGTTACCTTATATAAGTCTTCAATCTCTGAGGAAGATAAGTCTCCAGTATTAAGAAAAGTGGTCATTTCGCTAGCAGAGAAACCTGGTAGAGAAATACTCTGTATATTAGAATTAAACCGCTCAAGATTGGGAAATTTGGCGCAATAATTATTGTATTTACCACTAAAAATTATTTGAAATGAGCCATCACCAAGTGGTAAATTTGAAAACATTTCCTTGATAAAGCTGGCTTGACTATCCATGACTTTTTCAATTCCATCGATAACTAATGTTATTTTACTACGCCCCTTTTTAAGATACTTTCTTAGAGGAAAGTTTAACTTTCTATAGTCTTCAATCGTATAGTACTGGTTTTCATCTATTTCTTCTCCAAGAATGTTTTTTGCTTGGTTAATAAAGTTGGCACAGAAATATGCCATATCGAAGTCAAGACTATTGTTAGGATTAAAAAAAATGGTAATACAATTTTTACCATGCTTGTTAGCATATTGAGCACAAAGTGAGGTTTTGCCAGAATCTTCTTCACCATCAACGAAAATTATTTCATTCCCTGAATCTAAAAGGCTTTTGATTTGATGAATATATTGTTCTCTCTTGATGTATTCATCGGTATTAAGGTTTGGGAAGCCTATAGAATAGTATTGATTATTAATTACTTGAGCTTCTATTCGATTTGATTCATTAAACATTGGAAGTAAAATAATATTTGATGGTAGAATCCTAACCTTCAAAAAGTGTTTGTAAGAAGGTTCTTTAAGTATTTTGCGTATAACCCTTAAATATAGTATAGTTTAAATCAAAATAAAATGACATTAGTTAGTTTGTTTTGGAAACTAAAACTATTTCATTCATTGTGAACCGAGGAGAATTGTAAATAGTCGATTTCCCATAAATGAGGCCATCTTAAAATATGGGTTGTTATCCCAACAATAATAATCTGAGTTCTACTTGCAAATAGCTATTTATCCCATATTTGATTGGTGAAATCGAATTGTGAGTAAGCCTAACTTGTTTTCAAAAACGGAGGCAATGACTGTTTGTTATTTCGGAATAATCAATCTTTCTATTATTTAGCTCCTTATGCAAAGGGTTGAGGTTCTGAGCATGGCTTTTTCCATAGGTCCGTACACCAAAGGAGAGCTTATAAGGAAAACAAGTTTGTCGTTTGTTGGTACTTGTAGGAGTAGGGTTATAACTAAAGACAACCTTTTGAATCCCATTGACCTTTTGCTTCAAGCCTTTCGAAGTATGATAGGAATATTTCATCCAATACCTTTTGGTGCTCTCTATCCAAAACCTCAAAGGGTAAACCTTGTTGGTAAACTCTATTAATGCTTGTCGGTTTGTGACCTAATAGTGTCTCCAGTACCAAGTCATTTATTAGTAGGCCACCTGCAATTGTTCTAAAGACATATCTGGGAGTTTTAGTCGTTAAATGAGGTTGAATTCTAAGAACCTCTGAAATACGTTTTAGTGTAGCTCCAAAGTTTCTGTGTGTGTATTTCTTTGTTTCAGGATTTCCAAGGAAATCGAAGATTCGTTCACTATCGCGATTCCCATGTTCAGCAATTACTTTCTGCGCAAACTCATTTATCATATTATTCACCCATCTTCCTCCATTAGGCTTATTTCTGTTCTTGTATCTCTGAAATTTCAAACGACCGTCTTTGATATTTGACCATTTAAGATTAGCAATGTCTACTAAATCATGACCTCCAATGGCAAATTGAAATAAAAAGATATCTATTGCCCTTTTCATGGAACTTTGGGTTTTGTGAGAAGCATTCGGATGTTTAAAGCTCATTAGCTTTCTTATGTCGTCTACAGACCAGCTTTTGGATTGGTGTTCTGCGCTTCGAGTATTAGTTATAAGTCCTTTAAAGGGTTTAGTATCTTTTACGCCGATATTTCTTCTTATCGCTTCGTTGTGAATTGTTCGTAGTGTTCGGAGATAATATGAAATCCCACCTTTACCAGTTCCTTTGGCTGTTTTATGTAGTATATAATTGTTTACCCAAGAGTATGTAATATCGTTGAGACTGAAAGGTTTATCACCCTCGAAGTTTTTTACCTCTCGCATTACAGCCTTGTAAGCATTGGTATCCATTCCTAAGACTTCCTTTTCTGCGATTAATGCCTGTGTGAAAGAAAAGAAATCAACAAAACGAACGTGCTTTTGAAGTTTATGCTCCATTGCCAATATTTCTAACTCTCCCTCTTGCTTAAGAAGTGGCAAAGCATCATTCAATGGTAGTTCTTTAATTGGCTCGATCCTGGTAAGAAGCTTTGTCAAAGCCTCTTGCGCTTCTGGAGTTTTCCTTGTCTTACTATTTTGGTAAGTTTTAGTATGAATGTATTTGCGTTGCTTTGTAAGAGTGCAGTATATTTGCAGCTTGACTGGAAAACCCTTTTTGGTTTTTCGTCTGGTATCAATAAAAATGTCCACTTGTAGCATTTGCACACAATTTACACAAGAATTAAGTAAAAAAGAGTGAATTACACAATATTTCACAAATAAGAATGTTTCATTTGATTTATTAAAATACTGAAATACAGTATTTTGAAGAATACGGGATGTGGCGCAGTCTGGTAGCGTACTCGCATGGGGTGCGAGTGGTCGCTGGTTCGAATCCAGTCATCCCGAC
>JBCCKH010000002.1:0-438036 GCA_039027495.1 Bacteroidota bacterium
AATAGCCCGGCAGATTCCAATGGGGATGATAACCTGGAATTGGTAGACCCCTTTGGAAAGGTGATTGACGTGTTCGGAATTATAGGTGAAGATGGTTCGGGAACTAATCATGAATTTGAAGACGGTCGCGCCTTAAGAAAACCAGAAGTGGTCAAAGGAAACTCAATCTATACTTTCGAGGAATGGATGCTATACAATGACACCGGCGAATCAGGAACGACTAAAGAACCCAAAGTAGCACCGCAAGATTTTACTCCACGGGATAGAAACTAATGTTTATTTCAAAAGTTTGGGTGATTCCCTGCTCTGTGGAGTCCAAGAAATTTTGCAAAAAAAGAAAACCAACAGTGATGTTATTGTTATGTTTCTATAGGTTTTACAACGGTCTCTAATGTCTGTTATGATTTTTCTTTTTTTTCAGTTTCTATCTCATTAATGTTTTTACTAATCAATTTTTTTTCAGCAAGTCGTTCACCTTTCCAGAAAAACCTTTTCCCAATTTTCTTCAAATGCTTATGCCATTCAAAATCGGTTGTTAGTTGACCTTTCCTTTTATTTCCCACTTTTTGGAAGCTTTGGTTTTGGTTTAATTCCGTTCAGAATATCTTTTTTAGAGCGAGTTAATCTTTTAGTTCTTCTGTTAGATATAAAACCGTAGTCAGTCCAAATCAATTCGGCTCCATCTTCAATAAATTCCTCATAAATTGGGATTAATTGACCAATTCCAACGAAAATCCATTCCATTTCCATTTTATCTGCATTAGTAAATTTATATTCCCCTTGTTTACCAAGTTTTTCAGCTTTTTCAAAAGCTTCTTTTGAAGATTTAGCCTTGATTAAATGATGATTTCCCCAAGTTGTTACTCTTCGTAAGTCTTGATTTTCATTTCGGTGAACTGGCTCGCATTTTTCAATAATTTCTGCGATATACCAATTTCCGTCTTCATTCGATAATTTTTCCTGTGTTTTCATTTTTCGAATCGGAGCTATCTTGTTTGTAATGAAACAGACTCAACGTTCATATCTCAATTGGCAATAGAGTGATTTCCTTGACAATCTTATTTTTATGTTATCTATAAATAAGCTGATAGATTAAAGTTAAGACTATTGTTCTGACATTTCTGAAACTAAACTACTTATAACCTTACTCAATAAGTCCTTCTCCTTCCTTTTAAAAATGTTGACTATAAAAATTGGTTGATTCTTTCCTTGGTAGCAGTAAAGCAAACTGTATTCATACTTCTGGTTTAACGTATGTCCTAAATCAACTTTAAATATGTTATTAACTGTGGTAAATTTTTTATCCATTCGAGGTTCACGAGAAATCTTTTCAATCATAGATTCGATGTAATCAGAATCATATTTGCCTTTTATTTTTTTCTGGAAAGTTATGCTGGTAATTGTGGTATGCATTGCACTAGAGTTTACTAAAATACTTGGTGACCTAATTGAGCTATGCTTTCTTTGAACTTAATCAAAATCTGCTATTAACCCTAATCTTGAAGATTCTTAGGAACACGAAAAAACGTAGGAAATAGATATCAGTCGTGGCCGGAACAAATTATCTTTTATTTAGATGAAACAGGAAAATCAAGGCCATATGGAAACGTACTCCTCTTCCGTAATGATAATGTGGTCGAGCAATTCCATGCCTAAAATAACGGCTGCCTTGGCCAGATTTTCGGTTAGTGCTATATCTGCTTTGCTGGCCACAAGATTACCCGAAGGATGATTATGACAACATATGATTTTCAAACACTTTTTAGCTACTGCAAGGCTCAAAACTTCTGCCGGAGCTAAAATATTTCTGTTCTGTGTGCCGATAGTAACTAATTCGATATACTCAATATCGTTTGCGCGGTTCAAACCTATCGTCCAAAAATATTCTTTCGCCTGATGATGCTTGTTTTGGCGGAGAAGCACCTTTTGCATGATTCGTGCAATATCTCCGGCCTCAGAGATATTTTTGTTTTCATCTTTTGGTAATCTAACACTCACTTAGGTATACGATAAATCGACCCACAAAAGGTAAGATATTCTTGTGCGCTACAGTTAAAAAAGAAAGAAAAAAGATTAAAAAGGCTTAAACTTGAATTTTTGCCCGCCCACTGAGGCATCGGCCATAAAACCAGCCTTGGGCATGGCAAATACCGCTACGCCATCTTTATATTTGGCATTGGCTGCCACTCCAGATTTTAAAGCGACTGCAGAGGCTTCTGCCGCGAATTCAAACGTACCTTTTGTAAAGCGTTCCAGGTCTACATACGTTTCAAAGAAAATCACTTCGATAATGGCTTGCCCCCCTGCCTGGAAACCTACATTGAGTTTCTTCAAGTTGGCCATACCTACCATTTCGCCGCCATCATAAACTACCCCATTCCCCGAGGCACCACCAATAATAAAACCTCCTTTGCCTACGTTGGGAAACAAAACATATCCCGCGGACTTTTCGAAAAAACTGTCCAATCCTACATTGGCATCCAAAAGGGTTTGTTTGGCGTTCTCGGCATCATCTATGATTTTTTGGTCTTTCGCCGTTTGAGCATTCAGGTTGAACAAACCAACGGAAAACAACAGAGCAAAAAGGGAAATTGTAGTCTTCATAAAATAGGGAATTAACAAACCCAAAAGTAACCAAATTACGCTGTGACTGTACACGGGCCCTGCTAATATATTGTTAATCCGGACATTGCTTCGTAGACAAAACAAACACAAGGATAGAAAAATCCTATTTTTTGATAAATTCAAGTTGTACGAAAAGTAAGCATAACGGTCACATTTCACTAGTTTTGTTGCGGTTGGTAATCTGAATGCATATGAAACCACAGGAAGAACTTTTTTTCACCGAAATCAAGAATGGCAAGGCAAATGCACTTGCTAAAATGATAGAAGCTGACGCATCACTTTTGCAAGCAAAAGATGGACGCGGTTCAACACCTTTGATTCTGGCCGCCTATTACAACCATCTCGAAGTAGTACAGCTTTTGCTGGACCAAGGTGCTGCCGTTGATGCGGTGGATGGATCGGGCAATACGGCCCTAATGGGGGTCGCCTTTAAGGGGTATGAAGATATTGTTTCTAAACTTTTGGATGCTGGTGCAGCGGTAGACACAGTAAACGTGATGGGAGCTACCGCTTTGATTTATGCCGCTACCTTCAAACATGTAAACATTACTAAAATGCTATTGGAAAAAGGGGCAAATACCCAGGTAAAGGATGCTCGCGGCAAAACAGCACTTGATCATGCCCAACTGCAAGAAATGCCTGAATTGGTTGAACTTCTGGAAAAATACGCTTAGGGCATATCATGGAGGACAAAGAAATCCTAAATCAAATCAAACGACTGAATGCTTTGGCCGATATGGGCCTGGTATATGCCGAAAACGGATTTGACAAAGAGCGTTATGAAGAGCTCAAAACCATTGGACAAAGCCTTATGGCCCACGTGGGCAAGGTGCTAGCAAATGATTTGGCACCGCTCTTATTGCCTCCGAAAGACTATCCTACACCAAAGGTGGATGTACGGGGCTTTGTCTTGAACGAAAAAAAGGAAGTTTTGATGGTTCGGGAACAAGTGGACCAAAAATGGACCATTCCCGGCGGTTGGGCCGATATCGGGAGTACGCCTTCCGAAATTGCGGTAAAAGAGGTTTTTGAAGAAACCGGAATGCAATCCAAGGCCATTCGGTTGCTCGGAGTTTGGGACAAGCAGGTGCATCCCCATCCTCCCGAACCCTACTACATTTACAAATTGATGTTCCATTGCGAATTGCTGGGCGGAACCTTGACCCCTGGTTTTGATATGATGGAAGTTCGTTTCTTCCCCTTGGATGCTTTGCCACCGCTTTCGGAAGAGCGTATTTTGAAATCTCAAATTGAGCAGCTCTACCATATGGTCGAGCAAAATGTTCAAGACGTCTATTTTGATTAAAACGATGCAAGAAGACCTCAAAGTAGCTTTGGTACAGACCCATCTGCATTGGGAAAATCCAATCGGAAATCGATTGAACTTGCAAGAAAAATTTCAAGAGATTGAAACTCCGGTAGACTTAATCGTACTTCCTGAGATGTTTACCACGGGCTTTACCATGACTCCACAACATATTGACGAAGCTGAAGCTGAAAAAACGCTATTCTGGATGCAGGAGATGGCCGAAAAATACGATGCCATTATAGTGGGAAGCCAAGTTTTTTTTGAAGACAGCAACTACTTCAATAGGCTATTTTGTGTAGATGCCAAAGGCGTTTTGGGGCAATATGATAAACGACATACGTTTACGCTTGCTGGGGAAGATACGGTTTACCAAAAAGGCAAGACAAGACTTCAATTTGAGGTAAACGGATTCACCATTTGTCCCTTGATATGCTATGATTTGCGGTTTCCCGTTTGGTCTCGCAATGTGGAGGATTACGATGTTTTGCTTTATGTAGCCAATTGGCCTAGCCCTAGAATTTTGGCATGGGATGCGCTATTGAAAGCCAGGGCCATCGAAAATATGGCCTATTGCATTGGTGTAAATCGTATTGGGATGGACCCTGAAGGGCATGAATATCCCGGGCATTCTTCGGTTTACGATGTACTAGGAAATCAAATTGTGTTTTCGGAAAAGGAAGAAATTCTAATGGCCAATTTGAGCAAATCACACGTTGAGAAATACCGGAACAAACTCAAATTCCTGGATGACCGGGATTCCTTTATTGTGAAATGATAAAATTCTGTTCCAGCTCCCAATTCGCACGAACTTCTATCACATCGGGATAATAACTAATCCTTTCAGGTTGTAGTCCTTGTAAATAGTTTCCCGTATCCCAAATTCCATTGCCGTTGGCATCAAAAATCACGCGTATCACGTATTGGCTTGGGTCAAGGTTGTTGAATTCCAGTGCCCCGGGTTCTTTAGAGATGATTTCCCGTTGTACTTCCCCTTTTTCATTGGTAAGCTGAACCACTACAGGATAGGCTACCTCTCCACTCAAAAACAATCTTAAATTGCCATAATCGGCATAGCTTCCCGTGGATAATGAAAAGGAAAGAGAATCACTTTCCATACCGAAAAAGTCCGTTATGGTACCCGGAAGCATTTCAAAACCATATTGCTGGTTGGGCTCCAAAGGAAAAGTAAAGTCAATTTTGTTGCCAAGGGTATCTTTTTGGAATTCATACTTCCCAGGAAGGGTATCGTTGATGGTGAAGGAGATTTTGCTAGTATCAAAACCAACAATGGGCGTGTTGGCCAAGAGACTGAACGAGTCTTCAAAACCTAGCTTGCCTCTCAAATTGGAAGATACCAAAAGCGAATCCAAAGCAAGTTTTCGGGTTTTCACGGTAAATGTATCTAGCTGGTCGAACTTCTCGTTTTTCACTAAAAATAGGATGGAGTCCACATCGGTAGGGGTCAACCAATAATCCAAAGTATCCTTGTCCCGACTTTTCAAAACCTTTGTTTTTACCGAATCGGGTAAAGGAAGCAGTGTTTCAATGGCTACATCTTTGAAATCCCCTTGAAAGCCAAAAATCACTCTATTTTTTGCTACGTAGCTGGGTACCGAAGCGCTATAGTTGGGAATTTCTGTAAAAAGGTTCAACAAGTAGACCGAGTCTGTTGGAATGGTAATGGTATTCGACAAAAAACCAATTTTATCCTGACGTTGGTCAAAAAGATTGTTTTTGTTGACATCCTTAATGGCGAATAGTTTGTATTGCCCAGCTTTTAAGTTCTTTAGTTCGAACAAGGGCAAACTATCCAAGGTGTTCGTGATATAATTCGGAGGTCTTTGAAAAACCACGCTATCCGTATAGGTGCTATCAAGAGCATATAGCATCACGGACACAAATTCGTCAGCCTTCTTGTTAAAGGCATCTTTCACGGCTCCGGCAACGGATAATGAATCAATATAATCCCCCGTGGAAAAAACATAGGTCAGAAAACTATTGGGGTTTCCTTCATTATTATCTACAATACTCTGCCCAAAGTTAATGGTGTAGGTGGTATTTTCCAGTAGCGTATCCTTGATGACTACCTCCACATATTTGCTGGCCCCACTCTGTGGACTGATCACAGGTTTGTACTGCAAAGGTGGAGAAACTACCAACTGGTTTTGGACATCTTCCAACTTGATAAACTCGTCAAAATATAGTCGAATACGTTTAGCGTCGAAGTTGATGGTATAGTTTTCAGGTTCGGTTTTGGTGACTTTCGGTGGGGTAACATCTTTTTCACCTCCTGAAGGAGTGCCTCTTCGTGCACAGTGCCAGAGCGCAACAGCCATCAGAACCAAGAACAACAACCCTAAAAACTTACGAACGTATTGCATAGGTTACTTCAAACGGAGCAAAGAAACAACTAATTTGTATGCTTCAGGTTTCGATATATGAAAAATTTAACCCTTAGGTACTACAGCCAAGCTTGCCACCGAAACCGATACCCCTTCCAGTGTTTGCAGTGCTTGTACACAAGCTTCGATGGTGGCCCCAGTCGTTATAACATCGTCAACTAGCAAAATATGTCTGGGAGATATCTTGGGTTCCTCCCCCAATGTGAAAGCGTCCTGACTATTTTGCCAACGAAGCGCTCGGTCTTTTTTGGTCTGGGAGCGAATGTTTTTCGTTTTTTTCAGAAGGTTTTCCGCAAAAGGAACATCTAGTTCTTGAGCCAATTGTTTTGCAAAAGGCGTTACTTGGTTATAGCCTCGTTTGCGCAGTTTTTTGGGATGTATCGGTACCGGAACGACCAAATCAAATGGGTTGTTTTCGTTTTCCATAATCTGAGCGCCAAACCAAGCCCCAAAATAAGAACCAATCTTTTTTTGGTTGCGATATTTTAGAAAATGTAACAGGTTTTTGGTAATGCCCTGCTTGGAAAAATAGAGAAAAGCGGCACCTTTTTTTACTTGGGTACGTCCATAAAAAAGACGGTCAACGGAGTTCTCTTCGGTAAAATTGTAATCGGTGAGTGGTAAATCATGTCGACAAACGGTACACAACAGGTTTTCTCCTCCCGATAATCGCGCGTTACATCCAAAACATACCGGCGGCAATAGTATGTTATTAATCTCGTTTATTATCTTAGCCAACCGTTTATACACCATAAACTGTATTTAGCCGGAGCAGCTATAACCCCATGGACGCCCAAGATAATAATTTCAACTACAAGATTATTTTTGCTGCCCTACTGGCTGTAATTGTGGGTATCCTAATTGCATTCTATTACAGCTACGCCCAATCCAAAAATCAAATGGTTTTTCTTGAGCAAGAGAAATCTCTTTTGGTAAAAGATTTGACATTGATGAAGGCTGAGGTGGACCGCTTATCAGGACTCAATGAAGTCAACGAAATTGAGTTGCAAACCTCTCGTTTCAAAGTGCAACAATTATTGGATTCGGTAGGAAGATTGAATTTCAGCCTGACCAAACTAAAAGAAACGCGAAAAGAGTTGCGTACGCTGGAAATCACGTTCGACAGTTTAAAACTGAAAAACAACTTCTTGCGGTACAACAACAAATTATTGGCCGACCGATACGAAGAAACACGCAGACAACTCACCGAAGCCAAAGGGCGTGCAAACGATTTTGAACGATCTGAATCTGTTTTGAGAGAAGCCAATCGTGAATTGAGCCGGGAGTTGAAAATAAAAAGTTACCTAAAGTTGCAAAATGCAGAAGGAAATGGGTTTCGACTACGGGCTGGCAGACCCCTAAAAACCAATAAAGCATCCACTATTGAAAAGTTAAGAGGATGCGTTACCGTTTTGAGTGAACCTTCTGAAAAAGGCAACGTTCGGGTGTTATATCTTCAATTTTTAGGTCCGGATATGAAAGTCATTGAAGACAACGCCTCTACCATTAGCGTTGGCGGCAATACCTACAGCAAAAAAGTTGAAATCGTTTACACGGGAAAAGAAATCAGTATTTGCGACGCCATCACCGTTCCAGAAAACTCTTTGGACGAAGGAATCTACACCCTTAATGTCTACGAAGACGAAAGACTTTTGGCCTCAACTGAATTTCAGTTGAAATAACTACACATTTTTGGGTAAAATTCTATTTTTGCCCAATGGCGAATCAAGACGACATTTTCAAAAAGGTTATTTCCCACGCTAAGGAATATGGATACATATTTCAATCCAGCGAAATCTATGATGGCCTAAGTGCGGTTTACGATTATGGGCAGAATGGGGTAGAGCTCAAAAAGAACATTCGAGAGTACTGGTGGAAAGCCATGGTGCAACTCAATGACAATATCGTTGGGATTGATGCCGCTATCTTGATGCATCCCACGACCTGGAAGGCTTCTGGGCACGTTGACGCCTTCAATGACCCCTTGATTGACAACAAAGATTCCAAAAAAAGATATCGTGCAGACGTTTTGGTCGAAGACCATGTGGCCAAAATTGAAGCTAAAATCGAAAAGGAGGTCAAAAAAGCTGCAAAACGCTTTGGTGATAGTTTTGATAGGGCTCAATTTCTTTCCACGAATCCTAGGGTGTTGGACTATCAATCGAAAGCAGATACCATCTTGAAGCGTCTTGGCAAATCTTTGGAAAACGAGGATTTAGCGGATGTCAAAGCCCTTATTGAGGAATTGGAAATTGTTTGCCCTGTATCAGGTTCGAAGAACTGGACGGAAGTGAAGCAATTTAATTTGATGTTCGGTACCAAGCTTGGTGCTTCCGCAGAAACCGCTACGGACTTGTATTTAAGACCAGAGACGGCGCAAGGTATTTTCGTTAATTTCCTTAATGTGCAAAAAACAGGGAGGATGAAAATCCCTTTCGGTATTGCCCAAACCGGTAAGGCCTTTCGAAATGAAATCGTCGCACGACAGTTCATTTTCCGTATGCGGGAATTCGAGCAAATGGAAATGCAATATTTCATTAAACCAGGTACTCAAAAGCAATGGTATGAAACCTGGAAGGAGAAGCGGATGAACTGGCACCTTTCGCTAGGAATGGGTGAGGAGAACTATCGTTTCCACGACCACGAAAAACTAGCGCATTACGCAGATGCTGCCGCCGATATTGAATTCAAATTTCCGTTTGGTTTCAAAGAATTGGAAGGAATCCACTCCCGAACCGATTTTGATTTGGGCAACCATGAGAAATACTCTGGAAAAAAGCTACAATATTTTGACCCTGAACTGAACGAAAGTTATGTTCCGTATGTATTGGAAACCTCAATTGGTTTGGATCGGATGTTCTTGGCCGTTTTCTCCAATGCCCTCGAAGAAGAACAACTCGACAACAACACCTCACGGGTAGTACTCAAACTACCAGCTGTATTGGCGCCAACCAAGGTTGCGGTGTTGCCGCTTTTACGCAAAGATGGCCTTCCGGAGATAGCCCAGAAATTGGTGGACCAACTGAAATGGAATTTAAGCGTAGTGTATGATGAAAAAGATGCCGTCGGTCGTCGCTACCGGCGTCAAGATGCTGTAGGGACTCCCTTCTGTGTTACCATAGATCATCAAACCTTAGAGGATGAAACCGTGACCATTCGCCATCGGGATTCCATGGAACAAGAGCGAATTCCATTAGCCGAGGTTGTAAACGTTGTTTCTAAAGCGGTGGATGCAAAAGAGTGGCTCCAGAAGCTTTAAAGTAAATAAGCTATTCCAGAATAAAATCTGCTAGCAAATCCATTAACCCCTTTGCGAGAGGTAAATCTGGATTGGAATAGGTTTGAAGATTGGGGAGGTATGCTTCATCTGCCTCCTTTAGAATGTGGTTCATTCCTTCAATAATCTTCAATTGCGCTTTGGGATTTCCTTCAGAAAGCAGTCTTGCTTCAGACACCTCAAGTTGAATATCAGTGGTTCCATGGATGATTAAAATAGGAACCTCAAGCATGGAAATCTCCATTTTTGGGTCATACTTTATCCAAGAAATCATATAAGGCTGCACACTGGGTCTGAAAATGGAAAACAAGGGCATCGGGACCTCTTCCAACGTTTCTCCATGTTCTAGTTTATCAAAAATGGGGATTGCCTCTTCCAAAAGTGAGGGAGATTGTTTTCCAAGTTGTTCTTTTAGCAAAGCTGAGGCATTTTGTCCAGCTCCAGCGAGTGAGATGAATTGGGTCACATTAACGTGCTGGCAAGCCAGCATTCCTAGCAAAGAACCTTCGCTATGCCCAATGAGGATAAGCTTGGAGAATCGGGTATCGGATTGCAATTGTTTAAGCCACCTAACGGCATCGTTTGCATAATCTTCAAAACGAAGATCAAGCTCATCAAAGTTTTGAAGGGCACTTTTCCCCACGCCCCTTTTATCATAACGTAGACTTGCTATCCCTTTTTCCGCGAGTCCCTCCGCCAGCAACTTAAGATGATTGTTTGTCATCATCATGTTGTTGCCATTTCTGTCAGTTGGTCCAGAACCGGCAATGATAAGGGCTACCGGAAGCTTCTTATCTGTTTGGGGAACCAGAAGCGTCCCTTTTACGGAGCCATTTTCAATCTCGAGTTCAATAGCTTCTTCTTGGTTTTGCGCATGGCTTAAGGCAATCGAAAAGCATAGTAAAATGAAAAAACCACAAAAGAAATTTTTGGTTCGCAGCATTTATCAAGAGAGGTTAATGAAGATGATTTTTCTAAATATACTGCTTTCGTGGATTCAGTGGAATATTCCAACAACGGACACATTCGAGATAAGCATTGGATTTACAACGGTTTGTGTTGTAAGAAATCCCTTTAAGTAGGCACTAAATCCAGTTTCTTCACGTTTACATAATGCCTTCGTAAGACCCAAATTTTTGAAGATGCACAGACCATACGCTTTACTTTGCATACTTTTTTGTTTCAGCCTTGTCTCCGCACAACAGGAGTCCTTTGATTATTTTACCCCACCGGAAGAGACCTCTGAGGCGGAAATATTGACCATCTTGGATAGTTTGAAACAAAGACTTACCCATGATTATTACAAGAACAACTACGTGGATGTTCTCAAATACGGGGATTTAGGATTTAAGCTTGCAGAGCGTATAAAGAATTTGGAATGGGAAGTTGAAATCGCAAAATATACCGGAAGTGCTTTGGTGAAAATGAAGGATACACTACGGGCACAGAAGACTTTCACGGAATCCCTTCAAAAGGCCCAAATCATAAATGATTCTACACTAATCGCTGACGCCTTTAACAATTTGGGCAATCTCAACAACGAAATTGGAACGGATGAGAAGGCGATAGAGTATTACAATGAGGCCGTTAAAATCTACAAAGCCAAACAAAACGTTACTCGAGTCTTCGTTATCAACTTTAACCTGAGTGATATTTACTTGGACCAGAAGAATATCGAAAAATCCAAGCGACATATCCAAGTGCTTGAAATGTATATTGATTCTGTCGAGATACCGCTTCTGAAGGCAGGCTATTTATTGTCACAAGGAAAGTTGGCATTGCTCGAAAAAAAATATGACAAGTCCATTTCTTATCTGACCAAAAATATTGCGCTATCCAAAACCTTGGATTATACTGATGGCATTATTCAAGGCTACGAAAATCTATTAGAGGCTTATGCCCAAAAAGGCGATTACAAGCAAGCCCATTTTACCCGTAAAGAGTTGGATGTATATGCTGACAAAAAACAAGAAATAGAGAAAGCTATGGCAATCAATGAGGTGATTGCCCGCATGAACGTAAACCAGTACAAACAAGAGTTAAAGGCGAAAGAACTGGAAAACGAGGTCAATCGCCAAAATGCGAACCGAAATAAAATTATTGTTTATATCACCTTGGGGGCGACATTGGCCGTGTCCATTTTTGCTTTTGCCCTATTGTTGTTCTTTAAAAGAAGAAAAGCCTTGGTCCAGAGCTTGCAAGAAAGCAACACCCAGTACTTAAAAGCAAAAAAGAAAGCAGAAGAACTTTCCGAAGTAAAGACCAACTTTTTGTCTGCAATTAGTCATGAGTTGCGAACACCACTATATGGTATCATTGGAATTTCTTCCATTTTGCAACAAGACAAATCCCTCGGAAAATTCAAGGAGGACATCACATCCCTAAAATTCTCAGCAGATTATCTTTTGGCGTTGATCAATGATTTGCTATTTCTAAACAAGTTGGATGCACTGAAAAATAGAAAGCTCGAACAAAAGCCTTTTCAGTTGCGGGAACTGGTAGTGAACATAATCAACTCATTGGAGTTCATGCGCTCCAAAAACAATAATGTTTTTGAAGTCAAAATTGCCGACGAGGTTCCCAATTTTCTAAAAGGGGATTATGTAAAGCTTTCCCAAATCTTGATAAACCTCATCAGTAATGCCTGTAAGTTCACAGAAGAGGGAACCATCACCATCGATATTCAACCTGAAGAGGTTTCCGAAAATACCATCAAGCTGAATTTTAGAATAGCTGATAATGGATTGGGGATTTCCGAAGAAAAACAGCGAATCATTTTTGATGAATTCACTCAGGATAAAAAATCCAACGACTTTCAAGGTACGGGCTTGGGCCTTGCCATCGTAAAGAGATTATTGGATTTGCACGATGCTCCTATTGGATTAAAGAGTGAAAAGAACGTTGGAACGGAATTTACGTTTACCATTATTTACGACGTTGCCCAAAAAACGGAAGTTGAGGTCGTTCAGAAAAAAGAAAAAGTCAACCGAAATGTGGAAGGCAGTCATATTCTTATCGTGGATGATAACCGTATCAATCGACTGGTAACCCGAAAGATTTTGGAAGGAAACAAGTTTACTTGCTCTATGGCCGAAAACGGGCAAGAAGCCCTCAATATCATAGAAAATGAGGTTTTTGACATGATCCTTATGGACGTGAACATGCCCGTAATGAACGGATTCGAGGCGACCAAAGCCATTAGAACCTTCAACAAGGCGGTACCCATTATTGCGCTGACCGCCACGGACCCCACCAAATCGTTTGAAGATTTACGTCAAATCGGGTTTACGGATCTAATCATTAAACCATATGATACCACAGACTTTTTGGAGGTCATCAAAAAGAACTTCAATTCTACCGTAACCGTATAGAAATATCTGAAGTCCCAATAGGTTTCCCAAACGACATCTATAGTCAATCTTAATATCCACATAACGTAAATAGATTAGTGGTCCTTCGATGTTGGTGAAAATCACCTTAATTTTAATCAGAACTGATTAAAACATAAAACATGAATCCTGGACACAATGGCAAAGGCGATATTAGCCAATGCCCTTTTTTAAATGGGGACCTTCAGCAGGCAGCAGGTGGAGGTACCACAAATCGCGATTGGTGGCCCAATGCGCTGAACTTGAACATTCTTCGTCAACATTCCAATATGGTTGACCCCATGGATGAAGATTTCAATTACGCTGAAGAATTCAAAACCTTGGATTTGGATGCTGTCAAAAAAGATTTGACCGACCTTATGACCGATAGTAAAGATTGGTGGCCTGCTGATTACGGGCACTACGGCCCCTTCTTTATTCGTATGGCATGGCACGCCGCAGGAACCTATCGTATTTCCGACGGTCGTGGTGGTGGTGGCACTGGAGCACAACGATTCGCCCCATTGAACAGCTGGCCCGACAATGCCAACCTTGATAAAGCCAGATTGTTGCTTTGGCCTATCAAGCAGAAATATGGAAAAAAGATTTCTTGGGCCGATTTATTGATTCTAACCGGCAATGTAGCGCACGAATCCATGGGCTTGCCCATGTACGGTTTTGCCGGAGGTCGTGAAGACATTTGGCAGCCTGAAGAAGATATTTACTGGGGTTCTGAAGCTGAATGGTTGGGCAACAAAGACCGTTACAACGAAAAAGGTGAATTGGAACAGCAAATGGGTGCCGCACACATGGGATTGATTTATGTGAATCCTGAAGGACCCAACGCAAACCCTGACCCATTAGCAGCCGCTCACGATATCCGTGAAACGTTCGGGCGTATGGCGATGAACGATTACGAAACCGTCGCTTTGATTGCTGGGGGACACACTTTTGGGAAAACCCACGGCGCTGCAAGTGATGCTGAATTCTTGGAAGCTGAACCAGCAGGTGCCCCTATCGAATTGCAAAGTATGGGTTGGAAAAGCAATTTTGGTTCTGGTAAAGGGTCCGACACCATTACTTCAGGATTAGAAGGTGCGTGGACGGATACACCAATCAAATGGAGTCACAAATACTTGGAGAACCTGTATCAACATGAATGGGAATTGACCAAAAGTCCAGCCGGAGCATGGCAATTCCAACCCAAAGATGGAGCGGCAGAGGGTACTGTGCCAGATGCGCACGACCCTGAGAAAAAGCATGCGCCCATTATGTTGGTAACGGATATGTCTTTAAGAATGGATCCAGAATACGCAAAAATTTCCAAGCACTTCTTGGAGAATCCAGAGGATTTCAAAGAAGCCTATCAGCAAGCATGGTTCAAATTGACACACCGAGATATGGGACCTATCGAAAGATATTTGGGTCCAGAAGTGCCGGCTGAACCTTCTATCTGGATGGACCCGGTTCCTGCTGTCGACCACGGGTTGATTTCAGAAGGAGACGTTGCCACCCTTAAAGAAAAGATTTTAAGTTCTGGATTATCTGTTTCCCAGTTGGTTTCAACCGCTTGGGCTTCTGCCTCCACCTTTAGAGGTTCTGACTTTAGGGGAGGGGCCAATGGGGCTAGGGTTCGTTTGGCACCACAAAACGGTTGGGAGGTCAACAACCCAGCGCAATTGAGCAAAGTATTGGAGATTTTGGAAGGGATTCAAGCTGATTTTGACAAAACTGTTTCCTTGGCGGATTTAATCGTTCTTGGTGGATGCGCTGGTGTTGAAAAGGCTGCAAAAGATGCCGGATATGACATCAAGGTACCTTTTACACCTGGTCGTACTGATGCTTCAGCAGAAAATACAGACGCAGAGTCTTTTGATTGCCTTGAGCCTATGGCGGATGGATTCAGAAGTTACCTTGGCGGAAAGTATTCTGTGACCTCTGAAGAATTATTGGTGGACAAAGCGCAATTGATGACCCTTACAGTTCCAGAAATGACTGCTCTTGTCGGAGGTATGCGTGTGTTGGACACCAATTTTGATAAATCGCACAACGGAGTCTTTACCCACAATCCGGAAACCTTGACCAATGATTTCTTTGTGAACTTGTTGGACATGGATACGGAGTGGAAGGCCATCCAAGATGATGAAGTTTTCGAGGGAAGAGACCGTTCCACAGGCGATTTAAAATGGACTGCCACCCGCGTGGATTTGATTTTTGGTTCCAATACCGAACTTAGGGCTATTTCTGAAGTGTATGGCGCTTCAGATGCGAAAGAAAAGTTCGTAAAGGATTTCGTCAAAGCTTGGGACAAGGTGATGAACCTAGACCGTTTTGACCTAAACTAAGACCTAATATGGCTTTTTAAAAACGCTCCGCTGGTCGGAGCGTTTTTTTTTACAAAGTATATTGCAAACGTAGACCAGCGTACCAATTTCGCCCTTCTCCAGGATAGAAGAATCGTGGGGCATTATCCCCAAACCCCACTGCATTTATCAAAACAGATTGGGCATAGTTGGTATCAAAAACATTGTTGACTCCGAGGTTCAAACCAGCGTTCAGCTTGGGTAAAATATCAAAAGCATAACGGACATTGCATCGAAATACATGGAACGATTCGCTTTGTAGCGTAGTGGCATCATTTAATGGGATGGCATCTACGTATTGATGGTTAAAAGCAAATCTGAAACCTTTATTGTTTCCCAATAGGATACCAGATTGAATTCGGTTTTTGGGCACACCCGTCAAGGCATTTCCAGAAAAATCATCATCGCCATCCACAAATTCAACAAAAGAATGGTCGTTTAAAGTATAACTTAAATAGGGAGCGGCCCAAAAATTTTGAGCAAGCTTAAAACGATAGCGCACATCAAGCTCCCAACCTTGATGTCTGGTTGCTCCGGCATTAATGCCTATAAATTGGTCTTCAGCCGTTCTTCGCGATACCAACAAGTCTTCAATATTCATACGATACAATACCGATGTAATGCGAAGACGATTATCAAAAAACGAAAAACGTCCACCTACCTCATAACTTGTACCGGTTTCTTGGGCAATTTCAGGATTGATAACCCCATCTGGGGTCAAGGTTTCTTCCAAGCCTGGGTTGGAAAATCCACGTGCCACATGGGCAAAGAGTATTCCATTGTTTAGGGTATAGCGCGCTCCGAAACTAGGGAGGAAAATGGAATCGAATCCTCTTTCTGCTGAGGTGTTTTCAGCCCCATCATTGAACAAATCCCTAAAGTCAAATTGAGTTTGGTTCCAGGCCAATCCCGCTTGAAGGGTAAACCGTTCTCCCAAAGGAAGGACGTATTGCCCAAAAATGTTCCATAAATCCCGGAATTCCTTGTTCCGCGATAGTTGCTCGCCTTGAAGGCTGCCGTTGCCATCATTATCCCGAAACTCATTTCTAAACGTACTCCAATGGTATTCATCTTTGTACAGTTCAGTACCAAAGCTTAATTCCCCCGGTCCAAACGTTGCTTTAAAGATGGAACGAATCCCAAATCCCAAAGTATATTCATCCAAAATATTAAAGGGACGTGGTTCGTAATGGTCCAAATACGTATAGAAGATGCTTGTGGTATTTTGCAGGTTTGAGCTAAAGTCATAGGTATGCGAAATCCCGGTAAGGGTGTAGCGGTTATCTTCAAAACCTCTTGCAGCTAGCCAGTTGGCCGCTGCTAGCCTTGGATTTTCCCTAAAATCCGTTTCGTTCAAAGAACTTGGAATGCCTGCATTGTAATCGATGTGATTGACCAAAAGGTCCAATTTCGACTTGGGTGAAATCCGAATGGCAGAAGTCAATAAAATGCCATCGCGGTCGAAGCTGTTGTTTTGACGGAAACCATCCGTGCTGAAATGGTTATAGCTCAAGCTTAGGTTGAAGTTGCGTTCTGAGTGTCGAAACGAAACGTTGTTTTTGACTTGATTATAGGACCCTACGGTAAATCGATTGCTCAGGAAAGTTTTACCTACTTGTGGTGGCCTTGTGGAAAGGACAATGGCTCCTCCAAGGTTTGTGCCGAGTGTGACGCCTTTTGGGCCTTTGACTACTTCAATGTTTCCCAGATTCTCAAAATCAAATGCCTCGATGGTTGATACCCCTGTACCGTTGGTAATGGGAATGCCGTTGAAATACATCCGAAGTTTATCGGTGCTAAAAGGGGTTCGAGCCCCTACGCCACGAATGGTAATACGGTTGGTGTTCAATGCTCCTGACAGCAGATAAACCCCAGAAACTTGGTTCAGTCCGGAGGCAAAATCAGCTGGTCCAAACTGCTCCAATTCAGCAATGCCTATTTCAGACGAAGGGGTAATTCCAGATGCTTTTTTTTGGATGAGATTCTCCAACAAGATGACTTCATCCAAGTTGGTAATGGAATCGGTTGGGGACACTTGTGCCTTGACGAAACAAAATGAAAAAAACAATAAGCTGAGCAGGAAGTGAGGTGAAAGCGTTTTCAAGAAAAACTATTTTTTTTGAAGGGTTATGGTTTTTCCTTTTAGCGCACTTTCCCGTGCCGCATCTAATATTTCCATAACCACCATATTGTTTTCCAAGGCGGAAAGGTCACTGGGGTTTAACTTCAATGTGCCTTTTACCACTGCAGCCAATACTGAAAAAGGGTCATTCAAGGGAGCAGGTCTTTCTTTTAAATCAAATACTTCTTCACTGAAACCATCATAACCTTCCGCGATGCGCAAACGAAGCTGATTGCGATTGTCCGCGAACAAAGCTCCGGTCAACCCATAAAGTTCCATATCTTTTCTGCCAATGGGCCAATTCCACGACGCTTGAATGATAGCTTGACTGGTAGGGTATTGGAGCAAAATGATGGCATCATCATCCACCTTGGGATTGTTCTCAGCTTGTAATTGTTGGGTAATTGCGGTTACCGATAACGGTCGTTCCCCATTCATTAACCAAGTCGTCAAATTGGCGCCATAACAACCAAAATCCATAATAGCCCCACCGCCGTTTTCTTTTGGGTCGAACAACCAATCCAAAAATTCTTGGTCGATGCCTAGTTTGGCGGGACCTCGATGCCCATCCCGAACAATCACCTTTCGAAGCGCTCCAATGCTTCCGTCCTTCAATATCGCTTTTGCTTTGTGGTTGGTAGGATACCACGTCGTTTCGTAATTGGTCAACAAATGAATGTTGTGCTTTTGGGCCAAAGCTTTCATTTTTTCAGCATGTTTCAAACTGACTGCCAAGGGCTTTTCTACCATAACGTGGATGCCTTTTGGCGCGCATGTTTCAACTACCTCAAGGTGTTCGTAAATGCTTCCAAAAGCGGTTACGGCTTCGGGTTGGGTTTCCTCAATCATTTGATCTAGGGAATCATACACCAAATCCATTGAAAGCCCATGTTGTTTGGTATATCGCTTGGCCAATTCGCGATTGGGTTCAGCAATGCCTACAATTTCGATATCACCAATGGCTTCTCTTCCCAAAATCCAATGTACATGGGTATGGGTAAGACCTGCGACTCCAATTTTAAGAGGAGACTCCTGTGCAAAAGTGGCTGATGGTTTCATGGATACTAGGCAAAAAAGAAGAAACAAAATACGGTATACGCGCATGAGAACAGTTTGATTAGCCGTAAAAGTATGCAAATGATGGGGTATTCCTTCTGACAAAACTCGCAGTGAAAGGTTTAAAATCGAAATCCGATAGAAAGTCCGCCGCGGTACATGAATGCATCTTGAAAACGTTCTGGATTGATATTTCTGCCAAAACCAGCGAAAACTTCCAATGTAAACCTTTCACTACGGGTGGCCCACTTGCTTCCTCCACCCAAACCCAGTGCAACGGTGTTGTATTCATTATCGGGCAGGGGGTTTTCCAAATCTTGTTCTTCTTCTCCGGAATAATATTGAGCAAAGGCTTCCGCAAAAAAACCTGCACGATGCTTGTACCCAAAATAGGCCCTAAAATTTCCACTTATGCCAAAATTCCCATTGAAGTCCGTCGCATCATCATCAAAATAGAGCGTTCCTCCTATGCTGGTATCTTCGGAAATATAGTGTTCATAGGACCCTTCTATAGAAGTGGTAGCCAAAAAAAGACCAATATTGAATTTTACTTCATGGTTGCGGCGAAAGGTAGGATACGCTTGCGCGAACATCGCGGTTGACGTGAAAAGAAGGAATAGAACAAGAAGTTTTCTCATAAATGATTCGCTTTGAACAAAGGTAGCTTTATTCTCAACGGATATTTTACCACCCTTATTACAATGCCTATTTTTAGTGAAAATTTATCATATGACCATAGCATCCTATAACGTGAACGGAATTCGTGCCGCAATGAATAAAGGTTTTGTGCAATGGTTACAGGCCGTAAATCCTGATGTTATCTGTTTGCAAGAAATCAAGGCCATGGAAGAACAGGTTGATGTAGCGGCATTGGAAGCCATTGGCTATACCCATAATTATTGGTTTAGCGCACAGAAAAAAGGCTATAGTGGAGTAGCATTGCTTTGCAAAAACGCTCCTGACCATGTTGAAACAGGTACTGGAATCGATTATATGGATTTTGAGGGTCGTAACATTCGAGCGGATTTTGGGGATGTCTCGGTGATGAGCATGTATTTACCTTCGGGTACAAACTTGGACCGGCTTGAGCATAAATTGAAATATATGGCAGACTTTCAAGAGTATGCCAATGCATTGCGAAAGAAACGCCCCAATCTTATTGTTTGTGGGGATTATAATATTTGCCATGAGGCGATTGACATCCATGACCCTGTTCGCAATAAGAATGTCTCTGGTTTTCTTCCCGTAGAACGGGAATGGATAGGGAACTTCATCAAAAGTGGATTCATTGATAGTTTTCGCTATTTCAATCCTGAACCCCACAACTATACTTGGTGGAGTTACCGTGCCAATTCCCGTGCGAACAACAAAGGCTGGCGTTTGGACTACGGTATGGTTTCCGAAACCTTGAAAGATCGCTTAAAGAGGGCGGTGATTTTGAACGAAGCCAAACACAGCGATCACTGTCCCATTCTTTTGGAAATTGAAAAATAACGCAGCGGTAAACCACTAAATAATCGAAACCCTTACTTTTGGGGTTTCCTATTTTTGACTACATGAAATATACTCGCATTCCACATACCGATATTCGCATCAGCAAAATATGTTTGGGCACCATGACCTTTGGAAGACAAAATTCCGAAGAACAAGGTCATGAACAAATGGATTATGCTTTGGAGCAAGGGATAAACTTTTTCGACACAGCAGAATTATATCCAATTCCGGCCAAGAAAGAATTGTATGCGGTGACCGAGGAAATTATAGGAACCTGGTTCAAAAAAACTGGGAATCGAGATAAAGTGGTTTTGGCCAGTAAAATCGTAGGGCGAGCGGAATTCACCAAACATATTAGAACTACAGGGTTTACCAGAGATTCTTTAATCAGTGCAGTTGATGGGAGTTTAAAGCGCTTGCAAACGGATTATATCGACTTGTATCAACTACACTGGCCCGAACGAAATACGAATTATTTTGGCCAAAGAGGATTTGATGCCCATGCCGTAGACCTTTGGGAAGATAACATCCATCAAGTTTTGGAAACCCTACGGGATTTGGTCAGCGAAGGCAAAATTAGATATGTAGGGCTTTCCAACGAAACTCCTTGGGGAACCATGCGCTTTTTGGAAGAAAGCAAGGTGCACCAAAGTCTTCCACGAATGCGAACCGTTCAGAATCCTTATAGTCTTTTAAACCGTTTGTTCGAGGTGGGATTGTCGGAAATCGCGCAACGGGAAGGCTGTGGCCTTTTGGCATACTCGCCTCTTGGATTTGGGGTTTTGAGTGGGAAGTATTTAGGCGAAATACAACCTAGAAAAGCTAGAATAACCCTTTTCCCGGGTTATAATCGCTATAGCGGGGAGAATTCAGTAACCGCTACCCGGCGTTACCAAGAATTGGCTCATGCCCATGGACTCTCCTTGGCGCAAATGGCGTTGGCCTTTGTGAATACGCGACCTTTTTTGACCAGCAACATCATTGGGGCAACCTCCATGGAACAGCTCCAAGAGAACATTGGAAGTATTGATGTCTCCCTTTCCGATGAGGTTTTGGAAGGAATTGAGGCCATTCATGCCGATATTCCGAATCCGGCACCGTAAAGTTTTACCCAAAAAGATGTTCGGCGACCTCCTCTATCTTGGAGACCGCCATAATTTGAATTCCGGGATTTTTGATTCCAAGCGTGTTGTTTTGGGAAACGAAGATTTTGGAGAACCCCAGTTTTTCAGCTTCCAAAATACGTTGGTCTATGCGTTGCACTGGTCGAATTTCTCCCGACAAGCCCACTTCTGCAGAAAAGCACACGCCCTTTTCAATGGGGATATCGGCATTACTGGATAAGATGGAGGCCATCACGGCCAAATCCGTAGCAGGGTCATCTACCGAAATGCCTCCTGTGATATTGAGGAAAACATCTTTGGCTGCCAATTTGAATCCTGCTCTTTTCTCCAATACGGCCAAAAGCATATTCAAACGTTTGGCGTTAAATCCTGTCGCAGACCGCTGTGGCGTGCCGTAAACCGCACTACTCACCAAGGCCTGGATTTCAATCAACAAGGGCCGCATGCCTTCTACAGTGGCTGCAATCGCGGTTCCGCTTAAATCCCCATCATTTTTTGATAACAATACTTCTGAAGGGTTATTGACTTCGCGCAGGCCGATTCCCTGCATCTCATAAATTCCAAGCTCGGCCGTGGAACCAAAACGATTTTTAAGCGAACGTAAAATACGATACACGTAATTGCGGTCTCCTTCAAATTGCAGCACGGTATCGACCATATGTTCGAGAATTTTTGGTCCGGCGATGTTTCCATCTTTGGTAATGTGACCGACCAATATCACTGGGGTATGGGTTTCTTTGGCAAATCGTATCAGCTCCGAAGTACACTGTCGTATTTGGGAAATACTTCCCGCAGTAGCCTCAATCAAATCGGAATGGAGGGTTTGGATACTATCAATAACCACCAAATTGGGCTTTGTTTTTTCAATGTGGCGGAAAAGGGCCTGCGTTTTGGTTTCAGTGAGAATAAAACACTGTTCAGAATCTTTGGTCATACGGTCAGCCCTCATTTTGATTTGCCGTGCACTTTCCTCTCCAGAAATGTACAACACCGGAAAATCAACATGGAGCGCAATTTGGAGCAAGAGCGTACTTTTTCCAATCCCTGGTTCACCTCCTAAGAGCGTAACGGAACCAGGCACAATGCCACCACCCAATACACGGTCAAACTCTTTGTTGTGGGTGCTGAACCGTGGTTCGTTTTCTCCTTTTATTTGTGCTAACGGTACGGGGGAAGGACTTTTTCTAGACTTGGGCGCATTGCTATCCCATAAGGGGGCATCTGCCTTTTGTACTACCTCCTCAACAACGGTATTCCATTGTTTGCACGAAGTGCATTGGCCCACCCATTTGGGGTATTGCGCTCCACAGTTTTGACAAAAAAAAGTTGTTTTGGTTTTGGCCATTCCCCCAAATTAGATGCTAAATATAGCACAAAGGGGACAAAATAGAATTCAGGATTTAATACCCGAAATCCGCTTTCAAGGCATCTATTTTTTCCAAAGCCATATCCTTGGTCAAAAAGTCGATTTCATCCAATTGAAAAGCCTTTTCGAAAGCTTTGAATGCTTTTTTGGGTTCTCCAAGTTCTTCGTAATATTCGCCTTCAAAATAAAAGCCCATCATGGTGTCAGGAAACTCATCTTTACATAGTTCAGATAAGGGCTTCAAGGATTCAAAATCATCTTTTTTCAAACAACCGGCATAGATGGCCATGATGTCGTTGAGTTCTGTGGGTTTTTTGTATCCTAGAAGGTTCTCAATGGTTTCGTAGCGAGTGGTCAAATAATCGAAAACAGGTTCGTCCGAAGTAAGGATTTCTGTTTTGTACTCGCGTGGACTGATAGGACGAAACGCTTTGAAAACGTTATCAAACGCTTTGCTGATGCCGTACGTGGCAATGGAAAGGTGGTCCGCTTCATCATATTCATCGAAGAAATAATGAAAGGTCTCTTTGCTGATAGAGGCAAGGGCACTGTTTAATTGCAAAATCCGCTGACGGTCTTCACTCTTATCTTTTTCAACAATAAGATTGTAGAAAATTTCCTGGTTCAAGTCGGAAAAGCGAGAAGGTAATCTGCTTTCCATCTCAGTGGCCAAAACCGGAGAAACGATTACATATGAGCTGAACAACGATTTATTTTTGAACAAAAAGTAGTTGCCGAAGTTCCCGGTGATGTCGTATCCGATAAACATTTTGAAAGGAGCAATGTTATAGGAGGTCTCTAGATAGGGAATTAGTTCCATGCCTAAAAATTCGTAAAAAGCAGCGCCTTTTTCCGTGGGCAGACCAGAAGTTTGGTCAAAATCACAATCATCCCATCTAAGGTCGTTTTCGCTTTGGTGAACGCCAACCACAATAGCTTCAGGCATACGGCCATGTCTGCTGTACAGTTTGGAATTGGCCACGGTGATATCGAATAAATACTCCGCATCGAGAACAACAATGAGCGCATATTGTTTTTCCTCACTGTAGTCTTCAGGAAAATAATAGGATACGTCCCTTCTTTCCTGCAATTTGAAGGATTCGAAAATTTCTTGTTTGACTTGTCCATATGTCGCTAGGGAAAAGATTCCCAGACATACGAGTAGAATTCGTTTCATTTGGTTAAGCTTTTATTATGTAGGGACTTAGCTGCTTTTGTTCAATAACGGTAATATCATAAAAGATATTGCCCCAAAAACAACGACCATGAGGGTTTGGGAAATCCACATAATCCAGCCAAACGCGTCACCAGAAATCGAATCCACTCCATAAATGCTTAGTGCGGCGCTCACCGCAATAGGGTACAGACCAATACCTCCGTTTGTTGCGCTAATGGCAAAAGCTCCTGCAATAAAGGCGACCAAAATCGGACCAAGTCCAAGGAGCTCCGTTTCGGGAAGGGTATATTTTATGACCCAAAACATGCCCACATAGGCTAACCAGATAAAAAGGGTATGGCCTATAAAAGACCATTTTTTTTCCATTTTGAAAATACTAAGGATGCCCTGTAACAGGCCAGTCAAAAATTCTCTTAGCTTTTGAACCAGCTTGGAATTTGACTTTTTGATGATTCTCAAGAAAATAATAAGGCCAACAACGCCAACAACTGCGACACTTAACATGGCTACCATATTCAAGCCTTTGGTTTTGGCGATATCCAGAATCACATCAGTTTGAAGTATCAGCGTTACGATGATAACCAACAACAACATGATTAAATCAATGACCCGCTCGGTCACGATTGTTCCAAATCCTTTTTCGAATGGGACTTTCTCGTATTTCGTCAAGGCTGTTGCCCGTAATACTTCCCCGGAACGGGGAATACCCAAATTGGCGAAATACGCAATCAAAACGATAAACAGATTGTTGCTGATTTTGGGTTGATAGCCCAAGGGCTGCAGTAAGTAGTTCCATCGTATGGCCCGTGATAGATGGCTCAAAATACCAAGCAAAAGTGAGATAGCTACCCAAAAGGGGTCTACATTTTTAATGTAAAAAACGATTTGTTCTCTTTCCTCGGCACTTGTTGAAAAATAAGAATAGGCTACCAATCCCAAACCCAACAACATGGGAATGGCAATGTTCAGAGCTTTTTTTAAGGAAGGATTCAAGCTATTTCAATAGGTTGGTCGCTTCTTCAGGAAAAACCAGGGAAGGATTGAAGGTTTTGGCTTCTTCAATATCCATCCAGGCGTAGGTAATCAGTATCAAGATATCTCCAACCGCAACTTTTCGGGCAGCTGCGCCGTTTAAGGTTATTTCCCCAGAATTGCGAGGACCGGGTATGGCATAGGTTTCCAATCGCTCACCATTGTTGTTGTTCACGATTTGAACTTTTTCACCTCGGATAATATTGGCGGCATCCATTAAATCCTCATCAATGGTGATGCTCCCAATATAATTTAGGTCAGCTCCGGTAACTTTTACTCGGTGGATCTTCGATTTTACAACTTCTATCTGCATGGCGCAAAATTAGTCAATTGAGTCTTAGATTGTCAATGAGCCGAACTTCATCTGCGTAAACCGCAATAAAAGCTCGGTACTTTAGGTTTGTCAAATTATTTTGGGAAGGGGTCAAAGTCAATTCATCTACGATTTCAAAATATTCCAAATCAAATGATTCGGCTTGATCAAAGGTACGCTTGACCCAATCCGCAATATCTTTTGCACTTTCCGTGCCAAATTTGGTTTTGGCAGTTTGTAGGCAGTCATGGATGATTCCCGCTGCTTTTCGGGTACTGTCAGTAAGGCGTTGGTTTCTTGAACTCATGGCCAATCCGTTGGGTTCCCGTTCTATAGGACAGCCGATGATTTCCACTGGGATTTCCTGCAGCTCTGCCAACTTTCGAATGATTTGGAGTTGTTGAAAATCCTTCTCGCCAAAATATGCACGATGCGGTGCCACTGCTCTCAACAGTAGTTCAACGATAGTGCCAACACCATTGAAATGTCCAGGTCTAAAGGCACCTTCCATCACTTTGTCCAAACCATCGAATTCATATTCCTGAGATTTGGGTTGGTCGCCGTAAATCGCCTCAACCGTAGGTGCGAAAACAACAATTTCTGACGAAACAGTATCCAAAAGCTTCAAGTCGCTTTCCAAGCCTCTTGGATATTTTTCTAGATCTTCAGCGTTATTGAATTGGGTAGGATTCACAAAAATACTGACCACTACAGTGTCATTCTCCGCCAGACATTTTTTGACCAAAGCTAAATGACCATCGTGCAAGGCGCCCATGGTGGGAACAAGGCCAATGGATTGGGATGCATCCCGCTGTAGCGCGAGATGTTCGGAAAGCTGTTGTCTGGTTTGAAAAATAGGCATGAACGGCACAAAAGCGTGCAAAAATACTATAAATACTGGTAATCAGCATTATTTTTGTACTTTTGCAGCTACGTTTTTTCGATAAACAAAATTTGAGTGCATGAATGGTAAAAAGATATTGTTCGTATCTTCTGAACTAGTACCTTACCTCCCCGAGAATCCAGTTTCCTTAATGTCATACGAAGCCCCTAGAATGGTGAATAGCAATGGTGGGCAAATTCGTATTTTCATGCCCCGTTATGGCAATATCAACGAAAGAAGGCATCAATTACATGAGGTCATTCGGTTGTCGGGCATGAATTTGGTTATCAATGACATGGATATGCCGTTGATCATAAAGGTGGCGTCAATTCCAAGGGAACGCATTCAGGTATACTTTATTGATAATGAAGAATATTTCAAGCGAAAGGCCACTTTCTGCGATGCCGATGGAAACCTATTTCCAGATAACGACGAGCGCGCGATATTTTTTGCCAAAGGTGTGGTTGAAACCGTTAAGAAGTTAAATTGGTCCCCTGACATTATTCATGTGCATGGCTGGATGGCGTCTCTTTTACCATTATACCTAAGAACCTATTATACAGACGAACCCTTGTTTGCCGATAGTAAAATCGTAACCTCGGTTTATGAAACCGGTTTTGAGGGTGCCTTGGATGCAGAAATGTCGGGTAAAATCAAATTTGATGGTATCTCCGAAGACAGTGTAGAAGCATTGTCTACTCCGGACTATAATAATTTGTTAAAGGTAGCTATTGATCATTCGGACGCGGTTATTTTAGCCTCTGAAACGGTTCCGGAGGATTTGAAAAGTCATGTTGACAGTCTTGCCAAACCCGTTTTGGATTATGTTTCTCCGCAGGAAGCGGAGGAAGCCTATACCAATTTCTATAAAACGGAAGTCCTAAAATAAATAAATCGATGAAGGGTATGAGAGGGATGAAAATCTCGGTTTTGGCCGTGGTTTTGGCGTGGATGGCATGGTCTTGTGATGAAGAGTTAAGAACCATTGGTGAGGGCGTTATCGGAGGAGAGCCTTTTACCACCGGGAGCTTGGAATATGATGTTTTTGTATACAACAAGGGGTTGGAAGCGACTCAAACCAACCGACTTCCTCTGTATCAATTAGGAACGTTCAATGACCCTATTTATGGTCAACGAACCGCACGTATTGTTACTCAAGTGGCTTTCCAAGGGGCTTCGGGGAATCCAACCTTTGGTCAGTTGACCCAAACCCAAGAAGACGGGGGGGATAGTGACGAAGACCCTAATACCATTCAAGAAAACGAAACCATAGAAAGGGTGATTTTATACATCCCATTTCAATTACCTCCTTCTTCCGTTCGAGACAACGATGGTGATGGCGTAGAAGTGGGATTTGATTTGGATGATGATGATCCTAATTCTGATTCCGACGGCGATGGGGTAGTTGATAATGATGAAAGAATCATTGGGTCAGACCCTTTGGATCCGAATGAGGATGGAACGGGTGACGATTTTGTTCCCAATATATTCCCCCGTAGTTTCGCTTTGGATAGTATTTACGGTGATGTTTCTGTGCAAACTAACCCCATAAACCTAAAGGTGACAACTTCCAACTTCTTTTTAAGGGATTTGGACCCTGATACCGATTTTAGGGAATCGCAACAATATTTCTCAAATCAAGATTTTTCTGCTTTTGAAGGGGAAACATTATTTGACGGAACGTTTGAAATCAGTAATGAAGAATTCATTTTCTTCACTGCGGATGAAGATGACCCAGATACGGCGATAGATGAAACTCAAGAGGTAAGTTCGAGATTAATCCCGGGAATTCGGGTAGAGCTGGATAGAGATTTCTTTCAAACCAACTTTATCGATAAAGAAGGACAGTCTGAACTCTTGAGCCAATCCAACTTAAGCAATTTCATCCGCGGGTTACAGCTATCCATCCCCGATACGCAAATCATGTTTTTGTTGGATTTGACACAAGCCAACATTTCGGTGGAATACAGTTATCAAGATTACATTACTACTACGCAGGAGGTTGAGACGGTTGAGAGCAGTTTTACCCTTCGGCTTTTTCATATTGTGAGTGGAAATTCCATTGGAAATGCGGTAAATACCTATACCAGTGATGCCTTTCCGGCCGACATCACAAGTCAATTGGATACAGGCGAAAATGCTTCTCGCATATTTTTAAAGGGAGGTGCAGGCGCAATATCGGAAGTATTGCTCTTCTCAGAAGAAGAAGATACTGAAACAAGGGGACGCAGTTTTATTGAAGAAATTCGGGCGAACAATTGGATTATCAACGAAGCCAATTTGGTGTTTTATGTGGACAGGAACGCTCTATTGGCAGCGGGTGGCAATGTAATTGAACCTCCAAGATTGTACCTCTACAATGCTGAAACCAATAGACCCTTGTATAATGCCTCGAACGAAATCAGTGATAGTGAAGAACCGCTAGGGCTTTTCCTGAGTTATGATGGCATATTGGAAAAGGAGGGAGATCTTGGCCTAAAATATACCGTACGAGTCACCGACCATTTGAACAATATTGTTTTAAGGGATTCGGTGAATGCCAGATTGGGTCTTTCCTTGACCTCAAATATTTCCATAGTCGCTGATGCAAAAGCAGTTGGTACGGTAGAGCCGGAGATAGATTTACCAATAATGAGCAATATAAATCCCTTTGGAACCATTTTAATAGGAAGCAATGTTCCAGCTTCAGAGGAGAACCAAAAGCTCAAGCTCGAAATTTTCTATACCGAGTCCAACTAGCATACCTTTTGTAGATTTTTTACGTTAATGAACTTAACGGAGTTTTTAGATAAAACTACCCTATTACCTTTACACTAAGGAAACGAACAAGCAAAATCAAGATTTATGTGTGGAATTGTTGGGTACATCGGTAGTCGTGAAGCCTATCCAATCATTATGAAGGGACTTCAACGTTTGGAGTATCGAGGGTATGATAGCGCCGGTATTGCGTTATATTGCGACGAAGACATCAAGGTTTCCAAGACCAAGGGAAAAGTTGAGGATTTAAGAAAAAAAGCGGAATCAGAAAACAACCAAAACGGAACTTTAGGCATTGGGCACACCCGATGGGCAACTCATGGGGTCCCCAATGACATCAACTCCCATCCACATTATTCCAACTCGAGCAATTTGGTTATCATCCATAATGGTATTATAGAAAACTATGAGTCCATCAAAAAGGCGTTGATAGGTCGTGGATACGAGTTCAAAACGGATACAGATACCGAGGTATTGGTGAATTTGATTGAAGAAGTCAAGGAAAAGGAACAGGTCAAGCTAGGAAAGGCGGTTCAAATTGCCTTGAATCAAGTAGTAGGGGCTTATGCTATTGCCGTTTTTGACAGAACCAAACCTGATGAAATCGTAGTAGCAAAACTAGGAAGCCCATTGGCTATCGGAATTGGCGAAAATGAATATTTCATAGCTTCGGATGCTTCTCCCTTCATTGAATATACCAATAACGCCGTTTACTTGGAAGACGAGGAAATGGCCATAATCCGCTTGGGGAAAGAAATCAAACTTCGAAAAATAAAAGATGATTCCATTGCGTATCCCAATATTCTGGAACTTCAACTGAATCTTGAGGAAATTGAAAAAGGAGGCTACGACCATTTTATGCTTAAGGAAATTTATGAACAGCCTCGGGCTATTCTAGACACCTATCGGGGAAGGTTGTTGGCAGACCAAGGGATTGTTCGTATGGCCGGGATAGATCAGAATTTGGAAAAGTTCCTGAACGCCAACCGAATCATCATTGTGGCCTGTGGAACATCTTGGCATGCAGGTTTGGTAGCTGAATATATTTTTGAAGACATGGCGCGCATTCCCGTGGAAGTGGAATATGCATCTGAATTTAGATATCGAAACCCTGTCATCACAGAAAACGATGTGTTGATTGCCATTTCGCAATCTGGGGAAACTGCTGATACCTTAGCCGCCATTAAACTTGCAAAAGAAAAAGGCGCTTTTGTATTCGGTGTTTGCAACGTGGTGGGTTCATCCATCGCTCGCGAGACACACGCAGGAGCCTACACCCACGCTGGACCAGAGATTGGTGTGGCTTCAACAAAGGCCTTTACGACACAAATTACGGTATTGACCCTAATTGCGTTGAAGTTGGCAAGCGAGAAAGGCATTTTCTCATCCTCGAAGTTTCATGAAATCTTGACGGAATTGGAAAACATTCCAGCAAAAGTGGAAACCACTTTGAAATCCGATGATTTGGTGGCCCATATTTCGGACATATATAAAGATTCAACCAATTGTTTGTACTTGGGTAGGGGTTTTAATTTCCCCGTCGCTTTGGAAGGAGCGTTAAAGCTCAAAGAGATTAGCTACATTCATGCTGAGGGATATCCCGCTGCAGAAATGAAACATGGCCCTATTGCTTTGATTGATGAACAAATGCCAGTAGTTGTAATCGCGACGAAGAAAGGTCACTACGAAAAAGTAGTAAGCAATATTCAAGAAATCAAATCCCGAAACGGACGTATTATCGCAGTGGTGACTGAAGGAGATGAAGTGGTAAAAGAACTTGCAGACCATGTGGTTGAGGTTCCCGAAACCTTGGAATGTTTAACTCCTTTGCTGACTACCATCCCTTTACAACTGTTGTCCTATCATATCGCTGTCATGCGGGGTTGCAACGTAGACCAGCCTAGGAACTTGGCTAAGTCGGTTACTGTAGAGTGACCTTAAACAAAAGAAAATCATTGAAAAAGGCGTCCATTTGGACGCCTTTTTTGTTAAAAATGTATTTTTTCCCCAGTTTATTTAAGGAAAAAGTATTATGCATGCATAATTTTTGCCGCTTTACTATAATTGAACAGAAAAAAAATGTAACTTCCCCACCAAAGTTTTACCAACTCTTAAAACTAATTTAACTCAAATTCAATCCTAATGAAAAAGCTGATCATGATTTCCCTGTTTTGTATAGGGGCCATGTCCTATGCACAAACTACAGTGACAGGGAAAGTAGTTGATAACAATGACCAACCCGTAATCGGTGCAAATGTAGTATTGATTGGAAAAGCTGAAGGAACGACCTCCGATTTCGATGGAAACTTCGTTTTCAATACTTCTGAAACACCACCTTTTCAACTCAGGGTAACCAGTGTTGGATATACCGAGGCTGTGGTCGATGTTACCGCTAACAATCAAAGTTTGACCATCACCTTGGAAGAAGCTTCCACAATGCTAGATGAAATAGTAATCTCGGCATCTCGAACGCCAGAACGGATTTTTGAATCCCCGGTGTCGGTCGAGCGATTTGGAATTAGGGAAATTGCCAATACCACCGCAGAATCTTTTTATGGGGGTTTGCAAAACTTGAAAGGGGTTGATATCAACACCAATAGTTTAACGTTCCAATCCATTAATACCAGAGGTTTTGCCACTTTCGCGAACGTAAGGTTCATGCAGCTGGTGGATGGAATGGACAATACCGCGCCCGGGTTGAACTTTGTCTTGGGTAACTTGGTAGGTATGAATGAACTCGACGTACAAAGTGTTGAGATTTTGCCTGGTGCTTCCTCCGCACTTTATGGAGCTGGGGCATTTAACGGGATTTTATTCATGCGTAGTAAAAATCCTTTTGATTTTCAGGGCATCAGCTCATATGTAAAAACAGGACTTACTTCTCAAGAGGCAGCAGGAGACAATCCTTATTATGATGTGGGGATTAGAGCAGCGCACGCCTTCAGTGATAAATTTGCGATGAAGGCCAGTTTTTCCTACCAACAAGGAGAAGATTGGCATGCCGTAAGAACAGATGATGTCAATAACCCAGGTGCAACGAGAAGTAATACAGATTATGATGGTCTAAATGTATACGGGGATGAGGTTTCTATACCCATTGATTTTAATGCAGCAGCGGCAGGTGTAGGCTTGCCTAGTACTGAATTTGGTTCTGCCGTAGTTTCCAGAACGGGGTATAACGAAAACGAATTAATGGATTATGATGCGCAAAGTGTAAAAGCAGACTGGGCATTGCATTATCGTCCTTTCGGAAACGATTTGGAATTGATTTACAATGGTCGAATCGGTAGAGGTACTACGATTTATCAAGGAATTAACCGATACTATGTGGATGGCTTCAAAATGCAGCAGCATAGGTTGGAGTTGAAGAATGACAACTTCTTTGTTAGAGCATATATTGTAGCTGAAAACTCCGGGAACGCCTACGATACGCGATTCGCCGCAATTAATACCAACAGACGTTGGAAAGGAGATACCCAATGGTTCACTGAATATGTTGGGGCTTACATTCCAGCATTTATTGCGGGGAGACAAGGACAAGGGTTATCTATAGAGGATGCACAGGTGGCAGCCCATGCAGCGGCACGAACGGCGGCTGATACAGGTCGATTGGTTCCAGGAACTCCAGAATTTCAAAGTGCCTTTAACTCCGTTATCTCTGATGGTGACTTGACTACGGGTGCACGTTTCATCGATAACACGAAGTTCCGTCACGCCAATGGAAATTATAACATCGCCCATTTAATTGATGACTGGGCCGATATTCAAGTGGGAGGTTCTTTCAGAGAGTACGAATTGAACTCCCAAGGTACCATCTTCACCGATATCGACGGACCTATTACCTACAGCGAGTATGGTGGATACTTGCAATTCCAGAAAAAAGTGTTGGATGACCGTTTAAAGATTACGGCATCTGGTAGATATGACAAGAACGAATTCTTTGATGGGTTCTTCTCTCCAAGAGCAGCTTTAGGCGTTACCTTGGGTGAACGTAGAAACCATAATGTTAGGGTTTCTGTGCAAACCGGTTTCCGAAACCCAACTACCCAAGATTTGTTTATCGGCTTGAATGCAGGTAGTGCTATTCTTGTCGGTTCAGCTCCTGATAACTTAGACCGTGATGTGAGAACGTTTGAATTAACAGCACCTGGTCAGAATCTAACAGGAAATACAACTGCAACAGTTGTTGGGCGTGCGGCTTATGAAAATGGTTTCGATGCTGTTGCTTTGGCGCAAGGAAATTTTGTGGCTGTTGAAACCCCATTGGTACAACCAGAAGAAATTACTGCCTATGAGGTCGGATATAGAGCACAGATTGGCAAATTTGAAATCGATATGAGTGGCTACCTGAATCAATATGCGAACTTTATCAATGGAAGTTTTGTTGAAGTACCGCTATACGGAAATGTTTTTGGTACGCCTCAAGAGCAGGGCTTGGCCCAGCAAGCTGTGGCCAATGGTGATAGTAGAACCTATCAGACATATAGGAATTCACCTGAGGAGTTGACTGCTTATGGTGCTAACATTGGTGTAGATACTAAAGTAGGTGGCTTCGATGTTGGGGTAAACTATACGTACAACTTTTTGGAAGAAGAAGACCAGTTGAGAGCTCGCGGAATTCGAACCAATTTCAATACCCCAAGACACAAAGTTAAAGCGTCATTTGGACATACGGAGTTGTTCAAGAATTTTGGGTTTGGAGTAAATTATAGATGGAGCGATGATTATTTCTGGGAAGCCACTTTCGAAGATGGTCCTATCGATTCTTTCAGCGTATTGGATGCCCAAGTAAATTATGCGGTTCCGAGTATGAAGTCGGTCTTTAAGATTGGAGGTTCCAACATTTTGGCTGACGAATATGTTACTGCCTTTGGGACAGGTAATATTGGTTCCATTTACTATGTTTCTTGGACAATTAATCCGTAACAATATCTTACTACAGAATAGCAAAAGGCGTTGCAGAAAAGCAACGCCTTTTTTCATGGAAAAAACCCGTGGCGATGTTTCAGATTAAGAAAGTAATAACATACCTTTGCAGCCGGAAAAAAACGCTTGTTTTCCATCTTTAATGAATTAAAAATTAAGACGGTAATGTCAAAAGTTACAGGAAAAGTTGCCCAGATAATTGGCCCCGTAATCGATGTAGAATTTGAGTCGGGTATAGAAATCCCAAAGATTTATGATTCTTTGGAAATAACCATGCCTGATAATTCCAGATTGGTTTTGGAAGTGCAATCCCATATCGGTGAAAATACAGTACGAACCATTTCCATGGATTCTACGGACGGATTGAGCAGAGGTGCTGAAGTAGTTGCCACCGGTTCTGCTATCCAAATGCCTATAGGAGAAGATGTTTACGGAAGACTTTTCAACGTAATTGGAGATGCTATTGATGGTTTGGAAGATTTGCCAAAATCTGGTGACCAAGGACTTCCGATTCACCGCGAAGCGCCAAAATTCGAAGAACTTTCCACGTCTACCGAAGTATTGTTCACCGGTATCAAAGTAATCGACCTTATTGAGCCTTATGCCAAAGGGGGTAAGATTGGTTTGTTTGGTGGTGCTGGAGTAGGGAAAACGGTATTGATTCAGGAGCTTATTAACAATATCGCCAAAGGACACGGCGGACTTTCTGTTTTTGCTGGTGTTGGTGAAAGAACCCGTGAAGGAAACGATTTGCTTCGTGAAATGTTGGAATCTGGTATTATCAAATACGGTGATGATTTCTTGCACTCCATGGAAGAAGGCGGTTGGGATTTGTCCAAAGTGGATAAGAAAGCCATGAAGGAGTCCAAAGCAACCTTCGTTTTTGGCCAGATGAACGAGCCTCCCGGAGCAAGAGCACGTGTGGCCCTTTCAGGTTTGACCATTGCTGAATATTTCCGTGATGGAGCGGGTGACGGACAAGGAAAGGATGTTTTGTTCTTCGTGGATAACATCTTCCGTTTTACACAAGCAGGTTCTGAGGTGTCGGCCTTGTTAGGTCGTATGCCTTCGGCGGTTGGATACCAACCTACATTGGCCACCGAGATGGGTGCGATGCAAGAAAGGATTACATCCACTAAAAAAGGATCTATTACCTCCGTTCAAGCGGTATATGTACCTGCGGATGACTTGACTGACCCCGCTCCTGCAACGACTTTTGCTCACTTGGATGCAACAACGGTACTATCTAGAAAGATTGCCGAGCTTGGAATTTATCCCGCAGTAGACCCATTGGATTCTACCTCGCGGATTTTGACTCCAGAAATTTTGGGCGATGAGCACTATGATTGTGCGCAACGTGTAAAAGAGTTATTGCAACGTTACAAAGAGCTTCAGGATATTATTGCCATTTTGGGTATGGAAGAATTGTCGGAAGAGGATAAACTTGCGGTTGGTAGAGCGCGTCGTGTACAACGTTTCCTATCCCAGCCTTTCCACGTAGCAGAGCAATTTACGGGAATTCCCGGGGTACTAGTGGATATTAAGGATACCATCAAAGGCTTCAATATGATTATGGATGGTGAACTAGATCACTTGCCAGAATCTGCCTTCAACTTAAAAGGAACCATTCAGGATGCTATTGAGGCTGGTGAGAAAATGTTGGCCGAAGCTTAAAATCTAGAATTAGGGGTGCTTGAATAAAGTACACCATTAAATACGAAAACGAATGCACGTAGAAATCGTATCCCCAGAAGCTACACTATTTTCAGGAGAAGTTACCTCTGTAACTGTTCCAGGTGTGGATGGTGAATTTCAAATGCTGGAAAATCACGCTCCTGTTGTTTCTTTGCTACAAGAAGGCGCTGTAAAGCTGCAAGGTGAAATTGTGATTGATGAAGAATATGAAGACAAGTTTTCAAAAGGAACTTCTGGAGAGACCATCTTGTCTATCTCCAGTGGCACGGTGGAAATGAAAGATAACAAGGTCATCGTTTTGGCAGATTAGATATCTTCTGTTATATCAAATAATACAAAGCCGCACTCGTGCGGCTTTTTTTATGCGCTGATTGAAAAGGTTTTGGCAGAATTACCCAAACACTTTTCTTGGGAAACATAGTACTTTTGAATTATGCCTGATTTTCCAAACAAACTATCCCAAAAACTAGAACACCGACAGAATGAGAATGCGTTGCGCAAGCTCTCGACTTTTCCAGGGTTGGTGGATTTTTCTTCTAATGATTATTTGGGATTAGCAAAAAGTGACGGTATCGCAGCTCATATCGAAAGTTTGGTTCTAAAATACAGCATCAATGGGCACAGTGCCACGGGGTCGCGTTTATTGACAGGCAATCATCTGATTCATGAAGCATTTGAAGCCTTTTTGGCAAACTTTCATGGTGTTGAAGCCGCATTGGTATTCAATTCGGGATATGACGCGAATCTGGGGTTTTTTTCCGCTGTACCACAGCGTGGGGATATTATTCTTTACGACGAATGGGTACATGCTAGCATTCGGGATGGAATTTCGATGAGCAAGGCCCAAAACTATAAATTCAAGCACAATGATTTAGCTGATTTATCAGATTGTATTACCCGAATCAAAAAGCTAGGAAAGTTTCAAGAAAACACCGAAATATATGTGGCTACAGAATCTGTGTTTTCTATGGATGGCGATTCCCCCAACCTTTTGGAATTGAGTGCTTTTTGTGAAAAAGAAGGAATTCATCTTGTGGTAGATGAAGCGCATGCTTCCGGTATCTTTGGTGAAGGAAAAGGATTGGTTCATTCGTTGGGACTTTCTGAAAAGATATTTGCCTCTGTAGTTACCTTTGGAAAAGCTTTGGGACAACATGGAGCGGCGATATTGGGGAGCAAAACGCTTATTCAATACCTCATCAATTTTGCCCGAAGTTTTATTTATACCACTGCCTTGCCACCCAGAGAAATTGCGGCCGTATGGGCTGCTTATCTGGTTTTAGGGAATCAAGGTCAAAAACACATACATTGCCTAAAAGAAAATATTCGGTTCTTTCTTGAAAAAGCAGATGCTTATGGTCTAAGAACTCATTTTATAGATAGTATCTCGGCCATTCAGTCCATGCGTTGTTCAGGAAATGACAATGCTAGGGCAACCTCGGATTTTTTGGCCAAGCAGGGATTTGACGTTAAACCCATTTTATCGCCAACAGTTCCCTTAGGTATGGAGCGACTTCGGTTTTGCTTGCATACCTTTAATACGACCGAAGAAATCAACCAAGTTTTGAAAAATATTCGACGTTTTAACGCATCATGAAGCAAGAGTTTTTTACCCTAGGCACTTTTGAGTTTCCCGCAGATGTCCAAATCATCAAGGGAAAATTGGAATCTGAGGACATACCCGTTTTCCTTAGGGATGAAACCACCATAAATTCAGACCCGCTGATAAGCGCCGCTATTGGTGGGGTAAAATTGCAGGTGTATAGTGTGGATAAAGAAAGGGCAAAGCTGATTTTTGATGAAGTCCGAAGTTATGCCACGGACAAAAAGGGCCAGTTGATTGTGTGCCCGAATTGTGGGGCGAAAAAATCTGAAATCTATTATTCCCGAAGTAGTATTTTTTATAAACTTTTCCCATTCTTTGAGCCGCTAAAGTACCGTTGTTTGGAGTGCAATATGATTACAAAACCCTCAAAATGAATTATTTCGTAACCGGAATTTCTACCGAAGTTGGCAAAACCGTGGTATCCGCTATACTAACCGAAGCACTTGAAGCGGATTATTGGAAACCAGTTCAAGCAGGTGACCTGGATAATTCGGATAGCCAAAAGATAAAACAGTTCATCTCAAATGCAAAAACGGTTATCCACCCGAATACTTATGCCTTGAACACGCCAATGAGCCCTCATGCGGCGGCGGCCATTGATGGAATTCATCTTGATTTGGAACAAATTGTAAGACCCAAGACCAATAACCATTTGGTGATAGAAGGTGCAGGCGGACTTTTGGTTCCGCTCAATAATGAAGATACCATCATGGATTTGATTCAACCGGATGACAAGGTGGTAGTCGTTTCACGGCACTATCTGGGGAGTATAAATCATACTTTGTTGACCGTTGAAAAGCTTTTGGAAAAAGATATGAAGGTTGGAATCATTTTTAGCGGGGACGAACATCCTACCACGGAATCCATCATTCTAAAAAAGACTCAAGTTCCGTTTTTGGGAAGAATCAACGAAGAGCCTGTTTTCGATAAGGCTACCGTAAAACGATACGGGGAAGCACTTCGCTCGAACATTCTATGTTTTTAGTCGATTCTTTGATAAATGAGGCCTTTATCAATGGTTTGAATTAGCGTGTAATCTACTTTCAGAATGGAATCAATATGTTTGTTCAGTTCTCGCCTTCTTCCATCGAAAATACTTCTGTTTTTTCGAGCTACGATAAGTTCAGGACGAACCGTTTCCGTAATGTATTCCAATTCTTCTTGGGCAGTTGACCTTGGATTTCGCATGAAAGGAAACAATTCTTCACGGGTCACGTTGCTGGGATGTGTGGAAGCCACTGTAGGCGATTGCTTGTCCAAAAGCCAATACCCTATATGGTATTCCGTAAAGAAGATGGATTTTTCATCTAAATTTTGGGATATGAGGTAGTTGGGAATATCAATACCCTCTCCATTAAAGAAAGAGCCTTTAAGGCTTTTATTCTTGATGATATTGGCGTATTCCAAATACGATTCGATCGGAACAAACAACAAAAGCAGCAAAACAGCGTAGTATTTCTTCTTTAGAGGAGGCAATTTTTCCAAGGCTATGCCCAAAAGGATCAATACAAATGGATAGAATTGAATCAAATAATGCCCATTGATTTTGCCCGCTTGAACGAAGGACAACAGCACCCCAAGCGAGGTGACCACCAATAGCGTCACCCGACAGTCGGTTTTAGGCAGTAGTTTTTTCCAGTAACCGACAAAAAACAGTAATCCGACCAAAAGGAAGATAGGTAGGGTAGAAATTGCAGAATGATGCTTGGCATTGGAATAGGCCAAGGGGGCTTCAAACACAGAATTGAACCAAAGTTCAAGGTCACCTTGGGTATAATAAGGCAAAGCGGTTAGACCAATAATCAATAAGGCTCCAATCGCTATCAATGCCAGTTTTAAGAATCCGGAAGATAATTTTCGAGCTCTTATAAAGGCCCATCCCAAGTATAGTCCGACAAACAGTGCTGGATAAGCCATATTGAGTTTGGCCATTATGGCCAAACCAAAACACAGTCCTACAAGAAAATAGTTAAAAAACGAAGTCCGGAGTATCAAAAAAGTAATGCCCAGCGTAAAAAAGAAAATACTGATGTGTTCTGACATGACCCCTTGAAGGCTTCCAAATAGACTAAGGAAAACCACAGTGCCAATAGCAACCCAAAAGCCCGTTTTCGGAGAGGCCATTGTTTTGGAAATAAAATAGGTACACAGGGCAGTACCTACAACCAATAAGGCGCCAAAAAAACGAATGGCCAAAAAGCTTTTCCCAAAAAGGCTGATAATCACAGCAAAAAAGCCAAATGTGACGGGTGGTTTCAAATCCCATAATTGGGTATAGGGTAAAAACCCATCCGCCCAAGACTGCCCTAGAAGAATAAAGGTGCTTTCATCTCTGTCGACATAATCCCTGAAAAAAAAGGGAAACCGAACAATCAGCGTCACACAAAAGATGATGAAAAGAACCCTTTTCCAGTCTAGCTGGTTAAGGTTGCGATTAAAAGGAAAGACCTTTTCGAACAATGGGCAGGGTGGTTAATTGGTGATTAATTGCAATCTTTGCAAGATAGATAAATTGAGGGTTTGGAGAATACCACTGTCTTGCAAAATATGATTCAACGGGACCAAAAATACATTTGGCATCCACTGACCCAGCATAAAACGGCTGCGCCTCCCTTGCCCATAACCAAAGCAAAAGGAGCGTTGTTTTGGGACAATAAGGGCAAAGCCTATATCGATGGTATTGCATCATGGTATACCGCAATGTACGGGCATGGGCATCCCCATATTGTAGAGGCTATTCACCAACAAATGCAACAATTGGACTTTGTAATGTTCAGTGGGTTCACACATCAACCTGCTGTTGATTTGGCCGAACGGTTGCTAAAACTGCTCCCTGAAAGTCAGACCAAGGTCTTTTTCAACGATAATGGCTCAACTGCGGTAGAAGCTGCCATTAAAATGGCCATACAATATAATTATAACAAAGGAGAAGTCCGCGACACCTTAATCGCTTTTGACGATGGATTTCATGGCGATACGTTTGGTGCTATGTCCGCTTCCGGGATTTCCTCTTACAACGGTCCTTTTGAAGATTTTCTTCTTAAGGTAGTTCGTGTACCCGTGCCTACTGTTGAAAACCATGATGCAGTTTTGACCCAATTGGAGGAACTGATTTCAAAAAACCGTTGTGCTGCTTTTGTTTTTGAACCTTTGGTACAAGGCGCTGCTGGGATGAAATTTCATAATGCGGAAGGCTTGGATGCCATGATTGAAATCTGTCAAAAATCAAATATCCTTTGTGTGGCTGACGAAATCATGACGGGTTTTGGGAAGACCGGTACCATCTTCGCAAGTGACCAATTGCACAACAGTCCTGATATTTTGTGTTTGAGCAAAGCCCTCACCGCTGGAATGTTTCCTTTGAGCATAACCAGCTGTTCCGAAAAAGTATATGAAGCATTTTTGAGCGACACGGTCGCAAAAGGCTTCTTTCATGCGCATACCTATAGTGCGCATCCTGTGGGTTGCGCTGCAGCTTTGGCTGCACTGGACTTACTTCAATCCGATGAAATTTCGGAAAGAAGAGACCGTATTGCTGAGCAACATCTGCAATTTGTAAAACGGATGACGGGGAACCCATTAGTAGGTGAGATACGCAGTAAGGGAGTGATTTTGGCGATGGACCTAAACGTAAAGACCAGTCGCTACGGAAGTCTACGAGACACTTTATATAATTACTTCATGGAACGGGGAGTGAACCTCAGGCCTTTGGGCAACACCGTTTATACCTTACCACCGTACATTATTACCGACGAACAATTGGCCCGAATTCATCAGGTGATGGAAGACGTTTTGGAAATTCTGTAGAAATGCTCAAAGAACCAATTTCCATTACTGCCATGGCTTCGCTATCCCCTTTGGGAAGTAATGAACAGCAAATTATTGAAGCATATCGTTCACCCAAACATGCGTTTACCAAAAAAGATATGGGGAACGAGTCGGTTTGGGTGGCAGGATTGTCAAAGAGAGACTATCAAGCAGTAATTGCGCTTCGAAACTCGGATTCCAAATACAAAGATTTGGATGATACCGTGCTCTACGCCATTCTTGTGGGAAGAAAAGCAGTAAAAGCTGCTGGATGGGAAAATACGAACAGCGTAGGTATCAATTTTGGTTCTTCTCGAGGGGCAACGACATTATTTGAGAATTTTCATGAATCGTTTTTGAAGCAAGATTTGGTTCCCACGCTAACGTCACCTACTACGACTTTGGGGAACATCTCTTCTTGGTTGGCGCACGATTTAAATGCAAAAGGCCCAACGATTTCACATTCCATAACCTGCTCCACTGCTTTGCACGCCGTTTTGAATGGTGTGGCCTGGATACAATCCGGTTTGACCGATAAGTTTTTGGTCGGAGGGAGTGAAGCACCTTTGACACCCTTCACGATTCGCCAAATACAAGCCTTGAAAATTTATTCACGGTCCCAAGAGGAATACCCCTCTCGTGCCTTGGATTTTGGCAAAACCAAAAACTCCATGATTCTCGGAGAGGGTGCCGCAGCACTTTGTTTGGAAAAACGAAGCGAACAGGATTCGGTGGCTAAAATTATCGGGATTGGCTATGCCACCGAACCACTAGCCCATAACGTTTCCATTTCTACGGACGCAGCTTGTTTTCAAGCTTCTATGGCCATGGCATTGGGCGATATATCACCTTCTGAAGTTGATGCGATTGTACTGCACGCACCTGGCACCGTTAAGGGAGATAAAGCAGAATATGAAGCGATTAAAACCCTTTTTTGTAACAAAATTCCTTTTTTGACTACCAATAAGTGGAAAGTAGGTCACACCTTCGGAACTTCAGGCGCCTTAAGTTTGGAGATGGCCATCTTAATGATGCGCTACCAAGAATATTTCAAAGTACCCTTTACGGAGCACCATTTGCCAGCATCCTCAATACAAAACGTATTGGTAAATGCCGTAGGATTCGGGGGAAATGCAGTTTCTATCCTTCTTTCAATTTAACATCAGGTTGTTTTGGGTTTTCCCTTAACTTACCATTTCTATCATCAACTAAAACCGTATTATTATGGAAGACTGGTTTACAGCGCTTACCCTTTTTGAAAAAATCTACTGGATTGTTGCTATCGTAGGGTCTGTCATTTTGACTATCCTAATGATTCTCACCTTCGTTGGAGGCGATGTAGAGGACCTCAGTGGCGATGTCGACGTGGATGTGGATGGTGATACTGGTATAGGTTTCCAGTTTCTTTCTTTCAAGAATCTAATGGGATTCTTTACCATTTTTGGTTGGTCAGGAATTGCCTGTATGGATAATGGACTATCTACCGGTGTCACCTTGGTCATATCCCTGTTTTGTGGCTTGTTGATGATGTTTGCCATGGCCGCCTTGTTTTACTATTTGAGCAAACTCCAAAGTAGTGGAACCTTGAAGCTCAAAAACGCCATGGGCCAAATCGGCGAGGTCTACCTGACCATTGGTGCCAACCGCTCCAGTATTGGAAAGGTTAGTGTAAACGTACAGGGAACGCTTCGCGAGATGGAAGCCCTTACCGATGAGGAAATTGACTTGAAGCAAGGAAATGTCATCAAAGTAAAGGATGTGACCGATAATGGAATTCTAATTGTTAACCTTTTAAATAAATAACCATATGCTAATACCCTTACAGTTTGGCGGTGGAGCATCCCTTCTCGCCATTGGCTTTGCCATCCTCTTTTTCTTTATCATTATCATATCGTTCATCCGACGCTATAAAAGATGTCCTTCAGACCGAATATTGGTGGTATATGGAAAAGTAGGTTCTGGAAACTCAGCCAAATGTATTCATGGTGGGGCCGCCTTTATTTGGCCCGTCATTCAAGATTATGAGTTCTTGGACCTTACACCCATATCTATTGAGGTGGATTTGACCAATGCATTGAGTAGACAAAATATTCGTGTAAATGTTCCTTCTCGATTCACCATTGGTATTTCTACCGAACCTGGAGTTATGCAAAATGCAGCGGAAAGACTCTTGGGATTGGGAATGACAGAAGTTCAGGAGCTTGCCAAAGAAATCATTTTCGGACAACTACGTTTGGTGGTCGCCTCGATGGATATTGAGGAAATCAACTCTGACCGTGACAAGTTTCTAACCAATATTTCGCAAAGTGTGGAATCAGAGTTGAAAAAAGTAGGTCTAAAACTTATCAACGTAAACATCACTGATATCGTTGACGAATCAGGTTATATCGAAGCACTGGGTAAAGAAGCAGCAGCCCATGCAATCAACGCTGCTCGTAAATCAGTTGCAGAAAAAAACCGAGATGGTTCCATTGGTGAAGCCAATGCCTTACAAGATGAACGTACCCAAGTTGCAGCAGCGAACGCAAAAGCGGTAGAAGGTGAAAACGTAGCGAAAATCAACGTTGCAAACTCCGATTCTTTACGAAGACAACGAGAAGCGGAGGCTGAAAGAACCGCTGCTGCTTCTGAAAAAGTACAGGCAGCAAAAGCCTTGGAAGAGTCCTATGCTGCCGAAAAAGATGCGGAGATAGCCAGGGCAGAACGCGAAAGAAGTTCTCAAATGGCCGATGTGGTGGTCCCTGCTGAAATCGATAAGCAAAAAGTAGAGATTGAAGCAGAAGCCGAAGCGGAAATGATTCGTAGAAAAGCAAAAGGTGAAGCAGATGCTATCCTCTTTAAAGCGGAAGCTGAAGCAAAAGGTATTTTTGAAGTACTGACCAAACAGGCCGAAGGTTTGGACCAAATCGTGAAGGCTGCCGGGAATGACCCAAAAGACGCGGTACTTTTATTGATTGCAGATAAACTACCAGAGTTGGTTGAAAAACAGGCCGAAGCCATTAAAAACATCAAAATTGATAAGGTGACGGTTTGGGATTCTGGTGGAAAAACAGAGGACGGGAAAAACAGTACTGCGAACTTCATATCCGGGATGTACAAATCCGTGCCACCATTACAAGAAATGTTCAATATGGCTGGAATGCAGCTTCCCGAGTATCTAAAAGGAAAAGACCTAGAGGATACTCCGAAGGATTCCCCAGAAAAAAAGAAACCGGATTCCGATGAATAAATAAAATATTGAAGTCTTAAAACCCCTGGAACATCCGGGGGTTTTTGTATTCCTGACCATTACGGATGGTTATTTCGCGAGAACGCCTATTTTTGTTTTATATCTATAGCACACTACATGAACCAAACAATCCGACATAATTGGACCAAAGAAGAAATTGTAGCCATCTATAACAAGCCCCTAATGGAGTTGTTATACGAAGCCGCTACAGCGCATAGATTGTATCATGATCCAAATACCGTGCAGGTTTCTACCCTATTGTCCATCAAAACCGGTGGTTGCCCCGAAGATTGTGGGTATTGTCCGCAAGCAGCACGATACCATACTGATATCGAGGGCAATGGCCTTATGAGCGTAAGGCAAGTAAAAGCACAGGCGCTTCGTGCCAAAGCTTCAGGGAGTTCCAGAGTTTGTATGGGTGCGGCATGGCGAAACGTAAAGGACGGTCCTGAGTTTGATCAAGTCTTGGAAATGGTCCGCACCATCAATAAATTGGATATGGAGGTGTGCTGTACCTTGGGGATGGTTACCGAAAACCAAGCCCAAAGGTTGGCAGAGGCAGGACTCTATGCATATAACCACAACTTGGATACCTCCGAAGAATATTATAAAGAAGTTATTTCCACACGGGGCTATGAAGACCGGCTGGAAACCATCGATAACGTTCGTAAAACCAATGTAACTGTTTGTAGCGGTGGAATCATTGGGATGGGAGAGTCCAAAGAAGATCGTGCGGGAATGTTAGTGGCACTTTCAACCTTAGATCCGCAGCCCGAATCCGTTCCCATCAATGCGCTTGTTGCCGTTGAGGGCACCCCTATGGAAAATGAGAAACCGGTTGAAATTTGGGAAATGGTTCGTATGGTGGCCACTACGCGAATTGTAATGCCCAAGACCCAAGTAAGACTTTCCGCGGGAAGAACAGAGATGTCTCGGGAAGGACAAGCCATGTGCTTTTTTGCCGGTGCGAATTCCATTTTTGCTGGAGATAAATTGCTTACAACGCCCAACCCAGATGTGAATGCTGACATGGACATGTTCAGAAAACTAGGTCTAGTTGCGCAAAAGCCATTTGTAAAAGCACCACAACCCGAAACTATCGAAGCTTCAGAATCGCAGTATGTTGCCATGGGAGAAAAACCAAGGTGGTCCAGACCTGGCCATAAAATCGAACGCAATGAAGTGGCCAAGGAGCGTTCCAAATTGGCTCCGAAGGAATAGTCTTCCAGGATCCATTTAAAAAGCTTTTAGTAATTTAGTAGTTTCAAAATCCTTGTAATTTTGAAACTTAACCTGAAACAAATCCCCAGGGAAAAAACGATTTCCAAAAAGGTTTTCCTTCGGAAATACTTCAAACCTCAAAAACCAGTTGTTATTGAAAGGTTTATTGAGGATTGGCCTGCCTATTCCAAATGGAACTTGGAATATTTCAAGAATGTAGCCGGTGACAAGGAAGTACCCTTGTATGATGATCGTCCGGTAAAACACGATGAGGGCTTTAATGAGCCTCATGCAAAAATGAAAATGCGGGACTATATTGATTTGCTTAAAAGTAAACCGACCAAATACCGCATCTTTTTATGGAACTTGTTGAAAGAGGTTCCAAAACTTCAAAAAGACTTTAACTATCCCGATTTTGGCTTGCGTTTGATGAAAGGCCTCCCCATGCTCTTTTTTGGCGGAAGCAATTCCCACACCTTCATGCACTATGATATTGACTTGGCCAATATTTTCCATTTTCATTTTGAAGGGCAAAAACAGTGCATTCTATTCCCACAATCAGAAACCCCCCATTTGTATAAAGTGCCCCATTCTCTGATTACACGTGAGGATATCGATTTTTCGAATCCGAACCTGGAGAAGTGGCCGGCCCTTAAAAACGCAGAAGGGTTTATCGCCGAGCTGGAACATGGAAATGTGCTTTACATTCCTGAAGGATACTGGCATCATATGAAGTATATCACTCCAGGCTTTTCCATGAGCTTACGTGCCATTGCAAGAAGGCCAAAAAACTTTGGAAAGGCGATATATAATATCGTGTTTATGCGGTATTTTGATAATATCATGCGTCGTTGGAAAGGGCAAAAGTGGATTGATTGGAAAAACCGCGAAGCCATTAAACGCACACACCAGTTTTTGCCCCAGCAACAATCTTAAATCAACTCATTTACTTTTTCAAAGACAAGATGTGACTCCCAACCTCGGTAAAGGAGATAGTCTGCCAGTTTTTTGCGTTTTTTTTGGGGATGGATGGATGGAAGCTGCGCGACCCGTTTTTTTGCTAGGGCATGGAGTGTTGCAGTATAATCCGAAGCATCGATTTGCTTTAGTGCAGCCTTAATATTGAACTCGGATATGTCACGAGCCCTTAATTCTCGAACCAATCGAACTTTCCCCCATTTTTTTTGGTTGAATTTCCCTCTGACGAAGTTTTCCGCAAAGCGTGTTTCATTCAGGAAATTATCTTGAATCAATTGGGTAATGATGGTATCTATGGCAAGTGGAATCATTCCCATTTCCTGGAGTTTGCTCTTTACTTCTTTATGACAGCGTTCTTGGTAAGCACAATACCTTTGCAGTTTTTGGGTGGCTTCCGCTACGGTAAAATGTTGTTGCACCTTCATGTGGGTAAATGTACAAAAACAAAAAAGCGACCCCTTTTGAGGGTCGCTTTTGTCAATATATGGTTTTTCCATCTTTGTTTTTAAACCGGTATTCGAGATACGTATAGGCATCTCGCGGTTGAATTTTTACCCATTTGCGGTAGTCGAGCCACCATTTAAAACGTGGTGAGGGTCTGCCTTTGGTTAAATAAGCTGCAATGAAAGGATGCAAATTGAGTACGATACCATTATCGCCTCTTTTGTTCTTAAGGATTTTTTCCAGATCTGCCTGGATTTTATCAATAATCACAATAGGTGCTTCCACTTCGTTACCGCCACCATTCGGATTTTCCTCGCTCGTTTTGATTTTCATCTCGGGGCGTACACGCTGCCTGGTAATTTGTACCAGACCGAATTTGCTGGGTGGCAAAATCTTATGTTTGGCCCGATCGTCCTTCATTTCTTCCCGAAGATGGTCGAACAATTTTTTTCGATGTTCGCCACGGGTCATATCAATAAAGTCGACGACGATGATTCCACCCATGTCACGGAGGCGCAATTGTCTTGCAATTTCAGAAGCTGCAAGCAGATTGACTTCCAAGGCAGTATCTTCTTGGTTTTTGGCTTTATTGGAACGGTTACCACTGTTCACGTCTATAACATGAAGCGCTTCGGTATGTTCTATAACCAAATAGGCACCCTTGCTCATTGAGGCGGTGCGTCCAAATGAGGTTTTGATTTGACGTTCTATGCCAAATTTCTCAAAAATGGGTGCAGACCCATTGTATTGCTTCACGATAGAAGCTTTTTGGGGCGCAATCTCAAGAAGATAGTCCTTTATCTGATCATGAAGGGTTCCATCATCTACATGAATACCGGTAAATGAATCGTTGAATACATCCCTTAAAATAGATGAGGCCCTGTTGAGCTCTATCAGTACTTTAGAGGGATGTGGTGCATGTTGTATTTTTTTGCACAGTGCTGTCCATTTGGTCAGCAGGTTCTGGAGATCTTTGTCCAGTTCAGCAACTTTTTTGCCTTCTGCAACGGTACGAATGATTACACCAAAACCTTTGGGCTTGATGCTTTTGACCAACCGGATAAGGCGGTCTTTTTCTTCTTTAGTACCGATTTTTTGTGATACGGATACACGGTCTGAAAAGGGAACCATAACCAAATAACGACCTGCGATGGAAAGCTCAGAGCTAATACGCGGACCTTTCGTGGAGATGGGTTCTTTTACGATTTGTACCAAAAGTGACTGATTAGCTTTGATTACATCATTGATGCTGCCGTTCTTGTCAATATCTTTTTCAAATGGAAAATTCTTCAAGGTGTAGTCTTTCAACTTTCCTGTTCTCACCTTTTTAATGAATTTCAGCATGGAAGATAATTGTGGTCCAAGGTCATGATAATGCAGAAAAGCATCTTTTTCATATCCTACGTTGACAAAGGCTGCGTTTAGCCCTGTAACGGGTTTTCTGATTTTGGCCAAAAAGATATCTCCTACCGAAAAGTTGTTGTCATCTTCATCTTTGTGAAGTTCAATGAGTTTTCCATCTTTTAGTAAGGCAAAATCGACTGCTTCAGTGTTAGATCTTACAATTAATTCTCTATTCACCTGAATCGATTTTGTGGTATGGGACTGTATCCCATACTGGATTAAACATTATAGGGTATCGGCGATTGCCGATGAATTATAAATTTTGGAATTTCTAGAATGTCAAAGAACGTATGGATGTAAAAGGAAAAAGTAGTTACATCAACTACTTTTTCTTGTGTCGGTTGGCACGTCTGCGCTTTTTGCGCTTGTGCGTCGCCACCTTGTGTCTTTTTCTTTTTTTACCACTCGGCATAGAGCTCTTGCTTTTGAGTTGTTAGTATTACTTTACTTGAACGTTGCTTTTAACTCCCTCTACGAACACTTTGGCAGGTTTGAATGCAGGAATGTTGTGCGCGGGAATTTTGATCGTAGTGTTCTTCGAAATGTTTCGACCCGTTTTTTCAGCTCTTGTTTTGATAATAAAGCTCCCAAAACCTCTTAGGTATACATTATCACCGTTCTCTAAAGACGATTTGACCTCCTCCATAAAAGATTCAACAGTCGCTTGGACGTCTCCTTTTTCCATCCCCAATTTTTCTGAGATTTTAGTTACAATATCCGCTTTCGTCATTTCGTATTTATTTTCTGATTTTTTAGGCTTGCAAATATAAAAATTAAAATTAATCTTTTGTTTAATGCCTTTAATTTTAAGTATATAAACCACTACATTTATTTTTTAGTATGGTCAAAGCGGACTTTTCCCAAAAAATTCTGGAATGGTATCACGAACATCAACGGGATTTACCTTGGCGTTCGACAAAGGACCCCTACCGTATTTGGTTGTCTGAAATCATTTTGCAGCAGACACGCGTGGTACAGGGTACCCCGTACTATCACAAATTTGTGAAAGCCTTCCCAACAGTTCATGATTTGGCCCAAGCTAGTGAAGAAAAAGTGTTGAAACTCTGGCAAGGGTTAGGATATTACTCCCGAGCTAGAAATCTTCATGCAACCGCTAAAATGGTTTCAGAGGAGTTTAAAGGCGAATTTCCAGATAGTTATGAAGGCTTGAAACAACTTAAAGGTGTCGGAGATTATACAGCAAGCGCAATAGCCTCTATAAGTTTTGATTTACCCGAGCCCGTCGTGGATGGTAACGTCTATCGTGTTTTAGCGCGCTATTTTGGGGTGGATTTACCTATAAATTCTCCAGAAGGGGTTAAATATTTTAAGACTTTGGCTAGAGAGGTCATGGATACTGAGAACATTCGTGACTATAACCAGGGCATTATGGAGTTTGGGGCGATACAATGCGCACCAAAAAAACCCTATTGCTTGGTTTGTCCCATACAAACGAATTGTGCTGCGCTCAATACCAACCAGACTTCGGTTTTGCCCAAAAAGTTGAACAAAACCAAGGTAAAACATCGTTTTTTCGATTATTTGGTGCTCTTGGATTCTGAAAAAAATACCGTTTTGGAACAGCGCATCCAAAAGGGAATCTGGCATAAATTATATCAGTTTCCCCTTATTGAAGGTAAAAAAGTTGAAACCCAAGATACCATTCGCAAACAGATTCAAAGTTTGGACACCTTGCCCAAAATAAGGAAGATTGGGTTGTATAATGAAACGCCAGTAATCCACAAATTGTCACATCAACATTTAAATACCCGTTTTTGGATAGTGGAAACAGAAGAAAGACTGGACCAAGGGATTCCTTGGGAAACAGTAGAAGACTACCCTGTTCCGGTTTTGATATCGGACTTCCTTACGGCTTTCAAAATTTAGTACCTTTACCCCATTAAAAGAGTATGAGCGGAACGTTAAACAAAGTCATGTTGATTGGTCATCTCGGGGATGAGGTGAAAATCCATTATTTCGAAGGAGGAAACTGTATCGCACGATTTCCCCTGGCAACCAATGAGACCTATACCAATAGGCAAACTGGAGAAAAAGTTACCAATACGGATTGGCACAATGTGGTGGTTCGAAACAAAGCTGCCGAAATTTGCGAAAAATACCTGTCCAAAGGAGATAAGGTTTATGTCGAAGGAAGGCTTAAAAACCGACAATGGCAGGGAGAAGATGGCAATACCCGATACACAACCGAGGTACACGTTCAGGATTTTACATTTCTATCCACGAAAAAGGAGGGAATGCCCGTTCAAAATTCGCCCGCACCTATGAACACGGGAAGTGCTCCAGTTCCAACCGCATCCAACCCAACTACGGAAATACAGCAGGAAGAAGCGGATGACGATTTACCATTTTAAACCTAAACCCTTCTGATTTGGACCCTGAGCCCCATAGTCTGGTTTTACTTTTGGCCGAATCCAGTAGTTTTTTTTCACTGAAAATCATCGTGTTTTTGTTGTTGCTTTTGTGCTCTGCCTTAATTTCCGGAGCCGAAGTTGCCCTTTTTGGTTTGTCTCCAACTGACCTCAATGATTTAGAAGAGAACAACCCGTCGAAAGGAGCAGTTTTAAATGTGCTTTTGGACAAACCCAAAAAACTTTTGGCCACCATCCTCATCACCAACAATGCCATCAACATTGGTATTGTATTGCTGTTCAGCTCAATAGGCGACACGCTGTTTTCCAATATCAATCAGACCCTTTTTGGATTCATCTCCGTACGCTTTGTACTGGAAGTGATGCTAGCCACTTTTTTGATTTTGATGTTCGGCGAAATTTTGCCCAAGGTGTATGCCAATCGAAATCAAAAAGAATTTTCTCTTTTTATGGTGTCACCAATTAGCGTGCTGAATACGCTACTTACCCCATTAAGCGCTCCCATGCGTCACTCCACGATTTTTTTGCAGGAGCGCCTCGGACGTCAAAAATCCAATTTGAGTGTGGATCATTTGTCCCAAGCCTTGGAATTGGCTTCTGAAGGAGATACGACCAAAGAAGAACAAAAAATATTGGAAGGAATCGTTTCTTTTGGAAACACGGATACCAAGCAGGTGATGCGACCTCGAATCGATATTTTCGCGCTGAATGAAGAGATGAAGTTTCCTGAAATCCTTGATGAAATTCAGAAGAACGGTTACTCCCGTATTCCTGTTTTTTCCGAAAGTATGGACAATGTGTTGGGCGTTTTGTACATCAAAGATTTGTTGCCCTTCCTCGACCGGAAAAACTTTGCTTGGATGTCATTGGTGCGCGAACCCTACTTTGTGCCCGAAAACAAAAAATTGGACGACCTTTTATTGGAATTCCAGGAAAAGAAGATTCATCTGGCGGTGGTGGTAGACGAGTATGGTGGTACTTCAGGAATCGTAACCTTGGAAGACATTATTGAAGAAATTGTAGGAGACATTAGTGATGAGTTTGATGACGAAGACTTGATTTATTCCAAATTGGATGATTACAATTACGTTTTTGATGGAAAAACCGCCCTAAAAGACTTCTATCGTGTCGTTAAAATCGAAGATGAAGAAGATTTTGAGAACCAGAAAGGGGAGTCTGAAACCATTGCGGGTTTTGTTTTGGAAATTTCTGGTAGTTTTCCCAGGCGAGGTGAGAAGGTCATGTTCGACAACTATAGTTTTGTAGTGGAAAGTTTGGATAAAAAAAGATTGAAACAAATTAAAGTGACTTTGCCTCATGAAGCGTAATGTGTTCTTTTTGGTTTGCGTTTTGGTGTTGGCCACGGCTTGTAAAGACGAGGTTTTGCCTAAACCCAAAGCTTTTCTTCGCTTGGAATACAATCAAGCCAAGTACGCCCAAACCGATTTGGGCTGCACCTATGTTTTTGACAAAAACCTTGCTGCCAACATCAAAGAAAACAAAGACTGTTCCCTCATATTGGACTATCCCAACATGAAAGGGTCCATTTATTTGACCTATAAATCGGTAAAGAATAATTTGGACACGCTTTTGATTGATGCCCAAAAACTATCCTACGAACATGTAGTAAAGGCAGACAATATCTTGGAACAGCCTTTTGTAAATGATACGGACAAGGTGTATGGAATGTTTTACGAGGTTAGCGGCAATGCAGCATCCCAGTCACAATTTTACGTAACGGATAGCACCCGCCACTTTGTGACGGGCTCTTTATATTTTTATGCTAAACCCAATTACGATTCCATTCTTCCCGCTGCGGTGTATTTGCAGAAGGATATTCGCAGACTGATGGAAAGTATTCGCTGGGAATAAAATCTTACTCTTCTCCTAGAAGCATCTCAGCTTTTTCAATATTTTGGTTTATGGTTTCCTTCAGCTTCATAACCTTGACCTCTTCTTCTGCAAGCCAAGCTTTTTTCTGGTCTGTAAGCGTTTTTCCTTCTAAGATTTCTTCGGAATCAAAACGATCTCCAAACCCCATCATCCACTGCATCATGTCTTCGTTGGACTTTTGAAGGTCCAACATGGCAGCTTCATATTGTTTTCCTGCTTCTGTGGTATCAACTTTTTCTTTGAGCTGGCCAACCAATTCTCCCAAACGTCCCATTTTGGGCATTACCTCGTCATGAATGGCCATAACTTGTTCCATTTGAGTGAGTTCTTCCTCTTTTTTGGCGTCTTTGCATCCAATACAAAACACTGTTACAAGGAAAAGTATCGTAATTACATTTTTCATTCGTGTGATTTTTATCAAAATTATTCGTTTTCCAGATACGGTTTGAGTCCTTCATCCAACATTTTTATAAGCATGGCCGTAACCAATCGGTCAGCTTTATCCGGGTGGCCTCCTTCAAAAGGGGGTTCCGGGTCGTATTCGATATTCAATGCGATGAATTCTGCGTAATTCCTTCCCATAATTTCGTCTACCAACGCTAAGCTCATATCAATGCCAGCGGATACTCCGGCGCTTGTCCAATATTTTCCATCATTCGTATATCTTTTCCGGACATATTTTGCATTGTAGAAAGCAAGTTTTTCTTCAGCTCTATACCAGTGTGTGGTGGCTTCTCTGCCATCCAAAAGTCCTGCCGCGCCTAAAATCCATGCACCAGAACAAACGCTCATGGTGTATTTGCTGTTTTCGTCAATTTTTCGAATCCATGCTAAAAGTTCTTCATCTTTTGTGGCTTGATAGGTTTGGATAAACCCTCCTGGAACGACCAAAATATCCAATTGGTCAATATCTTCGATACTGTAGTCTACACTGAAAGAAACACCGTCATTACTTTTTATGATGCCTTTATGACGGCCAATTAGATACTTTTCTGCAGGATAAATGCCGTTGAGAACCGATAAAGGACCCATCGCGTCCAAGGCGAAAAATCCGTCATAGAGCAGATAGCCTATTTTGCTTATGGTGTCTTTTGGAGCCTCACGTAAAATCTCCATAGCCTCATCATGGCTCATATTGGCCAACTCTTCATCGGAGAAAGGCTCTCCGTTGGGTTTTAGATTTCTATTTTTAGAAGTTTGCTCGCTTTCTTGTACAGGTTTCTCGGTAGTTGTTGGCTTTTTTTGTGCTTTTTGGCAAGCCATTGCTATGGTTGCCAAAAAGACGGATAATAGGATTTTTTTCATAATGTAAACGTTTTAGCCCGGAGGAAGCACCTCCGGGCGATGAGATTAAAATGCATATTGGGTTCCGAAGGTCAAGGTCTCTTTTTGCTTGAGCTGGATACCGTTTAAGTCTTGATAGAGCGGAGTTGCAAATTCAAATCCGAAGCGAAGGTTTTTCAATGTACCTTTTGGAATGTAGACATTGAATCCCAGTCCACCGTTCAAAAAGTTTCCTCCAGAGTTGGCGGTATCTGCGGTAATGACCATCATGGGATTCAAGTTGGGGTCTGCTCCATCAATTTCACCTACGACCAAGGCTTCCAAACGGGTTGAAAAACTCAACCAGTCCGAGGCTTTCACCGCAAACCAGCCCATTACACTTTGTCGGTTACCATATCGAAAATCTCTGTCGTTTTCTCCAAAACGCAAAATAGCGCGAAGCTGTCCACCCCATGAAACTTGGTCCGTTTGTCCCAAATAGGTCAAAGCCAAGTTGGTGTCAAAAGTTCCACTACCAATTTGCATTGGGTAGGGGAGTTCTACTTCGTTTGGCGCAGAAGCGGGGGTTACATCACTCTCCGTGATACTTCCTGTGGGAATGGAAACCCCGACCTGCGCATGTAAACTTTGTCGGTTTCGATTGAAAAAGTGGTACAAACCGGATAATTGAATGTCCCCGAATCCACTTGATTCGGTAATGAAGGTTCCTCCCATTCGGGTAAGATGGTCCATCTCCATGGACAAGTAATTGAACATGGCCATTATGGTGATTTTATCACTCGGAGCGTGCATTACTCCTACCATATGCATGTTCATCGGCATTTCGGTCGGAGTAACCATATAATCCTCTAGGGCATCTGCGAAAGATGCGTCATCGCTTCCTTGTTTTAAATCGCCCATGTTCATGTACATGTAGCGATACGAGAGCATCCACTCGCCCTTTCCGTGCATATGGTCGCCCATAACCGAAATTGGGGCATGTCCATCCGGCCTTCCGGCGGACCATTTTTGGATGGAATCAGTAGTTTCTTGCGCATATAATGCAAGGGTTGCCATCATGACAATGGCGGTTAAAATATGTTTCATTTGATGTTTTAATTATTGGAATTGAGGTGCAATCCAGACCTCTCAATGCTGTACAGAGAAGACAGGAATGCTAAAAAAGTAAACAGAAGTTAAGCGGCTGCGCTTGGTGGATGAAACGGCTCCGAAACAAAAAGGAACGAATAAGGGTTATTATATGTGAAGGTTGTTTCAGGATGAATTGATTCCCTTTGGGAAGAGGATAGTGCCAACAGCTCCACGAAACCAATGGGATACTCTTCCATCGCTATACGCGGAAGATTATGATGCTTTTCCTCATTTTGCTCTTGAAGCATTTGCATGAGGTAACATTTTCCATTACAATCCAACGCTTTGTTGTCCTTGTTGATGCACAAAAACTCTGCGATATAATCTTCATACACAAGATATTCCGCTAGGGGCATCACCGGACGGGCCATGGCCACTAAATACAGCAAAACAAATCCGTATGTATAAAATTGCTTCAACATTCTTATAGAGATTACAAAAATACATTGGAATGGCGATATACTCTTGAATTATCAGCACATTTGTAGCCCAAAGGTGATGTATGGGGGATACCAACAAAAAGTGGCTGTATTTAGGAATCCTTTCCATCATATGGGGTACCTCGTACATTTTAATCAAAAAAGGGCTATTGGGATTTACCCCGTTGCAACTGGGTTCTGTTCGCGTTGTGTTAGCGGGATTATTTCTTTTTGTTATCGGATTCAGAAGCGTTCGCGGTATTTCCAAAAAAGAATGGCCTTGGGTAATAGTATCAGGTTTTGTGGGGAGTTTTCTGCCTATGTTTTTGTTCGCTTTTGCTGAAACTGAAATTGATAGCTCCGTAGCCTCGGTTTTGAATTCACTGGTGCCCTTATTTACTTTATTTATCGGATACTTGGCTTTTGGCATTGGATTTCAACGCAATCAGCTTTTTGGGGTGCTTTTGGGGTTAGTTGGAGCGATTCTGTTGATATTGACCGGCAAATCCTTGAATCCTGAGCAAAATTATGGGTATACAGGCTTGGTCGTTATCGCTACGATTTGCTATGCATTGAACACCAACATTATCAAAAGCAAACTGCAGAACGTTTCCCCCATGGCCATCGCCGTAGGTAATTTTTTAGGCATTTGGATTCCCGGTTTATTGGTGATGTTTGGTTCAGGTTTTTTTAAAGGTTCAACTTTGAATGGTCCCAACTTTTGGCCTTCTTTGAGCTATATCGTAATTCTTTGTGTGTTGAGCACCTGTATCGCTAAAATCATGTTCAATCGACTGGTTCAAATTTCTTCGGCGGTGTTTTCGGTTTCTGTCACCTATTTGATTCCGTTGGTTGGTATTTTTTGGGGTCTTTTGGATGGGGAAACCTTTGGATTTCGACAATTGTTATCCGCTGGCTTAATCCTGTTGGGGGTGTATCTCATCAATAAAAAAAGGACGCCAAAGGCGCCCTAAGTGTTTTAAAGATTTCATTTCCCAGTTAAAAAGAGAAACCCAAAGTTATTCTGGTTTAGCGGTCTTGTTCGCGTAGTTGTCATAGTAAAGCAAAGGCACTTTTTTGCCTTGAAAGTTGAAATTCTCCAGTTTTTCTGCTATTTCACTTGCCTTTCCTGTAACCACCAAGCGTGCATTGGCTGTGGAAAAATACTTTTCTGCTGCCCTTTGCACATCTTCTATTGTTACAGCATTGATACGTTCCAAATAGGTTTTGTAAAAATCGCTTGGGAGACCTTCGGTTTCAATATTGAGGGCGTAGTTCACTACCGTCTGTGGCTTTTCAAGGGCCATCACAAAGCTTCCGGAATATTTGGCCTTGGCATTTTTTAACTCTTCGGCCGTCACGGGAGCAGTTCTGATTTTATCAATTTCGGTAAGCATTTCCACCATGGCGCTATCGGTTACCGCATTGCGGACTTCTGCGGAAGCGCTAAAGCGCATGGGACCAAATTTATTATCGCGAATAGCGGAATACGACCCGTATGTATAGCCCTTATCCTCCCTTAGGTTCATGAAAAGCCTGGCTTGACTACCCCCACCCAAGATTCGATTGGCCAACAACGCATGTAGATAATCATCATCTTTCATTTTCAATTCGGTGATATTCTGCACCACAATTTCGGATTGGACGGCGTTGGGCATATCTACCAAATTAATTTGCGCATATTGGGCGTCCACTGGTTTTGCATAGCTAAACGACGGAGGCGTCGCTTTGGACCAAGGTGTAAAGTACTCCGTAACCAGTTTTTCTACTTCTGCCAAGTCAACGTCACCAATGACAACTAGGTAGGCATTGGCCGGAACAAAGTTGGCACGATAAAATTGTTCAACATCAGCAAGGGTAACATTGTTGACGGTTTCTTCCGAAGTAATTTCCCCATAAGGATGATTTTTACCGTACGCAAGTGCCAATTGAACCCGAGTCGCTATAGCGCTTACGTCGTTCTCTTCGGCTTTTAGGGCCGTAAGAAGCTTGTCTTTTTCCTTGTCAAATTCTTCTTGTGTAAAATTAGGATTCAACGCGGCATCGGCCATCAACTCCAGAATCCTAGGAAAATATTTGGAGAGACAACTGGCGTAAGCACTTTGGTCACCCAATGAAATATTGGCTCCCAAAAAATCCACTTCTTCATAAAACGCATCCTTGGAAATGTTTTTAGACCCCTTTCCCAGTAAACTGGCCGTCAAGTCTGAAACCCCAGCCTTTCCCCCCTGCAAAATAGGGGCGTTGTCTAGGGTCAGCTGTATGGAAACCCTAGGCAGTTTATGGTTTTCTACGACCATCACTTTAAGGCCATTGTTGAGTTCGAATCGAACAGGTTCTTTTAGGTTAATGGTCGGTGCTGGACCGGGTTTGGGAGGTTGCGTCCTATCAATTTGTCCATGTACGCTAAAAAATGCTACAAACAATGCTATGGAAAATACTATTCTTTTCATCTTAGTTGGCAGTTTTTTGTTGAGGCAAATACTCTAGCTCTACCCTTTGGTTTACTTTGAGGTACTTCTTCGCGACATCTCTGATTTCTTCGCGAGTGATGGAACGATAAATATCAATTTCGGTATTGATGAGGTTGGTGTCGTCTTTCAATAAATAATTCTCCGCAAGGGACTCAGCAATCCCCGAGAAACTGCTGTTTGCATTGACGAAGTTGTTCTCAAATTTGTTTTGGAGTTTTTGATAATCCTTTTCAGAAATCAGTTCAGTTTGCATTTTTAGAATTTCGGTATCAATACCGGTCTTAATGTCTTGAAGGGTATTATCACCAACCGGAAGTCCGCCAACCACGTAAGAGCTATAATCTTCTGCATTTATGGGGAAGGCAAAAATCTGCAGTGCTTTTTTCTGTTCATCAACCAAGGTCTTGTACAACTTTGAACTTTCCCCGTCACTTAAGTAGGTCGATATCATATCAATAACATAAGCATCACGTTCCTTTTTTCCTGGCGTGCGATAGGCCAATAATAAGGCGGGAATTTGAATATTCGGATCGTGGTATTTGGCCATCACCGTGGTTTCGATGGGGTCTTCTTCCACCTTTACGCGTTGTATGGGTTCTCCTTTGGGAATGGGCCCAAAATAGTCTGAAATCATCTTTTTGGTTTTCTCCGTCTCGAAATCCCCGGCTACCACTAAAACGGCATTGTTGGGTACGTAGAATTTTTTGCTGAAGTTCTGAAAGTCTTCCAAGGAGGCACTGGCGATATGCTCCATGGAACCAAGAATTCCCCAGCGATAGGAATGTTTGGTGTATAGGTACGTCAGCAGTTGTTCGAAAAAAGCACCATACGGCGAGTTATCCACCCGCAACCTACGTTCTTCCTTAACGACTTCTTTTTGTGTGTCTACCCCAATTTGCTCAATTACCGGATGCAAAAGTCTTTCGGATTCCAACCAAAGACCCGTTTCCAAATTGTTGGAAGGGAACGTTTCATAATAATAGGTTTCGTCCAAAAAGGTGCTGGCATTACCGCTACCTCCATTTGAGGATACGATTTTGTCCCATTCCCCTCGCTTTATGTTCTTGGTTCCTTCGAAAAGGAGATGCTCAAAGAAATGGGCGAATCCTGTTTTGTTCGGGTTTTCATCTTTGGAGCCTACGTGGTACATTATCGAAACGTTGACCACGGGGGCGGAGTTGTCTTGATGTAAAATGACATGTAAACCATTATCAAGGTCGTACTCCTCAAAATCAACTTGTTGTGCGCCTAACATGTAGGGCAACAACAATAAGGCATAGTATGCTTTTTTCATAGTGTTGGATTAATGAATTGAATGTCTGCCAACCACAGGATGTTCCTGTTTTTGCGACCTCACTAAGATAACTTAAAAAGCGTCGGAATCCCTACGAAGAATTCAGTAGAATATAGGTTTGATGCAATTGGGGAATATTCACTAAATTAAAGAGGATAATCTTTTAAACACACCAACATGAAAAACATGACCCTTCCCATTCGTTTTGGACTTGTGACCGCAGCAGTACTTATCGCCTATTTCTTGATACTTTCCTTAATGGGAAAACATACCAATGTCTTCTTCAGTTTGTTTAATGGAATCATCACGGGTTTTGGTATTTACGAGACGATAAAGTATACCAAGCTTAGGTTAGGGAAGGAATTCACCTATGGAAAGGGATTTACCGCTGGAGTTACCACGGGGTTTGCGGCCACATTGGTGTTTACCATTTTCTTCGCTTTGTACTCAACGGAGTTGAACAGTAGTTTTTTAGGGGAGCTCTCGGAGGTTTGGTCAAAAGATTATGCAAACTTTGAAGGTATCGTTTTCTTTACCGTGGCCATCATGGGTTTGGCGACTACCTTAGTGCTTACATTATCCTTTATGCAGCTCTTTAAAACTTCCAATAATCTCAAAAGCAAATGAGGTCAAAAAACCTTGTGGATTAAGGATTAAAGCGTATATTTGCACCCGCTAAAATAGCGAGTAAACGCAAATAAAATACTATGTACGCAATTGTAGAGATGGCAGGGCAGCAATTCAAAGTTGCAAAAGACCAGAAAGTGTACGTTCACCGTTTGCAAACAGAAGAGGGTAAAAAGGTAACTTTTGACAAGGTTCTTTTGTTGGATGATAACGGAAGCGTAACTGTTGGCGCCCCCGTCATAGATGGTGCAGCCGTTGAGGCAAAAGTGGTAAAGCACCTGAAAGGAGACAAGGTAATCGTCTTCAAAAAGAAAAGAAGAAAAGGGTACCGTACCAAAAATGGACACAGGCAAGCCCTTACGGAAATCGTTGTGGAAGGCATTATTGCCAAAGGCGCTAAGAAAGCGGCTCCTAAAAAGGAGAAAGTAGCAGAAGCACCTAAGGCCAAAGCTGAACCAGCCAAGAAAGCTGCTGCCGCACCAAAAGCAGAACCCACAAAGGCTTCTGAAGATTTGAGTGGTAAAACGGTTGCCGAGTTGAAAGAAATGGCAAAAGCCCAAGGCATCACAGGAATTTCTTCGATGAAGAAAGCTGATTTGATTGAGGCTTTAAGTAAATAATCAAGCGTTAAAAACAACATATCATGGCACATAAAAAAGGTGTAGGTAGTTCTAAAAACGGAAGAGAATCGGAATCGAAACGCTTAGGCGTAAAGATTTTTGGAGGTCAAGCTGCGATAGCGGGAAACATTATCGTTAGACAACGAGGAACCAAACACAATCCTGGTGAAAACGTGTACGCAAGTAAGGACCATACCTTGCATGCCAAGGTAGACGGTATTGTAAAGTTTGAAAAGAAAGCTGGAGGCAAGTCTTTTGTATCCATTGAGCCTTTTCAAGCGTAAACACAACGAATAAGAAATATAAAACCCGCTCATCGAGCGGGTTTTTTTATGACTTATTTTAAAATATCTTCGATTATCTTGAGATGGTGTCGGGTATGAATCCTTAAAAAACGTTTGGTTTGCCCTTTGTCGATGACATTGAAATACGGATGCTTAAAATGAACCCGGTCGTCAAGCTCCTTTAATTTGTTTAAATTCTGCCGAGCTTCTTCCCATTGGACATATAGATTTTCTGTTTCAATATCCATTGGAGGTCTAACAACCTTGGGTGCTTCTGCCACGCCTCTGGGAAAGTCACCCCATGCAAAAATGCAAATTCTTGAAAAACTGAAAGTGTATTGGTAGTCTTCCGGATTGGATTTTTCCAACTCCTCGTAAATCTTGTTGATGGTTTTTAAGGAATGGTCAATATGCCAAGCCACATCTGCCTTGGAAACCGCAGGATTCTCAACATCTCGCTGCAAGATATATCCATGCAAAGTTTCCATCTGGTCATCCATAAAGGTGTCACTCGATTCGGTGTTTCTGGCCAAAACAATTCCAATTAATGTTAGGATGACCCCTAAGAAAATAATTCTATTTCGAATTTTCATAGCGTTTCTTTAAAAATTAAGCAGGTTGATGCTGCGTCATACCCCCCATAACTTTTTGCATGATTTTTATCTTGCCCCACCGAGGTACGGTACGCAATCCCAACATCAAAATTTTGGTAAGGGTACCTGGGAATACAACGGCTTGCTTCCCTAAAGCTTTTAGAATGGGCCAAGCTATATCTTCAGGTCTCAAGGCATTCTTCATTTTCATATTGGCCCGTTGCGCGAATCCGCTTTCCACTGGACCAGGCGCGGCGGTGACCACATTCACCCCATAGGGTTTTAACTCGTGATACAAACCTTCTCCGAATGATTGCACATAGGCTTTGGTAGCTGCGTAGTTCGTTGCGTTGGGGACGCCTTGAAATCCGACAATGGAGCTCAACAAAACAATTCCGCCTTTGCCAAGCTGTGAAAATCTTCGGGCAAAATGATGGGTTAACATCATCAAGGCGATGGTATTCACCTGTAACATTTCGAGCTCTTCCCCAAGATTTGATTTGGAAAATTGACCGGAAGTGCCAAAACCTGCTGACCCTACGAAAATACCTATGGGAAGATCGCCTAGGCTATGGATCAACATTTCAATGTCCCCGATATTGCTGAGGTCCGCTATTACAACATCTGTATGAATACCATAGTTTTCTTCAAGAGTTGCACTCAATACCTTTAGCGCGCGAACATTTCTGCCTGTTAGTACCAAATGCATACCCAAGCTGGCCAGGCAATGCGAAATTTCTTTCCCAATGCCTGATGAAGCTCCGGTGACAAGGCCCCATGGCCCATAAGACTGTACGAATTTGTTTTTTCTTGGTTTGGAAAACATGGCGGTAGGTTTAAAATTGAAACTTGTATCCAAAATCTGGAAAGAAACCTACTTGGTCTACTTGATTTACCTGATTGGTCAATCTATTGTAACGTTGTACAAATACATTTTCCCTATTGGTAACATTTTGTAAATCCAAGTAAAACTGATGCGAGCGTTTTTTTGACTTACTATTGAGTTTTACCCCAAATTTGACATCCCATCGGAAATAATCATCGTACTGCTCGGTAAAGGCCAAATCTTCTTGTAATACTTCAAAACCAGCTTGTTGTGAAGCAGCTAGATCAATGGGCGTAAAGTAACGTCCTCCTGCAAATGCGGCTCGAGTGTCAAAGAAAAGCTTGGTCCGACCGGAGGCTCCAACGGTAAATTCCCTACCGGTAAGAAAGTTTACCACATAGCCATTATTGAACGGACTATTTCTTTCTACACCGTCACTACCTTCATATTTACTCTCAAAAAAGGATGTTGTCAAAAGGCCATAATACCCTTTGCTAAAAAACTTTTCCAAGGTTAGCTCTATACCCTGATTAAAACCTGTTCCTGAATTGACCAAGGAAACCCGGTCGTTATCAAAATCAAAATCAGCGCCTTCTGTAAGCGAAGAGTAACTGGAAGGAAATGACTCTACCGCAGCATTGGAAATGTCTTGGTAATACACTTCAAGTTTTCCACGCCATGAAGGCGCAAGTTTAATATCATACCCGAGCACAAAATGGTTGCTGCGAACAAAATCAAGCATTCTGTTGGTCTGGACCAGCTGTCCATCAACTTCCTCGTTCAGGAACAATAGGGGCAACGATACGGGTTGATGGTGCAGCCCATACCCAAAACTTAAGGTTTGATTGTTGTTTAAGCTGTAGTTCAGGCCTGCTCTGGGCTCAAATTCGAATTGCTCGTTCAAACTGCTGTATATGGAATGCATGCCTGCATTTAAGGTAAGCGCCTCACTCAGTCGAAACTGTCCTTGAATATAGGGTTGCCATATGCCAAAGGAATCATCTGTATCCCTAAACGTAAACAAATCCCTATCGCCATCACCATCATTGTCATCTTGCTCTTCCCTTGTTCTCAAAAGGGACTCAACACCAAAATTCTCAAAAAGGACACCGGTTCTTAGGGTTATTTTATTGCTCAGTTTTGAATTGAATAGTGTGGAAAAACTCAATCTGGTTTCAGAATTGTCTATTTCTGTGAATAGGATGGAGCGTTCTTGCGGGGTGTCAATATCAAAAAAACGGTCTGCGGTAATATCATTTTCAGATAAAGACCCTGCTACCACGGTTTTCAAAAAAGAATTATCACCAACCTTAATACGATGCTTTAGTCCTAACACGCCAAATCTCGATTTTACAAAAAGGTCTTCGTCTTCCGCCGCGAACAAATCGTCTTCATCGATTTCATCACCCAGAAAATCGATATCCGAGGTTCCTAAAATTCCAAAAACCGAAAAGTTCCCTAGTGCGCTTTTGCCAAAGTTCAGGTTAAAGGATACATCGGTATAATTTGGTGTGGCGGCGGAGCCTCCTCCTGCACCCGCTCCAACCAAACCAACGAAGGAGTATCGTGCCGCCAGTAAGAAAGAACCGTTGTTTTTGCCCATCGGTCCCTCTGCAGTGGCCTCTACTCCAGTGAAAGCGCCTACTTGGGCCGTAAACTCGTAGTCATCCACATTACCGGTTCTGAAACCCAAATCAAAAACACCTCCGACGGCATTGCCGTATTCCGCGGGAAATGCCGAGGTAAGAAAATCAGAATCCTGTAAAACGTTTGAGTTTACTGCAGATACAGGCCCTCCAGTAGTTCCAAAAGAAGAAAAGTGATTGGGGTTGGGAATCGGGATGCCCTCCAATCGCCAAAGTAGGCCAGTTGGTGAATTTCCTCGGATTACGATGTCATTACGGCTGTCATCCGGAGATGAGACGCCAGCAAAGTTTGCTGCCAAGCGACCTACATCTCCTCGACCTCCCGAAAAACGCGTTACTTCTTCCAGCCCAAACTGTCGTGCAGAAACTGAAGCAAGTTTGTTTCTCGGTTTATCTTTGTTGGCGTTGTTGGTCAATACCACTTCATCCAGTTGGTTGAAAGATTCCAACAGCTGAATAGTGACAAAATTGTCTTTACCGGTCGTAACATCAATATTGGGAAGCGTAATGCTTTCGTATCCGATAAAACTGATGAATATGGTTTGACGACCTATAGGAACCTCCGTTAAAGTGAATCTACCATCCAAATCAGATATCACACCGGTGGCTAACTCCATGTTAAGAAGTTCTACAGTGGCACCTTCGAGCGGGTTTTCAGATTGCTTGTCCAAAATGATTCCTTTAATAACCCCGGTCTGGGCAAAAGCACCTAAACTCAGCAAGAAAACAAATGGAAACAGAATTTTTTTCATGATGTTGTTTTTATTTTCATTGAAATTGCCGAGAAACCCTTTGTAGGGAAAGAGAGTCCCTTTCGATTCGTGAATTGGCCTTTTGGATTGTCAAATGAAAGATTGAGATGAAAAACGGTTCAATTTGACAGGGAAAACGCTTAAAACCGATTAATTGACAATTCAGGGGTTTTTTTGACGGTTCGTTGAAGCTGTTTTCTCCATATATATAAAAGCTCATGTATATTTGGGTACTATGTGGTTCGCAAAACACAAAAAGCGCATCTTAAGTTTCCTATTTCGTTGGATGGTGGTCAACCTAGTATTCTTGGCTGTCAAGGCCACGATGGAGCACGAAAATGGTATGTTCGAAACTTTTTTTGAGCCAACGAGCATCTTCTATTATCTCACAGCCTTCTTTTTATTCTTCTTCACTTGGGAGTTAAACAATTGGTACATCAAACAACAGAAACAAAAAGGCGGACTTAGCTTTAAGTCTAGTCTCTGGATTTTGGCCAAAACCATGTTCTGGGTGGTTGTAGTTTCATCCGTCGTGTATTATTTAGGGTTGTTTCCCTTTAGAGAACCTTGGGGCATTATATGCGAACAAACTCCCGAGAAAGAATTTATCACGGATTTTTTAAGGGCTGTTGGATTGGGCTTCACGGTGGTATTTTTCAATATGTACTACCACTTGATTCACCAGAGGGAAGCGCTACAAAAGCAGATGGAGGATCTGCAAAAAGAAATGTTGGCCTCGAAGTACGCATCACTTAAAAGTCAAATTAGCCCACATTTTTTGTTCAATAGCTTAAATACCTTGACCTCTTTGATGTATGAGGACCGAGATCTTGCCTCAGATTTTGTGACTCGTTTGGCCAGTAGTTATCGCTATATTCTTGACAATAAAGAGGAAGACTTGGTCAGTTTGGAGAAAGAGTTGGCCTTTTTGGATGCCTATATTTTTATGATGGAAGTGCGGCACAAGAATGCAGTTTCCATTTCAATGGATATCAATTTGGATGCCGCCAAGTTTTCCATACCAACCCTATCAGTGCAAATGTTGCTTGAAAATGCCTTGAAGCACAACTACTATTCCAAGGAACAACCCTTGGGAGTAACCATAAGTACCATTGGAGAAGATGCTTTGGTGGTTAAAAACAATTTAAGAAAGCGAAACCTCTCTGCAACCACCGGACTTGGTCTGGATAATATCAAAAAACGGTACTCCTACTATACCAACAAACAGGTTTTGGTTCGGGAAGAAACCGATTTTTTCGAAGTAATTATTCCACTTTTGACCCAAGAAATGGAGCAAAACAAGTTGCTGTCAATTTCCTAATATGAAAGCCATTATTGTTGAAGACGAGGAATTTGCTTCCAAACGTTTGGCCCTGCTGATTTCGGAGCTAGCGCCCGATTTGGAAATTGCCGCCGTGCTCAGTTCGGTTCAAGAAGCCAAACAATGGTTCTCCGATAATACACTCCCAGATTTGATTTTTCTAGACATTCAACTCAACGATGGGTATGGATTTGATATTTTGGACGACCTTGAGGACCATCCCCCCGTAATTTTTACCACAGCGTACAATGAATTCGCCATTCGGGGCTTCAAATACAATGGATTGGACTATTTATTGAAACCCATTGTAAAGGCAGATCTAAAAGTAGCCCTTGAAAAATTCGAAAAAAACATTACGCGAAGTGCCGCCCCACAGCAAAACATGCAAGAGCTGAAAGACTTATTCCGCAAGGAGTTCAAACATCGGTTTATGGTGAAGGTAGGCAACCAATTTCGCTCGTTCAACGTGGCTGACATTGCTTATTTCAAATCTACAGAAGGGATGATTTTTTTGCATACCCATTCAGCACAAACCTATCCCATTGAATACACTATTGACCAGTTGGAAAATATCTTGAATCCCATTCAGTTTTTTAGAGTAAACCGAAAGTTTATGGTCTCGGTGGAATCCGTGGTGGAAATCCATAGCTATTTCAATAGTCGTTTGCTTTTGAAACTCCTCCCTAAAGAAGAGGAACAAGTCATCGTATCGCGAGAGCGTACCACGAATTTCAAGAAGTGGTTGGATATGTAGGGAGCAGATAAATCTACCAACGTTGGTTTCGAAAACCATGAATTTTCGCGAACTCAACAGTAGCTACCAAATACTCTTCCAAATTATATTTTGGAATCGGCAGAATACTTTCCAAGAGTGTCGTGTCCCATTCATATGGTTTTGAGGTCAAATATGGCGTTAAGTGAACCCCAATTGTTTCGTAGTAAAATTGTTCTAGGGTGCTTTCAAATTCCGAAGCCGTATCAATCAAATCTTGGGTCAGTTGAAAACTTTTGAAGTTTACCGTTTCCAAAATTTTCGCAATACCACTAAAGATATTAGTGCCTTTAGAGTTCACGATGTTCAATTGCTTCACGTCGGTATCAAACACCTTGGCAATCACTTGCGCAGCGTAATCTGTTGGGATAATGTTGAGTTTGCTGTCTTGGTGCGCCTGAATCCTCACGGTTTCGGATGATGGTCTTTTATGGAAGAATTTCGCAAAGAGATAAAACACCATATACTTCGAAATGAAGAAGTTGGGGTTTTCCATGATGTTTCCACCTAACACGCTAGGTCTTAAAATCTGAATGGGAATATTGGCAGCTTCTCCGGCTTTTACCAGATACTTCTCTGCAGCATGTTTGGACGCCTCATAAAAGTTTCGATATTCATTTTGCTCCGTATCCACATAGTTGTTATTCAGGAGACCATCCAACTTTCCAATGGAAAAGGCCGTGCTGATATAAATGAATTTGGACACGAAATGTTTGTAGGCATTGAAGATGTTTTGCGTTAGCGTCAAATTCTCTTCATAGATTTCGTCTTTGCTATCAGGATGTACCGAAAGGTTCACGAAACCTGCGGAATGGATAAAATAATGTGCAGTGCTTGGTTTTAAAAAAGCTTTTGGATGCAACAGGTTTTCAGCATCAATGACCTCAATCTTTTCTAAAATATCGGTCTTGTTTTCCTGGATAAAGCCTGGAATGGAAGCACTATCCAGCATATTCTTTATTCGCTCCAATGGCGTGACGCGTTTCTTTTTGCGTACGATGAGGTAAATTCTCTCCAAAGAGGCATACCTACTTTCCAACAAGCAGAAAAGAACTTGTGACCCTAGGGTTCCCGTAGCACCGGTTAAGATGATATGCATTTGACGCTCATTCATTTAGGAAAGACTAAAATAAGAAACCCCTGCCATTGGCAAGGGTTTCTGCTTAAGTTTCTAAGACCAAATTTTAATATCGGTAGTATTCCGGCTTGAATGGGCCTTCTACCGTTACACCGATGTATTCGGCTTGATCTTCTTTTAATTCGGTAAGCTCAGCCCCCAAACGTGCCAAGTGCAGTTTAGCTACCTTCTCATCAAGGTGTTTGGGCAACATGTACACTTTGTTTTCGTAAGCTTCACTATTCTTCCAAAGCTCGATTTGCGCCAAGGTTTGGTTGGTGAAGGAATTGCTCATTACAAAACTCGGGTGTCCAGTAGCACAGCCCAAATTCACCAAACGGCCTTCAGCCAAAATAATAACATCTTTTCCATCAATGGTATACTTGTCAACTTGCGGCTTGATTTCGTCACGCGTTTCACCATAGGTGTTGTTCAACCATGCCATATCAATCTCATTGTCAAAGTGGCCGATATTACAAACGATAGCTTTGTCTTTTAAGGCTCTAAAGTGTTCTTCACGGATGATATCCTTGTTTCCCGTTGTAGTAATTACAATATCGGCATTTTGAATCACCGATTCCAGTTTTTTCACTTCGTACCCGTCCATACAGGCTTGAAGCGCACAAATCGGGTCGATTTCAGTTACGGTTATAATGGCTCCGGCACCTCTAAATGAAGCAGCAGTACCTTTTCCAACATCTCCATATCCGGCAACGACCACTCGTTTTCCAGCCAACATGGTGTCGGTAGCACGGCGGATGGCATCCACTGCACTCTCGCGGCATCCGTATTTATTGTCAAATTTGGATTTTGTAACAGAATCGTTGACGTTGATTGCGGGCATCGGAAGCGTTCCATTTTTCACACGCTCATACAAACGGTGTACTCCTGTAGTGGTTTCTTCCGAAAGTCCTTTAATGGCAGCGGCAAGTTCTGGGTATTGGTCCAATACCATATTGGTCAAGTCCCCACCATCATCCAAAATCATATTGAGGGGTTCGCGCTCTTCTCCAAAGAAAAGTGTCTGCTCGATACACCAATCAAATTCCTCTTCATTCATTCCTTTCCATGCATATACCGGAATTCCGGCAGCCGCTATAGCCGCAGCAGCGTGGTCTTGGGTTGAAAAGATATTACACGAACTCCAGGTAACTTCTGCACCCAAAGCCACTAATGTCTCAATCAACACAGCGGTTTGAATGGTCATGTGCAAGCATCCAGCAATACGAGCTCCCTTTAGGGGTTGTTCGCTACCATACTCTTCGCGCAAAGCCATTAATCCAGGCATTTCCGCTTCCGCCAGTTCAATCTCCTTTCGTCCCCAATCAGCTAGGGAAATGTCTTTCACCTTGTAGGGTACATACGGAATTGTTTTCGTACTCATAATCTATTTCTTCGTTAACTTTTGTAGATTCGCTTGTTTCGACCGCAAAGGTACAAATTACATAGCGTTTAATCGTGCCATTATACAAAAGCATTACGGTATCCGCAACCACGAAGGTGCATCTCTGGAAAGTCACGGAATCTGAAGATTTTTTGGCGAATGATGTGACTTTAAGTACCTATTGCCAAAACCGAATGGACCGGATGAAATCAGAGGCGCACCGGACAGCTTTTTTGAGCATTCGGCATCTACTGGCCCTAGAAGGATACGAGGACAAGGATTTGTATTACAACACATTTGGCAAACCCCATCTGCACGATGGAAAGCATATCTCGATAACGCACTCCAACAATTTTACCGGCATCATCATCAGTGCTTCCGAGGAGGTGGGGATTGATATTGAAAAACAGCGGGATAAAATCCTGAGGATTGCCCATAAGTTTACGCCAATCAAAGAGTATCGAACCTTGGCCAATACCGAAGCCATTATTCGAAAATTAACCATTGTTTGGGGCATCAAGGAATCGTTGTACAAAATTTACGCCCAGCAAGGCTTGAGTTTTTTAAACCATATTTATGTGAACGATTTTGCTTTTGATGACCAAAACCTTCGTGCTGAAATCAACTATCAAAGTAAAAAAACCCAATACGAAGCCCGTTTTCTGGAATTCGAAGGTTTTACTGGAGTTTATGCCTATCCTTTGAAAGCGTAGCAGCCTAGCTTTTTTTGGTAATTTTACATGTCTAAAAAACCTAATGTGGATATATCTGTTGAACTCACCCTCACTCCTCTGCAAGATGATTTTGAACCACCCATTATTGAGTTTATACAACAATTGCGAAAATCTGGCTTGACCGTTCGGGAAAATCCCTTAAGTACGCAAGTGTATGGACCCTACGATAGCGTTATGAAAGTATTGCACAAGCAAATCAAAACCACATTTGAAGATTTGGAACATGTAGTACTGACCCTGAAAATGGTAAAATCTGACCGAAGCGGGTATGAGCCTCATTTTTGATTGGATTTTTGCCCAATATGAGGGCGTACCCACCTATTTGGTGGTATTGGAGTTGATAAGTGTGTTTTTCGCCCTGCTTAGTGTGTGGTTTTCAAAGAAGGAGAACATTCTGGTGTACCCCACGGGAATTATAGCGACAGGCATCGCAGCTTACATTTTATGGCACTGGCAACTTTTAGGGGATATGCTCATCAACGCCTACTACTTCATTATGAGTATTGTGGGCTGGTATTTATGGACCCGAAAAGTGGACCCCGACCATTACGTGCCCATCACCAAAACAACTCCAAAAGAAAAGCAATGGTCCGTCATTATTTTCATACTCACCTTGATCTTTGTCACGTTGGTGTATCTGTCCGCGAACCGCTTTGATGTTTGGACGGCCTATGTGGATACGCTGACTACAGCAATTTTCTTCGTCGGGATGTGGCTCATGGCCAAAAAGAAAATCGAGAACTGGGTCTATTGGATTGTTGGGGACATTATCACGGTTCCCTTATATTGGTACAAGGGCTTGATTTTTAGCTCCATTTTATATTTAATATTGACGGTAATTGCTTACTACGGATGGATAGCATGGCAGAAAAACTTAGGCAAGAGCCCACAGACCTTATTAAGGTAGTACTGTTTGGTCCGGAATCCACCGGAAAAACGACCATGAGCAAACAGCTGGCGAAACACTACAACACGGTTTGGGTGCCCGAATACGCCCGTGAATACCTTCAAGCCAAATGGGATTTGGAAAAAGAAGTTTGCCAACCAGAAGACTTGCTACCTATTGCAGTAGGGCAGATGCACCTAGAGAACGAGCTGGCTAAAAAAGCAAATAAAATTCTGATTTGCGATACGGATTTGTTGGAGACCAAAGTGTATTCTGAAGCCTACTACGTGGGGGATTGCGACCCCTTATTGGAGGCTTACGCCATCAGAAATCAGTATGATTTGTACCTGTTGACCTATATCGATACCCCTTGGGTCAAAGATGATTTGCGAGACAAACCGTTTGAACGCGAAAAAATGTTTGCCTATTTCCACGAAACCCTTAAAAAATACGGTAGGAATTTTGTTACTTTAAAGGGAGATAAACAACAGCGCTTCACCACCGCGGTAAACCATATAAATACCCTTCTTGATTCATGAATCCATTTAATGCGGCCGACCTTCAACAAATAAACGACAAAGGTATTTCCATAGAAAAAGTAGAAAACCAAATTGCGATTTTCAAAAAGGGAATTCCTTTTGTGAAGTTGGAAAAAGCTGCTGTAGTAGGTGATGGTATTTTACGGTTGACGGATGAAGAAGGTAAAGCAGCTTGCAACTATTTTGATGAAGTTTCTGCGAAACAAAAGCTACTGAAATTCGTTCCCGCTTCTGGTGCTGCCTCCCGAATGTTCAAAGCGCTGTTTAATTTTTTGGAAGCCTATGACCCAAATTCGGAAGATTTTGAAACCTATTTGGACCGAACGGACGACAAAGCCTTGGCTGCTTTTCAAGAAGGTTTAACAGCCTTTCCGTTTTATGAAATGGTAAAAGCTCGCATTGGGAGTGATTTTGAAAATAAGGGAGCAGAGTTAAAGGCTTTCGTTAATGAATTATTGTCCGAAAGCGGACTGAACTACGGTTTTTACCCAAAGGGATTGCTCCCCTTTCATAATTACGGTAACGAATCTGCTACTCCCTTTAAGGAACACCTCAAGGAAGCGGCTGCTTATGCTAAGTCCAACGGGTCTGCTCATTTACACTTCACGATTTCCGAGCAGCATGATGCCATGTTCCAAGACGAAATGGCTGCAAGCGGTCCCCAAATTGAGCAAGCGACAGATACGAGCTTTCAAATAGGTTTTTCCAACCAAAAACCTGCTACAGATACGATAGCGGTAGACCCCAACAATGAACCGTTCCGAAATGGAGATGGCACCTTGTTGTTTCGTCCAGGCGGGCATGGCGCGTTGATAGAAAACTTAAATGAGCAAGAAGCAGATATCATTTTCATCAAAAATATTGATAATGTGGTAGTCGATAGAAATCTAGATGCGGTTGTGGAAAGTAAAAAGATGCTCGGTGGAATTTTGCTGAAAGTACGCGACAAAGCCTTCGGATATGCCAAAGCATTAGAAGAAGGAACTTTTCAGGAACATGAATTGGTTCCATTTTTAAAAGAAGAACTCAACGTACGTCTTTCAGGGGATTTTGGTTCGCTTTCGACAGAGGCCAAAAAAGAAACCTGCCTAAAAGCATTGCATCGGCCAATTCGTATTTGCGGAATGGTCAAAAACGAAGGAGAACCCGGTGGGGGTCCTTTTTGGATAAACGAGCAAGGCAAAATATCCCTTCAAATTGTAGAATCTGCTCAAGTGGACATGAATGATGCTTCGCAAGCAAGCCTTCTCAAAAACTCTACACATTTCAATCCCGTAGACCTTGTCTGTAGCGTAATGGACCACAATGGAAACAAATTCGACCTTCTGAATTTCGTAAATCCTGAACAAGGTTTCATCACTGGAAAAACTAAAGAAGGGAAGGAACTCAAAGCCTTGGAGCTTCCCGGTTTATGGAATGGTGCCATGGCCTACTGGAACACCATTTTTGTAGAAGTTCCGCTGGTGACCTTCAATCCGGTGAAAACGGTAAACGATTTGCTTAAAACTTCTCATCAGGTATAAAACTGACTATCAGATTTTTACAAATTAACTTCTTCATCTTTTTTCTTAAAAAGTGTTAAATCCTACCGTTTTGGGTGACCTCCTCAAAAAAGGGGTGTCACATAAATAGAAACAAAACAGAAAGATGATAGTAATAGGGATTAAAATAGCACTTGTAGTAGTAAACGCCTTGGTATTGTATGCGGCGATTTGGGCTCAAGAAAAAGTTTGTCCACAAAAGATATAAAACACTGGACACCGCGTCCAGTCATTTTTGGTTGGTTGATTTGGTTGAAAGGTCGCTGTAAAAGCGGCCTTTTTTATTGTGACTTTTTTAAAGAAGTGGTGTCTTATAAATATCATGGATAGTATGCTGATTTTTAGGGCTGTGTTGGTTATCAGTATTCTTTCGTTTGCAGTGGCCATGTTTTTACTGGTATTGTATTTGAAAGAAGAACAACATAGAAAGAAAGACAAAAGATAGGATAATGCTATGCAAACACTAACCGTAGATTATCCGACAATGGGCAACACCTTGCATCGTCCATGATGTTTACATAAGTCAGGATGATTGTCCATTTGAAAAAAAGGCTGCATTTGCAGCCTTTTTTGTGTAAAAAATACCCAATTGACTTCCTATTTTACACAGTTTTACACACTCCTGGAAACAGCAAAAACCAGTAAACAACTGAATTTCAAATGTTTGATACACTACCAAAGGCTTTGGGAAGTATGGCATCGAATTTTCTTTAAATAGGGTGAGTATAATTCATTAAACACAAAATCATGAGAAAATTATTTTTAGCAACCGTGTTGTCTTTTGTAGGATTTGCAGCTACGGCACAAGAAGAAACCGCAGAAGCTCAAATCGATGAAACCGTAGTAGAGGCTACCGTTCAAGATTTTGAGGAAATCAGCGTCGCTGACCTTCCCGGAGCTGTAACTGCTGCTGTGGCAAAAGACTATCCAACCGCTACTATCAATAAGGCTTATAAAAATGCTTCAGACCAATTCAAGTTGGAGCTTTCATTGGAAGATGGCACAGCAGGAACCGTTTACGCGGATGCCGATGGCAATTGGATTGAACTATAATGATTTAGATTAATCGTGTTAGGTTAGTTTGGTTAGGGAGGGGTCCGCATTGGCGGACCTCTCCTTTTGTGATAATTTTACCACTGCTTTAGCATCCCTTTTCCAAGGGGGCGTCGTATATTTTATGTATGCCCAAAATCTTGATTGTAGAAGATGATTCTGCTTTCCGTCAAATGCTATCCCGCTTTTTGACCAAGAATGGCTTTGAAGTTTCCCAAGCGCACGACATAAAAGAAGCCCGTAACCAAATTGATGAGCAGTCTTTTGAAATTGTTCTTTCTGATGTAAGGCTACCCGAAGGCAACGGCCAAGACCTTTTAAAAACAATCTCTTCGGATTTAGCTGCAACGAAAATCATTTTAATGACGGGTTATGGCGAAGTAAAATCTGCCGTGGAAGCCATGAAAAAAGGGGCTTTCGATTATGTGACCAAACCATTTACGCCAGAACAAATTCTTCAAGTGATTACAGATGCACTCAAAAGCGCACCTACCCATATCAAAACGTTACCTAAATCATCCACTTATGCGACTGCTCAAAACCAAGATTTTATTGAGGGGCAGAGTTTGGCCGGGCAACAGATGTTACAATACATTAAATTGGTTTCCCCTACGAACATGTCCGTCTTGCTTAGGGGTGAAAGTGGCACTGGGAAGGAGGTTACCGCTAAAACTATCCATAAAAACAGCAACCGAAAAGACGATTCCTTTATTGCTGTGGATTGCGGTGCAATTCCCAAGGAAATAGCTACAAGTGAGTTTTTTGGGCACTTGAAAGGAAGTTTTACAGGGGCTGTGGAAGATAAAATCGGCCACTTTGAAGCAGCAAACGGAGGAACCCTTTTTCTGGACGAGATAGGAAATTTATCGTATGAAAATCAAGTACAGTTGTTGCGTGCTTTGCAAGAGCGAAGAATCAAAAAGGTAGGGAGTACGAAAGAAATTGAAGTTGACGTAAGAATCATAGCGGCAACCAATGAAGATTTGGACGTTGCTGTGGAAGAAGGGAGATTTCGGGAAGACTTATACCATCGTCTGAATGAGTTCACCATTTCAATTCCTCCCTTGCGTGAACGAAATGAGGACATTAAGTTCTTCGCGGAACAATTCCTTAAGAAAGCAAACCAAGAATTGGAACGAAATGTGGCATTGATTTCCGAGGAGGCTTTGGAAATTCTGGAAAACCACACATGGCCTGGAAATTTACGGGAACTGAAAAATACCATCAAACGAGCGGTGTTGTTTACTGAGGGAGATGTCCTTATGCCCTTGAACTTACCACAAGAAATTCAGGACACGAATCCTTCCCTTACTTTTTCCAAATCCACTTTCGAAAAAGAACGCATTTTGCAAGCCTTGCGAAAAACCAATTTCAATAAAAGCAAAGCAGCACAGCTTTTGAATATCACCCGAAAAACGCTGTACAACAAAATCAATCAATATCAACTTGATGTATAGCAAGGTAGTTTTCCAAACTTCGCTTTACATCCAAAACCTCTTCTTTCAAACGCTCAAAATCTCGTTTAACTCGGTCCCAATTGGTTATTTCACCTTGCTCAAAACCTTCCAAAATAGAAATACAAGACGTTACCTGCAATTGACGAAACATAGGCAGCATTTTATGGGCAACCTTTTTAACGGTCTCCAAATTTTCATTTCGAATGCCTTCGTCTAGATGCTTCATGTGTTTTTCGGTATCCTGCAAAAAGGTAACAAGCACATGGGTTAGGGCTTCGCCATCCCCAACAAAACCTATAATGGCATCAAAAGTATATGGCTTGGTATGGTTTTGGGAAAATGCGGTTTTTGTGAATTGCTCGGATGAAATGGGAATCCAAGCCTGAACGGTTTGAAAAAAAACCTCTGGCGTAAAAGGTTTGTAGATTACATTATCAAATCCTACATCAATTAATGCGGATTTTTCCAAATTACGCTGACCAGTTATGGCCAAAATAGGTTGATTCTTATAATGGAGATACCTCTTGTTCTGAAGTGATTTCGGAACTTGAAGACCATCAAAATCCCCCATTTGAATATCACTTACCACCAAATCATATTGAATGGAACTTTCCTTTGGGACATCTTTGAAAGTCGTATAAGCATGAATGCCCCATCCTTGATTCACACACAGGACTTTTAGCAATTGTAACAGGGTTGCATCATCGTCCAAAATCAGCAAAGAGGCGGTTTGGTTTTGAGGTTTGGTCGTATTTTCAGCTAACATGGTTTCCTTTTTGCCAAACCGCAAGGGCAACGAAATGGTAAAAGTACTTCCCTTCCCTTCAATACTTTCCACTTCCAGATAGCCGCCCAAAAGCGCACATAGTTTTTTTGAAATGGTAAGTCCAAGCCCATACCCCCCATACTTCTTTTCTGAATTGTTTTGGGCTTGGGTGAATTCCTTAAATATACTTTCCAATTTGGATTTCGGAATGCCAATTCCGGTGTCCGTAACATGAATTTTTAACCAGTTTTTGTCAGAAGCGGTCTTTGCATTGACCCGAATTCGTATTTCGCCTTCTTTCGTAAATTTGAAGGCATTGCCGATAATGTTGTTCGTGATTTGCCGAAAGCGGAAACGGTCGCAGACAATGGGGTTTTGAAGCATTTCCGGAATTTCCAGATGTACTTTTAGATTTTTGTCCGGGTATTTTTCCCGTAACGCAAGCAGTATAGGGTCCACTACGGAGGTGATGGTAAAAGTGTCCTCTTGAAGTTTAAGTTTTCCCTGTTCCAACTGTGAAAAGTCCAGCAAATCATCCACTAGGCTTTTCATATAATCCAGAGCTTCGCGAAGGGGTCTTTCGTAAGAGGACGCTTTTTTCGAATCTCCTGACTCAATGAGCAGATTGGTGTAACCGGAAAGGGTACTCAAAGGCGAACGAATGTCATGGCTTACGGTATGAATCAGCTGTTCGCGGCTCTGTAACAAAGCTTCTGAATAGGATTTTTCCCTTTCAACAGACTCCTTCAGCTGTTGCACCTTTAGAAAATCTTTGGACACCATGATGGTAAACAAAATGGCCACTAAAAGCCCAATGAAAATAGCGGTTCCCGCTAGAAAAAAGCTTTTCCGAAGCGCTTTTTCTTTTTGGTAATTTTCTAGGTAGGCATTCGCCATGATATCACGTTCCAAAGACGAAATCACGGCAAGTAACCTTCGTGAAAGCTCGGAGTCTGTTTTATACATCTCCAATTCGGTTTGCAGCAGGTCTTTTGCCAAACGAGAGCTTTGATTTTTCGCTTGGGCCAACATCGATTTGGAGACCATGAGCACGGAATCAATGTTGATGTTGCGACCGTTACTTTCTTCTTGAGGAATGTTTTGATTCAACAAGCGCGCATACTCTCGAATGGAGTTTTGGGTATCACTGGAGAGTTTATTGAAATTGGGCACAAGGCTTTCTGGGGTGATTCGTCCCATATCCAATTCCATCTTGTTGATGGCTTGAAGAATGGAATCCAACGGAGCGCTTTTTTCTGTTTTTGATTGCAACCGACTCAATGTTGCACTGTTCCGTACTTTTTGCCTCAAAAGGGATTGTACCGTGTCCAAACTAGAGCTTTGCCTTGAGGCTTCGGTTAAAGGCCTTAAGCTATCAATGCTGTTGATGATGGAATCAATCTTTTCCGAATATAAGGCGAGCTGTTCTGGCTCTAGCGTCTTTTGGGCCAACTTGGAAATATTTTCGGCCTCATAAAGCTCAGCGAGTAACACATTGGTCTTGAGTAGCTTTTCTTGATCAAGTGACCGTCTCTCAGTTTCGGTATAGGTTATCCACTCCGAATAGATAAAGTAACCTGAAAGAATACCCAAGATTCCCAAGGCCAAATACCCGGTCAGGATTTTAGCGGTAAAGCGTTTTTTCGTTTTGGGGCGCATATGTATAGGATATACGCCTGCTATCTTCAGTTGGCTTTTTGGGGAAGCCCTTTTAACGTAATTTTTATTATGAAAAATCGAGTTTGCCCCTTACTTTTGCTCCCATCTCAAAGGGGTGCTTCTTGCAAAAGAGGCTGAGATTATACCCAATGAACCTGGGCGGATAATGCTGCCAAGGGATGCGCAAAGCGCTTTTTTGGATTTTAAAGTTCCTGTTTAGGAACGAAGTATCATTGTATTAACTTGAATAATAGCCCCTTTTATTCGTAAACACTTTTACGGATGAAAACTATTTTCGCAACATTGGGCCTTATGGTCCTAGCACTCCAGATGAGTGCCCAACAACAACCCATTGATTCCCTCGAGGGAAGAAAAGTGGTCCTTGATGAAGTACTGGTACAAGCGGTCAGGGTCACGAAGAAAACACCTGTTACTTTTTCCAATCTGGACAAGGAAGAGATTGCGCCCAGAAACTTGGGGCAAGATATTCCCGTGCTGATGAACTACCTCCCTGCTGTGGTGACAACCTCTGATGCGGGTGCAGGAGTGGGTTATACCGGGATTCGGGTTCGGGGTAGTGATGCCACCCGAGTCAACGTGACCATCAATGGAATTCCCTACAACGATGCCGAATCTCAAGGGACTTTTTGGGTCAACTTGCCTGATTTCGCCTCTTCTACCCAGAGTTTACAACTGCAGCGTGGGGTAGGAACCTCCACAAACGGGGCAGGGGCCTTCGGGGCCAGCTTGAACCTTTTGACGGATTCGTTTTCGGAAGAAGCCTATGCTGAAATCTCATCTTCGGTCGGAAGCTTCAGCACCTTACGAAACAACTTGAAATTTAGTACTGGATTAATGAATGACCAGATTGAAGTTTCTGGCCGTTTATCGCGAATTTCTTCGGATGGTTATATCGATAGGGCTGCCTCACAACTGGAATCGTATTTTTTACAAGGCGTATACCGTTCTGACAAAACACTTATCAAAGCATTGCTTTTTGGCGGAGAAGAAATCACCTACCAATCTTGGTATGGATTTGACCCTGCAACTTTGGGTGCTATTGGGGTAGACAACAACTTGGATACCAATAGGCGTTTCAATATTGCTGGCATCCAATTTGACAATGAAGGGAATTTTGAAGGATTCTATGAAAATCAGGTAGACAACTACAAACAAGATCACTTTCAATTGCATTGGAACCAACAATGGACACCAAATTGGAATTCCAATGTGGCAGTATACTACACCAGGGGTCGTGGCTTCTTTGAGGAGTATGTTGATGATTGGTACTACACCAATGTGCTGTTCGCTTCGGACTCGCAGTTGAGTTTTATCGGAAGGGACGACTTTGACTTGAACGGCGAAACGATAAGCTCCACCGATTATACCCGTAGAAGATGGTTGGACAATGATTTGTACGGAACCATCTTTTCTGCGAACTATCAAAAAGAATCCACTCAAATCATTCTTGGAGGGGGATACAATATTTATAAAGGAGACCATTTTGGAGAGGTCATATGGACACAATTCAACAGCGGCAATACTTATAACGAACGCTATTATGAAGATGATGCCACGAAAACCGATTTCAATGTTTTTGGTAAGCTCAACCAAAACCTTTCCAAAAAATGGTCTGTGTTTGCAGATTTACAACTTCGTAGGGTAACCTATGAAGCCAATGCCGAAGATACGGGCTTGGTGGATGACACCTTCAACTTTTTTAATCCGAAAGCGGGTTTGAGCTTTAACCCCAACCGGAACCACAACTTTTACTTTTCGTATGCAGTCGCCAATCGCGAGCCCAATCGCAGCGATTATGAAAACGGAAACCCAAAACCCGAACGTTTGGGTGATTTTGAATTGGGCTGGCGTTATGTTTCTCCCGATATACAGGTCAACACCAATGTGTACTACATGCGATACAAAGACCAATTGGTGTTGACTGGGGAATTGGATGATGTAGGAGCTCCAATTCGTTCCAATGTTGGGGATAGTTATCGTTTGGGATTGGAAGTAGATGCAAACATTCGAGTCGCGCGCCACTTCCGAATTCAACCCAATATTGCACTGAGTGATAACCGAAATATTGATTTCATCTTCCAGCGTGACGGGGTAGTCCAAAATTTGGGGAACACCAATATCGCGTTTTCGCCAAGCGTGGTTGCAGGAAATATTGTGTCATACCTTCCAAACGACAACCTTCAAGTTTCCCTGTTGACCAAGTTCGTGGGAGAACAATTCATGGGGAATATTGATGCCGACGCTTCCAAGTTGGATAGTTATAGCCAAACGGATTTCAATATCCAATATCGATGGGAAATCAATCGCGCCATCAAATCATTGACCTTTAGCGGATTGGTGAACAATGTATTCGATGCCAAATTTGAGTCGAATGGATTCTTTTATACGTTCGATGATGATTTTTCCAATCCAGGAAGTATTGTAACCGTTGAAGGAGCTGGGTTTTATCCTCAAGCTGGAATCAACTTTTTGGTGGGCGTCAGCGCAAGATTCTAAAAAAAGTGATTTTTTGGCAGGGACGGGACAACGAAAAGTGCTAATTTCCCGGCGTAGAAGAAAACGAAAGCATAACCCGTTTTGTTGAACCGTCCCAAATTAAAGGTGCTTATCCCTGATGCGGAGAGCCACCACACGTTGAATGTGCTCCACTGTTTGGTCCCTAAAACCGGCATTGAGGTCTTTGCATTAAGCAGTATGCCCAAAGCCTATTTTAGACATTCCCGATATTGCCAAAAATTCATTCCGCGTTCAGCGGATTTGACCGAAACCGAATTGGTAGCGTGTATCACCGACCAACTGAAGAAACATGAAATCGATGTGCTTTTCCCCATTGATGAAGACGGTATTCAATTGGTTTCAAAATTCTCCAGTACGTTTGGCAAATACTGCGAATTGCCTTTGCTTCCCAATCATGAAACCGCTGAAATGGTTTGTGATAAATGGCAGTTTTTCGAACAATTGAAAAACGATGACATTCCTGTTCCTGAAACGGAATTGGTTGAGCACCACGGTAAAATACGATACCCGAAGATTCTGAAACCCCGCAAAGGTCAAAACGGCAACGGCATTTTTTTAGTTGAAAATGAAGAAGAACTACAACAAAATGATTTTCCGATTAATTCCTATTTAGCCCAAGATTATATCGACGGATACGATATCGACTGTAGCTTTTTGGCCAATAATGGTGAGATTTTGGCCTGTACAGTGCAAAAACCCATTGGTATTCGCTCGTTGTGGAATCGGTTTAAACCCAGCCGCGAAATTGAATTGTGTCATAATGAGGCGGTGGTAAACGTTATTCATAAGGTCGTCCAGAAATTGGAGTGGAGTGGGGTTGGTCATGCTGATTTACGGTTTTCTGAAAAGGATGGGCGGTACTACCTTATTGAAATCAATCCAAGATATTGGTCCTCCATTTTGGCTTCGCTTGCCGCGGGAATCAACTTTCCGTTACGGGCATTGAACCATTCGGCATACGTTACTCCCAAAAAGGACTTTGATGAGGTATATTATTTGGGCATTAAATCAAGGATAAAACAGTTGGTAGGGAAAAAGTTGGAAGGTCAGCGAAATGCCATTCCCGTTTTCTCTTCCTTGTCACACATGATAAAGGATCCACTGCCTTTCCTGGCATTCAAGTTTCGATTTTAAAAGCCTATTAGTTGGAGATGATTACGCTATTTCCAGCAAGAACGGCTTGGTAAAACAAAAGATCGTAGTACCGTTGTCCATCGTCCGGGCGGTTTAAGAGCTGTCCGGTCAACAGATTGTACTCGAGATCATCGCAAGGGCATACCACATTTACCCCCTCAAGCATCATGGTTGAGCAACTACTGGGAACTTGGTTGGGACAACTCGCTTCAAAGGCCAAAAAAGTATCGGGCCCCGAACGGATGACAAAGGCGCCTCGTATCCCTACACCAGCATTACCTACATATACCGCGTTGGCAATATTATTCAGATTGTTGTACAGAGGTAAATTGAGGTTGAGCTCGAACCGAAAACTAACTTCTTGTAGAAAAGGATTCCGGTTGACAGGGTCACTATCGCAACTCAAACTCAACATTAAAAACAGCAATACGTAAAACGCTCTCATAGCAATGAATTCGGATGTTTCAATAACAAAAGTGGTCAAAAAATGCCTATATTTGCGTTAAATCCTCGCAAAACTGTGCGACAACAGTTAACGTTGAGGATTTTTTGTATTTGTATCGCAAAGGTCAACTGGAAAATGAATTTCATTTTTCACGAGACCTATTTGCCTATAAAATTGAAAAACATGAGCAATATATCATACTATACGCCTGAAGGACTGAAGAAGTTACGGGAAGAACTGAATCAGCTTAAAGACATAGAACGCCCTAAGGCATCCCAGGCAATAGCCGAAGCAAGGGACAAAGGAGATTTATCCGAAAATGCCGAATATGATGCGGCGAAAGAAGCGCAAGGACTGCTAGAGATGAAAATTTCAAAAATGGAAGAAACCTTATCCAACGCACGGTTGATTGACGAATCCCAATTGGATACCTCCAAAGTATTGGTATTGTCTACCGTGAAATTGAAAAACCAAGCTAATGGTATGGAAATGAAGTATACCCTGGTCGCTGAAAGCGAAGCGGACTTAAAAGCGGGTAAAATTTCGGTCACTTCCCCCATCGGAAAAGGCTTATTGGGCAAATCAGTAGGCGATGTTGCTGAAATCAAGGTTCCCAATGGCACGTTACAGTTCGATATCTTGGAGATTACCCGAGAATAAGCAAGAAAAATAGGTACCTTTAAAACCTGTCCTTAGACGGGTTTTTTTGTATCAACGTATGGCTAGTATTTTCACCAAAATCATCAACGGAGACATTCCCTGTTATAAAATTGCAGAGGATGAAAAGCATTTTGCTTTTCTCGATATCAATCCCAATGCTGAAGGACATACCTTGTGTGTCACAAAAAAAGAGGTAGATAAAATTTGGGATTTATCCGAGGAGGAATATCTCGGGTTGATGCGATTTTCCAAAAAAATCGCTCACGCTGTCGAAGCCGCCATTTCATGTGAACGCGTTGGTATGACCGTGATTGGCCTTGAAGTGCCTCATGTGCATGTGCATTTGATCCCGCTCAAAAGTATGGCGAACGCTACCTTTCAACACAAAGTAAAGCTCGATACAGACCAGTTTGCAGATATCGCACAAAAAATACAAATGGAACTTAAATAAATCCTTCCAAATACAAATAGGTTCCTCCCGCGATTAGGGCCAACAGCAATAACAGCAACACAAAAAATAAGGTTGTAAAACGAAGGGAACTTCGGTCTGGAACAACCAGTTTGTTGTAGTATTCAAAAACCCGTTCAATGTCAGCGGTCCAATTCACGGGATAAATAATAGAAAAACACTTTTTGCATTTGATTTCATGGGTCACCTCATCCGTGGTTCTATGAAAAAAGGCATTGTAGGTGTGTTTTTGGTAAAAAGTAATCCGTAGCTCCTGATTGAAGCACTCAGGGCAATTGTTGGAGATTTCGGCGTCTTTGATGACTATTTTTTTTGATTTCGCCATATCTCATTATACCTTGATTCGTAGGGAGATTTGCATTACAGTACCCGCCTTACTAGACGAAAGTACTTTAATTTTTCCTTTATGGTATTCTTCCACAATCCTTTTAACTAAGGATAGTCCCAACCCCCAACCCCTTTTTTTGGACGTTACTCCAGGATTGAAAATGTTTTGAAAATCGCTTTTTGGGATTCCATGCCCAGAGTCCGTCACCAACACATTGACATGAGGTCCTTTCTTTTCAATATGAATGCTGATTTCGCCTTTTCCCTTCATGGCATCAATGCCGTTCTTGACCAGATTTTCGATGCTCCAGTTATACAGTGGAGGATTTAGCAACACGGGCATCTTATCAATATCAGAGCGGAAGGAGAAATTGACCAAGCGGGAACTTCTACGTTTCAGGTATTCGTAGGCTTGCTCGGTTTCCGTGACAATATCATGAACTTCCAATTTGGGAATGGAGCCAATTTTTGAGAAGCGTTCGGTGATGGTTTGCAATCGCAAAATGTCTTTTCCAATTTCGTGGGTGATATCGTGGTTGATGTTTTCTGTTTTCAAAAGCTCGTTCCAACCGAGTAGCGAGGTCAGGGGCGTTCCGATTTGATGCGCCGTTTCTTTCGCCATTCCGGCCCACAGCTTGTTTTGTTCGGAGGCTTTGTTGGTTTTGAAAAAGAAAAAGATTACCGCGGCAAAAAGAAAAATGATGAGCAACAGCGCGAGTGGATAAAACTTCAGTTTGTTCAGCACCTCTGAGTTCCCATAGTACAAAGTTTCCAGAAGCTCCCCATCTTGAACGATTTGAATAGGTTCATTTTCACGTTTGAACTGTTCAATCTTGGTTCGGATATATGCAGTGTCCAATACCTTTTCCACCGGAAAATTATGGGTTTTGATGGTTCCCTCTTCATGCACTAAAATCATGGGGGTTGAGGTGTTGTTTCCCATCACTTTCAGGGTTAGATTCCCAAGCTCTTGGTCAACGGAAGATTCAATAAGCTCCAGCTGCGCCGTAGCCCAAATCTCCATTTTCAGTCGTTCTTCCTCTTTGAATTTCTTAAAGAAACTGTTGGTGTTCCAAAGAATAAGGCTAACGATTACAAAAGCCGATACCAAGAGAATGATATTGGATGCTTTTCTTTTGGGGACAAAATCCATTGCGATGCACTAGGGTTGTTTAAAGATAACGTAAAAAGCAAAAATTTGTTGATAGTTCACTTGCCAAGGTGTTAGGGTATGGGTTGTGTTTTTGTACTTTTGGGCATTCAGAAAAGTTTAAAGTATTATGGAAGTTCAGGGAAGAATAAAACTGATTGATGAAACGAAAACCTATGGAAATAACGGTTTTCGCAAGAGAGAGATGGTAGTAACCACCGAAGAACAATATCCACAACATATCAGCATAGAATTCGTACAAGATAAGTGTGACCTTCTGAACTCCTATCAAGTGGGCCAAATGGTCAAGGTAAGCATCAATCTTCGCGGTCGCGAATGGGTCAATCCACAAGGGGAGACCAAATATTTCAATTCCATCCAAGGATGGCGTATCGAAAATCTTGAAGGTGCTGGAGAAGGGGCCGAAGGCATGCCTCCCGTTCCTCCGATGGAAGCTTTTGAGCCAGCTGATGACTTGAACGAAGAAGATCACGACGACTTACCGTTCTAATTGATTTGCGATTGACAGAGGTCATAACGCAAGCGTTTCGGCGATTTTTACCCTCGCCTTTCACAATCGCCATGCTTTTGACCTTGCTCACCTTATTTCTTGCCATTGTTTTTTCTCCAACGGCCAAAGGAGATGTTGTTTTCGTGTTAAAGGCATGGGAATCTGGAATCTGGAATCCAGGTTTGTTGGTATTCGCCTATCAAATGATGCTGATTCTGGTATTGGGTCATGTTCTTGTGCTCAGCAAACCATTGCAACGCATTATCATGGGCCTCACCCGGGGCATTCGGTCTACTTCATCAGCAGCAGTAATCGTTGCCGTATCCACCATGCTGGTTTCATTTTTCAATTGGGGACTTGGATTGATTTTCGGTGCGATTCTGGCCAGAAAAGTAGGGGAACACGCCCAACAGAATAATCTCAACATCAATTACCCTTTAATAGGTGCTTGTGGCTACTCTGGATTGATGGTGTGGCATGGAGGCATCAGTGGTTCGGCTCCTTTGAAAGTTGCCGAATCGGGTCACCTGCAAAATCTATTGTCCAATCTTTCGAATACCCTTGGTCCACTTCCGGAAAACATTCCCACGGCAGAAACCATTTTGAGTATCTGGAACTTGCTCATTTTTGGTTTGGTCGTATTGGCAATGGCATTTTTGGTTTTTTTCTTGGGCAAGAAGAAGAGTAATCCGCCGCAACGATTAGCGGCGTATCGTTTCGAAAATGATAAAGAAGCTGACATTTCTGGAGCCGAACGGCTAGAATATTCAAAGTTGCTGGCATGGTCTTTTGGAGGGCTCATTCTATCTGCATTCGTAGTGCAGTATAGCGGTTTGTTGAAAAGTTTCAATATTACCCCAAACATGCTCAATCTCTTTATGCTGGGCTTGGCCATTGTCCTTCACGGTAGTTTTAAAAGCTTTTTGAGGGCCGTGAATGAGGCCATAAAAGATACTGCAGGTATTTTGATTCAGTTTCCGTTGTATTTCGGCATTATGGGGGTTATGGCCGAAAGTGGTTTGATTCAAGAAATTTCAGATTTCTTCGTTTCCGTAAGTACGGAAGTAACCTTACCTGTCTATACGTTTTTTAGCGCGGGTTTGGTTAACCTTTTCGTGCCCAGTGGGGGCGGACAATGGGCTATTCAAGGGCCACTCGTAGTGGAATCTTCCTTGAAACTTGGGGTCCCCTTGCCCAAAGCCATTATGGCACTGGCCTATGGTGATCAGGTTACCAATATGCTTCAACCCTTTTGGGCACTACCCCTTTTAGGAATCACGCAACTGAAAGCCAAGGAAATTCTTCCCTATACGCTCATTTTTATGCTGGTTTCCAGCGGAATCTTTTTGGTTGCGCTTCTTGTGTTGTAAGGACTTTTGTACCTTTAAGAAAAAAGAAGGTTGCAAAAAGACGGCAACGATTTTGGACTTTATTTTTTAGGTGATCGATTGGAGTTCCCCCCCGTAGAAAGTGCCAATGAAGATGGACTATTGGCTGTGGGTGGAGATTTGTCCAGCGAACGACTTTTTTTGGCTTATAAAAGTGGTATTTTCCCTTGGTTCAATGATGATGCCTTGATTCTTTGGTGGAGTCCAGACCCTAGGATGGTGTTATACCCAAATAAACTTAAGATATCCAAAAGTATGCGTCGGGTGGAACGCCGCGGCCGTTTTAAACTCACCATAAACCAAGCTTTTGTCGAGGTCATTGAAAAATGCTCTAGCATTGAACGCAAAGGTCAGGAGGGTACCTGGATCACTCGCAAAATGAAAGAAGCCTTCATTAAGCTGAATGAAAAAGGGTTGGCCAAGTCCTACGAGGTGTGGCAAAATGGCAAATTGGTCGGGGGGCTTTACGGAATGGATTTAGGCGATGTGTTTTGTGGGGAAAGTATGTTTAGTGAAGTACCTAATGCCTCTAAGTTCGCGTTTATCAAAATGGTGCAAGATGTGGAAGAAAAAGGGTATAAATTGGTGGATTGCCAAATACATACCGACCATTTGGAGAGTCTTGGTGCCGAACTGATTCCACGTTCTTTGTTCGTGGAGATTTTACAACGTTAACTGCACCGAAGAGAGAATGAAAAAAACATGTTCTGGTAGGGCATGGGTAAAATCTTCCATGCGATATTCCGTACCAAATTGAATTTTTAGATCCTTTTGCAATTGCCATCCTATTTGAGCACTGATTCGCCCATCATACTCGGGTTTTCGTCCGCGAGCGATGCTTAAAAGGGGCTCTGCGGCAGCTACCAAATAGGCTTCACCGACATCCAACTTTTCACCTTGTAAGGGAAAATCGAGTGCAAACCGATACCGAAACCGATGGGTGGTTCTTACCTTGGTGATGCGCTGTTCCGACCTAAGTCTGTGCCCAAAACGAATGATAAAGGGACGAGAGCGTTGGTTGTATTGTTGGGTAAGGCGCAATTCATTGGCTCCGCCATCAAAGTTTTCGCGAAAGCGATATTGTATGCCCAAAGCCAGACTTTGGTTCTCTCGAATTTTATAGTTTGAAAAATGAGCTAAATCGATTTGACGGTTAGAGAAGTTCGCTTGACCTTCTTCGACAACGAAAAAACGAGAGGCAACTGAAAAATTGTGGGCATACTCTTCAGAGAGTTGATACCCCAACCCCATTTGAGGTTGCCAAAACCCGGTTAGATTTTCCTGCCCCTGAATAATACACTGGGAAAACAAAAGCAAAAGCAATAAACCCCTGTTAGTAGAGGACATGATCATAATTGGTTGGTGCAAATTCCCTTAACAATAGCAATTCCCCATCGGCGTCAAATAGAATTTCGTACAAACGATGGTGGTTTTGGGTTTTTCCGGCAACGACCAATTCATAACGGATATAGGGCAAAATCAAATTTTGAAACGCTTGTCTCAAAACCTCGATTTCGTCCTTCCCTTCGCTAGGGTATTGTTGCTGAATTTTTTTAACGTAGGTTTTGCTGAATTTTTCTTGAAATGTGGATTGAATGTTGTTCCAAGTTTCATCTGGAATATCGACGGACTTGATAAGAAATTCAACATCTTCCAACTGTCCTTTAGGACTAAATTCTACGCTGTAGCGTAGTTTGCCTTTCTTGAACTTTACTTCGAAACTCTTTTTGTCTCCATCGCTTTCTTGGTAATACCGCAACCGTTTGGCATCGTCCAAATAAGGGTTTAATAGCTCCAAAGCGTTCTCTGGAATCTCGTCTCTTGTCACTCGAGATTCCCGCTCTTTTTTTTGCTGCGCTGTACCCAGAATTCCCCAAAGGAAACATAAAACACAAATCAGTAGGCTAGACTTCGTCATATCGAAAACAATTGACTTCATGGTCGTTCACGATTCCCGTGGCCTGCATAAAAGCATATACCACTGTGCTTCCCACAAACTTGAACCCTCTTTTTTTTAAGTCTTTGCTTATGGTATCAGAGAGCGGTGTGGTGGCAGGCGCCTCTTTGTAATGTTTCCATTGATTTTTGATGGGCTTCCCATCCACAAAACCCCAAATGTATGTGTTGAAGCTCCCGAACTCCTTTTGCACTTCCATAAAAACCTGGGCGTTGGACACAGCTGCGTTCACTTTCAGTTTGTTTCGAATGATACCAGGGTCCGCTAAAAGTGCTTGGATTTTGGTGGAATCGTAGTTCGCTATTTTCTGGTAATCGAACTGGTCGAATACCTTTCTAAAATGTTCGCGCTTTCGTAAAACGGTTATCCAACTCAGACCGGCTTGAAAGGTTTCCAAAACCAAAAACTCAAAAAAAGTAAGGTCATCTTCTACAGGAACACCCCATTCGGTATCGTGATATGCTTGATATAAAGGGTCCCCTAGGCACCAGCCGCAACGATGTTTATCCATTCAGATTTGTTTGTACTTAAAAGTACACAAATCCAGAACTTATAGGGCGATGAGCTCTCGGGCAATTACTGCATTTTCCACATCGGCATATATTTTTTGCTGACCTTCACAAAAATGATTTTTATCCATCCGCTGCAGAATGGCGGTTTTTTTCTGATTGGCTCGTTCCACGATACCGATGATGGTCACTACTTGGTCTACCAAACGGTTTACAGGGATCATGATATTTCGGTTTGGATTTACCTTGGGAAGACTGTTTTTCAAAAAAAGATATGAAGCGTTGGCTGGACGCCCAATTTTGAAGGTAGCTCCCAATTTTACTTTTTTTGGAGAAATGGGCAAAGGGGCCATAACGGTATGTTCGTTGTGATTGGGGAACATTAAGGGACGTACTTTCTTCAGTCTCATATCAGCTGGTTTTGGATTTAAAAACTTTGAATCATAAATAAATACAGTGGCATCCCCAACGTGATATTAAATGGGAATGTAATGGCCAAGGCCATGGGAACATACAAACTGGGGTTTGCTTTTGGGGCGGCAATTCTCATGGCAGCAGGAACAGCAATATAAGAGGCGCTAGCGGCAAGGATGGCGAACAGGAATCGATTCCCTACGCTATCAGTGATGAACTGACTGAACCAAGCCACCAAACAACCATTGATTATGGGCAAGCCAACCGAAAAAAATAGTGCAAACTTTCCTTTGCGGATGAAATCGCCCAGTTTTCGTCCACTGGTTATTCCCATGTCCAATAAAAACACCGCAAGGAACCCTTTGAAGATATCCGTAGTGAAGGGTTTGATACCTTCTGCCTGCTGTTCATTGGCGAAGAATCCAATGGCTAAACTACCTAGAATTAGGAGTACGCTACCATTGGTCAAGGAATGGTGCAAAACCTTTCCAAAATTGTTTTTATCCGTTTTCTGTTTAGTAAAAAGGGCCATAAGCAACACTCCGACAATAATAGAGGGGGCTTCCATCAAGGCCATCACGGCAACCATATGGCCTCCGAAGTTGATGGTCTCCATTTCCAAAAAGGAGATGGCGGTTACGAACGTCACCGCACTTACCGAACCATATGCCGCGGCGATGGCTCCTGAATTTTCGACACTGAATTTGCGCCTTAAAATGAAGTAAGCAAATACGGGGACAGATACGGCCAGGAAAATTCCGAAGAATAGCGACCATACAATCTCCATGTTGAAGTCGCTGTGAGCCAGTTCCATACCCCCTTTGAAGCCAATAGCAAAAAGTAGGTAAAGCGATATGAATTTGGAAGAGTTTTCGGGAATGCTCAAATCACTTTTTAACTGTACGGCGATAATGCCCAGAAAAAAGAAGAGCAAGGCAGGATTGGTCAAATTGTCGACAAGCAGATGCAGATCCATGCAGAACTATTCTTCCAAAGTGATGTTCAAGATGCCTTCAATTTTCAACCGTTTTCCTTCATAGCGAAGGCTGTTGATGAATTCACGGGCAATGATTTTTTCTTTTTCAAGCTCGGCGATACGTTCGTCCGGATATTTTGTGTTGGCATCTTTGTCGCCTTCACACCATGACAAACGTTGTAATTTGTGAAAGTTGATTTTCTCGTTCAACAAAGCGGTTACCACGTCACAAGCTTCAGACGCAGTGAAAGAACCGTGTACCAACTGAATTTTTTGTTCTGTTTTAATGGATGTTCCCATGGGTTTCTATTTTGTTCTTAGGAATTTTCATTTTTGGCCATAACGGCACCAATAATCAACATAAAAACAATGCCTCCGGCCAAGAGAAGCTGGTCAAGAAAAAGGAAGTCATTTTGAAGGGATAACACAATGAAAAAAACGAGTCCTCCTAAGAGAAGTGCCTTGCGCAAATGCGTTTTGTAAGACGACCATACTACTTTATTTCTTTTGGTTGTTTCCTTTACCGGAATGGAATATTTATTCTCCATGTTTACTATTTTGAGGGCAAAGTTGAACTATTTGATTCATATATTTTTATTTATATTTATTATGTTTTAGATAATTTATTTTTATGAATTACACATTGAACCAACTGCGAATATTTTTAAAAATTACTGAAAAACAGAGCATTACCAAGGCATCGGAAGAGTTGCACCTGACCCAGCCTGCGGTTTCCATTCAGTTAAAGAATTTTCAAAATCAGTTTCCGATTCCGCTCACTGAGGTAGTTGGACGTCAGTTGTTCATTACTGATTTTGGTGAAGAAATCGCCGAGGCGGCTAAACGGATTTTAAGGGAAGTTGAGAGCATTAACTATAAATTGCTGGGGTACCAAGGAGAGCTTGCTGGCAAGCTGAAAATCTCAGTGGTGTCCACCGGAAAATATGTGATGCCCTATTTCCTTTCGGGATTTATTCGAGAACATACGGGAGTAGATCTCATCATGGATGTGACCAACAAAGCCAGGGTAGTTGAGAGTCTCGAGGAAAACGAAGTGGATTTTGCCCTAGTTTCCGTTTTACCGGACCATTTATCCTTGAATAAAGTGGGTTTGATGCGGAACGTTTTGCATTTGGTGGCGAATCCCAAGTATTTTAAAAATGTAAAGCTGAGCAAAAGCATGTTCTCGAAAGATACTCCGCTGATTTTTCGTGAAAAAGGCTCGGCAACACGTGCCGCCATGGAGCGCTACTTATCACAAAAGGAAATTACCGTCGCCAAAAAAATAGAGCTAACCTCTAATGAGGCGGTAAAGCAAGCCGTAATTGCGGGTTTAGGTTGTTCCATAATGCCTTTGATAGGGGTGCACCGCGAAATTGTAACCGGAGAATTGATTATCATTCCACAACGCAATTTACCAATCATCACAAACTGGAATTTAGTTTGGTTGGAGAAAAAGAAACTTTCACCAGTGGCAGAGGCGTTTTTAGAGTATTTGAACACTGATAAGGAACGAATTATGCAAACCCATTTCCAATGGTTGGAAGAATATTAGAACACTTTTTTGGGGTGTAGCGCTATATCACTTCTGATTTCAAGGTATTGTCCCTGGTTTTTGGCGTTTACCACAATATCCGTTACTTCCTGTTTGGCCTTTTTCAACTGTGCAATGCGCTTTTCCGATTTTTCGCGGCCCTCACTGTCATTTTCATCCATGTTTAGCAATTGAACGGTATGGAACTTGATTTTATAATTGAGCAGTGACAACAAAACTTCTGCAGATTCGGAAGGGTCAAAGATACCCGCTACCAGTTGTACCCGGTAGCAGGTTTCCGTTTCGGGGGAATCTTTTGGAGACGGTCGTTTTTTACTGCCCTTGAGCCATTGAAAAAGCTTGCTTTCCATCAAAAAAGTATAAGTTTTCTGTTTTGATCACATCCAAGTTGTTTTCCAGAGCGCGTTGTAGCAATTGAGGAATCTCTGCCATCTCAACTGATGTGCCGTTTTTTGTGGCATAGCGGCACCTCCAATGATCGGTACAGAACGTTTCTTCAAATCCATTGGGCCAAACTTTCACCCCACGGTTGGTGATGACCTGTAAGTGTAACTTTCCGTTTTCGATACCTTGTAGTTGTTCGGCTATCGCATCCGGGTCTTCTCCTGACCAATGCACGAAAATATCCACACCTTTTAGGATTTTTTCCTGTCGGGTTTTGCGAACAGTTTTGGGCAAGGTTAAGGGGTTGCTGTTTTCATAGGCTACTTTTTTGAGGGTATTTGGTACTTTACCCAAATTGGCGATTACGGCTTGCGCAAACTCTTTTGTCCCTACTTTTTCCTTGCTAATATCTTCATCAAAAATGTCGTAAGTGTGAATACCTTCTTCCATGGTAGTAAGCCAGGCATTCTCTACTTTTTCGGCCACATCGTTTTGCCCGAGGTGGTTCAGCATCATGATAGCTCCTTGGAGCAATCCGGAAGGGTTGGCCAAATTTTGCCCAGCACGTCGGGGTGCAGAACCATGGATGGCTTCAAACATGGCACAACTTTCACCAATGTTCGCAGAGCCAGCCAAACCTACTGAGCCAGTGATTTGTGCGGCTACATCAGACAGTACATCCCCATAAAGATTGGGCATCACTACTACATCGAACTTCTCGGGAGTATCCGCCAACTTTGCGGCTCCGATATCTATAATCCAATGTTCGCTTTCTATTTCTGGGTATTCCGGTGCTATTTCATCAAAGACCTTATGGAACAAGCCATCGGTTTGCTTCATGATGTTGTCTTTGGTAAAACAGGTTACTTTTTTGCGATTGTAACGTTTTGCGTATTCAAAAGCGTAACGTACAATCTTCTCGCAACCCGGTCGGGAAATCAATTTTAGACACTGCACCACTTCATCGGTTTGTTGGTGTTCAATCCCAGCATACAAATCTTCTTCGTTTTCACGGATGATGACTAAATCCATTTTGGGATGCTTGGTTTTTACAAAAGGATGAATGCTTTTGCAAGGGCGCACGTTCGCATATAATCCCAAGGATTTTCGAGTGGTAACGTTCAAGCTTTTGTACCCACCGCCTTGAGGGGTAGTGATAGGGGCCTTAAGGAAGATTTTGTTTTTTCGAATGGTCTCCCAAGCCTCTTTTGAAATTCCAGAAGTGTTTCCGCTGAGGTAAACATTTTCACCCACTGCTATCTCGTCATATTCCAGTTGTGCGCCGGCAGCGGTTAAAATTTGCAAGGTGGCATCCATAATTTCGGGGCCAATACCATCTCCTTTCGCTATTGTAATTCTATCCATGTTGTTTTGAGATTTTGGCAAAGATTGAAAGAACAATTCATATAATTTTATTTATATTAATTATAAAATACATAACGAATCGTTATGAAATGGAATTTTACAGGAAGATTTATGGAGGAATACTGGTTTCCATAATACTGAGGTGAAACCCCAATAAAACCTATACTTTTTCGGTATTTTCTCTTAAAAAATGTCCTTGCTCTTCGTCCATATACACAATGGGCATGGCATATACTAACGGAGTTTCTTTGGGAAATTTGGATGTGATTTTTTCGTTAATGGATGTGAATAAAAGTGCTTTAGTGGTACCCATGACTAACACGCGACTATCCGCATTGATGTGACCTTTCAAGGAAGTTTTGTACATCATTTTTTCAGAAACCAAAGCATTCAGCATGAGTTTTTCCTTAAGCAAAAACGTGACAACCGAATCTGCTTGTTCAACGGTTTTGCAGTTAATATGTACCAATATCATGGAACAAAGGAATTATTGGATTGGAACAAGCTCTCCGGCCTGAAGGGCTTCATAGGCATCAGCGGTAAGCAAACGATAGGCGTTAAAAAAACGACCGCCATCTGCCCTTTTGAGCTGGACTTGATACCCATTTTGGTTTTCAACACTTGAAACAACTACCATGGTTCCATTCAGTCGTTTCATATCAGGAATGCCACCTTTTTTAATGATGAAATTTTTCTTGGGGACCAAAATATGGTCGTAACCAAAAGCACTTACTTGTTTGATGACCAGAGTGTCACCAGTACTTATTTGGGCGGTTTGCTGTTGCGCGGATAGAGTGCCTACCGCCAACAATGTGGCGATTGGAATGCTAAAACGAGTCATATGTATATTTATCGGTTCGTTGAAATGTCAGCTATTTGGTTTTTGACCAAAATGGCTTTCAGGGTAGGACGAAATCCATAGAAATCTTTGCCGTCTTCCCTTCTTAAAATCACTTGGGTTGTTCCGTTGGGGAGTACCTCCATGTAGTCCACAACCAAAACATTACCGTGAAAATTCAAGGTCAAACCAAATCCCGAACTTGTATTTAATGGGTTGTTCAATAACACGACTTCGGAATACGGTATTTCTAATACCGCGTCTCCTTCAAAGTCGCCCCGACTATTGGCAAAGTGTTCAAAACTTATCGTTTTGGACTGTTGCTGAGCCGAGAGTGAACCCAGAAGGAGCGCGGCGAGAACAAAATAGGGGAGTAATTTTCTTTTCATAAGCTACATTTTTTCAAACGCTACCCTCGTAAAGATAGAATTAATCGCCAATAAAATAGCTTTACTGTTGTTAATAAGTAGTTAAACTATTATGGTATGATAGTAATACTTTTATATTTGCTAGCGAAATTCTATCAACCACTATGGAAAGACTGATACATTCTATACGGATAGGTATTAATGACAAGATTTATTTGAAAGATCCTGAGTCCTCCGATTTGGGCAAACGCATCATAGAGCAAAGTATCTTGATGATAGACGAAATGGGTTTTGAGAGTTTTACCTTCCGGAAATTGGGCGAGCAAATCAAGTCCAATGAAAGCTCCATCTATCGTTATTTCGAAAACAAACACAAGCTGTTGTTGTATTTGGCTTCGTGGTACTGGGGCTGGTTGGAATATAAAATGGTTTTTGCCACAAATGGCATCGCCAACAAAAAAGATAAACTACAACGGGCGATTGAGATATTGACGCAAACCGTGGAAGAGGATATTTCGTTCTCCCACATCAACGAGGTTTTGCTCAATAAAATCGTCATCAATGAATACTCCAAATCATACCTAACCAAGGAAGTAGACCGCGAAAACAAGGATGGTTATTTTGTTATTTACAAACGTTTGGTAAACCGTTTGCGCGAGATGATCGTGCTTTGGGATGACCAATATCCCTATCCATCCAGTTTGGCAAGTACCATCTTGGAGGGGTCTTTGCACCAGTATTTTTTACAAGAGCATTTCCCGATGTTGACGGACTGCAACGAAACTACGACACCAACCGAATATTTTATGGATTTGGTCTTCCGGACCTTAAAACCCAACTCCCATGGCTAAGAACATCCTAACTGCCTGGCAGCGTCTTCTCGGCCTGCTGGCCTTGGATAAGAAGGATATCCTCCAGATATTTTACTATGCTATTTTTGCAGGTCTCGTGAACCTATCCCTTCCTTTGGGAATACAGGCCATCATTAACCTAATTCAGGGAGCACAGGTTAGTACTTCATGGATTGTATTGGTGGTTTTGGTTACGCTTGGGGTAGCTTTTGTTGGGGTGCTACAGTTGATGCAAATACGCATTATTGAAAACGTTCAGCAGAAAATCTTTACGAGGTCTTCCTTTGAGTTTGCCTATCGCTTTCCGAAAATTCGAATGAGCGAGTTGCGCAATTATTATCCACCGGAGTTGGCCAATCGTTTTTTTGATACGTTGACCGTTCAAAAATCACTGTCCAAAATCTTGATTGATTTCCCAGCTGCCCTGCTGCAAATCATTTTCGGATTGTTACTCCTTTCATTTTACCATCCGTTTTTTATCATCTATGGGTTGTTGCTCATCGTATTGATTTACGTGGTTTTCAAGTTCACCGCACAAAAAGGATTGGAAACCAGTTTGGACGAATCCCAGAATAAATATAAGGTGGCCCACTGGATACAGGAGGTTGCAAGGAGTTTGGTGAGTTTTAAACTTTCTGGAAAAACTTCACATGCCATCGATAAAAACGATGGTTTGGTAGCCCAGTACCTCGATGCAAGAGAAGGACATTTTCGAATATTGATTCTCCAGTTTATCCAAATGATAGGGTTCAAGGTATTGGTCACCGCTGGTTTGCTTCTAATTGGAGGCTTGTTGGTACTGAATCAAGAAATGAACATTGGTCAGTTTGTAGCCGCGGAGATTATCATTCTTTTGGTCATCAGTTCTGTGGAAAAATTGATTCTTGGGCTGGAAACCTTTTACGATTTGTTGACTTCCCTTGAGAAGTTGGGCCAGGTCGTAGACAAAGAATTGGAACCCCAAGAAGGGGAAACACCATTTGGAGAACAAGAAGGTTTTACCGTTGAACTGGACGAGGTATCCTACAATGTTCCAGAAAGGGACAAGAAGATTATCAATAAAGTTTCGTTAACCATTTCGCCAACTTGTACCATTTTGTTACAAGGGCCCAGTGGTTCCGGAAAATCCACCTTGTTACGATTGATTGCGGGCATCATCGAACCAGATCAAGGCAAGATATTTGTAAACAACGTCGCTTTGGAAGGGGTAAACCTGAATTATTATCGCTCCCATTTGGGGCAATCTTTGACAGAAGAATCGCCTTTTGAGGGCAGTATTTTAGATAACATCACCTTTGGCAGCAAGGATATTTCGCAAGAAGACGTCTATTGGGCCTTGGAAAATACAGGTTTGACCCAATTCGTAAAAGAGCAACCATATGGACTCAAAACCATACTGTACCCCGAAGGGCGTCAGATTCCGTATACCATTTCCAAGAAGATTGTTTTGGCAAGAAGTATCGTACGCAGACCAAAACTACTCATTCTGAAAGACCCGCTAGACCAATTCAATGAACATGAAGCCGAACGTATCATGGATTTCATTACCGACCCGAGAAACGGATGGGCACTGGTGATCGTTAGTGAGAACCCAAAATGGACTGAGCGTTGTGGACGCATCATTACCATAGAAAACGGAAGATTAATCGACGAAAGATAAAGCCATGTTGAATATCTCGAACAACAAATTAAATCGAAAGGTTGACCTAACTGGATATAGGGCAGGAGCCAAAGTCTTTCATAAAAGACATTACAAGCACTTTAATCGGTTTTTGGCGGTGTTTTCCATTATTGCGATAATTGTACTCTTTCTGCCATGGACACAGAATATTACTGGAGAAGGTTTCCTGACGACCTTGAAACCAGACCAAAGGCCGCAAACCATACAATCACCTATTCCGGGAAGAATTGAAAAGTGGTATGTGCGAGAGGGAGATTTTGTGAAAAAGGGAGACACGATTCTTCACATTTCCGAAATCAAAAGCGAGTACTTCGACCCCAATTTGGTAGAGCGAACAGGCCAGCAAATCAAGGCGAAGGCAATGTCGGTGACCTCGTATCAAGAGAAGGTTAAAGCCCTCGAAACGCAAATAACCGCTTTGTCCCAAGAACGTGGATTGAAGTTAGAGCAGGCGCGGAACAAATTATTGCAATCAAAACTTAAGGTACAAAGTGATAGTATCGATTTAGAGGCTGCCAACACCAATATCACCATTGCCAAACGGCAATTTGACCGAACGACCCAATTGGAAAAAGAAGGGCTTAAGGCGGTTACGGATGTGGAAGAAAAGCGCTTGAAGCTTCAAGAAACCCAAGCCAAGCTTATTTCGCAAGAGAACAAGCTTTTGGCGAGTAAAAACAACGTCATCAATGCACAGGTAGAAATCAATCGGATTCAAGCAGAATATACGGACAAGATTTCCAAGGCGCGAAGTGACATGTTCACAGCGCAATCCAATCAATTTGATTCGGAAGCTCAGGTGACCAAGTTGGAAAATGAATATACCAACTACGAAATGCGAAATAGCCTGCTCTACATCAGGGCGCCGCAAAGTGGCTTTATCAATAAAGCGTTGCAGTCCGGTATTGGGGAAACCTTTAAGGAAGGTGACCGCTTAGTCGGAATCATGCCATCTGATTATGAAATGGCCGTGGAAACCTTTGTTGAGCCCATTGATTTACCCCTGGTGCATTTGGGTGAAAAAGTCAGAATTCAGTTTGATGGTTGGCCCGTCATCGTATTTAGCGGATGGCCCAATGTTTCCTTTGGGACCTTTGGTGGAGAGGTTGTTGCGATTGAAACTTTTATAAGCGATAATGGAAAATATCGAATCCTATTGGCTCCCGACAAGGAAGATGTGGATTGGCCCAAAGACCTGCGTGTTGGGTCTGGAGCAAATACCATCGCCTTGCTGGAAGATGTGCCCATTTGGTTTGAGTTATGGAGGCAATTGAACGGTTTCCCTCCAAACTACTATCAACCTGAAAACAAAACCGCAGATGTCAGCAAAAAATAGAATCCAGATATTTTTTCTTGGGGTTCTAGCAACGCTATTTACTTCTGAAGCCCAGGTGCAAAGAGATACCATGGCGCTCAACTTCAAGGAGTATTTGGGTTACGTGAAAAAATACCATCCTGTGGCCAAACAAGCACAGCTGACCATTGCCATTGGTCAAGCCAACTTAATGAAGGCCAGGGGTGGATTTGACCCTAAAATTGAGGTGGACTATGAACGCAAAGAGTTCAAAGGTATAGACTATTGGGACAGATTGAATGCTACTTTTAAGATTCCCACATGGTTCGGTATTGAACTGAAAGGAAATCTGGAGCAGAACCAAGGAGATTTGATTGCCCTTGATGAAACGGGGAGCGAAGATGGCCTATATAGTGCTGGAGTGTCCATGTCTTTAGGACAAGGTTTTTGGATTAACGAGCGGATGGCCACTTTGCGAAAAGCAAAGTTTTTTCGAGAGCAAACCAAAGCGGACCAAGACCTTTTCGTCAATGAGATTCTGTACAAGGCATCACTGGCCTATTTCGATTGGTTGCGGGCGTATCAAGATGCCGAGATTTTCCAAGATTTCCTACAAAATGCCCAGCAACGTTTCGAAGGCGTGAAACGAAGCGCTCTGGCTGGAGATGTTGCCATTATTGATACGGTAGAAGCCAAAATAGCCGTAGAGAACCGCGCTTTGAGTTTGGAACAGGCCAAGGTGAAACTCATGAAAACCTCGCTTCAGCTATCCAATTTTTTATGGATTAATGATGTGCCGGTTGAATTGCAAGAAGGGGTTGTTCCAGACGCTACCGTAGAGAGTGATATTGATACCACCTTGGAGATTTTGGGCAGGCCTTTGGATAGTTTTCAATTAGGGAGTCATCCTAAGCTTCGATCATTGGATTTCAAAATTGATGGCTTAACGGTCGACAAGCGCTTAAAAGCCAATAAACTACTCCCGAAGCTGGATGTGGAATACAATTTCTTGACGGAAACCCCAGAACTTGCAAACACCTTTATCACTGAAGACTATAAGGGTGGCGTAAGTTTTCGATTTCCATTGTTTTTGCGCAAGGAAAGAGGAGATTTGAAATTGGCCAAATTCAAATTACGAGATGCTGAATTTGAGCGGGATAATGCCTTGATTGAAATTCAGAACAAGGTCATCGCCATCTACCGCGAGTTGGACTCTTATACGACTCAAAACCAGTTAATAGCCGATATTGTTCGTGACTACAATACCCTTTTGAGTGCTGAGGAGCGTAAATTCAGTTTTGGTGAGAGTTCTTTGTTCCTCATCAACTCACGTGAGAGTAAACTTATCGATGCATATCTCAAACAAAACGAGTTGCAAAACAAGTTTTTCGACACCAAGGCCATGTTGTTCAAGAGTTTGGCCATCAATCCATTAAACTTATAAAGGGTTGAGGTATGCCGAGAAAAAAAAGTATGCTGGGGTATCGAGGGTTACATGTCCCTAGGGGGTTGAAAGATACCTTGCGTCCTTTTCTAAGGGATACTTTTTTTATCGTTTCAGGCATATTTTCAGCGGCTTTTGGCTTGGAAAGCTTCTTATTGCCCAATCGCTTTATCGATGGGGGCGCCACCGGAATTTCCCTTTTGGTGTCTGAAGTTACTTTTATGCCACTTTCGGTCTTGATTGTTTTGGTCAACGCGCCTTTTCTTTTTATGGCATATAAGGTCATTGGAAAGCAATTTGCCATCAAAGCCTGTATTGCCATTTTGGGATTAGCCGTAACCTTGGTTTTGATCAATTTTCCTGAAGTGACCCAAGACAAGCTTTTGGTAGCAGTTTTTGGTGGGTTTTTCTTAGGCGCGGGCATTGGTTTATCCATTCGAGGGGGTAGCGTTTTGGATGGCACTGAAGTTCTGGCGATTTTCTTGAGTCGCAAATGGGGTGCTAAAATTGGGGATATCATCATTCTTATCAATGTGGTGATTTTTTTGGCAGCCGCCTATTTACTTTCAATTGAAGCGGCACTGTATTCCATGCTCACCTATTTGGCGGCATCCAAAACCTTGGATTTTGTAGTGGAAGGTATTGAGGAATATACTGGGGTGACCATTATATCCCAAAAAAGCGAAGACATACGCAAAATGGTCATTGAAAAAATGGGTAGAGGTTTAACCATTTATCCCGCCCGAGGAGGGTACGGTAAAAACGGAAAGCAGCAGGAGTACGAGGTCATATATACCGTAATTACCCGTCTTGAGATTCGAAAATTGCACCTGGAAATCGACCATATTGACCCCAATGCCTTTGTCGTAATGAACAGCATAAATGATACCCGCGGTGGAATGGTAAAGAAAAGATTGCTTAAACATTAATTCACTCTTTCAATCGACTACATTTTTAGGTTTTTTAAAACAGAGATAATACTCAGTTAAGCCACTCCCTTTTGCAAATTCCAACCTTTAAGGAATCCTAAAAAAACACCAAGAAAATGAAAAAAAATATGCATCAGGTGTTGGCGGCATCCTTGCTGTTCACCCTAGCTTCCTGCGACCTTATTGACGATGCAATTGGCGGAATCAACAAAAAAGAATTGAAGTACATCGATGAGTATGTTATTCCGGATGGAACGATGTATCAAGGCACTCTGGTAGGAGGGCTTTCCTCCATTGACTATGCAGAAGGCATTTGGTACTTGATTGCCGATGACCCCAATGATGCTCGGTTCTATAAAGCTAGTATTCAATATGATGAAAATGGCTTTTCAGGATTGGATTTGACTAAAGTCGTGAATTTACAGGATACCAACGGACAAGCTTTCGCTCCGGGCACAGTAGACCCTGAAGCCATTCGTTTTGCTAAAGGAAAAGTAGTCTGGACTAGCGAAGGAAACATCAACAATGGGGTAAATCCTTTTGTTCGGACCGCTACTTTTGACGGAATGTATTTGGAAGAAGCCAGCCTTCCATCGCGCTATGCAGTATCTGCTGACGAAACCAAAGGGCCGCGTCAGAATGGAACCTTTGAGGGAATAAGCATAAGCTATGACGGTTCAGGGTATTGGGTAACGATGGAATTACCGTTGCACCAAGATGGGCCTGCCCCCACAACGCAAGACACAGATTCTCCTGTTCGTATCGCGTACATCGATGCAGCTTCCAATACTTTCGGAAAAGAGTTTGCGTATGAATTGGACCCAGTTGTGCGACCAGCTGCCAACGGTTCAACTTTCGAATTGAACGGTGTAGTTGAACTATTGCAATACGACGACTACAAGTTTTTGTTCTTAGAACGCTCTTTTTCCACAGGATACGATGATGGTGGGAACAATGTAAAAATTTATGACGTGGATATTTCCAATGCGACAGACATCAGTGGTATTGATGCTTTGGTTGGAGCAGAATATACACCCGCTACGAAAACCTTGCTCTTTGACTTTGAAGATATTCGAGACCAACTGACCGACGGTGTAGTCGATAATATTGAAGGAATTGCCTTTGGACCTGATTTTGCTAACGGAAACAAGTCAGTCATGTTGGTTGCAGACAACAACTTTAGTGCATTTGGTCCACAACTAAATCAATTCGTGCTTTTCGAGTTGTTGGACTAAAATCTATACTTCAAGAACGGCCCATTCTTTTCTAAGGATGGGCTTTTTTACGTTCATTACCTTTAGGTAAGGTTTTGGCACTTTAAACTACCAATGATTAAAATCAGTTTTGAACCGTAATTCAAAGCGTATTTTTGACTAAATCATTGGGAAATGAACGTAATGACAAAAGAAGAACAAGTTTTGGATGTAATCCGTTGGAGCATGCAGCATGCGATGGATTACCCAGTTTATCGAAGTTTGGTTCATGATTTGGCATTGAATGGTGGAACCACTGGACCAGAACAAACAGAATCTTTGATTCAATACACTTTCTTGAACGATAAGCGTATGTCACGCTGGGATAAAACTTTAAAGTTTGATGAAAAAGCGTTATTGGATGTTCAAAACTACGGTGTGGAAACCACATTTTTGGTGTTGACCGAAAGCTGGTGTGGCGACGCTTCCCCTAGCTTGCCCGTGCTCAATAAGATGGCCGAAATCAGTCAGAATATCTCTTTGAAGATTGTCCTTCGAGATGAAAATCCAGAATTGATGGACTTGTTTCTAACAAATGACAGTCGTTCCATTCCCAAATTGATAGTGCTGCAAAATGATACCGTTATTGGAGATTGGGGACCCCGTTCTACCAAGGCCACTGCCATGGTGAATGCATTTAAAGAAGAACACGGCAAACTAACGCCTGAATTCAAACAAGACCTTCAAGTTTGGTATAACAAAGACAAAGGACAAGACATCTTCTCTGATATCCTTGGGTTACTTGGGTTGAAATAAGTAGGTAATGGTTCCGATTTGTGAAGCTTTGGAACCGGTATTGAAACGCGCCTTTAGCGCATAGGTTATCGCATTGTCGATAAGGCAATAGTTGTTTGTTCCCGAGCTAGTCTCGTTGAAAGTAGCTTCGGTCACATAGCCATCGCGTCCTACTTTGATGTTGATGACCACTTTGCCACCTTCAATACAGGTGTAAATCGGAGGGGGTAACGAATAGGCATTTCTATCCACTAACGAATACGAAATGGAAGTTCGTTTATCCTTCAGGTTGTTGGTGAAGGTTTCTTTTTGCTCTTCCCGCTCGCTGAGTTGTTGCTTCTTTTTATCGCGTTCTTCCGCTAACTTCTTAAGGTTATCTGCAAATTGACCGTCTGAAGTATATTCACCCGTTTCGCTGGAAAGTGCTCGCTCTTCCATAAGTTCTTCCAAGGTTTTGAGCGGTTCCGGATTACCTACAGTGGGTTTTGCCGTTTCATTAAAGGCCATATGACTTTTGATGGGGTCGTTATTGGCCAGTTCTTCCAATCGTTTTTCCTCTTCCTCCAAAAGCTCTTCAATATCCTCATCCGCCAAACTCATTTCAATCACATACTCCTCCTCTTGCTTACCACCCAAATGGATGTTGTACAACAGCAGCACCACAATGCTCAAGGAAAACACTGTAATCAGTAATGAAAGTTGCTGACGGTTAAGATTCATGGTGCTATAATAACCTCGATTTCTCTAAATTATTTTATTTCAATAACAATACCCAATGCTATTTTTCGGCACGTTTTAACCCGATTTTACGAGTTCTCGTTGAAAAACTTCGGGCGTTACTGCATTATCTACGTTAAAATCCCCTATTCCAGTTCTTCGCAAAGCGGATAAATGCCCCCCAGAATCAAGGGCTTTGCCAAAGTCATCCGCTAGGGTACGAATATACGTGCCTTTGCTGCAAACCACCCTAAAGTGCACTTCTGGCATTTGAATTCCTGTTATTTCGAAGGACTCAATCTGCACGTTTCTGGATTTCACTTCCACGGATTTTCCTTCGCGTGCAAGCTCGTACAACCGTTTTCCATCCTTTTTAAGCGCTGAAAACATGGGAGGGGTTTGGGTAACATCCCCTATAAACTGCTTTGTGGTTTCCAAAAGCAGCGCTTCAGTAATATGTTCTGTGGGATAGTTTTGGTCCACTTCGGTTTCCAAATCGAAAGAAGGTGTAGTCGCCCCTAAGGTTATGGTTCCCGTATATTCCTTTTTTTGTCCTTGCAGTTCAGGAATCTTTTTGGTGAATTTTCCCGTACAAATCAACAAAAGTCCAGTAGCCAAAGGGTCCAAGGTACCGGCATGGCCAATCTTGATTTTTTTTAAGTCAAATTGTTTACGGATGGCCCATTTTAACTTGTTGACCGCTTGAAAGGAACTCCATTCCAATGGCTTGTCAATAAGCAGTATTTGTCCATCGAGAAAGTCTTGCGCGGTTTTCATAAGGTCAAAACGGTATGTAAATTAACCGAAAACGCTCCAAGCGATAGCAATCAAGCCCACAATGAGGCAGTATATGGCAAAATAGGTCAGTTTGCTTTGGCGGACCAGTTTTATCATCCAAGTACACGCGGCAAGTCCAGCAACAAAAGCAGCGGCAAAACCTGCGCCCATGGCAATGGCTTGGTCGCCTACAAAGTTCACATCACCACTCAAAAGGTCTTTGGCCATTTTCCCTAAAATCAAGGGCACGACCATCAAGAAGGAAAAGCGAGCCGATTTGCTTTTGTCCACTCCCAAAAGTACGGCAGCAGATATGGTGGCCCCACTTCTGGAAATGCCAGGTAGAATGGCAACAGCCTGTGCCATTCCAATGATAAAAGCACTTCGAAACGACACATCTTTATTCGTGGTTTTTGCCATGTCGGCCAAATACAAAAGAATGGCCGTAATGACCAACATGATGCCTACAATGATAATGGCCCCATCAAAAAATACTTCCAGGAAATCTTCTAAGAACAAGCCTACCAAAGCAGCAGGAATCATGGAAATAATGATTTTTAAAGAAAACTTGGTTTCTTCATTCCATTGGAATTGAAACAAACCCTTTAAAATTTCAGCAACATCTTTTCGGAAGACCACCAAGGTGCTCAAGGCGGTGGCGAAGTGAAGCACTACCGTAAAAAGCAAGCTCTCTTCCGGTAACGAATCCGCTCCCAAAATGGCTTTGCCCAATTCCAAATGTCCGCTAGAGGAGACGGGTAAAAATTCCGTAAGACCTTGAATGATGCCGAGAATGATGGCGTCTATAATCTCCAAGTCTAAGATTTCTTTTTGTTAGGGTTTAATAAAATCGCATACACCTGAATGCCAAGTCCGATGAGCACTAAAGTAGGCGCCAATCGGATTCTCCTGAAGTTATATATCTCAGGATTGAATACATTTGGGTCGTCACTCCCACCACCGGCCATAAGAATAAAACCAAGTGCAATGAATCCCAATCCAATAAACAAGAAGGTGTAGTTCTTCTTTTGGAAGATAAACTGTTTGGTTGGCTTTGCTGCCTGTTTACTTTTCTTACCCATGTTGCAAATGTATTCAGAATACGGGAAGATACTTGATTTTTGTTTTCAAAATCAATTTTCAATCGAATTATCGGCCCTTTTCTTTAAGAATGGCCGTGGCCAAAACAAATTCAATTTCAGACAAAACCAATCCACTAGGAATGTCATCGTTATACAAATAGCCCAGAATTTCTTGTTCCACCGGCAAAATGGAATGACCGTTGTTTACGGTTGGGCACATAAAACTCTTTACGCTATTGCATTCATTGGAATGTCCCAAGCCCAAGGCGTGCCCAAGCTCATGGGCAAATACCACAGGACTAGTACTGGTAAGCCATATTCTGGCGGATAATATCCGGTGCCCGGCAAAGCTGAACGTCGCATAACCTGGAATGGTTGCCCCATTCAAATCTTCATGGATATCGGGCCATAAATTTTGCATTTCCCTGCTGGAACCAAAAAACAAGTGGGTATTGGACTCTTGTTGGGTGGGAACTAAGGAAACCCCAAAAGAACTATCCTCAAAAATCGTATTGAACTGTTCTAAACTGGTTTCGATAGTAGACCTATGATTGTTGGTGATAGCCCCATCCAAAAACAACCGCATCGGAACGTCCCATCGTAGCGTGTTGTCTAAAGAGGTGCTAGAAGGATCTTGCCAAAGGGTCAAGTACTTAAAATAATCGACTTTGCTTTTTTCTTCTGTATTGAGCAAATCATACTCTTCTCTATTGTTAATGCTTAGTTGAAAGGTTCTGTCCACAAGATTTCCGCCATCAAAAGCAGTAACCGTAAAATCAAGTGTTTGGGCAGTTTCAAAATCAAGTGTCAAATTAGGCCCTACGCTAAGTTGTCCAGTGATTTCGTTTACTTCAACCCCGCTACCATCATCAATAGTGTAGGTTAAAGCCGAACCTGAATTGGCGCTGGCTTCCACTGTGCCAATGACGGTTCCATTTGGGGAATGTTCGTCAACATCAAAATTTTGATTTTCAAATAGAATACTACTGTTTTCATCACCTCCAGGAACATCTTCCGCTGGATTGGAGGATTCGCTGTCCGACGCGCACGATAGTACTAAAAGAGCACTAGCGGCAATAATGGCTTTTTTCATGTTGAATGGGGTTGTCCCAATAAAACGCCATAAATCCAAACCTATTTTGTGACAAGTTGAATCCTCGACGTAATACAACCTCTAAAAAAAGTAGTGAAGAAAGTTTAATAATAGAGGTCGTCGGTGCGAAGGTTTAAAAAACGCTGCGTGGCAAAATGCGTGCTTGCCCATGAGATGATGACACCCAATCCAAAAATACCCACGAACAATACTACCAATACTAATAGGTCTTGCGTTAACGCCAACTCAGGAAAGTTTTGGTCCACATAGTAGAGAACAACACCCAGTGCAATAAGGGCTAGAAAAGAACCCAGCATCCCCAATTTGATATTGGTCCATATAAACGGACGACGGATAAAGGTTTTCGTCGCCCCCACCATTTGCATGGTTTTGATGATAAACCGTTTGGAGTAAATCGAAAGTCGAATGGAGCTATTGATGAGAAGAACGGAAATCAACGTAAAAACCCCGCTGGCAACAAGAATCCATAAGCCTATCCTTCGCACATTGTCATTCAACAAAGCGATAAGCGGTTTGTCGTAACTCACTTCATCTACATAGGTTTTGGAAGCAATATCTTCGGCAATTTCAGCAATCTGGGTGGGCGAAACGAAATCTGCCTTTAGGTTTACATCCACAGCATTTTTTAATGGGTTGTACCCTAAAAACTCAATGAAATTCTCCCCAATATCTTCACTGTACTGTTCCGCGGCCTCTTCTTTTGAAATGTAAGTGGTGGCTTTGGTGTATTCGGCAAAGGCCAAACTTTTTTGAAGTTGCTCTATTTCGGCAGTTTTGGCATTATCCTTTAAATAGACCGAAAGGGTAATTTGCTCTTTGAAATGGTCACCCAGTTTCTGGGTGTTGATGACCAACAGCCCTAAAACCCCCAACAAAAACAGGACCAATCCAATGCTTAGCACCACTGAAAAATAGGAAGAAATCAACCGTCGTTTTTGATACTGTTCAATGTATTCGCTCATACTAGAAAAATGCTTTGGTAAAAATAGAAAAGTAAATTGTAATTAAACGATTACCTGTATTTTTACCCCTTAGTAAAAACAGCGTGCACGGCATGAACTATAACTTTCAAGAAATCGAGGCCAAATGGCAAGCATACTGGGCCAAAAACCAAACGTTTCAAGCCCAGAATTCCTCGGACAAACCGAAGTATTATGTATTGTCCATGTTTCCTTACCCTTCTGGAGCGGGATTGCATGTGGGTCACCCATTAGGCTACATTGCTGGAGATATTTATGCACGCTACAAGCGGCACAAAGGGTTTAATGTATTGCATCCCATGGGTTACGATTCCTTCGGATTGCCGGCGGAACAGTATGCGATTCAAACGGGACAACATCCCGCAATAACCACCGAAACCAATATCAATCGGTACCGAGAACAATTGGACCAACTGGGTTTTTCGTTTGATTGGAGTAGGGAAGTCCGCACTTCAGACCCGGAATACTACAAATGGACCCAATGGATATTCATTCAGTTGTTCAGTGCCTGGTATGACAATAAAGAAACGAAAGCGAAACCCATTGATGCACTAGTACATCTTTTCGAGAAAGAAGGAAATTCCAACGTTGATGCGTCTTGCGATGAAGACGTCCCAAGCTTTGATTCTTCTGAATGGGCCAGCTTTTCCAAAAAGGAACAACAAGAAATCCTATTGAAGTACCGCCTGACGTATTTGGCAGATACTGAAGTGAATTGGTGTCCGGCATTAGGAACCGTCCTTGCAAATGATGAGATAGTAAATGGAGTTTCGGAACGCGGGGGACACCCTGTGATTCGTAAAAAAATGACCCAATGGAGCATGCGCATCACAGCGTATGCACAGCGTCTTTTGGATGGTTTGGATACTGTCGATTGGCCACAACCCTTGAAGGATTCCCAAACCAATTGGATTGGGCGTTCTGAAGGAGCATCCGTGACGTTTGATGTATTGAGCGGTTCGGGCACTGAGCGCAGTCGAAGTGCCGAAGAAGAGATGCTGAATGTCGGGCAGGAAGTTCAGCATGATGGTCATTCCGAACTTGATTCGGAATCTAGCCCGTTCCAAATTGAAGTCTTCACCACCCGCCCCGATACCATTTTCGGTGTGAGTTTCATGACCTTGGCTCCAGAACATGAATTGGTCGCAAAAATTACAACGCCCGAACAGCAAGCTGAGGTAACCGCTTATGTGGAAGCAACGGCAAAACGTTCCGAAAGGGATAGAATGGCTGACGTAAAAACTATTTCAGGTGTGTTCACAGGCGCTTATGCCGAGCATCCGTTTACCAAAGAGCCAGTACCCATCTGGATTGGAGATTATGTTTTGGCCAGTTATGGAACAGGAGCAGTCATGGCCGTACCCTGTGGGGACCAACGAGATTTTGATTTTGCCAAGCACTACGGTATTTCCATACCAAACATCTTTGAAGGCGTCGATATTTCAGAAGAAGCTTTCGCGGACAAAGCCAAGACCATTATTGGGAATTCGGATTTCCTCAATGGGTTGAGCTACAAAGAAGCAACATCCAAGGCCATAGCCGAATTGGAACGCATTGGACACGGTAAAGGGAAAATTAATTATCGTCTTCGGGATGCGGTGTTTAGTAGACAACGGTATTGGGGAGAACCTTTTCCAGTGTATTACGTGGACGGAATGCCCCAAATGATTGAGCTGGAACATTTGCCGCTTACCCTTCCTGAGGTTGAAAAATACTTGCCTACAGAGACGGGTGAACCGCCTTTAGGGAATGCCACGGATTGGGCTTGGGATACTAAAAACCATAAAGTGGTATCCAACAAGATGCTGAATCCCCGACTGAATGTCGGGCAGGAAGTTCAGCATGACGGTCATTCCGAACTTGATTCGGAATCTTATGAAGGGGTTTATCCATTGGAGCTGAACACCATGCCGGGTTGGGCAGGAAGTTCGCAATACTTCAATCGTTATATGGACCCTGCAAATACCCAAGCTATTTATTCGGAAGACGCCATTGGGTATTGGAAAGATGTGGATTTGTACATCGGAGGGAGTGAACACGCTACAGGACACTTACTATATTCTCGTTTTTGGCAGAAGTTTTTGTTTGATATGGGGATTGCACCAACATCCGAATTCGCCAAGAAGCTTATCAACCAAGGGATGATTACGGGAACCAGCGCATTTGTTTATAAGGAGATGGACTCGAACAAAGTGTTTTCCAAAGGATTGATTGCAGGCAAAAACGTTATTCCTATCCACGCCGATGTGTCCTTGGTAAACGCTTCAGACGAGTTGGACGTGGATGCTTTTAAAGTTTGGCAACCCGATTACAAGGATGCGGAGTTCATCTTGGAAGATGGAAAATACATCGTGGGACGTGAGGTGGAGAAAATGTCCAAATCCAAATATAATGTCGTCAATCCCGATGCGATTTGTGACGAGTACGGAGCAGATTCCCTTCGATTGTATGAAATGTTCTTGGGACCATTGGAGCAATCCAAACCTTGGAATACCGCTGGTATCACTGGAGTACATTCCTTCTTAAAGAAGCTTTGGAAACTCTACATGCCTTTTTTCAATGAGAGTAGTAGGCAAGGGTCGCTGAGCGAAGTCGAAGCGAACCCTACTCCTGAAAACCTGAAAACCCTTCACAAAACCATAAAAAAAGTAGAAGAAGACATTGAAAACTTTTCGTTCAATACTTCGGTATCGACCTTTATGATTTGCGTAAATGAATTGACTGCACAAAAATGTGCGCACCCAGCAATTCTCAAAGAGCTGTTGATTTTGGTTTCCCCCTATGCGCCACATATCGCTGAAGAACTTTGGCAGGTTTTGGGTCATACCGAATCCATTGCAGAAGCCCCCTTTCCAAAATTTGAGGAGCAGTATTTGGTGGAGAGCACTAAAGAATATCCTATTTCTTTTAATGGAAAGCTTCGGTTTAAACTTGAGTTGCCACTTGATATGGGTAAAGACGAAATAGAGGCCACCGTAATGGCGCATGAAAAGACCCAAGCACAATTACAAGGCCGACAGCCCAAAAAAGTTATTGTGGTTCCAGGTAAAATCGTCAATATCGTAGGGTAGCCATATTCCTGCCGATATTTATAGAGATGGACCACTTTTGGTCTAATGGTTTAATTGAATCTTATGGAGAACATTGAGATAGTGGGCATGCTAGCCGCTTTTTTAACCACTAGTGCTTTCGTGCCCCAAGTGTACAAAGCGTATCGCAACAAATCGGCGAAAGATGTTTCCTTGACCATGTATTTGGTATTGTTGGTGGGACTCCTTCTTTGGTTATACTATGGCTGGCATATTGAAAGTATGGCGATAATCATGGCAAATTCGGTGACGGCAATTCTTGTGATTTTCATTTTAGTACTAAAAATTGTTTATGAAAGAACCCCTTAGTTCTATGAGGGTAGCTTTTGAATTAAATAATTATTTTTACATACACCCCTATTTTTTAGAGGGTTTACTTTAAAAAAAGATAAATTTTTATCCTTTACCCCTATCATTTCATCGATTTTATTTCTGCAATTGAATGTTTTCTGACAATTTTGATATATAACACATTAAAATCCAGAAAAATGATTGTAGGGGTACCTAAGGAAATCAAGAATAACGAAAGCCGGGTTGGGATGACACCAGCAGGCGTTTTTGAATTGGTAAAACACAAACACACAGTTTACGTCCAATCCGGCGCGGGCATTGGAAGTGGTTTTTTCAATGAGGATTATCAAAAAGCTGGAGCAATTATTTTGGATACGATTGGCCAGATATACGCTATGAGTGATATGATCGTAAAAGTAAAAGAGCCCATCGCTGAGGAATACAACCTGATACAAAAAGGACAAATCGTGTTTACCTATTTTCATTTTGCATCTAGTGAGAGCTTGACCAAGGCGATGTTGGATAGTAAATCCGTCTGTATTGCCTATGAAACTGTGGAAGATGAAGAAGGTACCTTGCCACTGCTTACCCCAATGTCCGAGGTGGCAGGAAGAATGGCCATTCAGCAAGGCGCTAAATACTTGGAAAAACCAGTCAAAGGAAGAGGCGTGCTGCTGGGCGGTGTGCCTGGGGTTGCTCCCGGTAAAGTTTTGGTGTTGGGTGCCGGTACGGTTGGAATTCAAGCCGCGAAAATGGCGGCAGGTCTGGGCGCTCATGTAACCATTTTGGATATCAATATGAAACGACTGCGTCATGTGAATGATATCATGCCCAGTCACGTGGTTACCGAATTTTCCAACGAATTTAATATCAGAAAACATATTCAGGACCATGACCTTATTGTGGGTGGGGTCTTGCTCAAGGGCGCAAAAGCGCCTAATCTTATCACAAGGGATATGCTCAGAGAGATGCGGCCCGGAACCGTTATCGTTGACGTAGCGGTAGACCAAGGGGGTTGTGTGGAAACGACCAAACCCACTACGCACGAAGACCCTATTTATATTATTGACGACGTGGTACATTATTCTGTAGCGAACATGCCTGGAGCGGTACCATACACGTCTACCATGGCACTTACCAATGTCACCTTGCCATACGTTTTGAAATTGGCCAATCAAGGATGGCGCAGTGCATGCAACCAAGACAAAACATTAGCCAAAGGCTTGAATATTGTGGAAGGAGAAGTGGTTTACAAAGAAATCGCTGAAACCTTTGATTTGGAGCCTGTGCTTGCATAAAGGTACATTTTGTCAGTTTACAGAACCCCGTTATCCCTTGGCGGGGTTTTTGCTTTTAAGTTGGTATCTTTATGTATAAACTTTTGAAGCCATGATGACATATTATATTTTGATTGGGGGAATTGCTTTGGTGAGCTGGCTCGTGAGCACGAGACTCAAAAGCAAATTCAAGCAATATTCTCGTGTCCAATTGCGAAATGGAATGAGCGGTGCAGAAATTGCTCAAAAAATGTTGGATGACCATGGAATTCGCGATGTGCAGGTAATTTCTACAGCGGGCATGCTTACCGACCACTATAATCCAAAAAATAAGACCGTAAACCTAAGTGAGGGCGTATACAACCAGCGTAATGCTGCGGCGGCAGCCGTAGCGGCGCACGAGGTCGGGCACGCCGTACAACATGCCCAGGCCTATGAATGGTTGACCATGCGTTCCAAATTGGTTCCTGTGGTAAGTGTTACTTCTGGAATGTCCACTTGGATCGTATTTGGAGGTATTGCTTTGATGGCCACAGGTGCTTTAGGCGGAATTGGATTCTATGTGGCCGTTGCCGGTTTGGTGATGATGGGGTTTGCGACGATCTTTAGTTTTGTGACACTTCCTGTGGAATATGATGCCAGTAATCGTGCCTTGGCATGGTTGAAGCAAAAAAATATGGTGAGCCAAGAAGAATACGCAGGCGCTGAAGATGCCCTGAAATGGGCGGCCAGAACTTATCTGGTTGCAGCATTAGGAGCACTAGCTTCCTTATTGTATTGGGCTTGGGCCGTATTCGGCGGAAGGGATTAAAACTCCAGACAGAGAAAATAGGAAGCGCCATCTTTTTTGATGGCGTTTTTTTGGTTCAAATTGAAATTTGGCGGTCGATTTGCTGGTTTAACGAAATAAAGGTCTCGGTGCGAGAAACCCCTTCAATTTGTTGGATTTTTTTATTGAGCACGTTCATCAAGTGTTCGTTATCCTGACATAGTACCTTAATCAAAATGGACCAATTGCCTGTGGTGTAATGGCATTCCAATACCTCTGGAATCTTTTCCAATTCTTTAACCGCTTGCGGGTTCGCCATGGCTTTGTCCAAAAATATACCAATGTACGCCATGGTGGTATAGCCCAGAGCTTTGGGATTGATGATAAATTTGGAACCAGCCAACAATCCCGAACCCTCCAATTTGCGAAGCCTTTGGTGGATAGCGGCGCCAGAGATGCCAATATTTCGGGCGATTTCCAAAATAGGACGACGCGCATCTTCCATCAGATATCTTAGGATTCGCTTGTCGATTCCATCTATTTTGATGGATTTGTTATTGGATTTCATATAACTTGTTGCTAATGATTATCCAATATACCCAAAATAGCTTGGGTTAGAAAGCTATGGAATCAGGATTGTAGCCCAAATAAGGTACTTCGAACTCCTTAAAGTGAATGCCATAGTGCTCGAGTTCTGTTAGAACTGGCTCGTATACCTCTTTCCGGATGGGAATTTGAACGCCAGGAGTGGTAATATTGCCATTTAAGATTTGGAGTGCTGTGATGGCGACAGGTAATCCTACCGTTTTAGCCATGGCCGTATAGCTTTTGTTTTCACCTAATACCACCATATTGGCATCAATTTGTTGTTTGACACCATCTTTTTCGAAACCGAACTTATGATACATGACAATCATATCCTTTTCATCTTGGGCAAGGGTCCAGCTATCCTCAAGGATGTATTGGAGCATTTTCGCGGGCGTGGCATTGGGCAACGGAATCTTTTTAGTGGCATCAAATAGATTTAACGCTAGCAGCTTTCCCCATCGAATATCATCTTGGTCAATCTTAAGGTAATGGCGCAACTTCAGCTCTACGGAATCGGTTGGAGAGTAGGGCAAGAATAGGTTCGTGAACTCCCGATACGACATTCCTTCGGAATTTTCAATTTGGTAGCTGTCATCCGTCATGCCCAACATAACGAACATTTGCCATGCCTTTGAAAACCCTACACGACGCATGGTACCCCGATATAGGGTCAAAGCATCTTGCAAACCATAGGCTTCTCGATATTTCAAGGAGTCTCGATTGGCATAGGCCTCAAAAGTACCATATCCTTCAACTTCTAGAAATTCTGTCCTTCGAAACAGTTTTTGATAAGGAATGTATTTATAGGTACCTTCTTGAATGAATTTTGCAGCTCCTCCTTGACCGGCAACAACTACATTCCGAGGGTTCCAAGTGAATTTATAGTTCCATAAATTGGTGTCGCTGACCGGGGCGACCAATCCACCAGTAAAGGATTCAAACAGCAACATTTTGCCGCCTTCTTCTCGAATGCGGTCAATGACTTGTAACGCACTCATATGGTCGATACCAGGGTCAAGACCCACTTCGTTCATGAATACTAGACCCTTTTCCTTGGCCGCTTTATCCAATTCTTGAATGGCCTTACTCACATAGGAAGCAGTAACCAAGTGCTTTTCGAATGTGATACAATCCTCTGCGATTTTGATATGAAGTCTGGGCGGAAGCATGGAGATGACAATTGTACTTTTTTCAATAATTGCTTTTCGTGGGGTATCCTCAAAGATATCCAATGGAACAATTTCACATTGGGGATGGTTGGCTACGTGAGGTGGAATATGTTCCGGGTGTAGGTCAGCAATCACCAGCTTCAGATGCTCTGATTCGGATTTTTCCAAAATGTAATCCAGCAGATATGAAGTAGACTTTCCAGCACCAAATATCAAAACCGTACGGGTCATATTTCCTTATTTTTGTTGCGTCTTACGAAGATATCAAATTGTTATATTTCTAAAATTATCACCATAAAAAGTTATGAAAAGAACATTTTTGATTTCCGGAGCACTATTGGGGATGATTGGAATTGTTCTGGGTGCATTTGGTGCTCACGGTCTTGAAAAGATAGCTGAGCCTGACGCTGTCGATTCCTTTGAAACCGGAGTGCGCTATCAAATCTATCATGCCTTTCTTCTTTTGTTTTTAGGGTTGTGGGATACCAAAAACCAGAAGGTCCAGAAGTTTTTGTATGGGTTGCTTATCATAGGTGTAGTACTTTTTTCAGGATCAATATATGGTTTGGTTCTCGACCCGTGGTTTTCATTTGAGTTCAAAAAATTAGCGTTGCTTACCCCACTTGGGGGAACCTTGTTGATTTTGGCTTGGGGATTGTTGGTTTGGACCTTTTTCAAATCCCCGAAAGGCTAACACTTTATCGAATGAAATTCGACTTTGGGTTTCGTAATTGATAGAAATTCTAGTATCGGTCGCAGTCAAATTTTATACTTTTACACCCTAAATAAACCTGAAAATATGGCATCTTACGATCCAGCTACGAAAACGATTTCGTTAACGTCATACGGTATCACGCATGACAGGATTCATTATCAGCTTTCTTCCAATGAGTTACACCAAAAAACAGAAGCCAATGGTATGGGCAAAACCGCCTCTTCCGGTGCTCTAGCGGTCAACACTGGAGAGTTTACAGGACGTTCGCCCATGGACCGATTTATCGTGAAAGATGAAATCACGGAAGAAAAAATCTGGTGGGGGGATATCAATATTCCTTTTGAGTCAGAAGCATTTGACCGTCTATATGATAAGGTCATTACCTATTTGAACGACAAGGAATTGTTCGTAAGGGATGCATATGCCTGTGCGGATCAAGACTACCGTCTGAACATCAGGGTGGTAAACGAATATCCTTGGTCCAATATGTTCGCGTATAATATGTTCTTGCGTCCGGAAGAGGTCGATTTGGACAGTTTCGAACCGGAATGGACCGTTATCAATGCTCCGGGGTTTATGGCTGATGCCCAAGAGGATGGAACACGACAGCACAACTTCGCTATTTTGAACTTCACCCGTAAGATTGCACTCATTGGAGGTACAGGGTATACTGGCGAAATCAAAAAAGGAATTTTTTCCGCCTTGAACTTCATCTTGCCGGTGTATAAAAACACATTGCCCATGCACTGCTCCGCCAATGTTGGAGAATCTGGGGATACTGCTTTGTTTTTTGGACTTTCGGGAACCGGTAAAACTACCTTGTCCACGGACCCCAGCCGAAAATTGATTGGTGATGACGAACACGGATGGACCCCAAATAATACCGTATTCAATTTTGAAGGGGGATGCTATGCCAAGGTGATTGACTTGTCCCAAGAGAAAGAACCTGAAATTTACGGCGCCATCAAAAGCGGGGCTATTCTAGAGAACGTAATCATGGATGATGGTGGTAATGTGGACTTCGCCGATACTTCCATCACCCAAAACACTAGAGTAAGTTACCCCATTTATCATATTGACAATATCCAACAGCCATCCATGGGGAAGAATGTAAAAAATATCTTTTTCCTTACCGCGGATGCGTTTGGGGTGTTGCCTCCTATTTCAAAATTAACTCCCGCCCAGGCAGCGTATCACTTTATTTCGGGCTACACCGCCAAAGTTGCAGGTACAGAAGCTGGTGTGGTTGAACCACAACCTTCCTTTTCTGCCTGCTTTGGAGCGCCTTTTATGCCCCTCCATCCCGCAAAATATGCAGAGATGCTCAGCAATAAGATGGTGGAATCTGGGGTAGATGTTTGGTTGATTAATACCGGCTGGACTGGTGGGCCCTATGGCATTGGAACCCGTATGAAGTTAAAATACACTAGGGCGATGATCAGTGCGGCTTTAAGTGGTGAATTGGGCTTATACAGCTACGACAACTATCACATCCACTCTGTTTTTGGGGTTGCCCAGCCTCGGGAATGTCCGGGTGTGCCAACAAGTGTGCTTAGTCCCAGAGCAACATGGAATGATGACGAAGCATATTACACCACCGCCTTTAAATTGACCAATGCGTTCCGAGAGAATTTCAAGAAGTTTGAGGCCTACGCCAGTGAAGAAATTCGAAGGGGAGGCCCGCAGCGCTATGCGTTTTAAATAAAAAAGGCCCGAACATGTTCGGGCCTTTTTCTTTCAACCAAAGTTGAATTTATTTGTTCACGCTCGTGATATACTTTTGAAGGGCCATAGTCATGGATGGCGTTTCAGGAGTCGGCGCTTTGATATCGATACGAAGTCCTGCTTCAGTGGCGGCATTCACCGTACTGTTACCAAACACTGCGATTCGAGTGTCGTTTTGTTCGAAATCAGGGAAATTCTTCAACAGGGATTCGATACCAGAAGGACTAAAAAATACTAAGATATCATAGTACACATCCCTCAAATCCGAAAGGTCACTGATGACCGTTTTGTAAAAAATTCCACGAGTCCAGTTTACCTTCAATTCGTTCAATGCCTCTGGTACGGATGCTTTCAAACTATCTGAAGAAGGCAAGAGAAACTTTTCGTCTTTGTACTTCTTGATTAGCGGAACCAACTCCGTAAAAGTACGTTGTCCGACGTAAATTTTTCTTTTACGGTACACTACATATTTCTGCAAATAATAGGCAACGGCCTCCGATTGGCAGAAATATTTCATGGTATCCGGTACTTTGAAACGCATTTCTTCAGCAATACGAAAGAAATGGTCTACGGAATTTCTACTTGTTAAGACAATGGCCGTAAAGTCGTTCAGGTCTATTTTCTGTTGCCGAACACTTTTGGCTTGCACTCCCTCGACGTGGATAAAAGGTCTGAAATCGACCTTTACTTTTTCTTTTTCAATTAATCGTGAGTAGGGAGAATTTTCGATTTTGGGTTCTGGTTGGGAAACCAAAATTGTTTTTACTTTCATATGATTTTCAACCTTTTAAATAGCCTCCAATCAACACCAGGGGCGCAATTTCGAGTGTGCAAAGGTACAAAATAAAATAGAATAAATGTCCCAGAAAGTCTTTTTGATAGTTCTTCAATAGTTTGGCCAATCCAATGGCATTTATCAAAATGAAAAGCAGAATAGTGACGTAAATGAGGGTTTTTGAATGCTCAAACACGTAAATCAGTAGAATGTTGCTACCGAACAACACCATACTACTGTGGTTAAAATAGGTTTGTTTGGTGTAAATCAACTCGTTAATCAGCTTTTGGGTATTGAATACAAAGCCCTTTCCCATCTGCAGCGATACTTTGAACAAATGGAAGATGAAAACACATACCGTCAAAGTGAAAAAAAGCGTTAACCGTTGTTCTGGAAGGATTTCTGTGAAGGTGTCCAAAGCCAAAAATATAAACAAGGCCAAGTTTACGATTTGAAAAAAGGTCATGATAAGATGAAAGCCATCAAACCAAGAACTCTTTTTACCATAAACAATGAGGTACTTATTATTGAACGGGAGTACAATAAAGTTGACGAATTTGTTTTGGAACAGGTATTTGGCCAGGGTGATGAGTATCAACACAAAACACAAGGTCAAGGTCATCCAGTCCAAAGAAATAAAGGTCCGTTCTAGTGCGTTCATGGGTTGATTTTGAAAGGGATACTGTTTAGTCCTGGCGGAAGATTGTCCTCCGAAATGCCCACTCTAAAATAAGAAGGTTCTTCCATTTTCGATTTTGGCAAGGTAAACGTATACCCAATCGTTTCTTTTGATGCAATACTTTGCAGGTCACGTTGCACCAATCGAATATCCTCAATCTTTTTTAAATCCTTTACCTGTTTGTGACGGTTGGAAAATGCTACGGTAAATTTTAGTTTTTCCAAAGGCACATCAAAATCATAGGGATTGTACACCTGCATTTCATAAACATCCTTTTTGGGTGTTGGTCCGACAATGCACTGCAAGTTTCGGTACGAATGGAAGTCTTCAATAAAACGTCCGTAGTATAAGGTGCTGTCGGTACTTCGATATGTGATGTCCCCAAAATTTGCATACTTGGTTATGTAGAGTACTCGTTTCCCTCGAAAGTCGTTTTCAGAACCATCGATGGAATATTGGTTTTTACGATACAAATAGTTGTTTAGCGTAAAACTGGGCTTTCGGGTATAAAACTCATACATGGGTGCACGCCGATAGGAATTTTGAAAAACGACCGGCGCACCATCCGATTTTGAAGCAAGGTCTGCTACCCATTCGCGGTTGCCGTGGGTTTCAAACTGAAGCGGCAACAAGGGTTGATAAATCATCCAAATACGGGCATAAAGCAAAATGAAAAAACCAACAAGGCTTACCCTGAAAACCCATTTCCTAGGGGTAGCATGCTCCAAAAGATAATTGTAGGCGATCAAAACCATTGGAATGGTTACAATAATAATCCACTGGGTTTGTACCCTTCGATTAAAACTAGAAATGAAAAAGAAAATCAGTACCCCGTAACTCATCACCTTAAGTGTTCGTGAAAAAGTATCCGTAGGCTTGGTTTTGAACAAGGCCAAGTACATCCAGTAAAAAACCAAACCAAAAATCGCTACGAGATTTACCAAATACCCCAGTGTGAACTTGGTAAAGGAATACGGTTGGTTGGGTCGCTCATATAAATGATATCGAATGGAGACAAAATCATTTTCGAACAACCAATAAAAATGGGGAGTGTAGCACAGCAATGCAATTCCCACCGCTGTCCAAGCCTTTACATCTTTCAAAAGCTTCAAGTTGGAAAATACCACAAACAAGATGACCAAAACCCCATGGTATTTACTGTACATTACGGCGGCCATGGTCAATCCAAGACCTATGGCATTTAACCAACTTGACTTGTTCAGATATTGTTTGTACAACCACAAAAAAACAGCCGTAAAGAAAAGCAATGGTGTATCGGGGAGGGTCAAAAATCCGTAAGCGTTCATCAAGGTCATGGAAAAGACCAATAGGAAAAAGTGAAGTATGTATTGGTTCTTTTTTGGATTGTCGATACAGAGCCAAAGAAAGACATAGGTCCCCGCAGAAAACACGCAACTGACTAACCGGACCCCAAGCTCATTATCGAACAATTGGGTACCCAAATAAATCATGAAAGCGACCAAGGGCGGGTGGTCAAAATACCCCCAATCCAAGGTTTTGGCATAGTACCAATAATAGGCTTCATCATAAATAAGTTCGGTAAGGCCGCTTTGGATGAGATTCAGTAGAAAAAGGATAACTGTTAACGCGATAAACAGTTTTGGAAACCTCTTGGTCATTCGGTTGTAATTTCAAAGGCAAATGTACAAATATTGGTCAGGGACCCTAAGATTGACAACGGGATTAACCCGGATAAAGTATTATTTTTACGCTCTAATCAGTAACGAATGGCGGACGGCTTGGTGATAATTCCAACTTTCAATGAAATTGAAAACATTGAAGCCATTATCAGAACCGTTTTTGACCTCAAGCGGAACTTTCATGTGCTGATTGTGGATGACAACTCCCCTGATGGTACGGCACAAGCCGTTCAAAAACTAAAAGAATCTTTTCCAGATAGCTTGTTTTTGGAAGTCCGAAAGGAAAAATCAGGATTGGGAACGGCATATATCCACGGATTCAAATGGGCTTTGGAGCGGGATTATGAATTCATTTTTGAGATGGATGCTGACTTTTCCCATCGTCCGGCGGACCTGTTGCGTTTGCATCGCGCCTGCCTGAATCAAGCCGATGTAGCGGTAGGTTCTCGATACAAAAAAGGGGTGAACGTTGTCAATTGGCCCTTGTTTCGCGTATTGCTGTCCTATGGGGCCTCTTTTTACGTGAAGTTGATTACCGGTATGAAAGTGCATGACCCCACAGCGGGATTCGTTTGCTATCGAAGGGAGGTTTTGCAAAACATCCATCTGGATCGGGTTCGGTTTATAGGCTACGCCTTTCAAATAGAAATGAAGTATCGCGCCTATTTAAAAGGATATAATATTGAAGAGGTATCCATCATTTTTACGGATCGTATCAATGGAAAATCAAAAATGAATTCCTCCATTGTCAGGGAAGCGATTTTTGGGGTTATCAAGATGAAATTGCGAAGTATTTTTTTCAAAAAAAGTTTTTAGCATGGCAAAGCTGCTGATAAAAAACGCAAAAATTGTCAACGAAGGGGAACAGCAAGAAGCAGATGTTCTTATTGAAGGTGCTCATATAGAACGCATTGATGCCGACATTTCGGATGACCAAGCGCGCATAGTGGATGCCGAGGGCGATTGGGTGCTACCTGGTATTATTGACGACCAGGTGCATTTTCGTGAACCGGGCTTGACGCATAAAGGTAATTTGGATACCGAAAGCAAAGCAGCTCTGGCAGGTGGCATCACCAGTTTTATGGAGCAACCCAACACCAATCCGCAGACTACAACAATCGCAAAGTTGGAAGAAAAATTCGGAATGGCGGCCAAAAGCGCTTGGGCCAATTACTCTTTCCCTTTCGGGGGAACCAATGACAATTTGGAAGAACTCAAACGGCTGGACAAGAAAGCCTGTTCTGGGGTGAAGCTGTTTTTAGGTTCCTCTACGGGAAATATGTTGGTGGATGACGAAAAGGTACTGGAAGCCATTTTCAACAATACCGAAATGGTCATTTGCACGCATTGCGAGGACGAACATACCATTCGCACTAACTTGGAACGGTATAAAAAGGAGTACGGTGATAACATTCCGATAGCGCTACATCCCATCATACGAAGCGAAGAAGCCTGTTACCTATCTTCTTCAAAGGCCGTGGCGCTTGCGAAACGAACTGGAGCCAGGTTACACGTTTTTCATGTATCCACAGGAAAGGAAACCGAACTTTTCCGAAACGACATCCCGCTTTCCGAAAAGAAGATTACCGCTGAGGTTTGCTTACACCACCTTTGGTTTTCCGATGCGGATTACGCCGAAAAAGGAACCTTTATCAAATGGAATCCTGCCGTAAAAACGGCTCAAGACAGAAGCATGCTATGGGATGCGCTTCTGGATGACAGAATCGACGTAGTGGCCACTGACCATGCACCGCATACACTGGAGGAGAAAGCGCAACCCTACACCAAAGCGCCTTCGGGTGGGCCGTTGGTGCAACACGCCCTTTTAGGAATGCTCCAAAATGTAAAAACAGGTAAAATCAGCATAGAGAAAATGGTACAAAAGATGTGTCATAACCCCGCAATGCTGTTTGATGTGGAAAAAAGAGGCTTTATCCGCGAAGGATATTTCGCTGATTTGGTGCAAGTCAGTTCACATGAGAAAGAAACCGTAACTCGCGAAAACGTGTTGTATAAGTGCGGATGGTCTCCATTTGAAGGAACCGTTTTTGACCACAAGGTGATGCGTACTTTTATCAATGGGCATTTGGCCTACGATAAAGGGAGATTTTCAAATGAACGCAAAGCCATGCGATTAACGTTTAACCGATAGTATGAAACAGCTCGGAATAACACTTTTGCTTTTTTTAATGTTGGTCGGTTGCGCTGAAAAAGTAGTGGAACCATCTGCAAATGTGATTCCCAGGGAAAAGATGATTACGATTTTATATGATCTTGCCCTGTTGAATGCAACCAACACCTCTTTCCGCAACGTGATGCAAAAACAGAACAAGCAGATGATGGAGTTGTTGTATGAACGACACAATATCGATAGCCTTCAATTCGCCGAGAGTGATTTGTACTATGCCTCCAAACCCCTCGAATACGAATACATCTACGAACAAATTGAAAGTAGATTGAAGAAAAAGCAAAAAGCTTTGGAAGATGCCAAAAAACAAGCCAACGACAGTATTAAAAACGCGCTCACTTCAGGGAAGAAGCAAATGTCGCAATAAGTTTATCCTTTTTTAGGGGTGGGCCTGCCGATAAAATTCACAACATAATTTAATTTCATCTTCTAGGCTGCGGTATGCAAAACCTGGGATTTCCAATGACTTTTTAGCATCGTATTCTGTGGGATGTTGCATTCCTCGGACCATGTTTTTCGTGAGTTTTCGCGCTTTTCCGAACAGGTTGGCGTTCATCCAATCCAAGCGCCAAAGGATGTCCAGTAGTTGGGTTGATAGCCTTTTCTTAGGAGGAGCTACTCCTAAATACTCTGCTGCTTTTTTGAGAAAAGCTGTGTACGAAAGGTTTTGATTCACCAAAATATAACGCTCATTCACAATACAGCTATCCATGAGTTGCATCATCGAGTCCACCACTTCGTTTACGGAGGTAAAGCCCGTACCAGAGGGCAACAAAGCGGCCTTCTGCTTTGCTGCCAATTTAAAGAGTAGACCACTACCTGAATGCCAAAATCCTGGGCCCAAAACAATACCAGGATTAACAACGACCACGTTCAATCCCTCCTGGGTTCCGCGCCATACTTCAAGCTCGGCTTCAAATTTAGAGATGCCATATACCGTTGCATGTTGGGGATTCCATTCGGTCTCTTCGTCCAAGGGCGTATTCGGTTTGCCTTGTCCCAGAGCGGCAATGGAGCTTACGTAGCAGAATTTTTTGACCTTGTTGAGCACGCTAAGGTTGACCATGTTCGCGGTGCCTTCTTGGTTGGTTTTCATCAATTGAGAAAAGTCCCTAGGGTCAAAACTGATAAGGGCGGCACTGTGATATACCTCAGTCACATCATCAAAATGGACTTGTAAGGCTTCAATATCGATAATATCGGCTTTGACCCATTGTATTTTATTGAAGAGGATTCTCGCTTCCTTGGAGTAAAGTTCAAACAGTTGCCGGCACTTTTCCAACGATGCCTTGGTACGATACGTAGCTTTAACGGGTTTGTCTTGCAAGCAAAGTTGGTACAACAAATGTGAACCAATAAGACCAGTGCCTCCCGTGACTAAAATCATACTATAAAAGTACTAAGTAAAACCCGAGTGGAAACCTGAAATTTAAAATATGAAAACCAAGGTTAACATAGGTGTTTTGGGTAAGGCGGTTGACTTATATTTGCATGAAATTGAAAAAAACGACCATGGACAAGAATTTTGTAGAAGAACTTCAGTGGCGAGGGATGATTCATGATGTCATGCCAGGAACCGAAGAGCACCTGCAAGAGCAAATGCGTTGTGCCTATGTGGGAATTGACCCCACGGCCGATTCGCTTCACATTGGGCATTTGGTAGGGGTGATGATGTTACGACATTTCCAAATGTCAGGACACAAACCTTTTGCCCTGGTTGGAGGCGCCACAGGGATGATTGGTGACCCATCGGGGAAATCCGCGGAGCGAAACCTTTTGGATGAAGCTACCTTGAAACATAATGAGGAGGCACTAAAAAACCAGTTGGCAAGATTTCTTGATTTTGATAGTGATGTCCCCAATGCTGCGGAATTGGTGAACAACTATGATTGGATGAAGGATTTTACGTTTTTGTCCTTTATCCGAGATGTCGGCAAGCATATTACCGTAAACTATATGATGGCCAAAGATTCGGTCAAAAAGCGGTTGTCTTCCGATGCGAAAGAAGGGATGTCTTTTACCGAATTTACCTATCAACTGGTTCAGGGATACGATTTTCTTCACTTGTTCCAAAAACACGATTGTACCCTACAGATGGGCGGTAGTGACCAATGGGGCAACATTACTACCGGTACGGAACTGATTCGTCGTATTGGCGGCGGAAAAGGTTTTGCGTTGACGTGTCCTTTGATCACCAAGGCGGACGGCACAAAATTTGGAAAAACGGAAGGCGGGAACATTTGGTTGGACCCCGCAAGAACTTCTCCCTATAGATTTTACCAATATTGGTTGAATACCTCCGATGAGGATGCCGAAAAATACATCAAGATTTTTACCCTTCTCTCTCAAGAAGAGGTAGCTGATTTGGTGGCAAACCATCGTGAAGCGCCCCATATGCGAGCATTGCAGAAAAAGTTGGCGCAAGAGGTGACGCGTATGGTGCATTCAGAGGAAGAGTTGGAAAGAGCTGAAAAAGCAAGTAATATCCTTTTCGGAAAATCTACTTCTGAAGATTTAAGGACTTTGGATGAAAAAACATTTCTCGACGTGTTTGAAGGGGTACCCCAGGCAACCGTAGCCAAAGAAGATCTTCGAGAACATATGGATATGATTGCTGCCTTATCCGCCAAAACCGGTTTTTTCGCCTCAAATGGAGAGGCAAGGCGAGAACTCAAGCAGAATGCGATTTCTGTGAATAAAGAGAAGGTAAAAGAAGACTATCTTATCACTGAAAAAGACTTGATTCAAGGAAAATTTGTGCTGTTACAACGCGGAAAAAAGAACTACTACTTGATGATTTGCGAGTAGTGTTTTAGGCGTTAAAGCGCCATAAGATTGCATCCACGAATATCGGAATGGTCAAATCGGCCGATGATTTCGAAACTTCCATCAGCATGTACTTTTCCCAAATCTTGTGTGGCAATGAAGGCGCAGGAATTCAAATTTGCCAGGTCAATAACATTCACTCCGCCGGATTTTCCTTGGGTTTGAAGGGATAAAGGGTCCTCTGGGTCCCGAATGAGGACTTTCATCCAGGGTGGTGATTCAAAAATTCCGTTTCCTTTGGAATACCCCTGCGACAAGAGTTCTGTCATGCCATATTCGGAATGTATGCGCTGTACTTGAAACGCTTTGCGCAATTCTTGATGCAGCTCCTCCCGAATCATTTCTTTTCGTTTACCTTTCATTCCCCCTGTTTCCATCAGAATGGTATGTGTCAGAGGGGTGGGAAATTGTTCTGCCAAATCCAGCAATGCGAAGGAAACCCCGATAAGTAGGGTTGGCGTTTGAGACGCTTCCAATTCCACTATTTTTTGATGGAGTGCTTTCAAGTCCTGCAGATAGAATCCACTGGATGGATGTTCTGAACGTTGAATCAGGTCATCTACCATGTACACCAACGAGGAACCTGTTCGTTCCAAATAAGAAGGCAATAGGGCCAAAATGCATAGGTTCTTCGGGTCACCATAGAATTGCTGAAAAGCCGTTCTAAAACTTTCTTGATACAGGGAAATTTCGGTTACGAAATGCTTGCTGGTGCTACTGCCTGTTGTTCCGCTGCTTTCAAAAGTATGCGTAGGTGTTGCTTTTCCGGTAATCACACTTTTCTCCTTGAAAAAGGAAATGGGTAAAAAAGGAATTTGGGATAGTTGGGAAACTTCTTTTGGGTGTACGCCTAACAGGGAACAATACTCGTGATACACTGCATTTTCCGTGTATTGGTAGTTGAAAATAGCCAATGCACAAGCTTCAAAAGTATTTGCGTCGGAAATAGAGAATATGGTTGGACTATCCGGTACCGTCATGGGACGATAAAGGTATCCAAAATGAAAAAGGATTTTGGCAAGAAGCCTTATAATTCTATTTGATGACCAGTTTGCGCGTCATAGTGCTCCCTTGCTCGGTAACTTGCAAGACATATACGCCTGGCACTAAAGGAGAAACATTTAAGGTATTGGTCGCGATTCGGTCGGTCAACACAATCTCTCCGAAAACATCATATACTTTGATGCCCTTGTTTCCGTTGGAAGCAGTAGTAATATAAACTTCACTACCGTAAACGGGATTAGGATACATTTTGAACCCTTGGAGTTCGTTGACTTCTTTGGAATCAGCACTAGGCAATTCCTGGCCGGAGGTGAATAGAGGTAAAGCCATAAGTAGAACAAAGTAGATTTTCTTCATAAAGCTTGATTTGGAACATAAGCCTTATAAAAGTACCTAAAGCCCTAGGTTCTGACTATAAATTGTTGTGAAACAAAGATTTATGTAGGTATATCGGAAAAAAGTATGCTGTTCATCGATGTTTCGACGAAAACGGTGCTACTTAATGATGAGCTTTCTGGTGGCTACCTTGTTGTTTTCAAGGATACGAATGATGTAAACCCCTTTGGCCAAGCGGGAAAGATTCAATTCACGACCCACCAATTTGGTTTGTAAAACCTGGGTGCCCAATACATCAAAAATGGCGATTTCCTTAGGACTAGAAGATAGCGTCTCTATATAAATCTTGTTTTGTGTGACTGGGTTTGGGTAGAGTTTTAGCCCATCAATCTCTGCCGATGCACCTACGTCATTTTGAGCGAAGGTGACCGAAGCAAATAATAAAAAGAATACTGCGTAAAGGTGCTTCATAAAGATTTGGTTGCAAGGGCTATGCCACAAATATAATAATTCTGTAATGCAACGCAGTGAAGGTCAACGAAAAAGCAGGAATTTTCGATGAAATGAAATATTTATGGGGTAAGAAAAAGCCCCGCCAATTGGCGGGGCTTTTTTTAATATGATAGTGTTTTTACATTTTAGTTGATACCTACGGTCCATCCAGCACCCCAAGTAGCAACATCCGTTCCTGTTCCATTACCAACACCTGAAATGATATCTGCTTCATCAAAAACAAAACCTGTATCGTTCTTTAGTGTGGTAGTTACATTGTTGAAAGTTACGTCAACGATATTCAAAAGGTCATCCAATACCCCTTGTCCAGTTGGGTTGTCACCTGCATCTCCGTCCAAATCAAAGCCTTCATCATAGTTGTTGATGACTACATTGGTGAATGTTCCTTGTGTTCCAGCTCTAAGACGAATTGCTTCATCCCCATCATCGGTTCCATCACCAACTATCGTAACGTTGGTTACTGTAGGCGCAGAGAAGTATCCGGCTTCGTTGCTGAAGTCAGTGTTGTATCCATCACATTCGAAAGCCTTGTCATGGCTATCACCATGTTGTACGTAAACATCAGTAATGCTTCCGATAAATCCTTCAGTCCAGTCGATAGAGTCATCTTCTGAATTCACCACAACTAAGTGACTAGCATCAACAGTTCCTCCGAAAAACTCGAAACCATCATCAGACCCTTCGAAAACTTGCACGAAATCAATAGTTGTTCCAGAACCTACACCGTAAATGGAAACCCCATTAAGCTCAGCATTTCCATCGATGGCACCACCAGCATATTCAACTCTTACGTACTCTAGAACACCAGAGTTGTCAGCAGGCATATTACCTCCAAAAGAAAGACCTCCAACCTCAGTTGTTGAAGTGTCATCAGAACCATCAGCAGTTGAGTTGATAGGTGCTCTTCCACACATTACGATACCACCCCAGTCTCCAGAAGAAGGTGTAGTCGCGTTGGAAGTGAATACGATAGGAGCATCTGGTTCTCCGTCAGCAATGATTCTAGCACCTTGCAAAATAGCAATGTAAGCATTTACACCAACAGGCTCAGCCTTGATGGTCATACCTGCAGGTACGGTAAGTGTTGTTCCAGCAGACATTAGAACTGGTCCTGTAATGATGTACTCAATATCACCATCTAGGGTTAGGTTTTCAGTAAATACACCACTAAGATTCACGGTATTTTCTGAAGGGTCGGGGTCTCCCCCAGTGTTATTGTTTGTAGTAGTAACACTATTATCGTTGATAACAATGTCAGAGGTATCGTCGCTTTCACAAGCAATGAATAAAGCTGCGGCTATACCTAAAAATAAAAACTTGTTTTTCATTTGTCTGAGTTTAATAAAAAGAATTAAAATTTATATTTAAGGGTTAGCCCAACGTTAACCCCAAGGTTATACTCTCGTATGGTGATATCTCCAATTCCCGTGCCTTCTCGAACGAAGGAGATATCTGGATTTAAAATGTTTTTTGCGGAAAGGTTTGCTTCAAAATGCTCACCAAAACTGTTTTGCCAAACAAAGTTTAAGGTCGGCACAGCCTTTTCCACGATATTCCCTAAGCTTCCCGCGCCCAACGAATAAATACGGTCTGAGAAATAGGAGAATGCTACAGTAGCGCGAGGCTTGTAGTTCCCAAATACTGGACTATAATTAAGGTCAGCATTAATGATAATCGGAGAAGCACCTTCCAATTCATCGGAAGTTCTGTCAAATGTGGTTCCAAAAGTGTTTTCTGCTCCAGCAGGGATATCACGAAGATCTTGACTGGTATTGGTGTAGGCTGCATTCAATCCTACAGAAACCACAGGGTTGTCATCGGGGTCGCTAAGAAGATTTTTGCGTAGTTCCAACTCCACCCCAAAAATATCGGCCTGATCCCCTGTTCTAAAATATCTTTGTGTACCGGTCGCATCGGCAGCAACCACACGGTTTACGGGGTCTTTGATGGTTTTTGCAAAGGCGGCAATGGAAATGATTTCCCCTCTTTCCAAGAACCATTCGTATTTGATATCATAGTTAAAGATGTCAGAGTAGGTCGCACCGGTTCCATCCAGTCCACCCAACAAATCGGGGTTACCACCATATCGTATGGTCACCGCTTCATATACAAAGGGGGCTACCTCTTTAAATTCAGGGAATGAAGCAGTTTTACTGAAGGCGAATCTCAGGTTCGAATCTTCATTGGCCGCATAGCGCACATTAAGACTTGGCAGGAAAATATTTTCATAAACACTTCTTGCCCCAGGATCATCGGGTCTGATGTTGATTACATCGTACACAATATCTTGGTCAAAAGTCTCTACCCGCATTCCAGGTACGAAAGACCATTTTTTACCTGCTTGTATTTCTGCAGAAGCATAGACTCCATGAACATTTAAATTCCCTTTATAAGTATTTTCAGGAAGGCCAGGACGGTTACGATTACCGATATCATTATTTATAGGATTAAGAACAAGCAAATCCCAAAGCCCTTCACCCGCAGGAATGTTGATGTTGTTCACATCAAAAATGGAATTGAAGTTATTTACATCCGTGATGGGTGTAGCATCCCTGTCTTGAATTTCATATCCATAACGGATACTGTTGAACCTTCTTTCTTTTCTTCTTCCGTTATAGCCGAAGTTAAGTTTAACCTTTTCAGAAAGTGTGTGAGAAAGATTGATAAAACTGTTGAGTTCATCATCTTCTATGCTTTGAAAGAACCGTTGGTTGTCAAAAGGAATGTTTGTGTAAAACACAGGGTTGGTAGCTGCATCGCTATCCAGTGAAAACTGATAGTTCTCCAAAGAGATTCTTTTACGGTCCGGTTCATCTGAAAACACTTTGTTAAAACCAATACCATAATTAAGCTCCCACTTTTCATCGAATAAATGTTGTCCGGTCAACTGATTTACGAAAATCATATCTTGATTGAACTGAACGTTCTGCACGAAGAATCCTTCATCTGTGGTTATGATGGCATCCCTATTCGTACCTTGACCATTTACGCCATAAAACCCAACAGCATCTGTTGAACTATTGATAAAAAGTGAACTGAACTTCACTTTGTTCTCACTGTTGATGCGATAAACGATATTTCCTAAAGCCGTGGTGTTGGTTTTATAGGCAAACTCCCTAACATTCGGAAAGTCCACTTTCAATACATTGGTAAAATCCCGAGCCGGACCTTCCCATATTTCGTATCCATTGTCAAAGCTTGCTGCTCCAAAAAAGCTTAATCTGGACTTATCATTGTTAAAATTGAACGAGTATCCACCTTCAACAGCCAAGGACAAATTAATAGGATTCCAAGCTTCCTGTGGGTCTACACCATGAGAAAGTACTATGGCAAACGGATCGTTGTCGTAACGGTTATAGAACCCGAAATTACTAGGCCCCTCACTGCGTACGAAGTCTTCACCAGCTGCATTCGAATTGACACCGGTTCCAAGGGCAACTTCAAAATAACCGTCGCCAGTATATTCCTTTGAATCCACATTTACGTTTCCCGCAGAAAAGTCTCCAAAAAATGTAGAGTTGTATGCTTTGCTTACCGAAATGTTCTCAATAATACTGGAAGAGAACAAATCGAGATTTATGTTCTTTTTGTTTACATCATTGGAAGGCAATGACAAGCCATTCATAGTGGTATTCTGATAACGGTCTCCCAGACCTCGAACGTAAACATTACTAGAACCCTGTTGTTTGGAAATACCAGAGATTTGGGCTACTGCCGCCGCCGCATCATCAATACCTTTTAAGGTAAGCGCTTCTGCACTGATTGCTTCTTGTAAGACCAAAGCATTTTTCTGAGCTAATAAAAGCGCTACTTCAGAATCCTTCCTCGCTGTTGTGGTTACCACTACTTCGTCCAATCCAAAACTTGTTGCTCCAAGACCCGCATTAACCTGGGTAACTTTACCAGCTTCGACCACCACGTTTGGAATTTCTAGGGTTTCATAACCCAAAAAGGTGATAACCAATGTATAAGTACCGGGGTCTAGGTTATCGATTTCAAAAAGTCCGTCAAAATCTGATGTGGTTCCGGTTGTGGTGCCTTTAATCAAAACATTGGCAAAAGCAAGCGGATCATTATTTAGTTCCTTATCAGTCAATTTACCTACAATGCCCCCAGTTTCCTGCGCGTAGCTAACCAAAGAGAAGAGGGTAAAGAAGAGTATCAGATAATTTTTCATTAGTAGTCTTCGTTGGATTAGAATTCTGCGCAAAGAACGTTTGGTGTTGTAAAAGCTGTGTTATTGACTTGTTAAGTGTTTATTTGAAAAGTGTTACAATAAGGTTATCACATTAAATCAATGTTAAGCGCTTATCGGGTTATCGTATTATATTTACATTTGGAAGATTAATGCTAAATCAGCCATCCTATGAAAACGAAAGACATCAGAATTCTGTTAGTGGATGATGAGCCAGATATCTTGGAAATCGTGAGTTATAATCTCACTAGTGAAGGATACGAAGTCTTTACGGCCAAGAATGGTGCTGAAGGGGTGGCCAAAGCCAAAAAAAAGCATCCGCACCTTATTATTTTAGATGTAATGATGCCCGAGATGGATGGCATTGAGGCCTGCGAAATCTTAAGAAATACGCCCGGACTGGAGAATACCATAATTACTTTTTTGACCGCTAGAGGCGAGGATTATTCCCAAGTGGCGGGATTTGATGCCGGCGCGGATGACTACATTACAAAACCCATCAAACCCAAGGTTTTGGTGAGCAAGGTGAAAGCCTTGTTGCGACGTCTTAAAGAAGATAGCGTAGAAGTTGAGGATATTGTCAAGGTTGGGAACATCGTTATCAACCGCGAGGAATATAAAATTGTCAACGATGGCAAGGAAATCATTTTACCGAGAAAAGAATTCGAACTACTTTCCTTATTGACCTCAAAACCTAGTAAAGTCTTCAAAAGAGAAGTGATTCTAGACAAAGTTTGGGGTAACGAAGTGGTCGTAGGCGGTAGAACCATCGACGTCCACATTCGAAAACTACGTGAAAAAATTGGCGACCATCATTTCAAAACCGTAAAAGGGGTGGGCTATAAGTTTGTCCTTTAATGGCGATACAAACCCGGAAGTCATACAAGTTTGCCTTACGTTCTTCTTTGTTGATTACCATTGCTTTAAGTGGCTTGTTGGTGATTTCCATGGCGGTCATGGAACAGTATAACTGGCCATTCCTCTTGCTTTATGCTCCCATTTGTTTTGTGATATCCTTCTTGATTATCCAAACCCGGGTAGAACGGTTTATTTACCGCCGAATCAAAAAGATTTATGATGATGTTTCATTGCTGGAGTCTTCCACGTTTTCTTCGAAACCCGTAACTACGGATATGAAAACCTTGACGCAGGAGATTGAAAAATTTGCAGAGGACAAAAAGATTGAAATTGATACCCTCAAGATTCGAGAGGAATACCGAAAGGATTTTTTGGGTAATGTATCCCATGAACTGAAAACTCCCTTATTCACTGTCCAAGGATACATTCTCACCTTATTAGATGGTGCCATAAACGACAAAAAAGTTCGCGAGAAGTATTTGGCCCGCGCGAATAAAGGGGTCGAGCGATTAATCTATATAGTTCGTGATTTGGACTTGATTACCAAATTGGAAGTGGGAGGGCTAAAATTGGAACGGGAAATCTTTGATATCATCGAGCTCGTTCAAAACGTTTTTGACCTTCTGGAAATGAAAGCCGCAGAAAAGGAGATTTCCTTGACCTTTGATATGGAGTATAATACCCCAATTTGGGTAAATGCCGATAGGGAAAAGATACAGCAGGTGGTCAGTAACCTATTGGTGAATTCTATCAAATATGGATACCCCAAAGGGACTACTGAGGTAAGTGTCGAAAACCTTATCAAAAACAAGGTGATAATCCGCGTTACAGATAACGGAGAAGGGATTCCCAAAAAACATATTCCACGTCTTTTTGAACGCTTTTATAGGGTGGACCAAAGTGGAAGTCGCAAGGAAGGCGGCTCTGGTTTGGGGCTTTCCATTGTGAAGCATATTATAGAGGCCCACGATGAGAAAATCTATGTAGAAAGTGAGGCGGAAGTGGGTTCTGAGTTTTCTTTTACCTTGGAAAAAACGGCAAACAACGCATCATAATCTGTTTGCGTTTCAAACTCTTTCAAGCCCTTGAATGAGGAGGTACGTTGCAATTCAGATAAGGTAAAATCCTCCTGAGTGCAAAAAGGCACCAATTCTTGTTTCTGAAGGCGTTTGGCCAAATATTCTTGTTCATATTGTCCTGGGGTTGGAATGAAAAAGGCTTTCTTTTCCAATTTCGCCAAATCCATTACGGTGGTATACCCCGACCGGCAAAGTACCTGTGCGCTGCTATTTAGGGCTTTTTCCAAAGTTTGGGATTGCATAAAGTTGTAGACGGTAATTTGTCCCTTGGGCAATGGAATTTCTGAACAAGTCTGTTCTGCTTCAATTTTCCCCTTTACGAAAAGGACCTTTCCATCAAATTGCTTCAGTTCTTCCAGTAATTTTTCCTCCAAAAACGTCCGTTGCGGCTCAGGTCCGGAAAGTAGTACCATCAAATCGTATTTCAAGGGCAAGTTCCTTTTGTTAAATCTACTTAGTGGACCCAAATAGGCAATATGCAACTTGGTCTTTTTCAAGTGACCCAACTTTCCGGTAAGGTTGGGTTTGCCTTCCACATCGGGTACCCAGCAAGCATCAAACTTTTTAATGATTTTTTGATGCGCCTTTGAGCTCATCCAAGTGGTATTTCCAGAGAGCACGTTCAATTGATGAGTGATGAAAACAGAGGGTAGTTTTTTGGAATAAACGCCCAAACGGTTGTCTGAGATAATGCCATCCAATAGATGTTTTTTAATCAGTTTTTTGATTTCCTTCTTTTCGGCGCGCATGGCTTTAATCACCTTCGGGGAATCCCAAATCATCTTCACCTTGAAGTTGCGCCCTTTTTCAGCATATTTAATTTTATAGGACGACAGTTCAAAAGTGGGAAGGTTGGGAAACTCTTTTTTTAAGAGTGAGAGTGCCACTCCATCGGAAGCCAAAAAAGGCTGGTGGCCTCGTTCCAACAAAGCTTGAATAATAGGGATGCAGCGTGTGGCATGTCCCAATCCCCAATTCAAGGGAGCTACCAGAATTCTTTTGGAATCTTGCATTCTTGCAAGAAACACGCTAAAGATTGCTTTTGTATTTCCTTAGTTTTGCCAAAAGATTAAATTTTCAACGGCCGATTACAACTATGGGCAGTAAAAACAAACTAAAACGCTTCAAAGAGAACGAAGGTTTTTCCAATGTTATCCAACCCACGCGGGAAGAAATTCTGGAGGGATTTGAGTGGAAGGGCCGTTGGAGTGCGTATTTCGGGAATGACCATCCCATAGTGCTGGAGTTAGGTTGTGGCAAGGGTGAATATACCGTGGGTTTGGCCCAAAAGTTTCCTGAGAAAAACTATATCGGAATCGATATTAAAGGGGCTCGTTTTTGGAGAGGAGCGAAGTCGGCTTTGGAAATGAATCTGTCACAAGTAGCTTTTTTACGAACCCAAATCGAACTGGTTGACCAACTTTTTGCCCAAAATGAAGTACACGAAATCTGGATAACCTTTCCTGACCCGCAAATCAAGTACAAACGCACCAAACACCGACTTACAAACCATGAATTTCTTGAAAAATACAAGCAGATACTCGTTCCGAACGGTTTGGTTCACCTCAAAACCGATAGTGAATTCATGCATGGGTACACTTTGGGATTGCTCCACGGGCTAGGGCATGATATTGTTTATGCCAACCATGATGTATATCGAAATGAAGGCAGTCCAAAGGAAGTATTGGACATTCAAACTTTTTACGAAAAAGGTTACCTTGAGAAAGGAAAACCAATAACCTACGTGCAATTTAGATTGCACTGACCAATGACTCACATACTTATCCTATTTTTTGCCACGTTTTCTGCGGCCTTTATGGCCACGGTACCCCCTGGATTGCTGAATATGAACGCGGCAAAAACCAGTGTGGAAAAGGGCAAACTGAATGGAGTGGTATTTAGTTTGGGGGTATCCACTATGATTATGTTGCAAGCCTATGTAGCTGTTTGGATTTCCAAATTCTTGTACAATAATCCTGAGGTTATTGATATTTTGCTGAAAATTGCTTTGGGGGTTTTTGGCTTTTTTGCGGTTTACTTTTTTGTGGTGGCCAAGCGTAAAAATGCAACCCCAAAAGCAGAAGTACGCGTCAGCAAAAAGAATAGTTTTTTCAGGGGCATGCTCTTGGCGGCCTTGAACCTTTTGACCGTTCCATATTACAGTGGACTCAATGCTATGTGGAATGAAGCAGGATGGATTAAGTTTGAAACCGCGGATATCGTCACCTTTGTTTTTGCCGCTGGAATGGGGACGTTTTCCGTGCTTTATCTCTATACCTTTTACTTCAACAAATTGGAAACCAAATCAAATCGGTTCTCCAAAAACTCCAATTATATTTTGGGCGCCTTGATGGTCTTGTTGGTCATTATTACCTTAATCAGAATTTTATATCGCTGATGGCAGAAGAGAATTTTTTTGACAAAGTGTACCAAGTGGCCCAACAAATTCCATACGGTCGGGTGACCAGCTATGGGGCGATTGCCAAATACCTGGGCGCGGCTCGGAGTGCTCGCATGGTAGGGTGGGCCATGAACAATTCCGAGGGGAAAGATGTCCCTGCACACCGTGTGGTCAATCGCGTTGGGGTCCTTACCGGAAAGCATCATTTTGACGGAACCAATCTCATGCAACAATTGCTGGAAAATGAGGGTATTGAAGTGAAGGACAATCAAATTGTCAACTTTCAAGAACATTTTTGGGACCCTTCAAAGGAACTTCCCTTGATGGACTAAGCATGGCAACCTCTTATACCATAATCCAAGCTGATTAAGGTATCTTCTTTTTCAATCGCCAAGGCCTTTATTCTGTGGTACTTGCCGTATCTTTGTAAGACTTTTTAAGTAAAGACGACAGCAACAAAAAGAAATTCATGAAGCTGAGCAAAAGCGATGTTTTAAAAGCATTGGAAAAGATAACAGTTCCCGGAGAAGGCCAAAATATGGTAGAGAGTGGGGCAGTGACCAATGTTCAAGTGTTTGGAGATGAAGTTGAGGTGGATTTGACCATCAAAAACCCAAGTCTGCAGGCCCGGAAAAAGACCGAGGTCGAGATTTTGAAAATCATTCATCAAGAGGTGTATGCCAAAGCCAAGATTAAGGTAAACCTTAAGGTTGAGGCCCCGGCCAAACCAGAGGTAAACACCATCAAGGGCAAGCCTATTCCAGGAATCCAAAATATCATTGCGGTCGCTTCAGGAAAAGGAGGCGTGGGAAAGTCTACAGTAACCGCTAACCTAGCAGTGACCCTTGCTCAAATGGGCTTTAAGGTGGGTTTGTTGGATACGGATATTTACGGTCCTTCCATGCCTATCATGTTTGATGTCGCGACGGAAAGACCATTATCTGTGGACATAGATGGCAAGGCGAAAATGAAACCGGTGGAAAACTATGGGGTGAAATTACTTTCCATAGGCTTTTTCACCCAACCCAACCAAGCGGTCATCTGGAGAGGGCCCATGGCTTCCAAAGCATTGAATCAGATGATATTTGATGCGCACTGGGGGGAGTTGGATTTTTTGATTTTGGATTTACCACCAGGAACGGGTGATATCCACCTGAGTATCATGCAATCGCTTCCGGTAACCGGAGCCGTGGTCGTAAGTACCCCTCAAGAAATAGCCTTGGCCGATGCCCGTAAAGGGGTGGCCATGTTCCAACAGGAAGCAATTCAGGTTCCCGTTTTGGGAATTATTGAAAATATGGCACATTTTACACCAGAGGAATTGCCTAACAACAAATATTATATCTTTGGGCAAGATGGTGCGAAAAACCTTGCAGAGGACCTTACCGTACCATTTCTAGGGGAAATACCCTTAGTCCAAAGCATTCGTGAAGCAGGAGATGTAGGAAGACCTGCCGCCTTGCAAACGGCTACTTCCATTCAGACTGCTTTTGAAACCATAACCAAAAACGTGGTGCAGGAATTGGTGAGACGAAACACTGATCTACCTCCCACTGAAGCAATTAAAATTACCACAATGGCCGGATGTGCCGCTGTAAACAAGAAGTAAAATGACATCAGAGGAAATTCGAAACAACGTTGAAAAGGCTTTGGAAGAGATACGTCCCTTTCTGCAAAGTGATGGTGGAGATATATCGTTGATTTCCATTGACAACGGTAACTCCGTAAAGGTTAAATTAGAGGGCAATTGCATTGGCTGTAGTGTCAACCAAATGACCTTGAAAAGCGGAGTAGAAATGACGATAAAAAAGTATGTTCCCCAAATCGAGGAGGTTATCAACGTAAGCTAGGGGTTTATTCCAAATTCAAAATGCTCCAAATGGATAACAGCATGCCCGCTGTTGTCCTTCTCACATTATTTAACTGTAACGTCCAAATTTTAGCAAGTAGGACATGTCCGATGTAAAAATCAAAATCAAAGACAGAGAAGGTGTGCTGCATGAAGTTGATGCACCAACGGATATGAACATGAATCTCATGGAAGTTGTTCGGTCTTATGAGCTGGCCCCAGAGGGTACTATCGGAATTTGCGGGGGAATGGCCATGTGCGCATCGTGCCAATGCTATGTGCAGTCCGAACATGACTTGCCGGAAAAATCGGATGATGAAGAAGCGATGCTTGCAGAAGCCTTCAACGTCGAAAATAACTCCAGACTAGGCTGTCAAATCCATATTACCCCTGAACTCGAGGGCTTGGAGGTGGAATTGGCCCCAGAAGAACTTTAAATTCTCGCCTGATAGGTAAATAGGTTGTAGTACCGTCCTTCGGCATTAATGAGCTCGTCATGGGTTCCTTTTTCTACGATTCTACCGTTTTCAATAACCAAAATACAGTCCGCTTTGCGAATAGTGCTCAATCTGTGCGCGATAACAAAGGTGGTTCTCCCCTTGGTAAGTTCCACCAAACTTTTTTGAATCAACGCCTCCGATTCCGTGTCCAAGCTTGAGGTAGCCTCATCCAAAATCAAAATCTTGGGGTCGGCCAAAACAGCTCGCGCAATGGCAATACGCTGACGTTGCCCTCCTGAAAGTTTTACGCCCCGCTCCCCGATTAGGGTATCCAATCCCTCTTCAAAACGGTCGGTAAATTCATTTACATAGGCCGCTCTTACCGCGTTTTTGAGTTCTGCTTCCGTAGCGTCTGGTTTAGGAAAGAGGATATTCTCCCGAATGGTCCCCTCAAACAGGAAATCGTCTTGTAAAACCACACCCAAGTGTTGTCGGAAACTGTTGAGGTCCACTTTGGACATATCTACACCATCGATGGTCACCTGACCCGATTCTGGCACCAAAAAACTCGCGGCCAACCCTGCAATAGTGGACTTTCCAGAACCTGAACTTCCCACAAGCGCGATTACTTCGCCTTTTTTTGCATGGAAATTGATGTCGTGCAACACTTGCTCGTCCTCCTTGTAAGCAAATGAAACATTGTTGAAGGTGATGTCACCTTGAATCCCATTTAGTACTATAGTACGATCCGTGGCTTCGGCCTCGGTGGTTTCATTCATGAGTTCCTCTGTACGGTCTAGGCCCGCCAGCGCTTCAGTAAGTTGGCTTCCAATATTACTCATTTGTACGATGGGGGCGATCATGAGTCCCAATAAAATGGTGAACTGAACGAATTCACCAATGGTCAAAGTCCCTTCAATAATTTGATACCCACCAAACCCCATAACGCTGGTTGTGGCAACTCCCAACAAAAATGTTGATGAACTGGACATGAATGCGGTAGTGGTAAGGCTCTTCTTTACGTTCTGGTACAAACGGTCAACGCCAATTTCAAAAACACCTTCTTCCTGTTTTTCCGCGTTGAATCCTTTTATAACACGAATGCCCCCTAGGGTTTCCGTCAACCTTCCTTTGACTTCTGCGTTTATTTTGCCTCTGTCTCGAAAGATTGGTCGAATAATTTGAAAAGCTTTCAAAGCAATTCCTGCAAAGATGATGAGGGGAATGAAGGTAATCAGCGTCATGGGGACACTTATATCCAAAAGGAGGATTAGCGAAACGATTGCCGTAATGGTTCCTCCTACTAATTGAACCAATCCCGTGCCTATAAGATTTCGTACGCCCTCAACATCAGACATGATTCGGGATACCAATGCACCCGCTTTGGTATTATCAAAAAAGCTGATGGGAAGTGCCAAGACCTTTTTTTGAACCTGCGCCCTGAGTTCAGATATTAAAAATTGGGCTTGTACGCTAACAATCCGCGTGAGTAAAAAGGAGGTAATAGCCTGTACCGAAATCGCCAACATGACGCCCAACACCAAATACTTTAGCATGGTAAAGTCCTTTTTGACGATAACATCATCGATAAGATATTTAGAGGCTATGGGTGCCACAAAGCTGGCTGCCTTGCTAAATGCAATCAATAAAAGCCCTATCATCACCAGTCTGCGCCTTGGCCAAATAATGGTTTTGAATGCTTTGAGAATACTTACTTTGTTTTTCGACATATTTCAATGTAAAAAGCACTGCAAGTTAGCCCAAATTTTAGGGTTGTAAAACCCTGTCATTACCTTCAATCTTCCATTTTTTTCTTGTTATCTTCAAACCTTATTCAAATGGGTTCGTCATGCGTTCAAGGATTTTCGTTTTAGTATTCGGATGGTGTATTTTGGCCATAGGTCAAAGTAAAGAGGTAGCACGTTGGGAAGCCCAAGCGGAAAACATCACCATCATTCGGGATGACTTTGGGGTGCCACACATCTATGGAAAAACGGATGCCGATGCTGTTTTTGGTTTGTTGTATGCCCAATGCGAAGACGATTTCAACCGAGTCGAGCGGAACTACATTTGGGCTATTGGTCGTTTAGCTGAGGTAGAAGGAGAACAGGCCTTGTACAGTGACCTTCGCGCCAGACTTTTCATGACCAAAGCAGAGGCGATAGCTGAGTATGATAGTAGCCCTCATTGGTTAAAGGCGCTTTGTGACGCTTTTGCGGATGGCATCAATTATTATTTACACACCCATCCTGAGGTAAAACCCAAACTGCTCACGCGATTTGAGCCTTGGATGCCGTTTTACTTCAGCGAAGGGAGTATAGGTGGGGATATTGAACGTGTTTCAACGGGAAGGATAAAGTCTTTTTACAACAGCAGTATTCTAGTTTCGGAACCAGAAGACACTAAAGTTCCAGAACCCCAAGGCTCGAATGGGATTGCGATTTCAGGAAAATTGACCCAATCTGGAAACACCTTATTGCTTATCAATCCTCATACCTCGTTTTACTTTAGGGGAGAGGTTCACGTTGTAAGTGAAGAAGGCTTGAATGCATATGGTGCGGTAACCTGGGGCCAGTTTTTCGTATATCAAGGATTTAATGAGAAGACAGGTTGGATGCATACTTCCACCTATACCGATATTTTGGATGAATATCGGGAGACCATTATTGAAAAAGAAGATGGTTTGTATTACCAATATGGAGATGAACTTCGAAAAGTAAAATCGGATACGGTAAGACTTATGTTCAAAAGTGGTGATGCTCTAGTAGAAAAATCATTTCCTACCTACCACACCCATCATGGACCGGTTACCTATCAAGAGGGGGACAATTGGGTAGCGACCGCCATGATGTGGGAGCCCATGAAGGCTTTGGAGCAATCTTATATTCGAACCAAGCAATCGGGATACAAAGGCTTTCGGAAAATGATGGATATTCGAACCAACTCATCCAACAATACCGTTTACGCGGATGCGGAAGGTAACATTGCGTATTTCCATGGGAATTTTATTCCGGTTCGTGACACTATTTTTGATTTTACGCAATCCGTAGATGGAAGTAACCCTGAAACAGACTGGAAAGGGTTGCATACCGTAGACGAAAACATTTTGATTCTGAATCCTGGGAACGGCTGGATTCAGAACTGCAATTCTACTCCTTACACCGCGGCTTTGGAATTCAGTCCCAAAAGAGGGGCATATCCCAAATACATGTCTTGGGACCAAGAGAACTTTAGGGGCGTACATGCCATCAATTTATTGAAGGATAAAAAAGATTTCACTTTGGATGGCTTGATTGCCTTGGGACATGACCCCTATTTGCCTGCTTTCGAAGTATTGTTGCCCAAATTGTTGGAAGCCTATAAAAATGAACCAAATGAAAAGCTGGCAGGAGCTATTTCGGTACTGGAGAATTGGGATTATAAAACTTCTGAATCCTCCGTATCCATGACCATAGCCCATTATTTTGGAACACAATGTTGGTTGCATATTCGGTCGTTGAATTTAGAAAAGCGACCAAGTTTGATGGAAGCTTTCACTCATTTTGAAAAATACGCTTCGGATGAGGAAATCGTAAATCTCTTTGCCCTTGTAGTTCTTGAACTGGAAGAGAAATTTGGCACTTGGCGAATGCCTTGGGGTGAATTGAACCGTTACCAACGCTTGAATGGTGATATTCGTCAAGCTTTTGATGATAATAAGCCCAGCGTTCCGATTGGGTTCGCCAGCGGAAGTTGGGGTGCTTTAGCCGCTTACGGAGCGCGTTACGACAATAACACCAAAAAAATCTACGGGACCCGAGGCAATAGTTTTGCCGCAGTAGTCGAATTCGGCAAAAGAGTGAAAGCAAAAACCATACTTGCTGGAGGACAAAGCGGGAACCCTAAATCACCACATTTTGATGACCAAACCAAATTGTATGCTAGCCAAAAATGGAAAGATGCTGCTTATTATAAGGAAGATGTGCTGCAAAGGGCGAAAAAAATGTACCAACCCGGAAAGTAAGACTTATTCCGACGCTTCTTCATCGCCATCCTTAACCACTATCAAGCTCGCCACCGAGCCGGTTGACAAGTTCCAACGGTTGTTGTGAATGACTTCACCTTTATCATCGGTGACCACGACTTGTGCCGTATTTGGCCCTGAGGTGCCCTGGTTGAGTGCTTCGAAATCCAAACGGTTGAATCCTTTGATAAGGTCAATATTAATCCCTTTGAAACCGCCTGTGAGCAAAATGTTGGGTTCAACCACTACACCATTTAAGGAAATCTTCACGCGATCCCCATCTACGTATTCATGATCGCGACACACAATACCAACAAACTTTGCGTTGGTTTTTACATCTCCTAAATATTGGTCTCCAAAATGCTCTTTGGAACCCTTCTTTTCCTTCTCTCCCACTTTGGGGTCAATTTTCAAATCATGCCCAGCTTGCACCAATTCCTGATCTGGAAGCATTTTTACACCCGGTTTTTCTTTGGAAATCAAATTATTGTCGATTACCGAAGGCATGCGTAGTACGGTACCTTGGTTGGAAGTAGTAATATCAAGATTGTTGCGTTCTCCAATTTTTAAGGGTTGGGTAGTAGGAATATCTCCTTGTGCCCAAAGTGTGGCAAAACCCAAACAACCCATAATTCCAAAAACAATCCACTTTTTCATAGCCTGAGTATTGACGTCAGTCCTCTAAAGGTAGCAAATACCCTGCCAGTTTGTTAATAAAATCCCGTTAAATCGATGAACAAACTGGGGTGTCGTTAAAATCATCACAAACTGAATTTAATGGAATGGATGGGAATGATGCTTGATATGCAAATGACTTAACCTTTAAATCAAAATCAAAATGAGAAAATTTTTACTGGCAACCCTAATGCTATTTACCGCAGTCACTATGGCACAAGACCAAGACGATAACCGCTTAACCATCCCCAAAGGAACGTGGGTCTTGGGGGGTAATATTGGCTTTTTCAGTAACACATCGGATAACAATTTTACTGATGACATTGTTAGAAACACGGAGAGGAGCAGTTTTACTTTTTCCCCCAGAATTGGCTATGCTTTCAGCGATAACTGGACCGTTGGCCTGGTTTCGGACTACTTTGTGCAAAAAGGAGATAACGAAAATATTGCGCCCGATGGAACAATTTCCAATGGAGAGACAAAGTCTGAAAGTCTTTCATTTGCGCCTTATGTCCGACGGTATTTTGGCATCAACAAGAACCTAGCCTTTTTTGCCCAAGGTGAGGTCGGTATTTCGAAAGCATGGTCCGAGAGCACTAATACCGGGTTGGATAGGTCCACTTCAGAACAAGATGGGGTCTTCATGAATCTACGCCCTGGACTTATATTTTTTCCCACAAAGAATCTTGCCTTCGAAACCTCTATTGCCCTTCTACGATATAGCGCATTCGATAGGGAGGATAGTTCTGGTACTATTTCGGAGGACCGTAGTTTTAGCTTTGACTTAAATACGACCAATTTGTTATTTGGAGTATCATACTTCTTTTAGAGAAAAATGGCCCACAATTAGTGGGCCTTCTTTTTTTTCAACCCAAAAAGAGGGTGTAAAAAGAACAAGGGTAGAATTACAAAATGGTAAATCAACCAACTGATGCCAAAAGTACCTAAAACCAAAAGTGTCGCTTTGGGCAACAATCCCCAAGACACATCCAAGAGGTAATACGCCAACGCTACAGTAATTGTCTGGTGCAAAATATAAAAGGGATACACGGCACGATTGGCATAGGCAATGGTTGTACTTGGTCGGTTTAGGTATTTTGCGGCATATCCAAACAAAACCAGTATCCAAGACCAAAGGTTGGTCATTTTGAAGAATGCTTCCGTTAAGTGAATTACCAAACTATCTTCAAAAAACAACCATATAAGGGTTAGCGCCGTAAAGGAAAAGGCCCCAATACCCAATGCTTTGCCTTTACTGTTTTCCAAACTAGTCCAAAAGGTATCTCCTGAACTAATGAGCAAAAAACCGGAAGAGAAGAGCACCAAATAATAAGCAATAGCGTACCAATCGCCTACCAGCGCATGATTTACCGGAAAAAAGGGTTCTATAAAAACCTCAATCAAATAGATTGGGACAATGAACATGTAGAGTCCAAAAGGTTTGGCAATGACTTTCTTAATGCGTAGCACGAAACGATTTCCAGGTTTGCGAAACCAAATGAAAAGTGGAGCAAGTATCAAAGAGAACAAAAACAGGTAGGGCAAAAACCAAAGGTGGTGCCAACTGAAGTTTCCTTCGGGATAGATGCCTGTGAAGGCAACCGTAGTATAGAATTCAAAGTACGATCCGGTAAAATCTCCATCCGCCAAGCGTTCGAAATACACTTGGGGAGGTACGATAAGCAACATACCCACCAGCAATGGAATTACCAAACGGAGATACCGTTCCCCAACAAAGCGACCCAAATTTCGATTTCCCAATGCGTAATAAGTTCCCATACCTGAGATGACAAAAAGTATGGGCAAGCGCCATTGGTTCAAAAAAATCATGGGCCAGCGCAGCCATTCGTAGATCACATTGTTTTTGATATGCCAACCCCAGGGAACGAAGAACATCCCTACGTGGTAAAAAATCAAGAGCCCAAATACAATGACTCTGAGCCAGTCCAAATCATAACGTCGAATTTTTGTTTCCATGATGAATGAATTTTCGACCAAAGTATTTGGCTTTCGTAGGGAGGTCCAAAAAATTGGAGGCTGAAGCCGTCCGGAATTACAATATCGGAGGTATTACAAAGACTTGTTTTGGTTTTGAAGCTTGATAAAAGCAGCCGGAGATTGGCCCGTGTGTTTTTTAAACGCCTCGTAAAGGGTTGATTTTGAGGAAAAACCAACCGTTTCTCCAATGGCCTCAATCGTCAAATGTGAATATTCAGAGGCCAGCAACCTGGATTTTAGGGTTTCGACCCTTTTTTGATTGATATAGTCATTGAATCGTCCGCCAGTTTCCAAATTGATAGTTTTGGACAGTAGATTGGGCGACGTGCCCAAAGTTTCCGCGAGGTCCTTAAGGCTTGCTTTTTCTTTTAGAAAGTAGGTGTTTTCCAATACTGCTTCCTCGATACGGGCAAATGATAGATTTTCTCCTTTTAAGGTTTCATACTTGTCCGCAACCCACGATTTTTCAAAAAACCGTGATTCAATCAATATCAAAGCTGTCGCGGAAAAAGTAATCAAAGTGTTGAAAAGCGAGATATAATGATCCCCTCCATCATCCTCAAAGCGATAGAAAACCGTGAAGACCAAAACAAAAAGCATCAACAAAATAATGACTGAGTTTCGGGTAAACTGATACTTGGCCTTCTTTTTATTCGCAGGGTAGGCCAAAATGCGTTTGCGTTCTTTCCAAACCAAAATCCCGCAGAAAATCGTATACGTCAAGAAGCTAAATAGTACCATAAGATGAAATCTATCTTTGAAGATGTGATAGGTGTAATCCATGGATTCCGGAACGGTAGCTCTTTCCATATTTCTGAAATAGGCACCTAAATAGGCATTGGTCTTTACGGATAAAGGAGCCAGGTAAAAAGGTATCTGGGAGAGAGCATATAGCAATGGAACTAGAAAATGTATTGCTTTTTGCTTTACAGGAATCGATTTTCGTCGCAGCAATTGATACACGAAAAAATAAAACAGGGGTCCAATCAACAACACCAATGGTTCACTGGAATCGTTGAAATGAATGGCATACTTCATCAAACCCGTATAGCAGGAGAAGTTATCCAGAAATATCAAACTCTGGACCAAAAAAGTCCAAGCCAGAAAGTAGAATGCACTATTGCTTTTTGACCGCAAAAAGAGAATGCCACTCAAAAAGAAACCCTGAAAGACCCCAAGAAAAGTGAGATAAGAAGCCCAGTCATGCCGTAAAGGAATTTGACTGAGAATATATTGAACCTGCTCCTCCATTAGCTTTCCTGATAATCCAAAAGTTTTTCAGGACCTTCCAAAAGCACGCGAACAATTTGCAAAGTGCCATCGTTCTTGGTCGAAATCTGCCATTTGATCAAGGAAATCATTCCGTTTTCAATTTCGATGCCGGTAATGCTCCGTGGATGCACACAACTACCATCGTTGAAAAAAGGAATTTGACCTGGTTCTGGAAAACGTGGTCTGTGCGTGTGCCCAGCGATGGTCAACAACAGGTCTTTTGTGAGAATCCAGCGTTTAATGCGTTTTTCAATACGAATCAGCTCCTTATAATTTTTGGCAGGGCTTGTGGGGTCCGCTATACCTACAATTTGCAAAGGCTTCCAAAGAATTCTGACCAGAAAACGGCCGATGCGCCAGCAGACATAGTTCCACCAGTCAGCTTGGTGTCCATGGGCACAAAAAACTTCCTGCCTGGTTTCCTTATGTTTTAAAACAAGTGCTTCGTGATAGGTAATTCCTTCAAACAAGGCTTTGTCCACCCCATCGATGGGTTCAAAATACTTGGACAGATGTTTGTTCACGTAGTTCTGATCTCGATACACCATATCGTGGTTGCCCCAAACCATGTGAAGGCGTTTTTCCAAATGGTATTGCCGCAAAAGCTGAAACACATTTTTGTGGGCTTCGAAAATGGACGAAAAGCCCAAATTTTCCCATAGTTCGTCCCCATCGCCTAGCTCACAATAATGGAAACCGTTGCGGTAGTAATGGTTTAAAGCATGGAAATAAATGTTCCGATTGTTCGCAAAATCATCCGCAAAGCTGTTGTCTCCCCGATGGCAATCGCTGAAAATAATAAACTTGGAAGTGTCATCAAACGCTATGGTTTTGGCGTTAGCATAGGCTCGGTCTAGGCGTTTGAAGGAAGACATGAAATAAATTTCACTAAATATCCAAAAAATGCCTTCAAATCCATAAAGATTCTGTTAACACGTGATAAACCCTGCTTTTTGTAACTTTACCGCTACTTCTACGACTAAAACTGATATGAAACAGGACACCAACCTCGAAAGTCCCATGGTGCAGCTGGTAAGTTTCAATAAGCTATTGGAACACTATGACGAGCAGCTAAACGGTGATGACCCTAACTTGGCTCAGCGTGCGAAGTATGTTTTGGACGCTCAAAAACCCCATCCTGAACTAAGGGAAGGTTTCGCGGATATTAGCCTTTTGGAGAAACATAAGGATGTAATTCGCATTATTTTGGCAGATACGTTCTCATCCGTTTTGACCAAGAACGAAATCAAAACGGCTTCTGTGCCGTTTGACAATTTGGTTTTCAATTCTTCTGAGCGTTTCCAGAATATCTTGAAAGATGCAGGTGAAGATTACGAACTTTCCATTCGAAATCTTCCGATGGATATCAATTACATCATGAAATGTACCGTGGTGCTCTCTTTTCACTATGGTTTTAGTATAGATTTTAAACGGCCATTCTTTTATGACATTCCAGATGCCAATGGAATCATGCGGCACTATCGTATTCTGTACAATGTTGATTTCATGGAGATTCATCCTACAGAAAAATCCAAGGAGTTGACCCAAGAAGATGTGGACGAGCTGTTAGAGAATTTTGAAGATATCGAACTTTGGAAGGAGAAGATTCCACCAAATAGTTTTATTTCAAAAGGTTTTGTGGTGTGCAATATGTTCGATGTGACAGCAGAGCATTCCATTTCGGAGATAAAATCAACCCTTATCGGTAGCAACAAACGTGGCAGTGAGAACTTCATGGATAGTTTTCAAGAAACCTTCCGCTCGTTGTTCAACCTGCAGAATATCAAAGTTGGTTTTACCGGATATGACATACACACGGACCGATTCCTCAAGATTTACGGGAAGGGCATTGAAAGCTATATTTTGAAGGGTAGTGAGATGGAATCCTGCGATAGGGTGCTTTGTGATGGCTCATACACCAGCCTATTGGAGGATAGTACCTATTTCACCATCTCGAATGTAGACAAGTACTATAAAAAGTCAAAGGGCGCCCAACCGTATAAAAATCTAAAGGAGCAAGGTATCAAGAGTGTTATTCTCGCACCAATAGCGGAGGATGGAAATCTTCTTGGGGTTCTGGAACTCGTCTCCACCAAGGTCAACGAACTGAATGGTGCCAATGCCAACAAGTTGGAAGATGTTATGCCGTTCATTGTTTCAGCGGTATTACGATCTATTGAAGAGGAAGAAAACCTCATTGACGCTATTATACAACACGAGTGTACCACCGTGCACTCTTCGGTCTACTGGAAATTCCAAGAAGAAGCCAAGCGGTTTATGGCTGATGAACTCTCTGGACAACAACCCCAGTTTAAGGAAATCGTCTTTAAAGACGTTTATCCATTATATGGGCAAGTAGACATACGGGAATCTGCCAAACAACGAAACTTATCGATTCAGCGCGATTTGATGATTCAGCTTTCTGAAATCAAAGGCGTGTTGCAATCGGCATTTGACAAGTTCAAACTTCCGATTTACGATGAGTTGATGTTCCGTGTGGACAACTATCTCAACGAAGTTAAGGAAGCCTTGTTCACCCAGACCGAACAAGCGGTGTACGATTTTGTAAGAGACGAAATCAATCCTGTTTTCAAACATTTGAAATCGTTGGATAAGGCGTTGGTGAAGGCAATCGATCATTACGAGAGCCAAATCGACCCCAAAACAGAGTCATATTACGATCATCGACGCAACTACGACGAAAGCGTGATGGAAGCGAATATGGAGCTTGCGGCCGTTTTGGATAAAAAGCAGGTTGAAGCCCAAGTAATGTTCCCACACTATTTCGAACGTTACAAGACGGATGGCGTAGAACACAATATGTACATTGGTTCATCTATTTCACAGGACCGGGTTTTCGACCCATTGTATTTGAGCAATCTAAGGTTGTGGCAGTTACAGGTCATCTGTGATATGGAAAATAAGTACTATGCGTTGAAGCCAAAGCTTCCCGTGAAATTGGATGTAGCTTCCTTGATTTTGGTGTACAGTACCTCTTTGGGAATTCGTTTTAGAATGGATGAAAAACGATTTGATGTGGATGGCACGTACAATGCGCGCTATGAAATCATCAAAAAACGTATCGACAAATCCTATATCAAGGGAACCAATGAACGTTTGACCCAAAAAGGAAAGCTCGCCATTGTATATTCCCAACGAAAGGACGAAAAAGAGTACCTACGTTACATCACGTTCTTGAAAGCCAAAGGCTATTTCACGAACAATATTGAGATTGTTGAGTTGGAAGGCTTGCAGGGTGTAACAGGACTTAAAGCGATTCGTGTTGAGATTCTGTACACGAAAGACAAGAAAAAGGAGCGTACCTATACGTATGAAGATTTGATGGCGGAATTGAAGTAATCAGAACGTCATTCGGTCGGGACCAAAAAAGCGGAACGCAATTCCAAAAGCGATTACGGAAACAATCATACCTACCATAAAAATGTTGTAGGTAAGTCTCAGAATTTTATACTTCTTATCAAGCACCAAACCTAAAAAGTAAAGGTCTTTGGTGAGGGAGGAGTATACGTATTCTTTGTCCTTGACCAGCTCTTGAAGAGCCCATTCGTATTCAGGCAATTCCATTTTATGGAAGTTTCCAAAAAAGAGCAAGTTCACCTTTTTATCTTTCACGTCTTGTTTGGTGAATTTGCCGCTGGTTACATTGGGTCGCGTAGCCAAAATGGAAAGTACCATGGATACCACACTAAAGACAATAAAAATCAGGGTAGGATAAATCAAATAGGTATTCGAAGGATTATCCAGTTTTGGAATAAGGTTGGCCAAAACCAATGAAATGATAATTGCATTGACCGAAAGCAAAATGTTGGCCTTGGTATCCGCAATATCACTCAATTTTAAATGGTTTTTTAAAGTGACGCGATATAACGTTTGGACGCTCCGATCAGGGCTTTCATTTTTGTATTTGGCTTTAAGGGCTTCTTTTTTGGCAATCTCTTTCTCGGTCTTTTTTTCTTTGACCAGTTGTTTTAAGTTCCTTTCCTTCCCCTCCTGCCAGTTTTCTTGGGCATAGTCCGTATAAAAGCGGTGTTCATTTCGGAACATCTTGATGTTTTCATCACGCCATTCCTTGGCTGTAAAATCCGTCAAGCCCAGTAAACTCAGCTCCTCTTTCAAAAAATCAGTGGTTTCCCAATAGCTTTTTTGGGCGAAGTGTGAGGCATCCGCATCCCGTATGATTTGTTCGTTGAGGTTTTGCGGTTCATAATGCCGCTGGGTCGCCATGATAATATCACAAATGGTTTCGGATTGCTCAGAAGAATACTGTTCAGCTTTCAAGAAATCACGGGCAATACCACAACTGTTTTTTTCATGGGTTTCCACTCCTTTAGTATACCCTGTATCGTGGAACCAAGCCGCCAATAGCAGCTTTTCGTTGTCGGTATCACCCAAATTGTAGTAATTGAGCAATTCTTTAGTACTTTTAACTACACGTTGGGTATGTCGCAAATTGTGATAAAGGAATTTAGTATCAAGCTCATCCTGTAAAAGGTCTGACACATATTTCTCGGCTTTTTCTACGATTTCCGACATAGCTTTTTATTTCAAACCTCCAAAGTACGAAATTTTGAAATCAACCTTTCCAAGCCGAAATACCCAAATCTTCTTCACGGCCCTAGTGGTTTTGTTGAGCAGTTGTGCGACCTACGACGCGAAGTATGCTCAGGGAACTACGGAACTCCGACCGGAACAGAACAAAGAAGTGGAGCATACTTTTTATCTCATTGGAGATGCTGGAAAATCCCCCGTGGGAGGGATGAACAAAGCGCTAAAGAACTTCAAGCAACACCTGGACCAAGCGGATGAAAATAGTACGGCGCTATTTCTAGGGGATAATATTTATCCTGCTGGTTTTCCTTCACCTAAAAAAGAGAAGGAACATAAATTGGCCCAAAACCATTTGGACGCCCAGCTCAAAACCCTTGAGGATTTCAAAGGACAACCCATCTTCATTCCTGGAAACCATGATTGGTACAGTGATGGACCAAAAGGTTTAAAACGGCAGCAAGAGTATATTGAGGAAGCTTTGGATTCGAAAAAGGTTTTTCAACCCCGAAATGGCTGTCCTATCAAAAAAATCGAGATTTCCGATAATATCGTGGCCATTGTATTGGATTCGGAATGGTACCTAACGGATTGGGATAAACACCCGACGGTAAATGACGATTGTGAAATCAAGGACCGTGTGCGTTTTTTCGAGGAATTTGAAAGTTTGGTCAAAAAGAATCTGGATAAAACGATTGTAGTAGCCATACATAATCCCTTGTTTACCTATGGCTCGCATGGTGGGTATTATTCGTTCCATCAGAACCTGTACCCTAGCGGCAAAATTCCCTTACCTATTTTGGGGTCTTTCATCAACCTTTTGAGAAAAACCAGCGGGGCCTCAATTGCAGACCAACAAAACATGTTCTACACCCACCTAAAAAAGAGGTTGGTGACGCTTTCACAATACTCCAACCGCATTTTGTTTGTGTCCGGTCACGAGCACACGTTGCAGTACAATGTAGAGGAAGGTATTCCACAAATCGTGAGTGGTTCGGGAGCCAAAAAAGGGGCCACTCGATTGATTCGGGGCAGTAAGTTTTCAACGGGCCGTATGGGGCACGCGGTATTAAAGGTATTTACAGATGGGTCTTCTGCAGTCACCTATTTTTCCCCAGGCGAAGTGGAAGGTGAGGAAACCTTGTTTTCCACCGAAGTGCTTCCAAAACAAACGCAAACGGTTGTCAACAATTATTCAAGGGAAATACCCGCTTATCAAAGTGCCTCAATTTATACGGATGAAGAAATTGACAAATCAGGCTTCCATAAATGGCTTTGGGGGGAACGCTATCGGAAGTACTACGCCACCAAAGTAAAAGCACCAACCGTACTTTTGGATACGCTATATGGTGGATTGACCGTGGTGCGAAAAGGTGGAGGGAACCAATCGAACTCCCTAAGATTGAAGGATAAATCCGGAAGACAATTCGTAATGCGAGGTTTGCGCAAAAGTGCAGAACGGTATCTACAAGCTATTGCCTTTCAAGAGCAATTTGTGATTGGCGAATTTGATGAAACCTTTACCCAAGAACTTTTATTGGATATTTACACCGGAGCGCATCCGTATGCGCCTTTTACCACGGGAGTCCTATCTGATGCCGTGGAATTGTATCATACGAATCCAAAACTGTTTTACATTCCTAAGCAGAACACCTTGGGAGGTTTTAATTCGGAATTTGGGGATGGATTGTATATGATTGAAGAACATGTTTCCGAAGGACATGATACACTTGAGAGCTTTGGGAAGACCAAAACCATTGAAAGCACTTACGACCTGATACAGAAGCTTCGAAAGGATGAAAAGTACCGCTTGGATGCCCAAACTTATGTTCGCGCTCGACTATTTGATATGCTCATCGGAGATTGGGACCGTCACGTAGACCAATGGCGTTGGGCTGAGTTTGAAGATGGTGATGGGAACAAAGTATACAAACCGATTCCAAGAGACCGCGACCAAGCGTATTCCCTTTGGGGGGATGGTTCCGTGGTAGGTTTGGCTTCTAGGATTGTTCCTACTTTACGGATTTTTGAAGGCTTTGGTGAAGAGATTCGTAATGTTCGCGGTTTTAATTCTTCCCCACGCACCTTTGCTTTGGATATGGCTTTGCTTCCAGAGACTACCATGGAACAATGGATGGAAGAAGCACGTTTCATTCAAAATCGCATAACTCCTGAGGTGATTGATAAAGCCATGTTGGATTTTCCGGAAGAAGTTCGTGATGAAACCATTACGGAAATCAAACGAAAGCTATTGACCCGAAAAGAGAAGTTGGTTGAAACTGCTGCCACATATTTCGGAGTCATCAACAAATACAGTGTAGTTACGGGAACCGACAAAGACGACTATTTTGAGATTCGTTCTACTGCTAAAGGGGGATTGGCGATTAAAGGATTTCGTATTAAAAAGGGAGAGAAGGCAGATGTCTTTTTCGACAAAGTCTATGAACCGGAATACACCAAACAAGTTTGGGTATATGGCTTGGACGATACCGATATATTTGATGTGAGCACCCCTTCGTCCAAAATCAAATTGCGTTTGATTGGCGGACAAAACAATGATAGTTACAAAATAGCGGAAGGCTCCAGAAAAGTCTTGGGCTATGACTTTAAGGATAAAAAGAACGACTATAGTGAGGCCTATGGTGGACGGATACTTCGCCTACGAGACTATGAAACCAATACCTATGTTTTCGACAAAATAAAGGCCAGTAACAATCAGTTATTGCCCAACTTTGGTTTCAATCCTGATGATGGTATCATTTTAGGCCTCGCGAATACCTATATCTACAACGGATTTCGTCAAAACCCCTTTACGCAACGCCATAGTGTTCAGGCGGGCTATTATTTTGCTACAAATGGTTTTGATGTAAACTACAATGGAGAATTTGCAAACGTTTTTGGCAAAGCCAATTTGGAAATCGCCGCTCGCTTTACCAGTCCTAATTTTGCGCGCAACTTTTTTGGTTTTGGAAACGAAACCATCAATAATGATGATGATGAAGAACTTGAATTGGACTTCAACCGTGTAAAAATTGAAACGATTCAATTCGCGCCTGCAATTGTCTGGAGAGGACGACAAGGTTCACGAGTGGCCCTTGGTGTTTCCTATGAGCAATATGAAGTGGAAGAAACGGAAGGCCGTTTTATTGAAGGGTTCTTCACGGACCAGGGACGAGAACTCGACCAGGAATTCTTTGGGGTTTCAGCCGAATATGAATACGCCAACTACGACACGGATGCCTTCCCAACCATGGGGATGGATTTCTCTTTGGAAGGAGGCTATCGCATGAACTTGGCCGATTCAGACCGCGCGTTCGCCTTTTTGATTCCCAGTTTGTCCATTACCCATAAAATTACGAGCGATGGTAGATTGGTATTGGCCAGTCAAGTAAAAGGTCATTTTAATATTGGAGATGATTTTGAGTTTTATCAGGGTGCTAGTATTGGAGCCAACAATGGATTACGCGGCTTCCGTTTTCAACGCTTCACTGGAAAAACAGCCTATTTTCAAAATACGGATGTCAGATACAGTTTCAGAAGGTCAAAAACAGGCTTGTTGCCAGTTACGCCAGGTTTTTTTGGTGGATTTGACTACGGAAGGGTTTGGTTTCCGGGAGATAGTTCTACGAGATGGCACAATTCCTATGGGGGAGGCTTTTTCGCGAACGGGGCCGATATTTTGACTGCAAATGTTGGATTGTTCAACAGTGCAGATGGCCTGCGTTTTGTCTTTGGACTTGGCTTTGGATTCTAATCTTTTTGAAGCGAATACGAATACAGATTTCTTCCTTTGGTCTTGGATTGCTCATCTGCAATAAGGATGGTCGTCTCATCCTTAAAGCAAATGGATTCTTGCTGGGTTCGATGCAACACATCGATTTGTTCCATCTTTCCCTTGGTAAAATTGCCTTCAGGAAAATCCGTAAACAACCAAATATAACCAGAACCCAACAATACCACCTTTTCGCCACTGGGTGAAATGGCAGCCCCGGTAATGGAACAAAAAGCCCGTTCGGAACAGCTGGTGAATTCACCCAACAACTTCGCTTTGTGTTTCCCCGGCGTATCCGGAATGCTATAGATGAGCGCTTTCCCAGTATAGGGATGTGCTCGATTTTTGGTAATCAAATACAAGGTACCGTTGTGATGAAAAAACGCTTCACAATCGTACAGCAGGTTTTTGTCTTTAGGAGGGAATTTCTTCTGTTCGGGATAGGAAAACCGAATGCTTTGGGCTTGAATCTTATCTCCTTTCTCCTTTGAAGGGTTGGGAACCTTATAGATGCATAAATCTTCTCGTTCATTGCTATTGTTTCCAAAATCCCCGATGTACAAATTTCCTTCAGTATCATGAGTCAAATCTTCCCAATCCCGATTTTTGGCATCCTTTACCTTAAGTTGTTGGATGAGATTCGCCTTGGGCCCCACACGATACAGGACGTCTTTGTTGCCGTTATCTTCAATCACCCAAATTTGGCCATTAATAACTTCCATTCCGGAAACTTCGCTGAGCTTGGATGGAAACTTCCCTTCAAATTTCAGGTCTCCGTACCAAGGTTTTTGTGCACAGGATTGAAAAACCAAAAGGCCCAAAACTGGAAGAAGGAATCTAGTCATTGTTTTCTTTAAGAGGTAAATAAATATCAGCTTTCCATCGCATGGCATCGCCGCCGGAGTTAGGGTTGTTGTGAAACACTTCAATGGGAATGGGTTCCACAGCAATGTTCTCACGTTGGGCATAATCCATTAGTGCGTACCAAGCTCTATCGGAAGTAATATAATTTCCAAAGTATTCGGCTTTGAGGGCTCGCTTTCCGAAGATTCGCTTGTATTTGATTTCCGTGTCTTGTGGAAGATTTTCTACCCGAACAATAGGCTGGGCCAAATTGTAATAAATGCTATCGTTAACCCTGTCCCAATGGGTAATCTCTACCATAGGCAGCCCATCCAATTGAACACCGTTGGTGAATAATTCGCCCGATAGGTAGCTCACATTCTTCATCATTCCGCCTGCTTTTTGAAACTGGGCAACTTTAAGAGGGATGTACGCAATGTACTTGGATTGAAAATCAACTTCACCAATGATGTTCACCCGGAAATTCTCCTCATGCTGCTTAAGGTTTTCCATAAATTCCCTGACCGTTTTTCGGGAGCGTTTCTCAAAATCCGTATCGGAAAAAGGTACCAAGATTTTGTTCATCAGGCTATGTTCGGTATCCTGAACACCTACCACAACTTGTGCCGTTGAATCGGTTATTGGATTGATTTTCCAATGATATACGTGGGTGGAATCCGAAAAGCGAAGGGTCTGTTTAAGTTCGGTCAAATCTTCACCTTCTTGTTGAATGCCTTGGACTGTATCCAAGGAAGTATCCCAAAGCTTTAAGGTTTGGTTAATGGCACCGGGAAAGGTTGAGGCTTTAAAGCGAATGATATAATCGGAAGGTTTCAGAAATAGGTACCACACTAGGGCCAGTACCAAAACCGTTCCTAAGCCAATCAAGAATTTTTTCATGTTGGATTTATTTTGAAGCGACCTGTGTAGGTTGTTCCATAACCAATTTGTTCACGACAAAGGCACCCAAGTCACGTCCTTGTTTTACCCCAATCTCTACCGCAGCCCGATAGTGGATACCACCATACATGCGACTAATGGCTGCTTCGTTCGCTGCTTGGAAAAAAGAAGTAAAAGAGCGCACAGGTAAACCATAGGCCACCTCAGTATCATCATCAAAGGCAAAGTTGTCGCCATAAATGCTGGTCAATGCTTCCGAAGCAGCTCCTGAAACCACACTATGTCCACTCGTATACTCCGGGAAGGGAGGAGTTTGCAATACAGGTTCCCAACTATCATCAATATGTTCGTTGATTAGGGTTTCGGGACGAATCAAGTTACTACGATATTTCTCATCCCAGCAGCTGATGAAACCATCTGCAATGGCAATGGCGGTTTTGGTATAGGTATAAACTGTTTTCGCGACATCAGCCTTGGAGTTTCTGGCCGCAATTTTGGCAATACCAATCCAATGGGCACCAGGAGTTATTTTTTTAGTGGCGAACATTAAGTGTCCTCGGGTGACGGAAACATAAGGGTTGCAATCCCAAAACTGTGCGATGGCCACCTCCTCAGAGGTATCTCCTTTCTCGGTGATTTCATTGCTAATGGAATATACTTCTTGTACTTCCTTGAAAAAATCTGACTCCGGGTCTGTAGAGAACTCGGTTGGAGGAAGCGGTTTGAATTGCGCGGAAGAATCGATGGCAAAAGGACGAATCTTGCTCCAATGGGGCTCAATTCCATCCATATACGCGGGTGGCGTGGGCTGCCAGCGCGAAGGGTCATCGGAATACACCGAAAACTTGGGCATGGTTCGGGTCTGCTTGTAATTGTCCTTGTCCATCCAAGCCGCAATATGGTTGGCAACATCCAACCCATATTTTTTTGAAGCTTCAAAGGTCACGCTATTCTTTTCCTCCCAAATGGCATAAAGACTGTCACGGTACTGCACTACTTTATCTTCGGAGAAAATCAAGCGACGATTAAGGTCCATATGAGCGATTAGGGCCGCCAATTCAAAATTCACCTCATCGGTTTGGAGAGGTTCTGGAATCTCGGTAAGACCATGAACCTGACCTGCAAGGGAACGGTATTGGTCATTCGATTTACTTAAAATTTCATAAGCGGCGATGCTGGGATAGGCATAAATGCGGCTGGCTACCGGTGGGGAAAAAATATCGTGAATCATCACTTCGGTGACTTTGTCCACCGAACTATGAAAATCTTCAGCAGTAACAATAATGGGTTCTTGCTTCTTTTGACAGCTGGTCAAAACAAGCACAAGAATAAAAAGAAAGGTTCTCAACGTTTTCATCATCTACAACAATTATTTCTTCAAAATTTGATATACTTCTATAGGTTGGTTGTTAAATACGGCGAGCAAGTAATTGCTGCCGTTCATGGTTATGGTTGCTAAATGGCGCAATGATTTTTTGGTAAAATCAAGCCCCAAGCGATTCCCCAAAATTATGGTATTTTCATCTTTTAGCAAGGCTCCACTAAAAGCATCAAATCTTCCGTGATAGGGCTTTACGCCAAAGTAGTTTCCTCCAATGAGTACCTCTTCCTTCGCGTCACCATCAAAATCAAAACCAGTAAAGGCCATGATTGGAGCAACCTGCAATGTTTGGGGAAAGGGCACAAAGGTAAAACTCCCTCCTTCATTTCGGAGAAAACCCGATTCAAGCGTGTTCACTTCCAATAGGGTAGATTTGTCCAAAACCTCAGGCTCGAAGAGTTCGGAAAGGGGTTTTCCCGCGAAAGCGGTATACGAAGTGTATTTTTTACGAATGGATTCTATCTGCCCAGCAAGCCCGTCAAGACCTTCTACGGTGTAATAGGTTCCATTTTTCGCCACTGCTGTTATGGTTTCGGTTTGGCCATTGCCATCAAAATCATTAAAATAAAGGTGAAGCGGTTTTTCAAGAGACGCTTTGAACTTATTATTGGTTCCCCAATTGCCCAAGAGATAGTCCAAATCTCCGTCTAGGTCAATATCAAAAGGAAAAACAGTTTGCCATAGCCCGGTAGCTTGGACTTGAATGGGTTCGGATAGGGCTCCTTTGTTGTTTTTGAAAATATAGGGATTCATCCATTCACCTACCACGATAAGGTCCGCCCACCCATCATTATCGACGTCGCTCCATACTGCATCGGTGACCATACCTTCAATGGAAGGAAAATCTTCTGCTTCTGAGAAGGTTCCACTTTGGTTTTGATACAAAAAGGAAGGTACAAAAGTACCAAACTGGGCGGTTTTGGAATACCCACCAACAAACAGGTCCAAATCCCCATCCTTATCGTAATCACAAGGTTTTACCACACCCGTGTTTTGATATTTTTCCGGAAACGCTTTAGCGATCAGGGAATCGTTGGAGGCCGCGAAGTAACTTTCGGTGAGGGGAGGGGCTTTTTTGAAAAAGTCGCCACCACCATTCCCCAATAGGATATCTGCCTTTCCATTTCCCGTAAAATCTGCTATGGTGGCGGATACATTTTCCGTAATAGAGTCTTGGGAAAGAACAGGCATTGGTTTTTTGACAAATGTGCTATCTCCTGCCATAAACACGGAAGCACTTTTGAACTTAGACCCTCCAAACAGTATGTCATCTGAGCCATCGCCATTCAAATCGCCTAGGGCAAAAGCGGGTCCTCTGTCGGAGGTACGATATGGAATCAGTTTTTCTCTGTTGAAATCCAGATAACGGTCTTCTACATGGGTAAAGTTCAACCCTAGATTGTCAGGTACTTTTTTGAAAAGAACTTTGGAAGAATCGGGTACAGTGCTTTCCAAACTTCGGTTCTCTTCCGGAGTTATGGTCAAGGTTTGGTTGGTAGGCACATTCGTTATCGTTTGAAATGTGCGATCAGGCCAAACGATTTTAAGAGAGTCTATTTGTTCAGATTTTCCAAAACCAAAGTGGATGATAGGTTCTGAGGTCGCCTGAAAGCCTCGACTAGGGAAAAGTTCTTTGAATTGAACCTTGCCCTCTGAATAAGCGTATACTTTGGAACCTATAGCATAAGCATTTGGCTTTTGTCCTTGCAACCGAACTTTAAGATATGTGTTTGAATCGTCGGTCTGGTTGATGTATAGCGTGGGACTTTCATTTAAATTGTTTATCACAAGGTCCAAGTCACCATCTCCATCCAAATCAGCATAGGCTGATGCACCAGATAGGGAAGGTTGGGTTTTGGCCCATTTTTCGGAAACGTCTTTAAAAGTGGCATCACCATTTCCTTTGAAAAAATAGTTGGCCACTTTGCCCGAAGGCATCAAGTCAAATGCCTTTTGGTCAACTAACTTGGTATTGTTGATTTTATTTTGGATTTGATTGCTGGAAACGAATTTGATAAAATCCAAATCGTTGGGTCGTTTCGGGATTCCGTTGGCAACGAATAAATCCTGCACCCCGTCTTGGTCAAAGTCGCCAAAAAGGCTGGACCAACTCCAGTCCGTTGCTGCTATTCCACTTTGCAAAGCGGTTTCCACAAAGTTGCCATCAGGTTGGTTCAGGAATAGCATGTTGCGTGTAAATTGATAATGGTACCCAAACTCCTCGATACGCAACTTTTGGGTTTGGATGTTATCATCCCCTTCTGATGCTTTTAAGGGCATTTCATCCGCCGGAAGCATATCCAACGAAATCAAATCGGGCAAACCGTCTCCATTGACATCAGCCACATCATTCCCCATTGAAAAACGTGAAGTATGACCAAAGAAAACCTTTAAGCTTTCCGTAAAGGTGCCATCACCGTTATTGAGATAGTAATAATCATCTTCATGAAAATCGTTTCCAATAAAAATATCAGGATAGCCATCTGAGTTAAAATCGGACACCGCGATGCCCAAGCCGTAACCATTGATGCCTCCGTAGATTCCTGCAGCTTCACTCACATCAACGAATTTTCCATTATCGTTTCGTAACAACTTGTCCCCTGTTTCGTAGTTCCGCTTGTAGCGCAGGGAAGCTTTCCCGTACGATTCTGAAGTGTGAACCGCGTGGTTCAAGAGATACAAATCCAAATCCCCATCCAAATCATAATCCAAGAAAGCTGCGGATGAACTGAAGGTGTCAAAATCAAGTCCGTATTCCCCTGATTTTTCGGTAAAAGTACCATCCTGATTGTTGACGAAAAGCTCGTTGTAGCCATTAAAACCATTGATGCCTACTACAGCACAAACGTAGATGTCCATCCAACCATCGCCATTTACATCACCCATGACTGCTCCGGAGTTCCAAGTGCTACCGCCTTCAATGCCAGCAGGAGCTGAGATATTTTCGAATTTTAAATCGCCTTTATTTCGGTACAGTTGATTTTTGACTTGGTTTCCTGAAAAGAAAACATCTGGCAAACCATCGTTGTCAATATCACCCACGGCGACACCACCTCCGTTGTAAAAGTAGAGATAGTCCAAAATGTTAAGGTCGTCGGTTTCGGTAATGGTATTTACGAAGTCAATACCTGCCTCTTCTGCAGATAGGGTTTGAAAGACATCGCCTCCCTTTTGACAGGATAAAACCAGTAAAAGAGCGCAAAAAACCAGTACTCGACTATTCATTCAAGGCAAATATTTGGGGTTTACCTTCATTGACCGCAGCGATGAGAAAACGATTTCCATTCTTGTCTTTAAGTTGGGCCAAATGCTTCACCTCTTTTCTAATGAAGAAACCACTTTCGTTGTAGTTTTGCCACTCAAAGTTGAAGTTGCCATCACCTAGCAAAACATTGCCGTAGTTGGCATCTAATCTTGAGAACTGCGGCTTATATTCAAAGTTGTTCCCGGCCATGATAAGGTCAAGATTACCATCCCCATTAACATCGGCACATGAAATTCCACAAATACAAGAGAATTGTGCCCTAGGCGGAAGTTTTTTGATGGTGAACTTTCCCTTGCCCTCGTTTATGGCAATGACTGAAGAGGAAATCCGACTTTCTTTGACGATGGATTGTTCGATCACGGATTCGGAGAAGAGCTCTGGCATGGTACGACGAGCGTAGTCCGATGCCTTAAGATTTTCCTTTTTCAAGGACACTAATTGTCCCGTCAGTTCTTTTTTCTGATGAATGGGATAGTCACCGCCATTGTCGTGAAGCGTTACGATTTGCTCTATGGTTCCGTTGTTGTCAAAATCGTTTATCCACATTTTCATGGGCTTTTCCATGGAAGGGCGGTAGTGTAGATTTTCACCTTGATTGCCCAAAATAAGGTCCAAATCTCCATCTTTATCCAAATCTTGGGCGGCTACGGTATTCCACCAACCACTTAGGCTATCCAAACTGGTTGGGATTTTGGAAATTCTACGCCCCATATTTTTGTAGACTTTGGGAGTGTCCCATTCCGAAACGGTAACGAGGTCATCTTTACCATCACCGTCTATATCGGCCCAAATTGAACCGGTTACCATTCCCTCATCTTTCAGGTCGTACCCACGGCGTTCTGTGGCATCCACAAATTCACCGTCTCTATTTTCCAATAACAAATGGTCTGGGTTAGGCCCATATACGCCAACAACACTTCTTGAACCGATAAAAACATCTGGGTCTCCATCGTTGTCAAAGTCATTGACGCTAAGGGTTGCCACATTTTTGAAGGTTGAAGGGATGGTTTGTTCCGAAGCGGTAAAAGCACCAGTTCCATTATTTAGATACAGACGTGTACGATATTTGGTTTCTTGGTTGAATTCATTTCCACCGCTACCGACCATAAGGTCCAAGTCACCGTCGGAATCTGAATCCAAGAAGATGGCTGCAGTATCCTCGTAATCCGAGTCTTTGAAAAAAGCGGCTTGTTTGGTGAGTTTAAATTTCCCTTCACCTTGATGGATATAGAGAAAACCTTCACTTCCTTTGGCACCTCCAATGTAGACATCTTCATGGCCGTCACCATTTACATCAGCCACAGCCATAGCGGGGCCTTCCTGAGATAGTTTTTTGTAGATGAGCCCCTCATAATCAAAATCGTTATAACTATTTTCTTTATGCGCCATAAACCGGTCATTGGATAAGGGTTTTAATAGCGTAGCAGGTTTGCTGGATTTCGTTGGAATATAGGTTTCGGTAGCATCTTCCTGATGAAGTTTGAGCAGCTGATTGGCTTTAACTTCCGTGAGCAATGCCGTTTTATTGTTGGGCCAAACGATTCGGATGGAGTCCAGTTTTTCATGTTGGCCTAGTCCTAGGGTCATTTTATAATCTACCGAAGATTGGAATCCCCGAGAAGGCATAAGTTCTTGTTTGATGATGTTATCCCCAAAATAAAACTCCGCCAAGGTTCCGATGGCGAAAAGGTTGTTTGCTTCTCCTGCGAACTGTAGTTGGATATAATTATTTTCTTTGAGCTCGTTTGTACGATTTTGATAGACAAAGGTTTCCGTGTTCACATTGTTCACCACCAAATCCAGGTCGCCATCATTGTCCAAATCGCCATAAGCAGCGCCGTTGCTTCGGGTTTCCAAATCAAAGCCCCAAGCTTTATTTGCATTGGAGAAGGTGATATCCCCGTTGTTTTGGTAAGCGTAATTGTGTTGGGGTTTGATGGGCATTTTTTTGATGATGGAATCAATGGATTCTTTCTTCCCGGTCAATGCCATTTTTTGGATGATTTCGTTGGCGAAAAAGTCCACAAAATCCAAATCAGTGAGGTCATGGTTGATACCGTTGGTGACAAAAATGTCCTTTAATCCATCATTGTCCATATCAAAAATCAATCCGGCCCAGCTCCAATCAGTAGCATCAATGCCACTGTAATACGCTACTTCAGAAAAAGTACCGTTCCCATTATTGAGTTGCAAGGTGTTTTGGATGTATTGTTGGTAAAAATCCTTGTCACGTTTTAAATCAAAGACATTGTATCCCTCGAATTCCATCACTGATTTTACCCGCTCTTCCGGTTCGGGGAGCATGTCGGTGATAAAAATGTCATTGAAACCATCATTGTTCACGTCGGCGATGTCAATACCCATAGCGGACAGACTCAAGTGGGAAGTATAGTCTTTGATTTCTTCCGTGAAGGTGCCGTCTTTTTGGTTGATGTAGAGGTAATCCCTTTCGTAAAAATCATTGGAAACATAAATGTCTGGATAAGTATCTTGATTGATGTCCGTTACCAAAACACCAAGCCCAAATCCAATAAGACTGCCATAAATACCAGCTTCTTCGCTTACATCCACGAATTTCCCGTCATCATTCCGCAAAAGCATATCCCCAACACCTCTAAAGATATGTGGAACACCATTCCAGTCTTGTGCGCGTACTTCACGCTGCTCAGCATATCCCAAACTACTTACGGGAATATTGCTATTGTTCAGGATATAGGCATCCAAATCCCCATCCTTGTCATAATCAAAAAAAGAGGCATGGGTAGAAAATCCAGTTTCGGCAAGGTTGTATTCATGCGCTTTCTCGGAGAACGTCAAATCCCCATTATTGATGTATAGGTCATTATCATGGTTGTTTCCCTTTAAGTTTCCTGCATTGCTCACGTAAATGTCAAGTAGTCCATCGGCATTTACATCCACCATGACCACTCCAGTGGACCAAGGTTTATTTCCCGCTACACCGGCTTTTTCCGTAATATCTTCAAATTTGAAATCTCCTTTGTTCAAATACAGTTTGTTGGGTTCCATGTTTCCTGTAAGGTAGATGTCCACAAGCCCGTCATTGTTTACATCGCCCAGGGCAACCCCACCGCCGTTGTAGAAATTTCGGTATTTGAAGATGTTGAAATTCTTTTGGTTTTCAACTTTATTTACAAAGTCGATACCGGTGCGCTCAGGTTTTAAAAGGGTAAAAAGTGTTTGCTCTTGTTTTTTCTCTTCGGATGTTTCCTTTTTGTCGGTACATGACAGCAATACGGTCCAACACAAAAGGATTGATGCGAAAACTCTAATGCTCATTTTCCTTGTCTTTTACTCAACATCAATGTGGGCGCGTTGTTGCGTCCAATGATAAATTTTAGTTTCTGGTTTAGGTTTATGCTACCGATGCTTTGGACGACCCCATCGATACTTGGGTCTTGTTTGTGGTTATGGAAGAAGAATCCTTTTTTGTCATTTTGTAAAAATAGGCCATGCGAAGCGTCTAACCTACCTAACTGTGTGCTAATATGGTGATTATTGCCCACAATTAACACATCGAGATAGCCATCTTCATTCAAATCTTCTACCAAAATGTCATTTATTTGCGAGGCTTGTGTTAGAAATGGAAGGGGTTTTATGTCGAAATTTCCATCGCCTTGATTCTCAAAGTAACAGCTGTTCAGTTCAAAGACTTGTTTCCGATTGGCATCATTCAGTGCTTTTCTGCCGAAAAGTTCTTCTACAGAGGCATTAGCAAAGTCCAAATACGAAAGGAACTTTTTGTTTAAAAAGGGCATTTGTTTGACTAAGGCATCTTTGGACGCGAAAGGTGTTTCGGTACCTTGATGGAAATAGGTGACCAAGGGTTCTATACTGGAATTCCCGTCGAAATCGTTGCGATATAAAGTGATGGGTTCTTCGGGACTTGCCTTGAATTTGGTATTCAGACCCCAGTTGCCTGCGATGAGGTCAATATCTCCGTCTTTATCAAAATCTTCGGCCTTGATAACATTCCACCAACCCTTGGCTTTTTGAAAACTATCCGGAGTTTGTAAAACAAACCGACCGCCCTGGTTTATGTAGATTTCTGGATTTTCCCAATGGCCTATGGTTATAATGTCCAATCGTCCATCTTTGTTGATGTCGGTAATAGCAACATCCTTTAAATTACCTGCTTCGGATAAGTCAGGCATTTGTTGCTTTGTCACATCTTGAAAACCACCTTTTCCATTGTTATAAAGTAAAAAATGCGCCGGGTCTGCTCCAAAGGAACGGGTAACCCCATCAGAAACGAGAATGATATCCTGAAATCCGTCAGCGTTGAAGTCTCCCACACCAATATCAGCCGCGTTCAGCACAACATTATCTGGAATGACCGAAACCAATTCCAGAACTCCACCTTCATTTTTGTACAACTTGGGACGCAGGGGAGCTCCGGAGCTAAATTCATTTCCCCCATTGGCAACGAGCAAGTCTGTCCAACCATCAGTATCGAAATCAAAGAAGACACAGGCGGTATTCTCATCGATTTTACTAGTTTCAAATAATGCTTGCTGACTACTTTGAAATAAACCTTCAGCATCTTGAAGGAATAGACTCCCCGCTTGATTTTTGGCCCCACCAATAAAAACATCATCCAACCCATCCTTATTGATATCGGCAACAGCAAAACATGGCCCATTATTGGAATTGGCGTAGGGTATCAAAGGCTCACCATCAAAATCTATGGATGCGGTCTCCTTGTGCTGAAAGGGGATAATGCTATCATTAATGGTAAAATAAGATTGGTTTTTAACCTTTTTGGCAAACGGCATGGAGGTATGCTCTTGTTTTAAAACCAGTTCGGCGTTGGGCGCAATGTTTTTTAGCGTTTGAAAGGTGCCATTAGGCCATGTGACCCCGATGGAATCAATTTGTTGACCTAAAGGCAAATTCACGTGAACCATGGGTGGAACGGCAGAAAGGTAGCCCTGGTCTGGATAATTCTCAAAATGTTGAATGGTTTCACCTCCAAAAACAGTAATAGTTGCTCCAATGCCTAGAGTATTGTTTCCGGTCCCCTCGAATTTCACTTTTAGGGTCGCTTTTTGATTCGAGGTATTTTCCAAAAGCGTAGCCGGTTTATCCACGTGATTTATCACTAAATCCAAATCCCCGTCATTGTCAAAATCGGCATAGGCACAACCATGGCTAAAGGTTGGTGTGGATTCCACCCATTCTTTGGATACATCGCTGAAGGTGAGGTCACCGTTGTTTTTGAAAAAGTAGTTGGGGACTTTTTTCTCAGGAATTTCATTAACTAGGGGTAAATCCGTTTTTTTCATGCCTGCATCGATACGTCTTTGAATACCTTCGTTGGCAATAAAATTCATGAAATCCATATCATTGGTCGCCCCTTTGATTCCGTTGGAAATAAAAATATCCTTAAACCCATCTTGGTCAAAATCCGCTGCTAAGGCTCCCCAAGACCATTCCGTTGCAGCAATTCCACTGAGGTTTCCAATCTCTGCAAAGCGCTGTCCATCAAGGTTCAGATGAAAGGTGTTTTGCATGTACTGGGGTGAAAAGCCATTTTTTAAATACTGTCTGTAGATTGGATAGCCGTATTCCAGTCCTGATGTTTTATACGTCACCAAGTTTTCAGGGAGCATGTCCAATGAAAGGATATCGCTCCAACCATCATTGTTAACGTCAGCGATGGTATTGCCCATTGAAAAGTGGGTAGTATGGCCCAACATATCCGGTTGGGTGGAGATAATTTCTTCAAAGGTGCCATCTTGCTGATTGATGTAGAGGTAATCGTTTTCAAAAAAATCATTGCCTACATAAATGTCTGGGTAGCCATCTTGGTTTACATCACTGATGGCAAGCCCCAAACCATACCCCGCTTTACCTTGAAAGATGCCTGATTCTTCACTGACATCAATGAATTTTCCGTTCTGGTTTTGATACAATACATCCCCTGAAATAGGATTGTATCCTTTTCGCTGGCTGCCTTTGCCGTAATTTCGGTTGGGATGTACGGAATGGTTCATGAGGAACATGTCCAAATCCCCATCCAAATCATAATCAAAAAACGAGGCTTTGGTGCTTAGTCCTGAAAAGTCAAGCCCGTATAACTCGGCAGATTCCTTGAATTGTGGAATACCGTTTTCGTCTGGACCTTGGTTGACGTACAACAAATTGTTTCCTTTAAGACTGCGGTATTTAGCGGCTTTACAGATGTAGATGTCTAATAATCCATCAGCATTGATATCCACATAGCTTGCACCTGTCGACCAAGAGGAGGAGGGTAGTATTCCGGATTTCTGGGTTACTTCTTCAAAAACCAAATTGCCTTGGTTCAAATACAGGGCATCAGGTACTTGGTTGCCTGTAAAAAAAATATCAATCAAGTTATCCTTGTTGAAATCAGCAGCAATTACTCCGGCGCCATTGTAATAATACAGGTAGTTCAAAATATTCAACTCAGGCGTATCGGTAAGGGCATTGTTGAAGGAGATATTGCTATGACTTTCAGCCACCTCTTGAAAAAGGGTTTGCTCCTCCGAACAGGAAGTAATCAAGAGCAAAAAAAGCAAGGCTGCAAAGGACTTTTTCACAATATCAAATAAGCCGGCAATTTAAGTAAACTCAGAGAAAGTTGAAAGTTAAAGTAGTGGGCGACTTGGCGATTGGCGAACCCTTTTTTGGAGGTCGTGCTTGGATATGCAAAAATCATTAAATTGCGAAATATCAACTGACCTAACTCAATTTTATGGGAAATCTTAGCACCTTCGATTTTGTAGTCATCTCGCTCTATTTTTTATTGGTTTTTGGAATCGCTTGGTTCGTTACCGTTAAAGAGCGCAGCGGCTCCAGTAGTAAGGATTATTTTTTGGGCGGACGTAATTTAGGATGGTTTGCTATTGGAGCATCCCTGTTTGCTAGTAACATTGGTTCTGAACACCTCATTGGCCTCTCGGGTTCGGGTGCAAGGGGCGCTTTTCCTGAGGCACAATTTGAAATTTTGGCCGCGCTTATTCTCCTCCTTTTAGGATGGGTATTTGTCCCATTCTATATTAAAAGTGGGGTATTTACGATGCCGGAGTTTTTGGAAAAACGATACAATAAAGGCTCCCGGGTATATCTTTCGGTGATTTCGATAATCTCTTATGTGCTCACGAAAATATCCTTTACCATTTTTGCTGGGGCTTTGGTCTTTGAAGTATTGCTGGGAATTCCATTTTGGACTGGGGCCATTGTAACGGTAATTGCTACTGGAATCTACACCGTATTTGGAGGTTTAAAAGCGGTGATTTATACTGATATGGTGCAATCCATGATTTTTATCCTAGGTGGAGTAGCTGCTACGTATTTTGGTCTACAAGCCATTGGTGGATGGGATAACGTGATGCTGGCGATACAAGATAATGCTCCAGAACCGGATACGTTTATGAGTCTCTGGCGGAATAAAGAGTATCCTTGGACCGGCGTGCTATTGGGTGCCCCGATTTTAGGAATTTGGTATTGGTGTACAGACCAGTTTATCGTGCAACGTGTGCTTTCCGCGAAAAACATCAAAGTGGCGAAGCAAGGAACCATTTTCGGTGCTTTTTTGAAGCTACTGCCGTTGTTCATTTTCGTGATTCCTGGTATTGTGGCTTACGCATTGTCCGTTACGGAGTTTCCTGATATGTTCACCGTTACCAATCCCATTACTGGGGAAACAAAAACCACTACGGATGCCGCATTGCCAGCATTGATATTGAGAGTACTTCCGACAGGATTTAAAGGTCTAGTGGTCGCAGGTTTTTTGGCCGCATTGATGAGCTCCTTGTCCAGTGTATTTAACAGTACTTCCACGCTGTTCACTTTTGATTTCTATAAACAGTGGAAACCAAAGGCTTCCGAAAAAGAATTGGTCATGGTTGGTCGTTTGGCTACCATTCTTTTGGTTTTGGTCGGTCTGGCTTGGATTCCTTTCATGCGTAAATTGACTGAAGGTGGTGGAATCTACAAGTACCTGCAAAGTGTACAGGCTTACATCTCACCACCCATTGCTGCAGCCTTCTTACTAGGGATATTCTATAAAAAAATCAATGGAAAAGGAGCCTTGGCCGCACTTTGGACGGGTTTTGTGCTAGGTATAGGGCGTTTGGTCTTGGAGTTTATGAGTCAAGAAGGGGGTTTGATGATTTCCGAAACCTCACTTCTCGGCACCTTGATCACCATGAATTTCTTGCACTATGCGATTTTCTTATTCGTAGTGAGCATTGCGATATTGATCATAGTTAGTTTAAGCACACAGTCTTCTTCAAAAGAACTGGACCCAAGTTTGACGTATCAATATGGAGGTAAAAAGGATACCGATGAGGAAAAAACCTCAGGCTCCAATAAAGAACTCTGGATGACCTTGGGCATCATAGCTGTTGTCTTGGTCATGTGGTGGGTGTTCCGATAGCGGGAACGAATTTTCAAAACATAACCGAAAAGGACTTTGTCGCAAGATAAAGTCCTTTTTTAATGCAATGGTTAATGTGGTAGTTCCTGATGTATAGGTAAGTGAATATTTGAGAACGCACGGCTGGAACAATAAAGTATTCGTGATACGTATTTATATCAAGTAAAGAAACCTTTCTCAAAGACTGTTGTTTTCTATTTTAGCCATAGCTATGGTGATTTTCTTTAAGACCAAGTCAAATGCCAATGAACAACTATTTTCGTGATTAGAACTGTAGTAGAGGTAGTTATCTTCTATTGGATTATGTAAAGGATGAATGCTGGGGATAACTTTTTAACCGAGATAAAGACTATAAGTAGACGGATAAATCCAGTGGATTGGGGATGGTTAATCTTGATTTAATGGAAATAGGCAGATGACGAATGGAATATGTCAAAAATAAAAAGTCCGCCATTTGGCGGACTTTTTGATAAACGTATGCTTAAACTAAAACTTAGTAACCAGGATTCTGCTGTAAGTTCGGATTTGAAAGCAATGCCGTCGCAGGAATAGGATACAACTCTTTGGTTGCATCTCCTACTGAACCAGCATCTTTAAACTCCCAATCTCTTGTGTATTGACCAAAACGAATCATATCTGGTCTTCTCACGAATTCCACATAAAGCTCACGACCACGTTCTGCCAAAATATCAGCTTCTGATACAGCCCCTAAAGGAGATGCATTACGAATAGTACGTAGCGCATTGATTTCAGCAGTAGCATCGCCGCCTGAACGAAGACGTGCTTCAGCTCTCATCAAGTGTGCATCAGCGAATCTGAAAATAATTTGGTGGTTGTTGAACGCCCCGTAACGTGCAGCATATTTTTGTACACGAATACCAGTTCGCTCGTTGTTACCTACCAACCCAGTGAAATCTCTTGTAAATTCGAGATCATTTCCAGGTCTATCCGTGATTTTGGTTCCATTGGTATTGTACTGCTGACCGATAAGGAAACCAAGTCCAACATTGGATCCGTCTTCAAAACCATCCTCGTTGTCATCTTGAGTGCCTGCGGCACTAGTAAATGCAACACCAGCAGAAGGAACAAATCCTCTACGTTCTTCTTGGCCATCCAAACGGGTTCCGTCAATATCTCCGCGGTTGCTGTTCGCATCACCTTCGAACATATCATAGAACTCAGAAAGTGTACTGAAGCCATTCCAACCTCCTCCACCTAACTCGGTTGAGTTGTAGTGAAGTCCGTTGAAAATACGGTTACCCACAGAAGTTTCCAGCCACCAGATGGTTTCTGTATCTGCAGAATCTCGGAAAATGTCAAAATATCCTGCCTGTAGAGCATAACCCTCAGCTTCAATCTCATCAACCAAAGAAATTACTCTAGTCATGTCAGCAGAATCAGGTGTTCCGCTACCATTGTATATATGCTTGTTCAACAATACACGCGCTAAAAGGAATCTAGCACTGGCTTTGGAGCCTGTAGCATTCGTAGCACCACTACCTCCGGTAACAGTTGGAAGGGCAGTAATGGCTGCTTCCAAATCGGTAACGATAAAGTTTAGCGCATCTGTTCTGCTTAAAACACTTGGATTGATTTCTGGACCTTCATCTACTTGACGGAAAGGTACATTGCCAAACAAATCCATAATTACCCACATACTGTAAGCACGCACGAACTGGGCTTGACCCACTTGTTCAGCAGAGGCATTACTTCTTGGGTCGATAACCTCAGAAGATCTAAAAACCGATTGGTTAAAGTTGTTCCAAGTATTTAAAAGGTACTGGTGGGAAGGGTCCCAAGTGTGGTTGTGCAATACCCTCCAAATACCATTGTCACCCCAGTCAGTTCCACGAGTTGGAACAAGTTGTTCATCTGTAGAAACTTCCTGTAAGGCAAAAAAGTTGTCTTGATCATCATGAAAGCCCTCCATGTCATTGAAGAGACCTTCTACAGCACTTGTGGGATCACTAACTCCCGTAAATTCCGCACCAGCGTCTTGACGAATCAGGGAATCCGACCCTTCGACTTCCAAGTCGGTGCATGATACAACGGCCAGACCGAGGCCCAACAGTGCTAATTGTGTTAAACGATTTCTTTTCATTGTCTTCAATTTTTTTTATTAAAAAGTTGCATTTAAGCCAAATGTCACGGTTCTAGGTCGTGGGAACGCTGTGTAATCGATACCCGCAGTTGGAAGTCCATTCAGCAGGTCACCAGCAGGATTACCGTTGGCAGCACCTGGCTGTACGCTGATTTCAGGGTCAAGACCACTGTAATCGGTGATTAGGAACAAGTTTTGACCATTAAGTGACAGACGAAGGCTTTTTAATGCCCCATCACCACTAAGAGGCACATTGTACCCAATGGTTGCGTTTTGTAATCTCACGAAATCCCCACTTTCCAAGAATCGAGTGGAAACCGGCGCGGAAGCCGCAGGGCTTTCACCACTTGTTACCACATCTTGTGTAACGTTTCTCGCGTTACCAATAGAACCAGCGGTAAAGAATGCATTGGCAGTATTGTTGTATACTGAGAATCCAAATTGTCCACTCAGATATGCTGAAGCATCCCAATTCTTGTGAGCGAAATTAAGGGATAGACCAGCAATAACATCTGGAAGTGCATCTTCACCAACGAAATCTTGTACGTCACCAATAGGTAATCCGTCATCATCAAATCCACCAAATTCCCTCAAGAAATAAGAGAAAAGAGGACGGCCACCGGTAAGTCTTTGGGCAAATGCCTGGGAAAGACCCTGACCACGAATGGTACCTGCGTTTAAGATTCCGTCGAAATCTTGAAGTTCGTTTTCATTATAGGCTATGTTGAAGGCTGTACTAAAGCTTGTATCTTCTGATTGTATCCACTCTACATTGATATCGAATTCGATACCTTGGTTGATTAGGGTAGCGTCAATATTTTCAAAGAAGAAAGGTTGCGGAGAAGGTTGGGCTGCCAAACGATTCAATAATAAATCCGTAGTTTCTTTTCGGTATACGTTAAAACTACCAGAAATTCTATCGCTGTTAAAACCGTAATCAAAACCGATGTTCACATCAAAAGTTTCCTCCCATTTTAGCTCAGGATTCGCAAACGTTACCGGAGCTGTTCCTGGAGGATTGAATTCTCCATCATCGTTAATTGAAGGAGCCCCAAATCGGTCTCTTTGAATAAACTGGCCGAAAGTAAGACCATCTTGGTTACCCGTAATACCTGCACCAACTCTAAGTTTTAAAGTTGAGAAGGTATCTCCCATAAAGTCTTCATCGCTGATTTTCCAAGCAAAGGCACCTGAAGGGAAGTAACCGTATTGGTTGTCACCACCAAATCTTGAGGAACCATCCGCTCTGAAAGTAGCGGTAAACAAATACTTGTCAGCCAACGTATAGTTAACCCTAGCGAAGAAAGATTGTAACTCATCAGTATTATCAAAAGTGTCAGCAGCGATAGCGCGCACTGAACGCTGAGTAGTTGTTGAAACTCTGTCAGTAGTCACTTCAGGGAAAAGACGGTTAACAACCAAATCCGCAGAACGTGCATCATAACCAAACTGTTGGAAAGATCCATCAATTTCAGATTGCACTCCTTCGGTAGAGCTGATTAAAGCGTCTTCCATTCCATTTAAGTCAGAAGTGTTAAAGCCGAAGCCTTCAACATTTCTTCCAGTATTTCCAAAATCCTGAAAAGAATAACCCACTAAAGCATCTAGGTATGAATTACCAAATTCCTTGCGGTAGTTCAATGTAGCTTCAACCAGTCTGTTTTCCAAATCTAAGGTATTGAAGTTACCACGACCATTACCCTGTACGTTTCTGCCTACGTTGATAGCGTCAGGCGAAGAAACGTTAAGTGTTGTACCTTCAGATTTGTCATAACCTATGTTCACCTTACCAGTAAGTTCTGGAGTAAACTTGTATTCAATAGAACCATTCAACAACAATCTGTCAACATTACTAGTGGTTCTTGTGCGCTGCAATAAGGTAGCTGGACTAAGAAGACCACCAACAGCAGCAAAATCTGGACTAGTTGGCCAAGTTGGGTTTGCGGAATAAGCAGCACCCAAAATATCTCCATTAAATCCAGCACTACCACTAAGGGGTGCTCTTTGTTCATTTACCCTTGAGATGGAACCTTGGAAGTTAACGGTAAGATTGTCATCCAAGAATCTATGGGTAGCATTGATTCTACCTGTAATTCTTTCCAAATCAGAGTTTTCGATAACCCCAAACTGCTTGCTGTAACCGAAAGTTCCCCTTACATTTCCTTTTCCATAATTATGGGAGTAAGAAAGGTTTTGGTTTTGAGAAGCTACCGTTCTGGTTACGAATTCTTGCCAATCCACATTGTTTCCGAAGTCCTGGTCACTAGCATTTCCTCCAAATTGGTCAACAGCAGAAAGGAATTCTTCTCTATTCAAAAGATCATAACTATCGGCTGGCGTAGAAATACTTAGGTTAGAAGAGAATTCAAAACGTCCTCCCGTACTTGCTCTACCGGTTTTAGTGGTAATGATAACTACCCCGTTCGCACCTCTAGACCCATATATCGCGGTTGCAGAAGCATCTTTCAAAACACTGATGCTTTCGATATCATTTGGGTTTAAGAAGGTCAACGGATTTGAACCAGAAGAGGTACCTAAACCGGTGTCCCCTGAACCTGGAGTAGTATTCGCCCCAGAAAGTGGAACTCCATCTACCACAAAAAGCGGGTTGTTGTTCGAACGTACAGAGTTTGTACCTCTAATTCTAACGGCAATCCCATCTCCGGGAGCACCACTGGATTCCGTAATCTGAACCCCGGCAGTTTTACCTTGGATCAACTGTTCTGGCGAAGCGATAACCCCACCGTTGAAATCTTCAGAACTTACGGAGGCGACTGCACCGGTTGCATCTTTAACGGTCGTTTGACCATAACCGATAATCACAACCTCATCCAAAGCCTGGGCATCTTCCTGAAGCGTAACATTTAATGTAGTTTGACCGGTATACGCAATCTCTTGGGTTGCATATCCGATATAACTAAATACCATTACTGAGCCGTCCGTTACATCGTTTAGTGTGTAATTACCATCAAAATCTGTTTGTGTACCATTGGAAGTACCTTTGATGACAACACTAGCTCCTGGCAACGGGCCGCTCGCATCAGAGACCGTTCCCGAAACCGTTTGAGCCTTTGCCACGCCGAAACACACAAATGCTCCAAGCAGCAAAAAACTTTTTAGTAGCGTAATCTTCATAGATAATTAATTTTAAGTTTAGTTAATTTCAATTCAAGTGTTAAACATATATAAAAAAAATGTTAATCAAAATTTAAGTAATCTTCACTATTTTACGAAAACGGTTTCGTGTTAATAAGTTTAGTGGGATGTGAGGTCAATAAATCAGAAGCATATTATTTTGTTATATCTCAAAATTTACCGTACTATTTCACCAGAATCGCAATAGCTTGGCTAATATACTATAATTATCTTTAGGAAAAATTAACAAGACGTAATAAATGCAGTACTTCCGAAGGATTCCATCTGTTAAATGAACATTGTAGGGTTGAGTTTTGAAAGCAAATCTCTAATTTCCCGTCTTGATTACCTTAAATTAACCTGGGACGTTGTTAAAATCAAAAATCACTTTAAAGGATATCGCCCGAGAGCTGGAAGTATCCGTCTCCACGGTTTCCAAAGCTTTGAAAAACAGTGAGGAAATCAGCAGGGACACAAAGGAGAAGGTTCAGGCCTTTGCGCGACTCTACAATTACAAGCCCAACAACATAGCGATCAGCCTCAAAAACAAGCGTACCAAGAATATTGGAGTCGTTATTCCCGATATTGTTCACTACTTCTTTAATACCGTAGTACGGGGCATTGAAAAATACGCAAACGCCAAAGGGTACAATGTAATCGTGTGCCTCTCCGAAGAATCTTTTGATAAGGAAGTTATCAATATGGAAATGCTTGCCAATGGAAGTATCGACGGTTTCATAATGTCCCTCTCATCAGAAACACAGGCCAAAAAGGATTACAATCATTTAAAGGAAGTGACCCAACAAGGTATTCCCGTAGTATTGTTTGACAGAATTACAAACGAAGTGGATTGCGACAAAGTAGTTATCGACGACCAACTTGGTGCTTATACGGCCACGCAAAAGTTGTTGCAACAGGGGCGTAAACGAGTTGCCCTCATCACAACCGATGATTATTTAAGCGTAGCCAAATCCCGAACGGAAGGGTATACCAAGGCGCTTTTGGATTCGGGTATTCCGGTTCGGGACGAGTTGATTTTAAAATTACCTACCATGGAAATGGATGAAGAAGCCATTCGTGACTTTTTCAACAACACAGAGATGGATGCCATTCTTTGCGTAAACGAAATCTTTGCGGTCTTTAGCATTCGAATTGCCATAGAAAAAGGCTTCAAAGTTCCAGAAGATATTTCCATTATCGGTTTCACAGATGGAATGCTCGCCAAATATGCAAATCCAAGTCTGACCGTAGTCGCGCAACATGGGGAAAGAATGGGCGAGATTTCGGCTAAAATGCTTATTGACAAAGTGGAGGATGAAAGCGATGAGGAAATTTTTCAAACCAAAATTTTAGAGCCCACACTGGTACTTCGAGACTCTACAATTAACTAAGTTTGTCCCGACCACAAGACAAACGTATTTACAACATATCACATGAACCAAGATTATATCAAAGCAGACCCTTGGTCTATTATTGAGGAAGGATTTGATGCTGAACGGATTAAATCCTCTGAAAGCCTTTTTAGCATTGGAAACGGCGCCATGGGACAACGTGCTAATTTTGAAGAGACCTACTCGGGCGATACTTTTCAAGGAAGTTATATTGCCGGGGTTTATTATCCCGATAGAACACGAGTGGGATGGTGGAAAAATGGTTATCCAGAATATTTTGCCAAAGTTCTTAACGCTCCGAATTGGATTGGGATTGATGTTTCTATCAATGGCCAAGCCCTGGATTTGAAAAGCTGCGCTTCCGTAAAGGATTTCAAACGGGAATTGAATATGAAGGAAGGCTGGTATCGAAGAAGCTTTGTTGCAGCACTTCAGGATGGTACTGAAGTAGCAGTGAAAGCAACGCGCTTTTTAAGTCTAAGCTTAGATGAAGTGGGGGCCATTGAATATACGGTCACACCTATTAATAAGGATGTGGAGGTAATGTTAGCGCCCTATCTGGATAGCGGTATCACAAATGAAGACAGCAATTGGGACGATAAGTTTTGGGAAACCACCGAGATAGCGGTTGAAGGGAAACAAGGCTTTATTGAATCCCATACGCTGAAAACCAATTTTGGGGTGTGCACCTTTATGGAGAGTAGCATCTTTTTGGATGATGAACCGGTAGACCTAGCTCCAGAGACCAAATCGGAAGACATGCGGGTTAGTCTTACCTATGCCCAGCGCGTCGCTAAAGGACAAACACTAAAACTTCACAAGTTTGGAGGGTACACCGTTTCTAGGAATCACGAGGCTTCCGAGTTGACTCAAGCCGCCAAAGCTGCTTTAGCAAAAGCAAGTGAACTTGGTTTTACTGGTCTACTTGAACAACAGAAAGAAGCTTGGGCCAAGATTTGGGAGATGAGCGACATTACCATTGAAGGTGATGTCAAAGCACAGCAGGGAATCCGTTTCAATATCTTCCAGCTCAACCAAACCTACCTAGGGAAAGATTCTCGATTGAATATTGGACCCAAAGGGTTTACCGGGGAAAAATATGGGGGAAGCACCTATTGGGACACCGAAGCCTATTGTTTACCATTTTATATGGCGACCAAGGGAGAGGATGTCGCGTGGAGCCTGTTGGAGTACCGTTATAAGCATTTGGGGAAGGCGATGGAGAATGCAACCAAATTGGGCTTTACCAACGGAGCTGCGTTATACCCCATGGTGACCATGAATGGAGAAGAATGCCATAACGAATGGGAGATTACGTTTGAAGAAATCCATCGGAATGGCGCCATCGCATTTGCCATATACCATTATAATAGGTATACCGGTGATTTTAGCTACATCCCCAAAATGGGCTTGGAAGTATTGATTGGTATCGCCAGATTTTGGAAACAACGGTTCAACTATTCTGAAGACAAAAAGCAATATGTTATGCTGGGCGTCACTGGCCCCAACGAATATGAAAATAACGTCAACAACAACTGGTACACCAACTACATTGCGAAATGGTGTATTGAGTATGCAAAATCATGTAGTGAAACGGTAGAAAGAGACCATCCAGAAGACTACAAAAGAATTGCCGCAAAAACAGGAATCTCTTCAGAAGAATTGGAAGAATGGGGTGATATGGTCAAACAGATTTATTTCCCGTATTCAGAAGAACATGGTGTCTACCTGCAGCAAGATGGATTTTTAGATAAGGAAATGATACGTGTGGCAGATTTAAATCCTGCACAGCGACCCATCAACCAAAAATGGAGTTGGGACCGGATTTTAAGGTCCCCCTACATCAAGCAGGCCGACGTACTACAAGGATTTTACTTCTTTGAAGACCATTTCTCCGAAGAAGAACTTGAAAAACATTTCGACTTTTATGAACCCTTTACCGTTCATGAGTCTTCACTATCGCCATGCGTGCATAGTATACAGGCAGCAAAGCTGCAGCGCATGGAACTGGCCTATACTTTTTATCTAAGAACATCCCGTCTGGATTTGGATGATTATAATAAGGAAGTGGAAGAAGGCTTGCACATTACCTCTATGGCAGGTACTTGGATGAGCATCGTAGAAGGTTTTGGAGGAACTAGAATCGTAGAGGGCAAACTCAGTTTTGCACCGCAAATCCCAAAACAGTGGAAAGGCTATTCCTTTAAAATGAACTTTAGAAACCAAGTGGTTACGATTAAGGTGTCAGCTTCGGAGAGCAGCTTTGAACTTTCAGGAGATGCGCCACTTGAAATTTTGGTAAACGGACAGCCTTTAACCTTGATGCCAAACGAAGTGAGTGTGGCATGAAAAGGACATATCTCTTCTCAACCCTCATGGCCGTAGGTATATTAATGGCCTGCCAAACTGAAAAAAAGACCATGGAAGCACCAAAAATCACGAAGCGGAAAATAGTAATCTATCAGGTATTTACCCGCTTGTTTGGCAATACGGATACCTTGAACAAGCCATGGGGTACCTTGGAAGAGAATGGCGTTGGAAAGTTTGCAGATTTTACGGATAAGGCACTATCTGAAATAAAAGACTTGGGTGTAACCCATATTTGGTATACGGGAGTCCCGCACCATGCCTTGGTAAATGATTATACCTATTACGGAATTTCCAATGATGACCCGGATGTGGTCAAGGGCAGGGCTGGTTCACCATATGCGGTTAAGGACTATTATAATGTCAATCCTGATTTGGCGGTAGACCCTGGTAACCGGTTGGAAGAGTTTAAGGCTTTGATAGCGCGAACGCATGCCGCTGAATTAAAATTGATGATTGATATCGTCCCCAATCATGTGGCGCGTAATTACGAAGGACGGACGAATCCCGAAGGTGTTTCGGATTTTGGTGCACACGATGATACGTCTCTCGCTTACCACATGAACAACAACTTCTACTACATCCCTGGTGAACCTTTTAAGGTACCGAACTGGGAAAATGGATACCAACCCCTTGGTGGGGAAAAAAGAACTTTTTCAGACGGTGCCTTTGAAGAGGTCCCGGCGAAGTGGACTGGAAACGGCTCCAGACTGGCTCAACCCCATTTCAATGATTGGTACGAAACCGTGAAAATCAATTACGGGGTGCGGCCCAACGGTGAACTAGATTTTACTGTTCTTCCAGAAGATTACGCAAAAAGGGACTATGCGGCCCATTTAGCCTTTTGGAAGGATAAAAAGATTCCGGATTCTTGGGAGAAGTTCAAGGATATCGCCCTGTATTGGTTAGATATGGGCGTCGATGGGTTTCGATTTGATATGGCGGAAATGGTTCCTGTCGAGTTTTGGAGTTATATGAATTCCAGTATCAAGGCTAAGAACCCAGAAGCCGTTTTACTTGCTGAAGTATATAATCCGGATTTGTATCGAGCCTACATCCATAAAGGAAAAATGGATTACCTCTATGACAAAGTAGAATTGTACGACAGCCTAAAGCACATCATTAAAGGGTATGGTTGGACGGACCATATTCCAGTGGTTCAAAAAGGTATGCAAGATATTGAGCATCACATGCTGCATTTTTTGGAAAATCACGACGAGCAACGTATCGCTAGTCCTGAGTTTGCCGGAAATGCGGAATTGGCCAAACCCGCTATGGTGGTATCTGCAACCTTGAGCACATCGCCCACAATGCTCTATTTTGGGCAGGAAGTTGGCGAACCTGGCGCCGAAGATGCTGGTTTTGGGAAGCCTTCGCGCACATCAATATTTGATTATATAGGGGTGCCTCATCATCAACGATGGGTCAACAACAAGCAGTTTGATGGGGGGCAATTGTCCGATACGGAAAAGCAACTCAGGGATTTTTACAAAAGGTTGCTCAATTTCACCATAGAAAGTGAAGCTTTGATGGGGGCGTATGAAGAAATCCATTTTTACAACAAGGAACATACTTCGGGATACGACCATAGAATCCTATCCTACGTGCGTTGGTCGCCAAACGAAAAAGTATTGGTGGTTTCGAATTTTGAAGCGGATAAATCATACGAACTAGACTTAAAAATCCCAGAAAGTATCATTGAAAAATGGTCGCTGAAAGATGGATATTATGATTTGGAGGAAATGTTATACCAAGAGCAAAACTCAAAAATGACCATCCAGGAGGGTAAAGGTAACGTAGCGGTAAAATTAAATCCACTGGAATCTCTTATCTTAAAACTGAAATAAAAAAAAAGCGGATTGCTTTACAATCCGCCCCACGGTTTAGTGGTTGGTTAGTTACCGTTATTTAGTTTTTTAGCTGAGAACGGTCAAAAATAACAATTTGCTAAAAATTAACATAAAAAATAGATTAAAATTAATTTAGAAACGTCAAAATTCAATATTTGACAGCTTTTCAAGGGTTTCAAAACATAAAATAAATTTTAATCTGACACGAAAAATGAAAAAAACAATACTTTTCTTCTCCTTTGTAATAATGATGTCTTGTAAAGAAAACACATCCGATTTTTTGGTTATTGGTCATAGGGGAGCTATGGGGCATGTGATGGAAAATACATTGGCTTCCATTGAAAAAGCCATGGAGATGGAGGTGGATATGATTGAAATTGATGTTTTTCGAATAAAGGATGGGGAAATCATTGTGTTTCATGATGACTTGGTGGATGAGCTTACGGATGGGAAAGGTCCCGTGGAGGAATACGATATGGATAGTTTGCGAACCTTAACGTTGCATGGTGACCATAAAATTCCAACCCTAATTCAAGTGATGGACCTAATGGACAACCAAGTACCCTTGAACATTGAATTAAAGGGGTCCAATACGGCCGAATCGGTCAACACCATTATCCAAGACTACGTCGCAAAGGGGGCTTGGGCAGAAGAAAATATCGTGATTTCGAGTTTTCGCTGGGATGAATTGCGAACCATGCGCAAAATCAATCCAAATATTGCCATTGCCGTGCTTACCGAAGAAGAACCTTTGGGTGCAATTCCAGAAGCAAAAGCCTTGAAAGCGATTGCCATTAATCCTGATTTTACAACCTTAACTGCAGAAAAAACCAAAACGATTCACGAAGCCGGGTTCAAGGTATTTGCTTGGACGGTGAATGAGCCAAAAGATATTGAAAGCATGAAGACTTTTGGCGTGGACGGAATTTTCATCAACTACCCAGAAAGGGCCAGATAATGTTTGATGTCATTGTTGTAGGAGGAGGTGCTGCCGGATTTTATGGTGCTATTCAAATGGCCAAGGCCAATCCAAAGTTGTCCGTTGCTATTTTGGAACGTGGTAAGACGGTGCTTTCCAAAGTGAAAATTTCAGGCGGTGGACGGTGTAACGTGACGCAAGGACAGTTTTATGTTGACGAAATGACCAAGGGCTACCCTAGAGGAAATAAAGAACTCTTAGGTCCTTTTTACACGCATGCGCCTTCCGAAGTTATTGCCTTTTTCGAAGAACATGGGGTATCCTTGAAAACAGAATCTGATGGACGTGTTTTTCCAAAAAGTGATTCCTCCCAAACGGTCATTGATTGTTTCATGGACCTCACAGCATCTCTGGGCATTAAAGTCCTTCGGAATAGCTCGGTAAAAAACTTAACATTAAAGGAAGAGGGTACTTGGCAAGTAACCACCATGAATAAGCATTATCTCGCCAAAAAAATATTATTGGCTTCAGGCAGTAATGCAAGAATTTGGCAAATGATGCGAGACTTGGGCCATACGATTGTTGAACCAGTTCCGTCATTGTTCACCTTGAATATTAAAGATGATAGGTTAAAGGGGATTCCCGGTATCAGTACGCATGCTAGTATTTCCGTGCCTCCCAAAAACATCTTTGTACCACCCTCCAATCTGAAATTGAAAAGTCTCCCCAAAAAAGAACCGGTTTTAGAGGAAGATGGTCCAGTGCTCATAACGCATTGGGGATTAAGCGGCCCAGCCGTTTTACGACTTTCGGCTTGGGGTGCTAGAATTTTGAACGAATACAAATACAACTTTAAAGTATTGGTCAACTGGACACCAGAGTACACCTTTGAGTCCATGTCGCAATACTTGAATGAGGTAAAAGAAGCGGAAGGCAAAAAGACCGTGGCCCGCACCAAAGCAGTTGAAATACCCCAAAGATTATGGATGAGTTTGGTTAACGCCGCGGAAATTCCAAAAGCCCTACGTTGGGCAGAAACTAATAAAAAGCAAATTTTGGCCTTGGCGGAACAACTTACGCAGAGTAGTTTTCGGGTGGAGGGAAAAAGCACTTTCAAAGAAGAGTTTGTTACTGCGGGAGGTGTCGATTTAAAGGAAGTGGATTTCCGAACCTTCGCCAGCAAAAAATTACCCAACCTATATTTCGCAGGCGAGATTTTGAATATTGACGGTATTACCGGAGGATACAACTTCCAGAATGCTTGGACAGGTGCCTACATTGCCGCACAAGCAATTGCATATTAATCCTGTCATCCCAATGAGATAGAAAGGAAAGCGGCGGCGAGCGCACCCAAAATAGGCCCAACTACCGGAATCCAAGAATAGCCCCAACCATTGGAACCCTTCTGTTTTATGGGGACCAAGGCATGTATGATACGGGGTCCCAAATCTCTCGCTGGATTTATGGCATAGCCCGTTGTGCCTCCCAAAGAAAGTCCTATGCCCCAGACAATCAACGCTACAGGTAGTGCCCCAAGCGACCCTAGCCCTATGATAGTATTGTCTTTTGTGAGTGTCGCATCGGTAAAGTGCATCACGGCGTAAACCAGTACAAACGTCCCTAAGATTTCCGTGAGCATATTTAAAAAAGTATTGGGAGTAGCAGGGGCATTGCAAAAAACACCTCGCTTAGCGTTCCCGTCTTCGGTTTGGTCAAATTGGTCTTTATGTATCAGCCAAACGAAAAACGCCCCAAGCATGGCCCCAATAAATTGGGCTAGAATATACCAAGGCACATCATAAATGGAAAAATCACCAGAAGCGGCTAAACCAATGGTTACTGCAGGATTCAAGTGTGCTCCGCTATAAGGCCCTGCTACGACCACTCCAGTATAGACCGCAAAAGCCCATCCCGTTGTGATGACTATCCATCCAGACCCGCTACCATAAGTGCCTTTAAGGGAGACATTGGCGTTCACGCCACATCCCAGTAGAATCAATAAAAAAGTTCCGATGATTTCGGAAATAAAAGGAGTCATAGTGTGTCGTTAGTTCGATTTAGTCCAGTGTTCCAAGGCGTCAACAGCGCGATACCATCCTTTGATTTTTTCGGCCATGCCTTCTTGCGCTTCTGTGGGTTTAAAGGTCACATCCGTTTGCCAGATAGCTTTGATTTCGGCTTCGTCTTTCCAAAAACCAACAGCCAGACCAGCGAGATAGGCTGCGCCCATAACCGTCGTTTCAATGTTCTGTGGACGTATGGTTTGTGTATTCAACACATCCGCTTGGAATTGCATCAAGAGGTTGTTCACCGTGGCGCCACCATCTACTCGCAGTTCGTTTACGGCTATTCCAGAATCAGCTTCCATGGCTTTAACGATATCCATGGTTTGATAGGCAATGGATTCCAATGCTGCTCTCGCAATATGGGCATCCGTGCTGCCTCGGGTCATCCCAAAAATGGTTCCCTGGGCGTATTGGTTCCAATGGGGAGCTCCCAAACCGGCGAAGGCAGGTACAAAATAGACGCCATCTGTATCATCGACTGAATTGGCCAGTGCTTCTACATCCGAAGACTGTTTTATGATTTTCAAACTATCCCGTAACCATTGCACCACGGCCCCGGCAATAAATATGCTTCCTTCAAGGGCGTATTGGGTTTTGCCGTTGATTTTCCAGGCTACTGTAGTCAATAAGTTGTTTTTAGACACAATCGGAGTGTCTCCAATGTTCATGAGCATAAAGCAACCTGTGCCATAGGTGTTTTTGACCATTCCTTCTTCGGTACACATTTGGCCAAACAAGGCAGCTTGTTGGTCACCTGCGATCCCCGCAATTGGAATTTTCGCCGCAAAAAAGTTGGGTGCCGTAGTTCCGTATACTTCACTGGATTGCCTTACTTCGGGCAACATACTCTTCGGAATAGAAAATAATTCCAACAATTCCTCGTCCCAGGCCATGCTATTGATGTTAAACAAGAGCGACCGACAGGCATTGGTCACATCAGTAATGTGTAGTTCACCTTGGGTCATTTTCCAAATCAACCAACTATCGATAGTTCCCATGATGAGGTCGCCCGCCTCGGCTTTTTCGCGAGCGCCTTCTACGGAATCCAAAATCCATTTGACCTTGGTTCCAGAGAAATATGAATCAATGACAAGCCCGGTTTTTTCCCGAATCATATCCGATTTGCCCGCTGCTTTCAGTTCATCGCAATACGCAGAGGTTCGTTTGTCTTGCCAAACAATTGCGTTGTAAACAGGTTCTCCGGTATGCTTATCCCAAACCACAACGGTTTCGCGTTGGTTTGTGATACCGATAGCCGCGATTTGTTCGCCTTTAATACCCTTTTTACTGACCGCTTCTGCTGCCATCCCGGCTTGGGTAGCCCAAATCTCAGTGGCGTCATGCTCAACCCATCCGGGTTTTGGAAAAATCTGTGTGAATTCTTTTTGTGCTACGGAAACGATGCTTCCTTTTTGGTCGACCACTACTGCTCTGCAGCTGGTGGTTCCCTGGTCCAGGGCCAGGATATAATTGCTCATTTTATTGACTTTAAGGTGCCTGAATTTACTAAAATTAATTGGAGTATATTTCCTCAAGAATCGTATTCTATTGGAAACATATATTATACTGCTGAAAGGGGTAAATGTCGGGGGAAACAACCGCATCAAAATGGCCGAGTTTCGCGAGCACCTACTAAAAAAAGGTTTCAAAAACGTCAAAACCTATATTCAAAGTGGAAACATTGTGCTCTCACAAAACGCTTCTCTCGACGAAGTGAAAAAAGGGGTGGTTGAAGTATTGTCCCTGGATTATGGCTATAACGTGTCAGTTTTGGTTTTTACCCTGAAACAATTTGAAGATATTTTGGCCAAATGTCCTTATGACGCGCCCGAAAATGACAAAAAAGTATATTTCTCTTTCTTAGAAGAAGTCCCAGATACTAAACTTTTAGAAGAATTTCAATCCATTTCGTTTCCAGATGAATTGTTTGAGTTAGGGGAGCAGTGCATTTATTTACTTTTTCAATCGGGATATAGCAAGGCAAATATGACCAACACCTTCATCATCAAGAAATTAAAAGTTGCGGCTTCCACTCGAAACCTCAAAACAGTCAAAAAGATTTTGGAATTGGCCAAAGCCTAGTTCAGCATCCAAATACGGTAGTTTAAAACAGCAGCAAAGGCCACCCAAAGAAAATAGGGTATCAGCAGGTAGGCCGCTAATTTACTCACCACCTTAAACCACCGAAAAGTGAGTCCAATAAGCGCCAGTAAAATAAGGATAACCAACATGGCCCATTCAGGCGATTGAAATCCGAAAAAAACGATACTCCATAAGGCATTGAACAACAACTGAAATCCAAAATGATAGAGCGCCGTTTTTACCCAAATGTGATGGAACCCTTTAGACCAAACGATTCCCGCGGCCACCCCCATCAAAACATAAAGCACGGACCAAACCGGAGCAAAAATACTGTTGGGAGGGTTAAAAGTGGGTTTGTTAAGCGTGGTATACCAAGTGTTGACCGAGCTCTGGGTCGCAAAACTGGAAAGAAAACCAATCAGCAGACAAATGGCAACAGCGACAAGAATATTTAGGGTTTTCTTTTTGTTCATGGTTAGTGCGCTACTCCCCTAAAATAATAATTTATTTGAATCGGGGTTTGGCTGTTTAAAGCGGCCTATATTTGCCGAAATTCGAATATTGCATGACCGAAAAGGATTTTATACCAAGTGACTACCGCGATTTGCCTGAGAACGGTTCGATAACTTGGAAAGCGCCAAGCAATATTGCGCTGGTGAAGTATTGGGGTAAACGAGGCAATCAGATTCCCGCGAATCCCTCCCTCAGCTTTACCTTGGACGCCAGTGCTACCACCACAACCCTTTCCTTTTCCAAAAAAGCTGATTCCAAGGATTTTAGTTTTGAGGTTAGACTAGATGGTGAAGCCAAACCCAATTTTGCACCTAAGATTCAAACCTTTTTTGAACGGGTGGAGGCGTATTTACCATTTTTGAGATCCTATCACTTTACCATAGATACATCAAACTCATTTCCGCATAGTAGCGGCATTGCTTCCTCAGCGAGTGGTATGGCGGCCCTATCTCTTTGTTTGCTGGATTTGGAGCGGCAATTTTCTGATATGGATGCGGATTATTTCGACAAAAAAGCTTCTTTTTTGGCACGCTTGGGTTCGGGCAGTGCCTGCAGAAGTATCAAAGGTCGCATGGTGCAATGGGGAAGTCACCCAAGCATGAAAGAGAGCACTGATTTTTTTGGAGTGCCCTATCCCTATCCCGTGGATGCCGTTTTCAATACTTTTCAGGACACAATTTTGCTGGTGCATAAAGGGCAAAAACAAGTAAGTAGTACGGTTGGGCATGGACTGATGCATGGACATCCGTTTGCAGCCCAACGTTTTGAGCAAGCTCATCAACATCTGGATGCATTGGCTCCCGTGCTTAAAATAGGCGACCTGGATACTTTTATTGCCATTGTGGAACGAGAAGCCTTGACTTTACATGCCATGATGATGAGCAGTTCCCCTTATTTCTTGTTGATGAAGCCCGGAACATTGCAAATCATCGAAAAAATATGGGCGTATCGCACCGAGAAAAAGGTTCCGGTTTGCTTTACGTTAGACGCTGGGGCCAATGTACATATGCTTTACCCTGAAAAGTATACAATTGAAGTATTGCAATTTATTCAGGATGAACTGGTTGCCCATTGCGAGAATGGACAGTATATTTGCGACCAAGTTGGAACGGGCGCTTTAAAAATATCTTGAAAAAGATGTACGCACGACCAGTTTAATGCGTTATGTTGTTGACTTTGGATAATCAGAATTGCATCAACTTGATTTTTTGTTTATCTTTAAGTAAGGTTTAATTAAACAAAAAGGAAAATTCCTTAGGAAAAAGCATGAAAGGACCACTGTTTTACTCTAAGATTCTTTTGTTCGGGGAGTATGGTATCATCAAAGATTCCAAAGGACTTTCCATTCCCTACAACTTTTTCAAAGGGGCTTTGAAGATGGATGAAAATCCATCGGAGATTGCACAAAAATCCAATGAAAGTTTGTCAGCTTTTGCAAAATATCTGGAAAAACTGACGGCAGAAGACCCTAATTGGGTCACTTTTGATTTGGAAACGTTCAATCAGGATGTGGAACAAGGGATGTATTTCGATAGTTCCATTCCGCAAGGCTACGGTATCGGCAGTAGTGGCGCTTTAGTGGCTGCAATTTACGACAAATACGCCACGGATAAAATCACCGTTCTAGAGAACTTGACCCGGGAAAAATTGCTGAGGTTGAAAGGGATTTTCGCCAAAATGGAATCCTTTTTTCACGGGAAATCTTCTGGTTTGGACCCCTTGAACAGCTATTTGAGCCTTCCGATTCTCATTAATTCCAAAGACAACATTGAGTCTACCAGCATTCCTTCCCAAAACAAAGAAGGAAAAGGTGCCGTTTTCTTGTTGGATAGCGGTATGACGGGGGAAACCGCTCCGATGGTGCAGATTTTCATGGAAAAAATGAAACATGAAGGGTTCCGCAACATGATTAAGGATGAGTTCATTCAACATACCGATGCGTGTGTGGATGATTTCTTGACGGGTAATGTTAAATCCCTATTCGGAAACCTGAAAAAACTTTCCCATGTGGTTTTGGACCACTTCAAACCCATGATACCGTCGAAATTCCATGACCTTTGGCAAAAAGGCATTGAAACCAATGACTACTATTTGAAGCTATGCGGTTCTGGAGGAGGAGGCTACATTCTGGGCTTTACCCAAGACCTTGAAAAAGCTGAAAAAGCCCTTGCGGGGCATAAACTCGAAGTGGTTTACAACTTTTAAACCCCAACATGCTTAGTAGAAAAAATAAACTCTTGCTGTTTAAGCTATTGAGTTTGTTTTCTGTGGTTCGCGGTTACAACATTTTGGTCATCACCTTGGCCCAATATTTAACTTCAATCTTTATTCTTTCACCAAACCTTCCGCTAAAGGAAGTGATTTTGGATATCAATTTGTTTTTGATCGTTACGGCATCGGCCTTGGTCATTGCAAGCGGTTACATCATCAATAATTTTTACGATGCAGAAAAGGATTTGATCAACAAGCCCACCAAAAGTATGCTGGACCGTTTGGTAAGCCAGCGCTTCAAGCTAACGACCTATTTCATTTTGAACTTTTTGGCGGTTTTGGCCGCGAGCTATATCTCGTTTAAAGCAGTACTGTTTTTCTCGGCCTATATTTTTGGGATTTGGTTTTATTCCCACAAATTGAAACGTATTCCGTTTCTGGGGAATCTGGTTTCTGCTTCATTGGCGATCGCACCCTTTTTTGTAGTGTTTGTGTACTATCAAAATTTTGAGACAGTAATTTTTGTACACGCGCTTTTCCTGTTTTTATTGATTTTGGCACGTGAAATCATCAAAGATTTAGAAAATATGGCAGGGGATATGGCCCAGAATTACAAAACCATTCCCATCATTTATGGAAATAAAGTTTCGAAGGGAATCATCGCCTTGCTCATCGTGCTCACCTTGGTACCCGCCATCTTGCTCATCAAGATTTTTGACGTGGGTTATATGTACCTCTATTTCTGGATTTGTATTATTCTCTTGGGAATTTTTATGCTACTGCTCTGGAAATCCGAGAAAAAAAAACACTATGTATGGCTCCACAACATTTTAAAATTCATCATTGTTGGAGGGGTTTTCAGTATTTTGCTAATTGATGTGGATTTGGTTTTAAATCGAATATTTTAATGGAAGACACGCTAAAGGTGGCCATGGCGCAATTGGCTCCGGTTTGGTTGAACAAGCAAGCCACTTTGCAAAAGATTTTGGATGCAGTTTCTGAAGCCGCCGACAAGGGAGCTGAACTAGTCGTTTTCGGAGAGGCTTTTCTCCCGGGGTACCCCTTCTGGTTGGCCCATACCGATGGCGCAGCTTGGAACCTGGATGTCAATAAGGCGCTACATGCGCACTACACAAAGAACTCCATTCAAATTGAAGCGGGAGAATTGGATAGTTTGTGCCATTTGGCCAAAGAAAAAACCATCGCTATCTATTTGGGTATGATGGAGCGGGCGAAAGACCGTGGCGGACACAGTTTGTACTGTTCTTTGGTGTATATCGATGCAAACGGTATCATCCAATCCGTGCACCGAAAACTACAACCCACCTATGACGAACGATTGACCTGGGCTCCAGGAGACGGTAATGGTCTCAGAGTACATCCACTAAAACAATTTACAGTCGGGGGATTGAATTGCTGGGAAAATTGGATGCCTTTGCCCCGTGCGGCGCTCTATGGCCAAGGTGAAAACTTGCACATTGCGGTCTGGCCCGGAGGGGTGCACAACACCAAAGACATCACCCGTTTTATTGCTCGGGAATCCCGAAGCTATGTGGTATCGGTTTCGTCCTTGATGACCACGAATGACTTTCCCAAAGACACCCCATATTTGGATGAAATTCTGAAAAAAGCTCCCGAAGTTTTGGCCAATGGCGGTTCATGCATTGCGGGCCCAGATGGCGAATGGGAAGTAGAACCTATTGCTGACAAAGAAGGGTTGTTCTATCATGAGTTGAACATCAATCGGGTATACGAAGAACGGCAAAACTTTGACCCTGTTGGGCACTATTCAAGACCTGACGTTACCCAATTGACCGTGAATCGAGAGCGACAATCTACGCTTAAGATTGAAGATTAAAATGACATTGAAGAAAGGGAACTAGTGAATTGTCTCTAGTAGAATCACCTTTTGATTTTGTATTTGTAAGGTGACGCTTTGCAGGCTAAGCTGTTTTATTCTTGACTACATTCCATCAGCTTTCCAAACTTTGCCGCTTAAAAAAATGGCCAAAAACGTTCCGAAAAAGATAAGTATTCCCCAAAGATCAATGCGACCGATCATAAACGTGGCAAACAATGCCCCTAGGTCAGCAAGACCTGCTACTATAGCGGCAATCAGTAGTGCCATTTTATTTTGTTTTTTCCAAATCAATATGGAACATACTAGTGTAACCAAACCAAACCAGAATAGGTTGAATCCATGTTGTCCAAAGGTGACCAAAACCGCTTTTACCTCATTGGGATAGTCGTTGGTCATTGCCAACGGATTGGTTTCCGGAAATAGGAATTTGATAGAGGTGATATCACCACCAAGCGCATTGGTCATTGAGAACAATCCTGGAAAAATATGTAGAAGGGACCAGATAAACCATAGGATTGCTATGACTTTATAGATACGTTCCGTTTTCATTTGATGCTAGATTTACTGAGTTAAATATCTCCTTATAATTCTAGCTGTGCATTAGTGTAGATTAATAAATTCAATTTGTTTTCCTCTATTTCTACTTTGATTTTACCCGAGACCTATCCATCGCAAAATAAAAAGTCACGCTGCACTCGTTTCAGCATCTATTTCAATCCTTGGAAGAAGACCCTGAATCCAGTTCAGGGTGACCATCCTTCGTAATGCTGAACTGACCTGCCCGACGGCTAGGCGGGTTTCAGCATCTACGTCAATCTCGGGAGAAGCTACTGAATCGCGCCTTCTTGTCTAGCAAGCCGTTTAGGGTGACGAATCAGGGAGTGCTAAGTCAAATGCAACTATTCTGTATTGATTATAAAATCCGCTTTGTTCCTCGGGTCGATTTCTTGAAGGTATAATTCAAAGCCAAGCACATACCTTTTAAGGTAGGCTTGCTCAATTTCATTTTGGGAATGGCGCTTTTCTTGATTTCGCTCCTTGGCTCTGAGTATGCAAGTATCATAATTGGCTTCAACGTAAATAACCATATCCCAAAAATTTCTGAGTTGCGGGACCTGTAAAAACAATCCATCAAAAATCAGTACGGTTTCTGGGTCGGCTCGTTTCTGTTCTGAATAATTTGTTTTTGATTTTTGCACATCATAGGTTGACGTCCGATACTTTTTATTTCCTTCTTTACCTAAAGGAAAGAGCAATTCACGTGCAATGGCATCAAAATCAATGGCATCTTTATAGAATCCCAAGGGTGAATCTTTACCCAATCTCCACCTAATTTCTGGGGGATTCATAAAGTCATCGCTTGTTGCCGAAACAACAACTCTTTGCATATCCTGAAGTCGTTTTTTCAGTTCATGGGCTATCGTGGTTTTGCCCGAAGCACAAAACCCATCAATCCCAACCTTTCCGATACTTCCTTCAAATTGGGTTGCTATCGTATCCGCTATGGTGTCAATTAGCGTAGCGTTTGTATTTGAAATCTTTTTACGCAATGACTCATTTGTTATTTGGTGCTCAAGAAAGCTTCATTTAAATGAAATACAACCTTAAGAAATAAGCAAGTTCTGAATAAGTAATGAAGTTCGAGATTTTCCTCCAGAAAATCCAGTAGAGATTGATAGATTCCTGTTGTGGATTTACTGTAGGCCAAACGGTGTCATGCAGAACTGACCTGCCCGTCCGTTCAGGCAGGTTTCAGCATCTAGTTGCTTTTAGTCGAGGATTATTTCTTCAACAAACCTGATAACCAGCTTATACCGCGAACCCCAGTTGTAGGAAAAGCGGTTTGGTGACTCCCTTCCAAAACAACTTTTTCCAAAGCAAGACTTTCATCCTTTCGGTTTTGTAGCAGGGTAATGAACTGCTCCGCCGCTGCGCCTAATTCCGTTTCCAAATTCCCATAGGAAATAAAGACATTAGCGTCAAGCTTTTTATCTGTACGTCGGTTCGAAGATACCTCCGATAGAAAGGGCACATCACCTTGAACCGAAGGGCTGCCCAAAATATAATTTTTGAACGTATCAGGTTGGGCCAATAAGATGTAGCCACCGAATAATCCCCCCAGGGAATAACCAAAATAGGCCCGAGTGGTAGGGTCCGTACGGTAGTTTTTCTCCACATACGGTATAACATCATTTCGAATAAAATCAAGATGCGCCGAAGCCTCTCCAAAATGATACTTCGCTTGGTGTTCTTCATTTTTTGAGGGAATCACGGAATAATCCCGATATCGACTTACTTGAGGACCCACTTCTTCCAAAAGCGCTTCGGATACATCAGTTTGCCATGAAATACCAACCAGAACAGCATTTTCCATGAGGTACTCGGTCGAAGCCGACAAAATATCCATATGCCAAATCGCATCTGTGAAGTAAATAACCGGATGTATGGAATCTTGGTGCTCGGAATAGTTTTCGGGCAACTTTACATACAGTTCGTATTGCCCTCCTGATTTGGAATCTTTGATGGGAATGACCTCGGTCCGTGGAATTTCGTAGGCTTTTGGGGCCTTGGTTTCAACCGTTTCGGGTGTTTTTTCAGGAGCGGGTTCTTTTTGGGTTTGACAGGCAGATACCATCACAGCTAGCCCCAATAGGGAAAGGAAATACGTTTTCATGTTTTGATTGATGTTCGATTGTGTCTTGGCGACAGCGGAAGATAAACCCTTTGCTACGATTACGGTTTGGGTTTAACCTTTTGTTGGGAGGGAGAATAGGAAGTTCTAGATTTAGGCGAATCTAGGGTTTTTCATTTTCTGCTAACCAAGCGGAACTTTGGTCAAGGTACTTTTTTAAGGATTTGTCTAAAAATTGGGTGTAATCTGTTTTTTCATTCCTTTTTTTGGAAAGTGAAGCCATGGCATAAGCGATTACCTGTTCTGGCAGATAACCCTGACCACTGGATTGCCATCCAAACCCTGATGCGGAAAACTCAAACCGAGCGTTGCCGATAAAAATCCCGAACCCGTAGGCGATTGCGGTGAGGTCGGTCAAATATTCATCATTCTCGCCTATTCTGTTTTGTCCCAAAAGGATTTCATGAGCCAACTCGTGTGCAATAGTGGCTGTCAACGAAATTGGGTTTTTCAATTGTTGTCTTTCGATGGAAATGATAGTCTTGCCCCTTCGCTGTTGAAAGGTGCCGGCCGCACTGTTCCATTTGCCTTCAATATCGGCAGGAGTGCTCAGCGTGGTGCCGTCATCCATTTGAATGGGGGAATCCGAAAAGAAACGCAGTGTTATCTTCGTCTTTTTGAGGCCCATGAGTTCCTTTGTACGGGCAAGAATAAATCGGGCGTCTTCTTCTGTCCCATCAAAAGTGCGGTCGTAAAAATCCGTGGTTGGGGTTACCGTTTTGATTTTCATAAAACGTTCCTCACCCAGTTCGGTGCGCAACCATTGCAGGGAGTCCTCAACCCAAATCTGGTCTGCTTCGGTAATGGGTAGTTTTTTCTTGCGGTTCCAGAACATACGGGGTTATCAATTAGAAAAGATTTGTTCTTTAAAAGAGATTGAAATTCAATAATCTATAATTGGGGCTTATATCTTCAGTACTTTACGCATCCTTTTTTGTCTATTAGGGTCAACCAAATCAACGTAATTCCAAAAAGTTGCAGCTACATAAGCGCTAATCCCTTTTTTGACAGGCTTATTAAACTGTTGTATATCTTGATATGTTCCCAAATTGGTTAGGTAGGTATAAAGAACGATGTCATCTTTTGCTATTGACTCTAAACTGGAATTAAACCTTTTTATTTCGTCAATACTTGCTGCCATTCTCTCAAACAGGTTTTTCGCGCTTTTTCGTCTGCCGGTTTTTTTCAAATCAATTTCTGTAACCTTTCCGTTTTTAAATTGATACGTGTATTTCAAATTGTAATCGATTGAGCATAAATCCCTTCCCTTATGTCTGATTTCTCGAAGAACTCTGTATATCTTTATGTTCTCTTCGATACTTGGGGGCTTATAAAGTCCAAAAAAAGCTTCACAAGCCGATTTGTCGTAAAAAGGCTTGTCCTTGGGCTTGAGCTTATTCTTTATCCAATACATCCTGTACCAAACTTTTTTAAGTGTGTTTTCCTATCTCCCCAATCTTCTGCCCACAAATCTCCTCCGTTAACCTTTTCAACTCGTTTACGCGTTCGGCCAAATAGGTTAGTTCACCTTTGGTGATTTGGTACTCATCCATTTTATAACGGGCATCGATATAGGCGCGTTTTAGGAGTTCAAAACGATGTTTTTCTTCATTTGTGGTTTTAGGGAATACGGCAAAGCGTGGGTCGCACATTTCCACTTTTATGCCCAAGGTCTCCAAATTATGGTCTTTGGGACGGTAGTCGGTAAACACCAATAAAATGGTAGTGTAGTAACGTTCGGTAGCCTGATGAAGTTCGAATGCTGCTTTATTTAAGCTGTTTCTTTCAAAGGCGTTTTGAAAATCAATCAGAAATTCATTTGCGCTCGTAAACCATTGGTCAAAATACTCTTGCGCTTTTACGCGGTATTGTTCTGGCGTCAATTTTTTGGGGTGCGCCAGTTTAAACTTTGCCGAATCGTAGAGGATAATGCCCTCTTCTTTAATGTCCTTAAAAAAGTAGTTGCCCATGGTCAACGAGGCGTTCAATTGTTTTATGCCATGGAATATGAGGCTCACCGGGGTGGTCACTTTTCCTGTGGCAATGAGCTCGGCCTTGAGCTTGTCCTCAATCCGGAATTTTTGTTTGAAATCTTCATGGGTGAGCACGACAAGGACATCAAAATCGCTGCGGTATTCGTAGGTGATACCTTTTTCTACATATTGGTCCTCCACCCAATTGCCTCGAGCGTAGCTACCAAAGAGAATGACCATTTCCACCAGCTTATGGTCGCATAGTGCCTCGGCAAGGAGCGTAAGTTCGTCTTGTTTGGATTTGGGTAGGTGGTTCATGTATGCAAAGTAGGGAAATAATCAATGGTATTCGGATTGTTGCTTATGGATGGAAGATGGACTTTGCGTAATTTTCGATTTATAAATTTTAAGAATAAAAACAACATCTGTTTCGTTTATTTCGTTTAATATTGTGGAAGGAATACCAAAATACGATGGAACCCTTTACAAATATCAATAAACCTTCTAAAGAAGAACAGCGGATAGCCATTGAATCGTATGATGCGCTTGCGGCGGTTATTCGGGAGTTAAAATCCAATAATCCCGAGATTGAGATTGAAGAAACGCAAGAACGCATCAAGATTCCTTTGAGCGCGTTAAAGTTACTTGGCGAAATTCTTGAAGCCATGAGCAAGGGGAAACCTTTCTCTTTGGTTCCCATCGCCACTGAAGTGACCACTCAAAAAGCCGCTGAAATCCTGGGCTGCTCGCGCCCGCACTTGGTCAAGCTTTTGGAAAGTGGCGAAATTGAGTTTACCAAGGTGGGCAAGCACCGAAGGGTCAAGTTCGAAGATGTAATGCAGTATAAAAAGAAAATGAAATCAACCCAAAAGAATCACCTCATCGACATGATGCAATCTGATGAGGAAATTGGGTTGTATGATACATAGTGTTCGTTTTATTTGTGTGCTCGACACCAATGTTATTTACCCCATTGAACTGCGGGACCTGCTTTTTTGGTTTGCCCATTACGATTTGTATACTCCGAAATGGAGCGAACATATTTTTGATGAATGGGCCAGCGTGATGCGGCGAAAAGGGCTCGCTGAGACGGAAGTTGCAAAACGCATCTCCAAGGCAAATTTGGCATTTCCGGATGCTTTTGTGTCCAACTACTCCGGATTGATTTCAAGCTTGGATTTGCCAGACCGAAAGGATTGTCATGTTTTGGCCGCGGCAATTAAAACCAACGCGAATGTCATCGTGACCAACAATATCAAACATTTCCCTAAAGCATACTTGGCCTCATTTGGTTTATCGGCCAAAACGGCGGATGATTTTCTAACGCATATCATCGACTTGAATCCTGAACAAGCTGTCCGAGCGTTTAAAGAGATGGTGCTCAACCGCAGAAATCCCGATTTGGATGAACTTCAAGTTCTGGACATTCTTAGAAAAAGAGGTTTGAAAGACACCGCTGATTTTTTGCACTCGCAAGTGTAAAGTTGGATCCTGTTTTTAGGTAAGCTTTGCGCCAAACCGAGGCACCCACAACCCCACCTGCTCGCGATAGTTTTCGTAGTCCTCCCCAAACCGTTTCAGCATGTTTTTTTCTTCAAGAGGGCGTACCACAATATGCCAAAGAATTCCGCCCAAAAGGGCATACGCCAAAACGGGAAGGGAAGCAAAATATAGCGCTACGGCCGCTCCTTGCACAATTCCAGTAAGCGCCATGGGGTTTCTGACATATTTATAGGGTCCCGCAATGACCAGTTTCTTGGTTTGGTCAGCGGGTAGGGGCGTGCCGTCGCCATATTTCACAAAGACATGGGCACTGGCCAAATTGAAAGCGCTTGCCAAGACGAAAAGAACTATTGCGATGGTTTTAAGGGTGACAGAAGAAGGTGTTTCGTATCCAAACGCTTCTAAAATAATCCAAGGGAACAACACCAAGGTCACCGACCAAATGCTAATGATTTGAACAAAGGTCTTGAATCCATTTTGAAAACGACTCGCGGATTTGGATTCTCGAAACACTTCGGATTGAAAAACCAGAAACAGGTTGTAGCAAAGGCCTAACAACATCAAGGTGGTGGGTAAATACCCGCCCAAAGTCAAAATGGAAGCATTTAAACAATACAAACTGCCAAAGGCAAATCCACCTAAAATGATGAATTCAAGCTCGCGCCGGGGTTTGTAAGCACGTAGAATCGATAACACCACAATGACCAGCATATCTGGAATCAAAAAGGCATTGAAGGCGATTTTGGAGATTCCAGGAAATTGAAACGCTTCATAAAAGACATCACTTACGGCCAAGCCTAGCCACCAGAGTGACACCAATGCGCCTTGTACTAAATAGGCGGTTCCTTTCAAGGGTTTTGGTTTATTATAAAAACGATGGGCTTTGGGTTTTGGTGTTCGTTATTTAGTTATTCAAACCATAAAGTGCCCAATCTTACTGATATAGCACATATCGTGGCGGTTTGATACCCTTTAACCGCATATATACCAACATTTGCGAACGATGATGCGTAATGTGGTCTGTCAGTAACAGGAGAATCTGGCGTTTGGTTCGGGTCGAGCCAAAATAGTCCAAGGTTTCATCCAACCGGGATTGGTCAAAATTCTTTATGAAAGCGATGGTAGTGTCGAATGTCTCGTCTAGGGTTTCCATCATTTCCGCTTTGTTTTTTTGGTCCACTTTGAGTTCGGTATCGGTTTCCCAGTTGCGCGCTTTGCGACCATCCATTAATGATTGGCTATGCCAATCCATGGCCCAACCAATGTGCATCAACTGCTCTGCAAAACTCAATGATTCTGGTGTGGGTTTGAAACCAAAATGCTCTTCGGGCATCATTTCGGCTACCAGATGCAGGTACTTCTTGGAGTTTTCCAAACGTTCCAAATACTCTTTGACGAAAACCTCGTCTTGCGCGAATAGCTCCTTGCTACCTAATGTAAAGAGCGTTATAAAAGTTAGGATAACCGAAGTTCTCATAAACGGGATGGATAATATTTTATGGAGAAGGAAGTTCGGCAATTTCAGTTAGAATCCCTCACGAAAAACGGAACGACTAAAAAAGCGACACAAGGAAGGTCTTTGGTCGCTTTTGTTCGATTCTGGTTTTTGGCGCTTCTTACATTTTATCTGCAAACCAAATGCGAGCTTGTTCAACCGATTCGTTCACTTCGGCTTCTTGGTCGTAGTAATTGAATTGGTGAAATGGGGATTCCAATTCGGTATCCATCCAATACAATTGCTTGTCGTCCGTTGCGATTTCATTGTAGAATTTCTTGGTGTAATCTGGAAGTACGGCACCATCGGAATGTACCATTAAAATGGGTTTGTTTAGTTTTTTGGCGTAGGGCATGGGGTTGGCAGTCAACCAATCTTCCCAACTGGCCATGGCGAATTTATCATCGCTCCATTCGGCAATCGCACCCCTTTCGGGATTGAGGTAGTAATCATACGGCCCGTACATGGCTGCAGTGGTGTCCGTTTCTGAAATGGTGGGAACGTATTGCACTTCACCTGTATTGGCATAGATGGTTTTGGCCGTTTGGGCTGCTTCAATTTTAGCTTGAACGCCTGCTTCCCCACCATAAAACAATTTCACGGCTTCGGCATCGTGCAACCAAGAGGCAACAGTAACCACGGATTTGATGTTTTCACTTTCTGCTGCGGCCATCAAGGTATACATGGCACCTGCGCATACGCCAAAGGCACCGATGCGATTTGAGTCAACATCTTTTTGTTGGGAAAGAAAAGTAACGGCATTTTTGATGTCGTCTTTTTTCAGTTGCGGACTTTCATAAAAGCGCGGCCCTCCTTCACTTTCCCCAAAGTTTCTAAAATCGAAGGCCAAGGTTATAAAACCCGCTTTCGCCAATTTTTCAGCATACAGTCCTGCCATTTGCTCCTTTACCGTGGTCCAACTTCCTGAAACCACTATGGCAGGATATTGTTGGTTTTCTTCATAATTTTCTGGGTAGTAGAGGTTGCCTATAAGTTGGATGCCTTCGCTATTGAATTGTACTTTTTTCATTTTTTCTTTTTTTGATGTTGTGATATCGTTTTTGTTTTGTTCTGCACTAGATGGGGATTCAACCTCTTCTTTTACAGCATTCATGGCTTTTTGGGGTAGTGTGGTATTCCCATCTTGATACTTGAAATGGAAAGTCATAGCGTTGATTTTCCAATTAGCTCCCTGCTTTGCAAGTTCAAAGTCGTAGCTGCCGACTACCGTCCAAACGTTTCCACCTTCATCTTCCAAAAAATGAGTAGCCGTGCCATAGGCGAATACGCTTGCCTTATTTTTCTGGATGGATGCTTGAAGATTTCCAATTTGATGGTGGGTGTAGGTGAAACCGGGTAAGATGGTTTTCCAGGCAGCCGTGATTTCATTCGGTTTCAAGCTAGCTGCGGGACTCCCCATTGAGGAGTAGTCCAACTGAACGTAGGGGGCAAAACAATCTTCTATGGAAGACCAATCTTTCTGGTCTGTGGTGCGAAACAACTGTAGCACCACATCTTCGGGCTGGGCGTGTATTTTCATACTTTGTGCGGATATGGATGTAAATGCGATGAGCAATACGGTTTTGAAATACGTTTTCATCTCGTTTTGAATTTTGTACACCACAAAACTCCGAAGAAGTACAAGCCTTGGGGTTGCAAAATCAAAGGAAGCAGTATGAAAATCAAAGAAGAACCATTTTTCGGTAGATTTTGGGCGTTTTAGATATCAATTTTCTTAAAACCGGTGAGGTTGTTGGGCGATTCGAAATACAGAAGCAATTCCATCCCAGCTGTAGCCAAAAGCCTTACCTTTGCCAAAAATTCAATGACTGATGGCGAAATCAGACTATCGTGGTGGGCGAAGGCCTTCCAAAAACACTTCGAGAAAACCCTATCCCAAAAACAAGAAATCCCAACCGAGACCTAGGACGAGTAATCCCGATGAAATTCGGCTGAACCGGTATATCGCCAATGCGGGAATTTGTTCGCGTCGGGAGGCGGATACCTATATTGCCGCGGGCAATGTTACCGTAAACGGAAAAGTGATTACTGAAATGGGCTACAAAGTCAGGCGTACGGATGATGTGCGTTTTGATGGTCGGAAACTCAATTTGGAAAAAAAGGAGTACGTCCTTTTAAACAAGCCCAAGAATTTTATCACCACCACGAACGACGAAAAAGGACGTCGTACTGTGATGGAATTGATTTCTGGTGCCTCCAATGCACGTTTGTTGCCCGTAGGGCGCCTTGACCGAAACACCACAGGGCTTTTGTTGTTCACCAATGATGGGGATTTGACCAAAAAGCTTACCCATCCGAAGCATGGGGTGCGCAAAATCTATCAAGTATCTCTAGACAAGAACCTGAGTTTGGTAGATTTGCGAAAAATAGAAGCGGGATTGGAATTGGAAGACGGACCGGTTCAAGTGGACGCCGTAAGTTATATTCAGGGTGCACCGAAAAAGGAAGTGGGGATTGAAATCCATAGTGGTCGGAATCGAATTGTCCGCCGAATTTTTGAGTCATTGGGGTATCATGTGATAAAATTGGACCGCGTGATTTTTGCAGGACTTACCAAAAAGGATTTACCTAGGGGCCACTGGCGGAACCTTACTGAGCAGGAGGTAATCAATCTAAGGATGATTAAGTAGTGTTGGGTTCCTTGCTTTTCGATTTTCTTCGGAACACCAACTTTAAAATCAACAATACCAAAAAGGCCAAACCGCAAATGGGTAGCAGAATCATATAGGCCCAGAGCGCAGCGCCCGGCCCGTTTTCACTCCACATGTTGTCTCCTGACGGTGTGGCCAGATATGCATACAGCAGAGGACTTACGTATAACAACGCATTAAGCAACAGAAATACGTTGAGAAGAATACCTCTTACTTTGCTGGAATCCTTGAGAAAGCATAGTGCGATGCTCAAAAGAGCAGGCGATAAGAACAAAATTAGCACAAGGGTATCGGACATAATACTATGTTTTACGGCAAATTAGTTATCTGGGATGAAAACCATCTCCGCCGCGGTAACTTAAAATAATACCATGGGTATTTCCAATAGGTGAATCGGCGTTTCCTTGAGTGTAACTGTAGAGCGCCCTAAAGTTCTTGAAAAGATAACATCCCAAAAAGGCATTCAAGGTACTACTGGTTCTAAAACCTGCTCCCACTTCTACTGCGGATTTAATACTTAATGAAAGGTTGGTGTCCACTTGAAAAGGTGCACCTTCTTCGTATTTAAACAAGAAACTGGGCTTTAAAATGAAATCTGGATTATAGCGATCAAAGACAAAATGATAGCCGGTATACCCATAAATGGGTTGTGATAAATTTAGATTGTCTTGATTAGCTAGGGTGTCCCCCAAAAGATTGGGTGCTGAAACTCCAACGAAAAAATTGTTATGGCCAAATAAGATTCCCGCACCAAGCGTCGGCAAGGTTGCACTGACATTTTCCTGAAAATTTGGGTCGTCTTGAAGCCCTAGACTCAGTAAATCTTGATTGTACATCAATACTCCGCCGTTTAATCCAAAAGAAATAAAGGAGCGTTCGTACACCTTCCAATAAGGCTGTGTATAATTGTTCAAAATGATTCGGTAGGCATAGGCACCAAACACTTGTGTTGCCGAGGTTACCCCAATTTCGTCGTTGATCACCCCCGCGCCCAAGCCAACTTTTTCATTGCGCATGGGAGCATTGTAGGTAAAGGCGAAGCTTTGTGGTGCGCCCTGAATGCTTTGGTTGCCAAAACCGATATTGCTCAGGGTAGCTTCACCTGCTTTTTGCACCCCGGCATACGAAGGGTTTATGATAAACGGATTGTAATTGTATTCCGTGAAGGTTGGGGTTTGTTGTGCAAAGACGAAACTGCCCATGCCCAAAACCGCTACAAGTAAGGTTGAAATTCGTGTTGACATGGTTTATCGTTTTAAGACCAAGTAGCCTTGGCTAGTTTGTAAGGTGTGGTTTTCGGGAAGTTGAATCTGGAAGAAATAGGTGCCTTCGGGCAGGGTTCCCGCACCCATATTCGTCATTTGGTTCGCTTCCCCGTTAAATACGTTGCTTCCATTATCATATCCTTGAATTTTGAAAACCATATCGCCCCATCGATTGAAAATGCTTACCACATTATCCGGATAGTTTTCAATACCATTGATTTCCCAATATTCGTTGATGCCATCTCCATCGGGAGAGAACCCAAAAAGAATTTCGCTTTCAGGTTCTGGTTCTGCTATTGCAGCTATAGTAGTAAAGGATTCTGAAGTACATCCTATCGCATTGCCTTGTATGTTGTAGGGGGTAATGGTGATATATATTGTGGTTTCAAAATCAAATGGATTGGCTGGCGTGTACGAGGTCAAAAGCGCTACATCTCCTTCAAAAATTTCGATTCCACCATCAGTTGTTCCTATTGCAATGCGATAGCCCTCGGCGCCATTTGCTGGATTCCATTCAAGGGTTGTATCCACGGCTACATCAGTTGCGCCGTCTACAGGATTGGAAAGAGAGGTGCAATCGGGCGGCATGGGTATATCTGAAATGATGGTAAAGCTTTCTGGAGTGCATCCAACCGCATCGCCATTCGCATTGAAGGGGACTATGGTTACGGTAACCGTCTCACCGCCTTCAAAAGCATTCACAAAGGGATGCGATGTTCTGTTAACCACCAGGGTTGTTTCATCATTGACATCACTTGTACTGCCATTAATGGTGAGTCGATATCCATCAGCATTTGCTATGGCATCCCATGAAATTTGGGTAAGGTCTATGGCAATATCTGTTGCCCCATCTACTGGCGCGGAGAGCATGGTACAGTTTGGGACCATGGACGCATCGGAAACGATGGTAAAGCTTTGTGGCGTGCAACCCACCGCATCGCCATCGGCATTAAAGGGCACAATGGTCACGGTGACGGTTTCCCCATTAACAAAATTGTCCGTAAGTGGATGTGAAGTGCCAGTAACTACTAAGTCCATTACTTCGTTCGCATCACTGATGCTGCTGTCAATGGTCAATCGATACCCAGTTGCTCCCAGAACAAGGTTCCAAGAAATCTGGGCAATATCTACCGCTATGTTCGTGGCGCCGTTCATAGGGGCCGCCAAATTGGTGCAACCTGGGACGGAAGTCAAGGTGATGGTCAACTCGAAGTCTATTGATTTTGATGCACAGACCGAGGTATCAAACACATAAAGCGTTATCGGATAGGAGGGGAAGTCGATAAACTGGATTGTATCGCCCGCATCATATTCGGTACCGCCTCCATCCGGTTGGGTATAATATCTTTCGTTTCCGGTAAGATTGCTTCCAGAAATTGCTGGCAGCGTATAACTAACCGTAGTATTTACATCTGCAAGGGCATCAAAGGCTATGTTTTCTCCTTCACGCCCACCATCGGTGATATTCCACATGTCGGAGGTTTCCATATTCGCTTTGGCATCCGCTGCGGCTTGCGAACAATATTGACTGAAACCACCTCCAAATACTACATTGGGTTGTAGATTTCGTGCGTTCCAGCCAATAAGTAATGCTTCGTAATTGGCTACTGATATGGTAACATTGCTAAACATATTGTTGGCAGCGGTTACATTCTCAACATTCCAGCCGCCCAAATCTTGGTCAAAACTTGTTGCTCCTTGGAACATAACAATCATCTGTTCTACGCTAGAAACATCCCAACCACCAATATCTTGGTTGAATGCTGTAGCACCCAAAAACATTTGATTCATGTTATCCACTGCTCCAACGGTCCATCCACCTATGTTTTGATTGAACGAAGTGGCGAAAGCAAACATGGTGTTCATATCCGTAACACCACTCACATTCCATCCACTGATGTCTTGATTGAATTGTGCTGCTTCGGCAAACATGACGCCCATATTGGTGACATTGCCCACAGTCCACATCCGAATATCTTGATTGAACACGCTGGCGCCTTCAAATAGTCGGGACATGTTATTTACGCTGCTCACGGTCCACCCTCCAATGTTCTGGTTGAAACTGGCCGCATCGTGAAACAAACCGAACATATTGGTAACGCCCGAAACATCCCAATTGGTGATATCCCCATTGAAATTTGTGCAATCCCGAAAGGCCTCTGAAAGAATTTGTACGTTGGTCAAATCCGGAGCATCAATGGAAGGGTTGGTGATATTCAATACCGAACAGCCTTGAAATGCGTTTGCTAAGGTGGTCCATTCGATATTGCCCCATTGTTCTACAGTCAATATTTTTTGAGCGTTGACAATTTCTGCTGCTGGGCTCGTTAAAGGATTCACCGCAAATTGAATTGCCGGGAAAGTTTCCGTGATTTCAACAGTATGAACACCCGGGGTGGCGTAGGTATGTGTTGCATCACCTGCCACGTTGGTGTCGATGTCTCCATCACCCCAATCTACCGTGTAATTATAGGTTTCCAAAGGGTTTGTGGGGATGGTTATCGTCTCATTGACTGCTGTGGTTTCCCATGTGGTAATAAAAGCATCTCCCGAACTTGTAGGAGGAATTCCCTTAACAATGGTGAAGCTTTGGGGTAAACACCCTGTCGCATTCCCTAAAGTATTTGAGGGTACAATAGTTATTGTAACGGTTTCCCCATTAGCAAAATCATTACTGAAATCCAAAAAATTGTCCGTTACGGTTGTGGTGATATCATTTACATTACTTGGGCTGCTAACGGTCACGTCGTATTCATCTGCGCCGTTGGCTGGATTCCAGGTGATGCGTGATACATCTACCGCAACATTTGTGTTTCCGTTGGTTGGGGATAGCAACATGGTGCAGTCTGGTATAGTCGAGGATGCATTGGTTCGGAAGGATTGCTCCGTACAGGTAAAGTCACCATCATCGTAGTATGGAATAATGGTCACAAAAATATCTTGATTTGTGGCAAAATCGGTCGGATGGTTGTAGACCGTGACTTCGCCTACATCCGTCAATGGTAAAAGGTCGTCGTTACCACTGGTCGTACCCAAACTGATTCTATAGCCACAGGCTCCAGGGTTATCAATCCATTGAATACCCGCGTTAATCGGAACATTAGTCAGCGGCATATCCAAAGTCGCACAGGTTTTGGTGGCATTTATGGTCAATGTGATATCGTTTCGAACCAATAGTAAGTTTTTACCATTTGTACCTGGTGGATTGGCATTCTCAAACGGTACTAAGTCACTAGTGATTTCGGTATAGTATACCCCAGCATCACAAGTGTTTAAGTTTTCCAAGACTAATTCTGGTGCATCAGGCGCATCGGGAATTTCCACACCATCTTTAAACCATGTATAGTGGTTTTGTGCGCCGCGTACGGTAGTAGTTAAAGTAATGCTCTCGCCAGCGTTTCGTACCAGATTTTCGATTGCGTTTACTTTGGCTTGGGGAGCATAGTCATAATCACGCCAAAAAGGTAAAAAAGGACTACTACTCCAAGTATCTGTCAATGCAGAAACCAACGCTGTATGTTGGTCTTCAAAGTCTCCAAATTCAAAATTGTTGTCGTTGAATTGAAATTCAAAATAATTGGTTCTCCGGTCAACAATCAACGAAGCAAAATCAGGTATTTGTCCTGATAACTGATTAAAGCTGACATCGAGTCTATCGGAAGCCCCCAAAGCACCTTGATTGCTCCAAATAGTATGGTATTGGTCAATAATATCAGTTCCTGTGAATAAGTTATTGCTTAACAGCAGTGTTCCCATTCTTGGGTTTTGTGAAATATTCAATGATTCAATTTGATTGTTGGATGCGTTGAAGTTGTCCAACTCAGGATTTTGAGTTAAATCCAGGCCTGTTGTAGTAAAAAGATTATTACTAATGTTTAAACGAAACAATTCAGGATTGTTGGTAACATCCAAGGTTGGCAACTCATTGAATCCTAGCAGTAAATTTTCAAGCAGGATATTTGTGGAAACATCCAAAGTAGGTAATTCGTTGCTTGTCAGGTTCAATTCTTCAAGAGCAACATTTTGCGATAAATCCAACGTAGTGATAAGATTTGATGAAGCATTTAAATCTGTAAGCAAGGTATTTTGCGACAAATCAAAGGTGGGTAATTGGTTGTTAGACACATTGACATCTTCCAAAAGCGTGCTTTGCGTAATGTCCAGGTTGGTCATTTTATTGGTTTTTAGGTCCAAAGTCACCAGACTAGTAAGCGCGGTAATATTTACATTAAAGGCTGTGGCAAGTTCATTTGACTCTATAGTGAGGTCTACAATATTCGGTACTGAACTTAAATCGTAAACACTGGGCAATCTATGGCCACTAATAAAGAGGTAATTCAAGGTCCCGCTTGTTGGTAGATTTAATGTTTCAACCGAAGTACCCCTGAGGGAAACACGCTCCAAGGCATTATAACCGTCTAAATCAATATTGTTAACACCCATATTTCTTATGTCCAAGAACATCAGGTTCGTTTTGTCTGCAGGGAGCAGTATAGAAGTAGTAGACGTATTTTGATTTAGTCCTAAATCAACAAGGCCGCTGTGGTTGGTGAAGTCAAAAACATCTTCTTCTATGCCAATAACATCAATCTGGGTAATGGTGGCGGTCTGAGGGAATATTAAATTTGCCAGGTCGAGAAAGGCATAGATATATATGGTTTCCAAGACCATGTTTTGAGATAAATCCAAGTCCGTTATCGTGGATGCGTTCGTGCCGGAACCAGTAGTACCAATATTCAATATTCTAAGATTGATATTTTGGGTCAAATCCAGATTGTCCAAAATATCGTTATCATCAAAGACGAACTCCTCCAATAAAGTAAGTGTGGTCATTGGAGCGGTTAAGAAATTGTTTTGCCCCAAGTTCAAGGTAACGACGTTTACAAAAGCCTCGAGTCCAGTAAAGTCCGTAATATCATTTCGGGTAACGTTGAGGTTAGTAACTGCTGCGGCATCTGCGTTGAGGATGTCTCCGGTAATGCCATTGGTATCGATGCCTTCGTCAACCAAAAATTGCTCAAAATTTGCATTGGGAATAAGAGTTTGACCAAAAGCGTTGACAACGAAAAGAAATGCACCGAGTAGAAGAAACGGTCGTAACATACTTTAGTGTTTGAGGTTGGTTTGAAGGTATTTAGCGATGCAATTAGGTCGCGATTCAACTTTCCAACAAATTTTTGTTGCAAAATAGACCTAAGGCGTAGTGAAGCACCACCCTGAAAACAGTGAAATTTTGTCGGTAGGGGAATGACGTCCAAACGCTTGACGCTGAAAACCTTGAGGTCAGGGCGGTTAAAGAAAAACTAGTAGAGGTGGCCGAAGCTAGAACCCACTTCTCTCCAAATCCGCACAAAACCCATCAATTCGAGAGGGTGTTATGTGCTGCATCACCACCACATGGGCCATATCGCCTTGGGTCGCCAACTGGTATTTGCGAACCAATTCAGGAATGGGTTTTTTGAAGGTCACGATAATTTGATTGGGGAATTGAAATACGTCTGGGTATTTCATATCCTTCAATTTTTGAGTGAGGTATTGTGCATTTTCGATGCATTCCATCCCTTCTTTTTTGAATCCTGGAATGCCCTTTTTCTGGAAGATGTACCAAAGGTTCAAGGCCAAAAATCCATTTCGCGAACCGCTGATGGTGGTGTCTTTTGACCCGACGTAGGGAATCCAATTGTCTCCAAAGGCTGCATCATGTTTGTCTTTTTTACTGAGAACGATTCCACAGGGATGAATCGCCCCCGGAAATTTGTGTCCTGACATGGCAATACTATGGGCCCCATTTTTGAACAAAGGTTCTGCCGTTTCCAAAAAGGGATAAATGAATCCCATTAAGGCAGCATCCACATGCAGGAATAACTTTTCTCGCGGAAATTCACAAGCATCAATGCTATCATTTATAGCCTTGAGGCTATCCATGGCGCCCGTCATTGTAGTGCCTAAGTTCATGTTGAGAATAACGCCCTCTGTTTCATCTAGTTGTTGTAGTGTGGATTTCAGTTGCGCATAATCCATTTCACCAGTGGGTTGCGCTTTTAAAGGAATTGCTCGTATCCCCAAAAGATGCGCGTTTTTAGGAATGGAATAATGACTAGAATCCGAAAATAGAAAAACCGGTTTAAGGTTTTGGTTCACCAAATAGTCCCTTCCTGTGTACATGCCATAGAGGTTGCCTTCTGTACCACCGCTGGTGATATAGCCCCAATAATCATCTTCAATGCCATATAAATGGGCGACAAAATCTAAGGCTTCTTGTTCGAAGGCCTTGGTATGCATTTTCGCGTTGCCATGCACCCAAGGGTCTCCAGCATTGTTGAGATGGAGCTTCGCCAGACTACTAATCCCCAGAATAGATAGATCATTGTTTTCGGGTACTTCTGGGTATCCGAAATAAGTAGTCGAGTTTTTGATTTGCTCGGCCAAAAAATACGATAGCCGGATTTCAGCTTCGGCCAAACGTTCCAAATCGTTAGAGGTTGTCATATTTTGTTGCTAATGCAACAGCAAGGTAATTTATTGTTACGAATGGAACAATACCCATTAACGAAAAGTATGCTTGGAAATTCGGAGAAAAAATTTTCTTTAGCATCAAGCATCAAGCATCAAGCATCAAGCATCAAGCATCAAGCATCAAGCATCAAGCATCAAGCATCAAGCATCAAGCATCAAGAAAGCCCGATGAGAACCATTTTTAGGTAGTTCTATCGAGCTTGCAAGTGCTTCGAATTATTCTGTTGATTTAGATGTTCACTCTACTGGCGTGGTATAGGTCACCATATCAATTCCTATCCCATTGGGGTCGATGATGGCAAAATGGCGGTCACCCCAAGGTTCATCGCGAATATCAACGGCAAAGGATATCCCTTTGGCCTTGAGTTGTTCATATATCTGGTCTACGTCTTCAACCTCTATGGTGAGGTAAACGCCTTTCCCTGCAAAAGGAGTTTGGAAAATTGGTTTTTGGGTCGGGTGATTCGGGAGTAAAAAGCCCAGTTCCGCTGATTTATCCGGAGTATGCAACAACAGATAAAAATCGTTTTCGAAGGTGACCCCAAACCCGAGAGTTTCCGTGTAAAAGGTTTTGGTTTCGACTAGCTTTTCGGTGATGATTCCGGCATTTAATTTCATGGCTTTTTTGTTTTGCGCATGCACTGTTCCTGCCAGTAAAGCACATGCAATGCATATTATTTTTTTCATGGTGAACTATTTACCGTACAAACCTAGGCATGCGGAAAAGCGGGAAATTGTAAAAAACGGACAAAGCTTATCGGAACGCCCCCGAGGGGGTGATACCGTAAAAAGTCTTGAAGTTTTTGATGAAATGAGCCTGGTCGAAAAAGCCCACATCGTAATACAGTTTGTTTTCCTTTAGACTTTCTTGTGACGGCTTTGCATTCAGAATATGCTGAAACCGAACCACATTGCTGAAAGCTTTGGGCGTGGTACCAATGTAAAAGTTGAAGATGCGACGAAGTTGTCGTGGACTCAATCCCGTTTCAAGTTCTTTTTCGACATCCAAATAACCTCTTCGTTCAAAGATTTTTCCCAAGGCTTTAAAGAAACGTGGGTCAAGGTCCAAATTTGGGTTAGCCAATTGGTTGCTCAACTTTTCATTCAGTTTCTTCACAATGAAAGGAAAAGAATGGTTTGGCAAGAGATGGTTTGTAATCCATTCCGAAAACTGCGGAAGTACTTCTTGTAGCGGAGGCGAAACGTTGCTTAGAGATTTGGCATCAATTCCAAAGAGAAGCGGAAAAATAGCGGGAAGGAATCGAATTCCGATATAGTCAAATTCATTACCGATAGCGAACTCGGTATACTTTCGGCAAAAGCCCATCACGAAGTTTTCTTCCGGGTTTTTGTGATTGAAAAAGATATCGATACATCCATCAGAAACCACCCGATAATGAAATGGTTCAAGTAAAGGTTTGATGGTTTTCAGCTGCCAAAAGCAATATATAAAGGGAAAAATCGCTTTGCTGGGTTTTATCTCCTCATACACAATGTTAGCGTCCCCGAATTTTACGGAAGGTTGTATGGGGCGATAATTTTGTAGGATTTGAAGCATGCGCACAATACCATTGTCTTAAAGATAATCGCAATTTAATAGGTGGCGTAAGTTATATAGCCAACACTAATTCGATTATCTTTCATTATAAGACAATAGTATAAATAGTCAAGATGAAAATATCAATTCATCCTACGTTTCACCACTACATTTGTATTAAAATACAATAGGCATGCGACAGGTAAAATGGACAGGGGTTTACCCGGCTGTAACGACAAAGTTTACAGCAAATGGTGATTTGGACGTACCTGCTTTCCTAAAGAATATTGAGTACCAAGTCAAAGCTGGTATTGACGGTGTGGTCATAGGGGGTTCTTTGGGGGAAAGTAGCACCCTTACACATAGCGAAAGGTTGGATTTGGCAAAGGCTACGGTAACGGCATTTGGAGATACGATTGACGTCATCTTGAATATAGCTGAGGGTTCGACCCGTGTTGCGATAGATTTAGTGAAAAAAGCCGAGACCATAAGCGTTCATGGTTTGATGGTCCTGCCACCCATGATGTATAAACCTACCGACCAGGAGGTGGCCGATTACTTTAAAGCGATAGCAACAAGTACCACATTGCCTATTATGTTGTACAATAATCCGGTGGATTATAAAATCGAAGTGACCCTTGAGATTTTCGAGCAATTGAAGTCTTTGGAAAACATTTGTGCCGTTAAAGAAAGCACAAGAGACGTTTCCAATGTCACCCGAATGCGAAACCGATTTGGTGACCGTTTCAAAATTCTTTGTGGGGTGGATACCTTGGCTATGGAAGAATTGTTGATGGGCGCTGACGGTTGGGTTGCCGGACTTGTAGATGCCTTTCCGGCTGAAACAGTGGCCATTTACCGCTTGATAAAAGTGGGTAGAATCGAAGAAGCACGAACCATTTACCGTTGGTTCCTCCCTATTTTGGAATTGGATATTAATCCGCAACTTGTTCAAAACATAAAGTTGGCAGAGGTAATGACAGGCATTGGAACAGAACATGTTCGTGCGCCGCGTCACGTTTTGGTGGGTAAGGAAAGAGAGCGGGTTATCCGTATTTTGGAGAAAGGTATCGCCTCAAGACCCAATTTGCCGGATTACTTGAGTATTGACACGAATTCAATCGTTTGATTTTAACCAGCACCATTCAAAAAAAACATGTCTGAGATAGATAAAACACCCATGAAAATACTGCAATCAGTCAACCCTGTCACCCAAAGGATGCTGCCGGGCGATTTCGCCATTGCGACAAGAGCTCAAATAGAAGAAACAGTCGCTACGGCAAATGAAGCTTGGAAGGTATATAAAAAGCTTTCGGGCAGCGGGAAGGCTGCATTTCTAAGAACGATTGCTGATGAAATTGAAGCACTGGGTGACAGCTTGGTACATCGTGCTGTGGAAGAGTCTGGGTTGCCTGAAGGCAGGATTATAGGCGAAAGGGGTCGAACGTGCAATCAACTTCGCCTTTTTGCAAAGCTGGTTGAAGAGGGCAGTTGGGTCAATGCTATTATTGATGAAGCACAGCCTGACCGACAGCCTGTACCCAGGGTGGATATTCGAAAAATGTCCATCGCTATAGGACCAGTTGTGGTATTCACGGCCAGTAATTTCCCATTGGCGTTTTCCACTGCGGGAGGGGATACAGCTTCTGCTTTGGCTGCAGGTTGCCCCGTAATCGTGAAAGCCCATCCTTCTCATCTGGGAACAAACGCCTTGGTGGCAAGTGCCGTTTCAATTGCTGTTGAAAAATGTGGATTGCCTAAAGGTGTCTTTGCTTCCCTGAATGGGGATATTGAAACTGGACAAACATTGGTACAGCATCCTTTGGTCAAAGCGGTCGGTTTTACAGGGTCTTTCAAAGGAGGAAAAACTTTATTCGATTTGGCAAACCAGCGACCAGAACCTATTCCCGTATATGCGGAAATGGGCAGCAACAACCCCATTTTCATCTTACCAGAAAAATTGGAATTAGATCAAGAAACCTTAGCAGAAATAATAGCCAATTCTGTGAATTTGGGCGCAGGTCAGTTTTGTACCAACCCAGGAATTTTGGTGATGCAGAAAGGCAAAAAGACAGATGCTTTCTTGGAAAATTTACAAAAGGCATTTACCGAACTTCAATCAGCCATAATGCTGAATGAAGGCATTTACGAAGCATACCGCAAGGGAAAAAAGCAATGTATGACCTCACCAGGTGTCTCTGCCCTGTTTGAGGGGGAAGAGGATGGCGAATGGAAAGGGGCACCGACCCTAGCAATGGTGTCGGCCGCTCATTTTTTAAAAAATTCAGACTTGCAAGAAGAGGTTTTTGGACCATTCACCATGGCAGTGCTTTGTGATGTTGAAAATCAATTTCTAGAGGTGGCCGATGTACTTCATGGACAGCTGACAGTTTCCATTATGGCAACGCAAGAAGAGTTGGAAAAAGCTTCTGACCTATTGGAGGTTCTATCCCAAAAAGGGGGTCGGGTCATTTTCAATGGGGTACCGACGGGAGTAGAAGTTTGTCATGCCATGCATCATGGGGGACCCTTCCCATCTACTACGAATGGTAAATATACTTCGGTCGGAACCGAAGCCATCCAAAGATTCGTGCGGCCTGTTGCTTTTCAAAATATGCCAGACACGCTATTGCCGAACGCTTTAAAGCGGGGCAATCCACTACAAATTTGGCGAACCGTAAACGGTGAGAAAGTGCGAATATGAGAAAAACATTCTACTGCATTGATGGGCATACCTGTGGGAACCCAGTACGTTTGGTCGCAGATGGGGGTCCAACACTGGTGGGCAAAGACATGATGGAAAAACGTCTTCATTTTTTAAAAGAATACGATTGGATTCGGAAAGGCTTGATGTTTGAACCCCGTGGGCACGATATGATGTCAGGCGCCATTCTATATCCACCATCCGACCCACAAAATGATATTGCGATACTGTTTATAGAAACCAGTGGTTGTTTGCCGATATGTGGTCATGGGACGATTGGCTCCGTAACCATCATGTTGGAAGAAGGCTTGGTACAACCCAAAACCGAGGGGCATCTCCGATTGGAAACGCCTGCAGGTCTTGTGGAGGTTAGCTATCAGAAAAGCGGCCATAAAGTAGCCTCCGTACGACTGACCAACGTTCCCTCATTTTTGTACAAACCAAATTTGACTGTGGAATGTCCTGATTTGGGAAAACTTATAGTTGATGTGGCGTATGGCGGGAATTTTTATGCCATTGTAGACCCACAAGCCAATTTTGGTGGAATCCAAAACCATACAACGGACCAGCTCATTGGTTGGAGCAGAACCATCCGAAGTCGATTGAACAATGCACATGAATTTCAACATCCTCTGGACTCGGACATTACTGACCTGTCTCACATTTTATGGACTGGAGCACCTCTTTCGGAATATGCGGACGCGCGCAACGCTGTTTTTTACGGAGATAAAGCGATTGATCGCTCTCCTTGTGGCACGGGTACTTCGGCTCGAATGGCGCAGCTTTTTAATAAAGGAGAATTGCGGGTGGGGGATAGTTTTGTCCATGAGAGTTATATCGGGTCACAATTCGTTGGGCATATAGAATCTACAATCAACATGGCTGGTTTTGATGCCATTGTTCCAAGCATTGAAGGTTGGGCAAAAGTTACAGGCTACAACAACATCATAATTGATGATGAAGATGACCCCTACGCCCACGGATTTCAAGTAATATGAATGGGAAAACAGTACATATTATCGGCGGTGGAATTGTCGGTTTGTGCACAGCTTGGTATTTGAACAAAGCAGGCTGTAAAGTCATCGTGGTTGATGAACTTAGCCTTACGGAAGGCACCTCTTTTGGCAATGCTGGGATGATTGTCCCTAGCCATTTTGTACCGATGGCGACGCCTGGGGTCATGCAAAAAGGGTTGAAATGGATGCTTAACAGTAAAAGTCCGTTTTATATCAAACCAAGACTAAGTTTGGATTTGGTCCAGTGGTTATGGCAGTTTTATCGTTCGGCCAATACAGGACAAGTATATAAAGCCATGCCTATTTTGTTTGAATTGAACGAGCGCAGCAAGGAACTGTACAAAACCATGGCAGCAGAAGAGAATTTTGATTTTGGTTTTGAAGAAAAGGGCCTTCTCATGTTGTGCAAAACCAAAAAACAGGCCCAAGAAGAGGAAGCCCTTGCCGAAAAAGCACATCAATTAGGCGTAAAAGCTCAGGTTTTGGACGCCAATGGCTTGAAAACGCTTGAACCTGAAATGGATTTGGATGTTTTAGGCGGGGTTTATTTCCCAGGGGATGCACATTTGTATCCCAATCATTTGATGACGCAGTTGGTCAATAGATTAAAGCAATCGGGAATTACTTTTTCGGCCGAAACCTCAATCATGGATTTTACTATAAAAGGTTCAAGAATCCAGTCTTTGCTAACGGATAGGAATAAGGTTATCCCTGTCGAAAATGTGATTTTGTCTTCCGGGAGCTGGACGGGGCATTTATTGAAAAAGGTCGGAATAAAAATTCATTTGCAGGATGGAAAGGGGTATAGTATCACCATGGAAAATCCGAAAATACGTCCACGAATTCCAACAATTTTGTCTGAGGCCAAAGTTGCGATTACGCCCATGGGCAATGACTTGCGCATTGGGGGCACTTTGGAGCTGAGCGGATTATCCCCAAAAATCAATCAAAAGCGTGTGGAAGGCATTATAGAAAGCATCCCGAAATACTACAAAAACATTGCGGTGCCTTTTGGTGCCGAAACCAAAATTTGGAAGGGTTATCGACCCTGTACGCCTGATGGAATGCCCTATATTGGATCGTCCGATAGGATTTCAAATCTATTCGTGGGCACGGGGCATGGCATGATGGGTTTGAGTCTGGGTGCAGTGACCGGCAAGTTGTTATCCCAAATCATAACACAAGAAAAACCAATGCTGGCCACTGAACCGTTTCGCTTGAACCGTTTTTAGCGTATCCACTACAATGTTGTCATGGATTTTCGGTAATGCGAAGGTGTACTCCCCTTGATTTTTTTGAATTGCCGTATAAAATTGGATACGTTTTGAAAGCCCACTTCGTAGCAAATCTGTTCAATGGTAGCACCCTTATTTTTTAATAAAATGCAAGCGTTTTCAATCCGTAGTTCGTTCAAAAACCGGATATAGGATTTGCCCGTATGCCTTTTAAAAAAGGCACTGAATTGGGAACGACTCAAATAAGCAATTTTGGCAATTTGTGGAATGGAAATCACTTCTCTAAAATGTTTAAAGGTATAGTCCAGTACCTTGTTGAGTCGGCCTCCTTCATTTGTGCTCAACGAAATATTGTAATTGTCCCCATTGAGATAGGATTTTTCTGCTTCATTTGCTAGGGCTAAAATTTCCAAAAAGGTGATGACCAACTGTGTATTTTGAAGCAAATGAGTCTCGATGATTTGGTTAAAAATCATTTCATTTGAAGCTCCGCTGATTTTGACCACTTTATGCGATGCCAGTAGCAGATGTTTCAGTGAATCCATTTCTTTGATTTCAAAAAATGATTTCCCAAAGGACAATTCATCAAAGAACAGGGAAATCCCTTTTACACCTGGTGAATCATCCGTGTAGTATTCTTGAGAGCATTTGAACAAATGCGGCACGTTGGTTCCAATGATAAAAACATCTTTTTCCGTAAAGGCGGTCATGCCGTTTCCTGCGTAAAAGATACCTTCTCCCTTGACAATTGCCGTGATTTGAAACTCTGGATGATAATGTAGTTGGCTGTAAAAATGAGGACCTTCATCCACCTGCGTCAACAGCGCATGGTCCTTCGATTTTTGAATTTTGAACGGTATGGCATGATGGTCTTTCAATCTTCTACTTGCTAGCCGTGTGAAGCTAAACAACTTTTGAAGATTATGGACGGCTGAAAACTGAAAAGGTTGTGAAAAGTACCTGTGCCATGCTCACAACGGTATTATTTACAGTTGCTCTCTTCCAACACTGGGATAATGTATTTCAAAAGCATCTCAAAAGGAAGTTTCCCGCGCCAGTTGCCATAATTACTTCCCGTGAAGACCACTTTCGCATCATATTCCGGGAGAATCATTATGTATTGCCCACCGTTTCCTGAGGCGAACAAAACCTCCGTTTTGATGTCTTCATATTGCAAGGTTTCGGTATACCAATAAAACCCATATGTCGCGCTATGGTATTTCGCATTGGTCATTCTGGAATATCGTGTGAAGGAAAAATCAATGGGGATTTCACCTTTGGTTGATGTGGCTATCCAATTTTCACTTACGATTTGCGTTCCATCCCACTTTCCTTTGTTGTGGACGAGTTTGGCAATCTTGAGCATATCTATGGGCCGAATGTAAAAGGAACCTGCGGTCATACCCCTCCCTTTGGGGGATATGGTCCATTTGTAGTCTGTAATACCCAAAGGGCCAAAAAGGTTTTCCTTGGCGAAATCCATAATGGACATACCGCTCGCTCTCGAAATGACTTCACCCATCAACATGGGGTCATTGGAATTATAGGACCAGTTTAATCCTGGTTTTCCCTTCAGTTGTATATTGAGGCAGTAGGCAATCCAGTCCTCTGTGTTCCACATGGCATCTTCACAGTACGGACCAATGTCATAGAACTCTTCGCAGCTAAAGCCAGAGCGCATCTCCAAAAGGTGTTGTACTTTGATTTTTTTCTTTTCAGGATTCTCTAACTCAGGGAAGAATTTAGACAAAGGGTCATCCAGCAAAATGAGTTTTTTATCCACCGCAATGCCAGCCAACAAGCTCGTAATGGATTTAAAAGCGGACCGAGTATCGTGTCGGGTAGCCCTTTCAAAACCATTAAAATATTCTTCTACAATTAGAGAATCACAGTGTTCCACCAGAATTCCGTCAATTCTTGGGTAGGTTTTGTCGTTTACTTTGGCTTTTAGGGTTTCAAGTGTTGGATTTTGGTCGGTTTGTGCACTAGAGTGTAGCACGCAAACAAGCGCCAAAGCAAAAAGGATGCTTCTCATTTTAAAGGTTGGTTTACAAATTCATAGGTAATGAGGGTCCCTTCAACCAACTGTTACAGTTTTCAGATTAAAATGGATTTGTTTTCGGGAAAATTAAAAAGAACTACCCGTGGTTCGACTAGGGATATCCCGCTTGCCGCAACTCCTTTTCAATGTTTGGCACAGCATATTTGACGAGCATTTTAAGCTGATAATACAGCATCAATTTGTTATTGCGGTAGGCTCGCGTTTGCTGCAAAAGCATTTTGAACTTGGCATCCTTTTTTAGGGCCTCAAAGTCCAAAGGCACGTCCCCGGCCGTGTATTGATTATCATTGGCATCTTTGATAGTTGGGAATTCATAGTATTCTTCAGAATACACCCTATTGGCTACCGTGTCGTTGGGTAGGGCATAGCTGAAACGCAATTCCGTATCGGCATTGGGTTCAAATCCTTCAAGATAGTAGGTATTGAACACGCTTGAAATGTCTGGGTCAAACGCATTTTCTTTGCTTAATCTGGGAAAATAACCTTCATAAATAGCCTGTAGCACCTTGCGGATGGAATCGTTTTGAATAATGTCCAAGCCTTCTTTTTTTAACCTGTCATAGGCGGCACTTGTGGGATAGACATACTCATCTTTTCTGAGCCAATAGAAGTCAAAACAGAGGTTTTCAACATAGGGTTCATCTTGATAAATGACCTTTTTGATTCGGGAATGGGCTTTTTCTCCCAGCTTAAGTACCTCGGTATCGCGCCAAATGTCTTCATAAATCTCCAACAACTCGAATTTGACCTGTTCCAATAAAACGATTTGAAGTTCCGCGCGTTCTCGATTTTGGTTTAGGGTATTGATTTTAAGGGCAATCAAAATGCCGATTACCACCAAAATGATTTCCCCAATGGCATAGAGCAAATATTTGCGGATACTGTTTTCTGCAAGGAGGTTTTGGCGGATTTTTCTAAAGATTTTTGCCATTAGTCCAATTTAGGCCAAATCGTTTTAAACCGAACACAAACCACAAGCATCTCGTCAGTAGGCTGGCTACCACTTTCTTTTAAGTAGCTTTCGAAAAAATCCCAATGGGCCTTGCGCCACTTTTTTAGGGGTTCAATGTTCGTGCCCATATCCAGCGTTGCATATGCTTCGGAGACTTGATGGAACGGAATGGTATCCACCTTCGTGTTTTCAATGATGGCTTTGGCCTTTCCGTCAAAATCCGTGACGATTTGTTGGGTCCCGACGGTGGGCAAAGCCACTCCATATTGTTGGTACAAGCCATAAAGCCCTGAAGATGCCTGTTTTTTCCCTTCAAGGGTCAGTTGCGCAAGGCGATTGGCGTCTTCCCGATTGTTGTGGAAAAAATCCGCTTCAGGAATATCATTGTCCTTAAATTCCGGATGTGCCGAAATATACGCTTCCCACATTTTTAAAACGGAAAGGTCTACTTGACTCTCGGTTTTGGGTTGAGTTTCCGCAACGGGTTCGGGTTCCGGTTTTGCTTCGGCTTTGGGTTCGTTTTTGCACCCCATAAAAATCAAGAGCAGGACAAATGGGAAATACTTCATGGTTTGTTTTGAAATGAAAACAAAGGCCTGATTTTCAATTTTTTTGAAGTACTCAGGTTGGCCTTTGCATCATCTTAAAAGTAGGAAATATTCCTTTGACAGTGGAGAGGCACCTTTTTTGGTGTTTACTATCGGTGACGCGTGCTGTGGAGTTTACAAGGTCTCCACAATTTGGATGTTGTTGCCACAGGTATCGTTGAATACGGCAAACTTTACGGTACCCATCTCTGTAGGTTTTACGCTAAAAGCAACATCAAGTTGGGTAAGTCTTTCGTATTCCGAATCCACATCATCTACATCAAATTGTGTATAAGGAATGCCGGCCTCCATTAATGCATCTTGGTACACTTTGGAGGGTTCAAAATGATTGGGCGCAGGTTCCAATAATAATTCGGGGCCATCTTGCCATTCAGGGGAAACTAAGGTCAACCAACGGTTTCCACCATCAAGGGGCGCATCCTTTTTTAGAATAAAACCCAATTTTTTGGTGTAAAACTGAAGTGCTTTTTCTTGGTCACGAACCGGAATGCTGATAAGCGTTACTTTCATTTTGATGTTTTTATGCTTGATTCCAAAGATTAAACACCCGCATCTAAATTGCTTCTCGAAACTTGCGTTTTTTGAAATTGACTTGGAGATTTCCCTGTTTTTGTCTTGAACAATTGACTGAAAGAACCCAAACTTTCAAAACCGACAGCGAAACAGGTTTCGGTCACGGATAGGCCAGCGCTCAAATGCTCTTTTGCTTTGGCAATACGTTTGTCGGTCATGTATTGCTTGGGCGTTAGCCCATAGTACCTTTTAAAAAGGCGTTGCAAATGAAATTTAGATGTAAACCGTTTATGGGCCAAAAAGTCGAGCTTCAGGTCTTGGTCAAAATGTGTGTCGATAAAACGACGTGTGGCAATAATGCCTTCAATTTGCTTGTCATTGGCGTAACAGGTCTTTTTTATCTGGCTTAGTTTTTCTTGGTAGAAGGTCATTTCAGTATTATTCTGGCGAAGTTCGAGGGAAAATATCAAGTTTAAACTCAAGGTTGACATCGCACCTATTTAAAATTAAGAAATAATCTTTAGCGAATTGGACTTAAGTAAGGCTAGGCGCAGGAGCTGAATTTTAGGGATGTGAAGATAATTTGAAGTCTAAATCTTGCCGGCCTATAATGGCCATAATCTCAACTACGTTTTCGTTTATTCTGAAGTAGATACTGTCTACGCCACATACGCACCTGCGGTAATCAGGCTTGATGTAATCCACAGATTCAAAAGAAAAAGGACGCTCGGCAATGCTATTAAAGTGAGTAAAAAAGGATTCGAAATATTTATCAGCTTGTGCCATACCAAACTTTTCAACCCCGTAGTGGTGAATTCGAATCAAGTCGTTTTTGGCTGCATTGCTCAGGCGGTATTTAGCCATTCAACAAGGACTTCGATTGGGCCAAAATATCTGCTTTGCTATCATTGGTAAAGCCACTGGCTTCGGCGCGGTCTAGTATGGCACGAATCCAATCGATTTGCACCTGTTGTTTTCGCGCTTGCCGAATCAAATCATTGACCAACTCGCTCTTGCTCGAATATTCGTTGCTGTCTACTTGCGCCTTGAGCCACTCGTCATTGGGTTTGGTAAATGATATGCTTTGTCGTGCCATTTCCTTGGTTTTGGTGTAAAATTACACCAAAAATACATCAAATGAAAAATTAATCAATAGTTACCCTGCACTAATGGTATTGGTACGAAAGTTTCATTTTACAAATCCAATATCCGAGATTTCGTGTCCATGAACGGAGGAGGTAAGTTTTAGTAGACACAGTTGGTTTTCCTTTTGTAACTTAAAATTTCCTCTTTTCTTTAGCTTGAACTTTATGTAATTAAACTCACTTTGGTCTATTTCGACATCCGAAATTAACTTGCATGTATACCATTCGTTGTCTTTTTTAATAATCTGGGCTTTAAGGGGTAATGAACCTGAAACTTTAGAATTTGAAGAACTTGAACTTACAGTGACGTATTCATTCAACAATACTTTGGAATTTATGAATTTGAAAAAAAGAAGATAGATTACAGCTAAAACGTTGATGCCTATTGCGTAGGTTTTTGGGGAGTAAGTAAGTCTTAACTGCAGTTTAAAATTAAAAAACTGGGTTAAATTCAGAATATCCATTTGTTGAATTACGTTTCCTACAGGTTCTAAAACCATTATCATGGGTATCTGAGCTAAAATCCAAATGGTTTGTAGCGTTTTGTGGATATCCTTTTTTAGAACTTGAAGAACAAAACTTAAAATCCCGATAAGGGAAACTACAAGAGAAAGGTCTGGTTTGAAGATTGCTTTTATAACAATGTTTAGAATTGATAGTACCAGTATTCCAATACCTAACCATAAATCTTTTTTCATAGTGATATTCTAACAAGAGTTTTTTAGAAGTAGTTGCCATTATGGATTTGAATCGTAGAATGACCCAAACTGGAAATTAATTAATTTTCACAAAAGTCATAATAGATTATGACCCTTTTCGGGGACAGAGGATGTAGCTTTACGCCATAACAAATCAAAGCAATGTCAGCTCAATTCAAAAAAGAATTTTTAAAGAATATTGAGGACGTCTACGGCTCAACCGAAGACCTAGCCAAAATCCTAGATTTGGGCATAGAGATGTTATTTTACTTAGAGGAAAACACTTTCGCCCGAAGGGAGGTACAAGAGGTGGTTTCGGCGTTGAGGACGATAATTAGTTTGATGAGGTCAAACTAGCGGTATACTCTTAATTCCAACATTCGGATTCTTACTCAAACTTCCTTTTCCACTCCCAAAGACTTAATTCTTGATTCTGAACAGTGTCGATTACTTTTTCAACCAATCTATTCAGAATCGTCTTTTCGTAACTATATATGGTTAGATAGCTATCATTCACTTTTACGAAGTCGGAACGGAATTTTTTTAGGTGTTGCACGTTTGATTTTTTATCCAACTGTATTTCTCGTAAAAAATGGATACCATCGCCGCCTCGCGAGGCGAACGAGACTTTCTTTTTTTCTTTGTCAATGGACAAATCATATCCTGAAAACAAATTGGAATACGCATAAACGCCTTTATTGGCATCAAAAATATAAACATCGGAAAAGGCCCCGGCGGTCCCTGATTTTGAAAGGTTATGAAGTGAGATATCGATATATCCATCCAGATTGATATCATTTGTTCCCGCTTTTATCTTGTTTACGTCAAACAGGGGACGTGTTGTTTTTGCATAGTTCTCGACGTCACTTTGTCCTGCTAACAGTATTTTTCGCGTTGCATTATCCAGCAAATTTTGCGTGTATAAAACGCCATTTGAATTATTGTAATTCGGGATAAAGTACTCCCAAACACATTCGATTCCTTGAAAAAGAAATGGTTGGCTATAGATCTTAAGATTACTCCATAAGATTTTATGGTCTCTATAAAACGTTTCCTTTTGAAATTTAAGGGTGTCAGCTTTTATCAGTTCCAAATTCAGTTGGTCATCATACTTGTATGTGGATATAATGGAGTCACAATGGTATGCATAGGACTCATTATCGTTATCTAGTTCTTGCTTATGGGTATAGGTGGATACGAAAAGGGAATCGTTGACAAATTTTGTGGAAATGGTATGGTAAAAAGCATCTCCTCCTTGCATCGCAAGTACCAAATCAAAAACGGTATCCTTTCGTTTTACTTGAACGAGTTTTACAATTTGGTCGCCGTATCGATGTTTGTAGTAGGTCACAAATGAAATAGAATCCAATGACTTTTTTAGAAAGGATTCATCTGACAAGAGGTAATACTCATTCAGGCCAATTTTTGTAGTGTCAAGGATAAGCTTTGCGATTTCGGTTTCAGAAAAGCTTTTGGAAAAATCGAATTGGGTTAATAAGCTATCTGGAAAATTCTGTGGGAGTTCGTGCTTGACTTTTATCAAGTCAAACAAAGCGGAAGGTGCTTTTCCACTTTCTACTTTTACTTTGTTTTCGGGAATAATCGCATCAGACTCCTTCGGTTGATTTTGATGTTTGCAACCTAGGATTACTACAAATAAAAGAACCGTTATTACTCTTTTCAATTGGATTTTACTGTATTTCTTCAATCCCAAATATGAGGTCTAAAACCTAATCTCGTTCAATTTCAAACTTGATTTGAAGGTTAAGAACATGCTGAACTACAGGTTCGGTTACAATTGGGTTGATAACCTTATCAAAACCGGAATAATCGATTTTATCGTAGTAATAGGTCGGTGTTTTTCTCAAGCTTTTTTGGTCATAACGGCTATTGTAGTTGGAATACTTGGTGGATTCATTGGAAGTATAGCTTTTGTACTGGTCCTTTGGAAACAAACTTCGAAATGATTCGCTATACACCTGTGAAGACTTCTTCAACTTTAAATTTGTAACGCTTACATACCTTTTTTTCTTGCTATTAATAATCCGGATTGCTGCATCAAACAGTTGTCCATATACCTTTTCCATATCCTCGATGACATAGTCTACTTTTGCTAAATCATAGACTTTATTCCTTGCCGAGATGAGTATTAGTTTTTCCAAATCATCCAAATTGCGAAACGGAATAATGACGTTCTTCTTTATTTCATAACCGCTTAAGAACTGTTCATAGACTCCACCATTGTTTTCGTAATCATAGATTTTGGTTTGGGTCGTAAAATCAACAGCATTGTTCTTTTCAACAAAACCTTCTTTGTCTAGGTCCTTCAAATACTTTTCAATTCGAGTGTTGATTCTTTTGTTGCACTCAATCACAGTTTCGGCAGTGTCCGCTACGGCGAAAACAGCCACGTAGCTATCCGCCTTCGCGTTCAAAAGCATTTTGGCTTGAATTACAAAAGAACTATCATTGATAAACAGCTTTTCTGGGGCAAAACTTGTAGCGTATCTATTCGAGTTGGAGGAATTCTGTACCTGATTGCCACTGACCTGTCCAAAAAGAGGTGCGCAAGTCAGAATCGCAATGATGTAGAGGAATGTCTTTTTCATTCGTGTGAAATTAAATATGGGTATAGCTTTGATATAAAGTTATATCAAATTAGGACGCGAAGGATTTCCTAAAAAAACGCCTAGAATAGAAGGACTTAAGGAAAATCTCACTTATGATTGAGTATCGCTTCCTCCATCTTCCCCCGAATCTCCTCCAAACACAAATTACCCAAACTACCTTCATGGGTATGTGAAATGTCGGTTTTGGGTTTAAAGTTCCCGTTTTCAATGGCTTTTCCCATGGTTTTGTAGGCATCGCGAAAGGGCATACCCGTTTTCACCATTTCGTTTAGGGTGTCCACGCTGAAGAGATAGGCGTACTTCGGGTCTTTGAGAATGTCTTCGCGTACTTGAATTTCCTTCAGGCTAAACGTCATCATCTCCAAACAGGCTTTGGTTTCTTGCAGGGCTGGAACAATGATTTCCTTCACCAATTGCAAATCCCTGTGATAGCCACTGGGCAGATTATTGGTGACCAAGGTTAACTGGTTGGGTACGGCTTGTATTTTGTTGCACTTGGCCCGAATCAATTCAAAAACATCGGGATTCTTTTTGTGGGGCATAATGCTGCTGCCCGTAGTGAGCTCATCAGGGAAGCTGATGAAATCAAAATTTTGACTCATGTACAGGCAAATGTCCATTGCAAATTTGGATAGGGTAGCGGCAATGCTCGAGATACCAAAGGCGGTGGCTTTTTCCACTTTTCCGCGGCCCATTTGCGCAGCGACCACATTGTATTTTAGGGTGTCAAACCCCATGGCTTCCGTAGTAAAGCTTCGGTCAATGGGGAACGAACTACCGTAGCCCGCAGCACTGCCCAAAGGATTCTGGTCTGCTACCTTGTAGGCTGCCTGAACGAATTGCAAATCATCCACCAAACTTTCGGCATAGGCCGAAAACCATAACCCAAATGAGGAGGGCATGGCAATTTGAAGGTGGGTATATCCCGGCAGAAGGGTTTTCTGGTGCTTTTCCGCCAAGTTCAACAACAAATCAAACAGCTGTTTGACCTGAGCCTTTATTTCTTGGAGCTCATTTTTTAGGTAAAGCTGCATGGCAACCAAAACTTGGTCATTTCTGGACCGCGCCGTGTGGATTTTTTTCCCAACATCACCCAAGCTCTCAATAAGCAAAAACTCGATTTTGGAATGCATGTCCTCAAAATCATCCTCAATGTTAAATTCCCCTTTTTGGATGGATTTTTCGATGTTGCTCAGCTCTTTCGCCAGAGCTTTGGCTTCTTCTTCCGAAATCAGCCCAACCTTGCCCAGCATTTGGGCATGTGCTTTGGAAGCAATGACATCGTATTGGGCCAACATCAAATCCAATTCGCGGTCGTTGCCCACGGTAAATACATCTATTTTTTTGTCGGTACTAAAACCTTTATCCCAGAGTTTCATAATTCAATGTTCAGTCATCAGTTAGCAATGAACAATACTATATTGCCAATGGCGAGAATCTCATTGTTCATTGAATATTGGTATTTGTTTATTGTAAAAACCCTTCAAGGATTTTAATATACAAATCAATTCCTTCTTCAATTTCGCGCACGTAGATGAACTCATCCGCGGAATGCGAACGGGTACTGTCGCCGGGTCCTAATTTTACGGATTGGCAGCTTAGTGCCGCTTGGTCCGAAAGGGTCGGCGAACCATAGGTTTTTCTGCCCAATTGCAGTCCGCTTTTCACCAAATCGTGTTTGGCATCAATGGCCGAAGAATTTAATCTCAGGGAACGTGGTGTCATTTCACAAGGCGCTTCCTGTTGTAAAAGTTCAGAAACCTCGGTGTTGGAATAGCAATCGTTTACCCGAACGTCCACTACCATATCGACATGAGCTGGAACCACATTATGTTGTTTGCCTGCGTTGAGCTGCGTCACGGTCATTTTCACTTCCCCCAAAACCTCCGATACTTTTTCGAATCGAAACTTTTGAAACCAATCCAACACCAAAATCGTATTGTAAATGGAATTGTTGTCGTTTGGGTGAGCGGCATGTGAAGGTTTTCCCGAGACTTTTGCATCAAAAACAATCAAGCCTTTTTCAGCAATGGCCAAATCCATCAAGGTAGGTTCCCCTACTACCGCCACATCAATTTTTGGTAGGACGGGAAGCAGTCCGCGAAGACTTTTTTCACCAGCACTTTCTTCTTCCGCAGTGGCCGCCATGATGATGTTGTGGTTTAAATCCTGATGCTCATAAAAATGTACAAAAGTAGCGAGAAGCGACACCAAGCATCCACCAGCATCATTGCTCCCTAAACCGAAGAGCTTCCCATCTTCCACATGCGGATGAAATGGGTCTTTGGTATAGGCTGTGTTCGGTTTTACCGTGTCATGGTGTGAGTTTAATAGTAGGGTCGGCTTGCCTTCTTCATAGTGTTTGTTGAAGGCATATACGTTATTGTCTTGGCGTTGGGTAGCGACCCCAAAATCGTGCAACCATGCCTCAATAGCGTCGGCAGTTTTATCTTCTTCGCTGGAAAACGAAGGCGTCGCTATCAATTCTTTCAGCAGGTCTAGCGCTTTTTCAAAAAGGGTTTCTTGTTTCACGTTCATAGCGTAAGCGTTGTATGGATAGCTGGGTTCTGGTCCAACATGGTAGCGTCGCCAATATGGACTTTTTGCACTTGATTTTCAAGCGCATAAAAGCAATTGTGCATTTTGGGAAGCATCCCATCAGCAATGCTTCCAGCTTGCAAAAGTGCTTGATATTTTTGGGTATTGATGTGTTCGATTACGGAATCTTCGTTTGTGATATCTTCGAGAACACCATTTTTCTCGAAACAATAGAACAAACTGGTTTTGTACCGTTCTGCGAGGCCAACGGCTAATTCCGCGGCGATGGTGTCTGCATTGGTATTGAAGAGTTGTCCTTTTCCGTCGTGGGTCAAGGCACAGAAAACAGGGCTAAAACCAGCATCCAACAGTTTGGATAGGTTTTCGCTTTGTACATCGTCAACATCCCCTACAAAACCGAAATCTACGTCTTTCACAGGGCGTTTGTGGGCTTGAATGGCATCACCATCCGCACCGCTCATGCCAAGAGCATTAGTTCCCAAGCTTTGGAGTTTCGCTACGATGGATTTGTTCACCAAACCGCCGTATACCATGATGGCCACTTCCAAGCTTGCGGCGTCTGTAATGCGTCTCCCGTGGGTCATTTTGGCTTCGATACCAAGGCGATTCCCAATTTCCGTAGCTTTTTTTCCGCCGCCATGTACCAAGATTTTGTGCCCTTCTTTCTTGGAAAACAATCGTAGTACTTGGGACAGCTGCCCAGAATCCTCAATGAGGTTTCCTCCAATTTTTATGATGGATAATTGTTCTCTCATAACTGCTCCAAGATTTTTTTCAGCACCAACTGCGCCGAATAGGTTCGGTTGTTGGCTTGGGCAATTACAAGACTCTGCGGGCTGTCCAACACGACATCTTCCACGACCACATTGCGTCGCACAGGCAAGCAATGCATGAATTTGGCTTTACCCAGCTTCGCTTGCGTCATCATCCAATCGGAATCTTGATGCAAGACTTTTCCATAGTCCGAATAGCTTGACCAGTTTTTTACGTAAACGAAATCAGCATCTTGTAACGCTTTGTTTTGGTCATACTCGATAGTGCAACCTAAGGTGATTTCTGGATTCAAATCATAACCTTCGGGATGGGTAATCACAAAATCCATCTCCTGTTTTTTCATCATCTGAACGAATGAATTCGCCACAGCATGTGGTAATGCTTTCGGATGAGGTGCCCATGACAATACCACTTTTGGTTGGGGTTTGCTCGCAAATTCAGATAAAGTGATGGCATCCGCCAAAGCTTGCAAAGGATGTGCCGTAGAGCTTTCCATATTCACTACAGGAACGGAAGCATATTTTACAAATCCTTGAATGACTTTTTCGGCATCATCCTCTGTTTTGTCTTTTAATTGCGCAAAGGCACGAATGGCTACGATGTCACAGTATTGGGAAACCACTTGTGCCGCTTCTTTAATATGTTCAGAATTCCCTTGGTCCATAATGGTCCCATCCGCAAACTCCAAGGCCCAGCCTTCTTGCCCAAAGTTCATGACCATGACCTCCATGCCCAAATGTTGCGCTGCTTTTTGGGTGCTCAATCGCGTGCGCAGGCTGTTATTGAAGAATAGCAGGCAAAGGGTTTGGTTTTGGCCCAAGTGCTGAAATTGATAGGGTTGTTTTTTCAAGGCTTTTGCGGCTTCCACCCAATCGGGAAGGGCATCAATGTCTTTTATGGATAGAAAATGCTTCATGCCAACTCTTTTTCTAAACTGTTGAACAAGATATTGATATGTTCTTCTGTGATATTCAGGGCGGGTAAAATCCGCAATAAGTTTTTGTTTTTGGAACCCCCTGTGAAAAGGTGTTGGTTGTAAATCAGGTCTTTGCGCAATTGGCCCACCTCAAAATCAAATTCCAGCCCCAGCATGAGCCCTCTTCCCTTTATTTTTTGGACTTGGGGAATCCCTTTCGCTTTTTCCATGAAATAGTCTCCCAACTGTGCCGCGTTTGCCATTAGGTTTTCCTTTTCTAAGACTTCCAATACCGCTAACGTGGCCGCACATGCCAAATGATTTCCACCAAAAGTAGTTCCAAGTAGTCCGTAGGAAGCCTTTATGGATTCATGTATCAACACCCCGCCTACGGGAAAACCGTTCCCCATGCCTTTGGCGATGGAAATAATATCAGGTTGGACACTGAGCGTAGTCGAAGTGTGATGTTGAAACCCAAAGAAAGCGCCACTTCTACCAAAACCGGATTGCACTTCATCCGCGATGAGAACCACCTTATGTTTTTTGCAGTGTTCCCCGATAAATTGATAGAATTCCGTAGAGGGTTCATCCAGACCACCAACACCTTGTATGGCTTCCAAAATCACCGCACAATATTCATCAGTTTGTATTGCCTCTTCAAAAGCTTCGAAATCATTTAAAGGTAAAAAGGTGACTTGCTGTTGCTTGTTGATAGGGGCATTGATGGCGGGTAAATCCGTAGTTGCAACAGCGGCTGAAGTTCGTCCGTGAAAACTGTTGGCAAATGCTATGACTTTTGACTTTCCAGTATGAAAAGAAGCGAGTTTCAAGGCATTTTCATTGGCTTCGGCCCCAGAATTACATAGAAAAAGATTGTAATTCGTGCATCCAGATAATTCACCTAACTTTTCGGCAAGCTCCTTTTGCAACGGATTCTTGATGGAATTGCTGTAAAACCCAATTTGGTCTAACTGTTCTTTCAAGCGCTGCACATAATGTGGATGCGAATGTCCAATGGAGATCACGGCATGCCCTCCATAAAAGTCGAGATAAGTCGTACCGTGGTCATCTTTGACTTCTATTCCCTCAGCCGAAACCGGGGTAACGTCATATAACGGATATACATCGAAAAGTTCCATTATTTTGTTTTTTATCATTTCAAACCAACTTTTTTGATGGCTGTTTTGAAAACCTTACCCATCGACTCCGCTCAGGGCACGGTAATTTGTATTATCCTTTTTTGATTTGGCTAATTTTCTCGAAGGAAGTGACAATCCCTCGAATCAAGGAAGAGCTCAACCCCTGGTGCTCCATCTCATTAAGCCCTTCAATTGTACACCCTTTGGGTGTAGTTACCCGGTCAATTTCTTCTTCTGGATGTGTACCTGAATCAATCAACAAATTGGCCGCACCATTACAAGTATGCATGGCTAATTCCTGCGCTTCTTTCGCATCAAAACCCAACTGGATGGCACCTTGTGTGGTCGCACGAATGAGTCGCATCCAGAAAGCAATACCGCTTGCACAAATGACGGTTGCGGCCTGCATTTGCTCTTCAGGAATCTCCAAGGAATGGCCCATCCGATTGAAAATGGCCTTGGCCAAATCAATGCGCTTTTTGCCCAAAGCATTGCTGCAGATACAGGTCATGGAATTCCCTACTGAAATAGCAGTATTGGGCATGCTTCGAATGATGTATTTATCGTCACCCACGATACCTTCCATCTTGGCGATGCTAAAACCGGTGATGGTGCTTATGACCACGTGTTTTTCGGTAAGATGGTCTTTCACCTCCTCCAAAATACCTTCGAAATGACCCGGTTGGACCGCGAAAATCAAGATATCGGAATGTTGTACCGCTTCCTGATTGTTGGAAGTGACGGTGACGTTCCCATATTTTTCAAATTGTTGGATTTCGGCCGTGTTTCGTTTGGTGAGGTACATGGTTGTAGCTCCATTGCTATGCAAAACCCCTTTGGCGATGGCCAAACCTAAATTTCCCGCTCCTATGATGGCAATTTTCATGATTTTCTTTTTTGTCGTTCCGAGCAAACTCGAGAATTGTTTGGTTTTAGTTGAGGTCTCGACTGCGCTCGACCTGACATTTTTTAAAATATGCTTGCTTTTAAGTTCAATCCTAAATCTTCCGCCCACCCAAACATCAAGTTCATATTTTGAACGGCTTGTCCCGAAGCACCTTTGATAAGGTTGTCGATAACGGAAGTAATCAGGATGACATCCTCATGTTTGTGCAGGTGAACGTGACATTGATTGGTGTTTACTACCTGTTTTAAATGGACAGGGTCATCCACTACTTGGACAAAAGGCGCATCTGCATAGAAACTTCTGTAAGTTGCTTGCAGCTGTTCCAAAGATTCCGAACAAGCAGTGTATGCGGTGGCCAAAATACCTCGTGTGAAATTGCCCCGTTGTGGCATAAACCGAAGTTTACCAACAGCATTCCCGAAGGACTCCAAACTTTCGCCAATTTCCCCAAGATGTTGATGGGTAAAGGGTTTGTACCACGAAATGTTGTTGTTTCTCCAGCTAAAGTGTGATGTAGGAGATAGGTTAACGCCGGCACCCGTGCTCCCCGTTGTGGCATTGATGTGCACCTCGTTTTGCAATTGGTTTGTTTGGGCTAAAGGCAACAATGCCAATTGTATGGCCGTAGCAAAACAGCCTGGATTAGCCACGTAGTTCGCAGAGGTGATTTCAGTTTTGTTCAGTTCTGGAAGTCCGTAGACGTAAGGGTTGTTCTGAAAAATTGCATCATTGTTCAACCGAAATTCATTACTCAAATCAACAACTTTAGTCGTTGCACTAAATTCATGTTCCTTCAAGAATTTAGAGGAGTTTCCGTGACCCAAGCACAGGAAAACAATGTCGACTGCTGCATTTACGGTATCCGTGAAAGCCATATCCAACACCCCCCAAAGGTCAGGATGGGTTTGAGCTATGTGCTGACCCGCCCTGGTTGTGCTAAACACAAAATCAATTTCCACGGAAGGGTGGTTGACCAGGAGTCTGAGCAACTCCCCGCCAGTGTATCCCGAACCGCCTATAACACCTGCTTTAATCATTTTTATCCATTCAAATTAGACCCTAACTCAAGTTCAAGGTGACGATTACTTATGTTTTTGATTGACATGGTTCGCAATTTTACCAGGGTTCGAAAGAATTTTGATGAATCCCTTAGCGTCGTCGGCCGTCCAGCCTTTGTTCATCTCGCCATAACTGCCGAAGGAAGCATTCATCAAATCATGAGGAGACGCAATACCATCCAACTCAAAACGATAGGGATGCAAGGTTACAAATACATCTCCTGAGACGTTCTTTTGGGTATCGGTTAAAAACGCTTCTATGTTTCGCATCACCTCGTCCAAGTAATTGCCTTCATGCAGCAGCATGCCGTAAAAATTCCCGAGCTGTTCCTTTTGATATTGCTGCCATTTGCTAAGCGTGTGTTTTTCCAATAAATGATGGGCTTTTACGATAATCAATGGTGCCGCCGCTTCAAAACCTACCCGTCCTTTTATACCAATTATGGTGTCTCCCACATGAATGTCTCTTCCAATGGCATATTTGGATGCGATTTCAGATAGTTTTTCAATATTGGTGACGGGGCTTGCCGTTTCCCCATCGATAGCGGTAAATTCTCCGTTTGTAAACGTTAATCGAACTTTTTTGGGTAATTCTTTTTCGAGCTGACTGGGATAGGCCGCTTCTGGCAATGCTTCATGAGAGGTAAGCGTTTCATCACCACCAACTGAAGTACCCCAAAGCCCTCTGTTGATGGAATATTTGGCCTTTTCCCAGGAATAATCAATCCCTTGATTTTGCAAATATTGAATTTCTGCTTCTCTAGAGAGTTGGTTGTCGCGAATCGGTGTGATGATTTCAATCTTCGGTGCGATAATTTGAAAAACCATGTCGAAACGCACTTGGTCATTCCCAGCACCTGTGCTCCCGTGGGCAATGGCATCTGCGCCTATTTTTTTGGCGTGTTTTACGATTTCAATGGCCTGCACAATCCGCTCGGCACTGACGGATAGCGGATAGGTATTGTTTCGCAATACATTTCCATAAATCAGGAATTTGACCACCTTATCATAAAAGGACTCCACTGCATCAATCGAAGTGTAACTGGTCGCGCCGAGTTGCAAGGCCTTTTGCTCGATTGCTTGGATTTCAACAGGAGAAAATCCACCGGTATTCACACTTACGGCATGTACTTCCCAACCTTCTTCTTGAGATAGGTACTTGGCACAATATGAAGTATCCAATCCGCCGCTATAGGCTAAAACGAGTTTTTTCATTTGGTTTTCTTTCGTTCGGTCACATTGAGCGTAGTCGAAATGTGTTATTCTCGACTGCACTCGAACTGACTGCTATTTGTTTTTTTTCTTAAGGAAAAGATTCTGCTTCATTTCTTTTAATCGCTTAAATGCTTTTCCATTTAGTTTTTTACTGCTGTTTTTGCTTTGGGCTGGGTCATATAACATGCCGGTACATAGGCACATTTTTCGCTCGGTTCGTGTAAGAATGTCAAAGTTCTTACAGGTTTGACAGCCCTTCCAAAAGTCCGGGTCATCCGTTAGCTCGGAGAAGGTTACCGGTTTATACCCTAATTCATAGTTCATTTTCATTACGGCCAACCCCGTGGTGATACCAAATATTTTGGCATCGGGAAACTTTTCTTTGGAAAGCTCAAAGATGGCTTTCTTGATTTTTTTCGCCAATCCCTGCTTTCGAAAATCTGGATGGACAATAAGCCCTGAATTTGCGACGAAGTTTTTGTTGCCCCATACTTCGATATAACAAAAGCCAGCGAAAACGTCCCCTTCAAGCGCAATTACGGCATTTCCATTCTGTAGCCGTTGAATGATGTATTCTGGCGTTCGTTTAGCAATACCGGTACCCCGAACCTTTGCGGATTCGGTTATGGTGTCGCTAATAATCTGGGCGTATTTAAAATGTGATTCGTTCGCAATTTCAATTTTCATTGCTGATACGATTAATTTGAAAACGGATATTTTTCTGGAGGTTTTGCGGAAATGGACTCACCTATTTCCATAACTGAAGTGCACCCTTACGGGCGACGGCGGGGCGCGAATGGACGAACGGGAGCAATGTGCTCAACGGAAATAAATATGTTCGCTTGTTCTTTCATTCTGGAATAAAAGTACAAATTAATTTTTTCAAGCCTAGTAATGGGTGTTTTTTTTGAAGAATTGGAACAAATTCCCCTTGTTTCTTGAAATTTCATAAAATAAGAACCCAAACACCATAAGATATTCAACAGCGAGCAACCACAAATTCTCTTGATAATCAGGATTTGCATAGGCGGCGTAGCTCAGGATAACGGTTGCTGTCCAAACCAAAGGGAACCGATACCCGCCAGCTAATCCCAAAAACAAAAGGGTCACCAAATACCAAGGATGAACTGTACTGGACAGTAAAAAATAGAGGGTCAGTGCAAACAAAATTGAGGTTATCAAGGTTCTGGGTTGCTCATTGTTTCTTAAGAAAGCCATCCCTACCGTCACTAAAACCACAAGCAAGGCAATGGTGCTCCCGTAGTGCTTCACCAACAACCACGGTTTGGCATCGAAAAAGTGAACCCCAATCGATTTGACCAAGTTGTAGATGCCGGCATTGAATTCAAAATTGGAGAACCATAACCCAATGGTTTCTCCATAGTGGTCTATAAAATTCGAATCGTAGAAGGGGAGTAAGAACAGCAAACAACTTGTAATGACCAAAACATAAAAACCAATGCTTTTCCGTATCCCGAGGAACCGGAGAAATAAAGGCAAGAAAAGAATGGGTAAAAGTTTGGTGGAAATGGAAAGCGCATAAATTGGGGCTGAGGTCATCCAATTACCCTTTAAAACCAAGTATATGGACCAAACCATGAAAAATAACATGACTCCCTCAAAATGAAGATTCCCGGTAAGCTCAATAATGACTAGGGGGTTTAGGAAGTACCAGAAAATAGTTTGTTTTGGTTTCCCTAGAATGTCCAATAGTTTCTTTCCAAAAAATAGAATACCCAAATCTGCTAAAATGATTTGCAGTCGCATAGCGATGATGCTTCCTAGGATACTTTTTCCTCCAAAAAAAGAGGCGATAGTGAACAGCGCTTGGTTAAAAGGTGGATAATTGCTAAAGTGTTTTGCGCTCAACTCTCCCATCCCTTCAAAAAGAAATCTATTATTGGCGATAGGGATTTGCGACCATTCCATAATTTGGTTTGGGGTGTACAGGTAGGGATTGATGTCGCTGATAACCAAGTTTCCATCCCAAATAAATCGATAGAAATCTTGAGAAAGATTTGGTGTGGCCCACAAAAAAACCAATCGGAAGAGCACACCAATAACAACCAAGAATCTAAAGTTCCATTGCGTAGTTTGTATCAACTTTAGGCTTAGAAAGAACAAAGCCGCGTAAAGCGAAACCAGTTTGATAAAATCAGTCCGAACCAAATCATATGCGAAGCCCGCGTACAATAAGATACTTCCTAAAGATAGGAGCAACGGAATTTTAAGTATCATGAAATGCTTGCGAAGTTGGTTTGGCATAGGTTGTAGCCTTGTATGGCGCTAAAATATGCCTTTCAAAAGATTTTAGAAGGCCGCTATGGTCATTTTACCGTGGTGAAAATCTGAATATTTCTACAAGGATTGCATTTATTTTATTTAGATTGAAATGTGCTTTTTGCATAATCTTGTTTCCTTAGGCTCAACGATTCTTTTGTTTTATGTTTTATAAACCGCAACATTCAGAAGTTCAAAAACACATCGACCATTACTGGTTGTTGCATGCTTCGGATTTTTTGCGATTCAATAGTACGGAAATGTTTGCCTATCCAGGGATAACCCCTGATATGATTATTGTGCTTGAGGGGCAGTACGCCCTCACCTACAAAGGCAAACGGTTGGTCTCCGACCAAAGTCTTCTCTTCAGTTTTATTCATGAAAAAATGCACGTGGATTTCTCCGCGTTGCAGAGTTGTATCATAGTGAAGTTCAAGTCAAGGGGAATTTCTTCCTTATTGCCCTTTGTTCGCGCTGGTGTGGATTCCATCATGATAGACCCTGTGTTGTTTGCCGAGGATGCCTTCGAAGGAGAATTCCAAAGACTGAGGGACCATTTGAAAAAGTGTGGCCCAAAACGGTTGGTTTCTGAATTGGACCATTGGTTTGCACAACGGTATCGCAAGGAAAATGAAGGATTCATGGTCGAAATGTCACAGGAGGTAAGCCAAAATTGCGATTTGGGCGACATCATGGATGCCACGGGGTATTCCTATTCAACCTTGGAGCGATATTTTAAAAAGGAAACGGGATTAACTCCTAAGAGCTTTCAAACCTTGCAACGTTTCAAAAAAGTACTCCGGGAGCTTACTACAACCAAAAACTTGGATTGGCCGCATTATGTCGTAAAATATGGTTACTACGACCAGAGCCATTTCATTAAGGAGATGAAACGGTTTACTGGGTATACTCCATCGGCATTAGTTCAAATTCCGAGTCTTATAGGCATACGTCCGGATTATAGTTGACGAATTTTTACTATGCCACCCTGCATCAAATCCCAATATTTGCGAAAAATATATTCATGAAACATTTTTTGCTAGGATTGGCATTCGTAGCAATCGCTTTTTCTTCGTTAGAGGGAGTCGCTCAAGACAAAAGCCATGATTTGGCTTTGCAAAGTATTTTGGACAAGGCAACTAAACCCAAGAAAAACAATATCGTTGGGGTTTCTTTAAGCATTAAAGCGTCTGCTTTTGGTATCGACTTTACAGGAAGCAGCGGTTTTGATAGCGTAGAAAAAACAGATTCATTAAGCGCAGCACAACCTTTTCGGATTGCCAGTTTGACCAAGGTTTTTGTCGCTACTGCGATTTTGCGTCTTCACGAACAGCAAAAGATTGCCATTGACGACCCCATCACAAAATATATTTCCGATGCGCATATCAAATTGTTACGAGACGGGGGTTATGTTCCGGATAGCATTACGGTGCGACATTGCTTAACCCATACCAGCGGGCTTTATGATTATGCGGTAGGCGGGAAGGAATATATTGCTGAAGCGATGAAGAATCCCAACAAACGCTGGACGCGTACGGAGCAAATCAAATTTGCCATGGATAACGGAAAGCCCCACGCTCCCCCTGGACAAGAAGAGCATTATAGCGATACCGGATATATTTTGTTAGGTGAAATTTTAGAACGTCAAACCAACTCAGGATTGGCCGAAAGTTTACGAACGCTTTTAAAACTTAATGCTTTGGGGATGTCATCCACCTATTTGGAGAGTCTTGAAGAACGACCTGAAGGACTTCCGAGGAACGTAAGACGCTACATGGACGACTTGGATACCACCAACTGGGACAATTCCATCGACCTTTATGGTGGCGGAGGCTTGGTATCGACCACAGCGGATTTGACCGTTTTTCTTCAAGCGTTGTTCAATGACAGAATATTTGAACAACAGGACACTTTGCCCATTATGTTGCTGCTAAAAGATCACGCTGGGGACTCGCTCCCAAACCAGCGGCTGGGGTTTACCAGTATTGTTGGTGAGAAGAGCGGTGTTACCGTCTATTTACATACTGGTTTTTGGGGAACCGTCTTTATCCACATTCCTGTATGCAATTGTAGCATTGCCATGAATTACACCAAGGATGGTGAAAGCGATGCCATACAAAATACGGTTGATTACATTTTGGAACAGGGCAAAAAATATAGGAAATAGGGATGGCCCATATCGTCAGTTCGAAGTGTTTTCGATAGGACCTGTTGAAAAGCGCATTGAAAACCATCGCTTCTTTGCAAACCGATGTGCTCTGTTTTTTTCCTGACCGTGATGGTGTTCAGTAAGCCGAAAAAACTCAAACTGACGATGTTTATGGCCTTTGTTTTTCAAAAGTGTTCGTTTTCTGATTGATGAGAACTAAGCGGTTGCTACCAAAATCTCGGCTTCTCCGTTAGTAAGGTCAATGGCTTTTTCGCCATAGATTTCGATATCTGTGGTATACGTTCGATTCAAATCCGTACCCCAAATGGTCATCCAGGTGTTGATAACCGCATCTTTGGTCAGGTCTCCCTTAGCCATGAATTGGGTATACTTCGATTCTGGAATCAATATCACCGTCATGTCTTCGGGAATATTATCAAAACTGGCCACATTGCACCCAATAACTACGGTATAGGGTTGGGTATGGTCACCTTCATAATTGGTGTAGAGCGCGTAAACGGTATCATCCACCTTATTGGGAATACGTTGTAAGGTGTTTTCCATCATGAATTTATTCCATAATTGCGGAATATCTTTATCAGCCTTCCCTGGTGTATTGGAAGTTCTTGTCGAAATACCAACGATGTTCAAGGCTTCTTTTTTGGTGTGTATCATGTGATTGATTTTAAAGTTTGGTTCAAAATTAACTGCAAGACATGACAAGGGTGTGTCAGGGGTGTTAAGAAGGCATTGAATTTATACCTCGTAATGTTAAAATGTAACAATTCCTAGAACAGTTCGTCAGAAAATTGAACCTTCATCTTATGAAACAAATTGCCTTACTTTCCATCATTCTACTCTTTACAAATTCCTTTCTTTTAGGACAGAAAGGGGGCTCTGAAATCACCAATCTTTTGCAAAAGGAGATGACGGAGAATAATATTCCTGGATTGCAGGTGGCCGTTATTCAAAACAATGAACTGGTTTTCTCAGAAGCCTTAGGACTAGCCAACGTTCAGTTTGGTATCAAGGCAGAAAAGAACACCATCTTTTCCATAAACTCAATTTCCAAGATATTCGCTGCAACGGCGGCTATGCAACTGGTAGAGGAAGGTAAACTTAACATCGCGCATCCGATATCAAATTATCTTGAAGGGTTGCCCGCGACGTGGCAAAAAGTGACCATTACCCAGTTATTGAGTCACACTTCCGGACTCCCCGATATTGAAGGGACTAGCTCCGGTGACCTTGTTGGCGGAAAAGGTATGGAGACCGCGTGGGTTGAAGTGCAGAAAATGCCTTTGCAATTTGAAGCTGGAGAGCAGTTTAGCTATAACGCCACCAATTATTTGCTCCTTGAAAAAGTCATTGAGCAGTTGAGCGGATTGAATTACGAAACACTCGTGAAACAAAAACAGTTCGATGTAGCTAACATGGAAATGACCTTTTATGGGGACAACTCATTTGAAGTAGTCCCTAATCGGTCCCCTACCTATAGTTTTTATGTTTTTGATAAAGAAGTGGACGATTATGTTCTAAAAGAGGAACTAATGGAAGTCACTGAGGAATTCCCGATAAAAGCGGATGCTGGCGCCTTCACCACAGCCGAGGAAGCTGCAAAATGGATTATTGCTTTGCAAAGTGGAAAGCTCCTTAGTCAAAAAAGTATTGATACCATGTGGAAACCCGTTCCATTGAACAATGGCGAATTTGATGGTTTTGGAGGCCTATTGAACGCTTATGCCTTTGGTTGGCCGGTAATCAAACGAGAGGAACATCCAGGGGTATCGGCTTTTGGAGGTGGACGTGCTTCTCTTTCCATTTATCCGGAAGAAAATCTGGCTATAGTTCTATTTACCAATTTGTCAGGGCTACCGACATTCGAGATTGTTGAGAAAATCTCGAAGTTTTATTTGGATTGATAAAGTCCCGGTTGGCCCAATCCTATTCTTTTTGATGTTTTAGCGAATTGCAACGCCGAAGAATACCTATCGTCCTTAAGAAAACCAAACATCAAAAAAATGGACGTATTCAAGAATTCTGTTATCCTGTTATTTACTCTGTTCAGCGCTTCTTGCGCGAATCCTGAAAAAGGAAATCGAACAGTCGACCTAAAAAATGAAATTGACCAGTATCTCACCAAAACGATGGAACTCCATAACATTCCTGGATTGGCTTTGGCTGTGGTAGAGGATGGTGAAATTGTATACGAAAACTATTTCGGAAAAGCTTCGTTAGAAGACGATAGCGCGGTTGATAAGAACACTTTGTTCCGAATTTTCTCAGCCACAAAGCTCATCACATCAACTGGAGTATTTCAGCTTATCCAAAACGGACAACTCAGTTTGAACGATACCATTTCAAAACATCTCGATAATTTACCCGTCCATTGGAAAAACGTCAAAATTAAACACTTATTGACTCATTCCTCCGGATTACCGGACATCGTACGATATGAAAGTAGCCTATCCGACGAAGCACTGATGGAACAGTTGTCAAAGGATAAGATGGATTTTGCTACCGGGCATCAATTTCGCTATAACCAAACCAATTATTGGTTATTGGCACAAATTATCGAAAACATCACAGGAAAGCCTTTCGATGAATATGTCATTACAAATCAATTTGCCAGTGATACAAATGGCGTTTTGTTTTCTTCAAACTCCCAAGAAACTATTCCCAATCGTGCCACACGATATTATTATAATGGTCAAACCGAAGCGTTTGAAAAAGACAATCACAATAGTGGTACAAGAGGACATTCTGGAAACGGATTGAACATCACATTAAACAAATTCATGGAATGGAATACCCATTTGGATAATAATATCCTTTTGGATAAAGTCACAAAATCAATGATGTGGTCACCTTTTGATTTCACGAATCAAAAAGACCAATTTTTACATGGTTGGAACAATTACTCCGTAAACACTTTGGATTCTTATGGTTTTTCGGGGGGCAACTTGGCCGCATTTAGAAAGTTCGTCAAAAACGACGTGACCATCGTACTCCTATCTAATGGTTATGAAATCCCGGCTTTTGATATTATCATAAACGACATTGCTAGAATTGCTATACCAGAATTGAGCTCCAAAAGGTTGGTCTTTGAGGAAGATGTTATGAGGTTTGTCGCACAAGGTCAGTTTGACAAGGCGAAGCAATCTTTTCAAAAATTAAAGGAAGAGAATCCCAATGCTAATTTTGAAAACGTAAAATGGAACATCAATGGTATTGGAAACGCGCATACCGCTCAAAAGGAACTTGAAAAAGCATTTCAAGTCTTCAAATTCAATGCAGAAGCCAACCCCAACTGGTGGGTATCGTTGACCGCTTTGGCCGAGATTTATGAAATGCAAAAAGACACTCCGAATGCGGTCAAAAATTATCAACGTGCCATCGTTTTAAATGAAAATAACGAGGGTAACTATAATGAGTGGATGGAGGATAAGATCAATGAACTTAACGTTAACTGACATATACTTCTACCCCTCGTTTTCTGAATCGTTGTCCGGCCTAAAACGAAAGGAATGTTAGGTCGGTTGCATATACGCGACCATTACGTAGTATTCCAATACAATTCTTGGGTAGTCCATGATTTTGGCAATCAAATGGATTAACTTTAGACCTATTGAAAGAAAAAGAAAGACTATGAGATTACCGCTTATTTTATTGCTCGGCTTGGTCTATATGACCGCGGCATGCCAGACAAAAACCAGCCCGAAAACAGAAAACTACAATTACCCCATTCAAAAGACCGAAGAAGAGTGGAAAAAGGTACTTTCGAAAGAACAGTTTTACATATTGCGCCAACAAGGCACGGAATATGCGTTTACTGGAACCTATTGGGACAATAAGAAAAAGGGGATTTACTACTCGGCCGCTACAGGGCAGCCGTTGTTCAGCTCCGAACATAAATTTAAATCAGGCACGGGATGGCCTAGCTTTTACAAACCCATTGCTGAAAATGCGGTAAAAGAGATTGTGGACAAAAGTCATGGTATGGTTCGAACGGAAGTAGTAGATAGCGGTAGTGGTTCGCATCTAGGGCATGTTTTTAACGATGGCCCCGCACCAACAGGACTTCGGTATTGCATGAATTCTGCATCCATGATATTCGTTGCCGACGGGGCGGAATTGCCTCCACTTGTGAAAGAATGGAAAAATAAATATGCAGATTAGTTCTTCCTGACGCTAAGATTTAAATCTGGTATGGTTTAGGTGTTCTCTCCATTGGAGGGGTTTTCGTTGCATCTATTATACGCCTTATACTACTCCTCAAGGGTCATATTGCAAGATTCAAAGTTTCATCACTTTAGGCATTATTGTTTTGGTAAGGTCAATTCACATGCCGTATTCATGAATTCTCAAAAGCTCTTTTAACAGAAATCCCCGAACTTCATTTATCGTTCTATATATTTCATAGCAGCGAAACATATCTTGAGCGTTACAGCAAAACGGCCATGTATAGAAGTTTAGATAAAATAATGCGAAAGACGGAAAGTGAAGAGGAATGGCTTAGTAAACTAAAAAAGATAAAAGATTATAATACTTTGGATAGCGAAGGAAATTCTCCATTAACTGTTAGTGCCTATTACGGTTACTTGGATGGATGTAAATATATCATACAAAATGGCGGACATGTAGATTATACTAACAAATACGGTGAAACACCTTTAAAAGAAGCGATAGCTGGCCTTGCTCTTGAACCACGACACAAACCAACTAAAGAAATTATTCACTTTCTAATTGAACGTAACGCTAATATAAACAAGGCTGATGAAGATAAGGTATCCTGCCTCATGGAAGCCTTAAATAATCATTGCTCCGAAATAGCTATAGAATTGATTAAAAGAGGAGCTGATGTCAACTTTCGTGATAAATGGGGCATGACACCACTGATGTATGCCCATGAATGCTTAGATATTAACGTATATCAGGAATTAATTGAAGCTGGAGCTGAAGTAAATGCAGTTGATGAATTTGGTTGCAATTCTCTTTATCACATTGCAGCACATCATGTTGTGTCTGGATTCAAAAATAGTGTTGAATCAATTATCAGTTTCTTATTAAAACAAGACTCCAATCTAGAAACAGGAAATGTTGAAAAAGGGGATACTCTTCTTCATGTGGCTGCATCGAATGGACTCATTAACTTAATTGGTATTCTTTTAAATTCTGGCCATAAATTGAATGTACAGGATAAAGAAGGAGATACCCCCCTGATTAAGGCATGTCAAAAAAACGAGTTGGATGCAGTTAAACAACTATTAAAACATGGTGCTGATTTATCAATAGTGAATAATAAAGGGGAGAATGCGATGGCAAAGGCCATTAGTAAAGTTGTGTACCTTGGAGATACTGAATTAAAGGAACTATTAACCGAATATGGAGCTACAGCTCCAAAAATATTAGGTGATATAGATGTTGAAGAGAAAAATGAAAAAGGAGATACTGCAATAATAGTCGCGAGCAAAACAGGGTCTTTAGAAAAATTAAACGAACTTATAAGCAAAGGAGCCAATATTAATCATCAAAACAAACAGGGTAAAACTGCCCTCATGTTTGCCTGTAGTGACGGCACTGAAGAAAAAGTAGAAGTACTCTTAAAAAACAGCGCTGACACAAATATCCAGGACAATTATGGCAAAACGGCCTTAATATACTTAATGGACAATGATTATTATGGCGATGATAAGAGAAAATTTGATTTGCTGTTAGAGACCTCAGATATTGATGTAAACCTGCAAACAAAAATTGGTATGACTGCACTGATGTATGCATGCAAAGAAGTATATGCAGATATTTACTATATAAAAAAATTAATTGAAAAGGGGGCTAAAGCAAATATTGAAACCAAGAAAGGAAAAACAGCACTTGCTTTCGTAAAATATGACACTAATCTCAAAGAAATTAAAGAGCTTCTCTCAAAATATGATAGGAAGTAAATACTGTTAACAAAAAATAAACGCCATTAAAACGAGCATTTATTCAAACCGATAAGTGTTTAGCTTTTCCTTACGAATTCCCCGAATACGAATCATCCCCATTATACCTATCATACGCCTTATAATACTCCTCTAAGGTCATATTGTGTGACTCAAAAGTCTCGTAAGTATTGGTAATATTTTGGATGAGGTCCATCCGAAAGGCCCGAAAGGCTTTTCGAAGCCGACAATAGGCAATCAAAAGCCATTTTTCTTGGGTGCTGTATAGCGCAAAAGGTTCGATATCGCGATTGGTAAACTTATTGTCCAGCGATTGATAATCAATGTTGAGTACTTGAAAATTAGTCAAGGCAGACTGAATCTGCATGAGATAACTACTGGTCGTTTGACGTGTGAAATTATCCGTGAAATAGATACGGTCTTTGAGCAGGCTGGCTTTATCCTTTTGCGAGCCTTTTAAAAGCGCCTTTATCTTTAAAATTGCTTCAGAATAGTATTGCACAAAGGAGGCGTCCTTGTTTTTTAAAATCAACTGTTCGGCGGTAATCAAAGCGTTTGCTTCCTCTTCCGTAAACATCACTGGGGGTAGTTGATAGCCCTCCATCATGGAATAACCCTTTCCTTCTTCAGTGATAATGGGTACCCCTGATTTTTCCAAGGTTCGGATGTCGCGATAAATGGTACGAATGCTCACATTATGGCGTTCCGCCAGCATTTTGGCCGTGACCAATCGTGAGGATTGCAATTGGGTCAGAATCGCGGTGAGTCTGGAAAGTCTGGGTTTATTTTCCATACCCCTCTAAAATAGGATTTCCTAACTAGTATTGAAAACGCACTCGTTTAGTGCTAGCAAAATAATTAGAGGGCTACGCCTTGGAAGTCAACGACTTGAAAAACACAAAACCAAAACCAAGGAACAACATCAAATGGAATGGGAACAGTCCATAGTCGTTCAAAGGAATTGCGCTGTACATCCCGAACAAGAAGTACACCATCAAGGCGAATTCAATTACCATATTTGGGGAAAGCTTTTTGGCAAGGTATTTATTCCCCTTCCAGCTATCGGTAAGGCTATTGATGTTGAACTTTGGCGTTCGCACAAATTCGCTACGCTTGCCCATATGCCCTTCTAAAACCGCAATGGAATTGTGCAGGGAGAAGCCTAACGCTACGGAGAAAAAGGTAAAGAACAGCTTGATGTAGTCAACAAAATTATCAAAACTACTGCCCTGAATACTTTTATACGTAAACCAGTAGCAGATGAATAGGATGATAGTACTGATGATAAAGAAGCTGGTTACTTCAAAAACCCAACCTAAATGGCCGTATGTGTTTTTGATGTATAGCATCGGGATACTCAACAAAGCCACGATGAAAACGCACAAGAACATGGAGCTGTTCAACAAATGCATCACCCCATGGAATTTGGTACGGAAGGGAATGTTTTTCGCGGTGATAACACTCCAGACAGTTTTTCTAAAGTTTTCGGCACCTCCTTTGTTCCAACGGAATTGTTGTGAACGGGCTGCACTGATGACCACAGGAAGTTCTGCTGGGGTTTCCACATCTTCCAAATATTTAAACTTCCAATTCTTTAATTGGGCGCGGTAGCTCAAATCCAAATCTTCCGTCAATGTATCACCTTCCCAGTTACCAGCATCCAGAATACAATCTTTACGCCAGATACCCGCGGTACCATTGAAGTTGATGAAATGCCCTTTGGAATTTCTACCTACTTGCTCCAATGTAAAATGTGCATCCAAAGCAAAGGCTTGGATACGCGTCAAGGTGGAATAATCTCTATTGATATGCCCCCACCGGGTTTGCACTACACCAATTTCGTCATCTTTAAAGTAGGGTACGGTTTTTTTCAACCAATCACTTTCTGGTAAGAAATCCGCATCAAAAATGGCTACGAATTCTCCTTTTGCGATTTCCAACCCTTCTTTCAACGCACCGGCCTTAAAACCTTGCCGGTTTTCACGACGAATGTGTTGGATATCCAATCCGGTTTTCTTTAGGGCTTCGATATGCTTAGCGGTATCGACGACGGATTCATCCGTGGAGTCGTCCAAAACCTGGATTTCAAGCTTGCTTTTCGGGTATTCTATTTTGGCAATGTTCTCCAACAAACGTTCCATAACATATTCCTCATTATAAATGGGAAGCTGGATGGTCACGTATGGAATTTCTTTCGGATCGAGAAGATTGTATTTTGGTGCTTCTTCGTTCTGACGTTTCTGTCCGAGGTAGTTGATTAGCAAATTCAACTGGGAGAGACTGTAGAAAAATATCAAAATCAGAGCGGTACTGTAAACGGCGATGATGATATAAGCGATAGTTAAGCCCATTATTTTACACTGTATTTAAAGATCCAACCCAAGATTTTTACGCCAGCAAATATAGTACCTTTTATGGTACCTGAAACTTTTGAAACCCCAATTCTGCGTTTATAACGCACTGGTACTTCGCAATATGCCATTTTTTTCTTGAGCACTTTCAGCTGCATCTCCACGGTCCACCCATAGGTTTTGTCCTGCATGTCCAAAATTTTGAGTTTTTCGTATTTAATTGCCCTAAAAGGTCCTAAATCCGTAAAACGTGCTCTAAAGAACAATCGCATTAAAAATGTGGCCAATTGGTTGCCAAAAACCTGCTGAGGGGTCATGGAACCGGGTTCACGTAGTGCTTTGGTACGGGCCCCCACCACAAAATCAACATCATCTTCCAAAATCGGAGCTACCACCTTATCCAATTCTTCTGGATAGTCGGAGTAATCTCCATCAATAAATACGATAACGTAAGGGTTTTTGGATTGTTGTTCAATGTATTGTATTCCCTTCAGGCAGGCATAGCCGTATCCTTTGCGTTCTTCGAGTAAAACGGTAGCGCCTGCTTTTTCAGCATTTTCATGGGTATCGTCAGTAGAACCATTGTTCACTACGATGATTTCATCTACGGATTTTGGAATTTCGGAAACGACTTTCCCTATGGATTCCCCTTCATTCACAGCGGGGATAATCACTTTAATCGACGGCATTTATTTTAAATCAGAAAGGTTGTTTTCTTTTTTGAAGCTGCTGAAGTCATACCACTCTTTTATTTTTTTACCGTCGCTATATTTTTCAGCCGAAGTTAACTTGGATTTTTCATATTTCAAGCAATACCCATCCTTGATACCATTTCGCAATTGGCATTTATGGTTCACTTTGCCCTGTCCGTCATAAAAGAGCCACCATTTTACCTTTTTGTTTCGGGTAAAATGTCCTTCATGGTCCAGTTGGCCCGCTGTATTGAAAAAATACCAGTAGCCGTTTTTTTGATTGTTTTGGAAGGTGCCTTTGGCTTTGATTTTTCCATTGGTATGGTAAAAGCGCCAATACCCCTCTTTGGAGGACATATTTTTCCATCCTTCTGATTTGACCGCTCCATTTTCATAATAGTTACGGAAGTAGGTTTCCGAACCTGAAAAGGGCAGCATTAGAAAAAGGCCTATTAAGATGAGGGTGGTCTTGGCCATTACTTTTGATTGACAAGATTCATAAGGTCAACGTCATTGCCCAACAACACTTGGTTGCCATCAATACGGCCTTTTTGCGGACCGTTTTCCAATTTCAATACGCCTCTTGGGCAAACTGCTGAACAAATCCCACAACCTACGCAGCTAGAGCGCACAATGTTTTCTCCTTTTTGGGCATAAGCTCTAACATCGATACCCATTTCGCAGTAGGTAGAACAGTTTCCGCAGGAAATGCACTGTCCGCCGTTGGTAGTAATTCTAAATCTAGAAAAAAGTCGTTGCTGAAAGCCCATCATCGCAGCCATGGGACATCCAAAGCGACACCATCCTCTATTTCCCAGTATGGGATAAAATCCAGTTCCAATAACTCCTGAAAATATACTGCCAATCAAGAAGCTATATGATTTGCGAAGTGTGCCCGATTTAAAAAGGAACACATGGCCATCTCCGCTGTAAAAATGAAATCCGATAAGTGCTAGAATAACGATAAGGTATCCTATGGCGCCGTACTTCGCATCTTTCTTGAATTCATCCCGTTTGAATATCATAACCAAAGCAAAAACCGCCGTAAGCAGTACTCCCACCCCAATCAGGAATGTTTTTTTGGTAAGCCAATATTTGCTGGTATCATTTCCCAAGTAGGAATAAACAACCGCAGTGGTCATTAACGTAACGAATACGACAACGCTATGAACCACCCAGCGTTCTATATTCCAGGCACGCACGCTTTTGTCGCTGAGCTGTCGGAAGGAGTCTCCAACGGTCTCTGCAAGCCCTCCACATCCGCAAACCCAAGAACAGTACCATCTTTTCCCAAATTTATACGTCAAAAAAGGAGTAATGATAAATACCGAAGCAATGGCAAATATGAGCATGGCAAAGCCAATATCACCAGAGCTTAAAAACCCTTTTACCCGATAGCTTTCAAAATTGTAGTAGTTAAGAGGCCAAATATTTTTTAAATCCAAAAAGGGTAGACTGCCTCCTTGCAATACAGAGCTTCCGTTTAACCTTGCCATAAATTCAGGGATAAGGAAGGCGAAAGCGGTTTGAAAAAACATGACGCTAATCGTACGGATACGTTCATATCGGTTATGCCTGTATTTCCACATAAACTTAACGCCAAAAGCAAGTATCCCAACCGTATACAATGTTCCATAAACGAACCATTGACTAGCAGGATTACCGCTCAACATTTTGCTCAAAGGGTCAAAAAGGGCTATTATCCCGGTGTTAGGGCCCTTTTTGGCAAGACCTAAATATTCTGGATAGAAATAGAGTACAATGTAAAAGGTGGTAATTCCAATACCCAGTAACCAGCCTCCAAGGCCCAGATTTGATATGGATCGAAACCAGACCTTATCATTTTTGATTCCCGGGTACTTTCCCCGGTACAAATCCCAAGAAAACCATACCGTACCAGCAAAAATACTGGTAAGCGCTATTGTAACCCATATCGCCTTATTGGGAAATTCAACATTAAAACCTGCCAATAAGATGATGGACAAACCGAACATACCCAATAAAAGGGACAGCTTTTGATGCCATTGTATATTGGCGGGCGGTCCTGCAAGTGACATGCTTCTATCGTAAGTGCTCATATTCTATTACTTATCTGGTTGTATTATACTTTAGATTCCGATTTATGAGGAAACGAAAATGCGTTTCAAACTCTTTTTACGAGATTTGATTTGCTTGCCGAATTCCGCATTGTAATGGGCAACTATGGCCGCTTCATGATGCTTGTAAAATTCTGGGTCGAAATTGGCATCTATCAAATGTTCAATGACATAATCCATGTTTTGGTTTTCGGTCAACCAGCGGTCAAAAACCTCATGACGCATGCGAATGCCGAACGTATTGATGCCTAAAAACTGTTGGGTGTCTTTGTGGAATGAAATGGTTACGCAGATTTTTTCATTCGGATGTCTCCAATGGAATTGCGCTTCGTAGTCTTTTCGTCCACGTTCGGAAAATACCCAACCATAGGTTTGGTATTCAATATCCAAGAACTTGGCCGAATTGAACCAATGCCCTGGTTTGTATTCTATACGATTACCGCAAAGGGTTTGTGCCAAGGTTTCACCCATCATACGTCCAGTATACCAGACAGCCTCAATAGGTCTGCGATTTCCTATGGCTTCGTGTTGTTCGGCACAATCCCCGATAGCGTAGACATCTTTTGCATTGGTTTCCAAAAAGCGATTGACCTTTACACCTCTACCCAGTTCGATTCCTGAATCTTTCAGAAAATCAATGTTTGGCGTAACGCCGGCCGTAAGGCCTACCATATCGCAGGGTAGTTCTTCTCCGGTTTCTGCAATAATGATGGATTTTACTTTGCCATTTCCATCGGAAACAATTTCCTTTAAGTTGGTAGCCAGTCGCAAATCAATATGGTGCTCTACAATATGTTCGTTTATCATTTTGGATTCCCCCTCGGGTAGAACTCCGTTCCAGAAATTCTTCTCTCGCACCAAAAAAGTCACCGGGATATCGCGACTGCGTAGCATTTCGGCCAATTCAATTCCTATTAAACCGCCTCCAACGATTACAGCTCGTTTGCATACCTCTTTATTTGGTGCGTTGACCTCCAATAAATCCAAATCTTGCTTGGAATACAATCCTTGTACTCCATGTAAATCTTGACCAGGCCATCCAAATTTGTTTGGTTTGGAGCCTGTAGCAATGACCAGCTTGTCATAGTGCAAGGCTCTGGAACCATCAATAAGCAGTTTTTTGTTTTCAACATCCACATGGTCGACATAACCTCGCACCAACTCAATCCGATTCTTTTCCCAAAACCAATTTTCATAGGGTTGTATGTGTTCGAACTTCATGTGTCCCATGTAGACATACATAAGAGCTGTTCGTGAAAAGAAATAATCCGTTTCTGCCGAAACGATGATTATCCTTTTATCGGAAAGTTTTCGAATATGGCGCGCTACAGAAACCCCGGCGATGCCATTTCCAATAATAACAATAGTTTCCATGAGGATTTTATTGGTTGATGCTATTTGTGTCGCTCTTCAAGATATGAACTTAACAGATGGAGTTAATTTAGAATGAATTTAAATTTTAACGGATTTTGTAAGGTAAGGGTTCGCAAATCGTACTCCAATTTCCTGATACTGAATTTCTTAATTAAATCATAAAAATTGGCTTTGGAGTGTATGCTCTGGAAATATCGTTCGACTCAACGTCCAGTTTAAAATGCTAAACCTAGTATCATGAAACACTTGCCATTACTTCTTTTTTGCATGTTCGCAGGAATTTCGAGTGGGGCCTACGCACAGGATACGGAAACTTTTTTCAGCAAAACGGATTCGTTCCTTAAGGCCTATGTGAAGCAAGGTCGGGTAGCCTATAAGGATATCAAGTCAAATCCTGCCGAGCTGGATGAACTTATCGCCTTAGCGGAGAACATTGCGGTTTCTTCGTCCGATCCCCATACCTATCAAGCTTTTTGGATAAACGCCTACAATCTCTTGGTTATCAAAAGCATTGTGGCTAATTATCCTATCGCTTCGCCTTTGGACAAATCGGGCTTTTTTGACAAAACCAAACACAAAGTATCAGGAATGGAAGTTACCCTGAATGGTATTGAAAACGATCTTTTGCGAGCGGTGTTCCCAGATGAATCCAGATTTCACTTTGTGCTGGTCTGTGCCGGTTTAGGATGCCCTCCTATTATTCCCGCTGCTTACACACCTGAAAAATTGGAAGCACAACTCCAAAAGCAAACTGAGCTTGCTTTGAATCGCCCTGACTTTATAAAAGTGAAAGGAAAAAAGGTGCTTCTTTCGCAAATATTTGAATGGTACAATGGAGATTTTACAAAAAACAACACCTCTTTGGTGGAGTACGTAAACCAGTATCGTACCGAAAAATTGGATGCTAAATCAAAAGTGGGGTACTACCCCTATGATTGGGCCTTAAATGAAATCAAATAACAATTTACCATAACTATGAAAAAGACAACTACAACCCTAGGAATACTTTTTTTCTGGGCTTTTGCGACGCTAACGGCCCAAACGGATGCACCGGCACAACAAGGAAGTAACATCCAAAACCTAACCCCTTCCAAATTGATTGGAAAGGGACAATGGGACATCAAATGGTTCAATAACATTTACACCGAGACTGAGGATACTTTTAACGGTGACATCCCAAGGAACACCTTCTTCACTTCCACTTTGGATATTTTCACTGGGGTAGGTTCCAGCAGAAGGGTCAACGTAGGGCTACTTTTGGAATTTCGTTCGAACACGGTAGGCGGGCGTGGTATTTTCGACTTTTTATCTTTTGACGGGGAAGAAGGTACCGCACGTTCGGGATTTACTTCTTTTGCCCCCGCAGTCAAGTTTACGCCCTTTGCCAACGTGAATAATTTTTCCGTGCAGAGCGCCTTTTTTATTCCTTTGGTAGACAACGAGGTAGAGAATGGGGTCTTTTTGGACCAAAATGGGTTCACTTGGCAAAACCGTTTTTTCTACGACTACTCTTTTGCCCAAGGGAAATGGCAATTGTTCAGTGAGTTGAACACGGAATGGAACTTTGGAACGGCTGAAGACAGTTTCGCCAACAATAGTTTGCGCCTAACACCAGGAGTGTTTTTAAGTTATTTCCCAAGTTCCAAATTCACGGTATTGGGCCTTTTGCAGCACATTCAACTCTTGGATATCGGAGGGACCGAATTTTCGCAGGACTTGACGGCCTACGGAGGCGGTGTTAAATATCAATTGACAGACGTACTCAATATTGAAGGCTTGTACACCAACTTTTTCCGTGGAAACGATACAGGACTTGGACAAACTTTTAACATAGGTTTACGAGCCGTGTTTTAGTCCTTCAACCACATAAAAGCCTAAATTAGAAGCTTTGATTCGTTCAGTATGAAGAAATTAGGGCTTCTTTTTTTGTGTTTTCTCCAGTTTTCGTGTAGCAGCCAGAAACCAGAAAAAATCAACGGCGTCAGTTTCGTGGGGTCTCGCGACCAGGTAGACCAATCCCATATTGACCCTGTACTGGATGTAAATGCCAACTATGCTGCCGTGATGCCCTTCGGGTTTATTCGGACCCTCAATTCACCTAAAGTCATCTTTGATACCGAGCGACAATGGTTCGGCGAAACCAAAAGAGGAGCAGAGCAATACATTCAATTCTTGCAGAAAAATGGGGTCAAGGTGATGCTCAAACCCCAAATTTGGGTGTGGCGGGGTGAATTTACCGGGGAAATTGAAATGACCTCCGAAGCGGATTGGCAAGAATTGGAACAAACCTATACCGACTTCATCCTCACTTTTGCACAGTTGGCCCAAAAAACCAAGGTAGACCTGCTTTGTATTGGAACGGAATTGGAACGCTTTGTAAAACACCGACCCAAGTATTGGAATAGGTTAATTCAACAGGTGCGCCAAATCTATTCCGGGAATTTGACCTATGCTGCCAACTGGGACGAATACAATCGCACCCCGTTTTGGGAGCAACTGGATTTTATTGGCGTAGATGCCTATTTCCCCTTATCTGAAAAACAGTATCCCACAACTACCGAAATGCATTCTGGATGGCAAAAGTGGAAAACCAAGTTGGTAGATTTAGCATCTGCTGAGGAGAGACCTATACTTTTTACCGAATTTGGCTATCGCAGTATGGACTATACGGCCCATAAACCTTGGTTAGTGGACCAAAACGATATGGCCGTGAATCTCAAAGCACAGGCCGAAGCGACCCAGGTTATTTTTGATGAATTTTGGAAAGAAGATTGGTTTGCCGGAGGTTTTGTTTGGAAGTGGTTCATTCATCATGCGGACGTTGGCGGCGAGAAAGACAATCGTTTTACCCCACAAAATAAGCCTGCAGAAAAAGTTATTCGTAATTTTTATGGGAGTTTGTAGACCAAGGTCTTGAATACCCAATAAAAAACGGTGAAACACCAGGTCCTACTTCTTGTTTTGGTGTTGTGCTTCGGCATGAAAATAGGCGCTGCCCAATCGGGAACGGTGCAAAGTGTCACCCTCCAAGGCAACGAAAAAACCAAAACCAGCTTTCTGAAAAAAGTGCTTTCGGTGCAAGAAGGGCAATCACTCGATACCCTAGCCTTAGACGAAGACATTTATCGCTTAAAACGCCTTCCCTCCATCGCCCATGCGTATTATGAAATCAAAACGGTAAGCGAAAATACCTATGCTGTCGTGTATGGGGTAGAAGAAAACTTTACATTGATTCCTTTTGCAAATGTGTACACTTCGAACAACGATGAGTTCGCTTTTCGCGTTGGGCTTCAAGAATTCAATTTGTTTGGGCAAAATGTTACGGTAGGAGCCTTTTATCAAAAAGATGTATTCAGTTCATTTGGGGCAAACATTCGAGCGCCATATCTTTTTGGGAGACGATGGGGATTGGCCTTGAATTATCAAGACTTAACTACCCAAGAACCTGTTTTTTTGGATGCGGGGGCAGCACAATACCGCTACAACAACGAATCCATTGAATTGTTGGGGCTGTACCAATTGAACTTTCGGAATCGATTGGAATTTGGACTCAACCTCTTCACGGAGGATTATCAATATGTATCTGGAGAGACGGACCCAGCTGTCCCACAAGCCCTCAAGGTTAACAAACACCTTTTCAAATTGATTTACGATCATGATGGATTGCGGTACTTTTATCATTATTTGGAAGGGTTTCGTAGCGTTTTGAACCTCCAATATGTGGGAAGTACCGATACCCAGCTTCCCGAATTTTGGATTGGGTTCAATGATTTTTCCTATTTCAAAAGGGTAGGGAAACGGGGCAATTGGGCCTCACGTTTGCGATTGGGGCTTTCCAGCAATATCGATACGCCTTTCGCCCCTTTTGCGGTGGACAACAACTTGAACATTCGCGGAGTTGGCAACACCATAGATCGTGGTACGGCAGCCATAGTACTGAATACCGAGTTTCGCTACACTCTTTATGAAAAAGATTGGTTCGTGCTTCAAAGCAATGTTTTTGTGGATGGTGGTTCATGGCGGAATCCAGGGGGAGATTTTGGTGATTTCGGAGATTCCCAAAACTTGAGGATATACCCAGGAGTGGGTTTACGCTTTATTCACAAACGTATTTTCAATGCCATTTTCCGAATCGATTATGGCCATGGCATTACCGAAAGTCCGGCTCGGGGTGTAGTTTTTGGTATTGGCCAATATTTCTGAGCCTTAGGTCAAAAGATTTTTGCGGTAGTATTGGTATAGTTCTTCCGGGCCTGCTCCCAAATAATTCTTCAGATGAATCATGGCAAAGTGAAATTGTACCTTCAACCACCCTTTTTCACGATACTTTCTGGCGGAAGTAACCACGTGCTGCGGTAAAATCGTGAAAGGATTTTCAGCATAGAGGCGGGTGATGAATTCGGTATCTTCATAAATGCGATAGGACTCATTGAATCCGCCGGAGGCCAAAAAAGTACTTTTCTCGATAAACAAGGATTGGTCGCCGCCCCGGCAAAGGGTATGATTGATACGGGATAGCCATGCAAAAAAGCGAAGGATGGGGTTTTGCGTGTCGAATTGCATTCGGAAACAACCGGCAACACTTTCCTTTTCGATAGCATCCAAAATATAGGTATCAAAGTTTTGGGGTGGATAGGTATCCGCATGGAGAAAGTACAAGATGTTTCCTTTGGCCTCTCGGGCACCCGCGTTCATCTGTTTGGCCCTTCCTTTTTTGAACGAAACCACCTTTACATCATGGGAATCCAAAATTTGTAGAGTGCCATCCGTGCTCCCTCCGTCCACACAAATCACTTCCAAAATGTTTCCCTTTGTGCTTTTGGCAACTTTCAAGTGCTCTAAAAGAGCGCCAATGCCTTTGGCTTCGTTCCAAACGGGAATGATGATGCTGATTTGAGGAGGATTACTTTTCATTTAGGCGCCAATCATAGTCCATAAATGTGATTTTAGTCGCCTTGCCCAAGGGATTTCGAACAAACAGGTTCACATAGCTCCTCAAACTTCCATTTTCGATAAAATCAGGTTTATACCACTTGAAAATTTGAGAAAGCTCGGCGCGATTTCCTTCAAAACGATTTCGTTTGGGGTCATTGACGAAGTCCACTGCAGCCTTGTCCAGAAGCCGTTCCAAATTGTCCGAAGTGAACGCTTGGTTCAACAGCTTCGGACAGGAATACGAAGCACAATTGATGGCGAAATGAATTCTCGGTTCTTCCATCTTCCGAAGGATTTTGTGCTCAATATCGTTCAATGAGATGGTTTTGCCACCAAGTGCAATCCATTTTCGTTTCCAGCGATTGGGAATTTCCTTGATACTTTGAATAGGGTAATGGTCTAACACCAAGGCCACCGTTGCGGCGTTGTATAAGTTGATGTAGTAAGCTAGGGTTTCTTTTCGATCCCAATCGGAGTCAGGTATGGATTGCCCTAGCACGTCAAGGTAATCCTGCAGCTGCGCCTTTTCAGTAAGGAAACCTTTGTAATCCACATTTCCCGCATCATCCACATAGGTTTGGAGAAGTTCGTCCCAGCTTGAATGGTCAGGCTTGTTGGCGAATATTGGGCCATAAAAACCCACTGCCAATACCAGAAAAAAGAATATGGTTTTCCTTTTCAACATGCAATTTTAAGAATAGTCCCGAAATCGCCCAGAAACTTTCAAGCAATTCTGGAAAAATCAGCAGCACCCACCGCCATTGTAGTGCCAAGTACTAGGGCTCACATGAATTTGGTCGGAGGCGTTGCCCAAGGCAGCAGCAGTTTTATCACAAACCGCTAAAGGCTGGTTTTGTAGCAAAACATGGCCAAGACCATCATCAAAATACTCTTCGTCGCCATAGTAAATTGCAGTTTTGCCGGTAAATACGCAAGGACCGTCGGTTGGCATCGGGTCTTTTATCGCAGCAATTTCAATGGATTCGATATGAATGAGTTCATCCGTTGGGAAATGATTCGGTGTCAATACACGGTATGACTTCCGTGCACGAATTTCGATGGTTCCAAAACCGGCGTCGGTCAATACTTTAATGTAATCTTTGATTGGAATACTTCCGCTCAAGCAAAGCGCACGCAAGCGGTCGTCATTTCGCAATTCGTCATTCATGGGTTCTTCACAGGTGGGGTCACTCATGACCAAACGCCCGTGGGGTTTCAATACCCGAAACATTTCAGCCACCGCTTTTTTCAAATCTTCCATCTTAAAGATGTTGAAAAGACAATTTTGTGCGGCTACGTCAATGGTTTCGTCTTCAATAGGCAGTTCCAATGCGTTTCCTTTGACCAGTTTCACATACTCGCTTTTGAACCAGTCGTTTTCTTCTTCAGCGATTTTAAAATTGTTTCGAGAGGCCTCTAGCATTTCATTCACGGAATCTACACCGATAACGCCTTCGGGCTGTCGTGAGAAATATGAAAATTGCAACAATTCCATTCCACCACCTACACCGACATATAATACTTTGGGGTCGTTGACCAAATCTTGTGCAGAAACGGTGCTCCCACAGCCATAGTTCATCTCTTGCATGATTTTGGGAATGGAAAGTCCAGGAAACTGCCAAATGGGATTAGTAGTACAACAAAGCCCTACATCTGGGGTCAAGGCTGCTTCTTTGTATAAATCCTGCGTTGCATCTAAATAACTCATATTTCGTTTATTAATTCTTTGAACAATTGTATCATTTTGGGTTCGGTGGTCGCGGCTATTTCAATGATTTCGTTGATATCAATGGGTTGCAGATTGTCTGGGTCACACTCATCCGTCAAAACCGAGACGGCGACAATGGGCAATTCCAAGTGATTGGCCACAATGACTTCGGGTACTGTGCTCATACCAACGGCATCGGCGCCCAATATTTTCAACATACGATATTCTGCCTTGGTTTCCAATTGCGGTCCAACCACTGAAACATACACCCCTTTTTGCAAGGAAATCGAATTTCTTTCGGCAATGGCCTCAATCTTCTTACGCATTTCTACATCGTAAGGTTCACTCATGTCCACAAATCGGTTGCCGAATTCTACCACGTTTTTAAATGCCAAGGGAGAACCCCCTTGCATATTGATATGGTCTTCAATCAACATGATGTCTCCTTTTTTAAAGGAAAGATTGATGGCACCCGCTGCGTTAGAAACAAACAATTTTTGAATGCCCAAGGCATGCATTACGCGAATGGGATAGGTGACATCGAGAAAATCATACCCTTCGTAGAGGTGAAAACGGCCCTGCATCACCACCACTTTTTTTCCCGAGATGGTGCCATAAATCAGCTTGCCGGAATGAAACTCCACGGTAGCCAACGGGAAGTAAGGAATATGGTTGTAATGCGCCTCAACGGCATTCTCGATTTCTTCCGTAAGCTTGCCCAGCCCGGTACCCAATACTATGCCGATTTCGGGCTGGTCAAAGCCTTTTTTGTGAAGATATTCTACCGATTCGTCAACCTGTTTTTTTGTCATTCGTTTAGGTGTGTTAAAAAGGGTTTAAAGACTGCAATGTCTTTAATATCTTCATAATAATCAACATCATTTTTTTCTTCCAAAAGAAAATAGGGTATGTCCTTCAAATCGGCTAGGGAATCTTCCAACACGGTTTCAGTGCCCCATTGCTTGTTTTGGAACAATGTTTCATGCATTCTTGAAAGTCCCAATAGGTAATAGCCGCCATCTTCTGCGGGTCCTAGCACCACTTCATTCTTCTCTAGGGCATTAAAGGCTCTTTCCAAATCTCTTGTGCTGAGGTCGTACATGTCGCTCCCGATAATGAGAATATGCTCATACCCTTCTGCAAAGCCTTCCGCGAAAGCGTTTTGCATGCGCAGGCCTAAATCTTCGCCGACTTGCTGTTTTTTCTCAAAAGCAGCTGAAGACCAGAGGTCATCAGGGGCAATTTCTTCAGAATAATAGACCTGTTTTGCGGCTTGCAACGGCCCAGTAATTTTTCTGGTGTGCTCTAAGAGAAAAACATACACGTCGAGTGCAGCTTGGTCACCGATTTTGGCAGCCAAACGGGTTTTGCACTTCCCTAATTCAGGGTTGCGCGTAAAAATCAAGAGTAGTCTTTTGGATTTGGGGTCAGTTTTCAATCCCATTGCATTTACTGAATATTGGTCAGCAAGATTTTGATAAACTTACTCAAAAGTTTAATTTTTATTCCTGGAAAGTCCCTTTTAGGGAAAAACCATCCTTTTTAAACCTAACGATTATGCGCCTGGAGATTAAACCTAATTCACCTTTTTCAAATCCAACCACAAACCTTTGGTTGATTTTTTGGCTTTGTGCGGTACAGTTTCTTTTTTTGAGTTGTCAAAACAAGAAAACGAAAACTTTGGAGGTCATGGAAGAGCAACAAGCTTGGCATGAAGAACCCTATCGTCCGCAGTACCATTTTACGCCCCAGCAAAATTGGATGAACGACCCCAATGGGTTGGTGTTTTATAAAGGATGGTACCATTTGTTTTATCAATACTATCCCGATGATACGGTTTGGGGACCTATGCACTGGGGGCACGCGCGAAGTAAGGACATGGTGCATTGGGAGCATTTGCCCGTAGCCCTGTATCCCGATGAATTGGGTTTGATTTTTTCAGGGAGTGCGGTTATTGACACCCAAAATACATCAGGATTCGGGTCCATTGAAAATCCAGCCATGGTTGCGATGTACACCTACCACCTTATGGAAGGCGAAAAGGCGGGACGGGATGATTTCCAAACCCAAGGCATGGCTTACAGTCTGGATGAAGGGGCTACTTGGACCAAATACGAAGGAAATCCGGTTATCCCTAACGACGGAATCAAAGACTTTAGGGATCCCAAAGTGTTTTGGCTTGAACCTACCAATATGTGGGTTATGGCTTTGGTAGCGGGAGACCATGTGAAGTTTTATGAGTCTCCTAACTTGAAGGAATGGTCCCATATGAGTGATTTTGGTAAGGAAGTTGGGGCCCACGGCGGTGTTTGGGAGTGTCCAGACATTTTTCCTTTGACCGACACGAAGACTGGCGAACGCAAATGGGCCTTGTTGGTAAGCATTAATCCCGGAGCGCCGAATGGCGGGAGCGGGACGCAATATTTTATCGGGGATTTTGATGGAAAGGAATTCGTTTCTACGCAAACAGAAGCCAAATGGCTGGACTATGGCACCGATAATTATGCTGGGGTAACCTATAACAATCTCCCCGAAGCAGAGCGGGTTTTTATCGGTTGGATGAGCAATTGGGATTATGCGCGGGACACACCCACGAAAAGTTGGCGTAGTGCGATGACTCTTCCTCGAAAACTATCTCTTGAGAAAGATGGTGATGGCTATTGGCTCAAAAACCTTCCCCTGGCGTCAGTGGAAACTTTGGTTGGCGGTACGGATACTGCTTCCCAAACGATTCAACCGAAGGATAGCCTAACGCTCAGCGGAAATGATTTCAATCAGGGTTTGGTTCGCTTTCAAACAGCATCCCAGAACTTTCGATTGGTACTTTCCAATGGGAAAAAGAACTTTCTGATTTTAGAGATGGATGCCACCAAAGGACAGTTTATGCTAGACCGACGGGCCTCAGGGAAAATAGGATTCCATCCTGAGTTTGGAAACAAAGAACATATCATGCCGGTACGATTGCCTAAAGGGAAGGTGTATGATGTTGCTGTTTACTTGGACAAAAGTTCCATTGAAGTGTTTGTAGATGGAGGTAAATACGCGATGACCCAGCAAATTTTTCCAGATGTTGATTATGATCAGCTTGAAGTGCAGAATTTGGATGAGGCCTCGGCCATGGAAAACTTTGGGTTTTATCCCATGGCATCCGTTTGGATAGGTGCCAAAGAAAAAAGGCCAGTGCAATACTGACCTTTTTTACGATTGAGAATGTAGATGAGACCCTTTCGGGAATTGAGCTTACTGTTGCCGTATCCCCCAACTATTAAAATAGGTAGTGATACAAACTGCTGATAAGGGAGCAGATGGACCCTGTGATAACGAGATACCAAAACAAGTATCCCATTTTTTCTTCAATAGCGTTCGTCATTTCTAACAAGTGTTTGTTTTGGTTGTGATTTTTTGGTGAACCGAAAATAGCAAAAACCCAAAGGCCAGAGGAGGGGTTTCGTATTGCTGGAAGCAAAGATCTTGTGATTGGTACAAAAAGCGTGATAATTGGAAATTGGAAAATAAGGGGGGTTGAACCCGAAGCGATTAGCCTGTACCTTTGAATCACATAAAATACTATGGATTATACGAAAATAGACCAGTATATCGCAGCCCGTATGCGCAATTGGGGTGAACCCGCAGTGCGGATATCGTTTGCCATCATCTTTTTTTGGTTTGGAATTTTGAAACCCTTGGGAAAGTCTTCAGCCGAAGGCCTTTTAAAAGCGACGGTAGCCTGGTTGCCTTTAGGCACACCTGAGCTGTGGTTGATGATAATTGGCTATTGGGAAATGGTCATTGGAATCGCCTTTCTGTTTCGCAGTACCACGCGCTTGGCCATTGCGCTGTTATTCTTGCAAATGATAGGCACTTTTATGCCTTTGGTATTTTTACCTGAAATTACCTTTCAAGAAGGCAATTATCTATTACCCACTCTAGAGGGGCAATACATTATCAAAAACGTAATGATTATTTCCGCAGCGCTGGTGCTGGGAGGATACTTTTACCGTAAGAAATCGAAAAAATAAAGGGGGAACTACACCAAAGGCGTTCCTTTGAGACGCTTCTCTATTTTCTTCTTTTTGACGGTAAGACTCTTCATAAGGTCCATTAATTTGGAGTCTTTCGTCTTTTTATAGATTTCGTTGATGGATAGAATCAATTGCTTTGCCTCTCTCGATGCTTTCACCCTATCACTGGTAGACATATGACTGAGGGTCCTGTTCTGAAACTCTTCTGCCTGGGCTAATAACTCTTTGGTCATTTTTATTTAAAATTAATCTCAATTGGGTAAATATAAACCTTAGTTTGATATATAAAAGTTATTGCACTATTCATTTTTCATATTTATGAAAATGTTAAGAATTCGTAGGAGTATTCCCTATAATTTTTTTGGTTTGTTGGTTGAAAAGAGTCATCCATTAACTCAAAAAGGGGTTGTGTGAAGTGCTTGAATAAAGTAAACCAATAGTTCAGTTAATTGGCGAGAAATAACCAAAGTAATTTCAAATCGCCATGAATACCATAGCAAAAATCCTTCTCAAAAACAGTCTAGTCACTGTTGGTTTTATTTTTCTGACGACACTTTCCTCCTGCGGAAGTGATGACGGACCAGTAAATGATACCAATATTATTGGGGTTTGGCAAATATCAGAAATTACCATTGATGGAGAAGTTGACGAGGAAATTGCAGAATGCACTTATGAAGATACTGTGGAATTCAAGTCGGATAACACCTATGTTGAAATGAATTATGCCAGTCCTGCGCCAAATGACCCTAACTGCGTTCTTGATGAGGATTCAAGCGACACCGGTACTTGGTCGATTCCTTCTGCAGGAAGGTTAAGTGTTACTTTCACTTTTGGAGAAGATGATTTCACTCAAATTGCAAATTATTCCATATCAGGCAATACCCTTTCCATTTCTTTTGATGTAAATGGGTCGGATTATACGACTATTTATACCCGTATTTAGGGTAACAATTCCTAACCTTTTTTTGATGGAAACCCGTGGCACAGCTATTTGTTTCCTCAATAAGACAAACAATCAAACTATACCAAATCATCATGAATTTCAACAAAAAACTCTTTAGTAAACATAGTTTTTCTGCAATTGCTTTTGTTTTAATGCTAGCAATTTTTTCTTGTGGGGATGACGATGGAACAGTAAATGAAAATCCTCTTGTAGGAATTTGGCAACTGTCATCTGTTGCCTTAGATGGAGAGACTGGTGAACTACACCCATGTAGTAGAGAAGATACAATTGAGTTCAGGGCTGATAATTCATACGAGCAAATTAGTTATATAAATGATCCAAGTATATCTTTCGAAATTCTTGATTGTGTTCAGAATAATCACTCAACAACCCAAGGCACTTGGCAGACGCCTTCCTCAGTAAAGTTGAACTTAACCTACGATGATGGAGAGTCGTTGGTGACTAGAAAGACAGATTATGTAATTTCTGGAAATACGCTGACTTTAACATTTGTCATTAGTTTAGGTAACATAACAACAACCTATACCCGTATTTAGGGTAACAACTCCTAACCTTTATTGATGGAAAGACCCGGCATTTTGCCGGGTTTTCTATATCATAATTTACCCAATAGAAGCTTTCACACTCCTCACCTCCGAGTAACAATGCTCCACGGTGAGTTGAGGTTCATTTTCGGGCGCGTCAATACGAAACGAAAGCTCCAGTTTTTCGTCTTGAATGCACAAATGGCCATCTTCTAAAGGAGAGGGTAGCTCAATCATGCTTTCGGTTTGCCCGGCCAAAATTTTAGGCAGGCTAATGTGAAACGAAAACCGAAACAACAGGTTATCCATCACCTTGATTTGGGCAATATGGTGTTTTGACGTTTTCACTACGATGATGCGGCTTTTTCGTTTTTCGGCTTGGTTGAGCAAGTGGCCGTCTCGGTAATTGATAATATCGTGCACCCCAAAAGTGATTTTAAGGGATGAAAAGTACGATTGCGCCTGAAAGTCGGCCAAGGTTTGCAGTAGGTTCGGTTTGGGCATGTTTTTGAGTTTTTAAGTAAGACGAGGTTGTTCAAAAATAAGCAAAATGACGTTTACGTCATTAAAATCTTCTATTGAAATTTTGACATTGCCTGAGTATGCAGGAAAACAACAACCAAAATGAAGATTTTTTGATGGCGTTGGCCGCCAGAATCAAATCACTTCGCGAAGCCCGCAGCCTCACCCAAGAAGACGCATACAACGATACGGGCATTCATTTTGGAAGAATAGAAACGGGCCGCTGGGACCCCAAGCTTAGCACCATTCATAGAATAGCTACATATTTTGAATTGAGTATTCCAGAGTTTTTTGGAGAGGAGTTTGACGCATAGGAATTTCGATACTTCAACCTTTGAATCCTGTTATTTCGTAGATGGTTGAAAATCAGTTCTGTTAAAATATTCCCAAACTCTAAATTATCTCGCAACCCCAACGACCAATTAACATCTTTGTTGAGTAAAGCAGAAGTTTAGTTCAACAAAATCTACAAACATTAGGGGCGAGTAGATGGATTGTGCGCCACGGTTTACTTGGAATACAAAACAAACGTGGTAAAGGAGTTTCCCCCAGTGCTGTAGATACATACAAGGCGTTCTCAAGTAGTATACGTATCCACCTCTAAATTGCTATGAGAGGGAATTTTAAGTTTGAGTTAGTTTTATATAGGATACAACTCTTGGGAACGCTTTCCTTTTTTATTTCATCCATAAGACTTCTTTCTAGTGATGAGATTCTAGTTAACTTCAAGTCAAATTCGTTTAACTAAGGGATTTTTAAAGTTCCATAAAAGCTAAACTTTTTGGGTGGTATGTATTTCGAAAACCTAACTGTAGGGGTTGTTCTTTTTTATGCTTTTGTTTCTGCGGGGCTCAGCCTTTTGCTGGTATGGTTGGGAAAAAGAATCATTAAGAAGGAAATAAACCCTGCTATCTTGTTCAAGATTCTTTTCGCGGTCTTCATGATTGTTTTCCTCTTACTTGTTTTAACGGATGAACCCTACCCACATGGACGGTAGGAGTTAAAAGTTTAAAGGCAGATGAGCTTGGCGAACTTCTGTTTTAATCATCAAATTTTGGAGGTATTCCAGTTCGATACTTAAAAAAATCTTAAGAAGAACATATCGTACTCTTAATATTTAACATTCCTTTAGAAATCTTACTTCTTTTTAGCGTTATAACCCCATGTTTTCCAGAGTTTTGGAGAAAAATTTTGTATCTTAAAAGAGGCCTAATCGATAAAAAATACCGAATTGCTTATGCGTATTTTTTTATTCAGCCTTTTGCTTTTATTTCAGTTTTCTGCCTTCGCGCAAGATGACTTCATTCATGGGAAACTTTTGGATGCCAACACCGACGAACCAGTCGTTTTTGCCACTTTACGGCTAAAACACAAGGCGGTGGGGGTAATTACCAATCAAGATGGTGGTTTTCGCTTTCCGACCCGATTTCAACAACTGGACGATATATTGGTGATATCGAGCATGGGGTATGAAAAAAAGGAAATTCCCCTAGCGCGCCTATCGCCCGACGGCATAAATACCATTCGCATCAAGCCGAGGGTACTTGCTTTGCAAGAAACCGTTGTAACCGCAAAAAAGAAACGGGCACTTTCCGCTCGCGGAATCGTAAAAAGGGCCATTGCCGCCATACCTCGAAATTATCCCAGAAACACCTTCTCGACCGTGGGGTATTATCGTGACTACCAAATGAGCGACGGCCAATACGTGAATTTGAACGAAGCCATTCTCGAGGTATTCGATGAGGGTTTTGATACGGTTGACACTACGGCTACCAAGGTGATGCTCTATGATTACAAGGAAAACACCCAGTTCAAGCGCGATACTTTGGCCGATAACCCATACGATTATACCTATTTGAGCAAAGTCGTAGAACGAGCATACATGCCCGCACATGACGGTAACGAATTCAACATCATGAGGGTGCACGACCCCATTCGCAACCACAATATCAATTCATTTGACCTGATCAATAAAATGGAAGATGATTTTATCAAAAACCACTCCTTTAGAAAGGAACAAGACGTTGTGTTGGACAATGAACTACTCTTCAAAATTAGAATCAATAGAATACACCCTATTGCCAAAGTGGTAGGTTGGATTTACATTTCCAAAACCGATTATGCCATCCATAAAATGGAATATTCCGTTTATGATAGGTTAAAAAAGCTTACCGAAGATGATTCAAACCGAAAAAAGGGAAATCTCATTTTTGAAACTACCGCGGAGTACAAAAGGAACCGAGAACAGAAGATGTTTCTGAACTACGTTTCGTTCCAGAATACATTTCGTTTGAGCCCTCCTCCGGATTTTGCCATTGACAGTATCGCTTTTATTCCCTCGAAAAAAGGTTTCTTGGTGTATTTCAACCAAAAGCTTGCGCAGAATGACGAATCCGAGAATAAAGCAAACTTCGAAGTGAAATTTAAGGGGAACAAGTTGAAATTGAAAAAAATCAAAGTGTATCGCGATAACTTCAAGGTGTTTCAAGATTCGTTGATGATATACTTGGATCTCTCCATGGTAAAACTGAGCCGTTTGGCCAATGAAATCGCAACGGCATCCTCAAGCGAAGATGTGTTGGAAATCAAAATTGAAAACCTCACCGATATCCAAGGTAATCTTTTGAACGACTGGAAAAGTTTGGCATTCAATCAGTTTCGGGAGTTTTTTGTTCAAGAAATCAAGCCTTATTCCCAAATTCCCAAAGGAGCTTTGTTCATGCGAAAGAACAAACCCATTTTCGAGTCACAACCGTTGATACGCCCCAAAAACGCCACGGAATATTGGATGAACACCCCTTTGGCGAACATTGAATGAAATTTGGCTTGTACTCTACATTTTTATGAAACCCTCAACAGTATTGTTAAAATGGTACTAAAGGTCGTTTTGAATGGCAGTATTAATCCCACATTTATATCTTTGTTTAAGTAAAAAGTATTAATTGTTAAACAAAAAGCTTATGGATTTGTTGTTGCAAGCGGAAGAATTCGAGAAAAGAACCATGAGTCATATGTCTACCAGTGACCGTGTAAAGGCCTCAAGAGAGGCCAAAGAACTGGTGCTGGCGATTAATGAAATCTACAAAAAGACCAAGGACTCGAAGTTGATGGATGTTATGAAGCGGATTACGGTGAAGAAGAAAAAAATTGATAAACGAATCAAAGGAGTTCCGCGGGTTTAGCGGATTCATTTAAGACGTTCCTGAGAACAATACGTGCCGTGCTTTCCTTTAAATTGTTACGAAAAGGAATTTTAAGTTTAGTTAGTTGATGTTTGGTACGTCACTTGGGAGCGTCTTTTTTGGTTTGGATTTTTTCAAACACCAGCCCCATAATATCAAACCCTGTAATTTGTCCTTGCCTGTTCCTGATAAACTGTATGGGGCTTATGGATATTTCCAGCAAATTTTTGGAAAGGGAACCCATTCGCTGTTTTGAGGCCCCATTGCGGTAGTAATAATACAGCACGTCATCTTTCATTACCAACTTTTTACTGATTTGAAAGTCGTTATTGAAATAATCACCTTCAAATTCCTTTAGTTCTTCTGGACTATGTTCATGGGGCTCATATTCATGGAATACCCATGGCGCTTCATTTTCAAAATCATCGTAGGTATACTCCTTGGTTTTACCCTCTAGGTTGAATTCAAGAATGGCGTCCTTATCTTCTCCGAAATAAAAGCGATGGTCGCCTGCGGGAATCAATTTGGCAATTTCATAACCGTCCAAAGTGTAGGCGCGCAAGGCCCCATCTTTTAGTTGGATGGTATTGGCTTTTCGTTCTTCATCCGAACGGTAAAACAAATACGTGCCTTCATAGCGTTTTAAATCCGTGGCACTGACTTCTGGGGTGGTTTCCGCAACCGTAGGTTGTTCATTTTCAGATTCAGGAACGTACAAATCCACTAACTGGAAAAAACGTTCCTTAAAATCCCAATCAAAGGTGTTTTGCGTGGTGAAAAAGGCGATATCCAACTTAGGAAAATACAAGTATTTGGAAACGAATCCGCTGGTAATCATGCCGTCAAATCCATGGGCTTCGTACCCGTTATGCGTCTCGAACTCCACGCCCAAGCCATAGTTGATTTCAGTACCGTTGTTCAATTTGGCCTTGGTCTGCATCCTTTTCCAGAGTTCAGGAGAGCCTATGGTCGCATTCTTGATGCCCAAATGCCATTGGAACATATCCCTTGGGTTGGTGATGATTTGTCCATCCCCTTTGTACAGCAAACCGTAATAATGCGATTTGTAATACTCTTGTTCGTCTTCAATATATCCGATAGCCCGATTTTTAATGGTACGATATGCATCAGTATTGACCAGCGTGTTTTGCATACTAAGCGGTTCAAAAATTGCCTTATGCAGATACGATTCATAAGACATACCTGAAACTTCCTCAATAATTGAGGCCAACAAAATATAGTTGGCATTGGTATAGTTGAAGTATTCTCCAGGAGTAAACCGAAGTTCATCCACCTTGGTGATAATGTTCAGCAGCATGGAATGGTTGATGTAGTCGCGCCAAAAAACGTCAACCACTTCCAGAAAATCATCCACCTCCTTAATTCCGCTGGTTTGGTTTAGCAAATGTTCGATGGTAGGGTCTCCTTTCTTGTATCGAGGCAGGTCTTCAATGTATTGGTAAACGGGGTCTTCTAAGGAGAGTTTACCCTCCGCCTCCAACAACAAGATGGACGCGGCCGTAAACTGTTTGGCAATGGAGCCAATATCAAAAACGGTTTTGGCAGTAACGGGTACATCATGGTCCAAATGAGCAGTGCCATATTGCTCTTCCATAAGGATTTGATTTCCCTTAAAAACAGCAATGGAAAACCCTGGGGCACCTTCAGGCACCTGATAGAGCAAGTCAATTTTAGATTCTAAGGTTTGGGAAAAAGCGGTATACGCTACTAGGTTAAAAAGAATAAAAAGAGAGAAAGCGGTTGCTTTGCGCATAGGTTGGTTTTTTACAAAGATTGGTTTTTTTTGGGGTTGTTACAGAGGTTTTTCTTTTACAATAGGTACTATCTTTAAGATGGATTTTGTCATAAAATCAATTGTAAAATGCAACAACAGTAAAATAACCCCTTTGTTAATATTAAGAGTTACCATGGCCTTTGCTTTAACAACCCTACTTACTGGGTGTATAACGAATGAGCAGAAGATTAGGACCGAAACTTTTTTTTATAAAAGTTTGATGGACAACAAAACAGTTTCTTTTCAAACAAGAACCTATTCCTTTTCAGGAGATACCATATCGGAAAGAATCGTTCATTTAGATGTACATAAAAAAGATACCTTAGGAGATGTTATGGTTTACAAATTCTGGATTCACCAAGACAGTTTGTTTTGGAAGTGGGGTAACAATCCAAAGGTATTACTGCTAAGCAATTCTTATGATTGTAATTTTGTCGAAAATAATCCAGTTTTTACACTAGAAATCTGCCCCAAGTCAACACTTAAGGATTCTATACTGATGTACACCAAAAAAGAATTGGAAATAGATGGAATTACTAAAAGAATAATTCGGTCTAACAATCTTGTATTATTGGGAGAGACTATTGATGGAGATGCAATAAATTTCAATAAAGTAGTGCAAATTAGTGAAGCAGAGTTTAAAAGGTGAAGGTTGGAAAAGAGATTGAGCAGCTATTCTAGCTAGCTGCCGTCAGTCTTAGATTGGCGATTTTGCCATTTAGCTAAATCTCAAAATTCAAACCACAGCACTGTTGCCGTGGTTTTTTCTTTTACAATAGGTATTATTTTTGAATAGGTTTTGTAACGAGCCTGTAGAAGCATAACAACCGCAGAGATTGAAAATCGGGTCAATACCCTTACCTAAAAAGCGGCGAAGAAAATACTTGAAAATTGAAATTATGTACAAAACTTTGACCTTAACACTAGTTGGTTTATTATTCATTTATCATCAAACTCAATGTCAACAAGATAGTTTTTGTCAAAACGAGGAAATAGATTTGGTAATTAACGTTAATGGAATTGTTCAGAATACCATTAATGGCGCTTACTTTTATTTGGAAGGCAAAGAAAATCAAAAACCACTTTTGCCCATTTATCATCCTGGAAGCTTGACTTTCAATAAAGAAGATTTCAAAAGGTTAATGAGCGAAGATGTCAACTATCTTAGGTTCAAGTTTTACATATTCACGGGAAAAAAGGAAAACGATGGAATTGCAGAGTATTCCATTCGATTTAAATCGGATTGGTTTAAGGAAAAGTATATTGTACTTAGTCTTTATGACCTTAATAGAAAGGAGTACAAAAAAAGTAGAAGGCCTATCGAAAAAAATGTAAATTTCAGTGGCTCAATCTCTTTAGGGAGTTATACTATTTCAAACTTAGATAATACTTCCAGCTATAATGCTCCTAAAATTCGCTAAAACTAGATTGGTGTCCCTTGGTTACTGCTCATCTGTGACTATTGGAAGCAAAGGGTACAACTTGACTTAACCTGAAGCCTCCAGAATTTTGCCGTGTTTTTTCTCTGAAAACCGTATTATATTTAAAGTGGGTTTTTATAACTGACACTTAGCAATGCAATTACTAAGCAGCTATTAAAGTACAATTAGCACCTAAAGCTTCAATCAACTTAAAGGTTTTAGAAGATTATGAAATTATTAATGATTCTAAATTTTGTTTTACTTGTTTCCTGCACACAAAAAGAGTACCCAAAATACATGGATGTTTACTTTTTAGGAGAAAGGCCAGGAGTTGTAACAGTGAGAGATCAAGCAACAATCCAAGAAATAATGGATATTCTTAAAGACGGTCAAAAAACTCCACCATCCTTTAAAATGGCTGTAAAGATTTGGATTGATATCCCTCCCACAAAATTAAGGGACTATGCAATTAGCAGAAATCACTATCGGACAGCTGAGTACCTCTATGAAGTGCCCATTGACCTAGAAGAATATTTGAGAGAAAAGGTTTTAATTCCTAGCAAAAAACTTGAATCAATTGAATCTCAAAATCCTAACGGTACAACTACCACAGAGCTGGGACGGTAAAAGTAAGGTTCAAATTCCCAAGATGAAAAAACTATCTTCCTACAATAACATCAAAATGCAAATCCTATCAGAAGTTATAATAGGATTAGGGTTATTGATTCCAATATTTTATCATTCGAAAAAGATGGGTATCGAGATGTTTTTGATTGGAATGGCAATACTTCTAACTTTTTTAGCGTATGTAGTGTATAGAGCAAAAAAATTTGTTGCTCTATATTTTGACGAAACATCAAATAAATTTTATTTAAGGAAAATCTTTGATTACCAAAAATTTGGTTATCAGCAAATTGATGATCTCAGAGTCACTAACTTTTTTCTCAAAACAAGAAAAGTAGTTGTTGAAAAAGATTCGTCGAAAGAAACATTTTTCCTCAGGAACCTTAAGGACGACCTATTTAGAGAGTACCTTAATAAAAAGACAACAGATTAGATCCCACTGCGGAGCAGTAGAGAAAAGTATAAATTGTATTTAGAAAGTAACTTCTTTGTTGGTGCGGTTCTCATCATTTTAGGTTTGATATATACCTTTTGGAACTTAGATAAAAAACACCCATCTACTAAAAGTAACTATACAAAAGCGGATTATACTAATTCTTGGGGTATTGTGTTTTGTTTGCTTTTGTTAGGTATAGTTTTTCTTTTACGTAAAGTTTAGAAAGATTTTTGCTAATATAAAATTCATTGTTTGATTCGGTTGTTCTCTGCTCTGCGCCACTGCAATTACCGTTGAACAATGGAAACACCAATCTTTGATCATTGGTAAACGACACAAACGTGAATGAAACCGAAACCTCTACTCTGTTGTTATGGTTTCGGGTGCAAGTAATAGTATCTTTAAGGTAGTTGAGTTGTGCAAGATGATATCTTTAATTAGTGGGGGATTTGGAAAATGGAATTGTCCCTTCTCAATATTAGAAATAAACTTAAATGATTAGAGGTATAACCTTATTAATTGTTCTGTTGGTAGTTTTTTCGTGTAAAGAAAAGAGTGTGCCAAAGAATGACTTGAGTACAAAATCTGAGACGAATCAGCGGGATATCAGAGATAACAAAGACTGGAAACTAAGAATAGTAGATTTTCAGCCGGATGAGATTAACCTGTCAAGAAATCAATTTTTATTAGATGAATCTTTAAACAACTTTCTTTCGGATAGTCTCATATCCCAAGATGATAAGGAATACGTGGTAAACGTGATATTATTGAAACAGTATTCCTATCATTTGAAAAGGTCTCACCAAGGATATAACCTTTTAAGCATGCGCAGTAATAAGAGTGGAAAAGCAATAATAGACTACTTCCTAAAACAAAACTCAATTAGTCCGAACGAAGAATTTGTAAATAGTGGGGCTGCGCATCTTATACTGAAGGATAAACCCAATGAAGATGAAATTATTATTGAACTGATAAAGAAGATTGATGCTCAAATTGCTGCGCTCCCTCAAGAGTAGGGCTATCTACGTTCTACTAGTAATAAAATAGGGCAAATGATACAAACTGGATAAAAAACCACGGCAATTAGTCGTGGTTTTTTCTTTAAAAAAGGTTTTATCTTTTAGATGGATTTTGTTTCTCGTCTCCGGAACTAATTTTCCCTTGAAGTGCTGAAAGCAACTTCGTTCTGCAATGTCGGATAAAATAAATAGAAAATGAGAAAACTATTAATTTTTGGAATCTTACTTATAGGATGGATTACCAGTGCTTTATGTCAAGAGAATGATAACTCTTTACACTTTTCGATTCTCAACCAGGTAATTGAAGAACACCTCGGCTATGAATTAGAATCAAGAAAATTTGAGAAAAGGAATGTTTATATTATGTATACGCCCCTAACCTATATTGAGGGTGGAAATACAGAGCCCTTTTTAAATAGAATTAAATTTTTTGAGGACGTGCAGATTAATTATGTAACCGCAAAAGAGATTAAAACGATTTCGAAAAAAGAAGAAGGAATGCTCAGAATATATCCTATCAAAATTGAAAACGATAATTCCTTTTCCGTTTTAGTTGAATCATATGTTTTGGGAAGAAAAAAGAATGTTTTTGCAGGCAGAAGTATTTACAAGTATAAATATTCTTGTGTTAAAGAGAGTTTTGTTCTTGTTGATAAAAGTCATGCCATGTTTTGAGCATCCCTTTTATTATCGCTAGTCTTCGACTAATGGTCAGGGTGACCAATGAATTCTAAAAATGAAAACCACAGCAATTTTGTTGTGGTTTTTTGTTTGCACCGATTTAATCAAAACCCTCAGCAAAAAACGCTTCCAAGGTTATCTCATGGGCATCTAAGATTTTAAGCAGACTTGTAAAAGTAAAATTGGTGCCTTTTTCCATGCGCCAGTATTGCATTCTTGATATGCCAAACTCTATAGCAAAGTTTTCATAACTGGAGTATCCTTTTGCTACCCGCATTTTTTCCAATTTCTTCGCGATAGCCATGATTCTTGGGTCAAGGTTGTCATTATTTTTCTGCTTTTGTTTCGCCATAATCGTCTCTAAAGAGACAAAGCTGATGTTTTGATATTTCTTAAATTACATCAAATAAATTACCACATTTATAAACATTTTGATAAATTTGGACATGAATGAAAATGATACAGATAAACTAGTCAGTCACTTTCCAATTACAATTAGAGATGCCTACGGTTCCAACAAGAATCTTGCAAAAATCCTTGACCAAGGCATTGAAATGCTGTTTTACCTAGAGGAAGACGCTTTTGACCGTAAAGAAGTTCAAAACATGGTGGCCGCGCTTAGGGATATTGCTGTGGTGTTGCGGCAGACCGATTAGACAAAGCACTTCAAAAGCGAACTTTTTCGTTTGTCCATAAAAAAAACCATTCGACTGAGTGGGTTTTGTGCTTGAGGTGGCACTTCCAGGGCTCATTTGCCTTAAGGCAAATATTCCTTTTGTTCCGCTGATGCAAATACAAAACCGGACTGCTTTCAGCAGTTTGTTTTTTTACGGAAACTGCACCTCGAAAGTTGACTTTCTCGTTTGTTCCCATAAAAAAACCCACTCAACTGAGTGGGTTTTGTGCTTGAGGTGGTACCTCCAGGAATCGAACCAGGGACACACGGATTTTCAGTCCGTTGCTCTACCAACTGAGCTAAGGTACCGAGTTTTACAACTCACAAGCCCTTTCCGGGCTCGCCCGCCGAAGCAGAACCGTATAGGTTTTGCGCAGGCGGGTGCAAATATAATTTCAAAAATAGGATATACAAACAAATTCTAGAAAAAAGGAGGGGTTTTTAAGAAATCGCGACCTTTGCCCTGTGAACCTTGTGATTGACATCGGAAATTCCTTTACCAAGTACGCCATATTCGACAATCGGCAGCTGGTATACTTTGATGCCACCGAGTCGGCCATCTTCGTTACCCAAATAAAACAGCTGTTTGAGGCCTATCCTAAAATTCAAAGAGCGCTTATTTCTGCAGTGGGGCCCCTCCAAAACAAGGAAAAGGAAATCATGGCCCTGTTTTGCAAGGTGCATGTGCTGTCCCATGCGTCCAAAGTGCCCTTTAAAAACAGCTATGCTTCACCTTCCACCTTGGGCATGGATCGTATTGCTTTGGCCACATCCGCCTTTTATCAATACCCCAGAAAAAATGTACTGGTGATTGATATGGGTACCTGCGTCACCTACGATTTTGTAAACGATGCAGGGGAATATCGGGGTGGGGCGATTTCACCTGGACTCCACATGCGCTACAGAGCCATGCACCAACAAACGGATAAGTTACCGCTATTGGAACCAGAAGACCTTTTGGACTATGTGGGAAATTCCACCGCAAGCAGCATGCACAGTGGGGTTATCAATGGTTTGACCTTGGAGTTGGACGGAGCGATTTCGCAGTATCATGCTCGTTTTCAAGATTTAACAGTTATTTTAACAGGCGGCGACTCCCAATTTTTTGTCAAACGATTAAAAAATTCCATATTTGCGAACTCGAAATTTCTCGTAGAAGGACTCAATTACCTGTTGGAATACAACAAAAGCTAGATGGTTAAGAAATTTTTGATCGCGCTGTTCTGCTTCGCGGCTCACAGTGTTTTTGCACAAAACGGAACAATCTCCCCTTATTCAACTTTCGGAATTGGTGATCTTAGAGGTAGAGGTACGGTAGACAACCGCTCTATGGGAGGCATTAGTATGTTTGGCGACAGTATTCACCTCAATCTTCGAAACCCCGCTGCTTTTTCCAAATTAAGGTTAACTACGTACAGTGCGTCTGTAGGCCATACGGAATATCGTCTGAAAGATTTTACCGAAGAACAACGCACCTCTGTAACTACTTTGGATTATTTGGCGATTGGTTTTCCGGTTGCCCGAAACATGGGGGTTGGCTTTGGATTGTTGCCCGTGAGTTCGGTGGGCTATGATTTGTTGTCGGAAACGACAAATAGTCAAGGACAAACCATTACCAATGCCTTTAATGGCGAAGGAGGCTTGAACAGCGTATTCCTTTCCATAGGATGGGAGCCCATTAAAAACCTAAGTCTCGGCGTTACCACACGGTTCAATTTTGGTACGTTAACCTACGAAAGGGTGCAAAGTGTAGAAGACGTGCAATTTGGAACGCTTGACCGGCGGGAGTCCCGTATCAGTGGGTTTGATGTAAACTATGCTTTGAACTACACGCCAAAAATCAAAGACAAATACACGGTGTACAGTTCTGTGTTAATCAATACACAGGCGAACTTGGTTTCCAAGAATTCCGAACGTTTGGGGTCTTTCCTTTTGGCTAACCAGCGAGAAATTGAAACGGTTGATGTAAACCTTGATGCCGTAAACCTCAGAAACACCGAAATCAAAATCCCTACCCGATATACCCTTGGATTGGGATTTGGACAGGATAGAAGTTGGTTGTTGGGCGCTGAGTACAGCATTCAGCAATTCAGTGATTTCCAGAACGTCTTTTTAGCACAAACCAATGTTGAATACCAAGATGCGAGCACTATCGCGTTTGGTGGGTATTGGGTACCCGACTATACACCCTTGGCATCCTATCTTAAAAGGATTACGTACCGCGCTGGATTGCGTTACGACAAGACGGGTTTGGTGGTCAACAACAAAGAGATAAACAATTTTGGCATAAATTTTGGCCTAGGATTACCATTGCCCAACTCTTTCTCCAATCTGAATTTGGGATTTGAGCTAGGCAGAAGAGGTACAACCGACCAATCCCTGATTGAGGAAAGTTATTTGAATATTAGTATAGGATTGTCGTTGAACGCCAGATGGTTTGAGAAAAGAAAAATAAATTAATCAAAAAAATTAGTACATTAACCACTTTAAAATTAGTAAGATGAAGAAGAAACTCTACTTAACGATGATAGCGGGTATAATGTCGATGGGATTAAGTATAGCTCAGGCACAAAATCCAGAGTGCATGACCAATCTCTCTATTTATGCTGAGCATGCGAAAGTGAAAAATTATGATGCCGCGTACGAACCATGGAAAATGGTATATGAAAGTTGCCCGGACATCAATAAAGCCAACTTTTCTTATGGCGAGAAAATTTTGAAACACAAAATCAAAAATTCCTCAGGGGCCGACAAAGATGGTTACATCCAAGATTTAATGGAGCTGTATGACAATAGTTCCAAGTATTTTGCAGCGAAGTATCCTAAAGGCGTTGTGAACACGAAAAAGTCATTGTTGATGTTCGACAATAAAATGGCTTCAGATGACGAGTTGTACGGCATGTTGGGTGAGGCCTTTCAAGAAGACCGTAAAAACTTCAAAAATCCCAAAGCCCTTTATTTGTATTTCTCTACCCTAGTGGACATGCACAACGCGGGTAAAAAGGATTTGCAGGAGGTTTTCGATGTATATGATGATGTTACCGAAAAAGTAGACGAGGAAAACAAGAAGCTGACTGGTTTGATTACCAAGTTGTTGCCAAAAGATTCTTTGGGAACACTTACCAAAAAAGAAGGTCGCCAACTTAAAGCAGCGACGACCAATTCCCAATCATATGGTAAAATTGGAACTAGTATTGATGCCAAACTGGGTGCCCTTGCCGATTGTGGCAACTTGGTGCCATTGTACGAGAAAAACCTTGAGGCCAAAAAAGGTGATGTGGAATGGGTAAAGCGTGCCGTAGGTAGAATGTTCTCCAAGGAGTGTACGGATGAAGCTCTTTTCGCGCAAATGGTTGAGATTCAGGCAGAATTGGATCCTTCGGCAGACGTCTACGTTTACCTGGGAACTTTAAAATCCAAGAATGGTGATAAGAAAGGTGCCATTGCCGACTTTAATAAAGCAGTGGAACTTGAGCCGGATAGCTACAGAAAGTCTAACATCCTTTATAAGATTGCCACTATCGTTAGACGCTCCAGTAAATCTCAAGCGAGAAACTATGCGCAGAAAGCCATCAACGCGAATGCCTCCAACGGAAAAGCATATTTGTTGATTGCCAACCTTTATGCGGGTAGCGCCAATGCTTGCGGAACGACTCCTTTCGAAAAGCGTGCAATTTATTGGAAAGCGGCTGACATGGCGCGTAAGGCGGGTAGAGTTGACCCATCCCTAAGTGGACGTGCCAACAAATCTGCAGCAAGCTATTCCGCTAAAGCACCTACGAAAGAGATGATTTTTAGCTCTGGAATGGCCGGTAAAACGGTAACCTTTGGTTGCTGGGTAGGCGGCAGCGTTAAGGTGCCGAGCCTATAAGGTGAAACGCATTACAAAACATAACAAAAGCTTTTTTGCCACGACTCTTGTCGTGGCATTGCTTTTTTGGTCCTGTAAAGACCAATATGAAAGGGTTGGGGAAGAAGCCATTAAGCCCGTTTTTCCGCAAGGGGTAGCCGAGAATTTCAAATTGTTATATACCGAGACGCCGGAGGAAATGGGTACCGAAGATGAGTCCAATTCCAAGGTGATTGCCATTCTCACCAGTCCCTATTACGAGGATTTTGATAACCAATCCTTTCGCTATAAAACCTTCCCAAAAGGAATCCAAGTAGATTTTTTTGACGAAAAAAACCAAAAAAGCGTCATCACCGCAGATTATGCAATTGTCTATTCGCAAACCAATCTAATTGATTTGCAAGGCAACGTGGTTATTTTGGCGCATGACGGTAAAAAACTGGAAACCCCACAATTGTATTTTGACCGTGCCAACAATTGGATTTTCACGGAAGAAACCTTTACCTATACCAATCCAACGGATGGCACCATCATGGATGGAGAAGGCATGGATTTTAATCGGGATTTCAGCTTTTTCAACGCACACAAAACCTACGGTCTCATGACCATAAAAGAAGATTGACCATGGAGAAATACCTCAAATATACCATCTACCTCAACCTTATCATATCTGTGCTTTCGGCCTTTATGGCCTTCAATTTATGGGGCGTGGACCGAAACAAGGCCTATATCTTCGTCTTTTTGGCAGTGATAACCTTGGCCATGTTTTTGTTCAGAAGACATTACTATAAAAAATTTCAAGAACGCAAGGATAACCAAAAGTAGACCGCTTGGAACTTTCCTATTTGATTATTGGCCTTTCCCTATTGTTTTCCGCCTTTTTCTCAGGAATGGAAATCGCCTTTGTATCCGCAAATAAGGTGCACATTGAGCTCGAAAAAATGCAAGAAGGCTTTTTTGCCAAGGTGCTTCGGCGCCTCACCCAAAAACCTTCCCGTTTTATTGCTACCATGTTGATTGGCAATAATGTGGCATTGGTGATTTACGGGTTTTATATGGGTGATGTGTTGATGGAATGGTTCCAAAGTTTGCTACCGCTTCCGTATGAGTTTTTAAATACCCTTTTGACGGATTTTCGACTGCTGTCCCAAACCATCATTTCCACTTTGGTGATTTTGCTTACTGCAGAGTTTTTGCCAAAGGTGTTCTTTCAAATCTATGCGAATACCCTGCTCAAGGTTTTGGCGATTCCGGCTTATATTTTTTATGTTCTTTTTTCGTTTATCTCCTGGTTTGTTTTAAAGATTTCCGACTTTATTTTGAAAACGTTCTTCAAAACGAAGGGCGATGAGGTGCAACTTTCCTTTACCAAATTGGAATTGGGGGATTACATTACTGAACAAATGGAAACGGTTGAAGAAGCGGATGAAGTGGATTCGGAGATTCAAATTTTCCAAAACGCCCTGGAGTTTTCCACGGTTAAGGCAAGGGAGGTGATGGTGCCTCGAACGGAAATTACCGCCGTAGACCTCGAGGAAACCCCTAAAAACCTAACGAAATTGTTCACCGAAACGGGGTACTCCAAAATTTTGGTGTATAAAGAAAGCATTGACGAAATTATAGGATACGTGCATTCCTATGAACTCTTCAAACGTCCGGACACCATCCAAAGCATTTTGCTACCCGTAGAATTTGTCCCAGAAACCATGTTGATTCAAGACATTTTGAACGTGTTGACCAAAAAACGAAAAAGCATGGCCGTAGTTTTGGATGAGTATGGCGGTACTTCGGGCATCATGACGGTGGAAGATATCATTGAAGAGCTTTTTGGGGAAATTGAAGATGAGCACGATTCCACCGACCACTTTGAAGAACAGCTCAGCGAAAACGTCTACAAGTTCAGTGCACGCCTTGAGGTGGACTATCTCAACGAGCAGTACAAACTGGAACTTCCCGAAAGCGATGAATACGAAACCTTGGGTGGACTCATCATGAACGGCACAGCGGAAATTCCCGAAAAAGATTCCGAAATCAAGGTTGACAATTTCGTATTTCGAATCTTGGAAGTATCCAATACCAAAATCGATTTGGTGAACCTGCAGGTTTTCCCTGAAGATTAACGGTTTCCTAGCCTTTTTCAGCTTTCCTATTTGGAAAGAAAATGGTATTTTCGCCCACTGAAATACACAAAACAAGCTGGGAAATGGCAGTATTAGAGAATATTAGGAAGCGAACCACGGTTTTGATTCTTATCATAGGATTGGCCTTGTTCGCCTTTGTAATATCAGGAGTTTTTACAAGTAATGATTTTGGAGGTGCTAAAGTTGGTTCCGCTGTTGCGGAAGTGAATGGAGAGAGCATTTCAATCGACGAGTTCCGAAGAGAGGTTGAAAACGCATCAAGACGCTACGGACCAAGCTTGTCTTCCACGCAATTGGTCAACACGGTATATGACCAACAGATTCGTAAAACGATATTGGATCAACAAATTGAGGATTTGGGAATTGAAGTTGAGGCTGACCAAATTGTTGAGTTTGTAAAGACCACCGGATACGCTCAAATTCCTGACTTTTTGGATGAGAATGGTGTTTTCAACGAAGAAGTCTTCAAAGCAACCATTGCCAGCTGGAGAGAAACAGACCCTTTGCGCTATGATGACTGGTTGTTGATTGAAAAGAGCATCATCCAATCCGCTAAAGAACAAATCTATTTCAACCTAATCAAGGCTGGAGTAGGCGCCACCCTGATTGAAGGCGAGCACGATTACAAGATGACCAACGATAAGGTTGACATCCAATACGTTCGGGTACCCTTTACTTCAATTGCCGACAGCACCATTCAGGTGACAAAGGAAGAGATTGAAACGTATATAAAAGAGCACCCTGAGGACTACAAGCAGGAAAAAGCACGAGATATCCGTTTCGTATACTTCGAAGAAAATGCTTCTGCTGGTGATGAAAAAGCAGTTGAAGATGAGGTGATCAAATTATTGGGCGATAGCGTTGAGTACGTTGAAGAAAGCAATACGACGGATACGATTCCTGGTTTTAGAACCACTCAGGATATGGCTGCGTTTTTGGACCGAAATTCGGATACAAAATACGATACCATCTTTAAGCCCAAAAGAGATTTACAAGGGGTTGCCACAGACACCCTTATCGCATTGGGTGTTGGCGAAATCTATGGTCCGTATAAAGAAGACGGCTTTTTCAAGGTATCAAAGTTGATGGCCAAAAAGGATGCGGCTAGTGTAAAAGCAAGTCACATCTTGATTACCTATGCAGGTGCGGAAAGAGCCAATCCAGATATTACTAGAACCAAAGAAGAAGCAGAAGAGCGTGCTGAAGAGCTTTTGGCCGATGCGAATGAAGAAGATGCCCAGTTTACGGCTTTGGCTCGTGACAACTCCGACGGCCCATCGGCCCCTAGAGGTGGAGACCTTGGCTACTTTGAAGAAGGGGTCATGGCGGACGAATTCAATGATTTCTGTTTCCAAAACGAAGTAGGCGCTATTGGTTTGGTAGAAACGCAATTTGGCTTCCACGTAATCAAAGTTGACGACAAACAAGACCTATATCGCATTGCAACTCTGACGCGTGAGATTGAGCCTTCAGAAGAAACCATCAATACCCTGTTTACGGATGCCACCAAATTTGAGATGGCGGTTTTGGATGCCGACAAACAAGAATTTGGAACCATTGCCTCTGATAATGAATATACGGTTCGTCCGGTGAACAAAATCAAGGAGATGGATGAAAACCTTCCTGGACTATCTTCGCAAAGAGGAATTGTACAGTGGGCGTTCAATGATGACACCAAGAATGGAGATATCAAGCGATTCAATGCCAATAACGGATACGTAATCGTCCAACTCACCAAAAAGTATGAGGAAGGTCTAATGACCTCCGAAGATGCTTCTGCGACGGCTTTACCCAAAATCCGAAAGGAACGTAAGGCCGCTCAAATTATCGCAGCCAATTCTGGGAAATCCCTTGAAGATTTTGCTTCGGCCAACAATGTAACGGTTAGTACGGCAACCGCTTTGACCAGCAAGTCACCTACGTTGCCAGGTGCAGGTCGCGAAGCTTTAGTGGTTGGGAATGCCTTCTCTATGAATGAAGGGGATACCTCGACATTGATTTCAGGAGAGTCTGGGGTATTTATGGTGCGCGTGACCAAGAAAGAAGCCGCACCTACCGTGGATAACTTCAGCACCTATGCAAACAACTTAAAAAGCAGTGCAGCAGGACGGGTGAACGGTGATGTATTCAACGCCTTAAAAGAAGGCGCAGATATTGAGGACAAACGCGCTACTTTCTACTAGTAGATAGCGTCTATAATATGCAAAAGCCCCTTTTAGGGGCTTTTTTTATTCTGGTTTACTTTGGTTTTGTTCCCGTTTCACCAATTCCTGTATCGGAACCCCATTTATCAAAACATCTTTGAGTACAGCTTTTCCATCCTTTACATGTATGAGGGCATAGGTGGTTTGGGTGGAATCTAATTGTGAATCTCTGTAGGTCAGTTCTGCGTCATAGGCTTTGGACTCTTCCATGTAAAAGCGTTCAAAGGGATATTCGATGACCAATTCCATTTTTTCATAAGATGTGATAAAATCCACCTTTGCGGAGACGAAGTCTGTTGTATTGTCAGGCTCTTCTTTGGAAATAGCAGCTATTTGCGCAAAACCTTCAGCATCTTCATCCAACGACACGAAAAGCGGTTCCCCATCCTTCCAATCGTGTGTTTTGGGAATCTCGATTCGGTCAATGTCATAGCGCAAACGAATATATTTTCCACGAAAGGGGTCGTTCGGGTCTACCGGAGCCGTTTTAAATTTGAAGGCCTTTCCGGTCTTCAATACATCTTCACTTGTCCAAATCATGCTAGCGGGAACATAGAGCTGTGCCAACACCATCAAAACAAAAAAGACCCATACGGCTTTGTTAGACTTCATCTTGCTTGCGTTTTTTGAGCATTAAATAATTGGCCATAAAGAATCCTGCCCCCACGGAAACGAACAACAATCCACGAGCAACAAAGCTTAAATCCGTATCGAAAAAACGACAGGCAATGAGTATGGTGATGATGACAAGTCCGAGATTAAGGATTCCCAAATGATTTCGTACGGCACCATCCCGTATAGTCAATACACCCAGACCAAGGACGAAAATATTGATAAGAATAACCGATATGCTGGAGTACAATCCGATAAAAAAAGTAAGGATGACCAATAAGTACATAGGTTCCAAAGGCAGTATGCTTTTCCACGAGTTTTGTTTTTGTCGGAGATAGAAAAGTATCGTTGCTACTAGAAATAGTATGCCGAGTATCCAAAATTCCTTAGCTACAATCAAGTCATCCATGGACGGGCCTTTTCGTATCAAATCCTCCCAGTACCAGGTAAAGGTCAATAGCATAAGCACAAAAACGGCCCCAACAAAGCCAATAATGTTGTACCCTCTAACACTTACCTGTCGTTCTTGGAAAAAGTCCAGCTTGCTTATGATATAGAAAATGCTGAACAGCACTAGGTAGGCAATGAACATTAAAGACTCCATGCCATCGGATAAGGTACCCAAAACAATGGTCAAGGATAAGGGGATGGCCCAGCCGTGAAGTGTCATAAAGTTTCCCGTGGGCTGTTTTCGATAGAGCAGATAATAATGCGGTAATACCCCCAAAAGCAAAAGCCAATAGGAATAGGAATGTGTACTGGGGTAAGACCAATAACTTGCTTCACAAGCATAATAGGTGATACCAACAAGAACAAGCAAAGAGGTCGCGGATGACCGCATCACATATACGATGGGAAGACAAAGGAACATCCAAGTCAAGAGGAAAGCGCTAAGGTCTCCTGGGATATTATAGATTTGACTGACCAAGGAGATACTGGCTCCTACCGCAAAGAACAAAAAGGCCGAAGTGCTCTCCCGCCAAGCGGTACTTCCCATTTTTTTGAAAAGGGTATACCCGCAAAGGAAATGTCCGATGACCAAGGGTAAAAAGGCGAAGCAGGTTTTGGTGAATCGGGAGAGTTCATCCCAATTGTGGGCAATAATCAAAATAATGCCCAGCCCAACGAGAATTGAGCCCAAAATGCCAAAAACAACAAAAAGCCGATTGGTAGAAGGGCTACTTTGGGTTTCGTAGTGCTTCCGAATGGCTTCCGCGGTTTCTTCCGAAATGACACCGGCTGAAACCAGATGGGATAGTTCTTTTAAAATACTCATGTTGGTTAGGTTACCGTCTTAACCATAAAAGGCAAAGACAATACAATGGAAATATAGCAAAATCAGGGGATTAGTCTTTTCTCACCATTTCAGCATAAGGAATCACGGTTTTGTATCCCTTCGCTTCAAAATACTTAGGCGTAGTTGAATCCCCAATCGCTAATATAAAATCACCGCCCCAGGCGCCTAAACTTTTGAGGGTACGGGGGTAATCTTGAAATAGGCGTTGTTTCACGGTAGGAACTTCCAAAATTTCGGCTAGCAAGTTTTCATGGGATTCAAGCGATTCGCTAAACGTTTCTATCGTTTCGGACTGCAATATCTGGGTGGTGATGTCATCTACAGCGTTGATGAACTTTTTCTTGTCGAACGTTTTTTGGGAATAGTTGGCAATAGCCTTTTTACTATTCTGCTTTTGGTTGAGGTGAACAAAATACAACTGATCTGCAAAGGGTGGTTTGAAATCCACTTCGGAAACCTCTGGTTTGGGTTGTTTTTTACGATAACAAATAGGAGTATCGTGTTGGGCACAAGCGATATCATAACCACTCCCACCGAAGGCTTTCCAGAGCAAAGCATAAGCATCCACCTTTGCCCATTGCGCCAAATTGTTGATTAAGGTAGAAGAAGAGCCTAGCCCCCAACCATTGGGAAAAGTCAATTTACTAGTGGCGATATAACCCTTTCCACCGCTAAGGAAATCAGGATTCTGCCCACGAGCTGCTTTCAATAGCTCTTGCAGGGTATTCGCTACGTTAGGATTGGTGGTATGCAAGACTTTAAAATCAGAGAGAGTGAATTGAGCCTCAAACCAATTTTGGTCTTGATAATCCAAGCTTTTCCATACCAAAGTGTTTTCGGAGGAGGGAGTTATTTCCAAGGATTGTCCATAACGCGTAGGCACGGCTAGGGCCAATGCTCCATCCAACACGGCATATTCGCCGGTGATGAGGAGTTTTCCGTTGCTGTAAAACCGGTCCATCAAGATTTTCTCAGATTGTCCAAAACAGCTTTTACCCCAGAAACACTTACCGTATTTTGCTCAAAATGGGCTACCAGTTTCTTTTTTTCATCATCATTCGCACCCAGCTGATTGATAATGTTCAAAAGGTGCATTTTCATATGCCCTTTTTGGATTCCGGTAGTGACCAAAGAGTTCAAAGCAGCAAAGTTTTGTGCCAATCCGGCCACAGCAACAATTTGCATCAGTTCTTCGGCAGATGGGTTTTGTAAAATGTCCAATGCAAGTTTTACCATAGGGTGCAATGAAGTAAGGCCTCCCACGGTCCCCAAGGCCAATGGGATTTCAATCCAAAAGTGAAAAATGCCGTCCACAACGGAAGCATGGGTCAAGCTGGAATACTTACCATCTTTGGCCGCGAACGCATGCACACCTGCCTCTACCGCACGGAAGTCATTTCCGGTAGCCAAAACCACGGCATCCACTCCGTTCATGACTCCTTTATTGTGGGTTACTGCACGATACGGTTCCGCTTTGGCAATGGCGATGGCTTGCATCATTTTTTGGGCAAAAGCGTTGGCTTTATCCGAATCTTTATGCAAATCGGTTACCGGGCAACTAACCGATGCTCTTACCAAACAATTGGGAACATAGTTGGAGAGAATGCTCATCACTACTTCGATTTGCCTTTCTGTCTCAGAAAAATCTGGATAGGATTCCGCTAGTTCTTGCAGGGTCTTGGCGAATTGTTCCAAGCAGGAATTGATGAAATTGGCGCCCATGGCATCCTTGGTTTCAAAGGTGCAATGCAATTGAAAGTATCCGGGAATTTCCTGGGTTTTATCCCGCAAGGAAATGTTCCGGACACCGCCACCTCGTTTCTCCATGCTTTGGGTAATGTCACTTACACTTGCTAACAGTTTGGGATGGCTGTCTTTAAAAAAGCGTTCCAGTTTGGCGGTTTCTCCATGGAAGATGAAATGGACTTGCCCTACCTTTTCAGTGCCCAATACCTCGGCTTTGAATCCTCCTCGCGAACCCCAGAATTTAGCCGCCTTACTGGCTGCGGCTACCACTGAACTTTCTTCAATGGCCATGGGGATAGCGTAGTTTTTGCCATTAATGGTAAAATTGGGCGCGATGGCAAAAGGCAGATAATAATTGGATAAGGTGTTCTCAATAAACTCATCGTGAACCTTTTGGGTGGCAGGGTCAGAGTTCCAGTATTTTTGAAGGAGCGCGACGGTTTTTTCAGGATTTGACGTATAATTTTCCGCCAACCAAGCCATTTTTTCGGTCTTGTCCAGTTTTGAAAAACCTTCAATACGTGCCTTCATTCTAGTTCGGTTAAAGCGCTCAAAGATAAGGATATTCGTTGCGAAGGGTAAGCCGAAGGCCCCTATTCCCAAAACATAGTTTCCATTCTGGATAAATATTAGTAAACTTGATAGTTTTTATCAATACTCCTACCCTATGTTGCGAAACATCTTTCTGTGCGTTTTGTGTGCCAGCACAGTACTACCACTCTCGGCCCAAAAGAAAAAAATCACTTTAGAAGAAATTTGGAACGGTACCTTTCGAACCGAAAGGATGGAGGTTTTGCGTTCCATGAAAGATGGCCAGCATTACACGGTGCTGAACTACGAACGTTCCCCCAGAAAAAGCCGATTGGATAAATATGCTTACGCTTCACTGGAAAAAGTGGAAACGATTCTGGAATCGTCAGGGGAAGTTCCTTTTTTTACATCATATACGTTTAGCAAGGACGAATCCAAAATCCTATTGGCCACGGAAATCGAGTACATCTTCCGTAGATCTACTTTGGGGGTCTTCTATGTCTACGATATCGGGACCAAGTCTTTGGTACAAGTAGCAGAAGATAAAATCCAAGAACCACTGTTGTCTCCAAGCGGAAAGCAGGTGGCGTATGTGAAGGATAACAACCTATATATTTTTGATATTGCCTCCCAGCAAACCATGCAGGTAACGCAAGATGGCGTTGTGGGAAGCATCATTAATGGCGTAACGGATTGGGTATACGAGGAAGAATTTGCTTTTGTACGTGCTTTTGATTGGAACAGTGACGGTACCCAGATTGCGTTTTTACGCTTCGATGAGAGCGACGTGCCTCATTTTTCCATGGATGTGTACGGCAGTGATTTGTATCCTTATGGATATGAGTTTAAATATCCTAAAGCCGGGGAGAAGAATGCTGAGGTATCCTTACATATTTTTGATGCGACCAAAGCCAGCTTGCAAAAGGTGGATTTGGGAGCAGACGCGTACTACATCCCTAGAATCAAATGGATGAACCATCCTGATTATTTAAGTGTGCAGGTTTTGAACCGGCATCAAAATGATTTGAAATTACACTCGGTTAACGCCAAGACTTTTGAAGTCAATACGCTGTTGGAAGAAAAGGATGCAGCCTACGTTGATGTGAAGGACGACCTTACGTTTTTGGCTGACGATAGTTTTATCTGGACGAGTGAACGAGATGGTTTCAATCATATTTACCTCTATAATGAGGATGGTAAGCTGATGAACCAAATTACCGAAGGGCCTTGGGAGGTAACCCAATATTATGGCTATGACCAAAAGGAAGATAAGATTTACTATCAGTCTTCAGAGCGTGGCTCCATTTATCGAGATGTGTACAATATTGGTTCCAACGGGAAGCGTAAAAAGCAATTAACTAGTCAGCAAGGTACTAACCGAGCTGATTTTAGCGCCGACTACACCTATTTCATCAATACCTTTTCCAGTGCTACGATGCCGTATCAATATACCTTGCATGTGGCCCTAACCGGAAAACAATTGCAGAAAATCAAAGACAATGCTTCGCTAGATGCCAAATTGGAAACTTTTGAACTCAGTCCGAAGGAGTTTTCAACCATTTCCGTGAACGGGGAGGAACTCAACATGTACATGATTAAGCCGGTGGATTTTGATGAAACCAAAAAATATCCACTGTTTATGTTCCAATACAGTGGGCCAGGTTCCCAACAAGTAGCAGATCGTTGGTTTGGGGCCAATGATTATTGGCACCAAATGTTGGTGTCACAAGGCTATATTGTAGCTTGTGTGGATGGACGCGGTACCGGACTGAAAGGAAGAGACTTTAAAAAGGTAACCCAAAAGGAATTGGGCAAATACGAAGTGGAAGACCAAATTGCTGCGGCGAAACAGTTAAGTGAACTCTCCTATATTGATGAAGCGCGAACAGGAATTTGGGGTTGGAGTTATGGCGGATTTATGTCCACGAACTGTCTGTTGAAAGGAAATGATGTTTTTGAAATGGCGATTGCGGTGGCACCGGTGACCTCGTGGCGTTTTTATGATACCATCTACACAGAACGCTATATGCAAACCCCGCAGGAAAATGCATCGGGGTATGATGAGAACTCTCCCTTGAATTATCCTGATTTGCTCAAAGGAAAATATCTGGTGGTACATGGTTCGGGAGACGATAATGTGCATGTGCAAAACACCATGCGCATGATTGAAGCCTTGGTACAGGCGAACAAACCGTTTGATTGGGCCATTTATCCCGATCGAAACCATGGTATTTATGGCGGTAACACGCGTCTACACCTGTATACCAAAATGACCGAATTTGTAAAGAACAATCTATAACCTAACCCATAAATTATGTCTGATACCATTAAACCAGCCGACCAAAAGGAGATTCTTGGTCACCCGCAAGGCCTATTCTATCTCTTTTTCGCAGAACTATGGGAACGTTTTAGTTTTTACGGCATGCGGGCGTTGCTTACGCTCTACATGGTCAATGTCATCTTTGAAGCACTTGCCGAACGTGACTTTGCTACTGCAGCAGTATATGCTTCTTATGGTTCCTTGGTATATGCCTCTACCGTAGTTGGTGGTAGGATTTCAGATACGATTTTGGGTATGCGACGCTCCATCTTTTTAGGTGGAATCTTAATGTCTATCGGACACTTTGTTTTGGCCATAGAAAATAATATAGCGTTTTTCTTGGCGCTATCCTTTATCATTGCAGGAAATGGTTTTTTCAAACCCAATATTTCAACTTTTGTAGGAACCCTTTATGAGGACGGTGATACACGAAAGGATTCTGGATTCACCATTTTTTATATGGGTATTAATATCGGGGGTTGGGTCGCTCCCTTACTTTGTGGTTGGTTAGCGGCGGAGTACGGATGGCACTATGGTTTCGGTTTGGCCGGTATAGGAATGTTGACCGGACTGTTCTTTTTCTGGAGAGGAATTAAAAAAGGAGTTTTTGGAGATAGAGGATTGCCACCCAATGAGACTGTTATTTCCAAAAAGGTATTGGGTATTCCGCAGGGAACGTTGATTCCAATTCTTGCTTTTGCTTCTGCGCCCTTAATTGCTTTTTTATTGTCTTCCTATAAATCCTTGGGAGAAGAAGGGACTTTTTTAGATGGGCAAAACATTGTAAACGTGATTTTCAAGCTTATTGGCGTTGCAATTTTGGCCTACTTGGCCTATATCATGTACCAAGCCAATTCCGATGAGCGGAAAAAATTATTTGTGGCGGTTTTGATTACAGTGTTCATGACGATTTTCTGGGGCTTCCACGAACTGTCGGGTAGTGTGATTACCTTGTTTGCCGCCCGTAATGTAGAACTCTCCTTGATGACTGCAGCGCAGACCAACTCCTTGAATTCCATGTTCATCATAATTCTGGCAATACCCATCTCGCTATTGTGGACCGCACTGGCCAAAAAGAAACTAAACCCAAGAACCCCTTACAAATTTGGTTTGGGACTTCTTTTTGCGGGGATAAGCTTCTATGTGCTTGCGATTAGCGGAAATTCGGCCAACGATAGTGGTTTGGTTCCCTTCGCATATCTTTTGATAATGTACTTTTTGCTTTCTGTAGGAGAACTTTTTATGTCACCAGTCGGACTATCGAAAATCACAGATCTTTCCCCTAAAAGAATAGTTGCCTTTATGATGGGCGTATGGTTCCTTTCTTCCGCTTTTGCTTTTCAAGTGGTCGGTTTTATAGGGAAGCAATTGGCAATTGAAAGTACCGACGCAAACGTGGGTGGTTTTGATACTTTAGGCGTGTATACCGGAGGTTTTGAATTGATAGCACAATATTCCGTAGGTGCGGGTCTTTTGGTTTTACTGGCCTCTCCCTTAATCAAACGACTCATGGGGAACGTTCACTAGTAGTGGAGTTCAATTGATAAGCCCCATCCTTTGACGTATCGTGAAAAGGAATTCCTTTTGCTTCGCAGGTCTTTTTCCATCGTGAGATGTAGCTGGGGTAATTGCTGCCATCGGCGATAACCAATTTGGGTTGATGCTGTTTCAGCCAGCGCCCTAAATGTAGTTTAGGCGATTCGGTCAACCATAAAATGTGAATGGGCCTAGGCGGAGGGATTGCAAACCGGTCTACTTTATAAAGAATTTGACCTTTATATTGAAAGATATTTTGATTCGTCAAAAAGTTCACTTCAGAGATAGAATGCTCAATTTTAAAATTGGATAATGCATTCTTCGCGACAAGACTATCTTTTGAGAAAACTTCTAACCGTCTCCCTTTTTGAAACCACAATGCTGAAGATTTATAGCTATGCGGGATGATTAGCTTTTGGTTTTTCGAAATCTTATAATTTGAAAACAGGCTGTATCCTTGAAAAAGAGCGATACTAAGAGCTAGATACTTTAACCCTCGAAACGTTCGTTTTTCCAAAAAGGTAACCAAACATACTATTCCAATGTAGCTTAGAAATACTTCGGTAAGGTCAAACGGTATTTCCCGAAGTACAAATCCTTCGAAATGGGCTACCCATTGAATGACTCGATTCATCGCTAAAATCATGTGCTCGTAAATCCAAACTACCTCAGAAGGTAGCCATCGCACCGAAGCAAGTCCAAGCACAATGAGTCCACCGCCAAGTAGTATTCCCAAGAAAGGAACGATCACTAGATTCGAGATAAAGAACAGGGTTGGAAATTGGTGAAAGTAAAACAAGCTTATGGGCAATACACCAAGCTGAGCCGAAACACTCACTGTCAAAAGACTCCATATCTTTTTCAGCAGCCAGGGTTCAGGAGACCAGAATACCTGTAGTTTTGGATATAACCATAAAATGGCGAACACTGCTGCATAACTCATTTGGAATCCAACTTGAAATAAAAACAAAGGTTTGATCAAGAGTAACGTCAGCATGGAAAGTGCTGCAAGGTTAAAACCACTCGTGGGTCTATCCAAACACCAAGCGTAGGATAAAAATGAAAACATGGTTACGGCACGGACTACTGAAGCGGATAACCCCGTGATGAAAGCAAACCCCCAGAGCAACAGAATAAGTACCAGTAAACGAACGACTTTTCCTTTGGGAAGTCGTGTTAGGGGTAATAGAATAGCTTGAAAAATGAGCACCAATACCCCGACATGCAAACCGGATATGGCTAAAATGTGTACCGCCCCCGCATTTTGGTAATCTTTATAAAGTGCCTTTGGAATATCACTACGTTGCCCTAAAAGAAGTGCTTGGACTACCCCAAAGACTTCTTCGGAGAATCCTGCCTCTTTCAATCTATTTGACAAATAGTCGCGCAGCCGTTGCGCTATACTAAAAAGGGAACGCTTTTTAGCTTTTTCATGGTGAAGTACTTTCGAATCTCGATTGAATTGATGTAAAATCCCTAATTGGCGCAGGTACTTTTGATAGCTAAACTGTCCCGGGTTTCTTGGTGGAGGAATCACTTCCGCTTTAGCTGCCAAAATCAAAGTGTCATCAATTTTCAATGCCTTTGAAAAAGAGTCTAGTGACGCATTCCAAAGTATGGTTCCGGTAGCTTTAGCTTGGTTCAATTCATGTATTTCAAGCACAAATCGCTCTGCATAAGCTGTGGTCTTTAATTTGTTCCTCACGGTAACTTTCCAAAGGAAATGTTCTGAATGATTTTTTTCGGAGTAGTGTTCAGGATGAAAGCTTCCCAAGCGGGATTGTACCAAGAATGCTCCCATTCCTATCATAAGTACCCCCAAGGCTAAAGCAAAGCTTAACTTTTTTCCAAGCCCTCTCCGAACTGAAATAACAAGCCAAAAGAGTCCTACGGCAATCAGTAAAAGACAAAGCCAAAGTGGAATAGCAGCATGAAACCCCAATACGATACCGAGTATCAAGAAAAGGGTCAATTTGACCGAAACGAAATTTATGTCACGCATTTACAGGATTCGAGTAGCCTTGACAAAGGAGTAGTTCCAAAACCCTTCCCTTAAGGAAGAGACTATCACACCACGTGAGGTTGTGGAGTGTATGAACTTGATATTGTCTCCTTTTACGTCGACTACCAATCCAACATGGTTGATGCGTTTACCGCTTTTACTGGTCTTAAAAAATAATAAATCGCCTTTTCGAACTTCGGTTACTCGAATGCGTTTGCCTTCTTCTGCCATATTGTAGGAGGTGCGCGGAAAGAGAATATCATTTTCTTTGAGGCTTACGTAAACCAAGCCAGAGCAGTCCATGCCCTTCTTGGTGGTGCCTCCAAAACGATACCGAGTGCCGCTGAAATCCATAGCTGTGGCGATAACATCCAAAATCTTTTGGTCAGGTTCTTTTTCCTTTTTTCTGGAAAATTTGGGAGTGGGGTTAGTCTCCTCGGATGACCCCTCTACCGAAACGGTTCGGGTCTTGCTGTAGGTTCTTTTCTTGCTGGTTCCACACCCAATAAGGAGTAGTAACACGACAAGAAACCAATATTTATGAAACATCCAAGAATACAATTGATTACTTGGAAGCTAAAACTAAACATTTTTGATGAGTAACGCAGCGGTTTTTTCACTCGCACCTGGTCCACCGAGTTTTTGACGGAGTTCTTCGTATGAAGCCAATACCTTTTCCCGAGGTTCGCCATTCAGGATTTTGGCCAACTCCAATTTCAGATTTTCAGAGGTTAAATCGTTTTGAATCAATTCCTTTACTACTTCTTTATTCATAATCAAGTTGACTAAGGAAATGAAATTAAGGGTTATCAATCGCTTTGCAATTTGATATGAAATCCAGTTCCCCTTGTAGCAAACCACTTGGGGTAACTGAAAGAGTGCGGTTTCCAAAGTTGCGGTACCGCTGGTCACTAAGGCAGCATGGGAATGCTCTAAAAGTGGGTAGGTTTGTTGGGAAACCATAGCCACTGTATCATTTTGGAGAAAGGGTGTGTAAAACGACGTGGGTAAACTAGGCGCTCCAGCAATCACAAATTGGTACTCCGGGAAGGCATTCTTGACGGACAACATCGTGGAAAGCATTTTTTCCACCTCTTGTTTTCGGCTACCGGGCAGTAAAGCGATAATGGGCTTTTCAGGGTCTAATCCATTTTCAGACCGAAATGCTGCATTATCTGGAAGAGAGGTATGAGCAATCGCATCAAAAAGGGGATGCCCCACAAAATTCACGGGATAATGATGCTTCTTTTCGTAAAAATCCTGTTCAAAAGGAAGAATCACATACATGAAATCAATATCCCGCTTTATTTTTTTTATTCTGCTTTCTCGGGATGCCCATATCTGTGGCGAAATATAATAATGAGTTGAATATTTCTGGGTCTTCGCCCATTTGGCGATTCTGAGATTGAATCCAGAAAAATCAATAAAAACCAGTTTGTCCGGTTTGAATTGGGCAATGTCTTGTTTGCAAAAACGAATGTTGCTGAAGATTTTCGAAACGTTTTTTACTACTTCTAGAAAGCCCATAAAGGCCATTTCTTTATAGTGTTTGGCCAAGGTGCCTCCGGCTTGTTGCATCAAATCTCCACCCCAGCAACGTATCTCAGCCTCAGGTTGTTGGCGAAGAATCGCCTTGATGAGGTTGGAACCATGAAGGTCTCCCGACGCTTCTCCCGCAATGATGTAGTACTTCATTCTCGTTTAGCCCAATAATTTATAGCACAAAATGACCAATGCGCACAAAAGCGTGGCAATCATCACGCCTCGTGCCCTTAAGTCTCGTTTGATACGCAAAAACCCAAAAAAAGCGACCAAGTTCAATATCGCACCTAAGGCTAACAGGCTACCTAGATACCCTTGACTTATCGCGGCTTCCAAAGTTTCTGAAATCCCTAAATCAGAAAAAAATAAGATGTATAGTAAAGTTCCAATGGTATTGGCGATGATACCTACGATAAAGCCAATTGCTATCTCTTTGTTACGAGCCATTTAAATCCCAATTGTTGATTTGTGGAATGATATGATGTGCGGTAAGGTCGAATTGGGTCGGAACCACTGAAATGTATCCTTGTGCCAAGGCCCATTCGTCAGTATCCTTTCCCTTGTCCAATAACTCAAATTCACCCGTGAGCCAATAGTAATTTTTGCCCATAGGGCTTTGTCGTTTGTCGAATTTCTCCTTCCAATTGGCGCGTGCCTGACGGCATACCCGTATGCCCTTTGGGGACTCATTGGATTTGGGAATATTCACGTTGAGCACGGTGCCATTGGGCATGCCATGGGCCAAGGCTTGTTCCACTATTTTTTTGATGGATTCCAAAGCAGGCTCAAAATTGGCTTCCCAAGTATAATCGCAAAGGGAAAATCCTATAGCGGGAACGCCTTCAATTCCCGCTTCAATCGCTGCACTCATGGTGCCCGAATAAATCACATTGATGGACGCATTGGAACCGTGGTTGATGCCACTTACGCAAATATCAGGGCGCCGGTCCAAAATCTCTTGAAGGGCCAGTTTCACACAATCCGCGGGGGTTCCGCTGCAACTGTATTCCTCTGGAGCCCCTTCATTTTGGTCGATTACCACCTTTTTGGAATACAATGTATTGTCAATGGTAATGGCATGTCCCATTCCCGATTGTGGACTATCTGGCGCCACCACGATAACATCCCCTATGGTTTTCATGGTTTTGATGAGTGCTCGCAGTCCCGGAGCCGTGATTCCATCATCATTTGTGACTAAAATCAGTGGTTTTTCCATTTTGGATAATTATCCCTCCAAAAATACGTTTTCATTAGGATATGGAGCCCTCCGCCGTTTAACAAAAAATTAAGCGGTGCGTCACAGTCTGGCATAGTTTTTTCAGTATCTTAGAAATCTATAAGTATTGAATGATGAAGGATGTGGTAAGGGTTCAGTAGCCAAATTGAACTTTTTGCACCCAATAAATACCTCAATTATGAAGAAGAACTTCACCCTTGCACTGTTGGTGATTTTAGTTGCAGTAGCCTCCTGTAGTTTTACAAACAAATCTTTTGAAAACGACGACAAAGACAAACTCCTGTTGGATTTGATTACGTACGTTTTGGAAAAAGGCCACTACGAACCCAAAAATTTGAACGATAGGTTTTCCTCAAATGTTTTCGATGATTTTATCGACATTTTGGACCCTACCAAAAGATATTTTTTAGCAAGCGACATTCGCGATTTTGAAAAGTATCGTTTTCAAATTGATGACGAAATCAAAAACACTGACATTACGTTTTTCAACATTGTATACCAACGGTTGATGAAGCGTATGGGCGAGGCTGAAGACATCTACAAAGAGGTGCTCGATAAGCCGTTTGATTACACTCAGGATGAAACCATCGATGTGGATTACAAAGATCAAGATTATGCGGCGAACAAAAAGCAATTGAAAGAGCGTTGGAGAAAGCAATTGAAGTATAACACCCTAGGTGTTTTCAATACTAAAGTACAGAATCGGATTTCTGATGGTGCGGATGAAGCTTCCAAGGATAAAGCCATTTCTTATCGTTCCATTCCCAAAAGTGTGGATGTCGCCAAAGTGGAATTGGAGTCTCGCGAAAGCACGGAAAGTACCCTTGATGAATTCTTCGATTTTATCAATGACTTGGAACGCAAAGATTGGTTTGTACAATACATCAACACTATTGTAGATGAATTTGACCCCCATACGTATTATTTCCCTCCGGATGATAAAGAAAAGTTTGATATTGGGATGTCTGGAAAATTTGAAGGAATTGGTGCCCGTTTACAAAAGAAGCCCGAAGGCGCTAAAGTTGTTGAGATTATTTCCGGTGGACCAGTTTGGCGTGCTAAAAGTCTTGAGGTAGGCGACGAAATTCTAAAAGTAGGACAAGAAGGTGAGGAGGCCATTAATATTGTTGGGATGCGCTTGGATGACGCCATTAAGTTGATAAAGGGGCCCAAAGGAACTACCGTAAATCTAACCGTGCGTCGTGTGGATGGTTCTTTGGAAGAAGTTTCTATTCAAAGAGACGTAGTTATGTTGGAGGAGAGTTACGCCAAATCTGCTACGGTTAAAGAGGAAAACAAAAAATATGGGTTAATCAACCTTCCGAAGTTCTATGTGGATTTCGAAGATTATACTGAAAGAAATGCAGCAACCGATGTTGCCAAAGAGGTAGATCGTTTGAAGCAAGAAGGGGTTGAAGGCATCATTTTGGACTTACGAGATAACGGCGGTGGCTCTTTGAAAACTGTGGTTGACATGGCCGGTTTGTTTATCAAGGATGGACCTATCGTACAAGTACGTTCCTCTGGGCAACGTAAAGAAGTACATGAAGATAAAGACGAGCGCATTCAATGGGATGGCCCTCTGGTCATACTAGTGAACGAGCTTTCGGCTTCAGCTTCTGAGATTTTGGCTGCGGCGATGCAAGATTACAAGCGTGCGGTGGTTATCGGAAGCAAGCAAACTTTTGGTAAGGGAACCGTTCAGAATGTAATTCCTTTGGATAATATCGTGCGAAGCAATGAGCATGGTGATTTGGGCGCGATTAAGCTTACCACGCAAAAGTTTTACCGAATTAATGGAGGTTCTACCCAATTGGAAGGGGTAAAAAGTGATATCGTTGTTCCGGACAAGTATAGCTACATTGATTTAGGAGAAAGAGACCAAGAAAATCCGTTAGGTTGGGATAAAATTTCAGCTGCAGATTACAATGTTTGGGATGGTTATATTGATTTCGAAACCACGATTGCAAGTAGTAAAAAGCGTATGGCGGAGAACCCTTATATCAAATTGATTGAGGAAAATGCCCAATGGTTGAAAGAACAACAAGATGAAACGGTAGTTTCCTTGAATTACGATGCTTTCAAGCGTAAAGAGCAAAAATCCAAAAAGAAGTCAGACCACTTCAAAAGCTTACGCGATTACGATTCCAAGTTGACTTTTGAGTCTTTGCAATATGAAACTGAACTGTTCACACAAGATTCTGTCCTAAGAGAGAAGAGAAACCGTTGGCATAAAAATTTGGCAAAGGATATTTATGTGGAAGAAGCCATCAACGTGTTGAAAGACTTAAAAACAAACAATATCAAGGGTGCTGAGCGAAGACTGGCCAGTGTAAAAGGATAAACCTTTGAAAACAGCATAGAAAGAACCGCCAAATTTGGCGGTTTTTTTGTTTGTACTTACCTCGTTTTTTGCCCTTATTACAACAGGTCAATCTATAGCTGGGATTGGTTAATTTGGAGTCGCAATTTTCACTGAAATTTCCGAACTTCACTCCTGCCCAGCCGGTCAGGCGGGTATCGGCTGGTATAGCCCATTAAAACGGGGCCATATCTTAATCGTTAGCAAATATTTGAACAAAAAATGGAAATGCCTGTGTCGATTTTTGGAATTATTGGATTAATAGTTTTCATTTTTATGATATTGATTATCGAAAAATTAAGAGCCAATAGAAATACTAAAAGAATTATTTTGACATCTTTTTTTTCTTTTCTAATTATAGTATTTAGTTGGATTTGGTTTGTTCCAATGCATATTGGTTGGAATGGAGAAATTCCAATCTTGAGGTTTAGATTTCAAGTATTTGAATACAGTTCTGATGACTATGGTTCTGTACCTGAATTAACAAGTAATATATTTGATTATAAACCAAGTAGATATGGTAGAACCTATATTCAAAAAAGAATTGGCGGAATAAAAGAATATTTTACATTCACACCAAATGGAATGGACAGCTATATAGAATATGAGGAAAATGAACCATAAAAATTTGAAAAAACATTTGCTAACAACGTGTATATTCAATTGCTTGCTAATTACTAAATATAGTGCATAAATCACGCAACTGAAACATACACGCGGCCTGATAAGTGCTGTTCTAAAAATGCCTGCTTTATTTACCGCCTTTATCTAATATAACAATATATACCTAGTTCCTTCTTCACGCCCTATCCTATGTAACATAATAGGAAGTGAATCGTACATATATAGCATGCGAACCGTAATTGCGATACTGGTCTTTTTTGGAGCGATACAAGGCTTCGCACTTTGTATACTGGCTTGTTTTAAAAAGAAGTACAATACAAAAGCATTCCTATTTTATTTGCTGTTTTTATTTTCACTTTCCTTTTTCAATCTGTTGTATGCTTTTATGTTACTGGATATTTATGAAATTGGTTTTGTCCCGCTAGGGGCTTTCCCTTTTCCGTATAAATATCTCATAGGGGTCGGTTTTTATGGCTACATCAAAAACCAAGTAGCGCAAGACGAGGGCAATGGTTTTAGCCGCGATTATCTGTTGTTCTTGCCAGCTTTGTTTTATGGACTCTTAAGAACCTACTGGTATGTCACATTGCACTCTGGAGCAGATAAAGACATCTTTTGGAGAGTCTATCAGAGCGGTTTTTTTATCTACAACGAATACGTCTACCTCCTTTTTAATCTCATCTTAACGCTACTGGCCATCCAGTTTTTGAAGAAGAACAAAACCAGAATAAAAGGGTTTAACGTCCGGCGTAAAAACTGGGAATGGCTTCTGCGATTTTCCGATGCTTTTAAGTTGTTTATTCTCATCAACTTGTTGCTTGCGGTTATGGTTCACATTGTGGGAGATACCAAAAACGGAATAGTGTACGCAATCCTCTTGATTATAAACTCCATATACATTTACTGGGTAGGCTATGAGTCGCTCACAAAATCCAAGTTTCTATTCAATACGTTTTCATTAAAAGAGGTAGAGGTAGGCGAAAGCCACTTGGACCAGACTTTGGCTACCCAATTTAAAGAGCTTGTAAACGATAAGGAGATTTTTACCCACAAGAATCTGAGAATATCCGATTTGGCTGAGATGCTGAACACTACGGACAAAGCGGTATCACTTTATATTCATGAATCCTTCGGGCTGTCTTTTTCAGCCTACATCAATCAGCTACGCATTGAAAAAGTAAAAACCTTGTTGCATAGGGGCGAGCAAGAAAGGTATACCCTTTTGGCCATTGCAGAAAAAGCGGGTTTTAGCTCAAAATCCTCATTCAATGCGGTTTTTAAAAAAGTAATGGGGGTAACGCCCACTCAATACAAAACTTCACAGAAAAGCTAATTCGTCCAGAATTTTTTTTCTGGAAGTTCTTCGCTTCTTTTTCCTTGAATAGCAGTAGAGTCAAGCATAGTTTTACGCTTGAATCACAAAAAATGAAATCATGAAACTATTGTTTTCAAGCATCTTTGTATGCTTTTTTCTTTGCATCACTGCTACGTTTAGTCAACATCAACAAAGCACTGTAAAGGATAGTATTCGCACCCTTTATGGGAAATTATTTGAAGAACTCAAAGCAAATTATTTACATGCCAAAAAGGTAGACTGGGAAGGAATAGAACCCCATATCATGCAAGAAGCATTAAAGAGTGCCTCTTTGGAAGCATCCTTAGAATACTGTGTCAAATTGTTTGATACCATCCAAGGAGATCATTTATCACTTTTTTCTGAAAAAAATTGGTATTCCAACACTTTGGGAAAACCCATTACCGCAGAACAAATCAATCAGAGTTTGATAGATGCTTACAACAATAACAAACCTTTTGAGGCCAAAGTGGTTAAGGAGCACTACGGTTATGTTCTTATCCCCGGGATGTTATTAAAAGACGCTACAAGGAAAGAGCTTGATGCCGCTGCACAAAACATATATGATGCTATCGTTGAAATAGACAAATCGAATGACATTAAAGGTTGGATTATTGACCTACGCCTGAATGTCGGGGGAAATTCCAACGTGATGTTGACCGGATTATATCATCTGCTCGGAAACGGCACTACGCACCTCGTATTGGACGTTGACCAAAATGTCAAGACGTTAACAAGTCTGCACGAAGGTTTCATGTACAAAAACCATAAAGAAAACAATGCCATTAAAGTAGCGGCAACACCAAAACCAAATATCCCAGTTGCTTTGATATCCGGAATTTTGACCAACAGCGCGGGGGAGTTTGTCATTTTAGGATTTAGAGGTCGTAAAAACACCATAGTAATAGGCGAAGAGAGTCATGGTAGCACCACGGCCAACGATCTATATGACATGCCTTTTGGTATCAAAGCAGCGATTACGGAAAGTTACGGCACCGATAGATCAGCTAAATTCACAAAAACCATAATCCCAGATATTGAGGTGGTAAAAGAAACCAACTTTGAAGATTTACCTGGCGATAAGAACATAATTGAGGCGATAAAATTCATAAATAATCAGTAGCTGAGCGCTTTTTAGAGCTTAAAAATCATCTTGAACCCAGAATCCATGATGCTTAGGATTATTTAGCTTTCAACTACCTAAAAAGTAAATCAAATTATGTCCTGATAATACGTTCTTTTGTCCTTTCTGTCTGATAGAGTGGTAGTTATCTTTGAACACCAAAGGTATTGTTATGAAAGTAAAGTTTGTTGTAGCCTTAATTCTAACCACTTTATCAACTATTCCCGTCTTATGTCAAAATGGGTGGCAAATTCCAAAACCTTTGGATTTGACATATGGCGTTCGAGAAGACTTGAGTTCGAGTCCTTATAGAGCTGCAAGGTTATGGATAAAGAATTATAGTCGTGAATTCGTACAAATTCAAAGTGGTGACATCTTGCTAAGCGGTGCTTTGTACTTCCCTAAACTAAAAGAGAATAAAAAAATACCAGCGATCATTTTAGCGCATGGCTCTGGTCCTACCACTCAATATAATCTGGGATACTACATTTATTTAGGTCTTAAAATGGGTTCGGCAGTTTTGGTCTGTGACAAGAGAGGTGTTGGAAATTCAGAAGGGGTCTTTGATCCGAATCATTTAAAATCCGAAAAACATTTTACCGATTTGGCATCAGATTTAGTGGCACAATTGAAATGGATAAAATCACAACCAGAAATTGATTTGACTAAAATAGGAATGATGGGTCCTAGTCAAGCAGGTTGGGTTATGCCTATAGCTGCTAAGATGGACAACTCCGTTAGATTTATTGTTTCACTTTCAGGTCCATCTGTATCCGTGGGTGTTGAAAACTATTTCAGCTCATTAACGAGGGAATACATGTCTCCACCCGGCATTTCGATAGAGGAGGCAGATAAAGAATTGTCAAATTTTAGTGGAGATCCTTTATATGACCCTGTACCTATTCTGGAAGAATTGCAAACTAATATTTTATGGCAATTCGGCACCCATGACCGATCTGTCCCGGTAAGCGAGTGCATCAGAGTTTTAGAAAAATTGAACAAAACAAACTTTGACATCAAGGTTGTCCAACACGTGGGTCATGGGTCTACCAATATACATACCGGCGAATATGAAGACTTTGTACAGATAATAAAGCCTTGGCTTATCAAAATTGGAGTTGTAGAACCTTGGGATTGATATCTAAATCAGCCATTCAGAGAAATCCCAATAGGAAATAGCCTGGTTTCTTAGGAGTTCGGTGATTAACAACTTAATATTTCATTTTAAACAAAGTCCCAAATAACAATTAAAAAAAATGAAACTAGCTGCTCGTATTCTCATAGCATTGTTATCTGCCTATATCGTGACCAAATCTGCAAGGTATCTTGACTTTGACATTACGGGTATTTTGCTGGACAAAGGAGAAATCGTAAATAGCTTGTTGTATAGAATAATGTTCTTTCTGCATGTCGTATTTGGTTCAATAGCTTTGCTAGTGGGGCCATGGCAATTTATCAAACGCTTAAGAAGCAAGTTGATGCGCTTCCATCGTTTTCTTGGCAAAATCTATGTGGTTAGTTCCCTGATAGGAGGCTTTGCAGGTTTTTGTATCTCATTTTTTGCAACCGGAGGTCCCATAGGTAAGCTTGGTTTTGCTATAGCTGGGATTCTTTGGTTTGTGCTTACCTATATAGCCTACAGGAGGGTAATTGATGGGGATATCCTTTCTCATGAAAAATGGATGATTTTCAGTTTTGCAATGACTTTTGCAGCAGTAACACTGAGGGTATGGCTGGGAGTCCTGATAGGTGTTTTTGGTTTGAGCTATATCAATGCATATATGACGGTAGCATGGCTTAGTTGGATGCCCAATTTACTAGTGGCATTATTAATTGTGGACCGTAGAAAGCTAAAAGTTCTTAAAACACAAAATAACTAATGAAACTAATCGCACTAATAGCACCCCTTTTACTGAAATAGATTGTCAAAGCATAATGTTATATATCCCAATTGGTATTCGTTTTATGGTCGACGCCGAAAAGTAACCCTTAAAAATATATACGTCTTTTTAATGTGCATCCTTTTCACTTCCTTGCACACATGAAGCGGCGAACTTGGGGGACCATTCTTTTTATCATTTGCGTTATAGGATTTTGGATATTCGAAAATTTTTACACGCCGGAAACCTATAGCCCTGGAGAAAAAACGAGCCAAATACTTCCTGAAAAGGAATTCTGGCCTTCCCACAAAGGTGAAATCGTAATGCACCAATACTTTATGTTATCGTATCGCGATGCGTATGAACAAGCTGAATGGGTTGCTTACGTGCTGAAACCAGAACAGTTGACACAGGATGACCGTAGGCGTCCCTATTTTATCGAAGACCCAAAGGTGTCATCGAAATCCGCGGATTGGAGAAACTACAAGGGTTCTGGGTATGACCGAGGACACCTTTGCCCGGCGGGTGACCGACGCTTTTTGGAACAAGCCTACAACGAAACCTTTTATACCAGCAACATTAGTCCGCAAGACAGGGAGTTTAATGCAGGCGTTTGGAATCGTTTGGAACAGAAAACCCGCTATTGGTGCAAAAAGTACGGCGATTTAGTGGTGATTACGGGAGGTATTCTTGAAAAAGGGCTAGAAGAAATTGGCGAAGAAGATGTGGATGTCCCTAAACAGTTCTATAAAATCATGTATCGTGATGGCGAAGAAGGGGAAGCTCTTATTGCCTTTCTCATGCCCAATAAAGAGAGCAATCGCCCCCTTCAAGATTTTGCCGTTTCCGTTAGTGAGATAGAAAACCTCACAGGATTGAATTTTTTTGAAAGCAAAAGCACTTCTTGGCAAGACCAATTCGAAAAAGGTACAGAACTCAACCCATGGCGTTTTTAAAGTCCGTCCCGTAGGCGATTTGAATCCAGTTTAAGGAAAACAAAAAGTAGTAGGGTAAAAAACAACAAGCCTGAACCTCCATAGCTAAAGAACGGTAGGGGTATTCCAATAGTGGGCAATAGCCCGATAACCATTCCTATATTGATAAAGTAATGTATTAGTAAAATGGAAATTACCCCGTAGCCATACATTCGACTGAAATCACTTTTTTGTCGCTCGGCTACAAAAATCAATCGAAGGAAAAAGAGGGAAAACAAAAGAATTATAGTGGTAGTGCCGACAAACCCCCATTCTTCTCCAACGGAACTAAAAATATAATCGGTATGCTGTGCGGGAACAAAATCCCCTTTGGTACGTGTACCTTCCAAAAATCCTTTTCCAAAAAAGCCTCCTGACTCAATGGCCTTTTCGGATTGATAGGTATTGTATCCGATGGTTTTTTTGATCTCTTCCAATTTTTGCTCATCTTTTTCAAGACTAAGCCATAATACAAAACGATCACGGTGGCGTTGTTCAAATACGTTTTCAAAAACGAAATTCACCGAAAGGGAAAACAATATGGCGACTACCATGGCAATTGCGTATGGTAGAATTGGGATATTGACGTCTTTTTTCTTAAATCCGAAAATCAAAACGGTAAGGATAGCGAGCGCTATGGCAATCCAAACCGTACCAAACATTAATGTGGTCGCGAATAGGACGATCATAAAGAGTAGGATGCCCAAATAAAATAGTGGAAAACCTTCTCTGAAAAGCACGAAGAAAAGTGAAAAATAAATCAACGAACTACCGGGATCAGGTTGCGGTAAAATGAGCAACGCAGGCAAAAGGATGATAATTACCGCATACAGCTGATGTTTTCGGTTTTTGATATCCGTTTGAATATCACTTAAATACTTCGCCAACGCCAATGCCGTGGTAACCTTGGCAAGTTCAGAGGGTTGCAAATTGAAAAAACCCAGGTCATACCAAGAAGTGGCTCCCGCAATAGTTTTTCCGAATACAAACAGCCCAAGCAAAAGCACTATGGAGCCGACATATAATATGGGAGCTAATCGTTCGAAGAAATTAGCCTCCACAAAGAGGACCAAGACCACTAAAACCAAGGCGAGAATGATAAAAACCAATTGCTTGCCATATAGGGTGGAAAAATCCAAAAGTGAAGCATCGGGGTCGGTCATGCTCGTAGAATAAATGTTGACCCAACCAGCGATGACCAAAAGAAGAAAGAGGGTAACTGTAAGCCAGTCAATACGTTTGACCAGTCCTCTACCAGACATACTCGTTTATCTTGAAAGGTTCTCCGCTATACGGTTTGGCATACTCATGCTCCAACGTTTTCTCCAACATTCTTTTTTCCAAATCCTTTCGGGTGATTTCACCGTTGATGTATTTTTCAATAAGCAAAGAGGCAATATGGCCTGCGTAGCGGGCTCCATAATACCCATTTTCAATGTAGACGGCCAAAGCAATTTTTGGGTTTTCCACTGGGGCAAAGGCCACAAACACTGAATGGTCAGTTAATTGCATCCTTTCTCCATCGATACGGACAAAGTTCTCCACCGTACCGGTTTTTCCCGCAATATCGATACCAGGTATTTGCAACCAACGGGCCGTACCGTATTTATACACATTGGCCATACCTTGGATGACAGGCTCGAAATGGGCGCGGTCGATAGTAGTGTAGCGCGGCTCCGTATATTTTGTATCGATTCCAGTACCCCCACTAATATTTTTGATGACATGAGGCGTGAAAAAGTGCCCCTTATTGGCAACGGCAGCAGTCATATTGGCCAGTTGTAAAGGAGTAGCGGCAACTTCGCCTTGGCCAATGGAGTTCGAAATAATAAAAGAAGAGGCCCAGCGATTGTCCCCATACGCCTTGTCGTAATATGCCTTGTCTGGAATACGACCAGGTCGACCGGTGGGCAAATCGGTACCCAAATATGAACCTAGTCCAAAACTCTTTATATGTTTTTCCCAAACATCCATGCCTTCATCGGTTGTGGGGAACTTGTTGTAAATCTTTCGAAAGGTTCCGGCGAAATAGGCATTGCAAGATTTGTAAATGCCCGAATTCATGTCGCGAATCCCTCCGCCACAGTGACACCCTCTTTTGGTATTCCCCACGTAAAATCCATTGTAACACCTAAAGGTGGTGCTGGGTTGAATAACGCCCTCTTGCATGGCTACCAAGGCATTCAGGATTTTAAAAGGAGAACCCGGGGAAGGCTCTGCCAAAATAGACCGGTCCCAGGTGGGTTTGGAGATGGAGTCATAATGTAGCTTGGTGTAATTCTTGGAACGCTCTCGTCCAACCAAAAGGGCAGGGTCATAGGTTGGCCCTGAAATCATGGTCAAAATTTCTCCGCTTTTCGGCTCAATGGCCACAATACCTCCTCGCTTGCCATGCATCAATCGCTCTCCGTATTCCTGAAGCACCTTGTCGATCGTAATATGGATTTCCTTTCCTTGTTGTGGCAGGGTGTCCAGTTTTCCATTTTTGTACGGCCCGATGTCTCGATTAAAGCGATCCTTTTGAATATGTTTTACCCCTTTTCGCCCCCGAAGGATTTCCTCGTACTGTTTTTCAATTCCGGTTCTTCCCTTAAGCTCGCCAGCTACATAGTAAGGGTTGTTGGTCAAATCCCACTCATTGACCTCACTAATGTATCCCAGAACATTCGCTGCGCTGCGCGTGGCATAATAGCGCAAAGACCTTTTCTGGATATAAAAGCCTTCAAAATGCCTCATTTTTTCTTGCAAGCGTGCATAATCTGCTTTGGAAAGTTGAGGTACCAATACGGAAGGTAGACGAGGGGAGTATATCCTCGCTTTTTTCATCTTGGAAACAAAAGTGGTCTTGTCAATTCCCAATAAGCTACAAAACTCCAAGGTGTCTAAAGGTTTGACCTCTCTGGGAATTACCATAACGTCATACGCCGCCTGGTTTCCTACCATTAGTTCTCCATTCCGGTCATAGATGTAGCCACGCTCTGGATAGTCGTACACTTTTTTGATTGCTGGGTCCTCCAAAATTTGGTTTGGGCTAAAGCTGAAAAGCTGCAAATAGGTAAGTCTACTTATAAAAGTGAAACCGATGAGCACCACAACCGAGGAGAGCAATAGTTTTTTCATCTAAGGAATTAAAATGAGTTCTTTAATAGTCTAACGTAATCAACCTTGAATTTATTCGGTTTTGGGACTGAAAAGTGAGCTAAATAAGGTGCACAAAAATATTGTAAGCAGGCTCGTTGATAGGATTTTCTTCAAAATTAACAGGATATGCGAGAAACTTAAAATTTCAAAGCAAAAGAAAATTGTGTGATGCAACACGATCAACAAAGCCAAATAGGTGATTCTTTGAATCTTTGTAGTGTTTTTGAAAGTGAAGTTTTGGAATTCGTAATTCACTCCGAAACAAAAACGCATGATAAAAGGACGCGCAAAAGCGGCGGTTAATATTGCCAAAGTGTGTAGCGCTAGCGAATCTGAAAAAACATCGATGAGCAAACCCAATAGGAAAGCAACCAACAAAAAAACGGCTCTATTTTCCTTGATGGGATACCAATACAAAAAAATCACATAAACCATAGGGTTAATGGTCCCCATAAAGTTAAGCCCATTGAAAATCAGTACTTGCGCCAAAAGCAAAAGCACGAACCGAAAAGCATTTAAAACAATTGGATTATTCATCTTCTGTCTGCGCTTCTAATTGGTCGATTTCTGCTTTGTTTTGATTCTGAACGAGGTAGACCCAACGCACATTGGCCATATCGTTGAACAAGGCCACGTCGATATTGTAATAACTTTTGGAGGCATTTAGGTCATATCGTTTGATGGTCCCGATGGGAATGTTCTCAGGGAAAATGCTGGACATGGCCCCGGTAACAATAGTATCTCCCACAACCAAGGGTACCAATCTCGGAATGTCCACTAGTTGCACCACCGTATGGTCGGAAGCATCCCACTCCAATGAACCAAAGTAATCCGTGTTTTTGATTTTGGCGTTAATGCTCGATTTCGTGTTGAGAATACTTTGCACGGTGGCAAATTGCCCCGATGTATTCTCCACAATGCCTAAAATCCCTTTGGACGTGATGACGCCCATATCCTGTGATACCCCATCATTATCCCCCTTGTTTATGGTGAGGTAATTTCGAGGAGCGCTAAAACTGTTTTTGATGACTTTGGCCTGAGCAACTTGAAAAGGAAGCAAACTGGAATCCAAGACCTTTTGTGTTCCTATTTGGGTGTTGAACAATAAATTCCGAAGCCGTTGGTTCTCGTCGGCCAACTTTTGATTCTCTTCCTTCAAGGAAAAATAGCCCGCAATGTTGGCGGTGGTTCCATAGACTTTTCCAGAAACCCAACGTGATGAATTAAAAAATTTAGACTGGTGGTAGGAATGGGAACGAACGGTGAGCAGTAAAGCAATAAACGAAAGCAACGCATACAAAAACGTGATTCGGTTATTTAAGATAAAATTGATTATCCTCTGCATCCTGCGGTTTGATTAGGCGGACACTACGTTATCCCATGCCAATCGATTACTTGATGAGAATGCTTTTGTAGCGTTCCAGGTTTTTTAGTGCGATACCGGTTCCCCGTACAACAGCTCTCAAAGGGTCCTCGGCAATATAGACGGGCAAGTCCGTTTTTTGCGAAAGTCTTCGGTCCAAACCACGTAGCATAGAACCTCCACCAGCAAGATAAATTCCAGTGTTGTAGATATCCGCAGCAAGTTCAGGTGGCGTTTGTGACAGGGTTTCCATAACCGCATCTTCCACACGAAGGATACTTTTGTCAAGTGCTTTGGCAATTTCCCGGTAGGATACTTGTACTTGTTTTGGTTTTCCCGTGAGCAAATCCCTTCCTTGGATGCTCTTGTCTTCTGGAGGGGACTTTAAATCTTCAGTAGCGGAACCAATTTCGATTTTGATGGCTTCTGCGGTACTTTCCCCAACATAAAGGTTGTGCTGGGTACGCATGTAATAAATGATATCGTTGGTGAACACGTCACCTGCAATTTTCACGGATTTGTCGCAGACGATTCCGCCCAAAGCGATAACCGCAATTTCGGTGGTACCCCCTCCAATGTCCACAATCATGTTTCCTTTGGGTTGCATGATATCCAGACCAATCCCAATAGCAGCGGCCATGGGCTCATGAATGAGGTAAACCTCCTTGCCATTTACGCGTTCTGCGGACTCTCGTACGGCACGCATCTCTACTTCTGTGATACCCGATGGAATACAGATGACCATACGCAGGGCAGGTGGAAACCACTTCTTTTTCAATGCTGGAATGTTCTTGATGAACATGTTTATCATCTTTTCAGAAGCATCGAAATCCGCAATCACCCCATCTTTTAGTGGTCGGATGGTTTTGATATTTTCATGGGTTTTTCCCTGCATCATATTGGCTTCCCTTCCCACGGCGATAATTTTTCCAGTGACCCGATCACGAGCTACTATGGAAGGACTGTCTACAACAACTTTGTCCAAATGGATGATGAGGGTATTCGCAGTTCCGAGGTCAATTGCAATCTCCTCGGTCATGAAATCAAAGAATCCCATAAAAACCGGTAGTTATTTAAGTTGATTAAAAATTATCGGCTAAAGTACTAAAATTAATGCTTAAAATGCCGCGTGCCAGTCATTACCATGGCCATGTTGTTTTCATCACAAAAGTCAATGCTCAATTGGTCCTTTATGGAACCGCCCGGTTGAATAACGCTAGTAATACCCGCTTTGTGTGCAATTTCAACACAGTCTGGAAAGGGGAGGAACGCATCGCTTGCCATTGCGGCTCCTTCTAACTTGAATCCAAATGAGTTGGCTTTATGGACCGCTTGGTTCAAGGCATCTACGCGTGATGTTTGTCCTGTACCACTTGCCAAGAGCTGTTTGTTTTTGGCCAAAACGATGGTATTGCTCTTGGTGTGCTTGCAGATTTTTGATGCGAAGAGCAAATCCGCCACTTCATCTCCTAAAGGATGTCGTTTTGTGGCGTTGGACAAGTCTTCCGCACTATCGGTTTTGAGGTCTTTCTCTTGCACCAAAGCCCCGTTCAAACAGGTGCGAATGGTCGTTTTCGGCATGTCAACTTCCTTTTGCACAAGAAGGATACGGTTCTTTTTGCCTTTGAGAATACCCAAGGCTTCGTCTGTAAAAGAAGGTGCAATGACCACTTCGCAAAAGAGCTTGTGGATTTCTTCTGCGGTAGGAGCGTCGATTTCCGTGTTGGAAATCAAAATGCCACCGAAAGCGGAAACAGGATCTCCTGCCAAAGCGTCAACATAGGCCTCTTTAATGGTATCTCGCGTGGCAAGCCCACAGGCGTTGTTGTGCTTTAAGATGGCAAAAGTGGGGGCCTCGCTTTTGAACTCTTCCATCAAATTAACTGCTGCGTCTACGTCCAAAAGGTTATTATAAGAAAGCTCCTTGCCGTGCAATTTGGTGAACATGGCTTCGAAATCCCCGAAGAAGAACCCTTTTTGATGCGGATTTTCTCCGTAGCGAAGCACTTTTCCGTTTTGCTCACTGATTTTTAGGACCGCTTCTTCATGTTGGTTGTAGTAATTGTAGATGGCCGTATCGTAGTGTGAGGATATATTAAAAGCCTTAGCCGCAAATTTCTTTCGGTCCTCAAGACTGGTTGAGCCCTTTTCATCGGTCATTAACTTTAAGAAGGACTTATAGTCCTCCATGGATGAAACACAAATGACGTCTTTGTAATTCTTGGCCGCAGCACGTATTAAAGAGATACCACCGATATCAATTTTTTCAATGATTTCTTGCTCAGAAGCTCCACCGGCGACGGTTTTTTCGAAAGGATATAAATCTACGATAACAATATCCAACTGCGGAATTTCAAATTCAGCCATTTGAGCCACATCACTGCTATCTTCTTGACGGTTTAGGATTCCGCCAAAAATTTTGGGGTGCAAGGTTTTCACACGCCCCCCTAAGATGGAAGGGTAGCTAGTTACCTCTTCTACAGGTACCACAGGAATACCCAAATCGCGGATGAATTTTTCGGTTCCTCCAGTTGAGTACAGAGAGATATTGAGTTCGTGGAGTTTTTTTACAATGGGTTCCAAACCGTCCTTATGGAAAACGGAAACCAGGGCACTTTGAGCTTTTTTGACGCTGTTCATTTGAGTCTTAAAATCAGTTTCTTAAGGCCACAAATGTAATTTTTTTGTTAGCAAAATACAGGTCGTGTTATCAACAATAGCCTATGAGTTTTAAAGAATTTGGGCAACGCCTTCGTTTACGAATTCCAAAAAGCGCTCGTCCGCTTCGGTAAAGGGGTCAGGCGTTTCAGAATCAATATCGATTTGCCCAACGTTTTCACCATTGATAAAAAGGGGTACTACAATCTCGGATTTTACTGAAATACTGCAAGCAATATAATTGTCTTGTGCGCTAACGTCTGGAACAACAAAATTTTCATTGCTTACCGCGACTTGTCCACAAATGCCTTTCCCAAAAGGAATAATAGTGTGGTCTGTGGGAGCACCTGCGTAAGGACCTAATTTTAACTCTTGCTTGTCACCATTCTTGAAATAAAACCCTACCCAATCATAGTAGGATATGTTGGTTTTGAGGGTTTCGCATATTGCTTTCAGACGCTCATCTGTACTAAGTTCTTTATTTTCAATGATTTGTGAAACCTGCTCTTTTAAACTATCAAAATTTGTCATGAAGTCTGTAAAAAATGTACGTCAAAAGTCGATAAAGTTATTGAAAGCTTACCGATTTGACCTCAGAAATCAAACTGCCGTCTTGGGCGATTCCTTCAATGTAAATGGAGGCCCCATACTGCTGTAGGATTGGGATAGTCAATAAAGCTTCACCATCGGTATTTGTGGTTATCTGGTTTGCCCAGTGCAACGTGCCATGGGATTGAAAACGGTCATTGGTATAGGACACATATTCTGGATTGACATATTCCGAAGGGCTTTGAAACCCTTCATTGGCAATAAATTTGGCAAACCGCTCTTCTGGCTTTTCACCCACGGATGCACCATATTTGCGATAGATGTAGATTACGGGACGGTTCCCCATTTCAACCGCTTGGTGGGTATAATATATCTCATCAAATCCGCTAGTATGCGAAGTGAGAAGGTCAGGGGGTAGATTAGATATATTCCTTGAAGGATTGTACATTTCAACACCATCCACCACAATTACAGGTGCTCCAATGGTTGGGTTTGCTGTTCTTGGCAATATGGCGCCTTCACCTGATGGAGAAAGCCAAACTCTGTATCCTAAGTTTTGAAGCACAAGTTTCAGGGTGGGCCTTACTTTCGCTTCTTCTTCAGTTATTTTTAAACCCTTAAAAATACTTTCGGTAGCGGCTCGAGGTCTCAAAACAAGTTTTTCTTCAACCTTCTCCTCGGTTACGGTAACCCCTTCTAAACTAATAGTGTTTTCATCCAGAAAAAAGCTGGCCGGATTTATCTGTTCTGGTTCGATTTCTTCCTCACCCCTGTTTTCAGTGTATCGCGCGGCTCTTTTCAGAAAGTCTTGAGAAAGCAATTCGTCCAATTCGAAATTTAGGGGTTCTACCCTTGCCGAAAAACGGGGTTCTTGGGTCTTGTTTTTCTTGTTGAGCAATGTGATATTAATATCTTCATCTTTGTTAATCAGAACATTGTCGAAGGTAAACTGAGCGTCCACTATACTGGTTTGATATACTTTTGGATTAGATTTTTGATACAGCAATAACCCAGGGTTTTTTACAGATGTTGGATTTTCTATTTTTCCTGTAATCGAAAAACCATGATTAATATCAAAAAGCACTTCGGGAGCAGCAGTGAAAATGTTGGACCAATCGTAACGACTCCAACCATGTGTTAGTAGGACATTGTCCAATTGATATTGCATCACCCGGTCTTCCAGATTATCCAAATACCTTTTGAAATCTGCTTGTGAATTCTTCAGATAAGGTGCAATCAAAAATTGGGTCAGAACAGAATGCTCTGGGTTCATGGATGCAGTGCCCAAGGGTAAGACGGACACACTCATCCGCGCTTGGGGATGGGCTTTCGAATACAACTGAATTTTTAAACGGATGGAATCTTTGGTGGTCTGTTTTCTTTCGCTTTGCACCCTTGTCTTGGCAATTTTGAGTTGGACATCATTGAAAACCAAGCGTTCCAGAATGGGATTTAAGTCATGGTCAAAAATGGTGATAATGTTCATTCCAGACCGAAGTTTGTTCTTTGGAATGGCCAGTGATTGCTGGTTTTGGTTCATTTTAAGGACTTTTAGCGCTAAAATGCCGTCCCTATGTATGGCGACAAAATAATCGCGACCGCCAATTTGTTCCAATGTGGAGGTATTGGTTTTAATGTCCAATACTACTTTATCCGGAAAAAGACTGTTTGTCGACAAGGCCACTCCAAGTGGTTTGGCTTTGGGAAGCATTACTTTTTTCACGCTACCGTCGCTGAAGTTGACTTCGACCGAGTAGTTTTTATCCAAAGAAGGAACGAACTCAAATTTACCGATGCCAGAGTTGCTTGCAGCAATTCGACTTAGGATGACATTTTTGCGTTCTTCCAAAAGTCTTATGTCCGATATAGGGTCGTTACCCTGGATGATAAAGCCAACCGTATTCGGCGTGTTGGAGACCAGGTGCCCTCCCTCAGGCATAAGGGTTATCCTTTCTTTTTTTCTGTTTTTTTGAATGTTCTCAATATCGGTGTCTTCCGTTTGTGCGATTTGTAGCGTAATTAAAGAAGAATCGTCTTCGATAAAGTTTTGCATCCAAGCTGTTTCACTTTTTAGAAAGATTTTTTGGCCTTTCAGGTTTTTGGGAAGTTCAAAATTTCCAGAAGCGATTCCATCATCAACAGAGAGTATCGCCGTTGTGAGTTTTTGTCCATCAGCATCGAAGAGCGAGCAATGTAGATTTGTATTTGTCAAGAGGGGAAGGTCGTTTTGCCTATCGTAAAAATGAGCCGTAAACCAAACGGTTTCTCCAGGAAGGTATTGGGTTTTATTGGTATGAACGAAGACGGATTCCCGATTTAATTCAAAATAGTTGGCATAGATATGCTTCAAAAAATGGTTTTGAAGGTCTTGCGAAAAAACAAAATGACTGGCGAAAAAAGCGGTGAAAAGTAAAATTCGTGGCATCCAATTTTTTCCATAAGATACTATCCAGTTGCTGCTTTTACTGTTTAAAAATCGTTAATTCCAGCACCTTTATGGGCATTGCTAAGATTGCCCATATGTTAATCATGGGAAGGGTTAGGAAAGAAATTTTTACCTTTGTAGCATGAAGCAGGTGTTTCGAAACGCAATGATTGTTCTTCTTTCCATTTTGATGGTAGCCTCTACCATCTCCTGGACGGTAGACAAACACCTTTGTATGGGACGGGTTATGGATGTAGCTTGGTTTTCCCACGCGGATTCTTGTGGTACGTTCGAAGATGCTGCTTCAGAGGCAATGTCCAAAATGTCTTGTTGTAACGATGAATCTTTTACGTTACAGGGCCAAGATGATTTAACGCTCAAGTGGTTTGAGCTGGATTTGAGCCAACAACTCTTTCTTTTTACTTACGCTAGTGTTTATATAGATAGCTTAAAACCGCTTTCTGAAGCGCAGCCTATCTATGTAGAATATCCACCGCCCAATCCGGCGAAGGACTTTCAGGTCTTGCACCAAGTATTCTTGATTTGATGTATTGAATCTTATTTGGAAACCCGACTCAAAAGAGCTCGGGCATAGTGTTTTGTGCATTATTAAAGATTCAATTTACATGAAAAAACTCCTAATATTAATTCTTTGGCTACCCGTTATCATTGCTGCTCAACAAAAGCTTGAGGGGACCGTAATGGAAGCCAATCCTGACAATAAAAACATTCCGTTGTCTGGGGCCAATGTGTACTGGCTCAATTCAGTCATTGGAACCATTACTAGTGTTGATGGAACCTTTTCAATACCTTACGATGACCAATACAATACGTTGGTCATAAGTTTTGTGGGTTTCCGGTCAGATACGTTGATCGTTGAAACATTGAAACCGATTCGCCATTGGTTGCAACCTACGAACGAGTTGGATGAAGTTGTCGTAGAACAAAAGAAAGAAGCCGTGGAAAAAGCACGGTTTTCGGCTCAAAATGTGGTCACGATCAACAGTGCCGAACTGCTTAAAGCAGCTTGCTGCAATCTTTCCGAAAGTTTTGAAACCAATCCGGCTATTGATGTCAATTTCAATGATGCTTTAACGGGGACACGGCAAATACAAATGTTGGGATTGACCAGTCCATATTTGCTCATCACCCAAGAGAACATTCCAATGGTGCGTGGGGCATCTCAGGCTTTCGGATTAACCTATACCCCGGGCACTTGGGTGGAGAGTATTCAAATCACCAAAGGGGCCGGCAGTGTGGTCAATGGGTATGAAAGCATCTCCGGGCAAATCAATACCGAACTTCACAAACCCATGACGGATGTTCCTTGGTTCGTGAACGGCTATGCCAACTTGAATGGCCGCTTGGAACTAAATACCCATTTGAATACCCAATTGTCACAGCGCTGGAGCACCGGCCTTTATATCCACGGTAACCGAAGGGATGTGGAAGTGGACAACAACGATGATGGATTTTTGGATAATCCCTTGGCAAATCAAATCAATATTTCCAATAGATGGCAATATCAAAATCCAGAAAAAGGTTGGGTAAGTTTCATCAATGTTCGCTTCTTGAATGATGAGAAGCAGTTGGGGGAGACCGGGTTTAATCCTGATACGGATAGGTTTACCACCAACGCTTGGGGCAGTGAAATTGATACCCAGCGTTTTGATGGCTCGGTAAAATTGGGCTATGTGTTTCCGGAGCTACCCTTTCAGAGCTTTGGTTTCCAAGCCTCTTATAGTTACCATTCGCAAGAGTCCTATTATGGGTTGAATCAATACAATATTGACCATAAAAGCGTGTACTCCAATCTATTGTTCAGTTCAATTATTGGGAGCACCCAAAACAAGTTCAAAGCCGGAATCGACTTTGCATATGACCGTTATGATGAACAGGTGAATACGGAATTGTTCAACCGTGCGGATCGTTCAGTGGGTGCGTTTTTTGAATACAGCTACACCAATTTGGAAAGATTGAGCCTAACTGCTGGTGCGCGTTTGGATACCCATAATCGATTGGGGACGTTTTTCACCCCGCGACTTCACGTACGGTACACCCCGTGGGAAAAAGCAAGCCTACGCGGTTCTTTCGGACTGGGAAGGCGAGCAGCGAACATTTTTGCCGAAAACCAGCGGTTGTTTGGCTCTTCCCGAAATTTGGTACTCAATGGAAATGGTGGCAATATTTATGGATTCGATGCCGAAAAGGCCCTGAATTTTGGTTTTGGCTTTTTGCAACGGTTTTCGCTTTGGAATCGTCCCGGGTCTTTATCCGTTGATTTTTACCGCACGGATTTTGAGAACCAAGTAGTGGTTGATTGGGAAAATCCGAGAGAAGTGCGGTTTTCGAACCTAGAGGGAGATAGTTTTGCAAATAGTCTTCAAGTGGAAATAAACCATGAAGTTGTTCCCAATGTCGAACTTCGTATGGCGTACAAGTACTACGATGTGCAAACGACCTATCAAACCGGGCAGTTACAAAAACCGCTGCAAGCGCGACACCGGTATTTTGCCAACTTAGGGTACAATACTGAACCGAAGGAAAATGGTGCGCAATGGCGTTTTGATTATACCTTGAACATTTTGGGCAGGCAACGTTTACCAAGTACGGTGGCCAATCCCGTGGAGTTCCAACTAGGGGATTTTGCGGAAGGCTATAGTTTGATGAATGCCCAAGTAACCAAGGTGTTTTCAAAAACTTTCGAGGTCTATATCGGAGGGGAGAATCTCACCGGTACGCGCCAAAGCAATCCAATACTTGGGGCGAACGATCCTTTTGGAACAAATTTTGACACCACAATAGTGTTTGCACCCATTTTGGGGCAAATGGTTTACGTGGGTTTTCGCTTTAAAACATAAAAACCTATTAATTTTCGAACATGAAACATTATTTTTTGATTTTGGCCTTGATGCTTTTATCTGTTGGGCTGGCTGCTCAAGAGAAGAACAAAAAATTGACCTTTGAAGTAGAGGGGGTATGCGAAATGTGCAAAACGCGTATTGAAAAAGCAGCTCTGAAAGTAAAAGGGGTAAAGTTTGCGGCTTGGGACATACCAACACATGAGTTATCACTTGTTATTGATGAAAACAAGACCAATGCCATGGAAATTAAGTCTGCCGTCGCAAGTGTTGGGCATGATACTAGGGAATTAAAGGCCCCGCAGGAGGCTTATGATAAAATTAATCCTTGCTGTAAGTACCGCGACCCGAACAACGAACATCATAGAAAGCATTGATGGAACGCACCTATACTATTACGGGAATGACTTGCCAGGGATGCGTTGCTTCTGTTCAAGGAAAATTGGGACAGGTTGATGGTGTGGAAAACGTAGCTATCGATTTGGATAAGGGTGAAGGTAGGTTGAAGATGCAACATGATATTCCTTTGGATTCACTTTCAGAGGTTCTGCCATCCAAGTATACCATTGCGGTAAATGATGCGATGACTTCTGAAGCCAAGGATGCCAAGGAAACATCAAAATGGCGGCAGCTAAAACCGTTGTTCCTCATTTTTGCATACCTCTTCGGCGCAGCTTTTTTATTGAATTTCAAAGCTTGGAATATCCAAAACGCCATGATGGACTTTATGGGTTTGTTTTATGTGGTTTTTAGCTTTTTCAAGTTTTTGGATTTAAAGGGCTTTCCTGAAAGTTTTAAAATGTACGACCCTTTGGCTAAAATCATTCCCTTATATGGATGGGTGTATCCATTTTTGGAGCTAGCACTAGGAATCTGCTTTTTAATGCGCTTTGAAGTAACGCTTGCCCTTTGGATTACCGTTTTGATATTGGGCATCACAACGGTTGGGGTGACTAAAACCTTATTGGATAAAAAAAGTATCCGTTGTGCTTGTCTGGGGACGGCGCTGAATTTGCCGATGACAGAGGCCACATTCATTGAAAATGCCATCATGTTGGTGATGGCATTTTGGATGTTGTTTTAGCACATAAGAAGATTGTTTCAATTTTTGATAGAAGCATTATAAATCGACTTTAAAAGACTGTTTTCGTCTTTGGTGTCGTTTCCCAATTGCCAAAACATAATACCCCCTAGTTTTTTGTTCAGGGCATATTCTGTTTTTAACCGAACGGATACGGAATCATCGTAACTGATAAAAATACTGTCTTTGGCATTGTAGAGATAAGGAGCCTTGGCTATGGAATCCCAATATCTTTTATAGGCCTCATCTGATTCAAATTCCTTTCGGATTTGATGGTACGTACTCCACCCAATATGGGCTCCCGAGTTTTTTTCGTAGAGACCATTGTTTTTTGGTAGAACACCCTTCCAAGCCCGTCCATAGAATGCGGCACCAATTACGAGTTGTTCGGGCTTTATTCCTTGGTCGAGGCAAAATTGAACAATTTTTTCAGCCGACCTTGGACCATAATCCCTGTCGTCATATTGTTTGGATTTTCGATATGCATTGATGAATTCTGCCGCAGGGGTATCTGCAATATCCCCTTCCGCTATGTAGCCCAAAGGGGTATGATGTCCTGTAAATGGGGAGGAGGAGCCCACTTGATCATAGGTCATGATGTTCATGTAATCTACCACCTTCATTACGTTTTCCAGTTCAATGTTTTTGTAGTAGCGTTTCCATCCAGCAGAGGCAAAAGTGAGAATTTGCTTTCGGTCCAGCGTATTGAGCGCTGCACGTAGTTCCTGCATAAGTAGTGTAAAGTTCTGTTTGTCTTCAGGTCGAGCCCCCGTGCCAGCGGCAGGGATGGCCGGGTATTCCCAGTCAATATCCACCCCATCCAACTTAAATTGCTTGTTGAAAGCAATTACACTTTCGATGAACTTTTTTCTGTTTTCCGCAGTGGAGGCCATATCAGAGAAACCATCAGCGCCCCATCCTCCGCAAGCAATCATCACTTTTAGATGCGGGTATTTTTCGCGTTGCGCTACCAACTGTTCTAGTTTTTTCTTGTTTTCCGCATTCTGGAATTTCATCTCCCCATCAATCACATGTGTAAAAGAAAAAATAATATGGGTCAATTGGTCCAGTGGTAGAAGGTCTGGGCGATACTCCTTTTCTGGTACATAATAGGCCATGACCACAATGGGTTGCGCCTTTTGTTTTTTTGGGGAGTTGGAGATGAACAAGATGGCCAAAATCAAAACTATAACCGGTGCAACTTGTCTTAAAAGCTTCATTGAAAAGGAATTTTACTAAAAATTAGCCAATTAAAATTCACTGTAGGAAACTATTAGACGGAGGGCATTGGGGAAAATACAAACGGCAAATTTGAAAAGAAAGATGTTGCCAGAACATTTTGATATAAAAACGCCCGTGAATTTTTCACGGGCGTTCTCTTATTATATTAATAGCAATGACTGATTACATCATGCCTGGCATTCCGCCACCGCCCATTGGAGGCATTGCCGGAGCATCTTCTTTGATGTCGGTCAAGGCACATTCGGTAGTCAAAATCATACCAGATACGGAAGCAGCATTTTCCAAAGCAACACGGGTTACTTTCTTGGGGTCAATGATTCCCTCCTTCATCATTTCAACATACTGGTCAGACTTGGCATCGTATCCGAAATCTCCTTTTCCTTCCAATACTTTTGAAACCACAACGGAACCTTCTCCACCAGCATTTTCAACGATTGTACGCAAAGGGGATTCAATCGCCCGGGCTACGATTTGCAATCCGGTTTCTTCGTCGGCATTTACCGTTTCAACTTTTGACAAGCTTGCTTTGGTTCGCACCAAAGCCACACCACCACCAGCTACGATACCTTCTTCAACTGCGGCTCTAGTAGCATGAAGGGCATCGTCCACGCGGTCTTTTTTCTCCTTCATTTCCACTTCAGAAGGTGCACCTACATAAAGTACTGCTACCCCGCCGGCCAATTTGGCCAAACGTTCTTGAAGTTTTTCCTTGTCATAATCCGAAGTAGTGGTTTCGATTTGGGATTTGATTTGGTTTACGCGTGTCTTGATATTTTTCGCGGCACCAGAACCGTTAACCAAAGTAGTGTTGTCTTTGTCGATGGTTACTTTTTCGCAAGTTCCCAGCATATCAACGGTAGCGGTCTCCAAAGAGAAACCTCTTTCTTCTGAAATCACGGTTCCGTTAGTCAAAATAGCAATGTCTTCCAACATGGCTTTTCTTCTATCTCCAAAACCTGGTGCTTTAACTGCGGCGATTTTTAAAGAACCTCTCAATTTGTTTACTACCAAAGTTGCCAACGCTTCTCCGTCAACATCCTCAGCAATAATCAACAAAGGCTTCCCAGATTGCGCTACAGGTTCTAGAACAGGTAACAAATCTTTCATGGCAGAGATTTTCTTGTCGAACAACAAAATGTAAGGATTGTCCAAATCGGCAATCATTTTCTCTGAATCGGTAACGAAGTATGGGGATAGGTATCCACGGTCAAACTGCATTCCTTCCACAACGTCAACGTAAGTATCGGTTCCTTTAGCTTCTTCTACAGTGATTACACCTTCTTTACCAACTTTATCGAATGCTTGTGCAATCAGGTCACCGATGGTACCATCATTGTTAGCAGAAATTGCGGCAACTTGCTTGATTTTTTCTGAAGAATCTCCAACTTTTTTGGATTGCTTTGCCAAGTTGGCTACGATAGCTTCAACTGCTTTGTCAATACCTCTTTTCAAATCCATTGGATTGGCTCCGGCTGCAACATTTTTCAAACCTTCTTTTACGATAGCCTGTGCCAAAACGGTTGCGGTAGTGGTACCGTCTCCGGCCAAATCATTGGTTTTGGAAGCTACTTCTTTCACCATTTGTGCCCCCATGTTTTCAAGGGCGTTCTCCAATTCGATTTCTTTTGCAACGGTTACCCCGTCCTTGGTTACTTGGGGTGCTCCAAAGGATTTGCTGATGATTACGTTTCTACCTTTAGGTCCTAAAGTTACCTTTACTGCGTTTGCCAATGCATCCACACCTTTTTTTAGGCCATCGCGTGCATCAATGTCAAACTGTATGTCTTTTGCCATTTTTAGTTGATTTTTTTAATTATACAATTGCTAAAATGTCACTCTCGCGCATCATCAAATAGTCGGTACCTTCCAATTTTAGCTCTGTACCGGCATATTTCCCATAAAGAACGGTATCACCTACTTTCACGGTAAGCGCCTCATCTTTGGTTCCAGGGCCCACGGCCACTACTTTTCCTTTTTGAGGTTTCTCTTTGGCCGTATCAGGGATAATGATACCGGAAGCGGTTTTGGTCTCGGCCGCCATAGGCTCGATAAGTACCCTGTCCGCCAAGGGTTTGATGTTTACTTTAGCCATATTTTTAATTTTTAGGTATTTATTTTAAAAATTCGTGATTGGAAGGACAGAAATTATGCCATTTGCTAAAAAACTGCCAAACTGTTAAAACAAAAATGCCAGCTTGTCATTCAAGCTGGCATTTCATTATTTTTTTGTCATTTTCGGTAACTACTGAATGGTGTCTGCAGGATTGGAAGTTCCTTCTGACGGAGGTACTTCGGCTGGTTCACCGGGTAACATTTCAGGAACGGTATTTTCGATATCATCACCATTCAACAACTTGGAATCGGCTTGACCGAAATTACCTTTTAGCGCTACATTCGAAAGCAATATCAATACGATGAGCAAGGTTGCCAAGGTCCATGTACTTTTATCCAAAAAGTCACCTGTTTTTTTGACACCTCCCACTACTTGGTTGCCTCCACCTCCAAATGAAGAAGACAATCCTCCTCCTTTAGGATTTTGAACCATAATGACCAACATCAACAGCAAACAAACTATTATGATGAGAATTAAAAAAATCGTAAACGTTCCCATAGGTATTACTTGTCCTTATTTTTTTGCAGTTTTTTCACTGCTTGAATTTGGTCCGCAAAGAAACTACTTTTTTCTGGATATTTCAAACTCAATATCTTAAAGGCTTGAATGGCTTTTTTATACTTTTTTTGTTCGAGGTAAACTTTGGACAAGGTTTCGGTCATGAGCTCACTTTTGTCCATTTTTACCGAATATTTGATGTCGATTTTAGTTTCGGTTTTGTCTTTGGGGACAATTTTTGGATTTTCTTCAATGAACTTGTCCAACAACTCAAACTTTCTTTTTTTGACCAGTTCTTGCTTTTCAGGGGCTATCTCCACTGTTTTTGAAGTACTGGTCAGGGCTAACCATTCTGAAAAGGAATGTTTTTCGAACCCACTGGTTTTGGGGAGCGGTTCGTCATCTTGTGATTCTTGTTCGGTACTAGACGCTACGTCTTGTGTACTTTCTTCTGCTGGTTTGGGTTCTTTTGAAGCGAATAGCTGAGGGTCAAGGATTTGTTCCGCGTGGTCAATGTTTTGTGGATAGGGTGCTTCTTCGGGTTCGCCCAACATGACCTCCGTTTCTGGATTGGGCTCTACCGCCTCGGAAACAATATCCTGTTCCTCCAATTTTTGAGATCGTCCGCTAAGGGTGTCTGCAATATGGTTTTGCACAAAGTGTTGGGAAGTAATATAATCGAAAAGTACTTCACGGTCCGAAGTGTAGGCGGCCGTCACTTTTAGTACATCGTTGTATTTGTAACTGTCCAAGTTTTTGAGCCCTTTCAAATAGAGTGCCCTTGAGGCTTGAAAATAGGGGTATTCATTCACGATATCTTCCAACTCCCGGGTTTGTTGGGGTGAAAGAATCGTGTTCGATTTTTGCAATATGTTCAGAAAATCCGCTACGTTCATTATTGCTACCAATTCCCCAACGAAGCGTTGAAGATATCTTGGGTTATCCTTTCAAAAATTTCCTCATGTGCTTGTGCTTGCACTGTGGTTAAGGAAGCTGTCGCATCAAAATCAAAAAAGAATGAAAACCGTTTTTCGAAGTCTACCTCTTCTTTGGTTGTATTGAAAAAGCGCACATTCACGCTCATGGTCAATCGGTTTTGGGCCGTTCGTTGGTCGGCGGTTGCCGTCATTGGCGTAACCCGATATTCCACGATTTCGCCTTCGTAAACCAAGTCGCCGTTGCTCCCTGTAAGGGATAAACTAGTTAAATTGTTTATCAAATCCTGAAGGGCCAAAGTAAAGTCACGGTCTAGTCCTGGGACAATGGTCGAACCGGGATTTTGGTCCGCATAGTTTTGAAAAAAGTTCACCTGAAAGCTCTCAGCCGTACCAATGTCCGCTCCTGAAAAATTGTATGCTCCGCAGCTCGACAATAGTACCCATAAAAACCCTAAAATCACTTGCTTTCTCCCCATCCTTGCAATTTAAGAATTCTTGCGACTTATAAATCGTACTGTTTTATTTTTCTATAGAGGGTACGTTCGGAAATACCCAACTCGGTGGCCGCCGCTTTTCGTTTTCCGCGATTGCGCTCCAAGGATTTTTTGATGAGTTCAATCTCTTTTTCTTGAAGGGAAAGGGTCTCTTCTTCTTGGATTTCTTCCGCGAAATGATATCGGTCTTCCTTATTTACTGGGATAGCGGTTGGAGCTGTTTCAACGATAGGTTGCGGCAAGTGTAATACTTCTGCCGAGATTTCTTCTTCATGGGAAGCGGTGGTTTCTTCCGCTCCATATATTTTTTGGATGAGGTTTTGATTCTCCTCTTGCACCTTGGAGGTATCGTTATTATTGAGCAATTCCAAGGTCAGTTTTTTCAGGTCGTTCAAGTCCCCTTTCATATCGAACAACACCTTGTAGAGAATTTCGCGTTCTGAGCTAAAATCCCCTTCTTTTTTGGAATGGCCAATTACGGCCGGAAGATTGGTATTCTGCATATTGGGCAAATAGCTCGCCAAAGTAGCCCCTGAAATACTCCGGTTTTCTTCAAGTACCGATACCTGTTCGGCAATATTGCGCAATTGCCTAATGTTTCCAGGCCAACGGTATTTTAGGAGTAGGGCAATGGCAGAATCCTCTAAACGAATCGTTGGCATTTTGTATTTCTGCCCAAAGTCTGAAGCGAATTTGCGAAACAACAGATGAATGTCCTGTTGCCTATCCCGCAGGGGCGGGATGTTGATTTCAACCGTGCTTAAGCGATAGTAGAGGTCTTCTCGGAATTTTTCCTTTTCGATGGCCTCAAACATATTCACATTGGTCGCTGCTACAATACGAACATTGGTCTTCTGTACTTGTGAACTTCCCACTTTCAGGAATTCCCCGTTTTCCAAAACACGAAGAAGACGTACCTGGGTGGTCAGGGGAAGTTCCCCCACTTCATCCAAAAAGATGGTGCCGCCATCGGCTACTTCGAAATAGCCGCTTCGGGTTTGGGTTGCTCCTGTAAAAGCACCTTTTTCGTGCCCAAAAAGTTCACTGTCAATGGTGCCTTCGGGTATGGCACCGCAGTTTACGGCGATATATTTGGCGTGCTTGCGATGCGACAGCGCATGAATGATTTTGGGAATCGATTCCTTACCGACCCCACTTTCACCAGTAACCAATACGGAAATGTCTGTCGGGGCTACCTGAATGGCTTTTTCAAGGGCGCGATTCAGTTTAACATCGTTTCCGATAAGTTCAAAACGCTGTTTTATGGATTGAACACTTTCCATGGACTAGTTGTTCTTTGAAAACCCGACCGCTTCGCCAATAAGTGTGGCGGAGGTGCAGTCATTGATTTTTACGTTAACGAAATCGCCTTTCTGGTACTGCTCCTTTGGAAAGACCACTACGGTGTTTTGCGAGTTGCGTCCCATCCAATGCGCATCGGATTTTTTAGAGGACCCTTCAATCAAAACTTCTTCTACTTTCCCCAGATGTTGTTGCGTACGGTACAGACCATGCTTTTGTTGCAGGTCGATGATTTCGCGCAACCTTCTTTTTTTGACATCAGCCGGTATGTCATCTTCCAGTTTTCGGGCCGCCGGGGTGCCGGGTCTTTCGGAATAGGCGAACATGAATCCGAAATCATATTTCACATACTCCATGAGTGTGAGTGTGTCTTGGTGGTCTTCCTCGGTTTCCGTTGGGAAACCTGTAATCATATCTTGGCTAATGGCACATTCAGGAAGAATACGTTTGATATCATCAATCAATTCAAAATATTCTTCTCTGGTGTGCAAGCGGTTCATGGCTTTTAAGATGCGGTCGCTACCACTTTGCACAGGCAAATGGATATACTTGCAAATATTCTCATGTTGCGCCATGGTTTCAATCACATCCAAGGTCATGTCTTGGGGATTGGAGGTAGAGAAACGGATACGCATTTTGGGTTGGGCCAACGCGACTAGGTGCAGTAACTTGGAGAAGTTCACGGAAGTCGCCTTTTGCATTTCGGAAGCCCTTCTAAAGTCCTTTTTCAGACCGCCGCCATACCACAGATAGCTGTCTACATTTTGACCCAAAAGGGTTACTTCGCGAAAGCCTCTGTCCCACAAATCGTTGACTTCTTCAATGATGGATTGTGGGTCGCGACTACGCTCACGGCCTCGGGTAAAAGGCACTACGCAAAACGTACACATGTTATCGCAACCTCTTGTGATGGATACAAAGGCGGTGACTCCATTGGAATTCAGTCGTACAGGGGCTACATCCCCGTACGTTTCATCTTTGGATAGGATAACGTTCATCGCACTACGGCCCTCATCAATTTCTTGGATAAGATTGGGTAAATCCTTGTAGGCATCTGGTCCCACGACCATGTCCACGATTTTCTCTTCTTCCAGAAATTTGCTTTTCAAGCGTTCTGCCATACAACCCAACACGCCCACCTTCATATTGGGGTTTATTTTTTTGACGGCATTGAACTTTTCCAAACGTTTGCGAACGGTAGTTTCCGCTTTTTCGCGAATAGAGCAAGTGTTGACCAACACCAAATCGGCCTCTTCCATTTGTTGGGTGGTATTGAAACCTTCTTTGGAAAGAATGGAAGCCACAATCTCACTGTCGGAGAAGTTCATTTGGCACCCATAACTTTCAATATAAAGTTTGCGGGTATTCACTTGAACATCCTCCAAAGTAAGGGCAGAACCCTGCCGTCCTTCGTCTATAACTTTCTCAATGTTTTCGTTATCGTTCACCATCTTGTCTTAAGCAAGGGCAAAGATAGTGCATAATCTAGAAATGTGACATTTTGGCAGGGAAAGTTAGGTTTAATTTAATATCCCAAAACTCTTAAGAGGACAAGGGGGAGCATTATCTTAGGGAGTGAAAATTACATTGTCGAAATCTCCTTGTTCACCGAGCTCTTCCAAAAACGCATTGAACTGTCGGATAGGATACTGCACAAAATCGTTTTTGCGAAGTACCCAATAGCTGGACCAGTACTTTTCGACAATCTCGCAAAATTGTTGGTTGTTCATACCAGACCGTTTCAAACCGTACGGCCAAACTTCTGAAACAACAGGAATACCTTTTGATAAGGTATTGGCCGCTCCTTGAAAAACATAGCCTTCATGTCCTTGGACATCAATCCAAATAAACGAAATGGTTTTAGGGTCAATACCCTTTAGCAGATTGTCCAAAGTGTTGCTCTTGATATCAACTACTTCTCTTTTGGATTCCTTGAACAAATCTTTGACCGAGGTTTTTTTATGGATACGATGGTCTCCCAAATTGGAAGTACTGATTTCCAGCTGCAAGATAGATTCATTATCGGAAACAGCATAGTTCAAGGTTTGGAAAGCATGCTCCAACTGATTTTGTTTGATGTTCCGCTCGAGCGCCGCAAAATTATTCAGGTCCGGCTCAATAGCGATAGCACTTTTTACCTCGCCAGCGTTCAGTGCGCCAATCGAAATGACCCCATTATTCGCGCCGACGTCCACAATAACACCTTCACCTTTCGTGAAATACCCTGCCTCTTGTAAAAATGCCGTTACTTTCTGAAAGAAGCCAAACTCATAATTCTTGTTGACGTAAAGTGACTTTGAAATCGGGTCTTTGGAACCCGCCGGCAAGGTAAAGACCCCTTGAAGGGTGGAAACCGTAACTTCCTTTTTAAAGAATCGTAGACTTTTCCAGATGGTTTTTTTGTATCGTTTCCGAAGGGTTTTAGAAAGGCTCAATAGTGCTCGCTTTAATGTTGTCAATAATTTTAGTACCCAGAATTACTTTTCAGGGTGTTTTTTATAGAAACGATAGTAGTTGTTGTTTAGAAGAGGGCCGTAAAATACAAAATTGTGGTAAATAGGTATTGTTGCGTCCCTTTGATTTTAACATGGACATTTAAGAGTTCAAGACGCAACTTTGTTTAATCTTTTCTATCTAAACAATACAATTCACCCAAAAAACTTAAACAATGAAAAAGAAAATTCTCGTTCTACTTTCCATAGCTGCACTGGCTTTTGTTGCTTGTGACAACAATGAAGACGATGGCGACTATGCGGAGTACCAAGTGGCTCGTCCTATCATCATGAGCAAGGCTGATTTTGCGGCAAGCGTAGAGGTGATTCCACCCAAACCTATTGATGAATCGGGCAAAGTATATGCCTATGCCGATTATATCTTTATTAATGACAAAAGCAAGGGCGTACACGTTATCGACAATGCAAATCCTGCTCAACCCATTCGTATTGCCTTTATTGAAATTCCAGGCAATGTGGACATATCCGTTAAAAACAACTATCTCTATGCGGACAGTCTTTCCGATTTGGTGGTACTTGACATTTCGGATATCAACAATATTCAACAAGTAAACCGATTGGTGGACGTACTTCCAGAAGGGGTTGTATACCCTTTTGAAGTGGATATCATTGAATATGAATCGTACGATTATGAAAACGAAATATTGGTTGGATGGGACATCCAAAGTGAGCGTAGGTTGATTGAAGAGGTAGAACAACAGCGCTTTGATGACGGTATTGCTGTGGCGGAAACGTTTAACGATTCCGGAACGGGCGAAGGAGGTTCTCTGGCACGATTTAAAATTGTTGGGGAGTATTTATATGCCGTGGACAGTCACAACATCAACGTTTTTGGCATCTCTGATTTGGCCAACCCACAAGACTTGGATGATGTATTTGCCGGCTTCGATATCGAAACCATTTTCAATAGAGGCAACCATCTTTTCTTGGGCAGCATGCGCGGGATGTACATTTATGATATCACAAATCCGGCCATACCTACTTTGGTATCCGAATTTCAACATGGTACCGCTTGTGACCCCGTTGTGGTGGATGGCGATTACGCCTATGTGACCCTTAGAGGAGGCAACAATTGCGGGGCTACCGAAAGCGGGCTCTATATTGTTGACATTTCAACCATTGAAGCTCCCGAGCTCGCGATTACCTATCCCATGGATGAACCCTACGGCTTGGGAATACGCGAAAACAGACTTTTTATATGCGATGGTGCTTCGGGGCTTAAGGTCTACGATAAAACCAATATCAATGAATTGACCCCACTAAATCATTTTAAGGATATCGTTACGTTTGACGTGATTCCGTTGGAATCGCATCTGATAATGGTAGGGGATGAGGTGCTCTATCAATACGAATATATTGAAGATGGCATCCGCTTATTGAGTCAAATTCGGCTGAATTAAGACGTTAAACAAAATAAATTGAATCCCGCTTTTTGCGGGATTTTTTTTGCTCTACCTAAGATTACCAAATATCGAAATCGAAAAATTGCCATACTTTTGTGTGCTCAAAGCCAAAGGAATGCCAAAGAATTTAGTGATTGTTGAGTCCCCTGCAAAAGCCAAAACCATTGAGCGTTTTCTGGGGAAGGATTATCAAGTGGAATCTAGTTTTGGGCATATTGCTGACCTCCCGTCCAAAGAATTGGGCGTTGACGTTGACAATGGATTTACACCAAAATATATTGTAGACAAAGAGAAAAAGGCTTTGGTCAAAAAATTGAAAGACCTCGCTCAAAAAGCAGAAGTGATTTGGTTGGCCAGTGATGAAGACAGAGAAGGAGAAGCCATCTCGTGGCATTTGGCCGAAGAGTTGAAATTGGATAAATCCAAAACCAAACGAATCGTTTTTAACTCCATTACCAAATCGGCCATTCAAAAAGCGATAAGCAATCCGCGCGAAATCAATTACGATTTGGTCAACGCGCAGCAAGCCCGCAGGGTGTTGGACCGTCTGGTGGGGTATGAACTGTCACCAGTGCTTTGGAAAAAAATAAAACCTGGATTGTCCGCTGGTCGCGTACAATCCGTAGCGGTTCGTTTGATAGTAGAACGTGAACGGGAAATTGAAGCCTTTACACCCAAGCCTTCTTTTCGTATCAAAGCCGAATTCAAGACGGCTAACGGAAATGGGTTTACCGCCAAACTTGGGAAAACTTTTTCGGATAAAGCGGCGGCAGAAGCATTCTTAAAGCAGAATCTTGGCGCCAAGTTTACCGTAGGGAGTCTGGATAAAAAACCAGCAAAGAAATCTCCAGCGGCACCCTTTACGACATCTACCCTACAACAGGAAGCTTCCCGAAAACTATATTTTTCAGTGAGCCGCACTATGCAGGTAGCACAACGGTTGTATGAAGCCGGTTTGATTACCTACATGCGTACCGATAGTGTCAATTTATCCAATGAAGCCCTTCAAGCGGCCAAGGATGCCATTGTACAGAATTACGGGGAAAGTTATAGCCAAACACGGAATTATACCGGGAAATCCAAAGGGGCTCAAGAAGCGCACGAGGCCATACGCCCTACCGATATGAAATTACAGTCTCCTTCCTTGGAAAGAGACCAATCCAGATTGTACGAACTAATTTGGAAACGTACCCTGGCTTCCCAAATGAGTGATGCGCAGCTGGAGAAAACCAATGTGCGCATACAAACCGAAAGTCATGAGGAATCTTTCATAGCCAACGGGGAAATGGTCAAATTCGATGGGTTCCTAAAAGTATATTTGGAAGGGACTGATGATGAAGATATTGCTGATGAGCAAGAAGGTATCCTGCCAGCCATGCAGGTTGGGGACGAAGTGTTCAATCAATTCATCACTGCAACAGAACGTTTCTCTCGTCCACCATATCGATATACAGAAGCTTCTTTGGTGAAAAAATTGGAAGAGCTCGGTATTGGGAGACCGTCTACCTACGCTCCGACCATATCTACGATTCAAAATCGAGGTTATGTTGAAAAAGGAACCGTGGAGGGAACTGAGCGCAAATACGCCCAACTCACTTTAGCAGACGGAAAAATACTAGACAAACAACTATCCGAAATGGTGGGCTCTGATAAGGGAAAAATGGTGCCCACGGATATTGGGATGATCGTGAATGATTTCTTGGTTAGCCACTTCACCAACATATTGGATTATAATTTTACGGCCCGGGTGGAAGAAAACTTTGATGAGATTGCCGAAGGGACCGAGGACTGGAAAAAAATGATGGATGAGTTTTATCGTGATTTCCATCCCAATGTTCTTGATGTGGAAGAGAATGCGGAACGCGCCAGTGGGGAACGCGTTTTGGGCACGGATCCAAAATCAGGGCGACAAGTATCCGCGAGACTAGGAAGGTTTGGACCCATGGTTCAAATTGGAACGGTCGAAGAAGAGGAGAAGCCGCAATTTGCAAGTTTGCTACCGGAGCAATCCATTACGACCATAACCTTTGAAGAAGCCATGGCGCTTTTCGAACTTCCGAGGAAGTTGGGGGTATATAAAGGAGAAGAAGTAGAAGCGAATGTAGGCCGCTATGGTCCGTATGTTCGTTTTGGTAAAAAATTCATTTCCCTTGCCCAAGGCGAAAGTGCTTTTGAAGTGGATATGGATAGAGCAGTTGAGCTTATCATTGAGAAAGAGAAGGCAGATGCTCCTATAGCCAATTATGAAGGGAAAGAAGTTACCAAAGGGAAGGGACGTTTTGGGCCTTTCATCAAATGGGATGGATTGTTCATCAACGTAAACAAGAAATACGATTTCGATAACCTTTCCCAAGCAGATATCAATGAGCTCATTGAAGCAAAAAAGAAAAAGGAAGCCGAAAAATTGGTGCAAGAGTGGCCCGAAGAGAAAATTCGAATCGAGAAAGCAAGATGGGGTCGACACAATATTATAAAAGGAAGAATCAAAGTTGAGCTTTCAAAGGATGTGGATGCCACAAAAATCACGTTGGAAGAAGCACAAGAGCTATTAGACAAAAAAACACCAAAGAAAAAAGCCAAGTCCAAAGCGAAGAAATAATATGGCATTTGATTTTTTGGTCCCGGTCACGGACAAGGTTTTAGCAATGACCGAATTGCTATCACCACAAGCGTTAGGAAAAAACATACATAAGCATACCGAGAAAAAAGGGCTGCCGGTTTTTGCCAACGCTACAATTGCCTTGTTTGGAGTTCTTGAAACCCGAAACGCTTACGAAAAGAGACCAGAACCCTTCGATGTGGATGAAGTCCGCATCGAACTCTATCGTCTTATGACCGGAAATTGGGGCTTGACCATTTTGGATTTGGGTGATGTGCATCCTGGTGAAACGGTGGAGGACACCTATTTTGTGATTAAGGAAATTGTTGCTGGTCTTTTGGAGGAAAAAATCATCCCTTTGATTATTGGGTCTACACAAGATGTAACCTTTCCTACTTACCGGGCCTTTGACCAAATTACCAGCATGGTCAACTTGGTAAGCGTGGACAGTCGTTTTGACTTTGGTGAAAACGACGAACTCATTTCTTCCCAATCCTATATGAGTAAAATCATTACGGACAAACCAAACAATCTTTTCAACTTTTCCAACCTAGGGTATCAAAGTTATTTTAACGCCCAAGAAGAAATCGATTTGATGGAGCGGCTTTTTTTTGATGCCTATCGTTTGGGGGATATTGCCGCAAATATTTCTTTGGCCGAACCGGTTTTGCGAAACGCCCACATCGTAAGCCTCGATTTAAGGGCGATACGTGCCAGTGAAATGGGCATGGGCAAACGCTTTTCACCCAATGGATTCACGGGAAGGGAAATTTGCGCCATCGCGCGCTACGCAGGATTGAGTGATACCGTGGCCCTATTTGGAATATATGAAGGGGACAATACCAACCAAGGGTTTCAACTGGTTGCCCAGATTATTTGGTACTTTTTGGAAGGGATAAGTTTCCGCATTCAAGAGGTGCCTACATCAAAAAGTGAGGACTTTACCAAGTTTACCGTACCAACCGATACAGAGGAACTCATATTCTTTAAAAGCCACATTACCGAAAGGTGGTGGGTAGAAGTACCCTCTATTTTACCAGAACATACTAAAACAAACTCGCCAGCGTTATTACCATGCACCGAAGAGGACTATTTGGAAGCATGTAACCAAAAAATTCCAGAGCGGTGGTTTAAAGCCTACAGAAAGGGTTTTAACTAGAAAATTTTTATTTGACTTTAAACAGGTTTTGCACAATAATTTGCGCGAAAAACAGTTTTGGGAGTATCATAATTGTGTAGCGCAGTTTATAAAATCTTAAATCGAAAATTTAACCTAAAGTATGAAAAAGCTAATCTTTTCATCTCTGGCCCTTGTTTTTTTACTCTCTAGCTGCGGTTCCAAATCAAGGTCAAAGGGTGAGCTCGTTGGGGTAAAAGGGAAAAAATGGTATCCCGAGAAACCTTATGGGATGGAATTGATTCCTAGAGGATCTTTTGTGATGGGTAAGGCCGAAGAAGACCAAGCCAAGGTCTTGAACGCACCGACCCGTACCGTTACCGTTCGTTCATTCTACATGGATGATACGGAAATCACCAATAGTGAGTATCGTCAGTTCGTGGAGTGGGTGAAAGATTCCATTACGCGAACCAAATTGGCTATTCTCGCCGATGAATTGGGTATTGGACCTGAAGACGAAGGTATTGGTGAGTACGCATTCCAAGATGCGGATACTACGAAAATGTCGGTTTACGACCGTTACATGCTTGACAACTACGCAGGACTTGGTGAAACAGGTTACGAAGGGCGAGCATTAAACAAAGACGTGGATTTGGTATGGGATACTTCTGAATATCCTGACGAATACTACGCGGAAGTTATGGATTCTCTTTACGTTCCAGAAGAAGAGAGCTATAACGGACAGCGTACCGTGGACGTGACCAAATTAAAATATAAGTACACCTGGATGGATATCGAAGCTGCGGCTCGGGCCAAAAATGGTGGAAGAAAAGACTTTATCAAGCAGGAACAATTTGAAATTTATCCTGATACGACCGTTTGGATTCGAGATTTCGAATATTCTTACAACGAACCCATGCACAATGATTATTTTTGGCATGATGCGTACAGCGATTATCCTGTTGTTGGTGTAAATTGGATGCAAGCCAAGGCTTTTTGTAATTGGAGAACCAAGTTCAAAAACGACGACCAGAAAAGCCGGGGAAGACAATTTGTAAACCAGTTTAGACTACCAACAGAAGCTGAGTGGGAATATGCAGCACGTGGAGGCATCGAAGGGGGTACTTACCCTTGGGGAGGTCCTTACGTAATTAGTGATACCGGTTGCTTTATGGCCAACTTCAAGCCACAACGTGGTGACTATGCCGCCGATGCAGCCTTGTATACCGTAGAAGCCAAATCTTACGAACCTAACGACTATAACCTGTACAATATGGCAGGGAACGTATCAGAATGGACCAGTTCCAGTTTTGATCAAGGTGCTTACGAATACCTTTCTACCATGAACCCAAATATTGGTTCTGGCAAGAATCAGAGAAAGGTCATCCGTGGAGGATCTTGGAAAGATGTAGCCTACTTTTTGCAAGTGAGCACTAGAGATTATGAATATAGAGATTCTGCAAGAAGCTATATCGGCTTTAGAACCGTGCAGGATTACATGGGAGAAGAAGATTCCGAAAGAGGAAACACTTTGCCCAACTAAAATGAGAACGAACACTATAGTATTTACCCGTAACCAAATACTTATTTATATAACTTAATTAAAACTAGAATTATGGCACAGTCAAAATCAACAAAAAAGCTGTTCAACATGGCCTACGGGCTAGGAGCTTCGGTGGTAATCATTGGAGCATTGTTCAAAATTCTTCACTGGGAGTTTGGTCCCCTTACAGGTGGTCTGCTTCTTGCTATCGGACTTATCACGGAAGCTTTGATCTTCGCGATCAGTGCATTCGAGCCGGTAGACGACGAGTACGATTGGTCTTTGGTATACCCAGAATTGTCCAATGGTGAGTCTAAAGGAAAGAAAAAGAACGACGCCAAAGAAGCTAAAGAAGCTGAAGGTATCTTGAGCAAGAAATTAGATGAGTTGCTTAAGGAAGCCAACATTGATTCTCAATTGATGAGCAGTTTGGGTGATAGCATCCGTAACTTTGAAGGAGCCGCCAAAAACATGGCCCCTACTACAGACGCTATCCAACACACCAAAAAATATTCTGAGGAGCTTTCCCATGCCGCTGCCCAAATGGAATCTTTGAACAGTTTGTACAAAGTTCAGTTGGAAAGTGCAAGCCGTCAAGCTTCCATCAACGAAGAAGTAGTACAAAACGCAGGTGCTCTTAAAGAGCAAATGGAGTCTTTGGCTACAAACCTATCTTCTTTGAATGGAGTGTACGGTAACATGTTATCTGCGATGAGTCGCAACTAATTGGAGTGGTAATTATACCATACAAAACCCAAATCAAATTAATTATTAATTCTAATTAGAAGATAAAACATGGCATCAGGAAAACAGACGCCACGTCAGAAGATGATCAACCTCATGTACTTGATCTTCATCGCGATGTTGGCCTTAAATATGAGCAAGGAAGTACTTGCCGCATTCGGCTTGATGAATGCAAAGCTCGAAACTTCCAATGCGAAAGCAGACGAAAATAACTTGGCTTACTTTGAAGGTTTGGAAACCAAAGCTGGGGAGGATAACTTAAAGTACGGTCCTCTTTTTGAGAAAGCCCAAGTAGTAAAGCAACTTTCACAAGAATATTACGACTATCTAGGAGGTATCAAAGCAGAAATGCTGAAGGACCAAGAAGATCCTGAAAACTATGTCGTAATGGACAAATCAGACTTTTTGGACAATTTGTTCTTTCAAGGTGAAGGTTTGAAACCCGAAGGGAAGAAATTCCTTGATAACATCAACAATTATCGTGAAAAAGTTACAGCTGCGCTTGGAGCAGAAGGTTTCGATGACGTTAAAGCGGCCATTCAAACCCGTTTTGAGACAGGTGACGAAAACGGTAAGGTAACTCGTAAAAGAGACGGTATCAAAGTAGACTGGATGAACTATAACTATGAAGGTTTCCCAATGGTAGCTTCATTGACCAAGTTGACCCAGTTGCAAGCCGATGTTAAGGCTACTGAACAAGATGTCCTTAAAGGACTTTTGGAAGGAAACCTTAAGAGCGCCGTTTCTTTGAAAAACTTTGAAACCATTTTGGACAGCGATAAAACGGTTTATTACGCTGGAGAAAAGTTTCAAGGGGGATTGGTTCTTGGTAAAACCGATAAGACGGCCAAGCCCGAAAAAGCAGAAATTACACTTGACGGAAGAAAGTTGACCGAAGGTACTGATTATCAATTGGTAGCTGGTGGTGTTAAGCTTTTGATCAGTGCAGGTGCTGCTGGAGACCACGAACTAAAAGGTCAATTGACGTATATGCAGGATGGTAATGAGATTCCAGTAGATGTGAACAACATCTTCTCTACAATCAACAAGCCAAATTCTGCTGTAATTGCAGCTGACAAAATGAACGTGGTATACCGTGGGGTTTCCAACCCGATTACCATTTCTATTCCTGGTATTCCTGACAACAAGGTTACAGCTTCTGCTCCTGGTTTGAGCAAGAGAAGTGGTAGCAAGTATGTTATGAATCCTGGAACAGGACGTGAAGTTACCATTAATGCCTCTGGAGTTTTGCCGGACGGTACTCGTATCAGTACACCTGCTACGTTCCGTATCAAGGACATTCCAAGACCTAGTGGTACCGTTCGTGGTGAAGCGGGTAGTGTTAAAATGCCGCGTCGTAACCTTGAAATTTCTACCATCAGCGCGATGTTGGAAGACTTCGATTTTGACTTGAACCTTGCCGTAAGCGGATTCAAATTCAAAGTGCCTGGTCAACCTACTATCACCGTTAACGGTAGCAAGTTGGACAGCAGAGCCAAGTCAGCACTAAAACGTGCGAAGCGAGGCGAAGCCGTACAGATTTTCGATATCAAAGCTTACATCTCCAACAACCGTACCTACAAGTTGAAGAAGGTATCTCCTGTTGTAGTTGAGCTTACAAACTAATAAAGTATATAGATAGATCATGAATTGGAAAAATGCATTTTTAATCGGAGCTCTAAGCTTTTTGCCCGTGGGACTTATGGCCCAAGCAAACATCCTCAATGCAAAATTACCCGAGGATATAGGTAAAAAGACGCAAGAGCAAATCGACCAAGACAACGATGCGCCTCTTGAATATGGTTATGTGGATGATAGGGATATCCTTTGGTCCAAGACCGTATGGGAGACTGTCGATCTTGATGAACGGGTTAATTTTCCGCTGTACTATCCGACAGATACCATCGGTATCGGTCTTGACCGAAGATCATTGTACCACGTGCTGATGAAAAACATCGCCAACGGTAAATTGACTGAAGTATACACGGATTCTTATTTCACGGAAAAAAGGACTCTAGGTGATTTGACGGCGACCCTGAGCAAAGTCGATACCACTGATTATGGTTATGATCAACTTAACGCTGGAGAAGAAATTTCAGCGGAGTACATCAACCAAAGGGATTTGTCTGCTGCCGACATAGAAGAATACCGAATTAAAGGTATTTGGTATTTCGACAAGCGTCAAGGAGAGTTAAAATACAGACTACTGGGCATTGCCCCAGTAGCCCCTGACGTTAACTTTATCGACGACGAATCAGTAGACCCAGGTGAGAATAAGGTAGAGTTGTTTTGGGTATGGTACCCAGCAGCCCGCCAAATTCTTCATGAAGCCAAGGTGTACAACCAGAGAAATTCGGCCCGTCCAATTACGTTTGACGCATTGTTGAATGCCCGCCGCTTCAACGGAGTCATCTATAAAGAAGACAACGTACATGGCGATAGGGAAATAGACGATTACGTTTTCGACAATGCCTTGTTCCAACTACTAGAAGCGAAACGCATCAAAGAAGTGATTCGCGATAGGGAGCAAGATATGTGGGCCTACTAGTCCAGATTGAATTCCAATTCAAAATATAGAACGCCGCACGAAAGTGCGGCGTTTTTTTGTTATTAATATGTCACATCGAGCTGTCAGTCTGAGCGCAGTCGAAGACAAAGCGAGAAGTCTTGCACATCTTAGCGTCGAAGACAAAGCAAGAAGTCTAAATATGCACTAATAAGCTTATTATCAATCCATATGCCATACTTATTATTTCACACAAGCATTTTTAACTGAAATTTCCGAACTTCACTTCTGCCCAGCCGGGTATCGTTCGATATATTTCATTTGAAACGAAACATATCTTAATCGTTACCAACTATGAAGAAAACACTTTTTCTAAGTCTCATATTTTTTCTACCGAATTTATCATGTAAAATGTATAGAGAGATTACGAATGACAGCATCCATTCCTATTCTCAAGAAAGGACTGTTTCTCTCGAATTAGATACTTTAGATTTGAGAGTAAGGAGATTTTGGAAAAATCTAAGTACAGAGGAAAAGAAAAGTTTCAAACTAGAATTTAAAGAATCTAGAATAGCAAGACAAAAAGATATTGCGGCAGACACTTCAAATTTTACGAAAATTTATTATTTCGGAAAAAAAGAAAACGTTGAATTGAAAATAAACGGGAAATTCTTGAAACCTGAACGGTCTTTGTCAGAATATCATTCCGAATCTATTTACGGAGATAGCATTTTTAAAATTAGATTAGGTAAGATACCTCGTTATTCAAAAGTTGAAAGCACTAAAATGTATCTAAATAATTTAAGACGAACAATTGAATTAAAAATCGACCCGAAATATTCTTTAATAGAAATAGAAGTATCTCACATAAGAAGTAAAACAGAAATTTTGCAATCGGAAAAAAACCTGAGGCATATACAAAAAAAAATAACGAAATCTGACAAACCTCCAAAGCTACCTGAAACAATTGAAGTATTGGAAGATGAAATAGTTTCAGTAACGCATAAAATACCTAAAAGAAATCACAGTTGGTAACAAAGCCTAAATGCAATGCGGACTTTAGGGCGAAAACGAAAGGTCTGTGTATAACTTATTATGTCGCTAAATCTTATGTATTTAGCTTTAGACAAGAAAAGAAAAGGCAAAACAATGAGCTTTAGCTTCATGCGTAGAAGGGAACGAAAAGTTTCCTTGCCTCCGCACTACGCTTAGCCGAACCGATAAGTACAACCCTTCCCAATTAGATATATTTCGTAAAATATAAAGAAAAGGAAACCCTAACACCCTCCCACTTTTACCCTCCACCTTTTACCCTTAACCTTTAAACCTTACCCACCATCCTTGACCATTAGTGTAATTCGTGTCCACCCCCAATACAAACACTGATTACCTTAAACATCTACCAGAGATACCTATTTTTGCCAAATGCTAGACTATCTGGTCATCGGTGGCGGACTCGCCGGAATCTCCTTCTGCGAAGTGCTTCGAAAGCAGGGGCGTTCGTTTAAGATGATTACCGACTCCTCGCAACAAGCCTCTTTGGTGGCTGGTGGCTTGTATAATCCCGTAATTCTAAAACGGTTTACCCTAGCTTGGAATACCCCGGAGCAAATGCAGATGGCCCTTCCTTTTTATGAAGAAATGGAACAGCTGCTATCTGCAAAGTTGGATTATAAAATTCCGGTACTACGACGGTTCGCTTCTATTGAAGAACAGAACTTATGGTTTGAAGCCTGTGACAAGCCCTTTTTGTCTGATTTTCTATCTCCTGAAATCTTGGTCAATACCAATCCCCAAATTGATGCACCCTTTGGTCTCGGACAAGTTTTGCAGACTGGGCGGGTGGATACTAAAGTCTTGTTGGAAAAGTATCAGGGTTTGTTGGAAGATAAAGGTGCTTTGCTTCGTGAAACTATGGATTATAATGCATTTAATACTTCCGAAGAAGGAGTAGGTTATAAAGCTTTACAAGCAAAAAAGATCGTTTTTGCAGATGGCTTCGGGTTAAAACAGAATCCATACTTCGCATACCTTCCTCTGAATGGTACTAAAGGGGAGTTGTTGACCATTCATGCGCCGGATTTGAAAGAGACTTCCGTCATCAAATCCTCTGTATTTATTATTCCTTTAGGAGAGGACTTATATCGCGTGGGTGCGACCTATAAATGGAAAGACAAGACCAATCTGCCAACAGAAGCATCGAAAGATGAGCTTTTGACCAAGTTGAAATCGTTTTTAAAAAGTGATTTTGAAGTCCGCAAACATATAGCTGGAATCCGACCCACAGTAACGGATAGGCGCCCATTGGTAGGTACACATGCGAAGTATAAAAACCTATTTTGTTTGAACGGTTTCGGTTCTAGAGGAGTGCTTATCGCCCCCTATGCAGCACGACAGCTTTTCGATTGGATAGAGAAAGGTGCTGAATTAAATCAAGAAATGGATATTGCCCGTTTTCGAAAACACTACGAGGAAGCCCCCTGACGTGCCGCTTCTGGCTCGTATTTGATAAAGAAATTAATCCAAATATTTCGCGATAGGCGAATAATGATGGGCATAAATGCTATCAAGGTTACCACAATGGCAATGAAAGTATTCACCAAGCTCATTCCAAGAAACAAAAACGAGATAACAAAAGCTGCTACTGCAAAGGCGACACCAACCCCGTAGCTTACGTACATGGAACCATAGAAAAAAGAAGGCTCAATCTTATATTTCAATCCACAATGCGAACAACGCTCATGCATTTTAAACAAATCTCCCAAAACGTAGGGATTCTTGTTCACATACATACTTTCCTCATGGCATCTGGGACAAGTTCCTGTTAAAATACTGTAGAGTTTAGTTCCTTTTTTTAACATTTGCATCGCTTTTGTCAAAGGTAAAGATAGTAGCAATCGTTACCGCTGAAAATTATACCAAAAGCTAATTTTGAGATAATGAATTCTTATTTGGAATATGCTTAATGTCCACAACCTTTCAGTCGCTTTTGGAGGAGAATATCTTTTTGAAGAAATCGCCTTTCGTCTAAACGCAGGTGATCGCGTTGGTCTTATCGGAAAGAACGGTGCGGGGAAGTCCACTTTACTTCGGATTTTATCAAAAGAGCAGGAGCCTGATGAAGGAAGTTTGGCACTGGAGAAAGAGGTCAGCATCGGTTTTCTAAAGCAGGACATTGATTTCGAACATGGGCGAACCGTCTTGGATGAAGCGTACCAAGCCTTTCATGAAATCAAGCAGCTGGAAGCCCAATTGGAAGATATCAACCAGCAGTTGGCGGAACGAACCGATTACGAAAGCGAAGGGTACAACCAACTCATGGTAGACCTAACTGATGTAACCCAACGCTATGAGCTTATCGGAGGCTATGCATACCAAGGGGAAACAGAGAAAGTACTACAAGGTTTAGGTTTTAAAAGAGAAGAGTTCCATAAACTTACGGATACCTTTTCTGGAGGATGGCGCATGCGCATCGAATTGGCAAAGCTCCTTTTGCAAAACCATCATATTCTACTGTTGGATGAGCCCACCAACCACTTGGATATTGAGTCCATTTTATGGCTAGAACAGTTTTTACGGTCTTACAGTGGTGCTGTGGTCATTGTTTCGCACGATAAAATGTTCTTGGACAATGTCACCAATCGAACCATTGAAATTTCTCTAGGCCGTATTTATGACGTGAAAAAACCCTACACGGCATATTTGGCGTACAAAAGCGAAATCCGTCAGCAACAACTCAGCGCACAGAAGAACCAAGACAAACAGATACAGCAAACCGAGCGCTTGATAGAAAAGTTCCGTGCAAAGGCAAGTAAGGCTTCTATGGCCCAATCCCTCATCAAAAAGCTGGACCGTATCGACCGTATTGAGGTAGAGGAAGAAGATACTGCGGTGATGTCGGTACGCTTTCCGTTATCCGTGAATCCTGGTAAGGTCATTGCAACACTTGAAGACTTAGGGAAGTCTTATGGCGCCAAAACCGTACTGGAAAGCGTGGATTTATTATTGGAGCGCAACAGCAAGACCGCCTTTGTGGGCCAAAACGGGCAAGGGAAGACCACGTTGGCCAAAATTTTGGTAGGGGAACTAGACCATTCCGGAAAGTTGACCATAGGCCACAATGTGCAAATCGGCTACTTCGCGCAAAACCAAGCGGAATATCTGGATGGTTCCAAAACTATTCTGGATACCATGGTAGATGCCGCCAACGAATCCAATCGAAGAAAGGTCCGTGATATCTTGGGATCGTTCTTGTTTCGTGGGGATGAGGTGGATAAATATGTGAAAGTGCTCTCAGGAGGTGAGCGTAATCGCTTAGCCCTAGCCAAGATGTTGTTGCAACCGTTCAATGTTTTGGTGATGGATGAGCCCACGAACCACCTGGACATTCAATCCAAAAATGTTTTGAAAGAAGCGTTACGGAATTTTGAAGGGACCTTGATTTTGGTGTCACACGACCGGGATTTTCTGCAAGGCTTGACGGATAAGGTACTTGAATTCAAAGATGGAAGCTTGAAAGAATACCTCGGGGATATCGATTTTTATTTAGAGCAAAGAGCAGCAGCAGATTTTAGGAGCATCGAGCAAAAAACCAAACAAGATAAGCAGGCCGAGGCACCCAAAACCGAAGCTACTACGGATTATGCTACGCAAAAGAAGTTGAAGTCCTTAAAAAACAAGTTGGGTAGTTTAGAGAAGAAGATAACCGAGTTGGAAAAGGAAATAGGCACTATGGACCATGATATGATGATGGATTACGATGCCACCATTGCGAAGGAAGGTTTTTTTGATGCCTACCATGGGAAAAAGAAAACCCTCGAGGATTGCATGACCGAGTGGGAAACCCTGTCAGAAACCATCGATGAATTGAACGGATAAAGCCAACCGTTCATCGGACACACAACAGATTTTTGCTAGTTCACAACAAATACGGCATAGTTGGCCTTTTTAATTTTGTAGGTTTTTTCTTTATTCTTTGATTTGTAAGTGAATTCTTATAAACCAACAAAACGATGACTGCGAAACTCCAACGAATTTCACTCTTGATGCTTGCTGTATTGCTTCCCTTTTTGGGGCATGCTGAAGTACCTCAAAAAGAGAAAAAGGCGCTCGTGGAATTGTACAACAGCACTAAGGGTTCGCAATGGCTTATCAGCTGGGACCTTAAAGCTCCGGTTTCTTCTTGGAAAGGGATTACTGTGGAGAATGATCACGTAACGCAAATCAACCTTTTTCGGAATAACTTGGAAGGTGCCTTACCGTTGGCGATTGGAAAATTGCAGCATCTAACGCATTTAAACCTCGCATTCAATAAAATCACAGGTGAATTGCCAACCTCTTTGACGAATCTCAAAAACCTTCAAATTTTGCGGTTGGAAATGAATCGAATCAAAGGGCAATTGCCTAAGGAAATAGGACAATTGAGTAATCTCAAGGTGTTTTCAATGTTCAATAACTTTTTATCGGGTGACATCCCCGAAGGTTTTGGTAAACTGACCAACTTGAAAGAATTGAATTTGTCAAGTAACAACCTGCGAGGTCGTATTCCCAGTGCGATTGGGAACCTAACCAAATTGGAAGCACTTGGATTATTTGAAAATGGACTAGAAGGAAATATTCCCGCCGAAATTGGAAAGCTCGGCAAATTGAAAGAATTGGTATTGGCCAACAATCAGTTGGGAGGCGACATACCAGCCGAATTCTCGCAATTGGCCAGCCTAAAAATATTACAACTTCAAAACAATCGCTTTGATTCTTTTGAGGGTCTTCGTGCCATGAATTCCCAGCAATTCTTGGTATTTGACAGTGACGATGCCAGTTCTCAACCCCGCTTCAACGACATACAGTTACAGCGCACGAGAATGGCCGACACGAAATTTGAAGACGATGACGATAATGAGTAGTTAGTTATACTTTAGTTTGTTTGGTTTGGGGATACAGGCGTGTATCCCCATTTTTTTGTTCTATCTTTTTGAATTTCCGTTAAACATTTATGAAATATTTAACCTGAGGATGTAATGTTCCGAATAGCTTTGTAGGGACTAATTCACCCAGAAATGCGTAAGGTCATTGTTTCCTCTATTGTAGGAGTTGTTTTGATAGTACTTGGTGTCTATTTCGCCAAGGTAATTGCCGGTAGCAAAAAAAATAGGAGGCCCCGACCTGGGAAAATGGTCAAAACCGTATTTGTGGATACGGTTCAGAATGGTTTGGTGCCCATAAAGATTCCTGCTAACGGAAATTTAAAGGCCAAACAGCGGGTAGAACTTTTCTCCGAAGTGCAGGGTGTGTTTCGCCCAGTAGGTAAATTGTTTCGAACAGGTCAAGAATACCGGCAGGGGGAATTACTTATCCGAATCGATTCCGACGAATATTACGCCAGCGTACAATCTGCCAAGAGCAATTTGTACAATCTGATTACGGCCATTATGCCCGATTTGCGATTGGACTATCCTGAAATCTATCCCAAGTGGCAAACCTATCTCGATGGCTTTGATTTGAAGAAAAGCACACCCGAACTGCCCAATATAGACTCTGATAAAGAGCGTTTTTTCATAACTGGTAGAGGCATCATCACCAACTTTTACAACGTTAAAAACTTAGAACAACGCCTTTCAAAATACGCCATTAGAGCGCCATTTTCTGGAATCTTGGCGGAAGCAGTGGTAACCGAAGGTACTTTGGTACGAGGCGGCCAAAAACTAGGAGAATTCATCAATACCGGGGTGTATGAACTCGAAGTTTCGGTGAGCAAAACCTATGGTGATTTTTTGGCGGTGGGTAAAAACGTAACCCTTTCCAATCTTGAAAAAACCCAAACCTATAAAGGGAAGGTCACACGGGTGAACGGAAGGGTAGATGCCAGCTCCCAAACGGTGACGGTGTTTATCGAAGTGAAAGACGATACCCTAAAAGAAGGTCAGTACTTGGAGGCTAATCTAGAAGCGAAAAATGAAGAAAATGCCATAGAAATAAACCGGTCCCTTCTCATGGATGGCAACCGTCTTTTCGTGGTTAGGGATTCTGTATTGGATGCCATTGAAGTACGTCCAGTCTATTTTTCAGAGAAAACCGTAGTGGTCAAAGACGTGCCCAATGATGAAGTCATAGTAAGCAAAGCATTGGTAGGCGCATACGTGGGCATGATGGTGAAAGTGTACGACCCCAACGCAAAACAAAAATCAAGACCGTGAGAAAGGTAATATCCTACTTTATTAAATATCATGTAGCGGTCAATGTCATCATTATCGCTTTTTTCATCTTTGGGATTCTAGGAGCATTTTCTTTAAAATCTTCCTTCTTTCCGTTGACGGATTCCGAAAATGTGCTGATTACCATTGCCTATCCTGGTGCTTCGCCTCAGGAGATTGAGGAAGGAATCGTACTTAAAATTGAAGACAATCTCAAAGGATTGCAGGGAGTGGAGCGGGTTACTTCCACTTCAAGAGAAAATACAGGAAGCATCAATGTAGAGATTGAAAAAGGACAAGATATTGATTTCATGTTGTTGGAGGTCAAGAATGCCGTTGACCGAGTACCTACTTTTCCTGTAGGCATGGAACCTTTAATCGTATCCAAATTGGAGGCGGTTCGTCCAACAATTAGCTTCGCCATTAGTGGTAGTGATGTGCCTTTGACCACGCTCAAGGAAATTTCGAGAAAGGTGGAAAACGACCTAAGGGCTATTCCGGGAATATCGCAAATTACCATTGCAGGTTATCCTGAAGAGGAAATCGAAATAGCGGTTAATGAAAATAGCTTGCTGGCCTATAACCTTTCATTTGCTGAAGTGTCACAAGCGGTGAACAATGCGAATCTTTTAGTTACGGGCGGAAACATCAAAACGGATACCGAAGAATATCTGATTCGTGCGAACAACCGTTCTTATTTTGGTAAGGAGCTTTCGAATATCGTTGTGCGTACCGATGCCCAAGGTAAAACGGTTCGACTCAAAGATGTTGCGGTGGTTCGAGACAGGTTTTCGGAAACACCAAACATGCTGTATTACAATGGTGAATTATCCGTGGATGTTACCATTACCAGCACCAACACCGAAGATTTGATAGGTTCGGCAGATAAGGTCAAAGAATATTTAACTGATTTCAACACCCAATATACCAATGTGCGCTTGGATGTCATTGACGACCGTTCCAAAACCTTGGTCCAACGAACGGAGTTACTTCAAGAAAATGCTATTGTAGGGATGATTTTGGTGTTGATATTTCTTTCCCTTTTCCTGAATACACGATTGGCGTTTTGGGTGGCTTTTGGATTGCCGGTAGCCTTTTTGGGGATGTTCATTTTTGCCCCTTTGTTCAATGTGACGATTAATGTGCTTTCCCTTTTTGGAATGATTATAGTCATCGGTATATTGGTGGATGATGGGATTGTTATAGCAGAAAATATCTACCAGCATTATGAAAAAGGCAAAACACCCATACGTGCTGCGATTGATGGTACCATGGAAGTGATTCCACCTATTCTTTCGGCAATTATCACAACGATTCTTGCCTTTTCCATCTTTCTGTTCTTGGACGGACGAATCGGGAATTTCTTTAGTGAAGTATCCATTATTGTGATTTTGACCTTGGTCGTATCGCTAGTGGAGGCCCTGATTATCTTACCGGCCCACTTGGCGCATTCCAAAGCCTTGAAACCGCAAAAAAAGGAAACCAAAACAGGGATTGCCAAAGTGTTTTCGGAATTGCGAAAAATCAATAAGCTTGGGGACCAATCCATGGCTTGGATGCGGGATAAACTGTACAGCCCGATTTTACGCTTCTCTCTAAACTACAAGTTTCTGACGTTCTCCATCTTTTTGTTCGCCCTCATTTTGACCTTTGGCTCCATTGGCGGGGGAATTATTCGAACTGCATTTTTTCCAAGGATAGCCAGTGATAGGGTAGCTGTGGAATTACAAATGCCTAATGGAACCCACGAAAGGGTTACGGACTCGATCATCAGTTTGATTCAGGACAAAGCGCAGATGGTCAATAAAGAATTGACGGAAAAATACCTTGGCGATACGGATAAACAACTTTTCGAGAATATGCTGAAAAGAGTAGGTCCTGGTTCTGCTACGGCCACCCTCGAAATTAACCTTTTGCCTGGAGAGGAACGCCCTGATGAGGTTGTATCTGATTTGGTTACAGGGCGATTACGTGAACTGGTGGGCCCTGTGATCGGTGCAGAAAGCTTGATATACGGTTCTGGTGGCAACTTTGGAGGAGACCCCGTTTCCGTGTCTTTGTTGGGCAATAATATACAAGAGCTCAAAGCTGCCAAAGAAGAGCTTAAAACGGCCATGCTGAACAATACCCTGTTGAAGGACGTATCCGATAACGACCCGGCTGGTATTAAAGAGATTCAGTTGGAACTTAAAGAAAATGCCTATTTGTTGGGATTGGACCTTAGAACGGTGATGAACCAAGTTCGCGCTGCCTTTTTTGGAGCGCAAGCGCAACGTTTTCAAAGAGGACCAGATGAAATAAGGGTTTGGGTTCGGTATGACCGTCCCAACCGTTCGTCTATAGCCGATTTGGATGATATGCGGATTCTTGCACCGAATGGTTCACGCATTCCTTTAAAAGAAATTGCAGAGTATTCCATTAAACGCGGGGAGGTCGCTATCAACCACTTGGATGGACGGCGAGAGATTCGAGTTTCCGCAGACCTTAAAAATCCTAAGGAAACCACAGGTACCGAGGCGATGCAATGGGTTCGGACTGAGGTAATGCCCGATATCCAATCCAAATATCCTTCAATAACGCCTTCTTATGAAGGCCAGAATAGGGAAGCGGGCAAATTGTTGAGATCTCTGAAATTGGTAGGGTTTACCGTTTTGTTTCTCATTTTCGTCACGATTGCCTTTACCTTCAGAAGTTTCAGCCAACCTTTACTATTGATTTTGTTGGTTCCTTTCAGTTTGACCGCGGTGGCTTGGGGACATTTTATCCATGGCTTCCCAATAAACATCTTATCCATGCTGGGCATTATTGCTTTGATAGGTATTATGGTCAATGATGGTTTGGTATTGATAGGAAAGTTCAACAGCAATCTTCGCAACGGTTTGACGTTCAATGACGCGATTTACGAAGCAGGACGGTCTAGGTTTAGAGCTATTTTCTTAACGTCCGTAACCACGATAGCAGGTTTGGCTCCGCTACTTCTTGAAAAAAGTAGACAGGCCCAGTTCTTGAAACCGATGGCCATTTCAATTGCTTATGGTATTGGGTTTGCCACCGTTCTTACGCTGGTCATGCTCCCTTTGTTTTTATCCTTTGGAAACTTTTTGAAAGTATCCACCAAACTCATCTGGACGGGGAACAAAGTTTCGAGAGAAGAAGTGGAACGTGCCATAAAAGAACAAAAAGAAGAAAACCATATGTTGGAAGAAACCTATGGCCCTCCCGAGAAAAAAGTTTCATTGACAGACGACCCTCCAACCAAATCAAAAGTTTTAGAAGAAACCGTGTAATGCGAAAGACCTTACTCTTGATTAGCCTGTGTTTTGCCGCAGGCGTTCTCAGCGCGCAAAGTGTATTGCCCAAGCAAGATGCCATTGCCTTGGTTTTGGAAAATAATCTTGGCATTAAGGTGGCAGAAAATACCTTGAAGATTGATGAAAACAATGCTAGTATTCTGAATTCGGGCTATCTGCCATCCGTTTCCGCCATTGCAGGTGGGAGTATCAATCGAGAAAATACCGAAGGACAATTGGCCAGCGGGGATACCAGAACCGCTGATGGCGCCGAGACCCGAAGGTACAATGCTTCCGTAAATGTAGATTATACCCTTTTTGACGGATTGGGGCGCTACTACAACTACAAAAGCTTTAAAGAACGCACCCAACAATCTGAACTTGAGGTACGGCAAACCATCGAAACCACCATATTGCAATTGTTCACTGTATATTATGAGGCGGCCCGTCTTACAGAAAACGCAAAGAACCTAGAGGAGGCTTTGGAGATTTCACGAAACCGATTGGACCGAGCGCAATATCAATTTGAATATGGTCAAAATACAGGTTTGGATGTATTGAACGCTGAGGTGGACATCAATCAAGATAGTATCAACCTCTTAAACGCCGAACAACAACTACGGAATACTATGCGGGATTTGAATCTCATTCTGAATCGAGATTTGGAAACCGCTTTTGCGGCAGATACAGCAGTCACTTTTGTGACTGGTCTGGAAATGGAGAACATGCGCAATGAAGCCAAATTGAACAATGTACGCTTGAAAATCGCAGAGCGCCAAATGAATATCAACCAATTCGACATCAAAGCAGCTAAAGGCTCACTCTTACCTACCGTCGGATTAACGGGCTCATATGGATGGAACGAGTCGAACAACAACAGCCCATTGGCATTTTTGATTCAAAACACCTCTACGGGAGTAACCGGTTCCGTCAACCTTACTTGGAATTTGTTTGACGGTGGTAGAGCGATAACAAGCATTAAAAACGTAAAAATTGGATATGCCAACCAAGAGCTTTTGCAAAAGCAAATCACTTTGGAAGTCGAACGCGATATTCGAAACGCTTGGGACAGTTATACCAACGCATTGTTTGTGTTGAACGTGCAGGATAAAAATTTACAGACCAATCAAAACAACTTCGACCGAACCAACGAACGTTATAAATTGGGCCAAGTTACCTCCATTGAATTTCGTCAGGCGCAGCTTAACCTTTTGAATGCCGAATTGGCACAGAGTCAGGCAAAGTATAGCGCCAAACTTGCTGAACTCCAAATGCTGCAAGTAAGTGGTCAATTGCTAAACACGGATTTTTAACCAAAGGGAATTAAAGTTCTTATCAGATGTACGAACACTTTTTCCAATGTCCTTATTGTTGGGAGCAAATCTCCTTCTTATTGGATAGCTCGGTTACCAACCAAACCTATGTTGAGGATTGTGAAGTATGCTGCAATCCCATTGAAGTAACCGCCCATTTTCAAGGCGATTCCCTAATGCAATTTGAAGCGCACGAGCTAGGACAATAAAACCGTATCTTTAGAAGAGATACCTTTCCATAATGCAACTCAGGAATTTGATTCCGCTAAAAATCTTTCCCATTTTGCTGGTGAATTTCATTGGCATCTTAGGCTACAGCATTGTGGTGCCCATCCTGATTTTTATTGTTACGGATTTTGGTGGCAATGGCTTCATTTATGGTATTTTGGGTGCTACGTATCCTTTTTTTCAATTTTTGGGCGCTCCAATTTTGGGGAAACTTTCCGACCGAATTGGCCGTAAAAAAGTATTGGTCATTAGCCAGCTTGGAACCTTTTTGGCCTGGATGCTTTTTATTCTCGCTTTTGTGCTGCCGGAAACCGAGCTATGGTCTTCAAATGTGGACAGTACTAGTCCCTATGTCATGACATTGCCGTTGTTGACCATTTTCTTAGCACGTATGGTAGATGGTTTCACGGGAGGGAATATTTCCGTGGCGAATGCTTATTTGTCGGATATCTCTACAGACGAAGACCGCAATGCCAATTTTGGTAAAATGGGAGCTTCAACCAGTTTGGGTTTTGTCTTGGGCCCCGCCTTTGCAGGAGTATTGGCCTCTACGATGCTGGGAGAATTGTTGCCCTTGATTTTGGCAGCTTTAATTTCGTTGGTGGCCATCTTCATCATTCAAATTCAATTAAAAGAAACTGTACCCTGTGTGGTGGATGTGGGTGGAATTCGATTGCGTTCTTTGAGACGATTCTTTCAGGTAGAGCATAAGAATTGTTTTCAGGAAGGGAAAGCTGACAATAAGGAACCTCAAAATAGTTTTCGAAACATTCTGGACATTCCCCGAATTCCGCTGCTTTACGGGATTTACTTTTTGACTTTTTTAGGGTTCAGCCTTTTCTATGCCGGACTCCCCATTTATGCGAATACGGAGTTGGGCTGGTCGGCAAAAGAACTCGGTGTTTTTTTGGCGTATTCCAGTTTGATTATGGTCATTGTACAAGGGCCCATTTTGGCCCGATTACAAAAATTTATCCCCAATGAAAGACTTATTGCCCTTGGTGCCATTACCTTGGCACTCGCGTTTGTTTTACTATCAAGAGATTCCTTGGGCTTGATGTATCTCGCCAATACCCTCTTATCCTTTGGAAACGGTATCATGTGGCCCAGTTTTATGGCCTTGTTGGCGCGAACCGGTGATGCCAAAAGCCAAGGGGCCATACAAGGTTATGGCAACAGTATGGGTAGCATGGCCAGTATGTTCGGATTGATTTTGGGCGGATTGCTTTTCGAACAGATTTCCACAGGGGTATTTCTTTTGGGCGCGCTGTTGTTTATCGTCATTTTTTTGCTAATGGGAACCTTTTTACTTCGCGGTCCAAAACTTGCGTCATTGGAGAAAAGCCCATAACAGCCATTACTGACAAAAATCATGTTTATTGGAAGGATGGGTTTATACCTTTAAGGAACTTAATTCTTCTGTTATGACTGTTGAGATTCAATATCAAAAAATGCCAGAAAGCGAATCGTTGAATGCCCTTCTCAAAAAACGATTGCGCAAATTGGCAAAGCGGTATCAATGGCTAATTCGAGCCCAAGTGATGTTCAAGCTTTCCAATCAAAAGAATGGGGAAAACAAGATTTGCGAGATTGAACTTAGCGCGCCAGGGCCCCGCTTGTTTGCCAAGTCCAATATGGACAATTTTGAAAAGGCGATGGTGGATACCATTGAGGAATTGGACCGACAACTTCAAAAACGGAAGGAGCGTTTTGAACGACACTGATTGCAGAGAAGTTCAGCTTATTTTTTGACGTCGGAAAGCCGAATCCGTCGGACCGTTTGGTCTCCTGGGTGCGGCTTTTCTGGTTTTAAATCTCCTGAATACAAGGTCCAAGCACTATTGGGAATGTAAAAAACATCTCCCGTAGAATCGATGTGCAAGTTGGTTGGTTCTCCGGTAGATTCCAGATTGTTTTCCAATAACTCGACCGTGGCGGTTTTACCAGTATCATCCAAATGAATCCGTATAATGCGTTTTGGGCGAGAGTTGTTTTGAGAAGCAATCAACGTTCTGGAATCCATTACCTGAAGGCCATCCAACCCTTTCAATAAATAATTTGGTGTGTCGACCCAAGTGCGGTCTTCCCAATCGGAAATTGGGGCATGAAAAACACCCCGGATATAATCTGCCACGAAAATGCGGTCAGTTTTAGGGTCGTAAGCAATGCCTTGTAGATTGAACCCTTCTTGAATTTTATGCGTTTGTTCCAACTGTTCTTTTTTTACGTCCACAGTATAGACCTCTGGATTTTTTGAGCTGGTCGCATAGATTTTATCATTTACGAGCTGTAAACTGCCCACTATGGAAGAATCCGGTAAGGTGATACGAGACAATTCTTTACCCGTTTTTATATCCAAGTTGACCAGATAGCTTTTGTATTGATGTTCTATTGCGTATTGACTGGAATGCAATACAGCCGCTAATGATATCCATACCGTTTTTTTATCATCGTCAGCTACCAAACTTAAGGGAGAGAGCGAAAAACGTTTGACCATTGTGGTATCCAATGAACCAGAATTGGCTTTAATCACCGCTTTGTTCAATACATCTGTTAAGTAAAAGTCATCCCCAACGCGAACCAAGTCTTCAAAATGATAGTTGCCTTTTAGCTTTAATAGGTCTTTGCCATTCTCGATTTTCAGGCTGTATTTCTCCTTCAATGCAGAAAGTTGGGATGTCAAAGTGCTATCGGTATCAATGGCTTTTAAATCAGCATCTGCCAAATCAAGTTCTGCATTCCAACTGAGCACCTTGTTGATGTAATGCACCAAACTGTCTTGTCGTCCTTTTTTACCATAGGCGATACCCGTATTGTAAAGAATGGTGGGGTGGGATGGGTGAATCCCCAACATTTTCAGATTTAAATTCTTAAAGCTATCCCAATCCTGATTTTCATAAGCTATTTTGCTTTCATTATAAAGGGCCCTGAGTCCTTGGGCTTGCAGATGAGGCATACAAAGCAAACCGCAAAAGAGGAGTAGTTTTTTCATGGCAAAGGTTTCACTTAAGATAAGAAACTCTTTTCAGCATCGCCTTGCTTTGCCAGGATACCGCTTATTTTTCCTTTTTCAGGGTTTTAATATCGGCGATGAGTTGTGCTATAGCGGTTTTGTTCAATCCGTTATAAATTCCGCGGATGTTCCTGTTTTTATCGACAAGTACAAAGTTTTCGGTATGTAGAAAGTCATCTGTGCTTTTGGCAACGCTCAAGTCTTCTTCTACAAAATAGGCGGTGCGCCCTAAATCATAAATGGTTTCTCTCGCTCCGGTTACCAAATGCCATTTACCGGCGACAACCTTGTTGTTTTCAGCATAGCGAGCCAACACAGGCACGGAATCGTATTTTGGAGTAACCGAATGGGATAAGAGCAAAACATCCTCGTCTTCAAGAAAAGCTTCTTGAATTTTGGCCATATTAGAGGTCATTTTGGGACAAATCCCAAAGCATGAGGTAAAAAAGAAATCCGTTACGTAAATCTTGTTTTCAAAGCTTCGCTCAGTGATAGTATCCCCAAGCTGATTCACTAATCGAAAAGAGGGAATTTTATGGAGGTGCTTTACTGAATCACTTTCTGGACTGAACCAGACAGGCGTAAAGGAGGCTTCTTGATAGTACGGCAAAGCACTCACCCTACTGTTTTTCCCCTGTTCCTTAGGGGTTGGATTACAAGCGAAAATCAACCCCAGACTTATTACCGCTAAATTAGGGCTGTACCACTTCATCCTTCAATTGATAACATAGATTAGACCGCTTCAAACCAAAAAAACGACCGGTTTTGGCCTCATAGTTGACATAGATTTTTCCAGTAGGTAACCAGGCTTGTTGAAGACCGTGCTCCTTTCCGTCTTGAAAGCGCATAATTCTCGCCTTGGTACCGTCGGGATACCACTTTGTTTGGACACCATGCCGTTTGCGATTTTTATAAAAAGACACGTCGCTCTTGCTTCCATTGGGCCACCACATGATGGATTTGCCTTCCAAGCGATTGGCAACATAGTTTTTCTCACTGGCGAGGGTGCCATCTACATACCACTTTAGGGCCTTGCCTTGTTTTTTGCCTTGTGTAAAGGCTACTTTTTCTTTCAGGTTTCCGTTCTCATGGAACTGAACGGCAAATCCTTGAAAGGGCTTGCCGTTATAGTACCATTTTCCTTCCGTGGGGCGCAATTCCAAATCAGATTTGATGACTTCAATCTCGGGTTCGCTATCAAAGGATACGACTGTTTCTCCATCATTTTGCCGTATTAAGAAGATGCAAATCAAGACTATCGCCATCAGCGCACTAATTAATGGAATTCGGTGTGCCTTGATAATCTCCAGGAAAGATGACATAATACTGATTTAAGTATAGCTCATTTTGAATATGGTAGTGGTAGACAGGCTCATCGGAATGTGGCGTGATGGAGAAATGTCCACCTGATTCGTCCAAATCGGTTGGATAGTCACCTGTTTCAAAACATTTTCTACCGTAGATAAAGAATCCGTCAGCCAAAATACCAATCAACGCATCGTCGTCGTCGGACCAGGCTTTAGGTTCCAGGTGATAATGATACACCGAAGGGCCAATATGTCCGCCGGTCCAATCCAAACTAACGGCAGCATCACTCAAAGGCCCATTGCCCTCTTGGTCGTTGAAAATGGCCGCACCGCTCACTGCAATACCAATAGCTCCCAAATTGGTTGAAGTACTACTAGTGGCTAATTCAGGTGAAGCAGGCACTGTTAGTGTTGCCGAGCCATCAAAATTGGGAATAATGCTGGGGGTTAAGGCGACATCGGGTTCTTCACGATACATATCGCTACCGGGCCCCCAATACACCGTTTCGTGATTGGGGAAACCGGTAGTTTCAATCACCACAGTATTGCCTTCCAAATAAATATCCGTCTCATCGGTATCAAATTCTGCAAACGCCGGGCTGAGGGTTGCTGTTACATCATCCTCGACATCATCAGCCGGTAAACCATCTTCCGAATCAGAACTGCAGGCTATAAAAACAACAAGGCCTATCAGCAAAAAAGATAAAATTGAATTGCTATATTTCATGATTAGGTGATTTGATTAGTTGTTTCGGTCGCGTTGGCCCTTTCTTTTGGGTTTTGGAGCCTTTTCCAATTCCTCTTTGGTCAGATATCCATCTTCGTTGAGGTCGAGTTTGGCAAAATCCCTTTTAAGGGGTCCTTTTACTTCTTTTTCTGATAATCTTTCATCGCCGTCCGCGTCTAGGTCTTCCATAAGTTTTTCGATAGATGGTGGCCCATCAGGTCTGCGATTTTCATCCTGTTGAGCACTTAATTCATTTGAGGTGAATAATAGGGTAGCTGCCCCTATCACGAACCATTGCTTGTTTATTTTCATGATTCTTATTTTTTGTTTTGAGGATTAGATGAGTTTTGAAAAAAAAACTTGCAGGAAAAGTGATTTTTTTTCATTTCCCCTTTCTTTGTAGGGTATTCAAGCCACTTTTTTGGACGATAAAGAGTTTTTGAACGATTTGAAAGCGCTAAAGCATGATGCTTTCAAACGATTATTGGACGAATATCAGGGCTTGGTGTTCAATACCTGTTTGTCCTTTGTGCCCAATGCGCAAGATGCCGAAGATGTTGCCCAAGAGGTTTTTGTCGAGGTGTATCGGTCCATACCGAAATTCAAGGGTGGTTCAAAACTATCCACATGGTTATACCGAATTGCGGTAAACAAGAGTTTGGAGTTTATTCGAAAAAAGAATACCAAAAAACGCTTTGGGTTCAAAATCTCTTTGTCATCTGGCGGAATGCCATTGGACAAAACATCGTATTTCACGGAATTCGACCATCCTGGAGTGCTTTTGGAACAAAAAGAACAAAAGGAATTGATTTTCAAAGCAATCAATACCCTTCCAGAAGCACAACGGATTGTGTTTACACTGCATCATATTGACGGCTTACCCTATTCAGAAATTGAAGAAATCACCGAAAGGAGCAAATCCTCAGTGGAGTCCCTTTTGTTTCGAGCCCGAAAGCACGTAAAAGAACAATTGACCATCTTTTTTAAAAAAGAAGGATGGTAGCACAAGTTTTAGAAAATTTTAGCATCTAATATGCAATAACAAGACCATGAAAAAAGAAGACCAAGCACAGAAAAAAGCAGAATCCTTGATGGATTCGCTAACGCAGATGGAAAAGGTTTCCCCACCTCCGTTTTTTGCGGATAAAGTTATGCGGCAATTGACCCAAACGTCAACTGAAGAACCACAAAAAGTACCAGCTTGGAACCTGCCCAAAGCATATGGGGTGGCTTTGGTGTTGCTTATTTTGGTCAACGCTGGAATTCTTTACTCGTATTTGAGCAACCAAGAAGAGGCAAGCTTGGAAACGTTTGCAGAAAGCTATGGCTTTTCGGAGACATGGGATAACAACGGATTAAATCTTTAAGCGATGCGGAAAAATACCATTATCCTTATTGCGCTGGTTTTTTTGATTATTATGAATGGAATTTTGCTCTATCTGGTGGTGCAGAAACCTGAGCGTCCAAGACGACAACCCAGAGAATTTCTCGCCAAGGAATTAGCACTGAACCCACAGCAATTAGAGCAATACGAAATCTTAGAAAAAGACCACCATCGACAAATGCGAGCCTTGGATGATCGCTTTAAACGCTTAAAGGGGGACTTGTTTCGAAAGTTGGGCGAGCCTAGTGACGAAAAAATGGTCGATTCCCTTACACGATTAATAGGTCAATTAAGCCAAGAACGGGAGTTGGAATTGTTTCATCATTTTTCAGATATTGAGCGAATTTGTACTCCTGAACAAAAAGAAAAATTAAAACAATTGGTTGCGGGTGCCTTACACCCGAAGGGACCTCCACACGGACCCTCGCCTCATGACCGACCACCGCGTTGAGGTATTATTTTTTCAACGCTTTCAAACGGTTTACCGCGTTCGTATTTTCAGGGTTCAATACTAGGGATTTTTCGAAAGCTACAATGGCCTCTTTCGGTTTCTTGGCATGCAGGTAGGCTTCTGCAAGGCTGTCGAATAGGTTTGCCGATTCCGGATACAAGTAGGTAGCGAGCAAAAAAACTTTGATGCTTTGTTCCGTTTTTCCGGGATGAAACATAAGTTTTAACCCAAGATTGTTCAAACGGATTTCTCTAAAGGAAAGCGATGGATGTTCCTTTTGAAGGGTTTGGAATAAGGGAATCAAGTCTTCATAGTCCTGTTTTGCAGCCATTTCATTAAAATCTTGAAACGATAGCGCTTTGGGTACAGGCTCTTTTTGCATTTTTCCGATGATTTCTTCCGCTACGCCATTGGCTTCAGGAGTGTTTTCCAAGAATTTTAGCGCAGTTTCATCCTTCTTCAAATACGCATTGAAAAACTGCAAGGCATATTGCGATAGCCATTGATACGACTTCATGATTTCAGCATCTGACTTATCTTTTCTCGTATCCCGTGTTTGAAAGAGAACTCCTAGTGTGCTGAAGTATGAATGTGAAAGGTGATGCATTTTTAAGCGATAGACTTTACTTTTCGTGATACTATCGTACAAGGCGAATTTGGTATTGAGTTCTGGGTCAATATTGTCTTCCTCCAAAACCTGTTTCGGAATTTCTTTTTGGGACAAATGAATGTATGGAACATTGATATTGTTCAAATTGAAGTAAGGTGATTTTTCCAAAGTTTCATAAACGTATCGTTCGGTTCCGTCGAGGCTTACCAACGCCTTTATATTGGTATTTCGCATTTTGGCATTCATAGTAGACATACCACCAAAACTAAAACCCATAGCGCCCATTTTATCAAAATCTACCGAGGGGTGTTTTTTTGCTTGAACCATCAGAAATTCCACATCCCTGGCTTGGGTTTCTGCATCTTTTGCCGTACCCCCTTGAAAGTACCGATACTCGTGTCCGCGGCTAGGGCTGGAAAAAATAACATAACCATGACTCGCCAAAAGTTCGCATAAAGCGAAGTTTTCGATAGACGAAGCTTGGTAACTCGGAGCATAAATTATCACGGGAAACTTTCCTGAAGCAGGCTTCACATCCAAGAAACTACGAGTACTTTGTTTCAAATGCTTCTGGTTTTCTGGGTTGTTGGCGTAATAAAACCAATTTAGGATTTGTTCGTCCGGCAGGTGTTCCCATTCTTCTTCATTCTTTAAGATTCGCATGTAATCCAAAATCTTAAGCGTATTGGTTGCGGTGTTTTTTTCAGCTGGATACCACACACTTACGGGAATAGGTCTTGGGAGTTTTTCATTGGTCCAATCGGACAAACGGGAATAGGTCCTGGAACTATCCGTAGTCTTGTAATACTGAAACCCGACGGCGTAGGAGCCAGGGGTGGAGTAAAGTTCTTGGAGTGAGGTTTGACCTGCTACATTTATAACAAGGCACAGGAAGGATGCTTTTAAGAAAGACTTCATGGTTTTTAGGTTGTTTGTACAAAGAGAAAACCAATATCGAATTGTTACAAAGAAGCTCTAATAAGCTCTAAATAGAATAGCTGATTACTTGTCCAGTCTGTACTTGTCGTATTTCCCGATAAGGTTTTTGGTAGCCTTCAGCATTAGCGTTTCTGCACTTGAATTTATAGAAGGAATACCCTTGTTATCGTCAAAATGCGAATTCTCCGCAGTAGCTTTTCCGACAGCTTGTGACGCCGAAAGTAGTGTCCCAGTTTCAAGATTGTAAATAGCGATAGAAACGGAAGATTGATTACTTGCACTGTAGTATCCATTCCCGGTATCAAAGGAAATACTACCCGCGCCATTTCCAACAATGTATCCTCGAGTATTGATAAGATATTGGCAATCGGTATCCTTGCCTAGTTGTTGCAAGGCTTCTTTTGAGAGTTCGAATTCAATTTTTGGTGGAACCATTTTTTTGGCACGCAAGGCATTCAAATCCATTAAAGAATCGCCCAATAGCTTTCTAAATTCATTGTATGCCAATACGTTGAGCTCACTATCAAATATCTTGGAATTGGATTCGGTCTTGTTGAAAATCCATTTGCCTTGGCTGAAGTCCAGCTGCCTTCCTGTTTCAAATGAATAGTTGAACTTGCCTCCAACACAGGAGAAAAGAGTAGAAACAATAAGTAAAATCCAAATTTTTCTGTTCATGGGAAGACCATTGAATTTATGGGTGTGTTTTATACAGACTGTATTAGATTTACGAACAAGGTAATGGTATTGGTTTATCCTTTATGATAGAATAAGAGCGCTGAATTTTTTGGGTCAATTATAAAAAAGGGGGTCATGCTTGGCAACTTCATTTATTTATAGTTCAAGTTCAACCCGATATTGATTTGTACCATTACAGGAAAGAAACCTGAATTCCCAACAGAGTCAAAGTAATATTGTGGGCCAAAATCAACAAGGAGGTGCATTTTACCATAACTTCTTTGAATTCCCCATGTAGGCCCAATGGCAAAATCCAAATTATCTGTTCGCGTAACATTTTCGGTAATTGCCGCGAAGCGGGTAATACCCCGTAATGAGAAATAGTTTCCAGCATTGCCTTCAATACTCTTACTCTTGACGACACGCTTGTTTCTGTTATAATACCACTTGTGCTGAATATCAACAAACGGACTAATAACATATACTAGTCCGTTTGCACTTGATAATTCCAATTCTCGATAGCTACCGCCATATCCTATTCCAGCTGCCCCAGTAATAACTGAGCTATTTGAGGTTTTAAGCTCGTACTCCAAAGCAGGATTAACAAAGTTTATCCTTAGGATGTTTTTAACTGATTCAGCTTGATTTTCTTGCGCGTTAAGATTAGCATATAATAATGCTAAGAATAATAGGGTTAAAATCGAATTTCGGAACATCATATTTAAAATTAATCCACTTTTCCTATGATTCTTTTGCCTTTCCATTTTCCGTTTCGCAAGGCGGCACCATACATATCAATTTCTATTTTGTCATACTTTTCCGCATTAAGTTGATTGACAGCGGTTTGAAACCAATCCGTGGTGCTTGATTTGAATTTTAGGAGAAAGTTGAAGTCCAAGGTTCTTTTGGCTTGCGAGCGGTGTTTCAATAGTACATCCGCTTGGGTGATTCTGAAAGAATTAGGTAAGAACTTCACAACTTGAATTCCCACTTTGTCATTATTCATATCGTTCGACAATCCGCGTATAACCCCTCTAGCTTGGCTCAATAATTGGTTAATGGATTTGTTTGCGTCTTTTCCGGTTAAAGGCCAGTATCTATCATCTCCAAAAATGTAAATTTCAATGGCACCCAAAGTAGCATTTTGCGGGAATGGCCATGCTGACGAGTTTATGGGATAGCTGGTTACTACCTGTCCATATTGGTTGTAGTTCACCCCTTTATATTTGAATATTACGCGCTTCGGGTCATGGGCATTGTAAGGACTGATGGGCGATTTATAAGTGTATATCGCGTGATTCAAACCAAGTCTTACCCCATCTGAAGTGCTGGACTCTGACCATCCAATGAAACGTTTCTTTTGATATTTAGCAGAAACCCCAACAGATGACCATAAAAGATAGTTCTCATTCCAAACCTTGGTTTGGATTCTATGTGTGCTGTCGTGGTAATCGTTACACTTGACCGTGTTTCCAAAAATCTTTTGGAAGATACTATCCTCACTGTAAGTGCATTGACCGAAACTTTGTGGAATTAAGATGGGGGGTGTGGATGAGGATGAACTACCGCCGCTGGAACCTCCCGTTCCACCACCAGTTCCGCCACCACCGCCACCGCTGCAGGAAGAAACGAATTGGTTGATTTCGGTAGTAACTTGTTTGACCTCTCCTTCTATTGGCGCTAATTGTAGAACATTTCCGGATGAACGAAGCATATTTTCATCACCACAACTGCGTCTAGCGTAGGGTTTGAAGTTCTTATCAGTGGATAAATTCACTAGATAGTTTTGCAAGGTTTCTTTTTTGCTTTTTTCGCAGAAATACAATCCATTGGTGGTATATACATAGTAGTTGTTCCCAACAATAAGTTCTCGGTTTTCATTCAACACTTTTGCGAATTTTCCATCCGAAATGACTTCATCATCCAAGTCTAATTCTGAGTTGTCGCCTCTGGTAGAATACAATATTCCTTTGCTCTGATTTAATGATGCTTTGTGTGCGAGAAATGATTCTACCTCAGGGCCATCCAAATCATTGAATATGGGTCGCAGGGCGGAGAAACCTTTACCTGCCAAAGATTGCATGGTCTGGTCCAAAATACCTTCATCATCATTTTCCAAAAGAGCAGTAAGGGTTTCTTTAGAGTCAAAGGATAGGATGTTTTCTTCCAAGGTAATGGTCTCCGGTGCAGTGGAGGCATTAGTATTTTCTTGGGAGAGTATGGGCTCCTCTTTGGTACAAGAGTAGGTCAACAATAGACCTAGGGTCGCTAGAAAAAGTAAATATTTGTTTGTTTTCATGTTAAGGGTGTTTAATTGCAGTCAATAGTTAATACTTTGGTAATCATTCCGTTGGAGGTTCCAGCGAAATTTTTGTCTTGTGCTCTGAATTCTACAGAGAAGCGATAAGCGCGTAATCTTCTGCTGGAATAGTAAGGTCGATAGCTCTTGGTCTCAGCAACAAAAAAGGTGGTTTCATAAGGTCCAATGGCACCCGATTTCTTTTTGTTTCGCCAAAAATTGTTGGTACCATTTGTTTTCAGTCCAAGGTTGAAAATGTTGACCTTATCTTGTTGGATTTTACTTTGGAGCGAGTTTAGAATACCAGCCTTTTGATATACAATTTTTGCAGACAAAAGATTGGCAGCAGTGTTCCATGAAAGCTTGCGTTTACTGCAATATCTGGATCTTTCAGATTGGCTCATGGGTTGCTCCAATCCAGCAACAACATCTAGCACATTTTCATGAATACTCAAACTTTGTTGCTTTCCAGCGGAGAACGAGTTTTTATTAGCATAGGCGGAAGCCCCCAAAACGTATACTTCTTCATTGGGAATGTCCACTCTGTAAATGTGGTCCCCAATTTTGATGATAGCGTCTTGATTCAATAAGGTTGCCAGTAAGTCATCCTCAATGCCAATAGAAGCCCGGTGCTCAGTACTCGTCATACTTCTCATAGACGCAAAGCCTATTTTTGCCTCCCACAGTTCAAATTGGTCGGAATCCATGGTGCCCAATTCGGCAATGGCAGCATCGTAGTCCGCTCTGGTAGGAAACGAGAGCATGTCTTTTTCCACGCTAACTTCGAATCCTGATTCTGGGTTTATGGCATCAGTATCGGATTCTTGGTAAACTGGATTGTTTTCTTCGGATGTGCAGCTTGATAGTATCAAAATCAGTATCAAACTGGATAGTCGTAGTATTTTCATTGATTGTTTTTTGGGATTAGTGTTTCGTTATTATTGTTTTCGGTTCTTGTCATAGGCAATGGGAAAGGTTAGAGGTTAAACATGTTTTTATGCGGTGTTTCAAATCTAAATGCGCCCACTGCATAAAACTTGCAGCGTTAGCTAGGAGATAGGGAATAGTCTTTTCATATAGGATTGAACCGCTGCTAGCGTTCACATTTTTATCAAAAGAAGGTTTAGATGAATTCAAGGTGTACCGAAGAATCACCTAAAGTTGAAAACTTGTAGTAATCACACCGGCCCTTATTGTGGAAATGGAGATATTGATATCCAACTCGAATTCGTCATTATAGAAGTAGGTTTTCCTTTTACGATCGTATTCGATATTGGCTTCATAGTCTTTAAGCTCTTCAAGTAGGCAAAAAATCAGACGCTCGCTTACTCGAAGTCTCATAGCAAGTTCCTTGGGAGTACCGGTGGTTTCATTAACAATCAACCGGTGCAGCCTTTGTAAGCGTTCTAAATTCTTTATAGATATCAAAGCGTGACTTTAGTATTGATTTTGTGTTCAATCACTATGAAATTCATAAGAACTCATCGATATCCCAAATGGTGTTTCCTATGATTTATAAATACGGTCTTGGGATTTATAAATCTTGGGAAGTTTTAAATTTTCTTTATCTTAACAGTAACAGATTTTCTCAGCGCACTAACCCACCATGATATCCAAAGTCAACTTTCCCATTTTTGGATGGCTCTTCATTAGCATCCGTTTGTTGCAAAATGGTTCAATCAAATTTTTCAGTTGTATATGCGATATTCTTGTCCGATTTAAGAGAGGCAAGTACAATGGCTTTTACGGTAGGTCCATGGCTTCAATTAGTGTATTCTCTCGTTTGGGGGAATAACCAAATGAAACCAGCTGGTAAAAAAGTTGAAACATGATTAAATCAACAAGAATCATTTGCTGTTTTTTATGTGCCGTTGTTGGTATCAGTTTTGGTTTTTCCCAATCCATACCGGATAAGACAAAGGAGGGGGATTATGAAAAGTTGAAGGTGAACTATAGAGTATTTCCTCTGGATTCTGTTAGCGCTCTTTCCAAGACCAGTAGGTACCTTCTCATGGCAAAACAGCGCAATGATACAGTTCGACTTATGGAGGGCTACCACACCATGTCCAACATAACCCCAATAGACGAAGCGTTTCAATACGCAGATAGTTTGATTTTGATGGCGCGTGCAAATGAAAACCACAAATCATTTTTAGCACAAGGGAATTTGCAAAAAGGTCGAATGTTTTATCGGATAAGCCAATATGCTGCTGCCTTGGATTACTATTTTGCCGCTTTGAAGGCAAGCGATGGTAAAGATTTGGCCATGGAGGCAGGGATCAATTTTAATATTGGATTGATAAAAAACCTTGTGGGTAATCGTATGGAAGCCATTGATTATTTCAATAAGTATGAAGACTACTTAAAGAAGGCTACTCTTGAAAACAAAGGTTTTTATGAAACAAGATTGATGTATGCAAAATCAGATGCGTTTCTATTTTCAAATGAGACGGACTCAGCCCAATATTATTCCTCTTTGGGAGAGCGAAAGGCTTTGAGCGAAGGAGACTCGATTTTTGTAAACCGTTTTAAAATGAATGAGGGGATAGCTCTTTTCAAGAGGGGGCAGTATATAGAGGCCTTGAATAGTGTAGAGCGCATTAAAGAAAACATACTGGACGACCCCGATGCTACGGCAAGATCGGTATACCATCTCTATGTTGCGAAAATCAATGGTGCTTTGGGAAATGATAAAGAATACATTTCCCATTTGGAAAGCGCAGGTTTCCTGATTACAGAATCCAATGAAATACTTTTGGAATCGATGGAAACCTTTTTTCTGCTTAAAGACTATTATGGAGAAACAAACAATGACAAAAAACTGTTGAGCACTATTGATGCGATCATCAAGTACGATAGCATTCTTGACTCTTACACGGGACCATTAGAACAAAAAATCAAAAAGGAGTATGAAATCCCACTTTTGATGAATGAAAAGGAAACCCTAATCAACAAACTGAATCGTGATAAGCAGGTCTCTGGGGTTATCTCCAAAATTTTGATTGTTCTGGTTATCATATTGGTCCTTTTCGCTATCTACGAAATCAATAAAAACAGTAAGCTCAAGAAAAAATTTGAAGCAGTTTTGAGCTCCATGGATACTGTCAAGGAGGAACCCAAAAACAATACGGGAAGTTCAATCGGGATATCGGAACAAATTGTAGAGGAAGTACTTTTAAAATTAGACGAATTTGAAGATTCAGAAGCTTTTGTCGCTTCAAAACAAACCTTGAATTCTTTAGCAAAAGATTTTAAAACGAACAGCGCATATCTTTCCAAAATCATCAACCATTTTAAAGGGGTCAACTTTTCAAATTATCTAAACAACTTGAGGGTTTCATACGCGATGAATAAAATGAAGAGTGATCTTACCTTTCGAAAATACACTATTGAAGCCATCGCCAAAGAGAGCGGATTCAATAACGCCCAATCATTTACTTCAGCATTTGTCAAACACACGGGGTTATATCCGTCATACTTTGCCAAACAACTGGACAAGAAGCGATAAGAGTAACTGAAATTTATAAATTTCATGAAATAGGGCTATGGAAAGCAAGCTTTTTTTCAGTAGCTTGAGGTAGTAAACAAACATTAATCACTCATGAAAAAAAATTCTGAAACACAACCACGCTTAACGTTGTCAAAAATCCGTGTAGCACGAATCGATAACCCGGAAAGAATACTTGGAGGCCGACCCTTTTGCCATGGCGGCGGTAAAACAGGAGAAGTTAGCATCGGGCAACCTTGAAAAGATTTTTTTATACGTACAGCCTGCGAGTTTTTTCGCAGGCTTTTTTCATATGAACAACACGAAGATCCTAATCGGGCTTATTTTGTTTATGATTTCTTGTGAACAAAAACCATCAAGCGACCAGACTAGCCTCCCTAAAGAAAATGTGGTAGACAACTATTTTGGGATGTCCATTCATGACCCATATCGGTATATGGAGACACCAGGGGATTCGGTAACCCTAAAATGGTACCAAGAACAAACCAAAGAGGCAAAAAAGCTATTGGGGGGAATATCTGGGCGTGACAAACTGTTTGAGGAGATTTCAGACAAAGCTTCAAGCAAATCAGGAGAAGTTTCTTCTATAGAGGTAACGGAAAACAACAACTACTTTTATCTCAAAAGGGATGTCGAAACCCAAAGCAATTTCCTTTTTTATAGAGAAGGATATGCGGGAAAGGAGCATTTGTTGTTCAATCCTAAAGCCCAAGGGGAGGCCTACTCGATAAACTATTTTAGTCCCAATTGGGATGGTTCATATGTCGCATTGGGGCTTACCAAAAATGATGAAGAAATCTCGATTATCCGTATTCTGGAGGTTCAAAATAAAAGCATGTTGCCACAGACTTTGGACCATTGTTGGCCAGCGGGTCTTGGGGGAGTCCATTGGATGGAAGATGGAACAAGTTTTACCTATGAAAATATCCCCGAAATTGATAAATCCAAAGAAGGTTATTTATTGAACACGGAAACAGTTTTGTATGAGATTAGGCGGCCCGCTGAAGAAACAAAGGTTCTTTTCTCAAAAAAGAACAACCCCGAAATTGCTTTTAGTGAGGAGGATTTTCCGGAAGTGGATTTGCAAAACCCAAAAGACAATTTTGTTTTCGGCAGCTTATGGGGTCCTGGTCCCTATGCGGATTATTATTATGCCCCAAAAGAACTAGTCCATCAAACAAAGATCAATTGGAAAAAGTTATTTGGCAAGCAACATAAAGTAATGACTTTTTACCTTCAAGGCAACGACATCGTTTTTTTAACCGCCTTTGAAGCGCCCAATTTCAAGATTTGTAAAACTTCCTTGGACAATCCCGATTTTGAAAATGCTGAGGTTTTAATCCCTGAGGATAAGGATTTGGTGATTACTGATTTTGCAATAACTGCCGAATCGTTGTGGTTAACAAAGAAAAGGAACGGCGTGGAAACCTTTTTGTTTGAATTCCGAAATGGGAGCGTAACTCAAATAGACTTGCCTGCTCCTGCCGGACATTTGGAGTTTCAGTCCAATAATAAAAACAGCTCAGACTTCTGGGTTGCCTTGGAAGGATGGACTACAAAAAGGTCTAGGTATAAGTATGATCTATCTTCCAGTCTGTTTCAAGAGGAAACCTTTGGAAATGAATCAACAAGTGATGTATTAGAAAACGTAGTCGTTCAAGAAATTGAAGTGACAGCTCATGACGGAGAAAAAATACCACTGTCTTTGATTTATAACAAGAATACTCCTCGAGATGGAGAGCAACGGATATTGTTGAGTGGTTATGGCGCCTATGGAATTATACACAGACCCCGGCTTGATAAATACTTGCCCCATTGGCTGCAATATGGTGGCGTTTATGCTGTGGCGCATGTTCGTGGAGGAGGAGAGAAAGGGGATAGTTGGTACAAAGGAGGTTTTAAAGCAACCAAGGAAAACACTTGGAAGGACTTCATTGCCTGTGCTGAATACCTAATAAATGAAAACTATACCTCTTCTGAAAACCTAGCGGTTTTTAGTGGTAGTGCCGGGGGTATTTTGATAGGGAAAGCGGTAACTGAGCGACCCGATTTATTCAATTGTGCCATGATTCGCGTAGGGGTTTTAAATACCCTCAGAACAGAAACAGGGCCCAATGGACCAAACAATGTTAAAGAGTATGGAACCGTCAAGGATTCCATCGAGTTCAGGGGATTACTCAAAATGGACTCCTTTCATAGTATTCAAAAAGACAGTTCTTATCCCGCCATGCTGCTAACTGCGGGGCTAAATGATGCAAGGGTCAATGCATGGGAGGCAGGGAAGTTTACGGCCCGTATGCAAGAATACAACGTCTCAGGCGAACCGGCACTTTTGTTGGTGGACTCTGAAGGAGGGCATGGGCTGGATGCCAGTATTGAAAAAGAAAGTATTGAATTGGCAAATATGCTGTCTTTTGCTCTTTGGAAAACAGGACATTCCGATTTTCAATTCCGTTAGAATACTGATTCTTTTTGGTTTCCCCCTTGGCTTTTAAAGTCAAAAAATAAACATCCACTTTTCTGTAAATTGGAATCAATAACTTTTTCCCGAAGCAGCTTTACAGCTCATGAAGCTTTTTTTACCACTTTGCTCCTATAATCAAAATAGCTAATTATCATGAAGTTACAAGTTTTATCGTTTTGTCTGTTTTTTTCTATGTTCCAGATGCTTTCGGGTCAAAGTACCAATGACGCATCGCTCACTGGAGATGAGTTTGATTTTTGGGTGGGTACCTGGGATGCGACCTGGGACGAAGGAGAAGGGGTGGTTGGTAAGGGCACCAACTCAATTCAGAGGATTATGGACAAGAAAGTGCTATTGGAGAATTTCGAAATTTTGGAAGGCGCTTCCAAAGGGTTTAAAGGAACCAGTATTTCTGTATTAAGTATTCAAACTGCCACTTGGAAACAGGCTTGGGCGGATAGCCAAGGGAGTTATTTGGACTTTGAGGGATTCGTAAACAAAGATGCAAGAGGTTTTAAAACCCATACCGTAAATAGCAAGGGGCAAAAAATGATAGCCCGAATGGTGTTCAAGGATATTGAAGCGGATGCTTTTACCTGGGATTGGGAAAGTTCCTTGGATGGAGGGAAAACTTGGAACCTTTTATGGCGTGTCAACTACACCAGAAAGTTGTAGTTGTCATGCGGTTAAAGTGGGTCAAATGCTTAGGAGGCAGCCATCATTTTTTTGCTTCTGAATTCAGAAGGGGTAATGCCAAAATGTTTTTTAAAGGAATTGTAAAAAGAAACCCGGTTGTTGAAGCCTGACTTGTAGGCAATGTCCGTGATGTTCAAGTGTTTTGATTTTTCATCAGCAAGCAATTTCTCAGCCTCTTGAATTCTTAAACTATTGATGTATTCATAAAAACTGACCCCAAAAGATTCATTGATTACTTGAGAAGTGTGATGTCTTGAAATATTTAGTTTGTCGGCTAGGTCCGTCAACTTCAGTTCACAATCGAGATACAGCCCTTCTTGCTGAACCGTGTTTGCTAGTTTCTCTCTTAAATCCACCAACAGCTGCTTCGACAAACCTGAATTCTTATATTTTACAAAGGAGAAGACATTCTTTAACGGCTTCCCGTTGAAAACGTCTGAGTGGATGTAACCAAAATAGGAGGTCAAGGCAATCATGAATACCATGGCAACACCAATAACATAATCCGCTTCGATGGTATACATGTTTAAAAGGCCAATAGCGTAAAAGATCAACCAGCTCAATCCAAACAAAAAGAAGGAAAACACAACTGAGTTCAACCAAGCTTTCATTTCGGGGTCGTCCGAATATTTAGTGCGGCCCATTCGATAGCAAACCAATGCATATACTAACAAACCCACAGATAATACTAAATAAACGATATAATCCGATACCAGAGCGTAATCCATTATGGCCCCCGTAGCATAAACCCTTCTTTTTACTTCGAAGGGTTGGATAAACAAGCTTCCGAAATTGAGAAGAACGAAAACAAAAGGCAAAAAATGAAAAAAATCTCTTTTTAAAACGATCCGTTTGCCTGTAACCAAGCTTCTCACGTAGAAATAAAACAAAGGACCGTAAAGGGCAAGCAGTAACATCCAGCTCCACGAAAAGACAATGGTCGGGCGCGAACGTGGATCAATCCAATACGTCACATTGTACAACAGGTTCAATGCAAAAAGCAACAGGAAAATAGCCCATATACGATTTTGGTAACGTTGCGTGCTTTTCTTGAAAAGTAGAATAATGGCAAGAATTACTGCTTGTACGGTAAAAGCAAAAAAGAATCCTTGGATGATATTCATTGGTAGTAAGGTTTATTTCAAAGTAGCAACGAACCAATTAAAGGTTGTAAATCTGAATCGGAATTAAAACTTTTATAAGGATATTAGGGAAACATTAAGAAATTCAGTTCTCTTCCGATAGCGCCTTTGGCATAGAAGTCATTGGTCCAAGGTAATCTCACAAATTTGGAAACTACCCTGCCTATATCCGGTAAACAATATTTTTTTATCGTCGGTAGACCAACAGGGTAGTGTATCCCCGTCCCTATTATCAGTAATTTGTTTAAGATTTTCACCGCTAACATCAATTACAAAAAGTTCGGGTCGGCTTTTTTCCATGGCATTGACAAAAGCAAGCTGCTTGGCGTCTCGAGAAAAAGAAGGGCAAAAGCTGTGCTTATCCAATTCGGTTACTCGTGTAATTTGTTTCGTGTATATGTTAATAGTGTAGATGTCATCAATTTGATTTTCGGTATCCTTTCGAGAAAAAAAGGCAATCACTTTGCCATCTGGAGACCATTGGGGATAAAAGTTTCGAAATCCGTTGGAAATCAACTTTTTCCAAGGATTTGACTTGGAATTCATATCCATTAGTATCAAATCACTGGTTTCATCAGAAATTTTAAGCGAAAAAGCAATGGTTCGCCCATCTGGGGAATATGAGGCGAATACAGGTTCACCGTACTCAGGTGTAGGTAGTTTTTCAATCCTTTTGGATTGTAAATCATACGTATAAAGATGGTTCATGCCCGTTCTATCGGACTCGAACAGAATACGGTTCCCATCTGGGTGCCAACTGGGTCTGCGGTCTTCAGCGGTATTAAAGGTCAGTCTGGTTTGGTTTTGACCGTCACGGTCCATGAGGTAAATCTCCCAGTTTCCGTCCCGGTTGGATTCGAAAACAATCCTTTCTCCATCTTTCGAATAGCTCGCATACCTATTGTCAAACGTGTTGTTGGTCAATAAAACCTCTTGATTCAATGGGACTTGCGTATGTCCCAGATGAATTATGAAGTAAAAAAAGAAGATAACATTGCCCCTCACGCTTATGAAAATTGGATTTGGACTCAAATGAAAGATAGGCGATTTTACGGCTTCTTTGGTGAATCTAAACCGGAACCGATGTTGATTTACAACAATAATGTATTTCTTTTTACGAACGCTACCGTTTGTTATTGTTTGGCCAAATTAAACTCCAGCCACAACGTGTATGTTTAGGAAACTTCTTATCCAAAAGCGTGAAATAGCCTAAGTCTGTTGATGTTTGCTTCGTTCTCCCCTTAGGTATTGTACGAAGGCATACTTCATAAAGCAGTTGGAGGTCTTATACACTAGAGTAAACCTAAATCGGGCTTATTGTTAGCGCAGGTCGGAATGTACATCATGCCCTGATGTTTTGGTTTTTTTTACCCTGCAATTGTAAAGGTGAGGCGGTGAGAAGCCTTACTTCTTCCATAAAGAACAGCCACTAAGTTTTGTTCTCATTGAACCAGAGGTATTATTTGAATTAGCTATTTATCCGTTTCCTCCGCCCACCTTTCTCAATTGTCTAACTCGATTTATTACATCAATAAAATTCTAACTCTATGAATGTAAAGAAACTATTGGGAACTCTAGGTTTGATGCTGATGTGTTTTGCGTCGGCGCAAGCACAGGAAAAAACCATAACCGGGGTGGTCACCGACCAAGATGGTCTCCCCTTACCGGGTGTCAACATCATACTTCGGGGCACCAGCAACGGTACCCAAACTGATTTTGATGGAAATTATTCCATTGCTGCCCAACCCGGACAGATATTGGTTTTCACCTATATCGGACAACAGGATGAACAAAGAACTGTTGGGGCGGCCAATACAATTAATGTACAAATGCAACAAGATGCGCAAGCTTTGGGTGAAGTGGTCGTTACGGGTGTTGCACAAGGAACTTCCAAAGAGAAACTTGCTTTTAAAGTGGAGACCGTTCCGGTTACGGGTGTGCAAACCGTTCCTACACCTGACGTAGCTTCTGCGCTTATTGGTAAAGTAGCGGGTGCTCAAATCGTACAAGGAGGAGGTAACCCCTTGCGGAACTCCGCGGTAATTTTAAGGGGTGCTAGTTCCATTGAAGGTAGTACGGCCCCCTTAATCATTGTAGATGGTATTATCACAGAAGGGCTTTTGAATGAATTTAGCACCCAAGATATCCAATCCATTGAGGTGGTCAAGGGAGCTGCGGCTTCATCGCTTTATGGTTCCTTGGCGGGAAACGGGGTTGTGCAAATCATCACCAAACAAGGGGAAACGGAGAAACCTCGGGTCACCTTGCGTTTTGAAAATGGTTTCTCGGACATTCAAAGGGCCTATCCTTTGGCTAGAAACCATGATCGTTTGCTAGATGCTACCGGCAATTTTGATACCAGTTCAGGTGCTATCGTGCCCGACCCAGATGGGATTCACGACAATCCTTGGCCCGGTCAACTTTTGGATAATGTTTCCGATGTCATCACCTCACAACCGTACAACCAGATTACAGCTAGTGTTTCACAACGGAAAGGCAACATGCGGTTTTACACTTCGCTTGAAAGAACCGAGGTTGCGGGTATCATCGATGGGGTAGATCCCTTGATTCGGACCAACGCCAGACTAAACTTTAAAGTAAATCTGAGCGATCGTTGGCAGCTCGACATGACCAACTACGTGGTACGAAGAAGGGGACAAGAAGTAGAACAGTCGGGACAGGGTGATAACCTGTTTTTCAATCTTTTGGTCTCTGACCCAACAGTAAGCCTATCCCAAAGGGATGAGAATGGAGATTTATTTCCCTTTTTTGAGGGGAACGGTTTTTTAAATGAATATCAAAATCCCTTGTACGTGTCTCGTTTTCAGGAGCAGGATGTTGTTGTAAACCGATTGACCTCCGCCATCAATTTGAAGTATAGAATTACGGATAATTTGACATTGGATACCCAACTTTCCACGGATAGAGGGAGTCAAAACTTCTTGAATTTCTTTCCCAAAGGGTACATTTCCGGGTCCCAGTTTAGCGCAACTACGGATAATGGGTTCATTTTCAATCTTAAGGCCTCCAGAGCCCGCGTAAATGCCGCTGCACAAATAAACTACAACAACACTTTTGGGGATATTAATCTTCGTTCCTCATTGCGATACCTGCATGAAGATGTAAGAACTGAATTTTCGCAAGCGCAAGGCTCAAACTTTTTAACGGAAGGGGTTAGGACATTACAACAAGCTACAGAGAATACACAAATTGCTTCTGGAGAAACTCAAGAAAAAACCCAAAACGTATTCTTTTCACTCGATTTGGATTGGAAGGATAAAGTAATCTTGGGTCTCTTCGCGAGAACAGACCGCAGTTCGTTGTTTGGGGAAGAAAATAGAGATCAGTTCTTTTACAGAGGGTCGTTTGCCTACAGAGCAGGGGAAGATATTTCAGCTGATTGGATGGATGAATTAAAGTTCAGGGCTTCTTTTGGTACCGCCGGTTTGCGACCCAATTTTGGCGATATCTTCGAGACGTTCAACGTAACCCAAGGGAATGTCTCCCCTTTTCAGATTGGAAACCCCAACTTGAAATCGCCAACCATCAAAGAACTTGAATTAGGGATTGATTTTGGGTTTTTGGACAAGATGCTTTTATCAGTTACCTATGCAAGCTCTGAAACGGACGATGCCATCATTACCGTGCCGCTTTCTGGTGCTGTTCCCGGTGCCATCCAACGTCAAAACGTTGCCTCCACAGAATATGAAGCGTGGGAGGCGGCCTTAACAGGGACTCCTATCCAAAATGACAATTTTACTTGGGACGTCGGGGTAACCTTCGCTGCAGTAGATAATCAAATCACAGATTTAGGTGAGGTTGCTCCATTCAACCGTGAACTTGTTGGTTTTGGACCGCAAGTGACCGCCTTGGTTGATTCTGACCCTGAATTAAGCATCTTCCGTGTTGAGGCTGGACAGCCTTTTGGGGCCATGTTCGGAAATTCTTTAGCCGCGTCATTGGATGACCTTACGGTACAAGATGGTTTGGTCATTAATGAAGGACTCAATTTGCCGCTTTCAGATTTTAGCGTGAATGAGTTTGGACATGTCATCGTAACCGCCAATGAAGGACAGACAGGTTTGGTTGGAACTGGTGGGGAACAAGCTATTCGGAAATGGGATGCAGATACAGGACAAGCTTTGGTAGGTGTCATTGGGGATACGAATCCAGATTTCATTATGGGTTTCCGAAACACCTTTACCTATAAAAATCTAAGCCTTTATACCTTGATTGACATGCAGATTGGTGGAGATGTCTATAATTACACGAAACAACTGTTGTACTTCAATGATAGGCACGGCGATTTGGATGTGTTCGGTGCCGCTGGACAACCTTCATCCTATGCCAATGCCAGTTCGGTTATCTATAATGGGAATGCTTCCATCGACTACTTCATAGAAGATGCCAGCTTTGCCAAAATACGTGAGGTGTCCTTGACCTATACCATGGACAACGATGTTTTCGGACCAAAAATCCCTATTGAAAATATACGATTTACAATTTCGGGTAGAAACCTGTACACCTTTACCAGTTACACTGGATTTGACCCTGAGGTGGCCTTAAGTGGTAGTCCCATTTTCAAGTTGGATGAGTTTTCGTTCCCCAACTTCAGAACCTTCGCCGCTTCTGTTCAGGTAACCTTTTAAAAAAAAGCAATGAAAACGATGATTTTAATATTAAAAAAGATGCAATGAAAAAAGTAGTTTATTTTATGATGGCATTGGGAGTAATGTCATGTACCCAAGAAGAATTCAACATTGGAAATCCGAATCAAGCAGATGCCGTGAGAGTATTGGCCAACGCAGCAGATTTTCAGAATTTCAATATCTCCAACCACACCAATACGTTCGCTAGTCAAATTAGTTTTAATGGAATCTTTTTTAGAGGGTTGGCGGACCAATTTACCACAACCAATGCATTCCGAGGGTTTTGGTTTTTCTGTGATCAACCCCGGAGACAAATTGAAAACACAACATCCAATGATGATATCGGTGTACAAGCTGCTGGACCTTGGAACAGTTTCAATAGCGTAATCAACAATGCCAATATTGTGATAAACAACATTGAGAATGATGGTGGGGAGGTTGTCGTTAACGGTGTGGATTTTACGCAACAAGAGCTGGCCGCTGCCTACTTTGACAAAGGAGTCGCACAAGGCTATCTGTCCATGATTTATGATCAAGCATATATCGTTGACCCGGATACAGACCCGAATACCTTGGAATTCGTGTCTTATCAAGAAATGTTGACCGCTGCGCTTGGAAACATCAATACGGCAATTCAATTGGCAAATAGCGCCGATAGTTTTGAATATACTTTGTATACGGCTGGTCCGAGTATCGACGGGAGTACTTTTGTCCAATTGGCAAATAGCTATATGGCAAGAGTTTCCATTGCAAATCCACGAACAAATGCCGAAGCCCAGGGTATGGATTACAATCAAATTTTGAATTACGCCAACAATGGGATTGTTGATGACTATTTTCCACCTGCTTTGGAAAACGTCATTTGGAATGCACTGCAAGACTGGTCGTTGTTTTCTTTAGGTGATGGATCTGGTTATATGCCGACAGACCAAAAAATAACCCATTTGTTTGACCCCTCCTATCCTGCGAATTATCCCACAGACAACACGATTCTTCCAGCGATTTCTTCAACGGATGCGAGATTAGACGAGTATTATCAATATGTGGGAGAGAATTTTGGATTCTTGCGTGAATCAAGGGGACGTCAATTGTTTTCAAGTTATAGGACCATTAAGTTTTTCAATCAGAACGATCAAAACGTTACCGGCTTGCCGATGGGGGTTTTTTCCAAAGCTGAGATTGACTACGTCAAAGCCGAGTGTTATTACCGATTGGGGAATCTTGGCGCTGCCGTAGCGGCTTTGGACGCTTCTCCAAGGATGACTGTTGGAAACCAAGCTACTACAGCGGCAGCGCCCAATGTTTTAAATGCCTTGTTGTATGAGGTTTCCATTGAATTGGATTTACAAAGTGGTATGGGGGTGCCATGGGCCTTTATGAGAAGGCATGATATGCTTCAGGCAGGAACCCCAACCATGTATCCTGTTCCGGCTTCAGAGCTCGAAATCACACGTGATGTCATTTATACGTTTGGTGGTCCTGCAGCCACCGGGGAAGTTGGTACAGCAAGTGGTGCCAACGATTGGAGAAATATCGACTTGGTATACTAATCAATCAAACACTTGATTGTAAAAGCCGCTTTTAAAAGCGGCTTTTTTTATCGGAAAGATTGTTCTTTAAATATGAAGAAACTATTCTTTCATAACGACTTCAAAGATCCTGCGACTCAAACACGGCATCAACATCCCCATTTTCGGATAACAATATGGCCACGCCCCTTGTACTCGAGAATTGCGAAAACACAATAAGCATCACTACGGTAATCGGTGTGCTCAATAACATTCCGGTAATGCCCCATATTTGGCCCCATACGACCAAAGCGAGAATGGTCACCAAAGGACTCAGGTTGAGGGATTTTCCCATTAGCTTAGGCTCTAATACATTGCCGATAAACCATTCTACAATCCCTAGCCCGACCAAAATAATCACAAAGGGCTTTACATCCCCGAACTGTATCAGACTAAAAAAGGCAGGAAACAGGGTGGCAATCAAAGAACCTACGGTGGGAATGTAATTCAGGGCAAACATTAAAAAGGCCCAGAAAAAAGCGGCATCCACCCCCATGACGCTCAAAAAGACATATCCCACAAAACCGGTTAATAGGCTTAGATAGGTTTTAAGACGAATGTAATCACTGAATGTATCGTTTATTCTCGATAATATGGCGGATACTTTCTCGTATTTTTCAGTACTATCAAATAGTTTCTTGATCTTTTCAGAGAGGCTGGCTTCTTCAGAGAATAGGAATACCGCATATAGAACAATCATTACCAAATCCCCCAAAGCCCCGGATAAGGCGTCCGCAATGTTGCCAAGGATTGCTGTATAATCGAATTCCTCAAGTGACTTTGTAATTTCTTGGCCCAAGTCAATTTGAAAGGTGGCGTTTATTTGGTTCAAGACGCTATCCAGATTGGCCCTATAGGTTTCGCTGTTGGCCAAGAGGGCTGATATGTTGTTGGTAATCAATCTGGAAATAGCACTTATTCCAATAACAATTACCACAAAAATAAAGGTATTGATGAGCCAGTTTGGGATACGTTTTTTGAAAAAAGGAATTTTGTGAAGCAAATTCTTAAAGTACCGGCCCAAGAACCAAAGGATGATTCCATACACGAATGGGATAAGGATGCTTTTGGCCAGGATGAGAATAGTGAGTACTCCTCCAATTCCGATGACTGAATAAGCTAATTTTTTCATGGTTCGAGTTTAGCGATGCTCATTGGTTTTTATGATGCTTTTTGCCGTTCAAAAAATAGGATAAAGCCAAAATGACGACACCATTTGCAATCCCATAGCCCAATAATTCTTCTTGGCCATCCCAAGTAACCGCACGCCCCATGAACGATATGCCCATGACCACCACAATGACCTTGACCAGCATGCCTTTCAGATTATCGAAGTTCGTTATTAGTAGCCAATCTGGAAGATCGGGAATGGAAGAGACAAATAGCTCGAATATCCCAATGGAGGTGATAAAAATACTGAAGCTTAACAATATCAAATCCAGAATTCCCATAGCTTCAGAAATGACATTGGCTTCACTGGCCGAGAAGTCCAATATATGTTGGATAACGTGCGCACCTTCTGAAAATGCATAGATGATAACGGCCAAACCAAGAATGAACAAACTAATGGAAGAAACTAGACCTACACCCTTAAACACATATTTCAATGCTTTCATAAGGATTCAATTTTTGGGAAAATTGCTCTTCCAATCATTGCGGTGGATTTTCAGCATTTGCCTCGGCAAATATCTGATATTGCCGCACAGCATATCTTAATCAAGATTAAGAAACTTTTCTAAAAAAGTCAAGAATGTGAAATCCTTTATAAAAAGCTTTTTTGTGTAGCCCTTTGATATTCAAAAGCATTTTTGCTTTTTTCATAGCCATTAACCCTTTCCTCAAACAAAGCCTTATCAAATCCTTGGAGTTCCGCAGGACTGTCCTCAACAGGGTTCATGTCTCGACTGTAAGTTAAATTATCAAGGTCATAACGTTGTTCGAACAAAGCAGGTAGAAAGTTTTCGAATACACCCACCTCGATGGTATTGTGGGTCAGCCAAGCTTCCCAAAATTCCGCACCAAAATTCCCAACGACGTTTTGAGTGATTTTTTTCGCGAAAATGTTCTGCTTGTGAGAACCTGCCACTACTTCATAATGATAATGCACCCCAATGATCTTGCTATCCTGATACACATCTTTAAAGCTTATGCGCAGCGACATCATAGGACCAATGAACGGAACACTTTTTCCCATGCCCCAACCATCCTTTTCGCAATAGTAAATCATCAACTGCTGATCTACAGGATACTTTTGTTCATACTTTTCATATTGCATGATTTCTTTGATATGGATCTTTGCCCCGGCTCGAGAAGTACCTTTTGGGCCGAGTTTGCCTTTAAGTTGGGCGCTCACATGATCGGAAGGATGCCACAGCAGATACCCCGGTACTTTCTGTCCTTCGTAGCCTGGAATATCCATTAGTTTCACGTTTAGCTTGGGAAAATGTTTGAACCACCAATAGATCATTTCCGTGGTTACACCTCTTAGCAGTGAATGTTCCAAGACCACACAAATTTGATTGGACCTATTCCGAAGCACTTTGTAATAGATAGAAGAAATAGGCTTTAGTTCCCAACCAAAATCCCTTGCTTTGGGAACATTGAGTTTTTGTGATTGACTCATTTTTCGTTGATTTTCTTTTCGACTCGTTGCGAAACGTTATCAATTGAAGGTTTAGGATAAATGTAGCCGATTGAAAAATCAAAAAAATTGACTTAGTTAAAGATTTTTCTACGGTTTTTTTTATACTATACCCCTATGTTTTCTTTGGTATAACCACACCAAAACCACCACTGTATGATTGACCAATCCAGATATCATCCCAAAAACATACTTATCCAGTTTTTCAAAGCCCACGGGAAAGAGCTAATGGCGAAACCATCTGAGTGCCTAGTCAACATTGGAGAACGATGTGATAAGGCATTTTTGATACTGGAAGGGGGTTTTGTTTGCCAGAATTACAATACTGAGGCGGATCGATTGAAAACCATCAACTTTCATTTAAAAACCTTTCACCCCATAATGACGGTGATACATAGTTTTTATAGTGATGCCATTTCAGATTGCCAGCTTAAGGCCATAACAAGGTCCAAAGTACTATCGGTGCACAAAAAGACCATTTTAAAGCAATCTGAAAATGATTTGGCTTTGCGGGAAGCCTATGTTGAAGAAACCATCTATGCGCTCTTGGCTATCAATGAATTCCATACCAAACTGATAACATTGAATACAAAAGCCATGTATCACTATTTAGTCACAAACCAGACGGAAATCGTTCAAAAAATACCTGCGAAGTATATTGCGGAATTTATGGGAGTTTCCGCGGAATGGTTGAGCAGAATACGCTAAAGTTTGACTAAGCCGATTACCATCACTTTACACGCTGAACAGAGCAAGTTTCAAGAATATAAAATGAAAAGGAGCAGTTGAAAAACTGCTCCTTTGGTTTAGATCATGTACTATTCCTTAATCCAAAAAGTGGACATTGCCCGGGGTATAGGGGGCACCAAACTCTTTAAGTTTTTTCCTAAACGCATCAAATTTGTTGTTCACCAAAATTTTGGATTGGGCATAAACTGGAGCGAATTCTTCCTTGGCAATGGCGAATGTACTTTTGTGTGTTGCCGTTGGTGCTCCAGTAGAGTGCCCCTGCTCGTAAATCAAATAGCCAACACGGTTGCCGATGGTGGGAGGTTTGTCGATATCCAAACGTGAGGCAATCCTATCCCAACTGATTTTCTTTTGTAGTTCCGAAATTTCCAAATCCAAGGCCTTCCATTCTTTCAACAATTCGATGTGCTGGGTCGGGGTGCGCTTAATGGCCTCCTTCATATAAAGCAATTCGTCCGACAATTCTGAAAGCGAATTTTGAACACTACCCACTTTCCCGGAAAGCTCGTTTACCTCTTGCTGGAATTGCGCCAAGGACTCCCGGTCATCTGCTGGGAGTACAGTATTTTTCAGAGGAACTACCTTGAATGAAACCGCTTGGGAAAGTGGAGTTTCCACTTCATCCACAATTTTCGAAAGGGCGACGGTATACGTTCCCGGGGGCACCAAACCTCCTGTATCTTCCCCGCCAAAGGGATTGTAAAAGGGTGGGTTGTAAAAACTGATGGGCTCTTGTGAAGCATATCGCAAATCCCAATGCATCCGCTTTAGGCCGGCTTTTGGACTTGTAAACAGCTTTCGGACAATAGCACCGGTATTGTCGGTAATGGTCAATACCAATTGCGGGTCCATTTCCGTGGCTTCCTCACTTAAGGTTTCATAGGTGGGATAAGGATTGTCCTTGCCATCCTTCGCGAAATCCTTGGTGTTTTCCTTGCGTAGGTCTTCTTGAGTTTTAATATCGTCTTTGAGATACCAGGTGAAAATAGCCTCGGCTCCTAAGTTATCTCCGATGAAGAAATTATCTCCCATGAATGCCTTGTCTGGCAAGCCTAGTGGATAGGACGATTCAAATTGTAGGGCATCGCGAACGGCGAAGAGGGTAGCTTCGTTGTCCAATTTGGGTTGCAGATTCCTAAGACTGGAGTAGTCGTCCAACACATAAAAGCCCCTTCCGAAGGTACCCAAGACCAAATCATTATGTTCTTCTTGAATCGCAATATCGCGAACTGCAATGGGGGGTAGGCCACCTTTGAGCTGTTTCCATTCACCACCTTGATTATCCGAAAAGAACACGCCGAATTCAGTACCTGTAAATAATAGGTTTTTGTCCAAATGGTCTTCTTCGAAGGCATACGTTGAACCGCGTTCAGGTAGATTATTGGTTATGGCCGTCCAAGATTTTCCTTTATCTCTGCTCATTAAAACATACGGTTTGAAGTCACCGTTCTTGTGGTTGTTGAAACAAGCATACACCACATTTTCGTCGTGCTTTGAAGCGAATACGGCGTTTACATAGGTTCTGCCAGGTACTCCTGGAAAGCTTGAAACCTTGCGCCAGTTGTTCCCGCCATCTTCGGTGATTTGTATCAGGCCGTCGTCGGTACCCACATATAACAAATCCTGATTCTTTGGAGACTCTGAAAACGCAACGATAGTACCATAAGGAGATGTAGATCCATTTTTGGCGACCGCATCAATGCCTTGGACCCTGCCCATTACCTTAAGTTTGTTTCGGTCTATGTTCTGGGTGAGATCTTCACTGATGACCTGCCAACTGTTTCCGCGATCATCACTTTTGAACAGCTTGTTTGCCGCGAAATATACTCGGCCTGATTTGTGTCGGCTCACGGCCAAGGGGGCGTCCCAATTCCAGCGATAACTGTTTTCACCTTTTCGTTCCTTAGGTTGAATTCCTTTTTCTTCACCACTCAATTTATCATAGCGTACCAAGTTGCCGTATTGTGATTGTGCATAAACAATATTGGGGTTTTCTGGGTCAATTTGGGATTCAAAACCGTCACCACCATGTGTGATGAACCAATCAAAATTGTTGGGTCCGTTTCCACTATTGGTTCGCGAGGGTCCGCCCAAACTAAAGTTGTCTTGGGTGCCGCCATAAATATTGTAAAACGGTTTGGCATTGTCCACCGCTACCTTATAAAATTGGGTCACCGGAAGGTTGGGCTTAAAGGTCCAGTGTTTTCCTGCGTCCCACGATTCATAGATGCCTCCATCATTTCCAGAGAGCAGGTGCGAGTTGTTATTCGGATTTATCCAAATGACATGGTTATCGATATGTTTGAAATCCTCACCTACATAATCAAAGGTTTTTCCGCCATCATTGGTAACGCGCATCCAGTTGTTCATGGCATATACGCGTTCGGGGTTCACGGGGTCGGTAAAAATTTCTTGATAATAATTTCCGCTGGTGGAGTAGTCTCCTCTTTTTTCCCAAGAGGCGCCTCTATTGGTAGAGCGATAAAACCCTCCTTTGCCCTGAGAAGCTTCTACGATAGCGTAAATATATTCTGGATTGGGTTGGGAAATGGCGAGACCAATTCGACCCAACATGGTTGAAGGCAGTCCGCTATTGATTTTTTTCCAAGTCTTCCCGCCATCTTCAGATTTATGAATTCCAGAGCCTGGACCACCTCCAACGTAAGTGAATACATGGCGTCTTCTTTGAAATGCAGAAGCGTACAAAACATCGGGATTACGTGGGTCCATTACCACATCGTTCACCCCAGTATGTTCGTCAATGGTTAACACCGCATTCCAGGTCTTTCCACCATCTTCGGTTTTGTACAAACCACGCTCACCACCAGCACTCCATAAAGGTCCAATGGCCGCAACGTAAACCACATCGGAATTTTCAGGATGCACTATGATTTTACCAATATGCTCCGAGGTCTTCAAGCCAACATTTTCCCAACTATTTCCACCATCTTCTGAACGGTACACCCCGTCTCCATAGGAAACACTACGTTGGTTGTTGTTTTCGCCTGTACCTACCCAAACCACATTGGGGTTGTTCGGGTCTAGGGTCACGCAACCAATGGAATAACTTCCTTGCGCATCAAAAATGGGTTGAAATGTATTTCCCGCATTAATAGTCTTCCAAACACCGCCTGCTGAAGCAGCCACATAATATTCATTGAAATTTGAGGGGTTTACCGCGATATCTGAAATACGCCCGGAGGTTAATGCTGGGCCCAAACTTCGAAATTTTAAACCGCCAAGGTTCGCTTTGGCAAGAATGGTTTTGTCTTCGGAGGATTTATCCGATTTCTTTTTTTTCTGTGAAAACGCTTGAAAACAAATGGCCACGAAGAAGATGGCAACTACTTTTCTCATGAGGTTGGATTAAGGGATTTTATAACCTTTGAAAGATATGGATTATTCTCAACCCCAACCATCGGGAAACCTTAAAGTTGTCTAAAATACCTCAATGAAAAGATGTCTGGTTTTAGGTGAAATCCGGCTGAAGTTTTGTTTATACGAGTATTGATATTAGGGCGAATAGATAGTGCAAGCCACAAACTTGGATTCAAAAACTTTTTGACCAGAATTAAGGTGATATGAGTTATATTAATTCAATTGCCGATTGAAAGCCCTAAAAGGTGTTAAGTCCTTTTAGTAAATGAAAAAGTTGCTTTGCAGCATTTGATTAAAGGTTGGTCTTTACGGGAGACCTATTTTGGAAACCATATTTGCTCTAATATACCCATTGACGGGTTTCAGCTGAATGGTTCAGCAGAACTAGATTAAACCAAAAACCTATTGTACCATGAAAAAAATCCTTCCTTTATTACTGCTTCTGATAGGGCTAAATAGTTGCAGGGATATGTCATCGATAGAAAACCAGCATCGCAATGTTCCTTACGCACAGGAATCGGAAGCCCAAAGAATGGACATTTTTATTCCTGAAGGAAAGGGTCCTTTCCCTGCTGTACTCCTTATTCACGGCGGCGGATTCAAATCTGGAGATAAAAAAGCAGAGTATGATTTGGCCAAGCAACTCGTTTTCAATGACTTTGTGGCGGTTTGTGTCAACTATAGATTGAGCGGAGAAGCGGTATTCCCCGCAGCAGTCCATGACGTTAAATCAGCCATCCGTTTTATCAAGGGAAATGCAAAAAAATACACTATCAACCCAAATAAAATTGGGAGTTGGGGTTCTTCCGCAGGGGGTAATCTTTCGGCAATGTTGGGTACTTCATCGGGTGATGATTTTTTGGACGGCAAGGTGGGTAAGTTCCTAAATCAGTCGACCCAAATCCAAGCTTGTGTAGATTGGTTTGGACCCATTGATTTTTCAAAAATGATGGAGGAAGCTGACAAACTTGGCTTTGGGGGCAGTTTCGATGTAGCAATTGAGAGCAAATACCTTGGGGTCGATGTGACTGACCCAAGACATACAGATTTGGTCCAAAGGGCAAACCCGACAACTTATATCGACAAGACCGACCCTCCATTTTATGTGCAAGCGGGTAGTCAAGACCCCCTAATACCCTATCTACAGAGCGAAAACTTTGCTAAAGCACTAGGAACAACATTAGGCGAAGAAAAAGTACATTTTGATTTGATAAAAGGGGCAAAGCATGGAGGGGCAGAATTTTCTGATGAGGAAAACGTTGCGAAAATCATTTTCTTTCTAAAAAAGCATTTAAAATAAACCTAGTGAAATAATAGAAAAGAATCATATCACCAGTAGATTTTGGAACGGAACCCCTCTACATGAACCACTTTCCATGGCCGGAACTTGCTGGCCATCCTTTGGTGGCCAGTTCATTATGGCTTTTGAATCGGGCGATGAGATGGGAAGTCATGCCACAATACGTTTTTTGGTGTGTTTCGGAGAAGAGAATGTAGACAAGGTATTTCAAAATAAAAAGCCCCTTAAAAAAGAGGCTTTCTTCGTAGCGGGGACTGGACTCGAACCAGCGTCCGCCTCTGGCGGATAAGAGCCCTGAATTACTGTTTTAAAATAAAGTTATGAGCAATCCATTTTCTTCCTTGTCCAGACTTTAAGAACTTTTCCCTTTTCAAGGCTTCACTTTTGGAATGAAATATCTCTAGATGAACAACTTTCCATGGCCGGAACTTGGTGGTCCATCCTTTGGTGGCCAGTTCATTGTGGCTTTTGAATCGGGCGATTAGGTTGGAGGTCATGCCACAATACGTTTTTTGGTGTGTTTCGGAGAAGAGAATGTAGACAAGGTATTCCAAAATAAAAAAAGCCCCTTAAAAAGAGGCTTTTCGTTGTAGCGGGGACTGGACTCGAACCAGCGTCCGCCTCTGGCGGATAAGAGCTCGACATCACCATTCAAGAATGATGTTTTCGGTCACCCATTTTCTTCCTTGTCCAGACTTTAAGAACTTTTCCCTTTTCAAGGCTTCACTTTTGGAATGAAATATCTCTAGATGAACCACTTTCCATGGTCGGAACTTGCTGGTCCATCCTTTGGTGGCCAGTTCATTGTGGCTTTTGAATCGGGCGATTAGGTTGGAGGTCATGCCACAATACGTTTTTTGGTGTGTTTCGGAGAAGAGAATGTAGACAAGGTATTCCAAAATAAAAAGCCCCTTAAAAAAGAGGCTTTCTTCGTAGCGGGGACTGGACTCGAACCAGCGACCTTCGGGTTATGAGCCCGACGAGCTACCTACTGCTCTACCCCGCGATGTGGACGGCAAATATACGACCCTTTTTTCCTTAATTCAAAATCTGTTCCAAAGTTTACGCTAAAATGAATACTTTCGACTCCATGGAGCAACTCAATGATTTTTTGGTCAATGCCATATCAACTACCGAATGGCCCATGTTCATTCTTTTGATTGGAGGCGGTCTGTTTTTGATGGTGTATTCCAAGTTCATGCCGTACCGGTTTTTTGGCCATGCCATCGCTATTACAGCAGGAAAATACGATGACAAAAAAGCAAAAGGAGATGTAAGTTCTTTACAGGCATTATCCGCTGCAGTCGCTGCCACAGTCGGTCTTGGAAATATTTCGGGAGTGGCTATTGCCATTCACGATGGCGGACCAGGAGTTGTTTTTTGGATTTGGATGACCGCTTTGATTGGGATGTGCATTAAGTTTTATTCCTGTGGATTGTCCATTATGTTTCGCGGACAAGATTCTGACGGGAAATTGCAAGGTGGCCCTATGTTTTACATGACCCTAGGGTTGGGGAAAAAAGCGAAACCCTTGGCCATCTTTTTTAGCATTGCGGGATTGTTTGGTTTTTTGGGCGTTTTTACCGCCAACCAGTTTACCGAAACCTTCATGAGCGTAGTGCAACCCGAAGAAAGCCTCATTGCCCTTGGTGGCAATGAAACAGATCCATTGTTCAATTGGAAATTGTTGATAGGAATAATCCTTGCGATTATTTCATCTTTTGTCATTTTTGGAGGACTAAAGAATATTGCCAAAGTGGCCACAGCTTTGGTGCCAACTATGGTGGTAGTGTACCTTGTGACGGTAATTGTGGTCATGATGGCCAACGCTTCTAAAGTAGGACCCTCTTTAAAACTAATCATCACGGAAGCTTGGAATTTTAAGACCATTGTTACGGGTGGTTTTTGGGGATTGGTCATCATTGGTGTGCGTAGGGCCATGTTTTCGAATGAAGCAGGTCTGGGTTCCGCGCCCATGTATCACGGCCAATCCAAAAATGATGAACCCATTCGCGAAGGTTTGGTGGCTATGTTGGGACCATTTATTGACACCATTTTGGTGTGTACGTTCACAGCGATAGTTTTGATTTTGAGCGGGGCGTATCTTGAAGAAGGGAGCGGTATTGTCATGACCCTGAATGCTTTCAACACTTCATTGGGACGTTGGGGTGGCATCTTGTTGATGGTGATTGTTTCCGCTTTTGCCCTGTCTACCTTGTTTACCTATTCGTATTACGGTGTGAAGTGTTTGTCCTTTTTGACCAATGCCAAGATTGGAAAGCTGTACAACGTGTATTTTGTGATTATGATTGTGTTTGCTGCAATTGCCTCTTTGGAAGTAGTGAAAAATCTTATCGATTTGTCCTACGCCTTGATGGTTATTCCCAACATGATTGCGGTATTGTTATTGGCCCCCAAAATCAATAAAGCAACTAAAGCATATCTACAAAAAATGAAACAACCCCATGCATAAAGCAGGCTTCGTAAATATCGTCGGGAATCCGAATGTTGGAAAATCGACCCTTATGAACGCTCTGGTTGGGGAACGCTTATCCATTATTACCGCGAAAGCACAAACTACCCGGCATCGAATTTTAGGGATTGTGAATGGAGAAGATTTTCAAGTCGTTTTTTCCGATACTCCAGGTATCATCCAACCGGCTTATGACCTGCAAACCTCAATGATGGATGCGGTGAAATCTGCTTTTGTAGATGCAGACGTGTTGTTGTATATGGTCGAAATTGGAGAAAAAGGATTGAAAGATGAAGCCTTCTTTGAAAAATTGAAGCAAAGTAAAGTTCCCGTGATGTTATTGTTGAATAAAATTGATACCACCCACCAAGAGGAGCTCGAAAATCAGGTGCAATACTGGCAACAACTGTTACCTAACGTTGAAATTTATCCGATATCCGCCCTTGAAAACTTTAATGTAGAAACCGTTTTTAATCGAATTTTGGATTTGCTTCCCGAGTCACCTGCCTTTTATCCGAAAGACCAATTGACTGACCGTCCCGAACGTTTTTTCGTGAATGAAATCGTGCGGGAGAAAATTCTACTCCAATACAAAAAGGAAATACCCTATGCCGTTGAGGTGGAAACTGAGGAATTCAAAGAGGATGAAAAAATCGTGCGCATCCGATGTGTCATCATGGTCGAACGGGATACCCAGAAAGGAATTCTCATCGGCCATAAGGGAAGTGCATTGAAGAAAGTAGGGGTTGAAGCCCGAAAAACACTAGAAGCTTTCCTTGCCAAACAGGTGCATTTGGAACTTTACGTAAAGGTTAATAAAAACTGGCGTAACAATTCGCAGCAGTTAAAACGTTTTGGTTACAATAACTAAAGCAAAACTTAGTATTGGAATAACAATTACTTCATGTTCGGTTGGGACCTTCAAGGTCAAATTAAACCAAACAATATGAAGATTTCCTTAAGAGCACTTTTACCCCTTTTTTTAGTATCCCTCACCTATTCTTGTGATGCTATCGACGACTTTATCGGTGGAGGTGAAGATGACCATCCAGATGACGATATACCCACGTCCGTAAATTTCAAATATGTAAGCACCTTACAGGTTGGTGGAGAAGAGTCTGCTGAGATTGCCGCCTACGATGCCAAAACCAAAAGACTTTTCGTGGTAAACGTTGAAAGCGAAGATGTTTCCGTTTTTGATATTTCCAATGTTTCCGCAGGACAATATGTAGGATCTCTGAATTTGAACGGTAGAGTTCCGAATAGCGTCAGCGTTTATAACGGAATGGTGGCTGTAGCCGTGGAAGACCAAGTAAAACAAAATCCGGGCTTTGTAAAAGTGTATGATGCCGAAAGTTTACAACAAACGGGCGCATACCAGGTTGGAGCCCTTCCTGATATGGTTACCTATACGCCCGACGGAAAGTACTTGGTTGTGGCCAACGAAGGAGAGCCCGATGATGATTATGTTATCGACCCGAAGGGTACAATCAGCATTATTTCTGTAGAAACTGGAACGGTGTACGATTTGGATTTTGAAGCCTTCAACGCAATGGAAGAAGGTTTGGAATCTGCAGGCTTCCGGGTTTTTGGCCCGAACGCAAGCTTGGCCATGGATGTAGAACCAGAATACGTTGCCGTTTCCGATGATTCCAAAACGGCTTGGGTTACCCTCCAAGAAAACAATGGGGTTGCTGTGGTGGATTTGGAAAGTAAGCAGATTACCCAAATCCTACCTTTAGGATTTAAAAGTTATGCTGTGCCCGGAAATGAAATCGACCCTAGTAACCGTGATGATAAAAAGGAATTGCGGAGCGTACCCGTCTTTGGAATTTATCAGCCTGATGCCATTGCCTATTATAGCGTAAACGGCATGGACTATATCGTAACGGCCAACGAAGGAGATGCACGTGATTATGATGGTTTTTCGGAAGAGGAACGTATGGCTGACTTGGTATTGGATGAAACCGCTTTCCCAGATGCAGCTACCTTGCAATTGGATGAGAACTTGGGAAGACTACAATCGACTACTACTTTAGGAGATATTGATGGAGATGGCGATTTCGATGAATTGTACAACTACGGTGCACGATCGTTCACCATCTGGTCAGGAATGGGTCAAATCGTTTACGACAGCGGCAACGATATTGGCATGAAAACCTTGGAGCTAACACCTGACGTATTCAACGGTGATGATAGCCGAAGTGATGATAAAGGAGCCGAACCTGAAGCGGTAACCATCCAAACCATTGTGGAACGTGAAATTTTGTTCGTCGGTTTGGAAAGAAATAACCAAATCATGGTGTACGATATCACCAATCCTAGCTTTCCAGAATTCTTGCAGCTGCTTTCCAACGAAGGCGACGTAGGTCCTGAAGGTGTTTTGGCCATCGATGCTGCGGATAGCCCTACCGGAAAAGAATTGCTGGTCATCAGCAATGAGGTAAGTGGTACCGTAAGCTTCTATCAAAATGATTAAAAATAGTTTTGCTTCATAATTTTAAGGAAAAGGGGATGCCATACTTCGGTATCCCTTTTTTATTCTTTTAGACCTTTCTGGGTATTGTACTTACCTTTGCCGCGTAAAAGCAAACGCTATGGGTGCAATTGTCGCCATTGTCGGAAGACCCAATGTAGGGAAGTCCACTTTTTTCAACCGTTTGATTCAACGCCGGGAGGCGATTGTCGATGCGGTTAGTGGAGTAACTCGGGACCGTCACTATGGAAAAAGTGACTGGAACGGAAAGGAATTTTCGGTGATTGATACCGGAGGCTATGTAGTGGGCAGCGAAGACGTGTTTGAAAAGGAAATTGACAAGCAAGTAGAATTGGCGATTGATGAAGCGGATGCCGTAATCTTTGTGGTAGATGTCGAGTCAGGCGTTACGGGAATGGATGAAGAAGTAGCCAAGCTTTTACGTAGAGTAGATAAACCACTGTTTTTGGCCGTGAACAAAGTGGACAACGCCCAACGCATGGCAGACGCTGCTGAGTTTTACACTTTGGGGTTAGGCGATTATTTCCCTATTTCAAGTATCAATGGTAGTGGTACGGGAGAGCTGCTAGATGCTTTGGTTAAGGTATTGCCCGAAACCGTCGAAGAAGAAGATGACATTCCACGTTTTGCGGTGGTGGGTCGACCCAACGCCGGGAAATCTTCTTTTATCAACGCCTTGATTGGGGAAGACCGCTATATCGTCACCGACGTAGCGGGTACCACAAGGGATAGTATCGATACCCGCTACAATCGTTTTGGTTTTGAGTTCAATTTGGTGGATACGGCAGGTATTCGGCGCAAAGCCAAAGTCAAGGAGGATTTGGAGTTCTATTCCGTTATGCGCTCAGTTCGGGCCATTGAACATAGCGATGTATGTCTGTTACTGTTAGATGCAACCCGTGGTTTTGATGGCCAAGTACAGAATATCTTTTGGTTGGCACAACGGAACAATAAGGGAATCGTGATTTTGGTCAATAAATGGGATTTGGTTGAGAAAGCCACCAATTCCGTTCGGGATTATGAACAGAAAATCCGAAAACAAATTGAGCCTTTTACCGACGTACCTATCGTTTTTGTTTCGGTGTTGAACAAGCAACGTATTTTCAAAGCGATTGAAACTGCCGTTGAGGTCTATAAAAACCGCTCCAAACGGATTCAGACTAGAGTACTGAACGATGCGATGCTTCCGGTGATAGAAAAAACACCACCACCTTCCTATAAAGGGAAATACGTAAAGATTAAATTTATTACCCAGCTGCCAACATCCTATCCGCAGTTTGCGTTTTTTTGCAACCTTCCACAGTACGTGCGCGACCCGTATAAACGCTTCTTGGAGAACAAGCTCCGGGAACAGTTCGATTTCTCTGGGGTTCCCATCACTATTTTTATGAGGAAGAAGTAAACTACGAGGATTATTTCGTAATTTTTAGAGAGAAATATCTTCTCTTAAAAATGCGAATAGTACTCCTGAAATTGCTTTTCATTGCATCCTTTTTGCAGGGTTTTTGTCAAGTTTCCAAAGAAGCCTTTTCCTCTACTGAAATTTGGGAGAATGTTCATCTGCATTTGAACAAGACCACCTTTTTGGAAGGAGAAAGACTTTGGTTTAAAGCATATGTGAGAGAGCAGAAATCGCAACTACCGTCATTATCCACCTCCAATTTGCACATTGCGCTTTATGATTTGGATGGGAAACAAATCAAACGAAAGTTGGTCTACGTCCGAAACGGAATGGGAGAAGGCTATATTCCAATTGATTCTACCTTCGTTAATGAAAAGTACACACTCTTGGCGTGGACCAATTACATGCGGAATTTCAAGAATTTGGAACCATATCGTCAGGAAATCCAAATTGTAAAATACATTGATGAAGTTGTAGATGATACCGAAGAATACCTTGAAATTAAGGCCTACCCAGAAGGGGGATATCTTATTGAAGGCGCCTATAACGCGATTGGAATACGTCTTCAAAATAAATCGGGTCAGGGGGTTTTATCCGCGAATATTGAATTGGTAGACGATACTGGAAAAGTAATCCAGAGCAATATCAAGACCAACAGTTTTGGTATTGGACAAACCGGTTTTATGGTCGAATCCAATAAAACCTACCGTTTTCTAATGAAAAGACCTGGTCTTTCTACCCTTGAGGCTAAACTACCTATGGCGGTTACCGATAGGTTCGGTTTCAATATCAACAACAATGGAAAAGACAAAATACTTGTCAAACTGGTAGGTTCAGAAGAAACCTTTACCGCTTCGGAAGGTCAAGAATGTACCATGGCCATTTATCAAAATGCTTTTACCTACTTTGAAGATGTTGAGTTGGATAAGGACAAAGCAGTTGTTTCGGTCCCGAGGGAAAAGTTACCCCATGGGGTTTTGACCGCTGTGCTTTTTGACCAAGACCTCAATCCAATTGCGCAACGAATGTTTTTCAATCATAGCGCGAAAGGCCCCATTGTTGAAGATTTGGAAGTAGAACATTGCCCGTCTTTTTTTGGGGATTCTATTCAAGTTGATTTGATATTGCCCAAAAGAACTCTGCAACAAATCAATATGAGCGTTTCAGCCCTTCCGCCAGAAAGTATTGCTTATGCGCCAAATCACTCCGTCATGAGCTCCTTTTTACTTCGTCCGTACGTCAATAAACCATTGGAAGATTATTATTTTTTTGATGCACAGGATAGAAGAAAGCGATTTGAATTGGACAAACGCCTGCTGATTGAAGGTTGGGGACGTTACGATTGGCAGTCCAAAAATTCAAGGGCGGCAAAAATTGAATTTGCGTTCGAAAACGGAATTTCATTTGGAGGAAAGGTGCCGGACGCGGACGTCAGAACTGAAAATCAACTTTCATTGGTTGCCGAAGAATCTTCCGCAATTGATTTTGCGCAACTGGATAGTCGTAAATCATTTGAAGGTAACATGGTGCTTTTCGAAAAGGACTCGCTCATGCTTAGCTTATTGGGGGAAAAAGGAAAGCTTCGAAAACCAAATGCTACGGTAGAATTCAAATCAAACCAAGAGTTCGTAAAAGAAATTCCTGAATGGCTAAAGGACAAAACTGAAAAGAGAGAGCATATCTGGCGTGAAGCGGTTGCAGTAGACCAAACACTGAATCTCGGCGAACGTACCATTGTATTGGAAGGGGTGACCTTAACTCGAGCTGCAAGAGCAAAAAAGGTAACTTTTGTCACAACGGGAAGCAAAGGGTTGATTTCCGAGGGACGCATAATTGGCGACGCGGAGATAAAAAGGTATTCGAGCGTTTTAAACTACTTGGCTATATTGGGATATAAACCTTCGCGGGGTGTGGATGCCGATGGATTCTATTATGATACGTTGTTATCTCCAAGGTCTAATACGCCCGTGAACTTAATTGGCAGTTTGAACATCCCACTATCCAATGTCAGTGCGATTTACTTTGATATCGAGAAAAAAAACTACGTACAGATTGTTCCGCGAGCTGAAGCCTATGTTAGGCCAGAAAACAGGATTAAGTATTTAAAATTTTTAATCAAGGAAGGTTATGTGAAACCAGAAGCGTACTTTACGCCTAACTATCCTAGTTATTCCAATAGAGTTTTTAAAAATTATGGCGCTTTGGACTGGAAGGGCAATGTAACCGTTGGCGCCGATGTGCCAACTTCAATCCTGCTGCCCATCAATAGTCAAAATGAAATTTTACTTCATATGGAAGGTATGGGGTCGGACGGCAGTTTAATTTCCGAAGCGGTAAAGATTAAAGTGAATTGAAAAGGTTTTTTAGTTAAGCAAGCGCTACCAACCCCCAGAAGCACCTCCGCCTCCAAAGCCGCCTCCACCAAAACCACCACCGAAGCCACCCCCGCTAAAGCCGCCCCCGCTGCCGAAACCACCACCCGAAGAGCCACGATATCCTCCACGACCCATATTGCTGAGGATGATGATGTCCCATAAGTCCATGCCTGAACCGCGTCGTCCGCCACGACCTCCACGATTGTTTCGATTGCGCCGGGAAAGGATGATGAAAATGATAATGAAAATGATAATGGGAACCAGCGCATTGAATGAAAATCCATCTTTGAACGAACGGTCTTCCGTAAATTGTCCGGTCAGGACTTCAAAAATCGCATCAGCACCGGCGTTCAATCCACCGTGGTAATCCCCAGACTTGAAATTAGGGACCATTTCATTTTCAATAATACGACGACTCATCATATCGGTTAAAGAGCCTTCTACGCCATATCCGGTTTGAATGGTTACTTTTCTATCCCCTTTGGCCAATAGAATAAAGATACCATTGTCCTCATCAGCTTGCCCAATACCCCATGAATGGGCCCACTGTGCGGCAAGGAATTTTATTTCTTCGCCTTCAGTAGATTCTATGATGGCCACTACAATTTGGGTGGAAGTACTGTCCGCATACTGGATGAGTTTGCGTTCCAGCTGTTTGGCTTGGCCTTTTGATAATAGGTTGATGTAATCGTAAAGACTGGTTTGGTCTTCTATCTTTTCCGGCTTTTTTGGAATGGGATATTGCCCCCAAACCTGTGCGGTAAAAAGAAATAGAAAAACAAAAAGACTAGCCTTTGGAAATTTCATCGCTCAATTCATTGGTATCTCCATGCTCCCAGGGAAAATGCTGTTCCAGCTCTTTGCCAGCTTTTAAAACACCTTGGATAATCCCTGTTTTAAAATCTCCTATTTTGAAATGGTTGGCAATAACATCTTTTGTAGCATCCCAAAATCCTCTTGGAACCACGCGGTCAATGCCTTGGTCTCCATAAATCACAAACTTTCGGTCGTTCACCGCTACATAAAGCAATACCCCATTTTCATCTTTGGTATTGTCCATTTTTAGAAAATGAAATACCTGCTGGGCGCGACTAAAGTGGTCAATGGTTGCTGAGGCCTCTATGTGCACGCGAATTTCGCCAGAAGTATTTTTTTCGGCTTCTAAAATGGCACGCACGATTTCCTGCTCCTCCTCGGAAGTCAAAAAAGCTTCAACTGCGGACATAACTACTCAAATTCAAAGTTGACGTCGGGGGCATTTTCGGAACCTGGGTCGGATTTATAACGGGGCATCTCTTCAAAACCGAACCAACCCGCCAGAATTTTTCCTGGAAATTTTGTGGTATGGATGTCATACAGGTTAACGCTTTCGTTGAACCGATTGCGTTCTACATTGATTCGGTTTTCTGTGCCCTCCAACTGCGATTGTAGTTCCAAAAAGTTGCGATTTGCCTTGAGGTCTGGATACCGTTCTACTGTAACCAAAAGTCTTGAAAGCGCTGAAGATAAACCAGTTTGGGCCTCTTGAAAGGCTGCCAGCTTTTCTGAAGTAATATTGTTGGCATCAATGGTGGTATTGGTCGCCTTGGAACGGGCCTCGATGACGTCTTTCAAGGTGCCCCGTTCAAAGTCTGCTGCCCCTTGTACGGTTTTGACCAAGTTCCCGATTAGGTCGTTTCGTCGCTGGTAAGCGCTTTCTACATTTGACCAGGCGGTCTTGGCATTCGCTTCAAGTTCTACGGCCGTGTTATTAAAGCCTACCGCCCATTGATAAAGTCCAAAAGCAATTACTGCAAGTATGATTAAAGGAATGAGCCATTTTTTCATCATAGTGTTTGTTATGGTTATTGAATAAGTGTTGTATTGGCGTGTTTTGTTACAGCTGGTCTTTTATCTTCAAAAGTTCAGCCTTAACCAATTGTAGTTTGTCAATAATCTCAAATTTGGAAAGGGTCTTTTGCTTTTCTTCCTTCAGATGGATTTTGGCCCCTTCCAAGGTAAAGCCTCTTTCTTTGACCAAATGATAAATCAATTTGAGATTTTGAATATCCTGTGGCGTGAATTTTCGATTGCCCTTGGCATTTTTCTTGGGCTGAAGTACGTCGAATTCCTTTTCCCAAAAACGGATGAGTGACGTGTTCACACCGAAGGCTTTGGCTACTTCGCCAATGCCATAATACCGTTTTTCAGGCAGTTCAACATGCATTAATCCAGAGATTGGTTTTCTTGGTTGGCGAATTTGACCAGATTTTCAAATTCTTTCGCCGTCAAACTTCCGTAATAGAAGTTAATAGGATTGATACGCTCCCCATCTTTAAACACCTCATAGTGAAGGTGAGGCGCTTGCGACCTTCCCGTATTGCCCACAAAAGCAATAAGATCTCCACGTTTTACCTTTTGCCCTACACTCACGTTGTATTTGCTCAAGTGCGCATATAGGGTCACATAGCCATACCCATGGTCTAGGCGTACATGCTTTCCGTATCCAGAAGATTTATTGTCCGCTCGGGTTACTACAGCATCTCCAGTGGCAAAGATTGGTGTTCCTCTGGGGGCACTAAAATCCATTCCCCAGTGCATTTTTCTCGCTTTTGTAAAAGGGTCGGAGCGCCAACCATATCCAGAAGCCATTCGCCTCAAGTCTTCGTTTCGGACGGGTTGAATCGCCGGAATGGACGCCAATAGCTTCTCTTTTTCAGCAGCCAGTTGCGCAATTTCGTCTAAAGACTTGGATTGGATGACCATTTGTTTTTGAATGACATCAAGTCGTTTGGTGGCGTCAATAATGATTTCGGAATTGTTGAAACCATCAAGGGATTTGTATCGGTTTACCCCACCAAAACCAGCACGTCGTTGTTCTTCTGGAATTGGATTGGCTTCAAAGTACAAACGATAAATATTGTTGTCGCGTTCTTCAATATTAGCCAGAACCTGTTCTATTTGGTCCATCTTTTTGTCCAAAATAGCAAACTGAAGCTCGTAATTGTTAACCTCCCTTTGCAAAGACAGTTCTTTCGGGGTATTGATCCAACTGGTGTTCAAAAGAATGATCAAAGCCAAGAATCCAAACAATGAAGAGCCCAGCACGAAAAAGAACAAGTTGCGGTATTTTCTCGACTTTTTGGGTTCTATCTTCCGATAGGAGAGGGTATCTGGATCGTAATAGTACTTAACTTTATGCATGATGGGATTTTATCCTATTTTTGCCCATTCTTTTTATCAAAACACACAAATATAAAGATTGTTTTGTACAAAGTGTTAATTTTAATAAAACCCTAGCAAATACAATGACATCACGGGAAATTAGAGCTGCTTTTTTGGAGTTTTTCAAAGGAAAATCCCACAAAATCGTACCATCGGCACCAATGGTCATGAAGGACGATCCTACCCTGATGTTCACCAATGCTGGGATGAATCAATTCAAGGAATTTTTCCTCGGGAATTCAAATTCTGAGGCTAAACGCATCGCCGATACCCAGAAATGTCTTCGGGTAAGCGGAAAACACAACGATTTGGATGAGGTTGGAAAGGACACCTACCATCACACCATGTTCGAGATGCTGGGAAACTGGAGTTTTGGAGACTATTTCAAACAAGAGGCCATTGCTTGGGCGTGGGAGTTGTTGACCGAGGTATTCAAAATTGACAAAGACAGCTTATACGTTTCGGTGTTTGAGGGAAGTGATGATGCGGATAATCTCGATATGGACCAGGAAGCCTTTGATTTATGGAAGGCTATTGTTCCGGAAGACCGAATCATCATGGGAAACAAAAAGGACAACTTTTGGGAGATGGGCGACCAGGGTCCCTGCGGTCCTTGTTCCGAGATTCATGTAGACATTCGTTCTAAAGAGGATAAAGCTAAAGTCTCAGGAGCCAGTTTGGTCAACCAAGACCACCCCCAAGTGGTTGAAATCTGGAACCTCGTTTTCATGCAATATAATCGTAAAGCGGATGGGAGTCTTGAGAACCTTCCCCAGAATCATGTCGATACCGGAATGGGCTTCGAGCGTTTGTGCATGGTACTGCAAAAGGTTCAATCGAATTACGATACTGACGTTTTCACACCTTTGATTCGCGAAATAGAAACCATTACGGGCCATGAATACGGCAAAAATGAGGAAACGGATATAGCCATTCGTGTGGTAGCAGACCATGTTAGGGCGGTTTCTTTTGCTATAGCGGATGGACAACTGCCAAGCAATACCGGCGCTGGCTATGTAATTCGAAGGATTTTAAGGCGTTCCATTCGGTACGGGTTCACCTTTTTGGATACCAAGCAACCTTTTATTTTTCGTCTGGTAAAAGTTTTGGGTGAAACCATGGGGCAAGCCTTTCCAGAATTGAGGGAGCAATACCAACTAATAGAGAATGTTATCAAAGAGGAGGAGAACTCCTTCCTCAGCACCTTGGAACAGGGGTTGGTTTTATTGAATTCCGTGATGAAATCTGCCAAGAACAAGACCATTGCCGGGGACAAGGCCTTTGAACTATATGACACTTTCGGATTCCCCATTGACCTTACTGCACTGATACTGGAGGAACAGGGCTATGATTTGGACAGGGATGGTTTTGAAAAATCCCTTGAAGCACAAAAGAATCGCTCTCGCGCGGCTTCCGAAGTGTCCAAGGAAGATTGGACCATTCTTTCCGAAGATAACGAGCAAGAATTTGTAGGGTATGACACCTTGCAAACGCAAGTAAAATTGGTAAAGTATCGCAAGGTAAAGACCAAAAAAGAGGGAGAACGTTTTCAATTGGTGTTCAATCTTACCCCATTTTATCCTGAGAGTGGAGGCCAAGTTGGCGATAAGGGTTATTTGGAATCTCAAGGGGGAGATGTGATTTACGTCGTGGATACCAAAAAGGAAAACAATGAGATTGTTCATTTTACCGAGAACCTCCCAAAAGATGTACACCAAGAATTCAAGGCTTCGGTAGATGAAAAGCAACGTTTTCGAACCGCGAGCAATCATACGGCCACCCATTTGTTGCACCAAGCCCTTCGGGAAGTATTGGGAAGTCATGTGGAACAACGTGGTTCTGCGGTGCATTCAAAATACTTACGATTTGACTTTTCGCATTTTGCCAAGTTGGAAGTAGAGCAATTGCGGGACGTAGAGAATTTCGTAAACGCGCGAATAGACGGACATCTTCCTTTGGAAGAACACCGCAATGTTCCGGTGCAGCAAGCTTTGGACCAAGGTGCCATGGCACTTTTTGGTGAAAAGTATGGAGATACGGTGCGAACCATTCGATTTGGACAATCCATAGAGCTTTGCGGCGGAACCCACGTAAACAATACTGGGGATATTTGGCATTTTAAAATTGTTTCTGAAGGTGCTGTAGCTGCGGGCATTCGCCGAATAGAGGCTATCACTTCTGATGCGGTAAAGGCCTTTTATTTTGAGAATAATCGCACTCTTTTTGAGATTCGGGACTTGTTAAACAATACCAAAGACCCGGTAAAAGCCGTGGAGGGGTTGAAAGAAGAAAACACCCAATTGAAAAAGCAGGTTGAACTGTTGTTAAAGGATAAAGCCAAGGGCCTAAAGAACGATTTGATATCAGAACTCAATACCATAAATGGGGTTCAATTCTTGGCCAAAAAGGTGGATTTGGATGCAGGCGGCATCAAAGATTTGGCGTTTGAAATAGGAGGACAAATAGACAACCTTTTTTTATTACTAGCTGCCGAGAAAGACGGTAAGGCGTTGTTAGGCTGCTATATTTCCAAAACTATTGTTTCGAATAAGAATCTCAATGCAGGAACGATTGTGAGAGAATTGGGAAAACACATTCAAGGTGGTGGTGGTGGACAACCTTTCTTTGCGACAGCAGGAGGCAAGAATCCTGGTGGAATTCCAGAAGCCCTGAAAGCGGTAGAAGCCTATCTGCAATGAAATTATATGCCCAAGTTCCATTAGAAAAAGGGCAACAGCCTATTGATTATCAAAGCAAGGTGCTCTTATTGGGTTCCTGTTTTGCTGAAAACATGGGCAAAAAATTGAACTATTTTAAGTTTGAAATACAGCAAAACCCCTTCGGAATTCTTTTTCATCCATTGGCGATTGAAAGGTTTTTGGAAAGGGTGGTAACTCAGAAGTCTTATACTGAGAGTGACGTTTTTCAGCACAATGCAATTTGGCATTGCTTCGATGCGCATTCACGGTTGAGCAGTCCGTCTAAGGAAGAATTGCTAGAGAAGCTGAATTCGACTTTGCAAAGGACAAGGGCTTTTTTGGAAGAAGCTTCCCATGTGTGCATCACCTTGGGAACGGCATGGGTCTATCAGCATAAAAAGAACGATCAAACTGTTGCCAATTGCCATAAAGTACCACAAACTGAATTTGAGAAGAACTTGCTGTCCCCTAAAGCACTTATTAAAAGTTTAGAGCGGATGGTTTCTCTTTTAAGGGGGATGGACAGCTCCCCTCAACTTCTTTTTACCATATCCCCAGTGCGACATTTAAAAGATGGTTTTGTGGAAAATCAACGGAGCAAAGGGCATTTGATTCATGCCTTACACCATCTTTTGGAACAAAATACTAATAGGGATATTGCCTATTTTCCGGCCTATGAAATTGTTATGGATGAGCTAAGAGATTACCGCTTTTATGAAAAAGACCTCGTTCATCCTAACGCCTTGGCCATTGATTATCTGTGGGAAAAATTTACCGAAACCTGGGTATCGGAAGCTGCAAAGGGTACCATGAAAGAGATTGATGGGATACAAAAAGGGTTGGCCCATAGACCCCAGAACCCAAATTCCGAAGCGAATAGCGCAATGCAAAAACAGTTGGCTGTCAAAATTGAGTATCTTCAAGAAAGATATCCTAGGATAAAATTCGATTCATGAAAAAAGTGCTTGCCGGGGCGTTACTTGCCTTGACATCCGTGCTTATCTACAAGTCCTGTTCTGAGCGCAAGCAGGAAGGTGCGATTCTAGAAGAAAATTCCATGTTGATTCAACAGGAGCTGCAAAACGTTTCCAAGTTAATAGTTTCTGAAGGACATTTTTCCGAGGTGTACGGCTATAAAGATTCCAAAGAACTTTTTGGGCCGATGTTCACGGCAGACAAAAAAGCCTTAGTGGTTGTAAATGCTGCGGTTAGTATCAGTTATGATATGCGCAAACTGACCTACGACATTGATTCCGAAACCAAAACCGTTCGGGTCAACTATCTTCCTGAACCTGAAATCAATATCAATCCCGATTTTGAATATTACGATGTTTCCGCCGATTATTTGAACCCGTTTGAAGCAAAAGACTACAACACCATAAAAGACAATGTGAAGCAATCTTTAATGAAAAAGATTGAGGCTTCAACGCTGGTTTCCAATGCGGAAAACCGTTTTTTGAGTGAACTTTCACGCATACTGCTTTTGACCGATACCATGGGATGGACTTTGGAATATCAAGGGAATTCCGTTACCAAAAGCAAGTTTTTTTTGGACTGATTTGGGGTTTAAAAAGCTAGGCTTTGACCCGTTCTGCATCAGTGACTGCAATGCCATCATCGATGAGGGCTCCGAAGTTCGGATGGTTCTGCTTTACCTTTTCCAAATGGGCCAAAATATCCTTAGCGAATCCGCTATCGCCATTTTTTACGGCCAGTTCATAAAGCTCTACGGGCAAAAGCCAATCATCAGGAAAATGTTTCTCCAACTCCATAAACACTTTGTGTCTGGAAATAGTGGGGTTTTTCTGTTCCCTGAAATCGCGAATCTGCTGGTAGTACTGCTCCAGTTTTTCTTGTTTCGTACTAAGCTCGGTTTTTATGGTTTCTTCCTCTGGCACATGCGTAATTAGGTCAAAACTCTTCAGGTCGCCAGGGCCATTGAAAGCGGATACGATTTTACACCCAACGGTCATATGGTATAGGCCCCATTCTGGTAAAAACAGCATTTTGCCATCGTGGGTTACCTTACAATCTTGAAAAGTGATCACTATGATTTTACCCTGAAGGTTTCGGGTTCCCGTTACTATAGTTCCTTCCACCTTTACACCCCCTTCAAATTCCAAGGATACCTGCTCGCCTTCAAAAATGTTATAGGCTCGAAGGTCTCTTGGACTCATATCCTCTATAGCAAGGTTAATTCCTTTCAGTTTACCGACAGGGGAACCAAATCCTTCAGGATGGTCCAAAATGGAATGCCCTACCAACTCTTTCTCTCGGTATGCCAAAGCCGTAGCCCCAACCGTTCTAAAGTAAATGGGCTCGCCTTGATGAGAAATGATATTATGGAAATGTCCTGAAATTTGGATACCGGTACTAAGTTCAATGGTGCCCAGTGCTTTGGAAGCAATAAGCTTATTTATGCCCGAAAGTCCCCCGGTTCGCAAAGCCATGGTATTCGCGAAATCCTCCAGAACTTGACTTAAATGGGCAAAATTTGGAGTTACGAACAATTGCGGTTGTGGTTTTGTGATATCAAACGGCATTTTAGCGGCTTCTAAGGTGTACGGAAGTTTGGTGACATCTTCTTGCATACACCATTCGCTTTCCCCAATAGAGGAGAGTAGGCCTGCCCCATAGATTTTGGGTTTTTCCAAGGTTCCTATCAAACCGTATTCGACAGTCCACCAATGTAAATTTCGGATTAAGGCCATTTCACTGGGTTTCCCCATGTTTTGCTGGAGTTCTTCGATTTTTTCTTCCGCGATACGAATTTCCTCTGGTAAGGTCCCGTGAGCTTCTTTGATGATGGATAAGTGGCGTACCGCTTCGTACAACTCATAATCCTTTGCACTGGATATCGCTTTGCTTCCAATCTCTCCAAAACGTCTAAGGTATTCGGCATATTCAGGATTGGCGATAATGGGCGCGTGCCCAGCGCCTTCGTGGATAATGTCCGGTGCGGGGGTGTATTCAATATTTTCCAGTTGTCGGATATCCGAAGCAATGACCAACACATTGTAGGCCTGAAATTCCATAAAAGCAGATGGCGGAATAAAACCATCAACGGCCACGGCAGCCCAACCGATTTCTTTCAAAATACGGTTCATGCCATACATATTGGGGATATGCTCAATAGAGATTCCTGTTTTGCTCAAACCCTCAACATAGGACGCATGTGCTACTTTGCCCAGATAGGCTACATTTTTTCGCATTACATAGCGCCAAACCGCTTGATTGATAGCCGTGTAAGCCTCGTAATCTTGGGGTTTGATAAATTGTTTTAAATGCTCTGGAAGCTTATCCAAAATAGGATTTGACTCATATGCCATTTACACTGCTTTTATGCCCTAAATTTACGAAATCCCCTTGTGGAAACCGTGGTCACAAAAAAACCGCTTTTAAAGCGGTTTTTATCTTCTTAGTTCGCGGCAACTCGATTTGCCGGAGGATATTCTTCAAGAATCTGCGATACAAATTCCCGTATCCTTTTTTCTTTCTTTTCAATGTTTTTGATGTTGTTCAGGGTACCCACTCCGCGACCTTGCCATACCAATTCTTTGCTTTTTGTATCAATAAGGTCGATATACAAAGAGCCTTCGGTTCGGGTGCTGACCATATTGCCGCCTCCCCAGCCCCATCCGGGACCCCAAATCCAAGGGTTGTAGAAGCCTCCCCAGCCCCAACCCCAACCCCAACCAAAGTTGTTGTTGAAGACGTCAACTTCTTCTCTTTCTTTGGTGAAAATGCTTACTAAAAGGTCAGGTTCTTGTGATTTGGTAAAACCACGAGCACTCATTTCGGAATCGATGGCACGCAAAATTCGTTTTTTGTCCAAATCGGAAATTTGTGCACGATCAATACCAGTTTTATAAAACGCGAAGGTATTATAGGTTTGAAAATCTACTTTTTGGTCATAATCCGAAACAACACGCACGGAAGAGCAGGAAGCCAAAAGCCCCAAGGCCAAAATTGCGAGGGAAAATAGTTTGATGTTCTTCATAGTAATTTTTTTTGAGTTTATACCGAAACCTTTTCAATTAAGCATCAACAATTATGCCGAAAAGCCAGTATTTAGCGCTGCTGACTCGTTTTTTTATCATACCCATACGGACAGTGTCTACAGCCACTTTCACAACAATACCCTCTTTTCAAATGGTATTGCTCCGTAAACACCTTATAACCTTCTTCTGAGAGGTAATAATCGCCTTCTTCCAAAGGAATGAATTTGCGCATTGTTCCGACTTCTTTTAAAGTTACGCGTTACAAAGGTAACTCTTCCAAGTTTTGCCATTCATCTTATGAAAACCGCCTTTCACCGAAATTGTTAATTGAATTAAAGTGCTCGCATACTGAACCGAGGATTTTGCAGTTATCTTTGACAGAAGATTAGTACGGATTCTTGTGATTTTGATTTTCAAACATTTGTTCTATCGCAATTACGTCGGATTATCCCTTTGGCCTTTTATCATCTTAAAAGATGATGCATTGAAAAAGGATGAGGTATTGATAAACCACGAAAAAATCCACCTACGACAACAGAGCGAATTGCTCATACTTCCCTTTTATCTCTTCTATATTTTGGAATGGCTTTTGCGCACTATTTTGTATTTGGATAGCTATCGCGCTTACCAAAATATCAGCTTTGAACGCGAAGCTTACGCCAATGAGAAAAATACCAAGTACTTGGCCGAACGCAAACCGTTTAGCTTTCTAAATTACTTGACGCGCTAGGTTTTGTTGCGGTCATCAGAGAATCAACGTCTTCATTTTTCTTGGCTGAAGCCCTTTGAAGTGGAGTTGTATATCAAGCGTGAAGACTTGCTTCATCCCGTTATTTCTGGGAATAAGCTCCGCAAACTCAAATACAACCTCCAGCAGGCTAAAAAGGAAAAACATTCCAAAATTCTGACCTTCGGAGGAGCCTATTCCAATCATATTCTGGCTGTCGCTTGTGCTGGCCACGAACAGGGATTTGAAACTGTGGGCGTAATTCGAGGGGAAGAACTGCAAAATGAATGGACCGCTAATCCCACCTTAAAAAGGGCATTCGAATACGGGATGCAATTCAACTTTGTATCCAGAGAAGAATATCGCCAAAAGAACAAGAAGAGCTATATCAAAGCATTACAATTTAAGCATGGAAATCCCATTATATTTCCCGAAGGCGGAACCAACGCTTTGGCCATTAAAGGATGCCAGGAGATTTTAACTCCCGAAGATGCATCTTTCGATTATGTGTGTTGCCCCGTTGGCACAGGGGGTACCATATCGGGTTTGATTGCCGCTTCAAAATCCCATCAAATCGTTTTGGGCTTTCCCGCGCTTAAGGGTAATTTTTTAAAAGCAGATATTGCTACTTTTGTGGAGCGAGATAACTGGAAGTTGATTTCGGACTATCATTTTGGAGGCTACGGTAAGGTAGATGAAGTATTGGTGGATTTCATCAATAATTTCAGAAAAGAAACCGGTATCCCTTTGGATCCGGTCTACACTGGGAAAATGATGTTTGGGATTATGGATTTGATACGAAAAGGCCATTTCCAAAAAGGAAGCAGGATTCTCGCCATCCATACCGGAGGATTACAGGGTATCGCCGGAATGAACCAAAGATTGAAACAGAGGAAAATGCCCTTATTGGAGATATGAGAAAGCTAATGGGAATGGTATTGGTGCTGACACTTTTGTTGGCCAGCTGTGGTACCAAAAAAAGAACAGCAAGGACGCAAAGCTCGAAAAGAACTACCCAGACGGTCAAGACACCCGACCGCAACGGAAATACCTCAAAAACCGACCCAACAAACAAAGATTTGTACCCCATGCCCGAAAACCCGGGGCGTTTCGTGAAATTTCCGATTGCTTCCACCGAGGAATACATAGAAACCTTTTCCGAAATCGCACAATACGAAATGAAGGCTTTTGGTATTCCAGCCAGTATTACCCTAGCACAAGGGATTCTGGAAAGTGGCTCGGGCAAAGGGGAACTTACCCGTAAAACCAACAACCACTTTGGAATCAAATGCCACACCGGTTGGGAAGGCGAATTTGATTTTCACGATGACGACGAAAGAGGGGAGTGCTTTCGAAAATACAATCACCCGATGTTTTCGTTTCGAGACCATAGTATTTTCCTGTCATCCCGTTCTCGCTATAAATTCCTGTTCAATTATCGACGTGATGACTATAAAAAGTGGGCACACGGCTTGCGACAAGCTGGTTATGCCACAGATCGCAAATACCCACAAAAATTAATTTATTTGATTGAGCGATACAATTTGGACCAATTTGATGAAGCCGTGGTTCGAGGAGGGCTTTCAGAGGTGCGTAAACCAAAAAAGTATCAAGTGTTTACTCACGTGGTTGAAAAAGGAGATACGCTTTATGCCCTTTCCAAGCGATACAACATTTCAGTAGATGAGTTGAAGCAGCTCAACAATCTCGATTCCTCCACCTTGTCAATTGGTCAGGTGTTGAACATTCGAAAAGAAAAATCCAAATGATGTATCAACGCAGTAGCGCCTTATTTGCCGAGGCCAAAAAGTACATCCCAGGTGGGGTGAATTCCCCGGTACGGGCTTTTAAAGCCGTTGGAGGAGACCCTATTTTTGTGAAAGAAGCCAAAGGAGCCTATCTCTACGATGAAGATGGCAACCAATTAATTGATTACATCGCTTCATGGGGTCCATTGATTTTGGGGCATGCCTATGAACCGGTCATCAACGCGGTAATTGAAAAGGCCAAGAAGGGCACGTCTTTTGGAATGCCCACGGAAATCGAAACTGAACTGGCGCAATTGGCAGTTTCCATGGTGCCCAATATTGACAAGATTCGTTTTGTGAATAGTGGTACTGAGGCTTGTATGAGTGCGGTCCGCCTAGCTAGAGGGTATACGGGAAAAGACAAAATCATCAAGTTTGCGGGCTGTTATCATGGACATTCCGACGCCTTTTTGATTCAAGCCGGAAGTGGAGCTGTGACTTTTGGGAGTCCGAACAGTCCTGGCGTGACCCAAGGTACAGCAAAAGACACTTTATTGGCGAATTACAATGATTTGGAAGGGGTAAAGGACTTAGTTGCGGCCAATAAGGGCGAGATTGCCGCCATTATCATTGAGCCTGTAGCAGGGAACATGGGGTGTATTGTGCCTACGGATGAATTTATCCATGGGTTACGTGAATTATGTACTCAAGAAGGCATCTTATTGTTGTTCGATGAGGTCATGACCGGATTCCGGTTGGCGAAAGGTGGAGCACAGGAGGCCTTGGGAATTGATGCAGATATCGTGATGTTCGGAAAGGTCATCGGAGGTGGATTACCTGTTGGTGCGTTTGCCGCGAAGGCCGAAATTATGGCACATCTGGCCCCAGAAGGACCGGTGTATCAGGCAGGGACCTTAAGTGGAAATCCATTGGCAATGAGTGCTGGACTCGCCATGCTCAAACAACTGAATGAAAAACCAAAAGTATTTGATAGTCTTGCTAAGAAAACGGAGTACTTGCATGAAGGTATAGCATCAGTTTTGACGGAAAGGGGCGTAACACATCAAATCAATCGTTTCGGGAGTATGATTTCCGTTCATTTTTGCGATGCACCCGTTGTGGATTTTGCCTCCTCAGCCAAAGGCAACAACGAAAGTTTCAAAAAGTACTTCCATGGGATGCTACAGCAAGGGGTGTATCTCCCCCCATCGGCTTTCGAAAGCTATTTCTTGAATGATGCCTTAAGCTATGTGGATTTGGATAAGACCATTGAGGCGGTTCGGCATTGTGAATTGTAAAAAGTGACTGAATTCCAACCTGCAGAATTTAAAGTATTGGTTTTCAAAACTTGTTTTTGATTCCACTCACAGCTCGAAAAAAGCTTCTTCCCTTAAAGGGAAGATGTCCGAAGGACAGAAGGGTTGATACTTCTCGAAAGCTATTTTCTAAAATTGTGCTTTATTTCCTTTCAAACGGAAGACAAATTTTCAAAAACTTGTTTGTTCTCAAGCCTGATTACTTTCATTCCTAAACCTTCCAAATGTTGGGTTCGGATATGGTCTTTTTCCTGTGCAGCAGGATTGAAATGTACTTGGCCATCCAGCTCGATGACTAACTTTTCAGAGACACAATAGAAATCCACAATGTAAAAATCAATACTATGTTGTCTTCTGAACTTTCTTCCCTCTAGTTTTTTTCCTTTAAGATATTTCCATAAAAAAGCTTCTGCTGGGGTTGGATTTTTGCGCAGTCGTTTCCTGAAGGGTTTAAGTATTTTCTTGTTGTGAATTTGCATAAGTAAGATACGATTTGATAGAGGTAAGGTAGTTAAAAATAAAAATCACTCCTCCGTCCTGATTTTGCTGTCAGGACACCTCCCCTTCGTAGTAGGGGAGGCTATTTTGACATTTTATGTCAAAGTAGAGGGAATTGATTACTTTCTGAACAATCCCAATAACCCAAACAAAGGCCCTAAAGCCAACACCATAAAAAGAAATACATCAGGTACAATACCTTGAAGGAGCTGGATAAGTTGAAGGCTCAAAATCGTAATAGCAAAACCAATACAGTTGGTAATGGTCAATGCAGTGCCTTTTATAGTTTGAGGTGCACTTTGCGCCACTAAGGTGGAAAACAGAGGAGAATCCATAATCACCACCATACCCCAAATCAATAAGAATACTAGAAATAGGGGCAAAGGAGCGTAAAGCAGTGCCAAAGGTGAAAGCAAACAACAAACTCCAGATAGCAAAAGTGCTGACCTCGCGGTACGTTTTACCCCTTTCCGTTGTGAAATATATCCGCCTGAAACGCAAGCCAAACCACCAACAGCGATAACACAAAATGACCAAAATGATATGGAGAGCTCGTTGATGTCATGCCGTTTCACGTAAAAAGCAAGAAGTATGGGAATAAAGGCCCAAAACGTGTATAGCTCCCACATATGTCCGAAATAGCCAAAGGCAGCTGCTCTAAAATCAGGTTTTTTAAAAATGGAAAACCACGCGGTCAAGTCAATGGATTGGCCGGGTCTACGAAAAGGACCATCAGGAACAAAAACCAGCATGAGGCCTCCCCCTATTAGGGCAAGCCATGAAGTACCCCATATTACAGATTGCCAAGGGAAAAGGGCCGTAAGCCATTTTAAAAAATGGGGAAGGGCGGTACCAACTACCAAAGCACCTACCAAATACCCTAGGGATTTACCCAAGCCTTTGTCGAAATAATCTGCTGCTATCTTCATACCCACTGGATAGATACCGGCAAGAAAAAAACCTGTGGCAAAGCGCGAGGTTAAGAGTAGTTCCGAACCGGAATGTTTCCAAATCACGCCCAAGTTGCATACCGCCCCCAAAATAGCACATGCCAAAAAAACTTTGGAAGGGGAAAAACGGTCGGTAATAGTGAGTATTGCAAAAAGTAGGGTGCCTGAGATAAACCCAAACTGAACGGAGGCGGTTACTGTTCCAATGGAAATGTTAATACCCTGTTCTTCGAGTAAACTGTTCAGGACTCCGTTCCCCGCAAACCACAGCGAGGTGCAAAAAAACTGAGCAATGACAATAACAGGTAGGATGTGTTTGTGTGGTTTCACAACGTCTTAAAGTTGCAAAATAGTCATTTCAAAAATGAACTTAACACCCAAAAAATAAACTGGAAATCTTTTTTTTCATGTCGGCAATCTTGGAAGTGCGATTGCCCAACTGAACCCATATTGGAAGAACATAAAAAGAAAAGCGGGGACCAGACATTAATTCCCCGCTTTTCAAGAACTGACCAAACTAACTCAATTATATAGGTCTAATCCATATAAGGTGTTTCCATTTTTTATACTCCTTGAGTACCAAAAGGATATTGGTGGCCAACAGTCCGCCAGTTAGGAAAAGTTCCCCTATCTCATCACTTTCCAAATAGAGATGGAACAAGAAAATGTGAAGGGTAATGGGCAACAATAAAACCGCTCCAATAAAGCTGGTACCCTGTAAAATCAACAATAACCCAAAAAGTAACTCACAAAAACCGAGTACTTGCCAAAAATATCCCGTTTGCTTTGCGCCACTGATATACAGTATTTTCTGTAGGGTACTTTCCTTTTCAGGAGAAGTGAATTTTTTAGCTGTTTCCACCACCTCGACAGGTTCTGGTATGGGTTTTTGGAATTTCTCCACACCACCATAAACCATCATGCCGCCCAGCGCGAGCCGAAGCAGGATAAATAGTATTTGAATGCCTTTTTCCATTTATTCAGCGCTGGTCAAATCAGTTTCCCCTTCATTTGGATTATATACGTAGTTGAAGGTATAGTAACGTGCAGGGTCAACAAAACCGTCAGGAGAAGTCGGTGCATTTTGGTAATAGCTTAGAATTTCAACTTTCGCATACTTGCCATCGTGCGTTCTAAAAATCAAAATCTTTCCAGGAAGCGGGCTAACTACATTGGTCATAAAGTTGTAGTTGTACCATCCATTGTCACTTCCGGTTGGAATTGCAAAAGCTCCCGTTCCATCGACAGCATAGGTAAGTCCATCAGCAGAGGTAATCTCACTGAATAGTGCGTCTTCTATTGCGGCACCTCCGCCTCCGTTACGTTCCGGTTCATCGTTTGTACCCGTAATGGCACCACCATTTATTGCAATGGTCGTCGTTCTAAAGGCGATGTCCCATTCCGTATCGCTATCGGTAACGTCTCCGGTTTCAAAACTGAATTTGGTAAAAGGTCCTGCAGCTGGTTCACCAAAATTACTGGTGCTGGGAGCAAACAAATTTTCCATGGTGCCCGACACCAACTCGGCCAATACCCTAAATTCGCTAGAGGTGGTTTTGGCGGTACCGTCAACTGTAACGCTAACCGCACCGGTGCTAGCCCCTGCAGGCACAACAGCAACAATTTGCGTACTGGAAACAGAGGTGATAGAGGCTGTTACACCACCAATCGTCAATGTGACGGCAGAAACGTCGGCAGGAAAATTGGTTCCGGTAATGGTAATTTCCGTGCCAACTGGTCCAAATTCGGGTGAAACCGAGGCTACTGTAAATTCCTGTACTGCAGCGTCATCATCGTCGCTACAACTTACAAAGGCAAATAGGGCAAAAAGTAAGGTGAAAAGTTTTAACGTTGTTTTCATAGTAATCCTTCTTAGAGTTAATTGTTTAAAATTGAATATTTATTCTTCCAAATAGTTGAATCCCTGGATTAATCAGGATTCGATTGTCTACTGATGAGAAAGGGCTTTCTCCTCGAAAATCGAGAAGATTGTTGGCCCCCAATTGAAGCTGGTAATGTTCGAAGAATTTTTTGCCAAACGACAAATTGACCAAGGCGTAGCCATCCACGAAGGTTCGGTCAAAATCATCCAAAAACCCATTGCCATTGTCATCCGTTAGTCCAAACTTACTGCGATACACCACTCTAACGTTGGCATTGGCGTCCCATTTGGGTACTTCATAAAAAGCTTTGAAATTCAAAGTGTGCCTCGAGCGATTCACCAAACCGAAATATGCATCGCGATTGATTCTTATGGACTCATTGGTGATTGGGTCTCGTGCAAAATCCCCGTTTTCTTCTAACTCCCTTTCAATATCCTTATCATAAGCGTACAATAGTTGATAGCCTGCCGAGAGACTGAGGTTATCAAAAAAGGTGTACCGCAAATCTGCTTCCAGCCCCTCTGTATAAACACTTTCGCGATTTACATAGCCAAAAACATTGGCCCCAATGGTTTTTGTCGCCAATATTTCGGTATCGATTAAATCTTTAAAATCATTCCTATAGAAATTGACTTCTCCCGAGAAATCACCTTTTCTATACACAAAGCCAAGATTGTACCCAATGGAACTTTCGGCATTCAAGGGTTCTCCTAGTTCTTCTAGTGGTACACGGAGAATGATTTCATTGGTTTGTGGGTCTCTAATGATTTCATCGTTGTCAATGAGTCGTTGTATGCCCTGTCGTTCCACTTCTTTTCCAAAAACGGAATAGTTGCCACCTAGGGCATTGGTAAAGTCCAGATATAGCTGTCTAAAATCTGGTGCCTTGAAACCACTACCCACTGAACCTCGTATGGAAAAGTGAGGGGTAATGGCATATCTAGCCGAAATTTTTGGGCTGAGCTGGGAATTGTACACGCTATGGTTGTCGAAACGGGCACCTACTATAATATTTACCTTGTCAAGCGGCTCAAAATCATATTGGGCAAATGCGTATTGCGAGTCAAAGGAAACCTCTTCAGCAAAAAGGGAGCGATCCAATGTTTCGAAATTGTAACCGCCCCCAGCGGTCAGGGTGTTGTTATCACTGAATTTGTAATTGAACCGAACTTCTGGACGAAATAACTTTTGGTCAAAATCATTGTCCAACAAGATTTCATCGTCAATCGGGTCAACGCTTTGTTCATTGGTTACATAGTTAGTGTAGTATAGCTCATATTCAAAGGTGGCTTTTTTCGATAGTTTATGGTCAACGCGTAGTTGTAGATTTCCATCTCTTTCCTCGCTGGTTCCCGAGGGGACGTCAAAGTCCTGCAGAAAATAGCGTCCTGAAGCAAATGCGCGGAGATTATCACTAAAATCATAAAATACACGGCCATTGAAGGTATAGTTGAAATATGGATTGATGGTTTGGAATTCATCACCATCCGCAAGGTCATAACCATCGGTACTTAAGCGATCTAAGAAAATAGAATAGCCTAATTTATTTTTCCGTTGATTGATGCTAACGGCTGTATTTTGACTATTGAAGGTTGCGGAACGATGACTTACTTGACCGCTAATCTTATCGGTTTTCGGTCGGTCCGTTATAATGTTGATAACCCCGCCAAGCGCTTCTGAACCAAAAAGTGCGGAAGAAGGTCCTTTAACGACCTCTATTTGTTTGATGTTACCGATTGCAAAGCGACTCAAATCCAGATTACCACTACTTCGGCCCACTGCGGGTACACCGTCAATCAAAATCAGAATATAGTCTGATGCAATACCTTGTATTTGAACCCCTAGACCACCACCAATGGTTGCATCTGGTGTCATTACAATTCCTGTTTGTTCGTCGAGGATTTCGTTAAGTCTAGTGACCCCTGTTTGCTCAATTTGTTTTTTTGGTATCAGCGTAACAGGTAAGGGAAGTGATGAAAGTTGCCGTAAAGTTCTTGTGGCCGTAACCACAACTTCATCCAAATTCTCGGTCAACACGCTATCCACTGCTTTTTCTTCTTGACTTAATAGAGGGGAAATACCGAGAAGGACGACAACAAAAAAGGTATTTATTTTATTTAGACTCATTCGAAATAAAAAGCAGGCAAATATACTTTGTAAAGTTTAATCAATCTAAATAAATTCAATATTTTTGATGTCCGTAAAGAATGATTAAAACACTGAAAACTATGAGAAACAAGACTTTAACAAGTATGTTCTTGCTGATAGGCGTTGTTTCCTTGACGGCACAGGATAAAAAAAGTATGGACCGGGAAGCGATTTTGGCGATGTGTGGTTGTTATGATATTACCTTTAAATACACCGAGACTTTTGCCCCAGAAATCGACTACGAAAAAAAACTCGACTATACTGCCGCAGCTCGGGAGATGGCTTTGCCTATTTTACAAGAAGACAACAAAATTTCGATTCAGCACCTACTCGTAATTGGGGACACTATGGTCATCAAACACTGGCGTCAAGATTGGGAGTACGAAAATCAAGAGGTATTTTATTATGATAAAGACAATACTTGGACGTTCAAAACACTTCCGAAAGAAGAGGTTGTAGGGCAATGGACGCAAAAAGTATTTCAGGTGGATGATAGCCCGCGTTACTCTGGTTCGGCAACATGGGTGCACTATGATGGCAAGCATTTTTGGGAGAACAAAACAGATGCTCCCCTACCAAGACGCGAGTACACTAAGCGAAGCGATTATAATGTGATGTTGCGAGGCAACCGACAAGAAATTACCAATGCGGGTTGGGTACACGAACAAGATAATGATAAAGTCCTTCGTGAGGCTGGAAGCGATGATGTGCTGATTGCTCAAGAAAAAGGATGGAATATTTACACCAAGGTAGAAGATGCCAAGTGTGCTAAAGCCTTGGAATGGTGGGGTGAACACAAAGACTTTTGGGCCAACGTTAGAACTTCATGGGATGGTATTTATGACAGAGAGGGCGATTTATCCTTGCACAAAAGCGTGGATAAGAAACCGCTATTTATGCACTTATATCCTTTGGAAGCATCCAACGCTGATGCCGTCAAAATAGATGCGGTGTTGAAGAAATTTGTTAATGCTACCCCCGAAAATGCATCTGAAGGAAAATAAAAGACAATACAGAATGGGAGCGGCCTGTTTGGCCGCTTTCCTCTTTTTAGGGCTAGTATCTTTTGAGAATTCCAATACACGGCTTATGCAAAAGCTCAATGCAGCCGTTGAAGGTGCTTTCGCTGTTCAAGACTTCAATTTGGATGTGATGGAGGTTGATACCAAGGTCAACCAAATGACCGCGGTAGAGTTTGGAAAGGAAAACTTATATGTCATCAAAAAAGATGATGAACTTCTTGGATATGCCTATTTAGGGCAAGCGCCAAGCATGAAAAACATATTTGATTATACCGTATTGCTCACCCCAGACCTTCATATCAAAAAATCCAAAGTTTTGATTTATCGCGAAGATTATGGACGTCAAATCGGTAGCCAACGTTGGTTAAAACAGTTCATAGGAAAAAAAGTGGGTGAACAGCTCGGTTATGGAGAAGATGTGGATGCCATCGCTGGTGCTACGATTTCCGCAAAATCCATGACCAAAGCGGTAAACGAGGTATTGGAAAGTCTAAAGGTATTGCAAGAAAAAGGCATACTTTAGACTATCCAAAATTTGAGGTTCAATCCACTCATGCGTTTTAAGGGGCAACTGCAGAACTTTAGTAAAGAAATCAAAGGACTTTTACTCGTCTATCTTTTTGTAACCAGTATTGGATTTCTTTCTGCATTGCAATTTGTAAATCTTACCACGGAAGGTGGGCAACCCAAGGGGATTCAAGAAAACTATTTAGGAAATGAGGAAGACGAGTACGCGGAGGAACTCAAATTTGCCAAAAGCGAAAAACAAATTTTGAACATTGTACATACCCACATGATGGCCATGGGGATGTTGTTTTTTTTGCTTGCTGGAATTTTTTATACCACACCCACCAAAGGGTTTTTACGGAAGTTTTTGTTATTTGAACCACTGTTATCCGTTTTATTCACGTTCGCGGGAATTTATTTGTTGTTCAGAGGGATTTTATGGATGCGCTATGTGATAGCTATCTCGGGTATTTTAATGACAACTTCCTATGTCCTAACCCTGGGAATCATAGTCTATTTCATTTTAAAAAAACCCATTCAGAGTCCTTCGGAAAGTTGAGTATAGAGCAACCCGCTTAACATGGCGAGTCCAAAACTTAGGAGGGTTCCGATAAGGACATATTCGGTCAGTTTCCTGTTGTTGCCTTTATTCAAGTCCCCAAAGCGAAATACCGATTTTGCCGCAATGAGTAACCCAATGGCTGCCCACTGTCCGATGCAGATAAAACCAAAAACAAAAAGCCGCTCCAGCATTCCAATATATTTGCCTGCGTTGGGTAACGAACCCCCTTCTTCGGCATCATCGGTATTGATTTCCTTCATGTAGGGCAGCAATAACATCCGCATAAGAATTCCAGAGACGTAGGTAACAAAAACTAGGAAAGCCGAAAGTAAAAGGGTTTTTTCGCCCAAAAACTCCTCCCAAGGAACTTGATATGTGACTTGCATACGAACTACTCCAACGATTACACCTAAATGCAGTATCTGGTCCAAAAGAAACAAAAAACGTTGGTTGCTGGGTTTGGTCAAATACAACTTGGCCAAGTCAATGACATAATGTGAAATCACAATGATAGCAATAAGCCCTAGGTGCTGGAATTGCAACAACACTAAAAGAGCTACCAGATGAATACCCATATGGGCATACAGATATTTTGATTTGACCTTGTTTTTAAGTTTGTGTTGTACCCATGAATTCGGTTGTAATACAAAATCCCCAATAAAATGGGCCAATAGAAGTTTCAGGGTCAATAGCATCATAGTGTAAGGAGTTGGCGGGTATAAAAGCGAAGCAATTTTTGCAAAGCGTCATAGCCACCACGGTTTAGTTCTTCACTAATGTTGCCTTGGGATTTGCTAAGTATGGTGGCAAGTTCTTTTTGGTTCTTTTTTGGGTTTTCTATGGCGTTTTTAATGGTGAGCGAAATGGCAGGAGTCCAATCATCCATGGTCAATAAGGCCAGTTCCAAAAGCAAGTTGATATGTTCGTCAAAGTTTTCATGGTCTGATTTTAGGGCTAGATTCTGTTTTTTGAGTTCTTCAAAACACCTACCGGAATGTACAAAAGCACTTCCGTTGGATTCGGTGATTTTATCTGCGTCATGGGATTTATCCCCCAACCCTATTGCGATTCGCACATCGATATTTCTGAATTGTTTGATACAGGCTTTGATGTAAACGGCTGCTTCCAGGGCTTTTTCTGGGGTGCTTTCCAATTGAAAACTATCTCCGCGATAAACTTCCCATTGTTGGGGTTCGCTGCCATAATGGTCCAAAGCGGTTTTAAGTTTGGGTAACCATTCAGATGCCTCGTGTTCGGTTGAGTTCTTGATATCACCAGTGAGTATTGCAATCATTTTCGATGAGGTATGTTTAAATAATATCTGCTATTTCGCAGATATTTCGAAATATCTGTAAATTGGCAGATAATCAAAAATATCTGTAAAATAGCAGATAATCAAAAATATCTGTAAAATAACAGATAATGAGGAGGATTCATATCCAAAGAAACCTCACCATCATATCCGCTTTGATATTACTGCTCCGGTATTTTTTCCCTGAAATTTGGAGTCAGTGTGCCGTTTGCCCATGTTAAGCGACGTGTCTCAAACGTTCTTTGAACCCACTCACTGGATTCATCCAAGATGCTATGTGTTTCTTTTTTGAAAATGATTTTGTCTGGTTCGCCGCCTTCGTCATCCGGAAAAATAAAGGTTTCGCCATAATAGAATATGCCAGCTTCAGAAACTTGGGACAGTTCTCCGATTTTCAAAAGGCCATCTTCCATGGGGAAAAAATAGACCTCACCTCCTTCCATGCCACAGGCTTCCGAAACATAATCCACAACCAAAATGTTTTTTAGCCCAGGAACACCTCTGCCATTCATGGTTTTGATTTGGATACTGGTATTGCTCAACAGGAGCTGTTCTTCGGTATATTTTCCTTTATCGAGAATTCTAATATTGAGAAAAGGCGCCTCATTGGTTTTGGAATACGCGAAAAAATAGGCTTTTCCATTGATGGTCTTCTTTTCCAGAGAAAGCAATCCACCCAAAATATACCCCACGGTGGTATCGTATTTTACTTTGTAAAAAGGAGAATCAAATCCTCGGTAGGGCCAAGAGAATTCGGTTTTTTCAATGATTTCCACCCATTCGCCAATTTTTAAAAGTTCCAAGACTTCCGATTCGGTTTTTGGGGCATTTCTCAATTTGACGTTATCCCCGAAGACAAAAACTTGTTCTCCCGGTTTAAAGGAACATTCCTCCCCGGTACAATGGTAACGGTTTTGCGCGATGGTTGTTCCCATGGTAAACAGCAATACCAGGGTACTACATACTATTCTAATCATAATGCTAGGATTTTAAAGGATTAAAGTCCTTAGGGAGGTCATAAGTATATACGGCCATAAACTGCCATACAGATGAGATAAGGTATTTTTTAGGTATCACCAGGAATTCGCCAAGGTGGATTCTTACGATTTTCACCGGCATGGTATAATTTGATAGCATTCCCATCTGAATCTTTCAAAAGCGCTTCTCGCCAAAGCCAACTTTGGTCCTTGGGGTCTTCTTCAAAACGAATACCTTTTTCCTTAAGTTCTATCACTTTCGAATCCAAATCCTCACACTCAAAGTATAAGATGATACTATTTCCAGAAGGGAGTTCATCAACGGTATGAATTGAGAAAGTGCTCGTACCATTGGGACATTCGAAACGCGCATAACGCGGTTCGGCCAACACAATCAATTCAAGCCCTAGCTTTTTATAGAATGCTACAGCAACCTTAAGATTTACCGTTGGAATAGTGATTTGGTTCAAGTCCATAAGGCTTCTCGCACAAGATTAACATTAACCCAAAATACGGTTTTCAGGTTTAATTTTCTGGTAATGTTCTGCTAACCCTAAAGGCACTTCCGTTGGCTAGTTTTAAAGAAACCTGAGAACACTTTACAATGCAAAGAAAAACCGAAACAAGAAGAGCCTTTCTTGCCAAAGCTATTTGGGCATCAGGAGGCGTGATTTTGACTTCGCAACTCGCGGCTTGCGAACATTTAGATGATTTTTTAAACGATGATGGGCCTGTTGATGGGGTCCCTCGATTCTTGCACGGGGTAGGAAGTTTTGACCCCATCGCCAATGCTGTGATCATTTGGACCCGTTTTACGCCAACAATGGATGAAGTTGGCGAATTCATCAAAATCAATTGGCAAGTGGCCACGGATAAAAATTTTGGTAATGTGGTCAAAGAAGGATTGCAGTACGCCTCTGTGGAAAACGATTTTACCATCGTTCAAGATGTAACCGGATTAGCTGCTGATGGCAAATATTACTACCGCTTTATCCAATCGGAATTGAATGAAAAATCGGTTGTGGGGGAAACCATCACCTTACCCGAGAAAGGTGCCGCTTTGAACAGTTTGAAACTGGCAATTTGCTCGTGTAGCAATTATCCGGCTGGGTTGTTCAATGTATATGATGCCATCGCAAATAGCGATGCAGATGCTGTTTTGCATTTGGGGGATTACATTTACGAATACGAAGTAGGCGGCTATGGGACCAATGAAAATACGGGACCGCTTGGGCGTGAACATGACCCTAGTACGGAAATCTTGACCTTGGAAGATTATCGCTTGCGTTATCGTCAATATCGAACGGATGAAGGCTTGCAGTTGGCACATCAGAAAAAACCATTCATTGTGGTTTGGGATGACCACGAGATTACGAACGACGCCTACAAAGATGGTGCGGAGAACCACGATGATTCCGAAGGAGATTACCAAGCGCGTTTGGAGCGTGCCATTCGCGTGCATAGCGAATACTTGCCGGTACGAACCGAGACCCAAGGAGTGATTTATCGAAACTTTGAGTTTGGAAACCTGGTCAACCTAGTGATGCTGGATACCAGAATTATTGGTAGAGACAGGCAACTAGGCTTTGGAGGATTCTTCAATGCAGACGGTAGTTTTGATTTTGCTGGTTTTGGCGCTGCTTTGTTTGACCCAGCCCGAAGACTTATGGGTGAAGAACAATTGACTTGGACTGCGGGCGCCGTTGGGGGTAGCTCCGCGACATGGCAAGTTTTAGGACAACAAGTGCTTATGGGCACCATGACCGTTCCGGCCGAACTGTTGATTCTGATAGGTCAAGTGGCCGGAGGCGATACAAGACCAGAAACCTTGGCGGCGTTGCAGCAAGCCATTGTGGATTTATCTGCTTTGAAGGCAAGGGCTTTAGCAGGTGACCCGACGCTTACCCAAGAAGAACTGGCCCGTTTGGCGGCGCAGGTTCCATACAATTTGGATGCTTGGGATGGATATGCTGTTGAACGCGAGCGTTTGTATGCCTTGTTCAAGGGAAAAAACACGGTTGTTTTTGCAGGAGATACCCATAACGCTTGGCACAATGTGCTGCTTGATAGCAATGGCGATAAAATTGGTGAAGAGTTTGCCTGTGCTTCGGTGACATCACCAGGTTTTGAAGGATTGTTTGGAAGCGACCCAGCCACGGTTCAAGGCATTCAACAAGCCTTTGTGTTATTGATTGACGGACTGCAGTATTTCGATGCGGCGCAAAGAGGTTATGTGCTCACGGAGTTCACGGCAGGTTCGGCAACCGCTTCATATCGTTTTATTGATACGCTGGCAAGTACCAACTACACTGAAGTGGAAGGAAACACCACTACGTTTACTGTGTAGCCTAAAAACAAAAAGCCACGCCCATGGCTGGCGTGGCTTTTAAAATCAACAAAAAACACTATCCTCTCCTACCTTCCTTCTGCATTTTCTTTTTGCCGTGCATGGCTTTTCGCAACTCAAGTTGCTTCCATGTTTTGTATTGTTCTTCGTTGAGAACCTCTTTCATCTTTTGATGATGGGCTATTTTGTGCTCCAAACGCTCGTTGAGCATTTCGAAACGTTCATCGGAACTTGGTTTTGTTCGCGTTCCGTTTTCTTTCTGTTCTTCAATTTCTTCACGTTTTGCTTTACGTCGCATGACTTCTTCCAAAGTAATTTCCATCACTTCTTTTTGTTGGATTTGTGAAAGGTCCAAGGCAAGGGTCATTTTTTTGGTATGTAAAGTAGCGACTTGCTCAGCGGTCATGTTGTGGAATGGACCACGATGTTTTTCATGCTTTTGTCCATGGGCCATAAGCGTGCCCGCCAATAATACTAGGGTTACAAACTGTTTCATATGTTTAACTTTTAAGATTTGCCAGTAAGACCCGGTACATCAACCAAGGTTTAAAGGGCAATGCTCTTTTGTGAAGTTTTTAACTACAGTTTGTGCTGAAATCTACTTTTTGGCTAGTTCCATTTCCAAAACATCTTCAGGAGCTTGGTCCTCTTCAAATTGTGTTTCGGCAAACTCAGCGGTTTGTTGGGATTCTTGCGAAAACTCATTCTCATTCATGAAGTGTAAAGCCGTAGCGGCGAGAACGAAGCAAGAAAAATAAACGAGACTTTTGGTTTTGTAGCTCATGATGTTAAGATTTGGGATTACTAAAGTAGCGAAACCTTTTCCCAAATGCCACGATATGTTGTCAAGTCCCGTAAATACGATGTGAATGGGATGAAATGTAGGGTTAAATCGATGAAATGCATGGTTTGGAGTGTTTTACCCCAACAAGTTTCCACAAAGGGTGTCTAATTACCTAGGATTCAGGATGTCTTCGATACGTTGTTGTACGTCCTGAAGGTGATATCGGGTCATTTTATCCTGAATTCCCGGAAGGCCCCTGCGAATTTGTCTGGCCGTATTGTTCAGTTCGGCCCTTGCCAAGGAACGAATATCGGATTGCCCCGTATTCACTACGGTCGACTTTCGGTAACCGCCAAAACTAGAAAGTTTCTTTTGCGGGCCTGCCGTCATCAAATAGTCCAATCTTTCGATATAGGCCTTTTGTAAGTTTCTGCGATAGGTATCAATAGGTCTTCTGCCATCAAGCTCAGACCAAATCCCTTTCCGTAAATCCGTCATCATTTCAACTAGACCATACGCTTCGGCACCATTAAGGGATTCGTTTTCGATGATACGTGCCATTTTCCCCAAATGAAGAATATTGTTTAGGTAACGTATCTGTACTGAACGGATTCGCTCCACAGAACCGGAATATTCAATTTTGCTAAAGATATCCTCGTCAATGAGCCAGTCCGGGGTTTTGAAAAGTTCTTCATGCATGAATGTCATGCAATTCTTTTGATGTTCTCGGGAAACATGAGTGTATACGGCCCCAGTTTGGTCAGCGGTTTTATAATTTTCATAAACCCCTCCAATATTATTGGAGACATGTCCCATGTACCGTCGAAACTGACCGATTACCTGTCCATAAAGGGTTTCAAGATTATCGTAGTTTTCTCCAGCCTTGGTGGTCCAGTCTTCCAATTTGGGTACGATACGCTTTAAGTTGGCAATACCATATTTGCTGGCCTTTATGGCATCATCACCAATATCTTCGGTTTGCGAGCTCGGGTCGTGCACATCACCTACCTGCTGGTGTCCGAACCGGTACATAGGGTCGTTTTCGTGTTCGCGAATCCAAGTATTTAAAATTGGTTTTTCTTCCTCTGCGGTTTTGTCTAAAATAGGTTTGTATCCCCAGCGGATGGAATGTTTGTCGTACACCCCAACGTTGGGCATCAGAGCAACTCCTTTGTCTTCGGGTTGGGCTACGTAATTAAAACGCGCATAATCCATAATGGATGGCGCAGTGCCATACTTTTGGGTAAAACTTTTGGAACGCAACGAATCGACCGGATAGGCTGCGCTACTGCCCATGTTATGTGGAAGGCCTAAAGTATGTCCCACCTCATGGGCGGATACAAAGCGAATCAACCTTCCCATGATTTCATTTTTGAACTGGGTTTTTTGTGCATCCGGATTTATAGCAGCAGTCTGCACAAAGAACCAATTGCGCAGCAAGAACATCACATTATGGTACCAATTGATATCTGATTCCAGGATTTCCCCCGTACGCGGGTCGCTCACATGAGGACCATTTGCATTGGGGATAGGGGAGGCGAGATAACGCACTACGGAATAGCGTACATCTTCAGGGGACCATTCCGGGTCTTCTTCTTCAGTAGGAGGGTCTTTGGCAATAATGGCATTTTTAAAACCTGCAGTTTCAAAAGCGACCTGCCAGTCTTCAATGCCCTGCTTTATATAAGGTATCCATTTTTTGGGTGTGGCCCGGTCCACATAATACACGATTTGCTTTTTGGGTTCAACCAGTTCCCCTGCTTTGTACTTTTCAACATCTTCCGGCTTTACTTCCAAACGCCAGCGATCTAAAAACTTTACAGATTTGCTTTCCTGAGCTTCCAAGCCATAATCCACTTGAGCACTGGTAAACCAGCCTACCCGCTCATCAAAATAACGCCGCTTCATAGGCTCTTTGGGCAGCAGTACCATCGAATTGTTGATTTCAACGGAAATGGAGCCGAGCGTTCCATTGCTTGGCGGGCTCTTCGCCAAGTAGGTCTTTACATGACGTGCTTCTATGTTCAAAGGATAGCTTTTGATGGACTCCACATACCCACGGGCTTCATCCAAACGGCTCACCTTAAATCGCTTGCGGTAGCGCTCGGGCATACCAATGGCTTTTACATCTTTTAAGAACATGGGGTCAACCTGAATGACCGTAGTAGGGTTTAAAGAATCTTTTTTATTAAAGGCTTTTATTTTGAAAGCCTGTAGAATGGGCTCAAAATTGGAATTGACCACCGCCTCATGAATCGGAAGGGAATCCGCCGCTACATTATTATACGATACTACCCGAAGGAGTACTTTTTTGGGTTTCTTTTCCCAACGTAGTACTTGCGTGTTGATTTTTCCGCCACCAAACCCAATGCCGCTTGCCGTTTTTGAAATTCGGCTTACCATCAACATTTCGCGATTGAAAAGCGAATCGGGGATTTCGTAGAAGAACTTTCCATCTACGTCATGTACGGTAAATAGGCCATCATCGCTTTTTGCTTTTTTGGTGATGACCTTTTCATACGGTTGTATGTCCTTTTTGGAAGCACTTTTTGCTGTACTGGGCTTTTTTTGGGGTTTCTTTTTGAAGAGTTGTCCCTCTGCGGGGTGCAAAATGAATAGGAAGAGAAGAAAAAAAAGTGGTTTTAAAAGTACTTTTTGTGTCATAGTGTCTCAAGTTTGGTCTTGGAAAGGCGTTAAAGAACCTAAAAAACACCAAAACAGACTGTTAAATAATTATTAACTCTACTTTTTTTTCTATGAGACCCGAACCTTTGGCAACCTTGCGTTTTACTGGTGGTTTCCGCTGAAACGCCTGCTATAGTTGGGATTAGGGAGGATGGGTTTTTGTGAAAAAAAACAAAAAGAGTGTAACAATTCAAAAGTATGCCAGTCTTATAAGCATACAATATCAATCAAAAAATTCAATCAAAAAATGAGTAAGTTATTATTAATCTACGGTTGCGCACTTTTAAGTAGTTCGCCCGTAACAGAAGAACAACAAAGTTCTTTGAACCAACCGGTTCAAGAGACCAAAACCGAAATCCAAAGTACTTTTGAAAACAGTATTTCAGTATTGCAAATCAACGCAGAAGTACAGAATCTTGCAGACACCTATATGGGTTGGGAAGAGGATTCGGCAGAATTTGATCTAGACGAAATAGAATTCGTGGAAGATGAGGCTGAAATTGATTTGGGATTTGATACTTCCGAGTATCTTCCAGAAGGCTTCAACCCTTATGAAAACTATTTTGATTTGAATTCCATCATATTTTTAGAAGAAGACGTTGAACTTGACTTGGACACCGAGTCGTATCTCCCGAGCGATTTTGACCCCTATTCTGAAGTATTGGATGTGCATTCCATCAACTATATTGAGGAAGAAGATGTGGATTTAGGCTTTAACACTGAAGACCATTTGCCCAACGATTTCAATCCTTATGCGGTTTATGTGGATTTAAGCAGTATCTCTTACGTAGAAGATATGGATTTGGAATTCGGTTTCGATACCACGCACAGTTTGCCTGAAGGTTTCGATGCCTATACAGAAAATATTGGAATCGCCTCTATCAACTATATGGAGGATGAAGATATGGAACTAGGTTTTGACACAAGACCTTTCCTTCCAGAAGATTTTGACCCTTACACAAGGTCAAACTAGTAGGATGTTTTGAATCATTTTACAAATTTTTGAGTTAGTTAGTCTGAAAGCCCCGTTTGGGGCTTTCTTAGTTTTAAGAAGATATTGACTCCCATTGTAAGGTTTAGCCCTACTACGGTGCCTTCACGTTCGTAGGTTCGGATAATGGGGTCTGCCAAAATCGAAAAGAACTCACCATCAAAATTTTCATCTTCCCTTGGGTTTACCACATCAGTATAACGGTTTTCACGCAACCGGAGCCCTAGACCACCATAACAATTGACCCCGAATTGGGACAATAGGGAAAAGAAAATACCCGCCTTGGCATTGATGCCAAATTTGGTTCTTTCATAATTCGCGCTGTCAAATTCAAGTCGTATTTCTGAATCTGGGGCGTAACTGTCGTTGATACGTGTTTCGGTATGCTCAAGGTAAAATGCTTCCAAAGCTAAGTATTCGGTCAGGTTTTTGGAACGCTCCGTAAACTTTATGAATTCCAAACGGAATTCACGAAAACGATAGTTGATTTTAGGTTCTTCTTCGGTATTGAAGGGGGACCAAGTTTCATGCCCAAAGCCCACATTGGCCCCTATGCCATAACCATTTTTCATATCAAATACGTACCCGGCATTGATTCTTGGAAAGAAAGGGTCGATGGGTTTTAGCAGGTTTACCGTGAGATAGTCTTCATGAAGTTTTTGAGCGGATAAGGTAAGTGTAAAACAGGTGAAAAAAAGAAGCCATTTGAACGATTTCATATTATGGATTTCAACGAAATGTGGGAGTTCAAGGTGTAAAATATTCCCTTTTTTGCGGACTAACTGCAGTTAACAAAAAGATAACATCCTTTTCGACGAAGTGTAAATGTTAAAAAAAGAGCTTTTTCAACATCAAAATCGCAAGGTTTTTGAGTTTCCTCAAAAGCTTTTTCATCAAAACCCATGTTTTATTAAGAAGGTTTCCGTGGATGATTTTCCAGGGGTACGTTAACAAAAAACTAATTGTACTAAAGTTTGATTTTTGCGGTTTTACCTTTGTACAACAATTGAAAAACAAGAGTTATGATACGTACCAAATGGTTTTTCCTTGCCTTGTTAACATTGGTATTCGCACAAGGTGCGAACGCTTTTCAAAACGATAATGATGAAGAAATTTTCGATTTGGAAACTGTGGAATATGTTGAGGAAAACAGCGAGTGGGAACTTGGTTTTGATACCAGTGCCTATCTCCCCGAGGGATTTGACCCCTATACGAGTGTAGTGTCCATCAATACCATCAATTTTATCGACCTCTGTGAAGATGTCGAAGAAGATTTTGGTACTGCCGAACATCTGCCACAAGGGTTTGACCCGTATACAAGATAAGTTTAGTTTCTTACATTTTTTTGAGTTAGTTAGTTGTGACGGTCCCTTTTTAAGGGGCCGTTACTCTTTTAGAACACTAATGGAAGTATCCATTGAAACATCGCGATAAGCAATACTATGGCAATAAGGTTTAGAAACACACCGACCTTGGCCATTTGCGGAACTTGAACATAGCCACTTGCAAAGACAATGGCATTAGGTGGTGTTGCCATGGGTAGCATAAACGCACAACTGCTTGCCATGGTCACTGGAATCAATAAATACAATATCGGAACATTCAAACCTATTGCGATACCCGCCACTACGGGCGCCAGTACTGAAATCAAAGCAACGTTGCTCATTAATTCCGTCATAAAAAGAATTAAGAAGATAAGTAAAGCCGCCGTCAGTAATATGCTAATATCACTTGCGGCAATTGCTCCTGCCACCAAATCTACAATACCGCTAACTGACATTCCTTTGGCCAAAGCCAAGCCACCACCAAAAAGGATTAAAATACCCCAGGCGAGTTGTTGCGTGTCTTTCCAGCGGATGATGAAATCCCCCTTTTTCAGATTGTAAGGAATACAAAATAGGGAAAGGGCCGCGAAAATACTGATCATGGTATCCGTTAGGGCCAAACCTGGAAAAAGTTTGTTGATGAGCGTCCGGAAAATCCAAAGGAATACGGTTACCCCAAAAATGACCAATACCAGCTTTTCCTTACCGCTGGTAGCTCCTAGTTTTCGTAATTCACTTTGGATGACTTCCTTGGAAGCATTGAATTTTAAATCGCGATTCGGAAACATCCATTTGACCAATACCAAATAACTGATGCCTATCATTACCGCCGAAAAAGGGAGTCCTACCGACATCCACTTTAAAAAGGAGATTTCAATATTGTATTCATTTTCCAGGAGTCCAATAAGTACGGAGTTGGGTGGGGTTCCTATTACCGTGGCAATACCTCCCGCGTTTGCGGAAAAAGCAATACCCAACATCACGCTCAAGGCAAAATTCTGGTCATTTTTGGTGAAACCATCCGCATCGTTCACCAACAACTTAATAACGGAAATGGCAATGGGTAGCATCACCACGGTACTCGCCGTGTTGCTAATCCACATGCTCAAGGTGGCCGTCGCCAGCATAAAACCCAAAATGACCCTGTTGGGTGAGGTGCCCGTCAAGCGGATGATATTCAGGGCAATACGTTTATGCAGATTCACCTTTTCCAAGGCCAATGCCATCACAAACCCTCCAAAAAACAAGAAAACGATTGGGCTACCATAATTGGCACCTACCTCGGCAATTGGTAGGACTTTAAAAAAAGGAAATAGTAACAGGGGCAACAATGCTGTAACCGATATGGAAACCGCTTCAGTAATCCACCAAATAAGCATCCAAATCGCGATGGCAATTACCGCGTCCCCAGCTTCGGAAACCATTTGAAACGGTAGATTGATGGCGATAAGAAACGCGAGTGGACCTGAAACAAGTCCCCACTTTTTGCTTGACTTCATACGGAAATCGAAGCTAGCCTATTTTTTGGAAACGTGAAAGTGAGTTAGGTTGTATGCTTACTACGTACTATTCTTTGAGCATGGCAAAAAGTCCTTCCTCATTTTTTTCCACGGCAAAAACACCCAATTTGGAAAGGTTTTTTGTGCTTTTGTCCCATTTCTTCCCACTGAGGCCCGCTTTTTCTTTGAGTTCGGCCAGCGGGAGTTTTCCAACGGGTTTGAGAATATCCATGATAGCTTTTTCCTCTTCCGTTAAGGCGACTTGTTTCTTTTCAGGGCGCATTTGTGGGAAGAACAAGACTTCTTGAATCGAGCTGTTGTTGGTCAACAACATTACCAAACGGTCAATACCAATTCCGATTCCCGCAGTAGGGGGCATACCGTATTCCAAGGCCCTTAAAAAGTCTTGGTCGATGAACATGGCTTCGTCATCTCCTTTCTCGGACAACTTGAGTTGTTCTTGAAACCGCTCCCTTTGGTCAATGGGATCGTTAAGCTCCGAATAGCAATTGGCCAGCTCTTTCCCGTTGACCATAAGTTCAAAACGCTCGGTCAATGCAGGATTGTCTCGATGTTCTTTGGTCAATGGACTCATCTCCTTGGGATAGTCCATGATAAAGGTGGGTTGCACATAATGATGCTCACAACATTCCCCGAAGATTTCATCAATCAGTTTCCCAACCCCCATGGTTTCGTCAACCTCTATGTTGAGTTTTTGGGCTACTTCACGCAGTTGGGTCTCGTCCATTCCAGCAACATCATGTCCGGTATGGGTTTTAATGGCTTCCAAAATGGGTACTTTGGCATAAGGTGCTTTGAACTCTATCAAGTTGTCACCAACCTGTACTTGGGTGCTTCCGATGGAATCCAAGGCCACTTTTTCCAAGAGCTGCTCCGTGGTGTCCATCATCCAGTGATAGTCTTTGTATGCCACATATAACTCCATTACGGTAAACTCCGGATTGTGTGTACGGTCCATACCCTCATTTCGGAAATCTTTGGAAAACTCATAAACGCCATCAAATCCTCCAACAATCAATCTTTTCAGATATAATTCGTTAGCAATTCGGAGGTATAAAGGGATATTTAGTGCGTTATGGTGCGTTAAAAAAGGGCGTGCCGCTGCTCCTCCGGGAATAGGTTGGAGAATTGGGGTTTCGACTTCCAAATAGCCTTTGGCATTATAGAATTCACGAATACTGTTCGTGATTTTGGTTCTTTTGATAAAGGTGTCTTTTACGGATGGATTTACCGCCAAATCCACATAGCGCTGGCGATAACGCTGTTCTGGGTCGTTGAACTCGTCATAAACGTTCCCCTCAGCATCCTTTTTTGGAAGCGGAAGGGGTTTGAGTGCTTTGCTCAATACATCAAAGCCTTTGACCATCACCGTAGGCTCACCCACTTGAGTGGTGAAAAGCGTTCCTTTGATGCCAATAATATCGCCAATATCCAGCAGCTTTTTGTATACTTCATTGTAAAGGGTCTTGTCGTCATCAGGACAAATTTCGTCCCGATTGAAGTAGACCTGAATGCGGCCTTCACTGTCTTGCAGTTCGGCAAAAGAAGCTTTCCCCTGGATTCTTCGAGACATCAATCGGCCGGCGATGATGACTTCCTTGCCTTCTTCAAATTGTGCTTTTATCTCATTAGACTTATGGTCCACTGGATAAAGTGCAGCAGGGTAGGGGTCAATGCCCAGCGCACGAAGTTTGTCAAGTTTGTCTCTACGAACGATTTCTTGTTCCGATAACTGCATGTGTTCAAAATTAAAGCGCAAAATTACACTTTTGCGCTTTAATTTTAATGGGCTTTCTCGGCGGATGCGTAATTCGGAACGTAAGGTTTCTCCATGACGATTTGAAGGATATCCTCCTCTAAACTTTCAATAGGGCTTTCTACGATTCGATTGCTTTCTTCTCCGGATTTATAAAAGATAAAGGTGGGCACTTTGATGATGTTCAATCCTTTTTCCTCACCGGTCGGACTTTTTTTATAGAATTCCCTTCGTCGGTCCAAAGCGACCATGGTCAATTGTTCCATCGGGTAATCCGCTTCCTTCAAAATTTTGATAAAACGGGGCACTTCACGTTTGCTATCGCCACACCAAGTGCCCAAGAATACGGTGATGTTGTAGTTCTTTAGTGTTTTTTTAAACGTTTTGGCCAAGTTGTCATCCACGGTATAACTTTCCATTTGAGATGCAAACCAAGTATGGTAAGGGTCTTTTGAAAGGCCTTCCAAGTTAATTTGGCCTACCATAAAAGGTTGGTGCCCGTCTAGTGCAATTTCTTTATTATACTCTTGTGACCATACACCAAAGGTTAAGGCAATTAGTCCCCAAGTCAGAATTGTTTTCATAGGATTACTGTTTAATAGGACCCAAATTGCAAATTGTAGCAAGGGATTTTGGAAAACAAACGGTGGAAATAGGAACTAGACCCGGGGTGGATTTTAGCTTTTGAAGCGTATTTGGATTTCTTCGCGTGAGCTGACACCCAGCTTTTTGTAAATGTTATTGATGTGGGTCTTTACCGTGCTTACACTGACGAAAAGTTTGTCAGCAATCTCTTTGTTGGTATGTTCTCGAAGAATATGGTCTACTACTTTTTGTTCTTGTTTGGTCAGTTGATTCAATGACTTTTTGAGCGTTTTATTTCGAAGGAGGGTATTGCGTTTGAGCAAAACATAATTCAATACCAGCGACAAGATGAGAAATCCAATAATAAGCCAAGTCCAGTTCCAACTGCCTTTTGAACCAAATGAAGCCAATTGCCTGTCAGAAGATAATTCTGCTGCATACTGTTGGGTGAAACTTGCCTCAGGATATTCGCCTTCCAAGCGACTTTGTAATTCTGAATAATACGGGTTGTCCAAAACATCGGTCAAGTAATATTCAAAGGTTTCGCTGTTTCGGGTAGTGAGAAAATCAAAAATATAAAGCTCAACCAAGGGTTCGTTGCATTCCATCGCAAAGGCCTGCATACGTGAAAACCATTTTTTTGAATTGAGTTTTTTACTGGTTTCGCTAGGGAAATCCATAAAATCAAATACCATTTGCTCCTTTAGGAGTTCCATTTCCAAAAGCAGGTTCGCACTTTTGTTATTGGATTCAATGGAACATAGCGATTGGTCTTCGAATGAAGTTGGGAACTGAACCGTATCCTGATTGTTGGCGATAAAAAGCACACTCGAACTATCTTCACATTTCCCATTGAAATGTCCTTTGTTTTCATCCTCCGAACAACCTTCCAAATGAATGCGGTATATACGGTTTTGCTCCAACAAATTATCACCCTCAAAAACAAAATAGCCTGTAGAGTCTACTGCGGTGCTTCGAATGATTTGGTTTAGATAGATGCCAGAAGACTTTCTATAATCCTCAACAAGTGACAAGTACACGGGTTTTCCAGCCTGTTCAGAAGAAACATATCCTTCGAATCGGAATTGCGCATGGCCCTGTAAAAAAAGCCCGAATAAGAAAGCGAGTACATACGGTTTCATGAAGACTTAAGGTATGGCATTAAAATTAGGGAATTGGCGTAACATTTTTGGTTTTTTAGCTACTCATAAGGTACATCAATCAAGTAAAAATGAGTTTTTGGAGAGTTTTATTGGCGATACTTTTCCCGCCATTATCAGTAATTGGAAAAGGTTGTGGTTCATTTGTTATTGTGTTACTTTTGACTTTATGCGGATGGGTTCCCGGGGTTATTGGGGCACTCGTTATCCTGAATAACACAAACTAAAAGCAACACATGAAAAAACTATCGCTTTGGGGATTGCTCCTCGTAGTACTGACCGTCCTTTCTTGCAATTTCACGGAAGAAATGACACTAAATGAGGATGGTTCGGGAAGAATGTCCATCAATTTTGACGGTTCTGAGCTCATGCAGATGGCGGGGGACGAGTTCAAAAGTTCCAATGAGAAACCTGTTGATTCCATTATTTCGTTCAAAGAGTTGATGGAAGAGAAAAAGGATAGTATTGCCCAACTTTCGCCTGAAGAACAAGCTGAGATTAAGAAACTTGAACCATTCAGTCTTCATATGATCATGAACCCTGATTCGAAAGAGATGAAGTTCGATTTGTTCAGTGAGTTTAAGGACGTGGCCGATGTGAATGATGCCTTCAATGCGTTCCAAAGTGCAAGCGCCTTCAATTCACCCGGTAGCTCAGAACAAAAAGCCAAAATGAAAACTCCTAAACCTGCCACTAAAGTGAATTATAGCTTTAAGGGCAGTACATTTTCTCGTTCCTCTGAAATTATTGACCAAGCATTGTTCCAACAGGGGTTGGATAGTTTGCAAGGGGCAGATATGTTTCTTTCTGGTTCGACGTACACCTTAAAATATCATTTCCCCAAAAGGGTCAAATCCGTGAGTGCTGAAGATGCTACTTTTAGCGCCGACGGCAAGACCATGATTTACGAAGTGAAGTTCATGGATTTGATGAAAGACCCTTCTATTTTGGACCTCGAAGTAGAGCTGGAAGATTAAAATCCCGATGAGGACTTCACTATCTTTGTAGCATGAACAAAGAAGTATTGCTCAAGGAGCTGGGGCATAGTGATTATAAATCTACTTGGGACTATCAAGAAGTACTTTTTCAGGAAATTGTAGACCTCAAAATCAAGAATCGTAGGGAAGGCACTGACTTCACTACGCCCAATCATTTTCTTTTTGTGGAGCATCCGCATGTGTTTACTTTGGGCAAAAGTGGCGACATGTCCAATCTTTTGGTGGATGAGGAAGCCCTTAAAGCCAAAGGGGCGACATTTTACAAAATCAATAGGGGTGGCGATATCACCTATCACGGGCCTGGGCAGGTCGTAGGTTATCCGATTTTGGATTTGGACAACTTCTTTACGGACATTCACAAGTATCTTCGTTTGTTGGAAGAAATGGTGATTTTGACCTTGGCCGAATACGGTTTAAAAGGGGAGCGGTCGGACGGTGAGACAGGGGTTTGGTTGGATGTAGGCACACCCTTTGCCCGAAAAATATGCGCTATGGGCGTACGAGCCAGTCGATGGGTGACCATGCACGGTTTTGCGCTGAATGTCAATACCGATTTGGGCTACTTCGATATGATGATTCCCTGCGGCATCAAGGACAAAGCCGTGACCTCATTGAACGTGGAATTGGGTCAAAAAACCATTGATATGGAAGAGGTGAAACAAAAATTGTTGCGTCATTTTTCCACACTTTTTGAAGCAGAAATCGTAAAAGAAAAAACCCCGATGTAATCGAGGTTTTAAGTACTTCTTTCCGTCATTCCGTGCTTGACACGGAATCTATTCCAACCTATTGACTATGTGCGGTAAGCAACATGCTATCCGTCATTTTGCCACTTTTGTTATACGTTTCTTGTTTTACCATTCCAACACCTTCAGCTAGCCAAACCCGCATTGGAAACGTTTGTTTGGCCATCATCATCTTGGATTTGGTTTCGCTATACACTACAAGACAATCATAAGTGCCCGCGGGAGTGGTAATCGTTTCTTGTTTTTCAACCTTCCGGTTTTCTTGGTCCACATTCACGTTCATCGACATTCCCCCCATATCAATTTTTATCATCACATGCGCATCGGCCAATTCTTGCCCCACACTTAGGTTATTTGGAATTTCAATATCCGTTCCAGAAATTTCCATTTCCATGTCTTTGTATCCCTCCAACATTTCATTGGGAATAAGCGATTGGTAATCGATGATTACTTTGTCTTTTGTGCAACTGAATTTATAATCCGAAGTAAATACATCTTTGGCTTTGGCATCTGTGAATGAAATGGCCATGGTCGCATTCGTGGCATCACCATCTGAATTGACTTCGGAGATGGTATAGCTTGTGGTTCCTACGGTTTTTCCTTTTTTACCATAAAGGGTGTATTGGAAGCTCGCCCCTTCGACCATGGGATAATATTGGCCACAGTCCGATTGGGCTGAAGCAACAAGGCATATGGACATGGCGAATAGCCATGTCAGAAATGTGGTTTTCATACTATAGTGTGCTGTTTGTTATTTATTGTTTGATGAATTCTACTCTGCGGTTTTTCGCTTTGCCTTCTGGAGTAGAATTTTCTTCTACCGGTTCACTTTCTCCCTTTCCATCGGTGGTCAATCGGTCGCCGCTTACGCCATAAATGTCTACGAGCGCTTTTTTTACCGAGTCTGCTCTGGATTTGGAAAGCGTAAGATTTGCATCATCGGCACCGTCAGAATCAGTATGACCCACAATTTTCAAATTGATGTTTCCATCTTGCTGCAATACCTGATAAATCTGGCGAATGATACCCATGGATTCTGGCTTTAATCGTGCAGAGCCTGAATCGAACAAAATCCCGTTGGTGGAAATTTTCCCTTCCGAAATAAGTTTTCTTCTCAAGTCAACTCCGCCTTCAGCGATTTTCAGGTTAGAAATCAGCATACGTTCCCCACGTTCAACGCTTAGACCCTTCATATAGATTTTAAAGGCTTTGATTTTAGCGGGGTTTGTAATGAATTGCGGAAGGTCGGCAATTTTGATTTCGTTTACCCATGCTCTATATCGATTCTTGTTTACCGCAATTGAAACGTGCACTTCCTCCTGATATACTTTGCGCAAATCGCGTTGGATTCGATTTCGAATGGGGTCATCATCACCCTTAAAATAATTCTGTACTTCAGGACCAATTGCAATGAACTGACATGGATTTAAATCAATCAAAGCAAAGTCATTGTAGTTGTTCAATTTATTGGTTTCTGCCAATATGAAGTGAAATTTTCCTGCTGATGTAGTTTGATTTGTAAGATTGATGTACCGTAAATCAAATTCGATGGTATACTCTTCGGGTAAATCTTGCCCCAGATTCGGAACGGTAATACTCCCTCCAAGGATGGCGTACCATTTGCTATCGGAATCATCCAAGGTTACCACTTCACCCCCTCCATTCGTATTCCATTTGGAAGGAAAGTCTCCAATAAAGTCTGCTGAAAAATCATCATAGAAGATGGGCTTGTCCCCTGGAACAAAATCGAACTTGCTATATACTTGAAGTGTTTTGGGCCCCGTAGTAGGCGCTTTGCCGGATGAACCCGAAGTTTGGCTGTTTCCGTTGCCAGAAGGAGACTCAGAAGTATTGGGTTGGTCCGAGGGCATATCAGGCGCTTTGCGGTTGCCAGAACCGTCACCCAGAACGCTATCCAAAGCTTGGTCGGTTTTTTTCGAGGTTTCGGTCTCAACACGTCTTTCGACCGTGCGTTCTGCAGCTTTTTCTGCTTTCTTGGCTAGTTTTTTAAAAAATTGTGCTTGTCCCTGGGTCGTGCAAAAAAGTATAGCCACGACACCTAGGCATAGTTTAAATGAGAACTTCATTTTAATGTAGTGTTTTGGTTGAGAGAAGTTTAAAATACTTCATTATGCTCAAGCTACAAAATCTGACCGCAATCCTTAACCAAGATGTATAGTTGGGATAAACTAGTGTGTAGGCGGTTCGGAAAGGTTAATTTATTTTGTAAACCACAATGGAATTATCTTGGTCTTTTGCGACCAACTCGAGTTTTTTATCCAAGTCCATATCCATTAAGTCGATTAACGAACTGCCAATCGTAGGAAACCCGCTTATTGGCTTGGCTTGGCTATCGAAAAGATATATTTTTTGGTTTTGCACATCCGTTACGCTCACATAAATCTTGTCGTTGATGTAGAAGATTTTGGGTGGAGAGTACACCCCAAGTTCAAGGGTTACTTTTTTACCTCGAATGCTTAAAACATTATCATCCATAAGGGCCAAGGTCTTGCTGGTAGCATACATGCCGTGATTTTGCCCTAAATTGAAATTGGTTCGACTCAATTTGCCTTTGATATCAATCTGAACCAAGATGCCTTCTGCGTTTGTCGTCGAAAACTTGTTTTTGTACAAGAACCAATCATTCCCACTGGTTTTGATTCTGTCTTTAATGGTTATGCGGTCTCGACCTACGCGATGTAAGATTTTAATCGTACCATCCTCCAACGGAAATAGTAAGTAGTCTTTATTGCTCAAGCGAAAGTGCTGAGGAGCTTGTACAATCGCTGAAGGTGCATCGGTAAAAGTGAAACCATCCACAATTTGAAAACTTCGGTTGTACATGTACACTTTTTTACCTTGGGTAATCACAAAGCGATAGTCTTTGTTGTTTTCATAATCGAAAACTGCAAGTGCGTTAAGGTTGCCTCCTTCAAAGGTTTTGTCAAAGGGTTTTACTATTTCACCATTCCTATCGAGAATAAGGAACTGGTTACTGGTACAAAATGCAAGTTGTAGCTTTCCGTTTTTGTAAATATCCACTTGGTGAATCTTTCCTCTCACGGGTCCGTCCAAAGCCTTTTTCCAAAGGACTTTACCGTCTGTAGAAATCAAATACAGCACATTATCTTGATCTTGGACTACTATTTCATAGGCGTTTGAACGGTGGTTTTTGACGAAAACTGGGTCAAAAATCAAATCCGTCTCCAATTCCAAACTAAAGACAGGGGAAACGGTATTCTTTTTTTGTTCGGCTGGTCCTTCTCCCATAAGGAGGTTGGTGTGGGCAAAACCATTGTCCATAACCACTTGACCCACAAAAGCATGTTCGTTGAGGTCGGCGCCTTGCCATTGTTTGGCATATGCTTCATTGAAAATATCCTTGGCCAAAAAGTTTACTCCCTTTTTATCCGCCAGAAAAAGTAATGAAGATTCATTCGCCATGCGTTCGGAAAATAACCGATACGCTGGAGATTGAACATAGGTGACTCCTGTAGCATACGAGCGTAATAGCCCTAAAAGTGATTCCCGTTTGGAAGCCAGTATCAATGCGTTGTCAATAAAAGTTCCAAAATTGCTCTCAAAATCTCGAACCAAAGGAGCAAATGCGGTGTTGATAATGTCTGGCTCGGCTACGCTGAAAATATTATTGCCTTGTGAATTGGACCCCTGCTGAAAATGTTCAACCAACTGTGCTGGGCCGAAGGATTCCAGTACTACGATACGTTCGTTGTTGAAATATATTACGCCAAGCTCCTCGATGGTATTGAAAAGTGTGTCTTTGGTAGCCAAACGGTCAAGAAAAGTATTCTGGTTTTCCTTAAATCGAGATGGGTCATCAAAGGTATACGCCAAAATTGCTTGGGCTTCCAAGGGCGCGTATTTAGGAGTTTTGCTGGCCAAAGCTTTGGTATTTTTGAATAAATTCAGGAACTGTGGCACCGAATCCGAGAGCATGGCAACCCCACCGAATGAAGCTTGGTTCTGGTTGGCCGTGAAATCCAGACTGGTCCAATCTGAAAAATTGGATTTGGGGGGTATTTCGAAATAGGGTTTGGCCGTAAGCGTGGCAATTTCAGGATGAATCAGAAAAGTGGCTGGTTTTTCGCTGTTTGGTGCTTTGTACAATCGGGACAAGGCCTTGTCATGGGTATACGTAGTGGGAGCGCGCAAAATGTTTTCCAGAAGCATTGAAGATGATGAGACGAAACAATAGTTGTTTTTATTTCCAGAAAAGAGCTCTTGGTCTGCAAAGGTATATTTGGTGATGGTATGGCCTTCATATTGCAAGGTTTCAATGGTTTTGTCTTTTTGTTCCGATAGGTCTATCAGACTATCCTGGTTCTTACAGACCAGAACAAAATCAGTTTGGTCTTTGGTCAGAGGATAGAATCCTATCACTGCTTTGTTTTCCCCACGAAGTAATTTCAAAACAGGTAAGGATTGCTTAATGGGATCGATCAAGGGCAATCCCTTTGCCTCATCAATGAAATTACTATTGGCCGTTTCGCTCAAAAAAGACGACAGGTCATGAATATTCAAGAAAAATCCAGCATCATTGGGCAATTGTTCGAGCACATTGTCCGAAACGGTTGTCTCCTTTTGACAGGCGAAGCAAAGAAACAAGGACAAGAGCAGAATATGAGGTCTCATGCATTGTGTTTGAACAAAGGTAGAACTTTTACAAATCCAAGGTCATTTGTTCCGGAAGTTGTCGAAAGCTCTTTCGGTGATACGGGCTGAGACCATGTTTTCGAATGGCATCGCGATGGGCTTTTGTGGGATAGCCTTTGTTTTGGTCCCAATGGTATTGTGGATACTCTTGATGTAATTTTAGCATTACGGCATCTCTATGCGTCTTCGCCAAAACCGAAGCGGCAGCAATGCAGAGGTATTTTGAATCGCCTTTGACCACACACTCATGTGGAACATCGCCATACGGTTTGAAACGATTCCCATCGACCAAAACCAATTCCGGTTTTTTGAGGAATTGGTCAAGTGCCCCGTGCATAGCCGCGATGGAGGCATTCAAAATATTCAAAGTATCAATCGTTTCCGGTGGCAGGTGGCATACGCCGAAGGTTACCCCGTTTTCTTCTAGAATCGGTAAAAGATGCTCCCGTTGTTTTTCCGTCAACTGTTTGGAATCAGTGAGCACGGGATGCTCAAAGTCAGGTGGTAAGATAATCGCAGCAGCCGTAACCGGTCCGGCCAGGCACCCGCGTCCTGCTTCATCGGTGCCGGCAACTAAAAGGGTATGGGAATAACGTTCGGGCATGAAGAAAAAAATACCGTTTGGAATATTAAGAAATTATTAAGACTTTCGTCGAAACAAACATAAACATACAATTTAATGAGGTTAAAATGTGCTGTGATGCATGCATTGCTTGCAATGTATTGCGTCCACTTCTCTTGTGCGCAAGAGAAATCGATTACGGGCACGGTCTTGGACCAAGATGGTCTACCGTTGCCCGGCGTATCTGTCGTAATTGTGGGAACCACCACAGGAACACAAACAGATTTTGATGGAAACTACGCTATGACCGCATCCGTGGGTGATGTGCTGCGCTTCAGCTATTTGGGTCTGCGTACGACAAACCGCACCGTGGGGGCTTCGCCACGGATTGATGTGCAAATGGAAGAAGACGCCGAAGCTTTGGAAGAGGTGGTGGTGACTGCCCAGGGGATACGTCGAGAAACACGTGCTTTGGGTTATGCAGTGCAGAAGGTTTCTTCGGAAACGATTCAAAGGTCCAATGCCCAAGACCCTATTGCGGCGCTAACAGGACAAGCGGCTGGAGTTCAAATTACAAATACTTCGGGTTCTGCCGGGGCTGGAAGTCGAATCGTAATTCGCGGACAAACGACGCTGGACGGAGATAACCAAGCCTTAATTATTGTTGATGGGGTTCGTATCAACAACGGTCAGTTTAACACTGAGGCTAGGACGGCTGGTGTAGCTGGTTCGAACAGAGGAATGGATATTAACCCCAATGACATCGAATCCATAAACGTGTTGAAAGGAGCGGGAGCAGCGGCTTTATATGGTGTTGAAGGTGGCAACGGCGTAATTATTATTACCACAAAAAAGGGTGCGAGCGGGAAACCCAAAATTAATGTAAGGTCAAATGTAATGTTTACGACCGCCAATAAGTTCGCACCATTGCAGAATACATTTGTTCAGGGAAGTGAAGGGATTTGGTTGGGTCCTGAAACAGGAGAATCCGGGAGCTGGGGTCCTTCAAGGGAGAACCTGTTTTGGGACGGATCTAATTACCAATACGATAGAAATGGCCGGCTTGTAGAGGGTGGTGAGAATGGTGGAGTACCATTTCAGCCCTATGATGTATATGACCTTTTTACTACGGGTATTACTACCGAGAATTCGGTTTCATTGTCTGCCGGCGCAGAGAAGACAACGTTTAGATTCTCCTATGGTGATTTGAATGAGGGAGGTATTGTTCCTAAAAATACTTTCAAAAGGAAAACGATGAATTTTGCTGGTTCCGCAAAAATGAACAAAAAACTCAATTTGCGATTCACCGCTACTTATACCAAGTCTGATGCCAGACGTATCCAACAAGGAAGTAATACTTCTGGATTGATGCTAGGTCTCTTAAGAACACCTATTTCTTTTGATAACGGAAATGGTTTGGATAATCCTGCGAATAATAGAGAAGCCTATGAATTTGAAGATGGCTCACAGAGGAACTACCGAGGCGGCGGAGGATACGATAATCCATACTGGACCATAAACAACGCACCTTATACGGATGAAGTAAACCGTTTAATTACAAGTATGGGCATAGATTACGCCTTCACTGATTGGCTGAAGTTTAGTGCTACAATTGGAATCGACTCTTATGCAGATACCAGGGTTCAATTTTTTGACATAGGATCTAGAACGAACAGTGCTGGGGCCATTTTTTTAGACGACTATAATTATCGACATATTGATAGCTATTACAATGTAAATGGAGATTTTGACATCACTGAAGATTTTAACTTGGAATATCTCGTAGGGGTAAATATTTATTCGGAAAAACGTACTAGAAACTACACCCAAGGGAATGATTTGGGAGTTAAAGGTTTTAATAACATCACCAACGCTTCAACGGTGATTGCTGATTATGACTTGTTCAGAGAAAAAAATGTGGGTTTTTACGGCCAGCTTAATTTAGGATACAAGAACTGGTTATACCTAACCTTAACCGGAAGACAAGATTATTTGTCTACGTTGGAAAACCCTCAAAATTTTAATCTATCGGATATTGCGTTATTTTATCCCTCAGCAAACTTGGGAATTGTATTTAGCGAGTTTTTTAATCAGAACGATTTTCTTTCTTTTGGAAAACTAAGACTTTCCTGGGCACAAGTTGGAGCCGGTGCACCAGACACATATGCAACCACTACCGCTTATGAAGTTGCGGATATAACCGATGGTTGGGCTGAAGGGTTTACCTTTCCTTTTGATGGAAATGCAGGATTTCAGATAAATGATGATTTAGGTAATACTAATCTCGTTCCTTCTACGGTTACTACCCAAGAGATAGGTTTGGATTTGAGGTTTTTCAAGGGTAGGTTCTCTTTAGATTTAGCACACTATCAACGACTAGCTGAGGACCAGATTTTAGCTGTTACCATAGCTAACTCAACGGGTTTTAACTCCAGTTTTCTAAACTCAGGAGAGCTTGAAACGACGGGTTATGAGGCGGTTTTAAACGCTAAGATTTTTGATGGTGCCGACTTTAAATGGAATCTTGGAATCAATTTTGACAAAAGTGAAACCGTTGTCAACTCTCTGGCAGAAGGAGTTGAGGAGCAATTGTTAGGTGGATTTGTTATTTACAATATCCCTGGATTTCGTTACGGACAGATTTATGGTGGAGCATTTTTAAGAGATGAACAAGGTAGAGTTTTAATTGAGGATGATGTTGAAAGCCCGAACTATGGATATCAGATTGCAGACCCTGAGTTAAAGGTAATAGGTGATCCCACTCCTGACTTCACAGTAGGGTTTAACAACACGTTTACTTGGAAGGATTTAACCTTAAATTTCCTATTTGAATGGAAAGAAGGCGGCGAAATGTGGAATGGGACAGATTGGGCTTTAAGCTTTTTTGGTCGTTCCAAGTTGACCGAAAATCGTAACGAAACCGTCGTAATCGATGGGGTAAAAAGGTCAAATGGAGCAGCAAATGATATTCCAGTACAGCTAGGACAATTCTATCATCAGTCTAGCGGACTTAGTGGCTTTGGTAGTGTTGATGAGGCTTTTGTACAATCTACATCTTGGCTGCGTTTGCGAACATTGAACCTTAGTTATGATATTACAAGAATGCTCAGAAGTGACTTTTTTGATAGCGTAAATCTTTCCTTTACGGGCAACAACTTGTGGCTACAGACAGACTACAATGGCGTGGACCCTGAGACCAGTTTGACCGGTGCTGGAAGTAACGGACAAGGCTCGGATTACTTTAATAATCCTGGAACAAAATCGTATGGTTTTGGGATTAACCTAACTTTTTAAGCATTAATTGATGAAAATAAAATTTAATAAAGCACTACTGGTGTTATGTACGCTTAGTGCAATACTCTCTTGTGAAGGGTTCTTGGAAGGAACCAACGAAAACCCCAATGATCCAACAAATGTTGCTCCGTCTGCTCTATTAACGCCTGTAGAAATTACCTTGGGTTTCCAATATGGAGGTAACTTCTCAAGGTATTCAGGTGTTTTTGTACAGCATGTAAAAGGATTGGAAAGACAATGGGCTGGATTCGACAATTATGTTTTCAGGGCTGCTGATTTTGACGATGATTGGAGCTTGGCGTATGTTGACATCCTAAGTAACATTGATATTATTATTGATATTGCCACTACAAATGGTTACAATCATTACAACGGTGTAGCCAAAACCCTGAAGGCATATACTTTGTTGTTGATGACAGATTTTTGGAATGACATGCCCTATTCCGACGGTTTGGTTGGAATTGAGGTCTTACAACCAGAATTCGATGAACAAGCAACTATTTACAATGAAGTTCATCTTTTGTTAGAGCAGGCCAGACAGGATTTAGCCCAAGGTGATGGAGGGCTTTCGGTAACAGGAGACCTCATTTTTGCAGGAAACGCAGCTTCTTGGACCAAAGCAGCACATGCTATTGATGCTCGTGCATATTTACATCAAGCACTGTTGGATGATGATAACTACACGAGCGCTCTTGCCTCTATTGATGCAGCTTTCACTTCCATAGAAGATAACATGGGGGTGCAATTTGGAAGTACCGCTACAACAGCAGCGCCATGGTTTCAATTTAACAGGGATAGAGGTGATATTGGATTCAATTCGACCATGAATGATTTGATGATTTCTTTAAATGACCCCAGATTGGATTTATACGACGGAGATGGTTTGGAAGATGAAGATGGAAATCCATTAACTTTTTTGGATGTTGATCATGGAGTTTTTAAAATAGATAGAAATGTACCATTACTAACTTATACTGAATTAATGTTTGCTAAAGCAGAATGCCTGCTACAAACTGGGGGCAATCCCCAGGAGATTCGAGAGTCCTATCTAGAAGGAGTGCGAAGTTCATTTGAGTATTACGGCTTGGGAGATTTATATGCAAACTTTGCTGCACAAGAGGAAGTAAATCCATTAGGAGATGTTACTTTGGAACATGTGATGACTCAAAAATACTTGGCACTTTTCTCAGACCCGGAGGTCTTTACAGATTGGAGAAGAACGAATATCCCAGATTTGATTCCAAACGATAGCAACGCAATACCGACACGTTGGTTATATCCTCAAACCGAAATCAATACAAATCCTAACGTACCTTCTGTAACTATGACAGATAAAGTAGACTGGGATAGCAATTAACTTGCAGAGTCTTTTAAATTGAAAAGGAATAGGTCGTTTGGTCTATTCCTTTTATACTTTGCAAAACAAATTCAAATAGTTAATAAAGTAGGAATGGTTTAGGAAATTGACTTAATTTTTCACAAATCTTTACAAAACAAAACACATACCTTTACGGCTTTAAACCAAAGCATGAGATTTTTAATCTTTTTGTTGGGGATGGTTTTTTGCCTTCCCGTTTTTGCCCAAAATGATAGCATACCCCCGCCCCAAGAGAAGGACACCTTGGTTATCCCACAGATAGAACCTGTCGTTCCCGAGATTGAAATCGAAAACGATACTTTGGTGCAACCGCAACCTACGGTATTTCAAAAACCACCTTCCAAGAACGATTCCGTTCCCGAAATCACGATTAAAGATTACAAAATCATCACCTACGCGCGGGACACCATGTATTTGGATACGTCCTTGACCATTCAAAAAGAATACAAGTACAATTATTTACGCAGGGACGATTTCGAATTGATGCCGTTCTCTAATATTGGTCGACCTTACAATCAATTGGGGCGCGATTTTTCGACGAATTCCTTTTACCCAAGAATGGGCGCATCGGCACGTAATATTGGATATATGGAAGTAGAGGATATTCTCTATTTCAATGTCGCTACGCCCGTCTCCGACCTCATGTTTAAAACCACCTTGGAGCAAGGGCAATTGTTGGATGCCCTGTTGACCTTCAATATGTCCCCTCAATTGAATTTATCAGTTGCGTTTAAAGGGTTCCGGTCCTTGGGGCAATATCGGTTTGACCAAACCCAATCCGGAAACTTTAGAACAAGTCTTTCCTATAATGGCCCTAACGGAAGGTACAACCTAAGAGCGCATATTGCGGCCCAAGATTTGGAATCTGAAGAAAATGGAGGGATTTCAGACCGAACACAGTTTGAGGAAGGGGAAGAAGATTTTGATGACCGTTTTCGGTTGGATGTACTGTACACTGATGCCAATACCCGAATTTTAGGTAAACGCTATTACTTTGATCAAACCTATAAAGTACTTCGAAGCAAAAAGGATTCTACGGAACGAAAAGCCAAATCCCTGTATTTGGGTCATGAGTTTAATTATGAGACGAAATTCTTCCAGTTTACCCAAACATCAGCGCAGACCGCTTTCGGTAGTGATCCATTCACAGTTCCCATTGCGGACCGCGCACGATTGAAAACCATGTTCAATAGGGTTTCGTTGGGTTTTGAAGGAAAAGCCTTGGGCAACCTATCGGGAAATATAAGTCATTACAATTACAACTACTTTTTCAATAGTATTATCATTACCGATGCGGGAACCATCCAAAACCAATTGACTGGGGATGAAATTGCGGTCGGGGGAAAATACACGAATAATTTTGGCAGACTCCGTTTGTCTGGCGACGTTACCTATAATATTACCGGGGAATTGGGAGGAAGCCAAATCAATGCCTTGGCACAATACGATATTAATGAAGGCAATACATTGGTTTCAGGATTGAACATCTCCTCGCGATTGCCTGACTTCAATTTTTTATTGTTTCAAAGCGATTATCAAAACTTCAACTGGCAAAACGATTCCACTTTCGAAAAAATACAGAGCAGTACCATTTCTTTGGGATGGTTGTCAAAGAAGTACGGAAATTTAAATGTGGAGTACAGTGCATTGGATAACTACACCTATTTTCAATCTACCATTACGGATGAGCAATTACAAACTGGCGAGTTTGCAACAGCATATGTACGACCGTTTCAAACAGCTGCAACCGTAAATCACCTCCGCGTAAAATATTTCAAAGAAATACGATGGCGAAAATGGGCTTTGGCCAATACCATATTATATCAAAATGTTACCCAAGATGAACAAGTGTTGAACGTTCCCGAATTGGTCACCCGGAATACCTTGTATTTTTCATCGGATGTGTTCAAAAAAGCCATGTATATCCAAACCGGTGTAAACTTCAAATACTTCACCTCATATAATATGGATGCATACCATCCGCTTCTTGGAGAATTCTACATTCAAAATCGAGAAGAATTTGGCGGGTTCCCCATGCTTGATGTATTTATTAATGCGAAGGTGCGACAAACCCGTATTTACCTAAAAGCGGAGCACTTGAATTCATTGTTTACCACCGAACCTTCATTTTATGCTGCGCCAGAGTATCCGTACCGTGACTTTGTCATTCGATTTGGGTTGGTATGGAATTTCTTTTCTTAAGGATTCTCTAAAAATCAGTTTACTTTAAGTTGACAAACAGAGGTTTATTGAAGGTTGAATTTTATTTTTCGAAAAATATATTCAAACTGTTTGTCGGGTAAAAAAATGCTTATTATATTTGCACCCGCTTAATCGGTTAAGGCTGGTTTAGTGGTAAGGAAAGAGAAGGGGTTTTTTAGGGAACTTTTTTCTTTTTTTTTGGAAGTTCATTGAACATATTGGTATAGACAGCGTAAAAGAGAATAACGAACCAAGATTTTATATTGGAGCTTGGGCGGGAGAGCGTCATGTTGGA
>JBCCKH010000003.1:0-311876 GCA_039027495.1 Bacteroidota bacterium
CCAACCATTGCCATCAACGCCTTTACCGACCCCACAACATGCGGGGGCAACGAAGGAGAGATACAGCTCACATTCACCGACGTGCCCAACGGCAACCAGACCGTGGACCATGACGGGGGAAGCTTCCCGGTGGTCGTGGCGGCAAACGCCGCAACCATAACAGGACTCAGCGCGGACAACTATAACAACCTCAGGATTACAGTAGCCGGGTGCACTTCCACGGAAGACCCCGACGTGGCCCTCACGGACCCCGCAACACCGGCGGCACCGGCGGCCAACAACCAGAACTTCTGCGCAGCCGACAACCCTACGAGCAACGACCTTGTACCCCCCATCGGAGGCGGCATAACATGGTACAGCGATGCAGGGCTGACCACCACCGTCGCACCTGGCGATGCACTCCTGTCACAGGACTATTTCGTCACCCAGACCACCAACGGGTGCGAGGGGCCGGAGGCAACCGTGACCGTCACCATCAACACGCCTCCTACGGTTGACGCGGGTAGCGATGAAACGATATGCGCTAGCGATGCGCTCGATTTATCTGCTTCTGCGGTAGTTCCTACGGCTACTGATTTTGGTAGTCTGGCTTGGAGTACGGCCGGCGATGGTAGCTTTGACGACAACACATTACTCACTCCCGTGTATACGCCCGGTGCAACGGACATCGCCGACGGTGCTGTAATATTGACATTACAAGCCAATGGCAATGGTAGTTGTCCGGCAGTGGTAGATGTCATGACCTTGAGGATAGAACCAGCACCCACTGCTGATGCGGGTAGCGATGAAGAAATATGTGCAGGTGACGAGTTCAGAATAATTGAATCGAGTACTATACCATCGGTAACAAACATTAGCGATCTTATCTGGAGTACGGCTGGTGATGGTAATTTTAGCAATAATGTTGTATTAGCACCTCGCTATTTTCCAGGCCCTGACGATATTCTCAATGGCTCGGTAGTGCTCACTTTGCAAGCCAATCCTAATGCGCCTTGTGTTTTACCTGCTATCGATTTCATGACGTTAACCATAAACGCACCTCCAACCCCGACAATCATCGGAGCAACTAACGTCTGTCTGGATACTGAAGAGGTATACACTACCGAAGTAGGTCAGAATAATTACATTTGGAATGTTACAGGAGGAATCATTACTAATGATGCAGGAAATGCTATTACAGTAGATTGGAATGGTGTGGGACCCTATGAAGTTAGCGTAAACTATGAAAGTGCCACCGGCTGTACGGCTGCCAGCGCAACAGTGCAAGCCATCAATGTAGAGACACCTCCCAATAGTGGCAATGCGGTAGCACAAACCGCCTGTAGCACAGAGGCGGCTTTTGATTTGTTTACGGCATTGGACGGCACGCAAGATGGCGGAGGAACATGGATAGACGATGATGGTACCGGAGCGTTGAGTGGAGCAGATAACAGCGTATTTGATGCAAGTGCAGTGGCTGCGGGTGGCGCAAATTATAATTTCACATACCAGGTTACCGGTGCTAACTGCACGAACTCAGATACTCAGGTAACGATTACAGTAAATAGTACACCTACCATTTCGGTCACCTCCTTCTCAGACCCCACTACATGCGGGGGCAACGAAGGAGAGATACAGCTCACATTCACCGACGTGCCCAACGGACTCTATACCCTCGACTATTTCGACGGGGCACTCGCACAGATATTCAACAACGTCAACGTAGTGGCCGGACAGGCCACCATAAGCAACCTTACCACAGGCACCTACAACGACATCACCATAACGGTTTCGGGATGCACCTCCACCCAGGACATCGACATCCCCCTCACGGACCCCGCAATACCCACTATCGCCGTCAACGGCACCACGGACCCCTCTACCTGCGCCGGGAATGATGGACAAATCGTGCTCAACATTACAGGTTTGACCAGTAATGGCCTTTACGATATCATCTATGACGGAGGGGTGTTCAATGATATCCCGGTAAACGCAAATTCCGGTTGGGCCGCCATCAATGGACTTACCCAAGGCACCTATGATAATTTAAGCATAACCGTGAATGGCTGTACTTCCATAGATGACCCAGATATTACCTTGACCGACCCGGATACTCCGACCATAACCGTAGTGTCCTCAACTGACCCATCCACCTGTGGCGGGAATGACGGACAAATCGTATTGGAATTCACCGGGCTTGGCAATAATGACTATGTAGTGGACTATGATGGAGGAACGCTTGATATTTTCATCAATGATGGAACTGCCTATGTCAATGGATTGTCCGAGGGTGATTACAACAACTTGAGCATAAGCCATAATGGGTGCACCTCTATGGAAAATCCAAGTGTATCATTAAACGACCCCGACATACCAACCATAGCCATAATTTCTTCAACTGACCCATCTACCTGTGGCGGTAATGACGGACAAATAGTTTTGGAATTTACTGGGCTCGGCAATAATGACTACGTCGTGGATTACGACGGAGGAACCTTCAACATTTTCATTAATGATGGGATTGCCTATGTCAACGGATTATCCGAGGGGGATTACAACAACTTGAGCATAACCCATAACGGGTGTACCTCTTTGGAAAATCCCAATATTACCCTAACGGACCCCATTACACCTACCATTGAAGTAACAGACTTTAGGAACCCAACTACGTGTGGAGGTGAAGACGGACAAATTGTGCTTCGCATCACGGGAGTAAACAACAACTTTTATGACATCACCTATGATGGAGGGGTCTTCAACGGCGTTTTCGTGAATGGGAGTGCAGACTTTGCACGAATTGACAACGTCCCTCAAGGCACTTACAACAACTTAAGGATAACAAATAACGGATGTACCTCAGTAGAAAATCCCAATGTTACCCTAGTAGACCCAACACCACCGGATGCGCCTATTGCAAGCGACCAATCTTTCTGTGCTGGGGATAACCCAACAGGCGCCCAATTAATCCCTGCTATTAATGATGGTTTTACTTGGTACAGCGATGCAGGGCTGACCATAGTGGTAAATGCTGATGATGCTTTAAATACTCAAAACTACTATGTCACCCGCACCGAGAATGGTTGCGAAAGTCTAGCTACACCTATTTCCATTACTATAAATTCATTCTCATTGAATATGGATATTGGACATGAATCTTGTTGGGAAAGTGATGATGGTTTTATTGACATAAGCGTAGAAAACGGAGTAGGTCCTTTTACTGTACAAATCAATTCGGAGGATGCCGGTATTTTCTCAAATAGTACTTTCACCATGAATAATTTGGAATCAGGCAGTTATTCTCTTAGCATTATTGATTCCAATGGATGCGGAACAACTAGTTCATTTGAGATTCTACCAGGCACCCCGAATCTAAGCGCAACTATCAATCCTATTTATACTTGCGAATCAGGTTTGCCCGTGAATACGCTTCTGATACTTTTTGAAGACCCAACCGTAGCAGAGGATGTACTTTACGCTTTGGATTCAACTGATCCAGAAGATTTTATTCTAGCACCCGAGTTTGGAAATATCAATGCCGGATCACATTTCCTATCCATTATGCATACCAACGGTTGTATGGTATCCATTCCATTTATGATAGAAACCTTTGAACCGCTGAGTCTTAGTCTTTCGAACTCCAATCCATCCGAAATTACCGCCAGTGCTTTCGGAGGTACAGCACCGTATGTCTTTTACTTTCAGGATGCGGCAGGTACGGAAAACAATGTCTTTCCAGTGAATGGCGACGGGGTTTACACCGTTAGCGTGGTTGACGCAAATGGATGTGAGGCCACGGAAACCATTGCGATTATCATCCCAGAGATTGAGATTCCCAATTTCTTTACGCCAAACAACGATGGCCAAAACGACTTTTGGGGACCTCGAAATACCGAGGGATATCCCAACCTCCAGACATTCATATTTGATCGCTACGGTCGTAAGATTTATATCATTGGAGAGAATCGTCCAGATTGGGATGGATTCTATCAAGATCAACCCTTGCCTACCGGTGACTATTGGTACATCATCAAATTAAACGATGGTTCAGGTCGAGAGAACGTGGGCCACTTTACCCTATACAGATAACCCAAATCAATGAAAAGAATACCCTACTTCATATTCCTTTTTTGCTGCTGGATTTCGAGCGCTCAAGAATTGACCGTACCACAGTTGTCTCAATATCTATCCGACAACCCTTTTCTAATGTCTCCGTCTTATGCGGGTATTGGAAACTATGTGAAGGTTAGAATGAACGGACTTTCGCAGTGGGTGGGTATTCCTGACGCGCCCAATACCCAATCGCTTTCAGCCGATGTGCGTTTGGGAAATCGTTCTGGTCTTGGCATGGTGCTATATAACGACAGCAACGGTGAAACCAAGCAGAGGGGTGGCAAGATATCTTTTGCGCATCATTTGATCATCGATAAGTATGATGACCATTTTTGGTCTTTTGCCCTCTCGTTCAATTTCAACCAGTTTCGTATTGATATCGAAAACTTCGACCCCAACAACGATATGGGAATTACGGATGACCGAGCATCCAACAATCCCAACTTTGATGTCGGAACCTTGTACCGAAAAGAGAACTTCTATTTGAGCTTGAATATTTCGAATATCCTCAACAAAAACTATGAAGGGTTCAACTTTTTGTACGAACCCAATATCCTACGGAATTATTATCTGTATTCAGGATATAAGTTTCGAAAAGGTCCTAGAGCTGAACTTGAGCTGGAACCTTCGATATTCTTTCAATATTTTGAAAATGATGGACGTTCCATTACCGATTTGAATTTCAAGTTCCGGAAATACGACTTCATCGATAATTATTATGCTGGAGTCACTTTTCGATTTTTGAACGACCAAGTAGCTAAGCCGCTCTATGTTGCTCCTATAATTGGTCTAAACAAAGGTGGTTTCTATTTCGGCTACTCCTACCAAATTATCTTAAATGAACTTCTCGGATACTCTTCCGGCACACATGTGCTAACCTTGGGAGTAGATCTTTTCCAAGGAATTTCAAATTGTACATGTACTTATTAAAACTAGTGAATATGAAAAATGAAATCAATATGGTAAAACTTCTTAGACCGATGGCATTATCGATGCTTATCCTAATTAACTTTGGATGTAGTGACGATCAAAACAATGAATTGGAGTCAGGGAACGAAGTTGTTTCCCTCGATGCACAGAACTCCATAGTTCGTTTAACTGTGGATGACGTAGAAATTCCTGTCTACCTTTCCATTCCAGATTGTGATGGACCTGTTCCCGCTGTCGTTGTGCTTCATGGATCAAATGGTATGTGGCGCAACAACGACCCAAATGGTCAAGAAATGTCAGGACAGTTTGTGGAGTGGCGCGATTTACTTTTGAGCAATTGCATTGCTGCAGCCTTTGTGGATAGCTATTCTCCGCGAGGTGTAACCACGCGAACGGGAGACTTGAGAACGCTGCCCAAAAACACTATCATCAGCGCACAATTTGTACGTCCAAAAGACGCCAATACAGCCCTTGAATATCTTCAGCTTTTAAAAGATTCAAATGGAAACAAAATGATTCAAGAGGGAAATATTTCAGTTCTTGGATTTTCTGATGGTGCGAGCGCTGCGGTTTCAACGCTTATTGATTTGAGTAAAGTACCCTCAGATTTTGAATGGACGCAAAGCGCGAATGGAATTGTTTACCATGAAAGCGATGGGGTACTTACACCGCCTAATCAACCCAACATCGGTTTTGCCAGTGGCGTTTTTTATTACGGCGGACATATTGGTTTCAACTACTGGGGAAGACAACCTTGCGGGTTGGAAAGCTTGGGAGATAACGTATACATGCCTTACGCTCCAGTTTTATATCATGTTCCGTCGGAGGATTCCTTGTCGGAGAATACCCTTTGCATGTTGAATGTTTTGAACAGGAAGGGGGCGCCCATAACGTTGGAATACTATCCCGGAGCTCCTCACGGATTTGATTTTGACGATATCCCCGAAAGTGATATCGCTAGGGAGAGAACTTTGGAATGGTTGCGGACTAAATGGACCAATCCTTAGTAGATTTCCAATCCGAAAAACCTCGTTTTTACCATTCATCAACCCCCAACCTATTGACCTAAAAGGTTGGAACCAACTCAAATCAACCTTATAAAATCAAAAATACTGGTCAAGACCACGAACATATAAGCATTTGAAAATGAGAAATGACGTAGACAACTATTTAGAAAAATGGATATTGGACCTAGTGAAATCCGAATATCAAATGGGGAACATCCCAAAAGAAGCGCTTTACAAATTCAAGGAGCGTATGGATGATTTTACCGAAGTTACCGTAAGGTGGATAGACGATTTAGAGCGAGAACACAAGATCATTTATAGCGCTAGAGCTTATGGTAAAGGAAACCTAAGTTCCTTAACCACTGAATCCCAAAATTCCATATTTGAACTAGAAAACTATTATACCCTCGAAATACACACCTATGTGGATGACATCAAAAGAAGTTACAGTACTCGAAAAATAATGGATTATGATGTAGAAAAAGTGTTGGGGCAGTTGAAACATTTGGATGAATTCAAGAATACCTCGTTTGAATGAGCCGTAACGTTCAAATGGTTATTTCATACTAGGTTAACGTTCGCAATTGATGACAAACCTTGTTCATAGAAGGAACAGGTCAATTGAAAGAGGGCTTCCATACATTGGAGGTCCTTTTTGCTTTGAATTATTCCTTTCTTGTCACAGGAAATAGTCCCAAATCAAAACATACATAAACATGCACCAAATTGTTCTTTACTGGTCCTTGTTATGCGCTTTTATCGTTCTCGCCTATCCATTGTATCTGAATGCGCGTACGAAACAAAAAAACAACAAATCCAAACCAAGGGGCCTTCCTTTTTTAGGGGACTCCGTGGAGCTATATAGTTTTGACCTGAGCGAACGAAGCAACACTTGGTCCTTTGCATTGGATATCCCTGAAATTACCGAGGAAGTTTTAAAATCCCATTTGATTTTCTGCTACCTAGAGACCGAAGAAACATGCCTCAAACTTCCTATCCATAATGCTTCAAAAGGGTATACTGCAAGCGTATTTCAGAATATCGGAAAAGTATACTTGACATTCAAATGCCTCTTTGATGGTGTTTCCAACTATAACACTCCCAAATGCCATGTGAAGTCCTTGAAATTGATTTTGGTCAAAAAGAGAAAGAGTGTAAAGCGCAATGAAATGACCTCCCATGATGCATTACGAAACAGGCTGCGGGAAATCGGAGTAAACCTAAATAGCTATGAAGATACTGTCGGTTACCTAAGCAGCTTGGCCCAAGTGGAATTTAAGGGATTTCGAAAAAATGCTTTAGCAATGCCCAAAACCCTTGTTCCCAACGAAAAAACAACACAACCTGTTTTGGCTTTTTGAAAGAACAAATGATAACAATCAGCCTTATTCTAGTGTTCATTTTCATGTAAGGAGCGAACCCATTGAAATGCGTTCGTTCCTTTTTTTGGGTTCATTTCGGTTTTCGAAAAGTTCATTTTCTTCTCTGAGTGTTCAGCAAGTGAAATCCATCAATTGAAACCACCAATCCATCAATCTGCGGACAATTTTGCAAGTATTCTTGCCAACTTAGTCTTGGCTTTAAGAGAAAGATGAAAATCCAATGCTTAAGTCAAAACATACAATATAGTATAGGTTGGACCGCTGCACATTTCCCCTTGCCCGTTTCTTGGTGTGGTGTCTCTGGGAACGCAGCGGTCTTTATCAAAAACCAACCAAGCTTTTAAATAAACTGATAAACCACATTCATCAAACCAAAAGCTAAAACCATCAAACGCCCAGAATCTACAATTCAATCAGGTCTTACTTTTGATTGAATTATTTTAAAATCATGTCCGACATAATGTGGAGTGAAATTGTGGCCGTGCTACATAAAAAGAACAGGAGATGTAATCTCCAAAAATGAATTGAAATGAACAACCTGTTGTGAGTACCTTTTGCATGTGCCTATCTACGAGTATGGGGTTATGCTGCGTATGGTAAATTGCTAACTCAGGGAAAACAACAGGTTTTATGGTTTGGGTCAAAACACCACTCTCAATTTGGGAATCAAGGAAAGAAGGGAATCAACACCCTCTCTTTTTTTGTCTTATTGTGCAGATTTTAGGGTAAAGCTTGTTAAAAACTAAGAGAAAACTATTTATTGTCCGCAGAAAAAGCCTAGTTTCAATACGAATGCCGTATACTTTTGCTTCACATATTGATACAATTGAGCAATTGTTCGTGCGCCAATTTTTGAAAGTTGCCAAAACCCATAGCCGCGGGAAATAAATCTTAAAACCACACCAAAAAATGGTATTAAAAGTTGTAATTGTAGAAGATGAAAAAGGAAGTAGAGAAGCGTTGAGAGCCCTATTGGAAGAGTTTTGTGACGATGTCAAAGTCATAGCCTCAGCCGATAGCGTGAACGAAGCTATTAAAGTACTTTCCGTTTTTAGCCCAGATGTCGTATTTCTGGATATTGAGCTGCAATCAGGTGAGGGCTTTGATATTTTGAGACAAATCAAAGAACCTAGTTTTGATGTCATTTTTACTACGGCATTTGAAAAATACGCCATCAAGGCCATTAAGTTCAGTTCATTGGATTATCTCCTCAAGCCTATTGACTTGGATGAATTAAAAGGAGCTGTGGCCAAAGCCCGGCATCAGCGTGATACCAGCGTGTACCGGCAACAAATTCATACCCTCATGCAGAATTTGGGAAAAGAACCCTACCAGCAACAAAAAATCTGTTTGGCCACTACTTCGGGTATGGAGTTTATCGCCATCAAGGACATTATTTTTTGCAAGGCCGATGGCTCATACACCTCCTTCATTTTAAATGATGGAAGCTCCTTGCTGGTCAGCAAACACCTAAAGGAGTATGAGAACCTGCTCTCAGAACATCTTTTTATGCGGGTTCACAACAGCTACGTCATCAACCTTCGTGAGGTGAAAAAGTACGTTAAATCTGATGGTGGCTATATTATTATGAGCAATGATATGCACGTGAGCATTTCGCCACGAAAAAAAGACGACCTAATTGATTCCATGAAAAAAATATAATCCCTACCGTCTGCAGCGGCCTTTCTTTGGTGCAAAAACGTAGGTGGTGTTGCCATATTTCCATTTACCAGCCAAAAGATTTTGGATATTAATAGGATAATAGCCTTTCTGGCCCATATAGTCCGTAACTTCCAACACAAACGAACCTTGGTTTTCCATGATTTGCCAAGTTCCAGAATTTTTGGACACTCCTGCTCCGGAGGCCATGCTATCTTCTGAACTAGTATGTTTTGTCCCTTTCACAACGAAAGAACCTTCATAATCGTAAAAATAGGTGCCATCTGCACAAAAGTCAACATAGGTTAAAGAACTTGCGCTGGAACTGGACACAATGGAGGAACCCGTATAAATCACCAATTGTCCATTATCTACGTACTCTTTTAGGCGTTGCAGGTTGTCACTTTGCGCTATAGCGACATTTACAAGGAGGGTCATTACAAATACCACCTTCCCTTTTCTGAGAATCAACTTTTGCATGTTTTTAATTGAATTTATGAAATAGGGAAGTGATTCAAAAGTACAAGTTTCCCTGTGGGGGACCTCGAAATACTGAAGAATTTTTTGAAGCGACTTCTTTTTTAACTTTTCATGCGAAGCTGGTGCGGACTGGTTTTGGGGACTCTTTCTATCAAATTACGGGCTTCCAAGTCCAATTTCACGGATACCACATACCATAGCACCTTTCCATCGAAGGTCTCCGTCAGTTCCTCTACGGCCATGTCCCCCAATTTTTCAAAAGTTATCGTTCCGTGTTCCTTTATGGTATTCAAAATGAAATCCTTGATAAAGTCATAGCGCCGTTTCAAAATATTGACTCCGGTCTTTCCTTGCGGGTGTAGCGTAAGAATGCGTTCTTCTTGATGCTTGGCCATTGGGTTGTTTTTCCCAAGATACCCATTTTCCTACTGACGTACTACTTTACCTCCGCTGGACGTGTTTTGCTGCTCAATTTCGGCATCTCCCTTATAGTACAAAACCGCATCTGACGAAGCCGAAACATTTATGGTTTCCGAAACGGATAAGTATGCCCTACTGTCAGATGACAAATCAATGTTCAGTTCGCGAACGGACAAGCTGAAATCCTTCAAATTGGCATCTGAACTTAATCGAGCATTCATTTGCCCCACAGCGCCAGAAGCGTAAAAATCAGCATCAGAGGTAAGTCTTAATTCCGCCGAATCTGCAGTAAGGCCACCATCGTAATCGGAATCAGAGGTTAAACGAATATCTGCAGTATTCACTTCGGCAAAAATGCTGGCCCTACTCCCTGAAGTACATTGGAGTTTTAAATCATTCGCTATGATATCTCCATCAAAATAGGCGTCAGAAGTCAATTCAATATTGACATTTTGCGTATCTAAAGGAGTATCCAGCAAAATGGACGAATCAGAGGTTAGCTTAAAGCTATTGATGTCTGAGGTTACGATATACAAATTGAGCGTTTCCTTTCCCTTGATTTGAACATTGTTGGCCAAACCAACAGAGAGCTTTCCGTCGCGGTGTACCACTTTGATTTTTTCAAAAAGATTTTGATTGGCCTCAATACGAACACTAGCCGCCACATCGGAAAAAGACACATAGGTTTTGAATCCTGAAGAAACCTCCAAAGCATTAAAATCAGTGATATTGTAGTCGCGACTCTCGATTTCCGAAGAAACCCGAATGGTTTCTTGATTACAAGAGGTGAAACTGCCCACTGTAGCGAGGCATACTAATGAAAAAATAATTCGTTTCATGATGTTTGTTTTTTATTGATGGTTTTTTCAAGTATCAGTATTGATATCCTCTTCCAAAAAACTTGGAAGTTCCAATCTTTTATTTCACAGATATTTACATTAAATCCCGCTCCAACTGTAGCATTGGTTTCCAGTGAAAGTTGATGGGTGACCACTCTTCTTGATGAACCAATTGCGCTGTTCGAATAAAGACTTCTCCATTTTCGGAAAAAACATGACGGGTCTGGATGCCCATGCCCTTGCTGAAAACTTCGTTTTTTGATTTACTGGTCATTGCTAAGGTGTTTTTTGTATCGATTTCTGCCCATGTTGAAAATCCCCACTTTTACGGTCATTCCAGCGGAAAACCCGTTTATGTTTTTGACGAGGTCAGGTCTTAAATCCAATCGAGAGGAAAACCGATAACGCATCCCAACCTCCAACTGTACATAGCGTGATAGATTGTACAGCATATTAACCCCAGGCTCTACAACAAAAACCTCATCCCAATCATCGCTAGCAGTATCTATATCCACGTCGTCAGCACGGCTATCTACCAAAACTGCGCCCCCTGCACCCATAGTCACTGGAAAAGAAAGGTTGATTTTGGAGTCTCCAAAGAGTATGGGTTCAACATGGAGTCCTGCATAACCCCCCGCTAAATCCAAGGTCTCGAAGCTCGATACTTGCAAATCCTGCTGGGAATAGAACCCTACTGCGATAAAACCCACTTCAAACTGGCGATTGGCTACGTAGGCTACACGAAAGGCTCCATGAAAAGTACTCTTCCCATCAATTTCGCCCAAGTACGTTCCCAGACCGAGGTAAACACCGTGAACTACATTGCGTCGGTCATTGAATTCGATATAGTCTTCTGAAGTATCAGAATCTTCTTGTGCCCATCCAACCGAGTGGCCCATGATGGTCAGCAAGCACAAGAATAGGATTGGTTTGTTCATTTTGAATGGATTGTTCGCCCTAAAGACAATTCGTTTTTTGAAAGGTTGCATATGTGTTTGTTTTTGATTGATTTTAATCTGAGATGATTACGATACCCTTAATGCCGTTGACCGAGAAGTCTCCTTTGATACCGCTGCCATACGCAGCAGAAACTTCCCTTATTTTTTTACCGGGATTGGTCACCACGCTTTTTACGTTTTTGAATGATTTGGGAACGCGAAGTAGGCCTTGTTCCATGGTCGCCTCAAAATTGAACGACAAGCCGGATACGTCAATATTGATTTCTGAAGATTCCTGTACGATGTCGATTTCTGGGTTTACTTCCAAAATTTCACCTATTTCTATCTCTGCGACCCGGAGGGTTAAAAACAACTTGGAACCTACTTTATGTATTTTTCCGTTTGAAAACTTAAAGTCACCACGGAGTGTCTTTACCTCATCGACCACCACCTCATCTTTACTGGAATACACCTCCAAATTGGAAACATTGCCCAAATCGATTTCGCTACCGCTACTGATTATTTTGAGTTTTCCAGCCGACTTGATATCAATCGTGCCGTTACTCATTTTCACATTGCCATAATCGGTACTACGGCAGTTTAGTTTTCCGAAGCGCATGTCTGCTTTAAAGGCAGATATTTCGTCATTGATCCATAAGTCACCATGCTGTACATCGGCCTCTAAATCACCTTTCCATGAAGCCAACACTACGTCTCCAAATTTATTGGTCACTTTTAATTCCGCTGAAGCGGGCAGATATACCTCGAAGTCAATGCTAACGTTGGTCTTGTCAAAGTCGAATGGATTGGCCTTGTTGAAATACCGTGCAAAAAAACCGGAACTCCTTTCCAATATTTTGGCAGATATTTTCACGTAATCCCCAGCAGTAGTGACCTCGGGTTGAATACGATCTAGCAGTTTTTTCGCATTTTCCGTTTTGCGATGGCTTACCGAAACGGTTATGGCCACCTGAACTTGCTCCTTGTCCCATCCATTTACTACCACATTGCCATACTTGTTTTCGAGGTGTACGGTTCCTTGCGCTGAAACGTCATACGTGCGCTTCCAGTCTTTTGTAAGTTCATTTTGGGCACTTAGGCCCAAAGGCAGAACCCAAAAACTCACTAAGCACAGATATTTATAAAAGATAGCCTTCATCATGGGTTTCATTTTTCGAAGCATTAATCTGTCGTAAAAGGTTTTCAATAAGTTCAATGCGTTTTTTGTAGTTGTCCACAATTGCTTCCAACACACGTTCATTGTCCAAATTGTTTTGCATTTCCTTTTTTAGGAGGTCATATTCAGCATCCAGTTCATCCATAAAAGAGAGAAATTCTTCCTTATCGGATGCGGTCAAACGGGGATGCTGCTGTATCAAATTCACTTGGTGACTTACCAATTGTTGATAGTGCATATCGATTTCCATCAATTCTTGGGAAGCAAATCCCGCCTCTGTGTCCAATCGCGGTTGGAAAAACCACAAAGCCGCGGTCAAGGATAACGCCAAAAGCACCGTAACCGACGCAGCTACCCGAACCAAAGGTTTTCTCCAAAGTGGGATTACCTTTTCTTCCGGTTGAAGCTCTTGCGAAATGCTTGACCATAATTTGTCTTTGTCCAAAGACTGGTCGTCAAATGCCTTTCTATTTTTTTGGATGTACTCTTCTAAATTGTCCATTACATCTCATTTAGGATTCCTATTAATTTTCGTTTCGCCCGGTGGTACTGTGATTTGGAAGTTGATGTGCTGATATCCAAAATCTCTCCAATCTCCACATGGTCATACCCCTCTATTAAATACAGGGTGATGATTTGGCGATACCCTTCAGGCAGTTGTGCAATACCTTTTTTCACTTTTTCAACCTGTAGGGGTTGATTTACATCATTTGACTCTTCTGGGATGGATTCTTCCGATACTTCTGTGGAAACAAAAACCATGCGCTTGGTACGCAAATAGTTGATGCTGCGATTGACCACGATTCTTTTGAGCCAAGCCCCGAAAGTACTTTCGAAACGGAAGGAATCCAGCTTTCGAAACGCTTCGACAAAACTCTCTTGCAAGATGTCCTCGGCATCCTCTCGTGAACTCAACAAACGGTATGCAGTATTGAACATAGCGTCCACATAGAGACTATACAGCTGGTACTGGGCGTTAGAGTTTCCAGCCTTACTTTGCTCTATTAAAGCTTGATGGGTTATGCGAACGTTTGCTTCCAAAAAATGCAATCGGTTATCCAATGCTAGCCAAAATTATATGTATTTCAACTAACCAAAAGACAACCTAAAAAAGAAAGGGTTGCACCTATCCGAAACTTTTCCCTAAAATTTTTAAAACTTCAAGAAGGCTGTTTAGGGAATAGCACCCTGGTGTAAAATGAAAAGTAACTGTTATTCGGTGTCAGGAGGTAAGACTTCGAAGCTCAAATCCAAATACGGTCCAGTATCATCTTCTTCATTGAAAAACAATCGATACGCGTATTTTCCGGGGTTAAGGGGAAACTCACCTACAAAGTCAATGGGCTGTATGGTAAATTTCTCGCCATTCACCAGAGCTTCAACATAACCATACCGATAAGCCATATCGAAGGTGTAAAAATCTGATGACTCCCCAGAAGCCAGAAACCCAACGAATCGATCTCTTAAGACCACATCTTCAAAATCAGCGTCTGTAGTATTTGTCAAGCGCAGTTGAACGGGCTCTTGGGTTACTTCATTAGGTTTGTTTTCGGAGCAACTTGTAATCACCAAGAAAAGTGCTAGGGAGGATAAAATCTTTTTCATAGCGAAGTACTTTTTTCTTTTCAAATTCGGGAAATAGCTTCCCAAATCCATTGACTAAAGTCAAAAAGGGATTCTATCAAGCTCTTTTTTTGATTCTGCTGAGGGTTTCTGGTTTGATGCCCAAATACTGGGCAATATAGTATTGGGGCACTTGATTGATGATTTCCGGTTTATGGGAAAGCAGCCATTTATAGCGTTGTTCTGGAGTATGGGCCAAAAGTCGAAAGTACATTTGGTCCAATTCCGAATACTTCTGAGCTTGCCAATGACTGGAAAACTGTTCCAGGTTTTTACTGAATCCTATAAGGCATTTCAAACGTTCGTAGGGCATCACCAAAAGTTCACAAACTTCAATAGCCTGTATGCGAAGGGTTTTGTTTCTTTCTTCGACAGGGCTTGCAAAGAGACCCATAAAATCTCCAGAGACATAAAAATTCTGAATGAACTCCTCGCCTTCTTGTTGTACATACTGCCGCAGTATGCCACCATTTACGAACCCAATGTAGTTGGCTCTTCGACCTTCTTTTATCCAGAACTCTCCCTTTTCCAGGCGGATGGTTCTAAAGAGTTTTGAAAAATCTTGGAACATTTCATCATCCAAGGAAATGACTTTTCTCAACTCTTTTTTAATTAAATCCAGTTGCATGGTATGGGCTTAAAAGGTTGTTCCTAAAATTTGGGTGGTACATACTGGAGATATCCCAGAAATCTCCATGATAGTCTTAGACTCCCTATCTCCATCTTCAGAGAGGGTGGAATTTTTGTGTATGGTAAAAAGCCATTGGGGATAGCTTCTTCGAGTAGCTCTTGTTTTCATAACGTGTTTATTTACGGTTAGGAAAGCGGGGGCACATTTCTTAAAGTGCCCCCTGTTTCAGTTTATTTCTCAAGGGCCTGCTTTAGCAGTTCCATCCCTCTGGCATTGGTTTTGTCCATCTCCTTTTTGGCTCCAAACAACCACATGAAAAAGGCATCTACCGTCCCAGATTCCAAATGGAAGTCTTGAATTACTTTGGTACCGTTGGAGGTGTTTTCAAAGGTGTAGTCAAACGTTGGCTTCGCTTTAAAAGGTTTTTCAATGGTGCAAGCCATACCAATAAAGTTGCCTTCATCTATTTTTACGATTTCTTGATAGCCAAGGTCCTTGCCTTTGTTGCCTTCCCAATGGTACTGTGCGCCAACGGTGCCGTCGGTTCCCTTTACGGTTATTTTTTGGGATGGGTCGGCTTCCAAGAAGGGAGACCACTCTGGGAAATGTTCCAGATGTTTCACCATCTCAAAGGCCTCTTGCTTGTCAACATTTATGGTTACGCTTTTGGTGATATCGATGGTCTTCATTTTGCTGGACCCTATCAATCCTATTGCGATAAATCCAATGACCAGAACTGCTATTACTATTAATATCATTTTTAGTTTCATTTTAAAGGATTTTCATCGTTGGGATTCCATGGGGATAATATCACGTACTTCAACCGTGCCGCCCATATGAAGAATTGGGCAACCTTTGGCCATGGTGACGGCCTCTTCCATACTTTGGGCTTTGACAATCATGTTACCCCCCATGGTGAATCCTTCGGAAATATGGATGCCCTCTTGGGTCGTAGTATCAGCAGCAATTTGAATGCCTTTAAAACCCAACTGGTGGGTAGAATCCAATTTTTCTTGAATGGCGATGTTTCCGATAAAGGCACCCCACGCTTGGCGTTGCTTGGACAAATCTGCTTCGGTCGGTTGATACTCAGGATTTGGTGAATACCGGAATATCATCATGTAATTTTTTAATGTACTCATTGTATCAGCTTTTTATGGTTAAAACTTTCTGATACAATATTAGAGTCCGCTTTTCAGGATTTTCTTGACCTATGACAAGAAAACGAACTTGCTAAAAAAACACCCGTTATTTCGCGGAGAGCAGTTTACGGTAAATACACAAGTGGAGAAAAATAATGGTAGCCGGTGCGAAGGCGGGAATAAAACAAAATGGAAATTCGGTAAGTATTTCCACTCCCATTCCCCCTTCATCAATGGATTTCTTCGTGTACCAAAACGCCATGAACGAAGTCAGTAGAATATCAAATAGGCCTGCCGTATTCCAGAGCCACGTATAGGTTTTTGCATTGGGCAACTTCAGCAAGTTCATCCGATACACACCAATACTGGTGAGCGCAATGGCGATATCGCCAAAACCTGCAAAAATGGAAAAGAGCGGTGGAACCAACGCATAATCCCCTAAAATCAAAAAGAAAGTACCAATCAGGCGAAACAAATGGATGATGACCAAGTTTTCAATTGGAGTAGCCGACAGAATCTTTTTGGTTATCGGAAGGTTGAAAATCACCCCTCCCAAAAAAAGCAACAACGGAAACGCCGTGAACAACATGATTTTGGGCGGAAGGGTCACTTCACTAAAGAGTCCTTGATAACAAGCTATGGTAACATAAACCAGGTAAATGGCGTAAAAAAGCGCAATTCCACCATACATATTGATAGACTTAATGGGCAGTTCAGCGCGTTCCGTACCCCTTCTTGCAGCACTTGCTACCAGGTTTATTGGAATGAACATTGCAAATAAAAACAGTAAGGAAATCCAAAATGGAATTTTATGGGTAAAGAGATCCATGAGCGTTGTTTGGTTTTTGTTTGGCTACTTCTTTTCGGATTCGACTCAAGGAACTATCAGTAATGCCCAAATAGGTAGCAATATGTTTCAACGGAACATTCTGCATAATCTGGGGTTTGGTCTTCATCAAATCCAAATAACGATCTTTGGCGGGATCGCTGATCATGGAAACCGAATGGTTTTTGAGTTCAAAGTAATTGGTGATCAATCGCGTTCGGCCCACTTCACGAAAGGCTTCGATACTAAAAAGCTTCATAAAATCAGTGAACTGAATACGCCAACATGTACAGGAGGTAAGGGCTTGAATCGATTCGCGGCAGGGGGTTTTCAAGAAGTATGAATGCCAATCGATTACGATATCCGAAACCGCAAAAAACTTGGTGGTGATATCATTACCATCCAAATCAATTGCAAACGACCGTGCAAAACCGGATTCCATAAAGTAATAGTATGGCGCGATTTTACCCGATTCCATCAAAAACTGATTTTTTGAAAATGAAATCGCCTCAAATTGGGCTAGGATAAGTTCCAACTCTGGGGGAGTGAAATTGGAAGGTTTAAAAATGGTTTTTAAAAAATCGTGTTCCCTCATGAACCTATTCACGGTTTCCTGTGATTGAATCCCTAAGTCGAAGCATTAAGATACTGTAAATGTCCGTAAAACCAACATGCGAGGTATGATTTATGGTGAAATTTACCATTTGGGCAAAAAAGAAGAACCTATACCATCATCTTCTCATGATAACCCAAAAAAGAACATTTCTAATTTGCACTAGGGGACTTAACGAAGTAACCATCAAAACTTCAAAAAGGATTGATTTCCATCAAGGAAACCCAGAAAGTCAGAAATCCTTACAAATCGAGTTTAACTACGATGAATTCTGACCTTCGGTTTATATCGTGTTGTTCATTGGTGCAGCGCACGCCATTCTTGCACTCATTCAACAAAACTTGTTCTCCGTAGCCAATGGCGCTCTGAATTCTTTCATCCTCAATCCCTTGGGAAATGATATAGTCCGCTGTGGATTTGGCCCTACGGTCCGACAGTCTCTCATTGTACACATCGCTACCTCGAGAATCGGTATGCGCTTCAATCTTAATGATCATTTTGGGGTATTCCTTCATCACCTCGACAATCTTATTGAGTTCCTGTGCCGCGTCAGGCCGTATATCGGCCTTGTTCAAGTTGAAATAGATATTGTCAATTTTGATTTTCATAACCCCATCTTCTTTTACGATGAGCTTGTTCAATTCCTTGGTAATCTCCAAAGGCACATTGTTTTCGAAATCTTTTTCTGAGGTACAGGTGAAGGTTTCTTCGCCTGGCAAATACCCTTCTTTGCTATACACAACTTTATATTCGGTTTCGCAATCCAGAGGTGTTTCAAAACGAAACGCTCCGTATGGGTCGGTTTGGGTTTCGGCAAGCAAGGTTCCCTCAGGGGAATACAGCATCACTTTGACATCAACCGTGGGTTGTGCATTGGCTTTTCGAACTACGGTACCTTTTACTGTTTGAATGCAAGGTTCCTCCAAGCGCTGAAAACTGTATACGTCATCATCACCTTTACCGCCTGCCCGGTTGGATGAAAAATAGCCGCGATTCGCACTTTCCTTTACGATATAAGCAAAATCGTCTTTTTTACTATTCAGCGGACTCCCTAAGTTCATCACCGGACCAAAACCATCGGCACTCAGGTCACTTTCAAAAACATCTAGTCCGCCAAGCCCTAAGTGACCATCTGACGCAAAGTATATTTTTTCTTCAGTGATGTACGGGAACATTTCCCTACCACTGGTGTTAATTTGAGGTCCCAAATTCATCGGTTGCGAATACGTTCCATCTTCCATAATCTCCAGCATAAAAATGTCCGTTCCACCAATACTTCCCGGCATGTCGGAAACAAAGAACAGGAATCTGCCGTCAGGACTCAAGGCTGGTTGCCCTACGGAGTAGCTTTCACTATTAAATGGCAACTCTTCTGCTTCGGTCCACTCCCCACCACGTAATTCGGATTTATACATTTTGAGGTGGTTGGTTCCCTCCTCGTCCCGTTGCAAATCTCTATTGGTGTAGTTGTTTCTTGTGAAATAAACGGTATTTCCTTCAGGTCCAAACGCCACACCCGCTTCGTGGTATCGGGTATTTAAAATTTCGGAAAAAGGCAATACTTCCGTTAAATCCGAACCTAATTCAATAGTATCGGCCATAAACAAATCCAAATAGGGTTGACGGTTCCACTGGTACACTCGCGTCTCAAACACCAACGAATCCCGACTGGAAGCAAAAACGATTTTGTCTTTGTAAAACGCAGGCCCAAAATCAGCTACTTCTGAATTTATGGCCAAGTTCGACACAAAAAATTGCGGTTGTTTATCCATAATCTCATCCAAACTCAAGTCGTTATTTTGGAGTTGGGCTACTTCAAACTTTGTCGTGTCGGCTCGTTTTTCATAGATTTTCATCAAGGCTTTGGCCAAATCATATTTGCCGGTACCCTTAAGGGCGTGCACATACCGAAAGGCGTACTCTTTGGTGACTTCCTTTTCATATTTGGAAAACAACTTTCCATACCATTTCACCGCATTTTCCATGTCGGTATTGAAATAGTACGCGTCGGCCAAACGTTCCAAAACATGTTGGGAATCATTTCCCTTATCTACCATGTATTGGTACTGCTGGGCGGCTCGCACATAAAAGAGGTTGTCAAAGCTGGAATCGGCATTTGTGGATTTCATTTGGCCTTGAAGGGCCGAAAAAATCAAAATGAAGCCGAGGAGGAGATTGGTTTTTAAGCTTGGCATTTTAATAAAATCTTGGTGATTTAAGTCTTTTTTCAACGGTTTTGAATTCATATCTCAAGAATATCTCATGAGTTCCGCTTGTATAATCGGTCAAGTCTGTGGTGGTTAGGTCGTAGGCGTACCCTACGCTCAGGTCGGGAGAAATCTGAAGGCCGAACAGCCCAGAAAATGAATCGTCCCAACGATAGGCTACTCCAAAGGTAAGGGTTTCTCGTATCATAGCGTTAGCGGAAATATCTGCTATGATAGGAGCACCTGGCACCCATTTCACGAAGAAAGCGGGTTTGAACTGCACATCGGGGGTCATATTGAAAATCTTTCCCCCTATGAGAAAGTAGTGCAGGCGCTCTGTGGCAATCACTTGTTCTTGACCATTGTAATGTTCTTCAGAAAAGAAATTCGGAACGGCCAGCCCCAAATACCCTTTGGAATTATGATAATATACCCCAGCTCCAATAGTGGGGAAAAATTTGTTTTCAATGTTGTTTTGAAAGGCGATATCGGGATTTTGTGTTGACCCTTCGGTGAAATCTACATTAAAAAGCCTTCCTCCGGCTTTCAACCCAAAAGATAATCTTTTGTCGGTATCATTCAATAGCAAGGTATACGAGAAATTTCCGTCTATAAAAAATTCATTTGCAGGACCCAAGGCATCATTGGTCAATACCAACCCTAATCCTACATTTTTTCCAACAGGTCCATCCACGGCCAATACCTGGGTGGTAGGCGCCCCATTGATGCCCACCCATTGTGAACGGTGCATGACCAAAGCGGACAAATGTCCTCTCGAACCAGCATATGCGGGATTAACGTTCAAGGTGTTATACATGTATTGGGTATACTGTGGGTCTTGCTGGCCCTGTACCACCATACCCATTAATAGTGCAATAGTCAAGAAAACCAAGTTGATTTGACCTTTCATTTTTTGTGCGTTTTTGTTCTTTACCGTCCTCATTGCTCTATCTGTTTATGTATAACCAATCCGTTCTTGGCTCAGAGCCATCTCCTAAATCGAGGACATAGTAATATGTACCCACCGGCAGTAAATCTCCCTTCTTAACTGTGGCCCTACCGTTCGAGATGCCATCCCAATCATTGTTGTAGGAACGCTGCTCAAACACCAGGTTCCCCCAACGATTGTATACTTGCAGTAGATTATTTGGGTATTGCGCAATGCAATCAATCACGAAAGTTTCGTTCACGCCATCTCCGTTCGGTGAAAATTCGTTGTATACGTTCAAACAGCTGGGGTCAACAGTAGCTTGAGCGCTATCATTTGAACTATCTACATCAAGTTGGTCCACGAAAGACAAGGATGCAGTATTCAAATAGTCCGTACCATCCAAAACTTCAACGGTCAAGGTCAAGGTAGCGGTGGATTGTGCATCAAGACTTGGAATCTCCCAAAAACCTGAAACGGCATCATAGTTTCCAATGGTGGCTTGCACAGCACCAAGTTGGTATCCAGCTGGAATTTGCTCTTCAATACCAATATTGGTGGCAGGTTGGTTTCCTTGATTGGTTGCCGTAATGCTAAACACCACATCGTCCCCAATCTTTGGTGCTGGATTGTCAACAGTTTTGGTCAAGGCAATATCAGTGGTTTGCGGTATGACAAAGGCGGAAGCTTCGTCATCATCTTCAAGACCATCATTTAAGTCATCCACATCAAAACCTGCACCAGGGTCACTATCCGGGTCAGCGGAATTACTTGCCGTTACCTGAGCTTGGTTCAGATATTCATCAGAAGCTCCGGTTGGCATATTGACCGTTGCCAAAATGATAAGGGTTTCAGTAGTTCCATTGGGAATGATGCCATTCAGGGACCAAACTCCCGTTTCGTCATTATAAATTCCAGCAGTGGAAATATAAGATTGAAAGGTATACCCCACAGGAAGCATATCCGTAATAACCACACCTCTTGCTCCACTAGAACCGCCATTGAAAACGTTGACGGTAAATTCTACAACATCGCCAACATTAGGTTCCGTTTCATCAACGGTTTTAGTCAAGGAAAGGTCTGCAATACCATCAGGGCCGGGGACCACCGTGTCTTGGTCATCCTCAGAGTTCAGGTTGTTGTCAGGGGTGGAATCGGGGTCAAACGTATCCAAGGCAATCAGCTCAGCCGTATTGGCGTACTCTCCCGTGGGAAGCACCGTAGCAGTGATTTCCAGGGTAGCGGTTGCTCCGTTGGCCAAAGAGGCCAAATCCCATGCTCCAGTTACGTTATTATAAGTCCCTGCGGATGGAAGGTCCCCTACGAACGTATAGCCTGAAGCTAAAATATCTTCAATTACCAATCCTGTGGCCGCGTTCGGGCCATCATTGCGTACCGTAATGGTAAAGGTAATGTTTGACCCTACTGATGGATTGATGTTATCCACGGTTTTGGTCAGGGAAATATCTGTCAAAATTCTTGGTCGCGTTAGCTTTTCATCCTGGTCGTCTTCAGATGATACATTGTTGCCAGGTGTTGAATCTGGGTCCAATTCGGTTACCGCGATAACCTCAGCAACATTCGTATACACTCCAGTAGCATTTACCTGAGCGGTGATGTTGAGTACTTGTGTGGTTCCGCCTGCCACAATAGGCAAACTCCATAATCCGGTCCCGGAATCATAGGTTCCTGCAGAATCATCAGAAACGTAGGTGTAGCCTGAAGGAAGTAAATCAGCCACCACCACATTGGTGGCGTCACTCGGACCTTCGTTTACCAGGGTTAGGGTAAAGACCACATTATCCAAAACATCTGGCGTCTCATTATCCACGGTTTTTGTCAGGGACAAATCAGATACTGGGATAGGCGTTGTACCTGCACTATCTTGGTCATTTTCGGCAACTACACCATTGTTTGGCGTACTGTTTGGGTCAAGATTACTGGACGAAAATACCTCGGCAACGTTGAAATAATCACCCGTCGGGTTCACCAAAGCGACAATATTCAAGGTTTCAATAGTTCCGTTGGGAATGACCCCATTCAATTGCCATATTCCAGTTGTAGGATTATAAACTCCAGCGGTTCGGTTGTTCGATACATAGGTATATCCGGAAGGAAGCAAATCTTCAATTTGCACTCCAGTCACGTCGCTAGGTCCATTGTTTTCAACACTAATGTTGAAGATTACTTCGTCCCCTACTCTTGGCGATAAAACATCCACAGACTTACGCAATTCCAAATCCGAAACCAAAACGGGAACGGGCTCGATGGTTTGTTGGTCATCTTCCGTGTCATCATTGTTCGCTGGCTCGGAATCAATATCCCTTTCAGCCAAATCCGTTAGTTCGGCAATATTGATATACTCACCATTTGCCAAGACATTAGCGGTTATCACTATTGTCTCGGTATCACCGTCATCCAAATTTCCTAACGTCCAAGAACCATTCAAGGGTTCATATACACCTCTTGTAGGCACAGCACTGACAAACTCATATCCTGAGGCCAAAAAGTCGGTCACCACAATATTGGTAGCATCACTTGGACCATCATTTGTGACCGTAACCGTGAAGACAATCGGGTCACCCACGTTGGGGGTCAAATCGTCCGCGGTTTTGGTTACCGAAATATCAACCAGTTGGATTGGCGTAACCTCAACTTGGTCTTGATCGTCCTCAGCCAAAACACCATTATTGGGTGTGGAATCCACATCCACTTGGTCGTGTTGTGTGACTTCAGCGGCATTCAAATATACCCCAGTAGTATTTACGGAAGCTGTGATATTAAGGATGGTTGTGGCACCACTGGCTAATGAACCAATATCCCAAACCCCAGTACCATCATCATAGTCCGTTCCGCCATCATCAGATTGATAAGCAAACCCAGACGGAATCACATCCGTTACCTGTAAAGAAGTCGCTTCACTAGGGCCTGCATTGGTAACGGTCAATGTAAATACTACATTTGAATTTACTTCTGGAGTAAGATTATCCACAGTTTTGGTCAAAGACACATCAATAATTTCGACTGGCGTAATGGTTACGTCATCTTGATCGTCCTCCGCCCCAAGATTATTGTTCGGTGTAGAGTTGATATCGAAAGCGTCTGAAGCTGTAATTTCAGCTACGTTGGTATAATTTCCAGTGGGGTTCACCAGCGCATCAATGACCAAAGTCTCTGTGGTTCCCGAATTTAAGGTTCCCACTTGCCAAAGACCCGTTCCTTGATTGTAAATACCAGCGGTTGCGCTGTACAGTACAAAATCAAATCCATCAGGAAGCAAGTCCGTAACCTCTACATTTGTGGCATCGTCCGGTCCCGTATTGCTGATGGTAATTTCAAAACTGATTTCTTCTCCCACATTTGGTGTCAAATCATTATCTACCACAATTTTGGTCAACGAAAGATTCGCCTGTTGTGGGGCCGCAGTCGTACTATCTTCATCATCTTCACTTTGGTCTCCATCATCATTATTAGGCGTACTATCGGAATCAAACTGGTCTGAAGCCGTGACTTCTGCAATGTGCGTAAACTCACCCACCGCTCCGGTAGGCGTTAAGACCGTTGCTTGAAACGTTAGGGTTTCCGTATTGGAACCTACGGGCACAGTCAATCCTGACCATCGAATGGTATTCGTAGCTAGACTGAACGAACCACCATTGCTAATTCCGGTAATGTTTCCGTAACCGGCCGGAACCAGGTCTGCAATGGAAACACCGGAAGCGGCATCAGCGCCCAGATTACTGAGGTTGATGGTAAAGGTTACAACATCCCCCACATCAGGGTCTGTATTGCTAGCGGTTATTTCCAATTCAATATCTACAACTTGAGGCGTTACTTCAAAGAAGTCTTCATCATCTTCGTCCTGGTCGCCATCATCATTACCTGGTTCACTGTCTGGGTCAAATTGGTCAACCCCGGCGAGTTCCGCAGTGTTCAAGTATTCATCTGTAGCTCCGGTTGGTGCATTTACGGTGACCTCATAAGAAACTGTAGTGCTTCCTACAGGCAAAGCACCGATATTCCAAGTGATAAAAGTTCCTGCAATGGCAGAACCACCATTGTTCACGGTTCCCAAAGTATATCCGGATGGAACAATATCTTCCAGAACCACACTGGTTGCATCATTTGGACCCGCGTTGGTCAAGGTCAATTCAAATACCACGGTATCCCCAACATTTGGTGTCGCGCTCGAAGCAACACTTATGTTCTTGACCAAACTCAAATCCGAAGCATTTGGTATTACGGATTCTGTATCTTGGTCGTCACCAGTACCATCGTTTGGTGTACTGTTCGGGTCAAATTGGTCCGAAGCTGTTACTTGGGCCGTGTTGTCATATTCTCCAACCGCTCCTGTTGGTGCATTCACCGTGGCACGATAAGTCAAAGTGGTTCCCGTAAGGGGTACTGAAGCTAAATCCCATAAAATGGTGGAGCCTCCAAAATTGTAAATACCACCGTTGGATACACTTCCAGCTACAATTGCGTATCCAGAAGGAACAACATCCTCTATTGAAACATTGGTTGCTATATCTGGACCTGCATTATTGATTTGAACGGTAAAGGTGATTTCCTCTCCTACCTCGGGATTACTCTCACTTACGGATTTATCCAAAGAAAGATTGGCTTGTTGTGGGGTTAAGGTAAGGGTCACCTCATCATCATCAGGTAAGGTATCCCCCAAGTCATCCACCCCAGGTCCTACTGCGGGGTCACTATCCGAATCCGGTTGATTGCTTGCCGTGATTTGTGCACTGTTCGCATATTCTCCGGCGGCACCGGTAGGTACGTTCACCGTAGCTTGATACGTTAAGGCTAGGTTTCCACCTGCAGGCACAAACAAGCCTGACCATTGGGCCGTATTTCCAACAGGGCTTCCTCCGGCATTAACCGCTATGAGGGTAAATCCGGCTGGGAGTATATCTTCTACTCCTACGCCAGAAGCATTGCTTGGTCCAGCGTTGGAAACGATCAATTCAAAGGTTACTGCATCACCAACATTGGGCGTTGTTGAACCAACAATCACGTTCTTGGCAATACTAAGGTCGACCACCTCGGTAATACCAGTAGTAACGGCATCTTCATCATCCTCGCTTTGGTCACCATCATCGTTATTGGGCGTACTGTCTATATCAAATTGGTCAGCCGCTGTCACCTCAACTATATGGGTGTATTCTCCTGGCGAACCTGTTGGTGCTTGAACCGTTGCTTGAAAGGTCAAAGTTTCGGTATTGTTCCCCTGTGGAATGGTCAATCCATTCCAGGAAATGATTCCTGTACCAGCATTAAAAGTACCCCCTGTGAGTCCGGTGACATTTCCATATCCGTCGGGTACCAAGTTCTCCAAATTCACGCCTGTAGCGTCAATAGTACCCAGATTGCTCAGGTTAATGGTAAAGGTTACCACATCCCCAACACTTGGAGCAGTATCACTCACTGAAATGTCTACTTCCAAATCAATTACATCTGGAGTGGTTATAGTAAATGCGGATTCGTCATCTTCACTTTGGTCGCCATCATCATTATTGGGTGTACTATCCGGGTCCGGTTGGTCGGAGCCGGAAACTTGTACGGTGTTCCCATATTCATCTGCAGCTCCAGTAGGAGCATTAACAGTCACTTCATACGTAAGTGTGGTCGTTCCAACCGTCAAGGATGCAATGTCCCAGGTAATCGTACTTCCAGATAATGTGCCTCCGTCATTTATGGTACCAACGGTGAATCCTGAAGGAATGACATCTTGAATCGAAACATTGGTGGCGGTTTGCGGACCATCGTTGGTTACATCCACTTCAAAAACCACAGTATCTCCTACATCTGGCGTAGCACTGGAAGCTCCACTGATTCCTTTGGACAGACTTATATCCGCAACATTGACCGTAACCTGAGCGGAATCTTGGTCATCCTCTCCTCCTATTCCATTCGCTGGAGTTGAATCAATATCAAAAATATCACTGGCGGTAATTTCAGCGGTATTGACAGAATCTCCGGTAGCGTTTACCGTAACATCAAAAGTGAGGCTTAGTGTAGCTCCATTCAATACCGAAAGGTTGGACCATGTTATAGAAAGGTCCCCCACATTGTAGATACCCCCATTGCTTACTGTTCCCGGCACCAAGGTATAGCCAGAAGGAATTACATCCCTAACCGAAATTCCGGTAGCATCCGATGCTGTAGAAGCATCATTGTTGAAAATATCAATGGTAAAAGTGATGACATCTCCTGGATTTGCAGTAGGGAATGATGCGGTTTTGGTCAATTCCAAATCCACTGCAATCAAAGATATCTCAACCGTATCTGAAGATATTGGACAGTTTCCATTGGATACCGTCCATTCAAAAACATAGGTTCCATCAGAGGCTCCAAAAACCTCAGTATTCGGGTCATTTTCATTTACAAACCCAACGGTTGTTGGGCCGGAAACTTGTGTCCAAACCCCAATCCCTGCTGCTGGCGCGGTAGCCCCAAGAACTACTGCGGAAAACTGGTCCAAGGTTTGGTTTGGTCCAGCCTCTGCCGTTCCAGGATCTCCATAAATAATAACCTCCACAACATCGGAAACGGTACAACCACCGCTTACCACACTCCAAGTGAACTCATACGTTCCCGGTTCCAAGGTATCAATGGTCGTGGTTGGACTACTTGGTGTGACGATGTTTGCCAAAGTACCGGGTGCTCCTCCAAAACCTGGACCTGCAGTTTGGGACCAAGTTCCTGTACCTACGGTAATTGGGTCACCGGCCATCGTCGTTTGCGTAGCAGCGCATAACTCTTGATCTGGCCCTGCCTCCGCATTCGAAGGTGGATTCGCCGTAAAGGTGATGTCTACATCCGAAAATGTAGGGTCGCAAGCGGATAGACTATCCGGGAAGGTTATCCCATCGTAGCCTACCGTCCATCGCAAAGTATATGTTCCAGGGGCGGTAACCCCGGATACGGTTGAAGTTGGTGAATTTGGACTATCAATGGTCAAGGTTTCCCCAGCTGGGGCACTGAACAAAGTCCAAGTTCCCACACCGGCTGTTGGCGGAACCGCGGCTAGCGTAGCATCCAATTGGCAGGCGGTAGTTTGGTTAGTTCCCGCATCGGCAACGGAAGGGGCATCAAATACTTCAATACGTATTACATCGGAAGTATCCGAACAATTTCCAGTAGAAAAGTTCCACTCCAAAATATAGATTCCAGGTACGGATAATCCGGACAAAGTGCTCGTTGGGCTATTGGGACTATCAATTACTGCAACACTTCCTGAGGGTTGCTCTGAAAATCGCCATGTAGCCGTATCCACATCCAGGGGAGCTGCATTCCCTGCCAAAGTAGTTTGGTCAAGAACCAATAAATCCCCGCGACACAAAATTTGGTCTGGACCCGCGTCGGGGTCTACTGATGGAGATGTACTGGAGGATACCAAAACCTGGTCAGAGGTATTGCCACATCCCGATGTTCCCGCATAATTCGTAGTAAATTCAAATTCATAATCGTTCCCAGGAATGATGGATATTTGAGCCACGTTGCTATCAACAGGGTTTTGAGTTATGGTAGCTGGAGTTCCAGGATTACCGTTCACCCCAGGCCCGTCAATTTGCGTCCACGTTCCGGTGGAACCGAAAGTCGCTTCCAATAACAAATCGCTTACTTCACACAAAGACAAGTCACTCCCTGCATCGGCGGGAACAAAAACGTTTACCGTTTTATCCGCAAAATTCGGTGCGGTACAATTTGAATCTCCGGTTATCGTCCAGCGAAAAACATAGGTGCCCGATACCAAATCACTTACGGTCGCGGTTGGGTCATTGACATCTGAAAAGGTTGGGTTGTTGGGTGCTCCTGAAAGCAAAGTCCAAAATCCGTTTTCCGTGTTCGCATCAAAAATATTTCCATCAAGGGTTACCGTTGTGCCCGTACAGATTTCCTCTACAGCTTGCACCACTGTTGCGGTGGTGGGCTCAATGCCAATATTCAAAGTAACCGTGTCACTATCAGAAGAACAGCTTCCTTGCGTAGCAGTCCATTCAAAAACATATTGTCCTGAATTCGTAAATGATACCGCGGTTGTCGGATTCGTATCATCGATAATGAACCCTCCTGGACCTGAAACTTGACGCCAAGAACCCCCGCTTCCTATAGAACCTGAAGCATCGAGCGTTATGGAAGGTGTGTTGGTCAAAGGATTATAACAAACCGTTTGGTCAGGTCCGGCATCGGCTGATGCCGTAGCGCCAATACTTACCTCCACATCATCGGAAGTACTTTGGCAACTTGGGTCACCCGAAATGGTCCAGGTCAGGATATAGCTTTGATTGGTTGACGGACTCGCAATGGTAATGTCTGTATCAAATTGAGTCGCGTCCACAAAACTGATTCCTACAACAGGATTCGACGTCCAAACTCCAGTTTCGCCCGGTTGAGGCGCATCGGCATCTAGCGTCACTGTATTTGTTCCTAATGGAAGGCATTGGTCTGTTCCGGCATTGGCTAAAGAGGGACCTTGCGTTGCATTCGTCGTAATAACTACATCTGAGAATCCCGGTGCAGGACAAGGTATACCGGTTATGGCAGCACTTACTGGATTTTCTACAGTCCAACGTAAGGTATAGGCGGTATTAGGGTCATCCAAACCGGACACCAATGTTTTTGGGTCATTTTCATCCGCAAAGGCGACTACCCCTATGGCCGATGGTGGTGACACCACTGACCATGTGCCTACTAAATTCGAAGCTGGTGCCGGGGTGGCATCCAATTGCGTAGGCGTACCAAAACAAATGGTTTGTGCGCTTCCTGCACTGGTGACCACTGGTGCATCAGTCGACACATTAATTTCTACTGTTGATTCAGCAGAAGGTGAACACGCATTTCCTCCAGAAATGGCATATTGAAATACATAAATTCCAGGCACCAAATCTTGTACCGTTGTGGTACGTTCAAAAGGAGAAACCACAGTTGCCGTACTTGGCCCACTAACTTGTGACCATAATGAAGTACCAACACCAATTGCATTTCCTGTAATGTCCGCAGTGGTTGTATTACAAGATAAAATCAAATCAGTTCCTGCATTAGCGCTTGTTGGATTTAAAGAAATCGTAACATTTACTGCATCGGTAGCCTCATCGCACCCCGTTTGAATAGAACCTGTCAATGCACGTCTGAAGACCACAGTATAGGTACCTTGAACGTCAAAATTGATGTTTAAGGGAGAGCTTCCGGTGTTGCTGAAGGTATTCGGGTCAATTAGTGTTGAACCTGCTGGTCCGCTGACGATACTGAACGTATTGCTTCCGTTTCCCGTAACTGCGAAAGGAATGTCAACACTCGTAGCGCCGCAAGCCGCAAGTAAATCATTTCCGCCATTGGCCACCATGGTAATCGGATTCGTAGAATAGCGAATCACCACATCTGCTGTGTCGTCACAGCCTGTTGTGCTGTTGGTTATGGTATAGGTAAAACGATACGTGCTACTTCCATCCAAACCAGAAATTTGGGTAGTGCTACTTGTTGGATTCAAAATAGTGGCTACTGGACCTTCCGTTTGATTCCATTGTACAGTTTCGCCAGCAAATTGTGGTTGTGAACCTACCAATGTAGTAGTTGTAATCGAGGCATCACAAAAACGGATGTTATCTTCTTGAACCGATGCGGTGGAAATATCTTGTGTCGCCTCTTGAACCGTTATCGTAACCGTATCTTCTCCATTAGCGCAAGGGCCGGAAACCGACCATCTAAATTCATATGTTCCTTCTATAAGGTTGGACACCCCCGTATTTCGGCTATTAACATTCGAAATAGTCGGTGCATTAGGCCCTGATACGAAAGACCAAGTCCCTATTTGACCATTAATGCCATTTCCACCAAAAGTGGCATTGAGGTTGGTAGATTGTGAAACCGTATAGCAATTATCCAGCGTTTGATTCGCGCCAGCATCAACTGCGGCCACCCCACCGGTATTGGTTACGGTAATCGTAGCGGTAGACTCGCAAAAAACACCCGGTAGATAATCCGGTCCTCGAATGGTCCATTGTAAGGTTGTGGTTCCTGCACTAGTATCAGCAAGATTTAAACCTGTAGTTGGTGAACTATCATCCAAGATAGTTACCCCAGCATTGTTCGAGCCCACAATACTCCAAGTCCCTACTTCGCCAGGATTGGCTGGGGCATTTGCATTCGTTACCAAAGTCCCCGTACTATCAGGGCAAGAGGCTATATTGTCACCTGCGTCTGCAATAGTAATGGGTTGAACGGTAATCACAACATCTTGAAACTGTGTAGAACCATCGGTACAGACGGCGCTTAGCCGAAAGGTGTAATCATTCCCACCTACAAAACCGGTTACCGAAGTATTAACGTCGGAAGGGTCGTTGATTAGCACTGATGGGCCACCTACCTGAGACCACGTGGGACCACTTTGTATCAATCCTGCTGCAGAACCGGATAAACTGAACCCCGCTGTATTTTCGCAAATTGTTTCTGCCACACCAGCGTTTACGGAACAGTTTTGTCCGAAACCCATTTGTGCACCTAAAAACAATAGAAGAATGAAGGCAAAAAGGTGCCTTTTTTTGAGGTTGGCTAATAAGACATTCATAATCAACGAAATGAGGTTATCTTAAATGTAAGAATATTCAAACATATCCCTGAATGATCGACGAATGGAAAAAATGTTGTATTTCATCGATCGTTTGTGGTGAATCGTCGATAAATCGATGAATGACACCATGAAAATTTAACACTCCCAATAATTATTTAATCAGAATTTTCTGATTTTAGTAAGGGTATACTTTCAATAATTGGGTGTAGATAATTCAAAAAGTCACATCCAAGAAAAGGTAAAGCATGGAGCAAATCGGCGCATCACATTGATTGATTGTGAATTGCTTTGATAAAGAGGGAAGCATAAAAAAAGGCCAGAAGAAATTGTTCTGGTCTTTTTATTTATTGTTAAAAATCAATTAAAACTAAGGGTGAATCAAAAAAGAAGAGGCGGGTTTAGAAAAACTTCCAAATATTACGTTGTGTATTTCGATAATCCCTAACATCCTTCTCAAGTCTTTTTTCCACCACCTCCCAGTTGGTTTTCAATGAAGCATAAAAACACAACACGAAAAGTAGCGCAAACGCTGTAATATGTATTATCCTGTCGGCTTTATGCGGATTCTGTTCAAACAGTTTATTGATAACCAGCGTAAACAGGCATACAATAGCGCATCCTGTCAAAAACATTCTTAACCTTTCCATATCAGAAGTATTGCAATTTTTTTACCTGAACCAATCTCTTTTTCCAAATTGGTGTTAACATTCAGGTTTACTGCAAGTTACAATAAAAACTTCATTGATTCGAGAACATCACAAAATACATGTTTGCCTTTTTTGATATTAATATTCACACCAATAACAAATAGTATAAAAATAGATTTCTCTACTTAGGGCGAAACGCAATGGACAACAAGCAGTGTTTTCGCTACATGTTCTTTTAGAAGACAAACAACATCTTCTTGTTGAACCATTTTTGGTTACAGGACAAACTATTGTGGAACTAAAAAAGGCCAGAACAAATTGTTCTGGCCTTTGTACCTTGGGTGGGAATCGAACCCACACTCCCGAAAGAACTGGATTTTGAATCCAGCGCGTCTACCAATTCCGCCACCAAGGCAAAACCTTCATTTTTTCAATGGGACTGCAAAGCTAAAAAAATGTTCCTATACTCAAAACTAAATTTTCAAATTTATCCTTTAGTAAGCGGAATAAATTTTTAAATTTGCACCTCTTTTGAAAAAGCGATTCAAAATCCTTAGAAACAAACGTTTGTAGTGCCGTATCAAGTTCCAGAACCAAAAATTTTTGCCTGTACGCAAAGTCAAATCTTGGGTGAAGCTATTGCCAAATACTTTGGCGCCGATATAGGCAAGGTTCATTTTAGTCGATACAGTGATGGTGAGTTTCAACCCTCTTTTGAAGAATCCATTCGAGGGGCACGCATTTTTATTATTGGTTCTACCCATCCAGGACCTGAGCATTTAATGGAAATGCTGTTGATGTTGGATGCAGCAAAACGTGCTTCTGCACGACATATCACTGCGGTGATGCCGTACTTTGGCTGGGCCAGACAAGATAGAAAAGACAAACCAAGAGTTCCTATTGCAGCCAAATTGGTTGCCAAAATGTTGGAAACGGCTGGGGCTACCCGTATCATTACGATGGACCTCCATGCTGACCAAATCCAAGGCTTTTTTGAAAAACCGGTAGACCATCTTTTTGCGTCGACCTTGTTTTTACCCTATTTGAAAAGCTTGAATCTGGACAACCTGTGTATCGCATCGCCCGATATGGGAGGGTCCAAAAGGGCCTACGCCTATTCCAAAGCATTGGAAAGCGATGTAGTCATTTGTTACAAACAGCGCGCCAAAGCCAATGTCATTTCACATATGGAACTTATCGGAGACGTAACTGGAAAAAACGTAGTATTGGTGGATGATATGGTGGATACGGCCGGCACTTTGACCAAAGCAGCCGATTTGGTCATCGAAAGAGGTGCTTTAAGCGTTCGTGCCATAACCACGCACGGTCTTTTGTCGGGAGACGCTTTTGAAAAAATAGAAAAATCAAAACTTTCGGAACTAATTATCACGGACTCGATTCCTGTGAAAAATTCCCATTCGAAAGTCAAGGTATTGAGTTGTGCCGAACTTTTTTCCGATGTTATGCATCGAGTTCACCACAACACCTCGATATCTTCAAAATTTTTAATGTAGCCTTCGACTACGCACTGGATTATCGCCAGAGCCATCGGAAACAGAATACGAATACATTTAAATAGTTTATAGATAACAGAAGTTATGAAGTCAATTACAATCAAAGGATCCCAAAGAGAAAGCGTGGGCAAGGTTTCTACCAAAGCCTTACGTAATGCTGGAAAGGTCCCTTGCGTGCTGTACGGAGGGGAAAAACCAATACACTTTTCAGCGGATGAACTATCGTTCAAAAACTTAGTGTACACTCCCAACGCGCACACAGCGGTAATTGCATTGGAAAGTGGAGAAACCTATGAAGCTGTCTTGCAAGATATTCAGTTTCACCCGGTAACGGATAAAATCTTACATATCGATTTTTACCAACTTTTCAAGGACAAACCAGTGACCATGAACATTCCCGTTCGTTTGGAAGGAAATTCACCTGGGGTACGGAACGGTGGGCGCTTGTTGTTTAGAAAGCGTAAATTATCCGTGAAGGCACTACCTGATTTATTGCCTGATGAAATTACAGTAGATATTTCCAAACTAAGAATAGGTGGAACCATTCCTGTAGAAACTTTATTGAATGATGATTACAACATTCTTCATCCGGAAAGCACGGCCGTTGTGCAGGTGAAAGCCTCTAGAACTTCAGTGGCAGATGAGGAAGAAGAAGAGGAAGAAGAAACTGCAGAAGGTGGTGGTGATGAAGCTGCACCAGAGGCTACTGCTGCAGAATAACTTTTTGAACAATACGTACAAAGCATCCCCTAATGCTCTCATTGGCGGGATGCTTTTTATTTTTGTAGCAAACAAATCCCTATGTGGAAACGAATCAAAGCTTGGTTTGAAGAAAAACCACTCTTGGTCGAACAGGATACTATGAAAAAATACTTGGTTGTAGGACTTGGCAATATTGGAACGGAATATGAAAATACCCGTCATAATATTGGGTTCAACATTTTGGATTTTATTGCCTCCAAAGAATCCTTTTCGTTTTCCACGGAAAAGTTAGGGGATGTCGCTACATTCAAATACAAGGGAAGAAGCATTCTTTTTTTGAAACCATCAACCTATATGAACCTCAGCGGTAAAGCGGTAAAGTATTGGATGGACAAAGAAAAAGTTCCGCTCGGAAATGTGTTGGTGATTACGGATGATATCAATCTCCCTTTTGGTACCCTACGGCTAAAAGGAAAAGGAAGCGACGGTGGACACAATGGGCTTAAAAACATTCAATCCGTGCTGGCCACCACTACCTATCCGAGATTTCGTTTTGGTGTCGGCGCTGACTTTGGCAAAGGCAAACAAATTGATTATGTTCTCGGAGAGTGGAATTCCGAAGAGCAATCCCTAGTGCCAGAACGCTTGGAACAATCCAAGAACTTAGTATTTTCCTTTGTGTTCGCCGGTCTTAAAAATACCATGAACCAGTTCAATGGCACTTAGCTAGAGTGCCTTAAACTCAAAGACTGAGGAGGTAGAACTATTTCCTTCGGCGTCGGTGGTGATCACTCGCCAATAGTACACCGTATCCGCATCTACGTCGACCAGAAGGTCTGAAACCAAATTACTTTGCATACCGACATTGTCGGTTGGAGGGTTTGTAGAGGACAATTGGATATCATACGAAGCAATATCGTTTTCAACATCCGCCCCTTGCCAAATTAGTCGTACCTGTCCAGAGCTATTTCGAATTACGGTGGACCCTGAAACGGGTTCTACCAATTGCGCAGGAAAAGGTGCATAAGTGGTTTGAGAGCCTTCATTATAAAACAACCAAGACGCGCTAGTGGACACATCACTTGACTGCGAATTCGTGGCAGTAACAATCCAAGAGAATGGAGTTCCCCTATCGATTGCCAAAGTACCCGAAGTAGCCTGGGTTGGCAAAGTCTGTCTTGTATTGGTATTCAAATTGGTGACAATCAAAATATAGCCTTCCGTGTTGTCAGCTGATTGCCACTCAAAAGTGACTTCACTTTGGGTATCACTGATTACATTACCCGTAGTACATTCTGAGTTTTGGTCAGGAAAAACCAAAGTCACAGTACCTGGGCCGGGAGGAGGTCCATCATTGCTATCCCCACCACAGGCCATAAATACCAATCCCAAAAATAGTATGTAGATTTTAGCGTACTTCATTTCTTAAGTATTTTGAAAACTTTGTCCAAGTTGCTTCCCGTTACTTTCACTACGTAAGTTCCTGTGGACAAGCTGGATACATCCAACACCAATTCATTGCCTTCATAGGTTGGATTGGGAACATCAACTCCTGCTCCGCTTAAATCAAATATCGAAACCGAGAGGTTTGGCGGAATTTCTTCCAGCCAAATTCTTGTAGCTTCGGTGGTTGGATTGGGATAAAGCGTACCATTAAAAGGAATCATCAATTGTTCGGAGAACTCTCCCTGACATGGAAGATTGGTAAATACCCGAACAGTATTTCGCCCCCCTTCAAGGTTTAAATCCACTTTCGATTCCCTGGTTTGGGATACCCATCCATTCAACTCAATGTTGTACAATTCCGAACCTTGAAGCTCCAAGGTCAATACTCCACCCTGTAAAGAAGTCAGTACGGACAGCGGCTCGGGTTCAACGAGTTCTGCATTGAAACAAACCTCTTGGTAAATATTGGTTCCGTCCGTTGCGGTAAAGCAAAGCGTATAGGTTTCGGCTGAAAGATTGGAAAAAACGACTTCATCTGTAAAATCTTGCGTTAGAGGACCACTTGAACCCGTTAAGGTCGCGGTATACATCAAATTCGTATCCACAGCAGTGACCGTGATGGACCCATTATTGCTCGACCTACAGGATTCACTTTGAATTTCCACAAGGAAATTATCGGCAGGTAATCGGAATACGGGACAGCCTGTAGCATCAACTTCCGTATCAGGTGGTGTTCCCAAACAAAGGTCATCTCCATCATCAAAAACACCATCTTCATCGGCATCGGGTCTGAACTCGCCCTGCGCACAAACACTCAATCCAAAATTGATGAGCGCACCGCCATCTCCGGGCTGACTGTCGAATACTTCCAACCTCCAAACACCAAATGTAGATTCTCCATCGAATGCGCTCAACTTACCCAGGGGACGTGTCGGTCCTGTAATTGCCGTACCACTGGCATCGCATTGAAGCTCGGAGCCTTCATCATCGAATCGGGCTTCAATGTCTTGCAAATCTCCACAAAGACCGTTGATAAGGTTCACACGGGTTCCCGAAGGCGAAATCAAATCAATACTCAAATCCGAAACGAAGGTATGCTCCAATACTAGGTCAACATCCAAATCTGCAATAGGAATATCATCAAGCACCTGAATTTCCGCTGTGATGAGCACATTGCCCGTAATCGCAATAGTCTGCGGCACGTTTAACGTTTCGAAACTTTTACAATCTATAATTTCAGTGGTGAAACTAAAGGGGGTTCCAAAAGTTCCTGTTCCGCAGGTATTGATAGGGCGTACTCTCCAAAAGTATTCGGTCTGTGAAATCAAATCTTGCACAACATATTCAGTAGCAAAAAGGGTTGCGGAATCAACAACGTTTGTAAAACCAGCATCGGTAGCAATTTCAACTTCATATTGCTCATAGATTGGATTCGCATCCCATTTCAGGGTGGGTGCCAAACTCACGCCCGTCGCGGCATTTAAGGGTTCAGTCAATACCACCGTGGGAAAAGTAACGTCGTTAATGATAACATCAATGGTGATTTCAGTGGTTTGCGAGGCAGAAGTGGCTCGCAATGTCACCTCATATTTTCCGGGAGTAACATTGGCCGTGTTGGACAGCGTTAAGGTTACCGGGGTACCATTTGCCGATGCGGTGGCCGGAACAAAGACCCCGTTAAGGTTCGTAGGACCTACAAAAGCAAAAGTTGAAGTTTCGCTAAACCCTGAAAAGGTTTCATAGGTAAAAGGAACATCGATATCTGCGGGAGGACATGCCGTAAAAGACAAGTCGTTTACGTTTAGAGCCACATTAGCCGCAGAAATGGTGAAATTATCGGCGTTTACAGCATAGAATACATTTCCTTCTGCTCGTACCATAATCCTGGCTTCCGTGGTCAAATCACCTGGTAATTGAATGCTTTCTTCGCCATCATTTGGGGTATCTTCAGCCAATACGATGGAAAAGGTATTCCCGCCATCAATACTTAATAAGATATCCACACTTTCGGTATTGATGGGTGCTGCGTTGGTATTGGCAACATCCCAAAGCACGTCTTGAACCGACCCGGCTGCGTAATCTTCTCCGCCACCTTGGGATAGTACCGTAAATGGACCTGCACTTTCAAAAACACTTACATCCACCAAATCCGCTACCACTTGTCCACCTCCAGGGGCGTTGTCCCTAACGGTGAGCGCAAATCGTAAATCGCGTCGTACATTGGAAACCGTTTCCCACGCACCATTGGTGATGGGATTTTCTTGTTCCAAATTACCGCTTAAAACACGGCTTAACCTTGGAAAATAACGGATGGGTTCTGTGGTTGGCGGCAAAGACCTGAAATTTGAACCCAAAGATTGTTCTGGACCAAACGTATTGCTGGTAACCACTCCATCATTTATGGATTCCCAAGTATAGGTCAACACATCGCCAACATCACTATCCGAAGCAGAACCTTCCAAGAAAAAGGCGGTTCCAATAGGAATGTTGAAATTGTCAGAAGGGACTACCACTGGAGGCGTATTCGTTATGGCCTGGCTTTGACCGCAACCAATGGTTCCCAAATACCCTTGCACTTGAAAAATACTGTTGTAATGAAAGTAGTCGTCACTATTGAGCTGAACGTTGTCCCCAGGCACAATTCCAGCGTACCCCATAATGGTGGTTCCACTTCCGGGTTCGGCTTGTACCCCTGTTCCCTCCGACTGGAATGACCATGTATGATTTGCCCCAAACTGGTGGCCAATCTCGTGGGCAACATAATCAATATCAAAAGTGTCTCCTTCAGGCTCAAAAGCCGCGGAAAAAGCTCCTCCTTTTAAATTGTCCCTACAAACCGTTCCTATGGAACCCGCATTCCCGTTATCTTGACCTTGCCCTACCCTATTAAAGAGGTGACCTACATCATAATTTCCAGCGCCAATCGTGCCATTGATAGTGGTTTGTGACTGGGCGACCAAATTTCCGGAATAGGGGTCAGTATCGGGGTCCGTAAAAATAATTTCATCATTGTTGGGCACCAATTCCAAAGTCACCCCAAAATCATTTTCAAAAACTTGGTTCACTCGAGTTAGGGTGGCATTAATAGCGGCCAAGGCGTCCGCAACCGTTCCGCCGTGATAGTCAGTATACTCTCCGGTTACTGATACGGCAATTCTAAACCTTCTTAGGTTCATATCATCTACTAGAGGCGACAATGTTCTGCCTGCATCACTTGTCTGTTCTTTGGTCGCACAGTCAAATCCCATCGCTTTTATTACAGCCTTTTCATAAACGCGGTACGTAGCATCGGACCCTTTTTCTCTAGCGATGTAGTCTGTTCTTTGGTTGGAGAGTTTTACGATCATTCCCTGAATACCTTTGTGCGAGCTACTCAGTTTCAGACGCAATTTTTTATCCGCACTAAGTCCGGTATAGGATTTTATTCCTGGATATTTTTTTGCCAAATCGGGATGGAGCACTGAAGTCTCACGAACGTAAAATAGCTGCATTTGCCCCGTATGGTCAGGCACCATTATGCTATGCTCTAAAGAAGAAGCTTGCCCTTGCCCCAATGCATTTTTGAAAACGGCCTCCTCGAGGGTGAAGTATTTCTGTTTCCCTTTCTGGGCCGTTAGGTTAACAGTGGTCGATTTGGAATCGGATGTTACTGGTTTCCAATAATCTTGTTGGGCGTGGGTGTAAAAGGCAGTTAAAAATATGGTAATTGCGTAAACAAGGTGTAATTTAGCCTTCATACATAAGAGGTTAGCGAATTATCAAAAATAAGCCTTTTTTATTTTCTCATTTGTGGAGACAATACAAGGTATTTCCCAGTTCAAGAGTACGTTTCAAACCTGTGTGACCATTGGCACCTTTGACGGTGTGCACATTGGGCACCGTTCTATCTTGGAACGCCTCATAAATAGTGCCAAATCTGCAGGATTGCGTTCAACGGTGTTGACCTTTTTCCCGCATCCGCGCATGGTACTCCAAAAAGATACCTCCATCAAACTCTTGAATACGCTTGAAGAAAAGAAGGCCATCCTTAAGGATTTAGGTCTCGATTATTTGGTCATTCATCCCTTCACCAAGGAGTTTTCTCGTTTATCGGCATTGGAATTCACAAGGGATGTTTTGGTCAACACCTTACAATGTAAAAAAGTGGTAATTGGCTACGACCATCGTTTCGGCAGGAACCGAAATGCCAATATTCAAGATTTGGTCTCTTTCGGTAGTACACTGGATTTTGCCGTAGAAGAGATTCCAGCGCAAGAAATTGATGAAATCTCGGTAAGTTCCACTAAAATCCGAAATGCGCTTTCTGAAGGAGATATCGAAACGGCCAATGCCTTTTTGAGCTATCCCTATACCTTAAGCGGTACTATTGCCAAAGGGAAAGGCTTAGGGCGCGAATTTGGTTTTCCCACGGCGAATCTTCAAATAGCTCAGGAATACAAACTCATTCCAAAGAATGGTGCTTATGTGGTTAAGGGTGTATTGGACAATCACATGCATTATGGCATGATGAACATAGGTTTTAATCCAACCGTTTCTGGAGAAAAACAAAGCATTGAAATCAACTTTTTTGACTTTGACGGAGACCTTTATGGCAAAAAAATCAGCGTGGCTTTGTTACATCGATTAAGGGATGAACATAAATTTGGTTCCACCGACGAACTCCGCGAACAGCTTAAGAAAGACAAGCAAAAATCCATGGAACTTATTACCCGAAATGATGATGCTTGATTTTCTCTTCAAAAAAATAGACAACGCCCAACTCGTAGTATTTCGAATTTTTTATGGCCTTTTGGTCAGTGCAGAATGTTATGGGGCCATCATGACAGGATGGGTGCGACGCACATTGGTTGAACCCAAGTTCACCTTCAATTTTATTGGTTTTGAGTTTTTACAGCCGCTACCCGGCAATGGCATGTACTTTTATTTTGCCGTAATGGGCACCTTAGGCGTTCTCATCACCTTAGGGTACCGTTATCGTTTCAGCGCTTTTGCCTTCGCTTTTATGTGGGCAGGGGTGTACCTAATGCAAAAGACTTCGTACAATAACCATTATTATTTGTTGATGTTATTGGCCTTCATCATGGCATTGTTTCCGGCAAACCGGGATGCATCTTTGGATAGCAAGCGGAATCCTTCCATCAAAACAAACAGCATGCCCAACTATGTGCGATGGTTTATTATCGCCCAGTTGTTTATCGTGTACACCTATGCATCCGTGGCAAAGTTGTATGGGGATTGGTTGGATTTTAGCATCATCGAAATCTTGATGCGTTCCAAAAAGGAGTATTACCTCATTGGTGAGTTCCTTCAGCAAAAATGGGTACATACCGCTATTGCGGTTTTTGGAATTCTCTTTGATTTGTTGGTCGTGCCAGCGTTGTTGTGGAAGCCTACACGAAAACCGGCGTTCATTCTTTCGATTTTCTTTCACCTCTTCAATAGTATCGTATTCGGGATTGGTATTTTCCCCTATCTGGCACTCGCTTTTATTGTGTTTTTTTACCCTCCACAAACCATTCGTCGCATCTTCTTGCGAACCAAGGAAGTGGTCATTGATGAAAAACCAGAATTACCCAAAAACTACAAATGGCTTCTAGGCGGGATGGCTACCTACCTTATCATACAGCTATTGCTCCCTTTGCGACATCACACTTTCCCAGATGACGTATTGTGGACAGAAGAGGGGCATCGTTTAAGCTGGCGGATGATGTTACGCTCACGAGCAGGTTCCATTAGCGTTCGCATTGTCAACAAAGCAGATGGTAAGGTTGAAATCGTCAAACTCGATGACCATCTCACCAAAAAACAACGAAGACGCGTAGCATGCTACCCAGATTTCATTTGGCAATTCGCGCAATATTTGAAAAAAGAATACGCTGAGGAAGGAAAAGACATCCAGGTATTCGTAACCAACCGCGTAAAGGTCAATCAGGGCAAGTACAGCATGTTTATTGACCCCGAAGTCGACTTGGCCAGTGTTCCTTGGAAACATTTTTCGCACAATGAGTGGATTCTGCCTTCTCCGAAGCCTTAAATGTTGGTTCCCTTTTTCGGATTCACGTACATTTGCGTTTCATTAAATAACCCATGCTACAATTACAGAATCTTCGGGAAAATCGAGAGGATATTATTCAAGCGTTAGGCAAACGAAACCTAGAGGGGCAGGCCATGGTTGACGAAGTCCTTTCGCTAGACGAAAAGCGGCGTTCCATCCAGGCAGAATTGGATAGTACGCTAGCAGAAGCCAATTCCCTTTCCAAAGAGATTGGCAACCTTTTCAAAAGTGGGAAAGCAGATGAAGCCCAAGTGCTAAAAGCCAAAACAAGAACTTTGAAAGAAAGTTCCAAAACCCTTACTGAAGCGTTGAATGAAGCAGGAAAGGCGCTGGAAGAGGCCCTGTATGTAATTCCCAATGTTCCGCATCTCTCCGTTCCCAAGGGAAGCACCGAGGATGACAACGAAGAAATCTACAATGAAGGCGAAATTCCACAACTTTTTGAGGGTGCTTTGCCCCATTGGGAATTAGCCAAAAAATACGACCTGATTGATTTTGAGCTGGGTTCAAAAATCACAGGAGCCGGTTTCCCAGTCTACAAGGGAAAGGGTGCCAAGTTGCAACGCGCTTTGATTGCTTATTTTTTGGATAAAAACACTGAAGCGGGGTATACCGAAGTGCAACCGCCTTTGCTCATCAATGAAGCGTCTGGTTATGGTACAGGACAGCTACCGGATAAAGAAGGCCAAATGTATCATATCGGGGAGGATAACCTGTTTCTTATCCCTACCGCAGAAGTCCCCATTACCAATTTGCATCGAGGCGATTTGATTTTGGAGAAGGACTTTCCCATCACGTACACGGGATACACCCCTTGTTTTCGAAGGGAAGCAGGAAGTTATGGCGCGCATGTTCGTGGGTTGAACCGTTTGCACCAATTTGATAAGGTTGAAATCGTTCGCATCGAACATCCAGACAACTCATACCAAGCCTTGGACCAAATGGTGGAACATGTAAAGGTCATTTTGCAAGACTTGAAACTGCCCTATCGTATACTTCGCTTATGTGGAGGCGACTTGGGATTCACTTCAGCCTTAACCTTCGATTTTGAAGTCTTTTCTACCGCACAAGATCGTTGGTTGGAAATTAGTTCAGTATCCAACTTTGAAACCTATCAAGCCAACCGCTTGAAGCTACGATTCAAAAACAAAGAAGGTAAAAGCCAATTGGCCCATACCTTAAATGGAAGTGCTTTGGCTTTGCCACGGGTTTTGGCAGGAATCCTTGAGAACTATCAAGATGAACAGGGTATTCAAATTCCTGAGGTTTTGGTCCCCTATTGTGGTTTTGACCGAATAGATTGAGCATTTCGCTTATCATTAACACGAATATTAAAAGTGCCCCGTTATCTTAGCGTATGCGCTGGACATTTCTTTGGATATTGTTTTTGGCCATTTCTGGGATGAAAGCCCAAGAAGATTTTTTGGCGAAACAATACATGAATGATGGGGATTACGACAAGGCCGTAGTCTATTTTGAAAAACTGGTTAAAAAAAATCCACGCCGTACCGATTTTGCCGAAGGCCTGATAAACTGTTATCAGCAGCTCGAACGCTATGATGACGCGCAAGCCTTTTTACTGCGGAAGATAAAAGACCCTTATGTATTTCCTACTTTCTTGATTGAGTTGGGTTATAATTTCACACTAAAACAACAACCGGAAGAAGCCTCTCAATATTATGCGCTTGCATTGGATAAAATCCGTGAGAATCCAAATTTTGGGTATAGCGTAGGGTATCGTTTTCAAAAATATGCCTTGTTGGACGAGGCCATTGAAGCCTATTCATTGGCCATGGTGCTCAAACCTGATTTGAAATACAATTTTCAGCTCGCTCGAATTTATGGGGAGAAGGGGGATTTGGAAAAAATGTACCAATCTTACCTAAACCTTATCGAGGAAGGAAAGACATCCACGTCAAGCATCCTGCGAAATCTGGATGCCTTTATTTCAGAGGACCCGCAAGACCCCAACAACCTTTTGCTCAAAAAAGTGCTTTTGAAAAACGCGCAACAAAAACCAGATGTCCTTTGGAATGAGTTGTTGAGCTGGTTGTTCATCCAACAAAAACAATACAAAAGCGCCTTTACCCAAGAAAAGGCGATAATCAAACGCTCTGAAGTACCCAGCATGGAACGAATGGAAAGTTTGGGAAGCATTGCTTTGGACGACTCGGAAACGGATATTGCCAATGACATTTTTACTTTTATTGTTGAAAACGCACGTTATCCCAGAACCATTTTGAATGCCGAACTACAACGCATCGAAATCAAGCTGTTGGATGCGGCTCCCAAAGAATACCCAACCATTGACAAAAAATTTCAATCTCTTTTGGAAGAGTATGCCGCTATCGCACAAACGGAATACCTTCAGATAGCCTATGCGGATTTTCTAACCTTTAAAAAGAATACCCCTGCACCAGCGATTGTATTATTGAAAGAGAATTTGGAACCAAACCTCGACCGAATGACCAAAGCCAGAATAAAAATGGCTTTAGGCGATATTCTGGTATACGACCAAAAATTCAATCAAGCCCTGATAACCTTTACCCAAGTGCAACGAAGTCTAAAAAACGATGTGCTGGGTCAAGATGCACGTTTCAAAGTGGCACAAACCAGTTTTTACAAAGGGGACTTTGATTGGGCCTTGACACAACTCAAGGTGTTGCGTAGTTCAACTTCGCAGCTCATCGCCAACGACGCCATGCAACTCAGTTTAATTATTTCTGATAATTCCCTTGAGGATTCAACCCAAACCGCACTCAAAAAATTCGCGCGCGCCGACCTGTTTGCCTATCAAAATAAAACCGAAGAAGCCATTCAAATCCTGAATGATATTTTGGAAAACCACAAGGGTGAAAAAATAGAGGATGAAGCGCTGCTGAAGCAAGGAGAACTTTTGGAAAGCAAAGGAAAGTTTGAAGAAGCAAAGTTCAACTATCAAAAAATAGTGGAATTTTATGCCAACGATATTTTAGCGGACGATGCCCATTTTGCGCTGGGCGAATTGTACCGCAACCAACTGAATCTTCCTGAAAAAGCCAAGGAGCATTACGAAAAAATCATTTACGATTATCCAAACAGCTATTACTTCCCAAAAGCGCGGAAGCATTTCAGACGTTTGCGAGGCGATGTGGTCAATTGATTTACGTTACCTTAGACCTTCAAAGCACAATTCATGCTGATTTATAATGTCACCATAAACATTGACGATACGGTTCATGACGAATGGTTATTGTGGATGAAGGACAAACATATTCCTGATATGTTGGCCACTGGCAAGTTTTCCCACGCCAAAATGACCAAGGTCTTGGTAGAAGAAGAGCTAGGCGGAACGACCTACTCCGTACAATACACCACAAAAGACCGTGACACTTTGGACCGCTATTATAATGAAAATGCCAAAGTATTGCGACAAGAAGCATTAAAGCGTTTTGCCGACAAATTCGTAGCTTTTCGCACAGAACTTGAAATCGTCAGTCAGCAAATTCCATAGGCGAATCTTGGCTTTTAAAATGAATCAAACCCAACCGCAATTCAAATGAATCGACGTAACTTTTTACAACTAAGCAGTGCTGCCAGTATGGCTACAACCCTTCCCATGATGTCATTTATGAATGCTTCAAATCCAAAATTCAAGTTGGGGTACCAGCTTTTTTCCATTCGTGATGCGATGGCAGAAAATCCAATGGCCACGCTTAAAGCATTGAAAAAAATGGGGTACGAAGATTTTGAGCACTATGGTTTTGATGCAGACAAAAACACCTACTACGGATTTCCTTTAAAAGAATTCAAAAACCGTTTGGACGACCTTGGGCTTACGTTCAGCAGCGGGCACTATGTATTTTCTCCCTTTATTGCCCAATCGGATGACGCCTTCAAGCAATTTCTCGATACCTGTATCGGAGGAGCGTTGGCTATGAATAGCAATTACATCACCTGGCCCATTATTGGAGAAGAATTTCGAACAGTTGATGGCTTCAAAAAGGCAGCCGAGAAAATCAATCTTGCTGGTGAACACGTGACCAAAGCAGGCTTGGGATTTGCGTATCACAACCATGGGTACGAATTCGACCTATTGGACGATGCCCAAACGGGCTATGATATTATTGTGAAGGAAACCGACCCAACTTTGGTGAAGCTTCAAATGGATATGTATTGGGTAATGCATGCCCAAAAAACGAATCCCAAAAAGCTTGTGGAACAGCATCCCAATCGCTACGTAATGTGGCATTTGAAAGATATGCACAAAGTATCGCGTGATTATACCGAACTAGGAAATGGTTCCATCGATTATACCTCGATTCTACCTGACCCGTTCACTTCGGGACTTGAGTATTTTTACATAGAGCAGGGCGGAAACTTCACGGAAAATTCCACAAAAAGCGCTGAGTTTAGCGCCGATTACTACAAAAAGAACCTACAACGGTTTTTCTAAAATTCCCTGTAACTTGCATAAAAACGCTCCGTGTCCAAACGAAACAAAAAAAAGTTTGACCGCAATCGGTCCCGATCGTCTTCTGGAGCAAAAGAACCCTCTGCCGTCAAGGCCAAAAAGCATCTGGGGCAACACTTTCTAAAGGACGAGAACATCGCAAAGCAGATTTCCGAAACCTTGACCCTGAAGGGGTATGCCAACGTATTGGAAATAGGTCCGGGAATGGGCGTACTAACAAAGTATCTCTTGCTCCGAAAGGTAGATCTTGTGGCCATGGACCTCGACCCAGAATCCATTGTATATCTCAATCATACTTTTCCGCTTGAACATCCCAATGTGTTAGAGAAAAACAACCGACTCAACGTTCTTGAAGCCGACTTTTTAAAGTTTGATTTGCAACAACTCTACGGTGATGAACCTTTTGCGGTCACAGGAAATTTTCCCTACAATATTTCAAGTCAAATTGTTTTCAAGGTATTGGAAAACCGACTTCAGATTCCAGAGTTCACTGGAATGTTCCAAAAGGAGGTAGCGCAACGCATTTGTGAAAAACCCGGTAGCAAAACCTACGGAATTCTATCGGTTTTGGTGCAAGCGTTTTACGAGGCAGAATATCTATTTACGGTCCATCCGCAGGTGTTTGACCCACCTCCCAAGGTACAATCTGGGGTGCTGCGATTAGTTCGAAAACCATCCTTAAAACTGGAATGCGACGAACGTCTTTTCTTTAAAGTAGTCAAAGTAGCCTTTAACCAACGCAGAAAGACGTTACGTAACAGTTTGAAAACCTTCAATCTTTCTGATAATCTAAAAGAAGATACTATATTTGACCAACGTCCAGAGCGACTTGCCGTAGCCGATTTTGTCTCACTGACCCAGCGAATAGAACATGACCCCCTTTAAACTTACAGACGAGCTTTTAGTCGAAATAAGGGAACTCATTTCGGACCGAAAGAACGTGGGGTTACGGGCCATGATGAAGGAGTTCCACTACGCGGATATTGCTGAAATCGCGGATGAACTCACCATTGACGAAGCCACCTACCTCATCAAGCTTCTAGACAGTGAAAAAACTTCGGACATCCTTGCCGAAATGGATGAGGATGTGCGGGAAGCCGTACTCAATAACTTATCTGCCAAAGAAATTGCCGGAGAGTTGGAAGAACTCGATACCGATGATGCGGCCGATATCGTCAGTGAACTTCCACAAGAAATCGTCCAACGCGTTATCTCCGAAATCGAAGATAAGGAACACGCCAAAGACATTGTCGACCTTTTACGCTATGATGAGGATTCGGCAGGGGGGCTTATGGCCAAAGAATTGGTCAAGGTAAATGAGAATTGGAACGTGCTGACCTGTGTGAAAGAAATGCGGGCCCAGGCCGAAAACGTAACCCGGGTGCATTCCATTTATGTGGTGGATGATGATGACAAATTGAAAGGTCGGCTTTCCTTAAAAGACCTCTTAACTACATCTACCAAAACCCATATTAAAGATGTATACATTTCCAAAGTGGATGCCGTCAATGTTAATGAAAAGGGGGAGGAAGTAGCCCGAATCATGTCCAAATATGACTTGGAAGCAATTCCAGTCGTGGACGAGATTGGCCGTTTGGTAGGACGGATTACCATTGATGACATCGTAGACGTAATTCGAGAAGAAGCCGACAAGGATTACCAACTCGCCGCGGGTATCTCCCAAGACGTGGAAGCGGATGATAGTATTTGGGAACTTACCCGTGCCCGTTTACCTTGGTTGATTTTGGGACTTTTCGGGGGGCTTGGTGCAGCGGCCATCATGGGTGGTTTTGAAGAAATGATAGCGAAACATGCCATATTGTTCTTCTTTACGCCATTGATTGCTGCCATGGCTGGAAATGTCGGAGTGCAATCCAGCGCCATTATCGTACAAGGTCTGGCCAATGATGATTTAAAAGGGGGTATTGCCAATCGTTTATGGAAAGAAATGCTATTGGCCTTGCTGAACGGGGTGATTTTAGCTCTATTGCTACTCCTCTTTACCTGGTTATGGAAAGGAGATTTCAATACGGCATTGGCGATATCCATTTCACTAATTGTTGTTATCGTAGTTGCAGGAATCATTGGCACCTTTATCCCTATGTTTTTGAACCAAAGAGGGATTGACCCTGCCATTGCAACAGGTCCTTTCATCACGACCAGCAATGATATTTTTGGTATTTTGATTTACTTCTTCATTGCCAAGTTGGTCTTGGGCATATAGTTTCAACTTTTCTCCAATTGAATTTAATCCAATCAAAAAAGGGGCAAATCTAAGTTACCCCTTCCCTGGCTACTAGGAATTTCCAAAGGCGCCCGCTTGGTTATCTGAGTAGGTAAGGCACCCTTGGAATCCTCAATTATGCTTTATTTCAATCGAATCGCTCGTAGGGATGAACTTCCATCGTTGCTAAAATCCGTTACGTATAAAACCTTGCGCAAAGGGTCTCCGGTAATGCCGTTGGGAATATCAAAGGAAGCATCGGTCAATGCACCGTCTACTCGAGCTTTGACACCGTTTCCAGCAAAAATGCTGGCTTCACCATCCAAGGTCACACGATAGATGACTCCTTCACCCGCTGCGGTAGCAAACAAAGACCCACCAAAATAAGTAATGTAACCAATCACGAAATTTTGGACTACGGTTGGAATTGTCGCTAAAACAGATATTTCACCATGAGGCGTAATTTTTACGATTTCACCAGTGTTGAAATTCCCCACGTACAAATTCCCTTTATTGTCAAAATCGATACCAACCCCGCCCCGCAGTCTAGCATCTTCGGCAATAAGGGTTACTTCCCCATCCGGAGTGATTTTATGCACCCCAGGAAAATCAAAATTGGAAATAAAGGCATTGCCATGACGGTCAAGTGCCAGTCCAGATGGGAAGCCAGGCAACGTAGCCAGAAGGGTTCTTGTACCATCTTTTGAAATTTTGACCACATCTCCTTCGGTAATAAAGGGATCTTGTGAAACCAAACGGACGGCGTTCACTACATAAATGTTTCCTTGACGGTCCACAGCGTTTCCAGTAGGTGCCGCAAGACTGTCTACCGCTACTTCAAATTCTCCCGTTTTTGGATTGGTCTTAATGATTTGGGTTCCTTGGAAGTTTTGAAAGTTACTGGCAAAAATGTTTCCACGTCGGTCAAGAGATAGTCCATCATTCGCGGGAAAATCCGCTACTAAGGTTTCGACGGTTGCTTTATCGGCAACATCGCCGATATAGTCTTTGGTACATGAGCTCAAAAGCGGCAATACCATTAAAAACCAAATGAGTTTTGTAAAGCTTGGTGTAAGGCTGAAATTTTTCATAGGATATATCTTTTAAATTCAACACTAGATTATCCTAAAAAAGAAGTCAAATCGACGTCTTGTATACAGTTGCACGGATTATACCTCTATTTTTCGAATGTAAGCGCTGGGCGTATCCTTAAAAATGGATTTGAATGCTTTATTAAAGGTGGATTTGGAATTGAACCCTACCTCCATGGAAAGCGACAACAAGGTTTGATGCTTGTGTTCCTTGTTTTTTACCTTGTCTAAAAAGGCTTCCAGACGATAGGTATTCACAAAGTCATAAAAATTACTTTGGTATACGTTGTTGAGCAACCAAGAAAGATTATTTGTTGTGGTTCCAATTTTTTTAGCAAGCTGGGCCAGGGTCAATTCGTTTTCCAAATACAATTTCTCTTGCTGCATTATGCCTTCTAGCCCTTTCTTCAAGGTTGAGATTTCTTGCTCGTTCAAACGGTTTTTTTGGATTTTGGAGGAGTCTCCTTCTGGCAATTGCAATCTGAATATTTCAGGTTGTCGCAGGGCATAATATCCAACGATATAAATCAAGATGGGAATACCAATCCATACACTATTATACGTAATCCAACCCAAAGAAACCCAAAAAACATAGGACCCCACAAAGCTGGCCACCCAAAACAACAATACCATCAACACCACGCCGTGTATCACTTTAATAAAGGCCATGGTACTTTGATTGAAGGAGAGTTGCTGTTTCGTTTGATAGCTATATCGATTGATAAGCCCTCGGCATTTGAACCAATAAAAGATGTTTTGCAGAAGTGCGAGTGTTTCCGCGATGGCAAAAGGAATCCAATAGACCCCTGCCATATATTGTTGTTGAAAAACCTCAGTGGGTAAAATGTTAAGGTAAATCAAGTATCCACCATAAAGGGCTGCCAATACGAAGTGAGGCCAAGGCAATTGATACCCTGAACTATCCTTGTGCAATAGTCTTCTTAGATAGATATAGCCCAAAGGACCATATAAAAAAATGAAGGGTTCAATCAATATCGTGCGTTGCAAAACCCAAAAGGTCTCCGCCTTGTAAATCGCCAATTTGGCGAACAACATCAGACTGGCCATTCCCAGTTGCATGGCCAAAACGGTATTGGCTTTGGTGTTCTTTTCGTGCACCGTAGGCAAGGTAATCGTTAAAAACAGCCCTTGGGCGATACCCAGTACCCAAAAGATATCCCAAATTGTAAATTGTCCCATACTCAGATTAATCCTTTAAAAGTAAGCGATAACCCAAAGGTTTTCGACCGTTTGTATACGTTCGTACTTCAGCGGTCTATAAAAACACTTGCGGAAATTGTACATTGCAAACCAGACCAACTGTTATGAAAGTTCTTCATCTTGACACCAACCATCCCTTGCTCATTGAGCAGTTTGAAGCCCTTGGCTTCGAAAACCATGAAGATTACACCTCCTCCAAACAAACCATCGAAGGCAAAATAGCGCAATACGATGGTATTATTCTGCGAAGTAGATTCCCCATAGACCAAACTTTTTTGGATAAGGCCACAGAACTCAAGTTCATCGGTCGCGTAGGTGCCGGTTTGGAAAATATTGATACGGCATACGCGAGACAAAAAGATATTTTTTTAGCATCTGCCCCAGAGGGCAATCGCAATGCAGTGGGGGAACATGCGCTGGGCATGTTGTTGGCCGTGATGAACAAGATGGTCAAGGCCAACCGCGAAGTCAAAAAAGGGAAATGGCAGCGTGAGCAAAATAGAGGTGTTGAACTTGACGGAAAAACCGTTGGTATTATCGGCTACGGTAATATGGGCAAAGCATTCGCTAAAAAACTACAAGGCTTTGATGTGGAAGTGATTTGCTACGACATTGTTGGGGGGGTTGGAGATGACAATGCACGCCAAGTTGGAATTATGGAGTTCCAACAAAAGTCGGATGTGGTAAGCCTGCATGTACCCGAAACCGAAACTACCGTAGGAATGGTCAATACCGAGTTCATTGAAAAATTCCATAAACCCTTTTGGTTACTCAATACGGCAAGAGGAAAATGTGTGGTGACGCAAGATTTGGTTGCTGGATTAAAGGCGAAAAAAATTCTTGGAGCTGGCCTCGATGTTTTGGAATACGAAAAAAAATCGTTCGAAAATATGTTCGCACAAAAACCAAAGGCATTCAAATATTTGCGCAAGGCCAAAAATGTATTATTAACACCTCATGTTGCCGGTTGGACGATAGAAAGTCATGAAAAATTGGCCCAAACCATTGTGGACAAAATCAAAGAGAGATTTTGTTAACTTGAAAGAGTGAAAAAGACCATCTTCGTTTTCTCTGCACTCATCATTTCGTTACTCGTTCTTTTTAAGATAAGCACGTACTCATACACCTCAGGCAATTCCCGTATTGAGTATGTGATTTCAGGAATTGCAATAGTGTTTTTTGGGATAGGGCTTTATATCAATCGCCGTTCGGCATCCAAAAAGAATCTTGAACCCAAAGCAATCAATTTGGGCAAATTGGATGATTTGGGCATAAGCAAAAGAGAATACGAAGTATTGGTCCAAATTGCCAAGGGATTATCAAACAAGGAAATTGGAGATACCCTCCACCTTTCGGAAAGTACGGTGAAAACCCATGTTTCCAACCTTTTGGTCAAACTTGACGCCAAACGCAGAACGCAAGCATTACAGCGCGCCAAAGAACTCAATATCATAGCGATTTAGCGCGAATGCGACCAAAGTACCATCAAATTGGTACTTTAGTATGAAGGTCTCCCAGGTGCCCCAACCTACTTTTGAAGGAATCAATATGTAAACGTTATGAAAACCACCATCCTTCGCTACAGTGTATACAGTGCCATTATGATATGTGCATTGTTTTTGACTACCTGGTACCTTTTGGAAAACCTTCCGCGTACAACCCAAGAAATATTAGGATACGCTTCCATGATAGTATCGCTATCCTTCGTTTTCTTCGGCATCAAATACTATCGAGAACGTGAAAATGCGGGTAAGGTCAGCTTCAAAAAGGCTCTGACCATAGGCACCTTGATCAGCTTGATAACCGCAGTCGTTTTCGGAATTTTGGATGTCATCTATGTAGAAGTGCTCAATCCTGAATTCATGGACAACTATTACATGGAATCCGTAACATCGCTTGAGGAAAGCCTTTCGGGAGAAGCACTGAAAACGCAACTCGCCCTGCTGGAATCACAGAAAGAAATCTTTGCGAATCCGCTATTTACTTTTGGTATCATGGCCGTCACGGTATTCGTTATCGGATTCATCATTTCATTGATTTCTGCTTGGATATTACAACGCAAATAGACCACATCATGACCATAAATGCACAAACGCCGGATGAATACATCGCCGCAATACCGCAAGAACGGCAACTAGCGGTGAACAAACTCCGGCAAACCATAAAAGCAAATTTGCCCGAAGGGTTCAAAGAGTGTATTCAATACAAAATGTTGGGGTATGTAGTGCCGCACGACATTTATCCCGATGGGTACCACTGTAATCCCAAAGAGCCGTTGCCTTTTATCAATGTGGCTTCACAAAAAAACTATGTGGCACTATACCATTCTGGGATTTATGCAAATAAGGTCCTGAAAGATTGGTTTGTGCAAGAATACCCCAAGCACGTGCCGACCAAGCTGGACATGGGCAAAAGCTGTATTCGCTTCAAGAAAATTGAACATATTCCATACGAACTTATTGGGGAGCTTTGTCAAAAAATGACACCATCGGATTGGATAACACTATATGAAAAACAACGAAACGCATCCTAATACAAAAATCAAATGAAAAAGCGCGTAACCGGTTTGGGGGGATTTTTTTTCAAGGTCAAAAACCCAGACCAAATCAAAGAGTGGTACAAAACCCATTTGGGTTTGCCCACAGATGCCTATGGCTGTAGCTTTTGGTGGAAAGATGAACAGGGCAATGACGCCATGACCCAATGGAGTCCCATGAAGGATGATACTACCTATTTTCAGCCTAGCAAAAAACAGTTCATGATGAATTTTAGGGTTGAAAACTTGCATGAACTCCTCAAAGTCTTAAAATCCGAAGGGGTACAGGTGGTAGGAGAAGTAGAGGAATATGATTATGGTAAATTCGGTTGGATTTTGGACCCCGAAGGCAATAAGATAGAATTGTGGGAGCCTGTTGATAAAGCATTCCTTTAGCAAAAGAAATAATGCTTACTTTTAAAGCTGTTCAACCAACAAAATAATGTAATACCATGTCTGAAGAAAACAAAGACTTAGGAGACAAAGCGGAAGAAGCCGCTGAAAACGCAAAAGAAAAAGCCAGCGATTTTGCCGAGGATGCAAAAGAGGCGGCCCAAGAATTCAAAGAAGACGTAAAAGAAGCGTTTGACCCCAAAAATCCCGAAAGTGGAAAAACGGTGGCTATCATCGCTCACTTGACCTTTATCGGATGGATTATTGCACTGATTATGAACAGTAGCAACAAGACCGAAGTAGGATCCTTTTATATTAGACAAACTTTGGGCATCTTTTTGGTTTCCATCGTATTGTCCATCATTCCGTTGGTCAATCTCGTAGGTTGGATTTTAGGTCTTGTGCTTTGGATAATGAGTCTGATCGGAGCTATCAACGAAAGTAAAAAGCCTATCTTTTTGGTGGGTGAATATTTTCAAGATTGGTTTAAGGCCTTATAAAATGTTAAGCCAAGAAATTCCTCTTGGCTTTTGTTTTTCATATTATTATCGTAATATTGCGATATATAATTTTATATGGGGGTATCCAAAACACATATCTTCTCCGAAAAACACAATCAAATCGCTTCCGTAGCAAAAGTATTGTCCCACCCAGCACGTGTGGCCATCTTGGAATACATCAGCAGGCAAGAGGGGTGCATCTGCAATGATTTGGTAGACGAAATCGGTTTGGCTCAGGCCACCATTTCGCAACACCTGAATGAAATCAAAAAACTTGGACTCATCAAAGGGACCTTTGAAGGTAAAAATCTTTGCTACTGTATCGACCAAAACACTTGGGATACCTTTCAAAATCATTTCGGGGAATTTTTTCAAAATGTCAAATTCAATTGTTGTTAATAGAATCCAATGAAAACCAAAGAATTTTTGGGTCTGCTACAAGACCATAGAGACAAAGCCTTGTTGTTCGAATATCAACCCGGGCAATACGTAGGAACAAATTATCATATCACTGAAATCAAAAATATTACCGTGGATAGCGTGGACTGTGGTGCGGGTACTGATTTTTGGAAAGAAACCGTAGTACAACTATGGGAAAGTCCTTCCGAAATTGGAAAGACGGAATACATGCAGTCAGGGAAGGCATTAGGTATTTTGAAGAAAGTAGACCGCATCAAACCCATGACCCAAGATGCTGAAATTCGATTTGAGTATGGCAACAAAAGCTTTCACACTACGCAGATGCACGTAGCCGGCGCAAGTATGGCCAAAAACGCTCTGGTCTTCCATTTGACAAGTCAAAAAACAGATTGCAAAGCCAAAGAAACGTGTGGAGTTTCCGTCTCGGAAACTGAAAATCATAACATAAAGACAACAGTAAGCAGCTGCGGACCCAACAGTGATTGTTGTTAATTTGCTTTGTAATGCTCATTGAAACCATGCTTCCTTCTGACTGGCCAATAGTAGCCAAGATTTATGAAGAAGGTATCCAAACCGGAATCGCTACGTTCGAGACGCAGGCCCCTTCTTATGAAGATTGGGACAAAGCACATGAAGCTTCTTGTAGGCTAGTGGCCAAACAGGAAAATACCCTAATGGGGTGGGCTGCTTTATCACAAGTATCGAGTCGATGTGTCTATGGCGGTGTTGGTGAAGTCAGCATTTATATCGGTCAGGCCCATCGTGGCAAGGGAGTAGGACTTACACTGCTGAAGGCTTTGATTCGAAAAAGTGAAGCAGCTGGTTATTGGACCTTGCAATCAGGGATTTTTCCAGAAAACAAAGCCAGCATAAAGCTCCATGAACAGGCCGGATTTCGATTCTTGGGTAAACGTGAGCGCATTGCCAAAATCAATGGCATTTGGAAAGACAATTTATTATTTGAAAAACGAAGCACTCGCATCGGAGTGTAAATAGCAAACAAAAACATGAAAAACGTTTTAGTGCTCTGTACCGGAAATTCGTGCCGAAGCCAAATGGCCCATGGCTATTTAAGTGACTTTCAAGATTCCATGGCAACGATTTATAGCGCAGGTATCGAAACCCATGGTTTGAATCCTGGGGCGGTGAGTATCATGAAGGAAGACGGCATCGACATTTCTGGGCATACCTCCAACCATGTGGATGAGTATGAAGGAATTGTTTGGGATTACATTATTACGGTATGTGATCATGCCAAGGAGAACTGTCCGTTTATTCCAGCTCCTAATGCGGTCCGATTACACCATAACTTTTCAGACCCTTCAAAGGTTAAGGGAACACCAGAGGAAATCCATGAAGCTTTTTTGAACACTCGAGAGGAAATCAAAGAATTCTGCTACGACTTTATCAAAGAGGAATTGACCAATTAATGAGTAGTCCTTTTCAATTCCGGGCTTTTAAGGGTTTTTCCGTTCAAGCTCGGCTTGAAACTCCTCCATAACTGGCTTCACCGTGCTCTCGGGAAGATCTGCAATCTTTATATACATTAATCCGTCAACCGAATTGTTGAAGAGGGGGTCAACATTAAACGCCACTACTTTTGCGTTTTGTTTGATATACTTTTTTATCAATACAGGTAGGCGCAAACTACCTGGTTCCACTTCGCTCAAGAGTCTGTCGAACTTGTTCAAGTCTGCTTGGGTCTCATCAAAAATAAACTCTTTGTCCGCATCGTTAAGTTTCACCTTGAACTCCTTCTTGGGTCGAATGTATTGGGCCACATAAGGATCCCAATAATTGGATTTCATGAATTCAATCATCAGGGATTTTGAAAAATTGGAAAACTGGTTGCTGATACTAACGCCTCCAATGAGATATTTGTGCTCCGGGTGCCTTAATGTGGTGTGCACGATGCCCTTCCAAAGCAGAAAAAGCGGCATGGGTTTTTGCTGATACTCTTTTACGATATAGGCCCGTCCCATTTCAATGGACTTGCTCATCATTCCATACAATTCCGGTTCAAAACGAAACAAATCCTGAAGATAAAACCCGTCGATACCATGTTTTGCAAAAATCTCCGAACCTAGGCCCATGCGATACGCGCCAACAATACATTTGTCTGAATCGTCCCATAAGAAAAGATGATGATAGTACGAATCAAAAGTATCCAAATCTATGGCATTATTGGTCCCCTCTCCTACTTCCCTGAAGGTTATTTCCCTTTGTCTTCCAATCTCTTTTAGAATAAAAGGCATGTCTCTTTGCTGGGCCAAATACACCTCATAATTCTTACTTTGCAGCATACGACACCCCTTTTCACGCAGCTTTTCAATTTCACCTTCCAACACCTTTGTACTGACCGCGGTGGCAATTTTCTTGGGTGACTTTGGAATTTTTAATGTGGTAGGGACTTTGTCAATCAATCTTTCTTTCTCAAAAGGGTTTGCCAACAAATAGGTTTTTTTACGAAGCAAATCCGTGAATTCTTCCAGTGTTTTTTCTTCTTTTTGCGCCGCTACCGATATGGGTTGCCCTACCCGTACCTTAATCGGTCGCCGACTTTGTGTAGTCAGTTCGGAGGGGAGTTTTGCAGTACGAAAAACATCGTGAATTTTGGACAAGCGATAAAACAAACGACTATTTCGCGCATGAAAATAAATGGGTACCACGGGTACCTCAGCTTTTCGAATTAATTTGATAGCGGCCTCTTCCCAAGGGCGGTCCACGACCAACTTTCCATCTTTATAGGTCGATACCTCTCCAGCGGGGAAAATTCCCAACGGGTGGCCCTCTTTCAGGTGCATTAGTGCCGATTTAAATCCCATCAAACTGCTTTTGGCGTCTTTATGGCTTTCAAAAGGGTTAACCGGCATGATATAGGGCTTCAAGGGCGCAATACGGTGCAGCAAGAAGTTGGCGATAATTTTGAAATCTTTCCGTTCTTGTAACATCAGTTTAAGCAACAAAACCCCGTCAATTCCGCCTAAAGGATGGTTGCTAATCGTGATGTAAGCCCCAGACTTGGGCAAGCGCTTTAAGTCCTCTTCGGGAATTTCAAAATCAATTTCGTAGTACTCAAGGATGGATTCCAAGAACTCAGGGGTCTCAAGATTTTTGTTTTTGTTGTAAAAACGGTTTATGGTAGTGATTTTGGTCAGCACCATTAACACCCAACCAATAAAGGTTCCGAAGACTCCGTAACGGCTAACGCCTATTACTTTTGCGACCTCCTTCGCGGAAACCAACCCCATAGTGCTTGCATTAGGTAAGAAGTAAAGATAGGGAATTGTACGCGGTCTGCGATACCCCAAAACAACAGGGCAAAACTTTACTTCACTACGAGTTGTACAGTCTCTTTTCCACGCTGTTCCACGAGTACTGAACGGCCATTCTGCAAGGATTTTACCGCATCATCATTAAAATGACGAATGGTATACAAGGCAACATCTTCATGACAAACCACCTTGAATTTGTTCTTCAAGGTTTGCAACATTTGTGGCAAACCACCAAACTTGTTGTCCAAGCAAACCGAAAAGCTAATGGCAGAATTTTGGATAAGGTCCACTTTCATACCATGCCGGTGAAATAGGGCAAAAATCTCGCTGATATTATCTTCCATAATAAAAGAGAAATCCAATGAAGACAACTTTAGAAGCACCTGGTTTTTCTTGACGATGAAACAAGGCACCAAAGGTTCAATGCCCTTGCCCTTGCCTACAACGGTTCCTGATTTTTCAGGATGCATAAAGGATTTGACATGAAGGGGGATTTCTTTTCGTTGTAAAGGTTGCAGGGTTTTAGGATGGATGACCGAAGCCCCATAAAAGGCCAACTCAATAGCTTCCCGATACGAAATCTGATGCAGCAAATGGGTTTTCTCAAAGTTTCTCGGGTCGGCATTCAAAACCCCAGGCACATCCTTCCAAATGGTCACGGAACTAGCATTCAAGCAATACGCCAAAATCGCAGCGGTGTAATCTGAACCTTCCCTACCCAAGGTGGTGGTAAAATTATTATCATCACTTCCCAAGAACCCCTGGGTAATGTTCAATTGGGTTTTGTCCAAACGGACATTGACCGCCTGCTGACTCTTTTCCCAATTTACCTTGGCATCACGATAGGAAGCGTCAGTCTTTATCATTTCGCGGACATCTTGCCAGGTATTCGGAATTCCTTCTTGTGTCAAATAGTGGCTTACAATAGTTGTGGAAACCAGCTCGCCGTAGCCCACGACTTGGTCATACACGAAAGAATACTTGGGGGATTTGTTCCACGCCAAAAAACCCTTTACCTCTTCAAACAGCAATTTAACCTTCTGATAAATCGGATGATTGTCCTCTGAGAAGAGCTCCTTTAAGATACTTTCATGATACTCCACGACCTCTTGAATGGTCGATGTTACTTTGGATTTATCTTCAAAGTATGCTTCCACCACACGTTCCATGGCATTGGTGGTTTTACCCATCGCGGAGATAACCAAAAATGTATCTTGAAAACCCACTTCGCGCAAAACGCGAACCAAGTTTTTCACACCATCCGCATCCTTAACGGAAGCCCCTCCGAACTTAAATATCCTCATAGTTGATTACTAATCCTCTATATTCTTTAAATAGCTTTGAATTCCATTGGCATTGAGTTGAACCACATCCCAATCCCGCATTACTTTGGCCCCTTTGCTTTCGTAAAACTGAATCGCAGGTTCGTTCCAATCCAAAACCTCCCAACTTACCCGTTTTACCTTTTGCTCCGCCGCATAGTGCACTACCGCATCCAACAAAGCCGACCCCAGTCCTTTGCCACGCATTTCTTGGGTCACGATTAAATCTTCGAGATGAATTACAGGTCCTTTCCAAGTGGAATATCTCGGATACACCAAGGCAATCCCAACAATTTTATCACCCTTTTCCGCCACAAAACAATGAAAAAGCGGATTATCCCCAAAACCATCTGTCCTTAAATGTTGTGCGGTTACCTCTACTTCATGCGATTCTTTTTCAAAATCAGCCAGTTCTTGTACCAACCGACTTACTTGGTCCATATCCTCAATATGCGCCTCTCGAATTTCAAAATCCATAATTGTTACAAATAAAACTCAAAGTTATATATTTCTATTATTAAGATTTGGCGAAAACGATGTAGTATCACAAAATACCCGATATTTGCGGTGTTATAAAACACCTACCCATGTTTGATAAACAGCACCGTACCCTAGGTGAATTCATCATAGCCAATCAAAACTCATTTCAATACACATCTGGTGAACTTTCTAGACTGCTGAATGGCATTCGTTTGGCTGCAAAAGTGGTCAATCACGAAGTCAACAAAGCAGGTTTAGTGGATATTATCGGGGCTGCGGGCGATACCAATATTCAGGGGGAAAACCAACAGAAATTGGACGTATTGGCCAACGAAAAGTTCATTCAAACTTTAAAGAACCGAGAGATTGTTTGTGGAATTGCTTCTGAAGAAGAAGATGACTTTATCGCCATCAACAGTTTTGATGAAAAACACCAGAACAAATACATCGTATTGATTGATCCTCTCGACGGGTCTTCGAATATTGATGTGAACGTCTCCGTCGGAACTATTTTTTCGATTTATCGAAGAGTAACTCCCGTTGGCACCCCGGTGACCCTTGAAGATTTTTTACAACCTGGCCGTAACCAGATTGCTGCAGGTTATGTCATTTACGGAACTTCCACCATGCTCGTCTACACCACCGGACACGGCGTAAACGGGTTTACTTTGAATCCCGCCTTGGGCACCTTTTATCTCTCGCACCCACAAATGCAATTCCCCGAAACCGGTAAAATCTATTCCGTAAATGAAGGGAATTACATTCATTTTCCGCAAGGCGTCAAGGATTATATAAAGTACTGCCAAATGGAAGAGGGCGACCGCCCCTATACTTCACGTTATATCGGTTCATTGGTATCTGATTTTCACAGAAACATGATAAAAGGAGGCATTTACCTATACCCGAAAAGCAGCAAAGCCTCAAACGGAAAACTGCGTCTGTTGTACGAATGCAATCCTATGGCATTTTTAGCAGAACAAGCCAATGGCAAAGCCAGTGACGGATTTATACCCATAATGGACATCCAACCGGACGAATTGCATCAAAGGGTTCCGTTTTTCTGCGGAAGTAGGAAAATGGTGGAAAAAGCAGAATCGTTTATGGCCGCAAAAGCTTAACGGTCCAAAAGATACTGGTACGCCTCGAAATCAATCTTACCACAAAAAATCGCATACGACTTTTCAATAAGTGTTTTGGCACCTTCCGGAGAATACCCCAACCCAATCGCGTATTTCTCAATCAAGTTCATTTGATCGTCATCAACGCTATGGTCTGCAAAAGCAACGCTGAAAAAATCAAACAAACGACGTAGTCTTTTTTCGGCACTATGTGGTGTTTCGATAGGGTATTTGTTCTCCTTCTTCATCACCTCCTTGTACTCGGCCTTTGTAATGTTGAGCTTGAAGGCAAACTTATCCAAAATTTCCTTCTCCTTTTCGTTGACTTCTCCATCAATCGATGCCAAACTGGCCAAAGTGGCAAAATGCGCCAAATTTTTTCGCTGCTCTCCGTGCTCGTATAAATCTAAAATAGGCATGTACACTAATTTGATGGCAAATATAATTTTTGCAAAAGAAACCAAGCGCAATTTCCACTAAAGAAATTCGTAATTTCAAGGCGCTATGAACACTCCACTACTCCAATTCACTAACAAAGGAATCTATTGCGAACCCGCGGACGTATACCTAGATCCCTGGAGACCGGTGGATAAAGCCATCATTTCCCACGGTCATGCAGACCACAGCCGTTGGGGTCACAAAAAATACATTACCCATCATCGCAACGTCCCCATTGTGAGGCACCGCTTGGGTAAGGTCGTCATCACTGGAAAAGAATGGGGCGAGACCTTTACTATAAATGGCGTCAAATTCAGTTTTCATCCTGCAGGTCATATTGTGGGGTCTTCCCAAATCCGGGTTGAACATCAAGGAGAAGTTTGGGTATTTACCGGAGATTATAAAATTGAAGATGACGGACTCACTACGCCTTATGAAAACGTAAAATGTCACACCTTTATCACTGAATGCACCTTTGGATTACCTGCCTTTAAATGGCAACCGCAAAAAGAGGTATTTGAAGATATCAATGGTTGGTGGGCAGAGAATCAAGCTGAAGGAAAAACTTCTGTGCTTTTTGGGTATTCCTTGGGCAAGGCACAACGTCTTTTGAAGCATTTGGATACTTCCATTGGAAAAATATACACCCATGGCTCGGTAGAAAATATGACCGAAGTACTCAGACCTTTGGTCGATTTACCTGAAACCACCTTAATTACGCGCGACACCAAAAAAGAAGAACTATTGGGCAACATTGTAGTGGCGCCGCCCAGCGCCCACGGCAGCACGTGGATTCGAAAAATGGTGCCGTACGTTACGGCTTCAGCTAGTGGTTGGATGACTTTTCGAGGCGCTAGGCGAAGACGTGCGATTGACAAAGGATTTGTATTGAGCGACCATTGTGATTGGGATGGCTTATTGGAAAGCATAAAAGCGACTGGTGCAGAAAAGGTCATTTGTACACATGGATATACCGATATCTTTTCGCGCTACCTACGCGAACTGGGCTATGATGCAAGAACTGAAAGCACTCAATACGAAGGGGAACTGGCCGAAATCAATACTTCAGACTCCCAAACCGCCGAGCCCGCATGAAACGATTCGCGCAGCTGATAAAAACGTTGGACAGCACCAACAAAACCAATGTCAAGGTCAATGCACTGGCGGAATACTTCAAAACTGCCCATGACCGAGACAAGGTTTGGACCATCGCTATTCTTTCCCACCGTCGTCCGCCCCGACCTGTAAATACCACTTTACTGCGCCAGTGGGCCGCCGAACTTTCACAGATTCCCAGTTGGTTGTTCGAAGAAAGCTATCATATCGTGGGGGATTTGGCAGAAACCATAGCTCTTGTGGTTCCCAACTCAAAGACCGGCACTGAAAAGACTTTGACCCAGTTTTTGGAAGAAATGATTGCCTTAAAACCCAAAACCGAAGAAGAAAAGAAAGCCTATCTCGTTCAAAATTGGGCCTGTTTGGACTATTACGAACGCTTTGTTTTCACCAAGTTGATTACGGGTGGATTTCGCATTGGCGTAAGTCAAAAATTGATGACCAAAGCCCTATCAAAAGCTACAGAGCTTGACGAAGACGTGCTGGCTTACAAGCTTATGGGCAATTGGGACCCAAATACGATTTCTTTTCAGCAACTGGTGTTGGAAGAAAATGAAAGTGACTATCTCTCCAAACCCTACCCTTTTTATTTAGCCTACGCCATTGAGGAAGACGTATCCGATTTGGGTGATGTTTCCGAATGGTCTGCGGAACACAAATGGGATGGCATTCGCGCTCAGGTCATTCTGCGTAACCAAGAAATTTTTGTTTGGAGTCGTGGTGAAGAATTGGTGACGGACAAGTATCCCGAGTTTCAAGCTTTCATCGGTACCATTCCAGATGGAACCGTTTTGGATGGTGAACTCCTACCCTATCCCAATGGAGAAATAGGAACTTTCAATGACTTGCAGACCCGTATTGGGCGAAAAAACGTGTCCAAAGCTCTTTTGGAAAAAACTCCAGTAGTTTTGAAAGCCTATGACCTTTTGGAATGGAATGGCAAAGACATCCGGAGTAAAACCTATTTGGAAAGAAGAGCGTTGCTTGAAGAACTATTCAATAAGGTGGTTTCGACTCCGCTCAACCACCCTGAATCCTCCGAGCAAATTACAAAAGATGACGTGGTCACTGAGCGGAGTCGAAGTGACCTTCCCTTACTACTATCCCAACGATTACAATTCGAAAGTTGGGAAGCTGTGTGCCAAGAGCGGGAACGTTCTCGCGAAATGCACAGTGAAGGTCTTATGCTAAAGCATAACCATTCTCCCTATCAAGTAGGTCGAAAAAAAGGCGATTGGTGGAAGTGGAAAGTGGAACCATTGACCATTGACGCGGTCCTCACTTACGCCATGCGCGGACACGGAAGACGCAGCAATCTATTCACTGATTACACCTTTGCCCTTTGGCAGACCAAAGAAGATGGAGAAAAAGAATTGGTCACCTTTGCCAAAGCCTATTCTGGACTTACTGACGCGGAATTTCGTGAGGTTGATGCCTGGATAAAGAAAAACACCTTAGAACGTTTTGGTCCGGTACGTAGCGTTACGCCCCATCATGTTTTTGAAATCGCCTTTGAAGGGATTGCGCATTCCAAGCGGCACAAAAGCGGTATTGCCACGCGCTTTCCAAGAATTTTACGCTGGCGCAAAGACAAAAAGATTGAGGAGGCGAATACGTTGGAAGATTTAAGGGCATTAATTCCGAATTCCGTGAAAACGGAATGAAGGAATCTCATAAATAAAAACCGTCAGTTCGAGTGTTTCTGAAACATTTTATGTGAAGGAAACGTATCGAAAACAAGGTTTTGTCGCGAAAGTCCGATTCTCGATATAATTTTTCAGGATAAAATCCTGAAAAACCACTCGAATTGACCACTTGTTAAATAAAATGATAGTTTAGATTTCACACCTTTTTCAAACTGATACTAGGTAGCACTTGTCCATGACCCAAAAAGAACTCTTCCATATTGCCGAAAACTGGTTCCAACAACAAAGTTGGAAACCCTTTCCGTTTCAAAAACAGACCTGGAAGGCATTTTTGCAGGGAAAACATGGGTTACTGAATGCGCCCACTGGCAGTGGCAAAACCTATGCCCTTTGGTTTCCAATTGTGCTAGATTACATCAAACGGCATCCCGAATACAAAACCAAGCATAAAAAAGGCCTTAAAGCCATTTGGATTACCCCGCTTCGGGCCCTATCCCAAGAAATCAAACAATCTGCGGAACGGGTGGTAGCCGATTTGGAAACCCAAATGACCGTGGGCATCCGCACCGGAGATACCTCTACCAAAGAACGTTCTCGGCAAAAAACCACCATGCCAGACTTGTTGATTACCACTCCAGAAAGCCTTCAACTTTTACTTTCTTCAAAAGGCTATGACAACGTGTTTAAAGATTGCTCTGCCATTGTGGTGGACGAATGGCACGAACTGCTGGGCACCAAACGCGGCATTCAAATGGAGCTGGGCTTGTCTCGCCTTCGAACCGTATGTAGCAACTTACGCATTTGGGGTATCTCTGCAACCATTGAAAATTTAGAACAAGGACGGGAAGTCCTCTTGGGGCCCAACTCAGAAGCCTTGAAAAATTCAATTTTGGTCAAAGCCAAGCTCAACAAAAAAATCACCGTAAAAAGTATCATTCCCGAGCAGATGGAAACCTTCCCGTGGCGCGGGCATTTAGGATTGCATCTATTGGAAGAGGTGGTCCCCATCATCAATAACAGCAAAACCACCTTGCTGTTCACCAATACGCGAAGCCAATGTGAAATTTGGTTTCAAAAGATATTGGAAAAGCATCCAGAGTATGCGGGCGAAATGGCGATGCACCATGGCAGCGTAAACAAAGAAACCCGACTTTGGGTGGAAGAAGCCATTCGAAATGAAAGCCTCAAGGCCGTGGTCTGCACGTCCAGCTTGGATTTGGGGGTAGACTTTGCTCCTGTGGAAACCGTTATCCAAATTGGAGGCCCTAAAGGAGTTGCTCGGTTTTTACAAAGAGCTGGGCGCAGTGGCCATAGACCCGGCAAGGAAAGTGTCATCTACTTTTTGCCCACCCACGCCATGGAACTCATTGAAGCTTCGGCACTTCAAGTTGCGGTTCGCGACAATGCCGTAGAAGACCGCCTCCCCTACCTCAACAGTTACGATGTTTTGGTGCAATACCTCACTACACTTGCGGTTTCGGACGGGTTTTATCCCAATGACATCTTTCCCGAAATTAAACAGACCTTCTGTTTTCAGGGTATAACCGAAGATGAATGGCAATGGTTGTTGAATTTTTTGGTCATGGGAAGCCAAAGCTTAAAATCCTATGACGAATACAAAAAAGTGGAGGTTGAGGAAGATGGCAAGTTCAAGGTGAACAGTCGTGCCATTGCCATGCGCCATCGTTTTCAAATTGGAACTATTGTTGGCGATGCTTCTATAGCTGTACGCTACCAAAAAGGGGGTTACATCGGTTCCATAGAGGAATATTTCATTTCAAAGTTAAAAGCTGGGGATGTCTTTACCTTTGCAGGTCGGAATCTGGAATTTATTCGCATGAAAGGGATGCAAGCTCATGTACGCAATTCCACCAAGCGGACCAATAAAGTCCCGTCATGGATGGGGGGACGTTTGAGTTTTTCGGCCCAAATGTCTGCGCTATTGCGGCAAGAAATGTACACGGCTGACCTTGAAAAGGCAGCGCAATCCGATGAGATTAAAGCGTTGCTACCCATGTTTACCAAGCAACGAGAGGAAAGCATCGTACCCAAACCGGACGAGTTCCTTATCGAGACCTTTAAGACGCGAGATGGGTATCATCACATTTTTTATCCCTTCGAGGGGCGGGGCGTGCACGAAGCGATGAGCAGTTTGCTTTCGTACCGCATTGGATTGTTGATGCCCATTACCTGCTCTTTGGCTTTTAATGATTACGGTTTTGAAATGCTATCGGATAAACCCATCGATATCCAAGCGGTGTTGGACAACAATCTGTTCACTTCGGAATATATGCTGTCGGATTTGCAGAAAAGTTTGAACTCCAACGAAATGGCGCGACGTAAGTTCCGTGACATTGCCGTCATCAGCGGAATGGTATTCACGGGTTACCCGCAAAAAGGGATTAAAATGAAACACCTGCAAAGCAGTTCGCAATTGTTGTTTGATGTGTTTCGCGATTTTGAATCGGACAATTTGATGTTTCAACAAGCGTTTACCGAAACCTTTGAGCATCAACTGGAGGAAGGCCGTCTTCGTTTGGCCCTGGAACGCATTGCCACGCAAGAGATTGTTTGGAAACCATGTGAGCGACCCACACCTTTTTCATTTCCTATTATTACGGATAGACTTCGTGAAAAACTCTCCAATGAAAAACTGGCGGACCGCATTAAGCGGATGACGAAGATTTTGATGAGGTGACCAACCGAAACAATACCCTTCAGTTTTCTATTGCTCTTTGCTCCAATTTGTTTTTGAGTAAGTTGTTCGCTAAAATTTACTCTTCCCTCTTATACCAAAGATTGAATTGCTCATTCAATAAGCTTACAGCAGGTTTTTTCCCCGCTTCAATTCCCTGAATAGCGAGCTTTATGATGGCTCCATGCGTAGGTTGGTATACCATAAGAAATGCGGAACGGGCATATTGCTCACCACATCGGGAATCCCCACCAGCTTCTTCCCCTGCTTTTAACGCAAGCATCAACCGTTCGGCCAAAGATTTATCCCTATTTTGATTAAAAGCATAAAATGCTTTTTTAACGACTTGCTCCCCAACGAGTATGTTTCCCATTACCGCAAAATCATCGCCTATCATTTCGCCGCTCCAATCCGAAATTTCAGCGCCGGAATATACCAACGGGCTTGAACCTTCCTTCAATACTATTACACCATATTGTTGCTTTTCTGGCCCGAAACGTTCGGCCATCATCGCTTTTAAGATTTCTTGTGCAGAACCATTGTTTTCCATAAGGGAAACGCCTTCCATACGGGCATAGTAATTACTGGCCGCCTGCACCACAATGGCTCCTATCCCAGGTTCGATTGAGGCAATTCCCGAGACATCAAAAGTGCAGGAAGCCCCTGCGATACCAATTTCTCCGGTTTTGCGGTCCACTGCAATGATGGACCATGTCGCATAACACTGCGTCGTAAAAAATGCAGTGCATAGCACAAGTAAATCGATTCCTATTTTCTTCATGTCTCGAAATTTTTGGTTGATGTATGTAGTAGAGAGACATTGAAAACGGATTTGTTACAACAATGCAATGCCTTTTGGTATTTCCAAAGTACGATTATGCATAAATCAACTAAGAACCTGTTCTGAGTTGCGCTTCGGAATTAAAACTTCATCTTCAAAATATAATACGGCGGTGTCCCTAAATCTTCTCCACCAGTAAACGCAGGTGATTTGTGAAGTTGATTTACTGTGATGTAGATAAACCCGTTTCCATCCAGTGCCACATTATCAGCCCAATCGATCTTTGGATTACGAACCAAAGGTTTCAACTCTCCTGAAACGGTAAGGATGTCTACGCCATAATGTTGTAAGTTGGTGAAATAGTGATTTCCAGAAGCATCTGTGGCAACGCCATCGGAAATGGGTTTGGGGCCGATAACTTTTATCGCTTTGCTGATGGTATAGTCAGAGGCGCCTTCACGAAAAAGCTTTGCAGGTACAGCATACCAGGTCGTTCCGTTCATGGCGCCATAATACAAGGTTTCATTGTCTTTACTCAAGGTTATTGGATTAATAGCCACCCGTGCCGGAGCACCTCCAAATTCGATAACTTTTCCATCGATGACCATATCAATATTTTCCGTTTGCACTGAACGGTCTTCAAATCTTCTAACTGTCTTGGTTTTGGTGTTCAAAGCCAAAATTCCTGGGTTGGCAATATCCGCCAAATAAATCCATCCATTTACCTCGTCAATGGCCAAATCTTGTATAAAACTACCCTTCGGTGCGATCACCTCTGGAAACTCATATTTGAAGGTTTCTTTTTTGGAATCAATATCAAAGCCCCAAACACGTGTCTTTCCCAAGTTTTGTCCCATGTCAACAATCCAAAGCACATTGTTGTCGTCTATACGAATGCCCAAGGGAGTATCTATTTCGTCTTCTGTAATTGTACCATCCGTGTTTTGATAGGCTTCATTGGGGAAGGCTTCGTAGCTATTTTTCCCCATAATTTCCAACAACTGCATTGTACCGCTTCCTAAAGGGTGTACCGTGGTAAAGACCCGTCCCTCTTTTGAAACTGCTACGTTACCAGGGCGAAATGATAGTTCTGCAACGGTTTCCAACTTTTGCGCAAAAGTGAACGCAGCAGCGAACAGTGCGAATAATAAGAATACTTTTTTCATGTTTCGTTTCTATTTAAATGGTGACCACCACTTGTTCAAGCGGCCTCCTTGCTTTTGGATTTTTGGAAGGCTGGTTAAAGTCTTCTTCATCACGATAGCCAATCGCCACACCTACTAATGCGTGATAATCCGTATCTCCCAAAAGCGCATTGTACTTTTCTGGCTCAATACCTTCCATGGGCGTCGCATCAATTCCCTCAGCGGCACAAGCACTTAACAGTACTCCGATGGCCAAATAGGTTTGACTATCAAACCAAGATTTGATAAAACCTTCCCCTTGGGGTTTCAGGAATTGGTCGTAATAACCCACCGCACCTTCAGGCAAGGTAGCTTTAATTTGTGCTTCAAACTTGTGAACGCTATCTATACGGCTGAAGATAACCAAGGTATCGCAATCCAGTATTTTTTGTGCGTTAAAAAAAGAGGCCGAAGCAAACTCAGCTTTCTTCTTTTCATCCCTAACAAAGGTAAATCTCCAAGGTTGGCTATTGATAGACGAAGGGCTCAAGCGAAGGACTTCCTTCAAAGCTTCCAATTGGGTATTTTCTATTTTCTTGGATGGGTCATACTTTTTAGTCGTATACCGGTCTTGCATTGCTGTTAAAAACATCATACTTTTATACTATAAAATTGATAGTAACAAAACTATCCATAGTATTTATACTGGTCAAGAACGGTCAAAAAGGATAGTAGTGTTTTCAGTAAAAAATCGAGATTCATGTATACCATAAAAGGGAAAACCTATCCATGTTGCACCAGTGTAACCATGGGTATTATCGGGGGCAAATGGAAAACCGTGATTTTGTTTCATTTGCTCAGCGGGCCCTTACGGTACAGCGAATTGAAACGGCAAACGCATGGAGTTACCGAGCGTACGTTGAGCCTCCAACTCAAAAGTTTGGAAGAAGACGGGGTCATCAAAAGAAAAGTGTACACCACAAAACCCCCTTTAAAAGTAGAATATGCCCTAACCGATTTTGGAAAAACGTTGGCGCCTTTACTACAATCCATTGCCGATTGGGGGGATTATGTGGTGGCACACCATGCGAAATAAGCGCACGCTTGTTATTTTTATGCTTCTTTAAGTGTAATGACCCATACGCTAACTCTTAATCATCAAAAATTCATCCTCCACCCTTTGGGTGGTTTGTTTTGGGAAGAAAAATCGCAGTTGCTCATCAGCGATGTGCATTTAGGAAAGGTGGCCCATTTTCGAAAATTTGGGGCTGCTGTTCCCAGAAAAGCGGTGCATAAAAATTATGTGCTGTTGGATGAAATCGTAGCCCATTTCAATCCGTTTCAGATTTGTTTTTTGGGAGACCTTTTTCATTCTTCCCTCAACAAGGAATGGGAACTCTTCGAAAACTGGGTTGCGAAAACTCCGGCCGAGGTGGTTTTGGTATCGGGCAACCATGACATTATTTCACCGCATAAATTTGAACAGCTTCATATTCCTATTTTTCAAGAGTGGATTTTGGATGATTTTTTGCTCACCCATCATCCAGAAAAACGAGAAGGGTATTTTAACTTTTGCGGACACATTCACCCGGCGATTCGTTTACAAGGTTTTGGCAGGCAAAAGCTAAGGCTTCCTTGCTTTTTTAAATCCGAGTCACAAATGATATTGCCGGCTTTTGGAGAGTTTACCGGTATGCATGTGCTGCAACCCAAAGCAAGTGATGAGGTTTTTGTGATAGTGGAGGATGAGGTAGTGAAGGTATGACGTTGTCATGCTGAACTCGTTTCAAGTGGGATTCAGCGTCTACCCGACGAGAAAAAGATTCCGTGTCGAGCACGGAATGACGAAAGCCATTTTTTGAAATCAGATTAGTAACTCCTTGGATTTCTCCTTCACTTTCGGCCACTTGAAACGACATTTACAAGCTGAGTGTCATTTCGAGCTGTCAGACTGAGCGTACGGCCGTCGGCCGAAGCCTTTGGCGTAGAACGAGTCGAAGTCAAAGTGAGATTTTACGGATTCCGCATCCCCACCTCACCGGTCGGGCAGGAAGCACGGAATGACAACTACTTTACAAAATAGTGTCATGTTGAACTCGGTTCAGCATCTTTACTCACCGAAGAGAATAGATTCCGTGTCAAGCACGGAATGACGAAAGCCATTTTTTGAAATCAGATTAGTAACTCCTTGGATTCTCCTTCACTTTCGGCCACTTGAAACGACACTTACAAGCTGAATGTCATTTCGAGCTGTCAGACTGAGCGTACGGCCGTCGGCCGAAGCCTTTGGCGTAGAACGAGTCGAAGTCAAAAGTGAGATTTTATGGATTACGCGCCTCCGCCTGACAGGCTGGGCAGGAAGTGCGGAATCACACCTTAACTCAAAACAACGTTATGCTGAAGCTGCTTGCCCTTCATTTCAAGTGGGATTCAGCGTCTACCCCACGAGAAAAAGATTCCGTGTCGAGCACGGAATGACTCCGGTTATTCACAATTCATCCTATATTTGCCACAAATTTTTTCGATTGTCCTTAACGTCCCTTCTCAATCGATTTGAACAGTCTCCCCAAGTCAGGAAACTGCAGGATGCTATTGCCCCATCACAAAACATCCCCCTTAAGGGACTAACCGGTTCGGCCCTGTCATTCGTTCTTTCGCAAACTTTCAAAGCACTCGAAAAACCTTTTCTGGTATTGCTCAATGACAAAGAAGAAGCCGCCTACTACCTAAACGATTTGGAACAACTAGTTGGAGCCAACGAAGTACTATTTTATCCCGGAAGCTACAGAAGACCATATCAAATTGAGGAAACGGATAATGCCAATGTGCTGCTCCGTGCGGAGGTATTGAACCGCATCAACTCCAGAAAAAAACCAGCAATCATTGTTACCTATCCCGATGCGTTGTTCGAAAAGGTGGTGACGCGAAAAGAACTAGATAAAAACACGCTGAAAATCAAACTGGAGGACACGCTATCCCTTGATTTTTTGAATGAAGTACTGTTTGAATACCAATTCAAACGGGTGGATTTCGTAACCGAACCAGGCGAGTTTTCCGTTCGTGGGGGTATTGTGGATGTGTTTTCATTTTCACATGATGTCCCTTACCGGATTGAGTTTTTCGGGGACGAAGTGGACAGCATTCGGACCTTTGATGTGGAAACCCAGCTTTCTACCGACAAGGTGAAACGCATCACCATCATTCCCAATGTAGAGAATAAATTTTCACAGGAAATCCGGGAAAGCTTTTTAAAATACATTGCGCCTCAAACGGTAATTTTCGCCAAGAATTTGGACCTCACTTATGGGCGAATTGATGCTTTTTTCGAAAAGGCAGAAGACAGCTTCGCCAAATTGGATAGTGAGCTAAAGCATTCCAAGCCACAGGAACTTTTTGTTACTTCATCACTTCTTAAAAATCAGTTTCAAGAATTCGCATTGATTGAAATTGGGGGTTCAAGTAGTTCTTTTGTCACTTCGAGCGCAGCTGAGAAGCTGACAGAGAAAAATTCGGATATCTCTCCCTCGACTGCGCTCGGGATGACGAAGGGAATCAATATTACATTCAACACCAAACCGCAACCTTCTTTCAACAAAAAATTTGACCTGCTCCAAGAGGACCTGCAGGAGAATCACCAAAACGGATTCACCAACTATATTTTTTGCTCCAGTGAGCAACAAGCCAAACGGCTCCATGATATTTTTGATGCGATTGCCGAAGAGAGTCAAAATGGACTGGACCAAACCGTGCACTATCAAACTTTGGTCTTTCCGTTATATCAAGGGTTTCTGGATGAAGACCTCAAGGTAGCCTGTTATACTGACCATCAGATTTTTGAGCGCTATCATAAGTTTCAGCTCAAAAATGGATACGCCAAAAAGCAAGCCATTACTCTAAAGGAATTGACCAAACTCGAGGTGGGGGATTATGTTACTCACATTGATCACGGTATCGGCAAGTTTGGTGGACTCCAAAAAATAGATGTTGAGGGCAAAAAGCAAGAGGCCATCAAATTGTTCTATGGTGACCGCGACATTTTATATGTGAGTATCCATTCATTGCATAAAATTTCCAAGTACAATGGGAAGGATGGCGCTCCGCCCAAAATCTATAAACTGGGTTCCGCAGCATGGAAAAAGCTCAAACAAAAAACCAAGAGCCGCGTCAAGCAGATTGCCTTCGACCTCATCAAGGTCTATGCAAAGCGTCGCATGGAAAAGGGATTCCAATATGCTCCGGATAGCTATTTACAACATGAATTGGAAGCCTCCTTTTTGTATGAGGATACCCCAGACCAAAGCAAGGCCACGCTTGATGTCAAAAAAGACATGGAAAGCGAACGCCCCATGGACCGGCTCATTTGTGGTGACGTAGGCTTCGGAAAAACGGAAGTAGCCATTCGAGCCGCTTTTAAGGCGGTGGACAATGGCAAACAGGTGGCGATTTTGGTCCCCACTACAATTTTGGCTTTTCAACATAACAAGACCTTCAAAAAACGTTTGGGGGAGCTTCCGGTTACGGTCGACTACCTCAACCGCTTTCGTACCGCAAAAGAAAAACGGGATATTTTGGAGCGTTTGGAACAAGGCAGAATCGACATCATCATCGGAACCCATCAATTGGTGAACAAGAATGTTCAATTCAAAGATTTGGGCTTGTTGATTGTGGATGAAGAGCAAAAGTTTGGGGTTTCCGTGAAGGACAAGCTAAAGTCCATCAAAGAAAATGTTGATGTGCTCACCCTAACCGCAACGCCCATTCCCAGAACACTTCAATTCAGTTTGATGGCCGCTCGGGATTTATCCGTCATCAATACCCCACCGCCGAACCGATACCCCATCGAAAGTCGTGTGATTCGGTTAAATGAAGAGATCATTCGTGATGCCATTTCATATGAAATCCAAAGAGGGGGACAGGTCTTTTTCATCCATAACCGCATCGAAAACATCAAAGAGGTGGCCGGCATGATACAGCGTCTGGTGCCCGATGCTAAGATTGGTATTGGACACGGGCAGATGGAGGGCAGGAAACTGGAACAACTGATGCTGGCCTTCATGAACGGGGAATTTGATGTATTGGTTTCTACCACCATCGTTGAAAGTGGATTGGACGTCACCAATGCCAACACCATCTTTATCCACAATGCAAACAATTTCGGATTGAGTGACCTTCACCAAATGCGGGGACGGGTTGGCCGAAGCAACAAGAAAGCCTTTTGTTTTTTCATTACCCCACCCCACGAGGTAATGACCACCGAGGCCCGAAAACGGATTGAGGCCTTAGAGCAATTCACCGAACTCGGAAGTGGTTTTCAAATTGCGATGAAGGATTTGGAGATTCGTGGCGCTGGGGATTTACTAGGGGGTGAACAGAGTGGATTCATCAACGAAATAGGATTCGAGACCTACCAAAAAATCTTATCTGAAGCCATAGACGAACTGAAAGAAAATGAATTCAAGGAGTTGTACGATGAGGTGGAAGGCGCAGACCGGGAAAAAGTCTATGTGAAAGACACCCAGTTGGATACAGACTTTGAACTGCTCTTCCCAGATGCTTATATCAACAATATCACCGAACGGTTGAATTTGTATACGCAACTGAATACGGTAAAAGATGAAGAGGGGCTTCTTGAATTTGAAACCAAGTTGATAGACCGTTTTGGAGAACTTCCTTCGCAGGCCAAGGATTTGTTGAATTCGGTTCGCATTAAATGGTTGGCCAACGCCATAGGCTTGGAAAAAGTCATTTTGAAAAAGGGAAAACTTCTAGGATACTTTATTGCAGACCAACAGTCTGATTTTTATCAGAGTCCTGCATTTACCCAAGTGTTGCAGTATGTGCAATCCCACCCCAAACGCTGCCAATTGAAAGAAAAGCAAACTCGAAACGGCTTACGGTTGTTGTTGGTTTTTGATGGTATCAATACCATAACAAAGGCTTTACAATCACTAGAGGTTTTTGGCACGAAAACAAGTTTATCCCCTGCAGATAGATGAGTCATAACCCAAAAACCTACTTCAATTGGAGCTCCGGAAAAGACTCTGCTTTAGCGTTACATTATTTACTTCGGGATGGAAACCCTTCCATTGAACGTTTGTTGACAACGGTCAACAGTCATTACGAAAGGGTATCCATGCACGGTTTACACCGAAGCGTACTAGAAGTGCAGGCCAAAGCTATAGGAATTTCGTTGGATGTGTTGGAGGTACCCCAGAACCCAAGCATGGAGGAATACAATACTTTGATGGAAGAAAAAGTAAGGGACCTCAAAGCCCAAGGATATACCCATACCGTTTTCGGCGATATTTTTCTGGAGGATTTAAAACAATATCAAGAGGACATGCTACGTCCCTTGGGCATTGAACCCATTTTTCCCTTATGGAAGAAAAACACCAAAGCGTTACTCGAAGAATTTCTAGAACTAGGTTTCAAAGCTATTATCGTTTGTATCAACAATGCCAAACTGGACAAATCGTTTTTGGGAAAGGAATTGTCTTTTGAGTTGATGGAGCAATTCCCAAAAAATGTGGACCCTTGTGGCGAAAATGGTGAGTTCCACACCTTTTGTTTTGATGGACCTATTTTTCAGTATCCGGTTGCCTTTGAAATAGGTGACTCGCGCTTTAAGACGTACGACGACCCCTCGGACAAAACACAAAACATTCCATTTGGGTTTTGCGATGTGCTAGTCAAGCGCTGAATAAACCTGTTTTACAAAAGCCCCAATTTTATTGGGTTCCAACCATCGCGTTACAATCACGAGTCCTTTTTCTTGGTCTACCACAATAAAGTTACCGCCAAAGCCAGCTGCGTAAAAAACATGTTCGGGCACACCATCCCAATGCCGGTTTCCTTTTTCATTCAACCACCACATATACCCATAATTAACGTTGGGTTTTGAAGGGGTGGTCGCCTGGGTTATCCAATTTTCACTCAGGAGGGTTTTGCCTTTCCACCGTCCGCGATTGACAAAGAGCAAGCCAAAACGGGCCATATCTTCCGTATGAATAAAAATTCCAGCTCCAGAATGACCGCCTCCGGTGACCGATTTCATTTTCAAACCATCAATGGTCGTCCATGCATGGTCGTAACCGAACCAGCGCCAAGTAGTTGAAGCCCCAATGGCAGCCATAAGGTTTTCTTTGAGCACCTTGGGCAAAGGATTCCGCCATAGATGGGTCAAGGAATAAGACAAAACATTTACACGAACGTCATTGTATTCCATCACCGTGCCGGGTTCGCGAAGTTCTCGGAATTTCCAATCATCCAAACTCCCTTCTCGTGGAGGGCGGTCCGCCCAATCGTGCAAGCCCCACAGGCTTCCAGACCAATCTGAATTTTGTTGTAGCAGGTGTTCCCATGTGATTTTGCTGTTATGTTCCCCATCGAAGGTACCATCCCAGATATAGCGGTCAACGGTATCATCCGTATCCTTGAGCAAACTTTGGTCGTAAGCAAGACCTGCCACAGTGGACAAAAAACTTTTGGTGACACTAAAAGTCATATCCACCCTTTGGGTATCGCCCCATGAAGTCAAAAGGTATCCATCTTTCAAAATCATTCCTGCGGGGCCTCCTCTTTTTTTGGTGGGACCTAAAATTTCGTGAAAGGGTTCCCGCTGAAACCCTTTTAAGATGGCTTGTCGTAAATCTCGGGAACCGGAATATTCATTTTCCTTGGCGAAGGAAACGGCTGAGTTTAATCTTTCTACATTGTATTCGAACTGTCCCTTTTCAACCTTTTTCCATTCCTCGTTCCGTTCAGGAAAATAGAATTCTTGCCCAACCGAAACAAAAAGACCTAAAAAGAAAAAGCACCCAAGTGCCATAAATCCTTTGCAAACCATAGTATTGATTTTTTCAAGGACATGAAGGTAGTCAAAGTCATTCAAAATTAGCCCTAGGCGAAGTAGCAGGGCGATTAAAAGCGTTTCTTCAGAAGCAGTTCCCCTTTAGCATCAAAAAAACGCCAAGTGCCCACCTGCTCATCTTTTCTGAACCGCCCGGTCATCTTCTTTTCGCCGTTGGGATAGAATTCCTCGTAGCGTCCATGCTTAAGCCCATCTTTCAATTCCACCTCATAGCGTATGGCGCCACTGCCATATTTTTTGATAAAGGATTTTGCCGTAAGGTCGGAAGGATAAATAGGTTTCAGCTGGAATACGGCTTCGGTAAGCGTTTCTGTTTTCGAAACCGTTGGTTTGGAAACCGCTGTTTTGGGTTCCTCGCGAAACTGTTCATTTTGCTTTACCGTTTCCACATTTTGATAGTTTACTACCATACGGCTTTCAAACAGGTCATCTTCTGGCGTAAACTGCAGCCCCACCTGCGGAAAACAGATGATAAAATCCTTGTTTTTGCGCATTTGGCTTCGGGTTGGGCCATCTGCCAAAGCATACATATTATCGTACAGTACAGGGATGTTGCTATATACAAACAAACTGGATTTTCGCTCGAACTTTTTGTTGAACGCGCCAAAATCTTCCGAATTGGAAAGCGTTTCCTTGTCCTCCACGTTGTTGATGATTTCCTTTAAGGTATTCGGACTATTGCTAAAAACTACATAATCATCAATGGCGGTAAAATACGGTTTGTCCAAGGCGTCAAAACGATTGCCCAAAAGAATTTTGAAGAAACCTTTGATAGATAAAAAGTTGATGTCATATCCCTTGTATGAAACCGCCTTGAACTTTACTGGGGTCTTTTTTCGAATTTGATTGAGGACAAAATCCAAGTTGGTTTTCGCATCTTCCTTATCTCGTGTTTTGAGTACAACCGCCACCTCATTTTTTCCCTTGGTGATGTTGGATTGAATCTGTAATAGGGCAATTTCATCCCCTATCCAGCTCACGAAGTTCTCCTTAATGTCTATTTTCAGGAATTTTTCGAGCTTTTGGATTCCTGAACGGTACGAAGCAAATTGTTCAGGATTGTTTTCTTGCACCGCTTCAAAATTTTGATAGAATTCCGAAAAGCTATCAAAACCATAACTGATATAGAGCGCTGTTCGTTTTGGGGCAATTTCTGGGATGGTCCTGGCCGCTGTTCCTGATTTTTGAAGCGCTTCCAGGTAATATTCGTTGGCAAAACTGATATTGGTATAGCCATTCGCTGTGATGGTGCTGTTGCGTTCCAAATCAAAATGAAAGCCCGAAAAAAGAAAGTTTTCACTCAAACGCTTTACCCAATCTCCAGGACGGTCTGAATACCTTCTAAAATACTCGTCAAAGTAATCATACTGCATGTAGACCCTGAACAAATCCTCATAACCCACCTTTTGGTTGACTTCGATAAAGTTCAAATCCCTACCCAATACCGGCTCATTGTATTGGTCAATGGACGCTTCGACCAAGGCATGCGTATACGAAGCAATCATTTGATTTTTGATAAAAGAAAGATAAAGGGTCTTTTTACTGTTTCGGTCAAAAATCTCCAAGATTTCATGTGCCTTATATTCCCTTTTGCTCAAGGTGTAATTTTCGTTCAGTAGGGTATTGAGGTAGGTTTTGAGCAACTTCAACTTAGCAATGCGCTTCAAGTCCAACACATAGAAGATTCCATAATCCTTTGGAGAAATCATGTGGATGGAAATAAAAAGCGAACGGTCATCCAAAAACTCAAAAAGCTTTCGTTGATCGTTGAAGATGGTATCCACCCGTTGGATATTGCTCGTTAGTTCCGAGAAATAATCGTTCTTAATCAAATGGGCCCAAGCTTCACTTTCGCTTACCTTTTCCCAACTTTTCACCGGATGTTCCGATTCCACCACAAAAACCGCATCTTTTGGAATCAAATAAATCGATTGCAGATTGCTCTTTGGGGATAAGGTCAATAGGTACACCAAATACAACATGTAGGCTAGGGCGGCGGCAATCAGGACAAGGAATATTTTTTTTCGGCTCACGAACAAAAGAATCTATGAACCAAACGAATTCTTTCGCGTTTTAGTCTTGACATCCCACCTTCAAATAGGGTGAGGTTCCCAACGGGAGAAAACCAAATTTTAACAGTTTTTGCAATAATGCTTACCTTTAATACTAGTGGTCGCACAAAACAAAATCAACCAATTATATTCCATTTTACTCTCAGAGAGGACCAAAGCCTTATTCGAACGGTTCACGTTGGTTGTTGCCATTATCAGTTTTGTGGTTCATTTGGGATTGATTTATTTGAATAAGTTCATCCCGATTTTTGGAGGTGAATCCGACCTTTTGGGCAATCCCATTGGTGCGATTTATACTCCTTTTTCTTTTATCCTTTTGTATGAGGTGTATTTGCTGATTTATTATTTGCCGCGTTCCATTACCACCTACATCAGCAAACAATATGAAATCATAAGTCTCATCATCATCCGAAGGCTTTTTAAGGACTTGTCGAATCTAAAGTTGAGTTCAGACTGGTTTAGCATTAAGGACGATTTGCAGTTTACCTATGATATTATAGCCTCGGTACTGCTTTTTTATCTGATTTATTGGTTTTACCGATTGAACAAACGACGCAAGCATTTGACCGACCAAAACCAGACGCTGGTTCAGAGCGTTGAAAAATTCGTAACGCTCAAGCGGATTATTTCCGTCTGTTTGGTTCCCATTCTTTTGGTTTTGGCCCTCTATTCGTTTGGAAACTGGTGCTATGAACTGCTCTTGTATGGTGGTAGTGATTTAGAAGCGATCAAAAATGTGAATAGCGTTTTTTTCGATGAGTTTTTTACCATTCTCATCATTGTGGATGTCATTCTTTTATTGGTCTCCTTTTTCTATACGGATAAGTTCCATAAAGTAATCCGTAATTCAGGCTTTGTTATTTCAACCATTCTTATCCGGTTGTCTTTTTCCGTAGATGGCCTCGTGAATACGGCATTGATCGTATTTGCCGTCGGCTTTGGCTTATTGATTTTGGCCATCCACAACATTTACGAAAAACAGGAAATGGAAGTCTAGAGGGTTTTTAGATCTTTGATGGTTTTAAAAGCCACATCTACTTGTTCTTCATTGACCAGAATGGTAAACTCATTGGTAGTGGAAATTACTTCGTACAAAACGATGCCTTCCCAAGCCAAGCGCTGGAAAATAAAGTAGTAGATTCCCGGAACGGAAACATTCTCAGCCGGTAGCTTCACGGTTATGGAAGAAAGATTTTCTGCCTTTTGGGTGCATCGCTCCGTGGCAAAGAGCTGTTCCACAGTAGCATCCATAGTACGACTAATGACGATATTGATTTCGTTCACGCCCCGAGAAGAAGTGTAAAACATATCTTGATTCCTATTAATCTCCTCCAACAGTTGTGCTTGTTGTTGTAATATGGTTTCAGAAGCCAAGAAGGTATAGTCCGTCAAATTGGAGCGCACGGTAATTTCACCAATGTTCTTTAGTACCTTAACGATTTTGTGGGTCGCCCGAAATTCAAGATCGTCCGAAAGTCGTTTTAAAGCCATAACTACGGCCCCGTCCTTCACATCCTTTCCTAGTGCTTCAGAAATCTCCGGTTTAATTTGGCGAGATAGGGAAGTAAGGTTGATGATACCTTGTGAAAGGGCACTTTGCAAAAAGGGTTTCTTTTTGATATAGTGTTCAACAACTGCAGAAATCGTTTTCATGTGGTTAGTTTGGAGTGCAAAATAACAAATTGTTATAAATAACACAAATCGTTAAAAGTGATAGAACGCATCTTCCCAATGTTCAATGCTCACTTTATCGCCTTGGAAAATAACCAGAATGACATCAAATTGTACATCTACATCCAAATCTTTTTCCTGCACATAAAAATCCGCCGCTTTGATCAATAGTTGGATTTTACGTTTTCCAATGGTTTGCTCCATTCCTTCCAAAAATGCTGCTGAACGGGTTTTCACCTCAACTATAGCCAATATGGATTCCTTTTGCGCAATGATATCTAGCTCTGCTTTTCGATATCTGTAGTTTTTTTCAAGGATGGTATAGCCCTTTTTCATTAAAAAATCAGCAGCAATTTGCTCTCCTTTGGTCCCTAAATCGTTGTGAAATGCCATAAAACCTAGAAAAATAGAAAAAAAACATGCATTTCATCGAAAAATTTGGTGCTTCACCGCTGTCTCAACGTTAACATTGTAATTTGTGAGCTCTTATCGGAACCACACCAACGTAAAGCTAGACATATAGTTGCCCCAAAACTATGGACCTAATTAACGCCAGACATTGCTATGGAGTACTTTATCAATTGTAATTCCTCAACTTTGGCGCCGTATACTGATCCGTTGGATGAGTTACGTGCTGCCCACTTGTACCGTAGGTTGGGATTCAGTGCCTCGGTACAAACAATCAATGCCGCAGTCGGACAATCAGCAGATGCTCTTGTAGACGCTCTTGTGGACCAAGCTTTAGCCCAAGCCCCTATTCCTGCCCCGGAATGGGCCAATTGGAACAACGCCAATTATCCGGAAGACGATGATTTGGCCCGTCAGCTTAGACGAGCCCAACAAGAAGAATTGGCTACCGCCTACGGAAATGCCCTATTGAACAATAACCTACGTGACCGTTTGAGCTTTTTTTGGAGCAATCACTTCGTAACAGAACTAGATGTTTACAACTGTAGTTCTTTTCTCTATGAATATGTGAATTGTCTTCAGAGAAATGCCATAGGTAACTTCAGAACTTTTGTTTCCGAAATTGGATTGACCAGTGCGATGCTCTACTATTTGGATGGAGTGCGCAACCGTGGGAACAATCCAAATGAAAACTATGCCCGTGAGCTTTACGAGCTTTTCACCTTGGGCGAAGGAAACGGATACACGGAAGAAGACATTATTGAAACCTCTAAGTCCCTTTCGGGATATACCAATAGAGGTGACGAAGGATGTACGTTTGTAACTTTCAATCCTGAACAATTCAACACCGATAACAAGACCATCTTAGGTCAAACCGGGAATTGGGGATACGATGAGACCATTGACATTCTTTTTACACAACGACCCAACGAAATCGCCACGTTTATATGCCAAAAGCTTTACGAGTATTTTGTACACCCAGATTCAAATGATGATGCTGGGAATGCACAAGCCATCATTTCAGGCATGGCGACCACCTTTTTGGCGAACAACTTTGAAATTGCACCAGTATTGCGTCAGCTGTTCAAGAGCCAGCACTTTTTTGATGAAGATGCCATTGGAGTTATCATCAAGAGTCCGTTCGACCTTTACTTGGCCATGTTGAAAGAGACCAATTTCGCCTATGACGATGCAACAGTAATCAACACTATTGATGCCGCTGAGATGATTGGTCAGGAATTATGGGATCCAGTGGACGTGGCCGGATGGCAACGCGACCGCGAATGGATCAACACCAATTTTATTATTGGTAGATGGTTGACTTCAGAAGTGTTCTTGGAACGTTTTTATCAGGCAAATCCTGAACAGTTTAGAACTTTGGCAATGGATGCCGTTGGTGCTGCCAATAGCAATACCAGTAATCCTGAAATCGTAGTACGGGCCTTGGTCAATAAATTCACACCAAAAGGATTGTTGACCGAACAGGACTTTGAAAATGCCATGGATGCATTCAAAATCGATGACGTTCCTGAGATTTATTATTCTCCGGATTATATCGATGGCGGACAAAGCCTTTGGATGCTCGCCGTAAGCATGGAGGCGCCTACGCAAGTCTATGTTTTGTTAAGACACCTGTCAAGAGAACCTGAATTTCAACTTAAATAACCCCTACTACTATGTGCGATACTCATCACATTCACGATAAAGATCCTTACAAAGGCCTTGAACATGATGGCCACGACCAAGAACACACCAACTGGAGCCGACGGTCCTTTCTACAGGCTTTAGGAATCGCTGGTTCGGGCTCTATGTTTTTGGGCAGTAACCTACTTTCCGCCTCGGCACCATCCGCATTAACTGCGGCCATTTCCAGCGCGGAAACCGATAATATCCTCATATTGATTCGTCTTTCGGGAGGAAACGATGGTTTAAGTACCGTAATCCCGATACAACAATATGATACTTATGCTACGCAACGTCCGAATATCTACATCCCCGAGAGTAAGATTTTAAAGCTTACCGATGATTTCGGAGTCCCCACTTACATGAATGCCTTGGAACCGCTTTGGGGAGAAGGCCAATTCAAAGCAGTGCACGGTGTCGGTTACCAAAACCAAAGCCTTTCCCACTTTACCGGGTCTGATATTTATGCAAATACAGACTTGACCACCACTGGTTTTGATGGTCTCAACACAGGTTGGATGGGAAGACACTTTGAGCAATGCTTTCCAGATTATTTGATTAATCCACCTGCTGCCCCGGCAGCCATCCAAATTGGAAACATCGCCAACTTGGTGTTCCAGGGAGAAGAAACCAACTACGCATTCGTCACCAATAACATTGACCAGTTGGAAGAAATTGCGCAAACCGGATTCTTCTATGACATCGAAAATGCACCGTTTGACGATTGTATGTATGGTGACCAACTACGCTTCTTGAGAGGTGTGGCCAACACCACTTACGAATACGCCGGTAAAATACACGAGGCATATGAAAGAGGACAAAACCAAGTAGAATACCAAAACAATGGTTTTGCACGTCAATTAGCGCTATTGGCCCGATTGATTAAAGGTAATTTGGGTACCAAGGTATACATGATTTCCATGGGTGGATTCGACACACACGGTAATCAGCCTTTGGCACACGAAAGATTGATGTCTACGCTATCCATTGCCGTAAACAATTTCTACGAAGATTTGAGTTTCACTGAGCAAGACCGACTCACTTTGAGTATGACCTTCTCCGAATTTGGACGTAGAATCTTCGAAAACGGTTCATTGGGTACAGACCATGGTAAAGCTGCTCCTACCCTGTTCTTCGGTTCAGGATTGAACGGTAGTGCCTTTGTAGGCGATCACCCAGACTTGGATAGCCCAAATGGTCGTGGAAACTTAGAATATACGATGGATTTTAGGGATTTGTATGCGACAGTCCTTGCCGAATGGTTGTGTGTACCGATTCCGTTGGTGGAACAACATTTATTGGACCACCCTTACAATCCGGTGAACCTTGGTTTCAATTGTAGCGGAACGGACTTCCCAGATATTGCGATGGACAGTGACCCACCGACGCTGCCTGAGACACCACCGAGTGATCCAGATGCAATGGACCCGAATCCTGAAATTGAAAATGCCATTGTGCATAGACCCTATTATCCGAACCAACAGGCACCTCATATTTATTTGGAAATGCCTTTCGCGGCACATGTTGATATTGAATTGTTCAACATTATCGGTCAAAAAGTCGGTACGGTGTTCAATGAAATGGTAATGGAAGGTTCCGCAGAAATAAACATTCGCGAACGCGTACGAGATAGTCTTTCCACTGGAAAATACATCTATCGTATTTCAGTTGGCGATCAACGCATGAGTAAATCGATCATGGTTATGTGATCCGGTTCAAATAGATAAACATTACTAGCCCTCCGGTAGTACGTCACCCCACCCCACATTGGGACTGATGTATCGGAGGGTTTATACTTTTTAACCGAGTTGTGGTTTGTCTTCTTCCGTTTTAAAACCTAGAGCCTTTTTTACGTTTTGGTTTTTTCGTTTATAGACTCTAGCCGTACTTTCCTCGGCACTTTCTTCTACTGCTTTGGCCATTGCTTTTAGCTTATCAAATTTCTTGGGGTTTCCAACGCTCATGGTTTTTAGTTTTGTAGTTATTTTCTTATAAAACTCTTTTTGAGGTGGGTTTATTTTACAAACAATCCATGAATCCATAGCCTGCAGAGGTTCTAGACCGAAATTCTGTATTTTTGCAGCTTAATTTTGCTTTGTATGACCCAAACGGCAACTCCATCCCGATATACCCTTACCGCCGCTTTGCCGTACACCAACGGCCCCATTCATATTGGGCATTTGGCTGGAGTATATGTCCCTGCGGATATCTATGCCCGTTTCCTAAGGGGAATTGGTAAAGACGTGATTTTCATTTGCGGTAGTGATGAGCATGGTGTGGCCATCCCCATGAAGGCGAAGAAAGAAGGGGTGAGTCCTCAAGTGATTATCGATAAATATCACCGAATCATCAAACAAGCCTTCTCTGATTTTGGGATTTCGTTTGACAACTATTCCCGTACCTCTGCCGATGTCCATCACAAGACAGCTTCAGATTTTTTCAGAAAATTATACGAGCAAAACGATTTTATCGAAGAAGTCACCGAACAACTCTATGATGGTGAGGCCCGGCAGTTTCTAGCAGACCGATTTGTTACGGGATCCTGTCCAAAATGTAGTTATGAGGAAGCGTATGGCGATCAATGTGAAAATTGTGGTGCTTCTTTAAACGCCACGGATTTAATCAATCCAAGATCCACATTAAGTGGCAGCATACCCACATTAAGACGCACCAAACACTGGTTTTTACCTTTGGATAGGTACGAAGGCTTTTTAAAGGAATGGATTCTCGAAGGACATCAAAAAGATTGGAAACCCAATGTGTATGGCCAATGCAAATCATGGATAGATGATGGGTTGAAGCCCAGAGCAGTGACCCGCGATTTGGATTGGGGTATTCCCGTTCCAGTAGCTGATGCCGCAGGAAAGGTGCTCTATGTCTGGTTTGACGCCCCAATTGGATATATCTCCTCCACAAAAGAGTGGGCTGAACGCGAAGGAAAGGATTGGGAACCGTATTGGAAAGATGAAAATACCCAGCTACTTCACTTTATCGGGAAAGACAATATTGTGTTCCACTGTATCATCTTCCCTAGCATGCTTAAGGCACATGGCGACTATATTTTACCCTATAATGTACCCGCCAACGAATTCTTGAATTTAGAAGGCAACAAGCTGTCCACCTCAAAAAATTGGGCGGTTTGGTTGCACGAATACCTAGAGGAATTCCCAGATATGCAAGATGTGCTGCGTTATGTACTGACGGCAAATGCACCAGAAACCAAAGACAACGATTTTACATGGAAGGATTTTCAAGCGCGAAACAACAACGAACTGGTTGCTATTTTTGGGAATTTTATCAATCGTGTTGTCGTGCTTACGCATAAATATTATGATGGAATCGTCCCAGAACCCTCGCAGTTTTTGAAAACGGACCAGGAGGCTCTTGATGCCCTAAAAGGCTTCCCAGAAACGCTTGCCAATACCTTAAATCGCTTTCGTTTTAGAGAGGCAAGTCAAGAATTGCTCAATTTGGCCAGGTTGGGGAACAAGTACCTCGCCGATGCAGAGCCTTGGAAACTAATAAAAACGGACGGAGAGCGGGTAAAAACCATTATGTATGTTGCCCTACAGCTGGCTGCAGGACTTTCAGCCCTCTGCGAACCCTTTTTGCCCTTTACCTCTGAGAAGCTAAAAAAGATTTTAAATATTGACCAAAGCACATCCGGCGACAACATTTTCTGGGATGCTGTTTCTACCCAAACGGTTTTGCTCCCCGCAGGTCACCGAATCAATCCGGCGGAACTGCTTTTTCGCAAAATTGAAGATGCCGAAATTCAAAAACAATTGGATAAACTTGAAGCGACCAAACAAGCCAATGCGCAAATGGAAAAAACGGTAACACCCCAAAAAGAAACCATCACCTTTGATGACTTTACCAAACTAGACATGCGCATCGGCACTATTGTAGAAGCCGAAAAAATGCCAAAGGCGAACAAGTTGCTAGTCTTAAAGGTCGATACAGGTCTCGACACCCGAACCATCGTTTCCGGAATTGCAGAGAGTTTCAAACCTGAGGAGATTGTAGGTAAAAAAGTTACGGTTTTGGTCAATTTAGCGCCCAGAAAACTGCGCGGTGTAGAAAGCGAAGGCATGATATTAATGACGGAGAACGCCGAGGGGAAATTGATATTTGTGAACCCGGATGAGGAGACACCGGAAAACGGAGCAACCATCAATTAACCAGAATTCTTTTGGTCTCGACTACGCTCGACCTGACGCGATGGTCGGCATAGTAGATCTTAAATCAGTTATTGTAGTTTGCTCAAAATAGCCTATCATCCCATTTACCGCCATCCCTTACCGCAAGGGCATCGGTTTCCTATGGAAAAGTATGATTTGCTGCCCAAACAACTCCTTCACGAAGGGACTTGCGAACCTGATAATTTCTTTGAACCGGAATATCCCAACATTCAAGACATTCTGAACACCCATGAGGAAGGCTATTATCAAAACCTCACCCAACTAACCCTAAAACCCAGCGAACAGCGTAAAATAGGGTTTCCGCTTAGCGCGGCTTTGGTTGAGCGAGAACATATCATCGCAGATGGCACCATAAAAGGATGTCATTTTGCTATGGAACATGGCATTGCCATGAACATCGCCGGGGGAACCCACCACGCTTACACCAATCGGGGTGAAGCTTTTTGTATGCTGAATGACCAGGCCATCGCAGCAAACTATCTTTTAAATAATACGCTGGCAGAGCGCATTCTTATCTTGGATTTAGATGTACACCAAGGCAATGGTACCGCAGAAATCTTTGCGAACCAATCCTCCGTTTTTACCTTTTCCATGCATGGAAAGGGTAACTATCCGTTCAAAAAAGAGCAATCCGATTGGGACATTCCCTTGGAAAAGGGCACCACCGATATTGAATACCTATCCCTTTTGAAAGATGCCTTTCCTAAATTGATAGCCCAAGTACAACCTGACTTCGTCTTCTACCTCTGCGGGGTAGATATTTTGGAAACAGACAAACTGGGCACCTTGGGCATGTCTTTGGAAGGTTGTAAACAAAGAGACAACTACGTTTTGGAGCAATGCAAAGCATTGGGAATCCCAGTGCAATGTAGCATGGGTGGCGGTTACTCCCCAGAAATCAAGATTATCATTGAAGCCCACGCCAACACCTTTCGGGTAGCACAGGAAATCTACTTTTAGGGTCCTATCAATATTCGTAACTTTGTTAAAAATTGAAGTATGTTATCAAAGAAGCTTGAAAAGGCCCTAAATAATCAAATCAAAATAGAGGCAGAATCCTCTCAAGTGTATTTATCCATGGCCTCGTGGGCCGAAGTAAAAGGTCTTGAAGGTATTGCCGGCTTTATGTACGGTCATTCGGATGAGGAGCGTATGCATATGCTCAAACTTATCAAGTATGTGAATGAGCGTGGCGGACATGCCCAAATTTCTCAATTAAAGGCCCCCAAAACTGCATTTGGTTCGTTCCAGAAAATGTTCGAAGAGCTGTACCAACACGAACTTTTTGTTTCCAATAGCATCAACGACTTAGTTCATGTAACATTGGAAGAAAAGGACTATGCCACCCATAACTTTTTGCAATGGTATGTTGCTGAACAAATTGAGGAGGAAGCCTTAGCGCGTACGATTCTGGATAAAATCAACCTTATTGGCAACGACAAAGGTGGACTTTATTTATTCGACAGGGATGTACAGCAGATTACCGTTGAAAGTGCTGCATCGGATACCATGGGTGAGGTATAATTCCTTATTTAGATTAATTTAAAACAGTTATCTTTAAGCCCAAACCTAGACCATGGGCAAGAAGAAAAGTGCTTCCAATAAAACAAAAGGCTCAGTAAGAGCGTTGCCTATTGGAAAATGCAAGACCAAGTGCTGCAAAAAGTATAAAAAGAGTGAGAACAAGCGCTGTAAACGCTGTCCTTGTTATGATTTACTAAAAAAAGTAGCGTAATCACTTTGGACTTACCAAACCTAGGGAAGGTCCCAATTCAAAAAGCTTTATTTCAGTGGGCACTTGAAGATACTCCTTAACTTTGGACCAATAGGTAGCGCTGTTCACACAAAACACTTCACAAGCCACATAATGTTGTTGGTACATTGCCTTCTTTTTGGTCATATACCAAGTAAAGGCTTCAGGGTGTTGTTCTCGTAAACGCTTCTCATAAGCTTCTTGGTCTTTCCAGTAATCCATTTCGTCCTTTGCGGTCATGGTTCCCAAAGTACGTTCATACTGTGCATCACGCTCGGCCAACATCTCATAGAACTTGGGGCCATTCAATGAAAAATTGGATTGTTGCGCCTTGATGCTGTGGGATATGCTCCCAAGCACTAGAAAAAGACACAAAACACTCCACTTTGTCATACTATGATGCGTTATACCATTTGACGTATTAAGTTACATATTCGTTACATCCTCTCTTTATAATTTATCGTTAAATCTTGAAAATCAGAAATAAAGGGGGCAAACACCCCCTTTTTATCGTTGATTTCACCGATACCTACTTGCCAAGCATCAACAAATCCGTGCACTTTACTTCGGTGATATAGCGTTTCGTGCCCTCCTTGGTCTCATACGTTCGGTTGACCAGCTTGCCTTCAATCATCACCTCTTTGCCTTTTACAAGAAAGTTTTCTGAGATTTCGGCAAGTTTACCCCAAGCGACCACGTTATGCCACTGGGTATCCGTAACCTTTTCACCCTCTTGATTCTTATAGGTTTCGTTCGTAGCGATGGAGAACTTGGCAAGTTTACTCCCGTTTTCCAAAATGACCATTTCAGGGTCTGCTCCAAGATTCCCCAACAACTGCACCCTGTTTTTCAATGCGTTCATACATCTGTTTTAAGTTTACATTTCATTTTCCAAGGCCGATTACCTTGAATCATTGCAAACCTAGTTTTCAAACGCTTGCAAAACGGTTCATAATCATTTGCTTGCGTTTGTAAGCGGATGTAATTGTTTGAAAACAGATAAACCGGCCGATTCTTTCCTTGTTTTTTCCAATCATCGATGAAAAGCAGCCGTCGACTAGAATTTATAGGGTCATCCGGAACTTGAACTACTTTCGTCCCAGAACGCTATATGAAATGAAAAATATCCGCCCCCTTATTCTAGGGCTGTTTGCCTTTGGTGCGCTTTCAGCGCAATCCACCGAGTCAGAGACCTACGGCAAACAAGTAGCCCGCACCAAATTGGCGCTTTTTGAAAAAGACCTTTCCCCTACTTCTCAGGAAAAGGACAGTCTCAAACAGAAATATGCAAGCTATGTGTCCGAGGTTTCTTCCTTGTTGGACACCCTAGAACTATCTGACCGTAAAAAACAAAAACTATTGTTGGAACTCAATCGGAATCCATTTTCCGAAAAAGTTCAGAAAGTTGTTGCTCTTGTAGAAGAAAAGTAATTCAGGTTTATTTGGGGTTAGCTACATTTCCGCTAATTGTTCCAATTCCTGTTCGGTAAACATCCGAGACTTAATCACGAATCGCAGGCCGAGTGGAATTTCCAAGGAAAAGCTAGAGCCTCTTCCCGACACAACGTCCATGGTCAATTGCGTATGTTTCCAGTAGTCAAATTGGTCCTTTGACATATAAAATTCACAGTCTGCGACTTCACCCAATAATATATCGGTATCATTTGTCATCAACTCCCCTTCTGGAAAGCACATGGGCGAACTGCCATCACAGCAGCCTCCACTTTGATGAAACATGAGCGGGCCATGTTCTTCCCTTAAGGATTGAACGACCCGCTCTGCTGCTTCTGTAATTAAAACACGTTGTACCATCTTAGAAGAATCCTAAGGCATTCTTGTCATGGGAAATCAACATGTTTTTGGTTTGACGATAGTGGTTAAGCATCATCTTATGGGTTTCCCGACCAATTCCAGACTTTTTATAGCCGCCAAAAGGAGCGTGGGCTGGATACAAATGATAGCAGTTCACCCAAACCCTTCCCGCTTGAACAGCTCTTGAAATCTGATAGGCTTGATGGGTATCCCGTGTCCAGACGCCAGCTCCCAAACCATATAAAGTGTCATTCGCAATTTCTATGGCCTCAGCTTCGTCCTTGAAAGTGGTGACACAGGCTACTGGACCAAAAATCTCCTCTTGGAACACCCGCATTTTATTGTTTCCTTTTAATAAGGTAGGTTGAATATAATATCCGCCTTCCAAACCTTCGTTATAGGCCGCTTCCCCTCCGGTCAATACTTCGCAACCTTCATCTTTTCCAATAGCGAGGTAGTTCAAAATCTTCTCATACTGGTCATTCGATGCTTGCGCGCCCATCATCGTGGTCGCATCCAAAGGATGGCCCAATTTTATGGCTTCAACACGTTCGATGACCCGCTCAATGAATTTGTCGTAAATACTTTCCTGAATCAAGATTCGAGAAGGACAGGTACATACCTCGCCCTGGTTCAAAGCGAACATGGCTGCACCCTCTAAACATTTATCGAAGAATTCATCATCGGCATCCATGATGCTCTCGAAAAAGATGTTCGGACTTTTGCCTCCCAATTCCAAGGTTACCGGGATAATGTTTTTGGACGCATATTGCATGATTAATTGACCTGTTGTGGTCTCCCCTGTAAAGGCAATTTTATTGATTCGCGAACTAGACGCCAGAGGTTTCCCCGCTTCGATACCAAAGCCGTTCACCACATTGAGGACTCCCGCCGGAAGAATGCCTTCAATCAATTCCATCAAAATCATGATACCTACAGGGGTTTGCTCAGCGGGTTTCAAGACCACACAGTTTCCTGCGGCCAAAGCCGGAGCAACCTTCCAAGTAGCCATCAACAATGGAAAATTCCAAGGGATGATTTGACCTACAACACCCAACGGTTCCTTTACGTTCATCGAAATGGTATGTGCATCAAGTTCACTTACTGTGCCTTCTTCCGCCCGAATCACTCCAGCGAAGTATCTAAAATGGTCCACGGCAAGTGGCAAATCTGCTGCCATGGTTTCCCGGATGGCTTTTCCATTGTCCCAGGTTTCCGCTCGGGCCAGCGCCTCAAGGTTTTGCTCCATCACATCGGCAATCTTCAATAAGAGATTGCTACGCTCGGTTGCAGAACTATTGTTCCAAGCTGGGGCAGCTGCCCAGGCAGCATCAATGGCCAAATCAATGTCTTCTTTGGTTGACCGGGCTACCTTAGTGAAACTGTTTCCGTCCACCGGAGAAATGTTTTCAAAGTATTGTCCTTTTACTGGCGCCGTCCATTTTCCGCCAATATAATTGTCATATTGATTTTTGAATTTTGGCTTTACCAAAGCCTTGCTTTCCGTAGTGCTTACATTGCTCATAGTATTTGTTTTTATGTGGATTAGATTTTCAGTAAATCATTCATCTACAAGGTAATATGTTCATTGATCCCCTTTTTGAACGATTGTATCAATCCTGTGAACAATCCTATACTATTTTATGTTTTTCACATAAAAAGCATTATATTTTAGTAGCATTGCTAAAATCTGTATATGTATTTTGATATTTCATTAAACAATACGTCAAAATGAAGCCAGGGGAGTCCTTTTATACCACGCGCAAACTTGTTGACTTGGTAGAAAACCAAACTTCGTTTGAGTTGAAGGATTCGGCACTCCATATTTTTGAAACCCATGCCAAAGCAGAACGTGTCGAGTTGCAATTTGGGACGCCGGTATTGGCCAGCATGTTCCAAGGGAAAAAAGTAATGCATCTCAGGGGTAAGGAAGCTTTTGATTTCCTTCCTGGAGAATCCTTGATACTGCCTGCCAATGAAATCATGTGTATTGACTTTCCAGAAGCGCGAATGGATAATCCTACCCAATGTCTCGCCATGGAAATTGGGGAAGAACGTATTTTACGCGTGATTGAAGTAATGAATGAGCAGATGTCTCGTGCCGATGATAATGAATGGGGATTGATGGACTACAATTTTCATTTTACCAATGACCCCGGTATTTACAAAATTTTACAGCGTTTGGTATACCTCTATACCGAAAACCACCCTTCCAAAGAATTTTTTGTCTCCAATATGGTCAATGAACTCATTGTTCGCATTCTACAAACCAACGCCCGAAAAACCTACGGGCAAGGTGCCGCCGAGTTAAAGAGTGGACAACGTTTCGCCTTTTTGGTACATTACATTCGCCAAAACCTAGACCAAGACCTGACCATTGACGACCTCAGCAAAAAAGCATGCATGAGCAAGAGTAATTTCTATAAGGTCTTCCGCAATGAATTTGGTATTTCGCCTATTGATTTCATCAATCAAGAACGGATTGCCAAAGCGGTAGAGATGCTCAAACAACCTGAAACAAACCTTACGGAAATATTTTTAGCCTGTGGGTTCCGAAATCGTTCTTACTTTAACCGAATGTTCAAGCGCATAAAAGGCATAAGTCCAGTGGGGTATCAAAAACGCTTCCATTCAGAGTTTTAAGGAACTTGATTTTTCAATTCCAAAAGGTCCCATTTATTCCCATACAAATCTTCAAAAACGACCACAGTACCGTATATTTCTGTTCTCGGTTCTTCCAAAAAATACACTCCTGCAGTTTTCATATTATTGAAATCCCTCCAAAAATCATCGGTATGAAGAAACAGGAAGACACGACCCCCTGTTTGGTTTCCGATATGGTTTTGCTGCCTTTCGCCATCCGCCTTGGCTAGAAGCAAACCACTCCCAGAACTGTTTTTTGGCTTAACTACAACCCATCGTTTCGTATTGGACAAGCGTGTGTCTTCCACCAAATCAAACTGAAGTTTTTGGGTATAGAACGCAATCGCGTCGTCATAATCGCCAACGACCAGAGCCATTAAACCAATATTTTGCTGCATGGAATACGTTTTAAGATTCTGTTTCAAAAGTACACTTCGCTTTCTTTACCGTACAAATTCAAATTATATTTGGTAGGACAAAATTTCGGTATGGCACACTGGATACAACCCTTGACCTTAGAAGGTTCACTCGTAAAATTGATGCCCCTGACAGAAGCCCATGCATCGGATATGGTACAGGCGGCTTCAGATGGACAGCTTTGGGATATTTGGTATACCTCGGTACCGTCAGAGCAAAACATAACTGCTTACATCAACCATGCATTAACAGAGCAAGCCTCTGGAAAAGCATTACCCTTTGTAGTCGTTGAGAAAGCTACAGGAAACATCGTGGGCTCTACCCGCTATTGCAGTGTGGACGCTCCGAACCGAAGGGTTGAAATCGGCTATACCTGGTACGCTAAAAGTACCCAACGCACTGGAGTCAATACTGAATGCAAATTCTTGTTACTTCGCCATGCTTTTAAAACACTGGATGCTATTGCCGTGGAATTCAAGACGAATTTTTTCAATTTTCCCTCCCGAAATGCGATTTTGAGGTTGGGTGCCCGACAAGATGGTATCATCCGAAACCACAGGATTGATAAGATGGGTAATATTCGAGATACGGTCTTATTCTCCATTCTGAACTCGGAGTGGCCTGTGGTGAAAACCTCATTGGAGTTTAAAATGAAGCAAACCTATGCTTAAGAAATCGCTTCTAAACCGCTTTTGCTTTCAGAAGCTTAGCAAAATTGTACGCTGACAACTCAAGGTTTTTAGCAGCGTCTTTTTTCGCCGTTTCCAGAGGACCTACTTTGTTTAGAACAGCTGTTACATAGTCTAATTCTGTTTTTTCCAGAACATCGAGGTTGATATCAACCGAGCCGCAAAGCGCAGCTACGGGAATATTTCGCTCCTTGGCTACTTTTAGGACACCGGCTATCGTTTTACCGGATAGCGTTTGCTCATCGAATTGTCCCTCACCTGTCACAACCCAATCTGCATCTTGCAAGGCATTCTCAAAATCAGCCAATTCCATGACCAAATCAATCCCCGAAGTCAAGGTCGCATTCAAAAAAACAATAGCGCCAGCACCTAGACCACCAGCTGCACCAGCTCCGGGAATCTGTTGCAATTCGAGCTTGAACTCCTTCTGTACAACTTGAGCAAAATGCTGCAGTCCTTTATCCAAAAGAAGTACCTCTTCTGGTGTTGCGCCTTTTTGCGGACCATAAATATGGGCCGCTCCCTGTTCGCCGTAGAGTGGATTCTTGACATCGCAAGCTACCTTAACCGTAAGCTCCTTCAATTTTGGATGGACCTGCTTTCGGTCGATGGTTTCGATTTTGGATAGGTTTTCGCCTACCGGGGATAACACTTCGCCTTGATCATCCAAAAAACGATAGCCCAACGCGTGGGCCATTCCCATACCGGCATCGTTCGTTGCACTGCCTCCAATGCCTAAGATGATTTCAGTTGCTCCTCTTTCCAAAGCATCCAAGATGAAATCTCCGGTTCCCTGGGTGGTCGTGTGGATGCAATTTCGTTCTGATTCAGACAACAATTTGTACCCGGAAGCTTCTGACATTTCAATAAAGGCAACACCCTTTTGCTTAGAAAAAAGGTAGCCGGAAGTGATTACCCGAAATAAAGGGTCATGCACACGGGTGTTTATGGTTTCCGCAGCCAAGTAATGCTGCATTACGGCCAAGGTGCCATCTCCGCCATCTGCCAAGGGTTTTTTCAGAATTTCTGCCTCCGGATAAACCCTTTTCAGTCCCGCTGCCGCAGCTTCACAAAACGCCTCCCCCGAAAGCGAACCTTTGTATTTATCTGGAGCCAGGACAAACTTCATTTTGCTATTGCTTAAAAATTAGGGCAGACTCTTTTTCACCAACCTCAAGGGTTACTTCACGACCCAAGATGAGTGCACGATTATGAGCTTCATGTCCTGCGGGAAAGTCGAACAAGACTGGGAAATCATATTCCTTCACCACGTTGAGTACAATCTCTTCGTTGGATTTGCCAAACGGCGTTGTATTTACTTTTATTCTGCTGATATCACCAATGATGAGTCCCTTTAGTTCCTTAAAGTAACCCGCGCGTTTCAGACTAAAGAGCATCCTATCGATACTATAGCGGTATTCACCAATTTCTTCAATAAATAGAATCTTGTCTTTGGTATCCAAAGTCGCATCTGATTGGAGGCATGCTTGTAGTAAGGATAGATTCCCGCCAATCAATTCGCCGCTAACTTTTCCTTTACGGTTAAAAGTTGATGACGGAACTTGATATTCCAGTGCTTCCCCAAACAATACTTTTTTAAGGGTCCTTAGGTTTTCCGCGGTAGGTTCTGATTGTGTTTTTTGACCTTCCACCCCAGTGGGCATTATCCCATGAATACTTTGAATGCAGAGCTGATGTAATTTTCCATGGATGGCCGTAATATCTGAAAAACCAATAATCCACTTCGGGTTTTTCTTGAAGCTGGAATACTCCAACATATCCAAAATCCGCATAGTACCGTAACCGCCTCTAGCACACCAAATGGCCTTTATGGAAGTATCATCCATGGCCTTTTGAAAATCCTCTGCCCGTTGTGCATCGGTTCCGGCGAAGTGATTGTCTTTGGCATACAGGTGTTTGCCCAAAACCACATGTAGTCCCCAAGAAGAAAATACTGCCGTTGCTTGTTGGATGGAGGCCTGTCTATTTTTAAGGATTCCCGCCGGCGCGACAATAGCGACCGTGTCTCCCACTTTAAGCGAATTCGGCCGAACGTATGACTCTACTGGATTTTGCCCAAAAGTTATCGCATTAAGACTTAGGCAGAGGCTTAACATCAAAATTTGAAGGGAAGTTCCTTTCATATTATCCACTATTTAATACGAAATACGGAAATACTTTTGGAAACATGGCATTTAAGACAGCAACTTAGGCAGGGAAAGACTTATCACAATGATAAGCGCGAAGAATCCCAACAACAGGGCGACTTCCTTTTTTGATGGTGAAATAACCACTTCCAAACCTTCATTAGCTTCCCTTTTGATAACATTACTTACTACCAATGCTACCACAATTGTAACTACGCAACCGATGGCATTCCACCAAAACCAGAATACATCAGGCACGTATAACCAGAGATACATATTGAAAAGCACGCCTACCACAATACCGATGTTAGCACCCAAAGCATGGGTTTTTTTCGTCATGATAGCCAGAATGAACCCGGCTAAAATAGGGCCGTAGAATACTGAACTTACCTTGTTAATAACCTCAATGACCGTACCCTCTATGTTTCCAGCAAAAAAGGCAAAAAACAAACAAACCAATCCCCAGAACAACGAAATGATTCGGGAAGTAATCACATACTTTTTGTTGTCCATATCCGGTCTGAACCGTTTAACGAAATCTTCCATGGTCACAGCGGATAAGGAATTTACCGCAGAACTCAAGGTGGACATTGCGGCAGACATAATGGCCACAATCAAAACCCCAATTACCCCATTCGGTAAATACTTGATGATAAAAACTGGAACCATTAAATCGGCTTTTTTTCCTTCCAAAGAGCCAATATTGGCTTGGTAAACGGAATCCATGGTTTCTTGAAAACTACCATCCTGCAGTAACAAGGTACCCAACACCAATCCCATGATACAATACGTCAAGGTCAATGGAAACCGAAACAATCCGTTCGCCAATAAAAGTTTTTTAATGGTCGGCATCCCCTTGGCGGAAAGTAGTCTCTGTGATTGGGTTTGGTCTGTGCCGTAGTAAGAAGCATACAGGAAAAAACCTCCAATAATCATGGGCCAGAAGCCAAACTCATCATTTTTATCGGCATTGTTGAAACCCCATTTCGAAAAGTCGACTGCTGTAAGCCGGTCTTTGTCCACATGGGTCAAAAATGTATCAAAACCACCTAACTCGCTTATTCCATAAGCCAAACAAATCACGATTCCCAAAAAGAGAATAATCATCTGGATCACATCCCCCCAAATAACGGCCTTCATACCCCCTTGGAAGGAGTACACCAAAGTAATCACCCCAATAATCAAGACCGAAACCCAAAAATCAATGCCGACCGTTGCTTGCAGAATCAAGGCCATCGTATAGACCATGACACCCGTTGCCACCGACCGACTGATTTGAAATACAAAACTGATAAGCAATCGCGAAGAGGCATCGAAACGCTTCTCCAAGTACTCGTACACACTTACAATTCCAGATTTATAGAGGGTAGGAATCAAAGCCACCATGAGAAAGGCCATGGCCAAAGGCACGCCAAATTCATAGGTCAGCCATTGCAGACCACCACCCGGTTTTAAGCCCACAAAGGCGGGGGCTGAAATAAAACTAATAGCGGAAAGTTGGGTTGCCATGGTGGACAAACTCAAGGGCAACCACCCCATACTACGTCCTCCCAAAAAATAATCCCCGGAGCTTTTGTTTTCTTTGAAAAAATATCCCAAGCCCAAAAAAGCGACGAGATAAACAATGATGATGACATAGTCGATGTAATTCATAAACGTTGGTTTAGGTCATTTTTTACGGTTTGTTGCCATTCTTCTTTTAGAATTCCCAAAAGGATGGCATCTGCTCTACCCTTACCTTGTATGGCAGGAAACAGATTGCGAATTGCCCCTTCTGGCTGGCATCCAATACTTTTCATGGCGTTGATGCTTCGCGTGTTTTCGGAATGTGCTCCGAGTCCGATACGTTCCACCCCCACCTCGTCAAAAGCGAATTGGAAAAGCAAGAATTTACAATTTTTGTTCAAACCCGTGCCCCAAAAATCCTTGCCATACCAGCTGTAGCCCATCCGGACGGTATTCAAATCTTCTTGGAAATCGAAAAACCGGGTACTTCCGGCAAACTCATTATGTTTTTTGTCATACACCGCAAAGGCATAGGTTTGTCGCTTGCTCCTTGAGGTAAGCGTGTCCTGTATGTAGGTAGTAAGATTTTTGCTGCCATCGGATTTCCCCAAAAAGTAAGTCCAAATATCTGCTTCTTTCGTAAAACGCATAAGTTTTGGAACGTGGTCAAGGGAAAGCGGCTCCAAACGCACCCTTTTGTTTTCCAAAATATATGCTTTCTCAAAGTCAATCTGCATTGAATACCCTCATTCAGGATTGGTTATAAAATCAATATACAAAGCGGCGCTCCAAGAAAAGTTGTTACCGCCATAGCCATTGTGCACTACCTCGGGATGTGCCTTTCGCGCGTCGAAGTACTCGTAAAAACCATATTGCTCTATTAATTCCAGCGAATCATTCTTCACTTTTTTCGCAAGTTCCTCAAACCCATACGCCTTCAGTCCGTGGTGTATCATCCAATTCATATTGATCCATACCGGACCTCTCCAATATTTCTTTGGATTAAATCGCTCATGCGAAGGGTCGAAAGAAGCACAGAGGTATCGGCCATCTCCTCCAAATTTATCTACCATAGTGCCGACCAAAATCTTCGCTCTCGCAGCATCCGGAATTCCAGCAAACAGTGGTGAAAACGAGGAGGAACAAACCAATGGAATCTGTTCGTCCTTTCTCAAATCATAATGTACATACGCTCCGAGCTCGGCATTGAACAGTTTTTTGTTGAAATTTTCAATCCCCAAACGTTGTTTCGCTTCCAAAAAGGCAATTTTATCTTCATTATCACCAATCCTATGGTACAAATTAATCAAAGCATCATTGGATTTTATCAACATGGCGTTGAACAAGGGGTCCAACACCAAAAAAGGTGAATGTTGGGCAATTTGAGCATCTTGGTAATGATGCTCCTTGGCAATATTGATGATGTACAAATAATGGTCGTATTCCCTTTTGGAGGGGCGTTGCGCAGGGTCAACATGGGTCGTATCGCGGCGTTCAAATTCATATTCAGGAGAATCCATGGTGGCCCAAATATCATCCCACATAGGAGAGTTGTCCGTTCCGGATTCCCAGTTGTGATAGATGTATACTAGGCCTTCGTTATTTACATCTCGGTTTTCATAAAAGTATTTGTGGTTTTCAAAAACCTTATCGATGTGCTCCTTAATAAATGGCAAAAGTTCATCCCCAACAATTTCCAACATGCGCTCTAGGATGAAGCCTGTGACAGGAGGTTGTGTCATACCCGTAGAGCGAACCTTTTTTGACGCTTGGGGATGCAAATGGGATTCATGAAAGTCCGGTCCAGGAAAATAGGTATCACTATCGTTATGGAAAATGATGTGTGGAATAAAGCCATTTTCCCATTGGGCATCCAACAAGGTTTCGATTTCTTGTTTCGCCTTTTCCAAATCGTAATGCACGTAGCCTAGGGCAATAAATCCAGAGTCCCACTTCCATTGAAAAGGATAGAGGCCTTTACTTGGAATGGTAAAGCCCCCTGATTGGAAGTTGTTTTCCAAAACTTCCTTGGCCTTGTTCATCAATTGTTCCTTCATCTGTTGTACTAAATAGGTATTGGCGGCCTTGGCCACCAATACCCGGATTGAACTTCAAACTAACTTAAACTATTTTTTGCGTATTAGAAATTAAATGTCGCCGTCAGGAAAAAGCGTCTTGGCAGAATCGGTCTTCCGAAAAAGAACTCTCCGTCAGCTGATTGCCCGGCGATTCCCGCTCTTGGATTTCCTTCGGTCAAACCATCGCTGTCAAACAGATTGAAGACGGAAAACCCAAGTCTTAGGGAGTTCACCTCATCTGTCTGGAAACTATAGCCTGCGCCCAAACGAGCAATGGTAATGGCATCCAACTCTACATTATTACTGTCATCGGTAAACTTGTTCCCCGTATGGTTTAGGGTAAAGTTTGCATCGAAGCGACGGTCATCGAAATTCAAGGACAAGCTTCCCAAAAAGTTGGGTTGTCTTCCAATCTCGTTGCCTTCATTGATGATGGAAACATCCCCATTGGTCAAATCTGTAGTTTCATTTTTGGTGATTTCGTGGTTTTGGTAGGTCGCCGTTCCGTTCAAACTCCAGTGCTCCATAAAGCGATAGTTCCAAGTAGCTTCCAAACCAAAAGTTCTGGTGGTTTGCTCGCTTCGCCCTTGGTCTACCAACTGCCCCCCCACAATGGCCTGGTCAATTCGGATTCTATCTTGTAAGGTCACAAAATACCCTGCAATGGAACCGGAAAAGGCAGAAGTTCCAAACTTGGCGCCTGCTTCTCCTTGTAAAATGGTTTCCGCGTCGTAATTGGACTCCTGGATACCTGGTGTTGGGATGAAGCCTCTCTGTTGCGGGAAAAAGAATCCTCTTGAGAAGTTCGCATACAGATTGGTAGTTTCGGTCAACTCATACAAACCTGCCAAGGAAACAGCCCAGTCGGTTGCATTGATTTCAGCTCTCGTAAAACTACCATCCGCAAACTGCACATTGCTCAATGCCGCAGTCAATTCAGGGTCATCATACACTTGGGATTCTTCCAAACCCCCATCACTGAACACCCCAGTGGTAGATTCAATACGAAGCCCCACGTCAAACCGCCAACGGTCAAAAATCATTTCGTCTGTGATATAGAAGGCTGTTCTGCTTTGTTCCAAGAATCGATTGGTGGTCATCCCAATACGGTTGTACAGCCCACCTTGGGAATAAACGACATTTGCACCACCGCCATCAGTATAACTCAGGTTAACCAACCTTGGGTTGTTGTTGAATTCGGATAGGACTCTATATTGGAAATTCACATCCTCCGCTTCAGTTCGAGATAAAAAACTACCCACAGTATAGGTGTGGTTCCCATTCGGGGATCTGTAAATCAGATTTACTTCCCCGGCATAGTCCGTCATGGGACGTAGACGGTCAATGTGCAAATTCTCAACCACCAAATCCGTTCCACTGATTTGTGCTCCACTTCCGCCTTGATAGGTGGCATCAAAAGCTTGGTTGCCAGGAGCAACTTCACCTACATAATCTGAAAGTGTGATAGGGTTTCCAAAATCTCCATTTCCGCCCACGTAGAGCGCGAAATTATGTTTGTAATTTCCGTACCGGATTTTGGATTTGAATCTAAGGTCGTCGGTAAAATTGTACAAGAATTCCCCCATCACGTAACCACCTTGGGTGGACACCCCATCTTCAATGGGGCTCTTGTATACGCCGCCAGGCGTCAAAAAAGAGGTTTCCGCCAACTCGCCAGACAGCAACTGCTCTACATCATCTCCATCATTTCCAGCCAGTCGTTCTCTAGAGCCACCTTCCAAGGGTAGCGGTAAAAAGAACTGGGCCTTATCGTCGATAAATTGTCCATGAACGGTAAAAGACCCTTTTTCGAACCGCTTTTTGATGTTTCCGCGGAATTGTACCCCACGTGTGGGCAAACCTGTTTCAATGGGTCCATCATCTTTTCGAACAAAACCGGTAAACGCGTAGAAGGTATTGGAATCCTCTCCGCCCAATTTACCGCCGGTGTAAAAATCAGTTTTCAAACGTCCACGGCTACCCCATTCCACATTGATGATGTTTCCCGGGTTGGTGTCTCCTGTTTTGCTAGTGTAGTTGATAATACCCGCTACGGAACCTGCTCCATATAGCACGGCTGCGCCCCCACGAACAAATTCCACACCTTTAAATCCGATATCGGGACGCGCATACACATCATGTGCTGAAGAGTTTAAACCAAAGGTGCTCATCAAGGGCATTCCATCATACTGCAATGGGTTAAAAACATATTGCCCGCCCGAGGGGAGACCTCTTACAAAAAGGTTTGTGGCGGTTTCACCACCACCCCCTTCAGCGGTAATCCCCGGAACATCCCGCAAAATATCCGCCTGGCTATTCGCAGAAAGTCGGGTGATTTCAGCCATTTTCTTGGAGGAAATGGATAAAGGTGCTTGTTTCTGGGACCTAAAGGTTGAGGAAGCGGTAATGACCACTTCATCCAGTTGCTGACCACTTTCTTGCAGCACGACATCGAAACTTACGGGAGTACCGTTCAATTCCACGGTCTGTTGTGCAGAGGTAAATCCAATAAAGGAAATTTGAATCGTTTGGGAACCGGTCAAATTGGTAGTAAGTAAAAAATTTCCATCAAAATCGGTGGTGGTACCTTCCGTGGTACCTTCAATCAAAACATTTGCTCCTAGAATGGGAACACCTGCGGCATCTTTTACATTTCCTGAGATTTCAGTTTGGGCGTAACCTATTCCGGTAAACAATAGAATAAGTATCGCAAACCCTAGTCTTTTCATGATTGTTGAGTTAATTGTGAAACTTAGTTTTAAGTAGAATTATAATATTCTCAATTTTGAGCTAAATTTATTTCATATCCCTATTGAAATATTTGTTTTATTGAGAAATCCTTACGCAAACGTTTGCGAAAACGTTTGAGTAATTTAGAGCGACTCCTTTATATCGGAAAACTATTTTTGACGTATGAAGAAAAGACAACAGGTTACGTTGAAGGAACTTGCCAAGCAGTTGGAATTGTCTATTTCAACCGTGTCGCGTGCCCTGAACAACCATCCTGACATTAGCCTAGAAACCAAGGAAAAGGTCAAAGCCCTAGCAGAGAAACAACATTATGTCCCTAACATCATTGCTAGTGGTTTCCGAAGTCATCGTTCACACATTCTTGGGGTAATCGTGCCTAATGTTTCGCATTATTTTACCACAACCATGCTGAAAGGCATATTGGACGAAGCCGAAAGCTTAGGGTATCGGGTCATCATCTCTGAATCCAAAAACGACGAGAAAAAACAAGAAGAAATGCTACGTACCATGATGCATTTTGGTGTGGATGGCATTTTAATGGCGCTCGCTCGAAAGACCAAATCCGTGGAAAGTATTTTGAACATTTTACCCACAATTCCCTTGGTGATGTTCGACAAGGTTTCGGATAAGATTCCTTGTACCCAAGTCGTCATTAACGAAGAGGAAGCCGCCTTTACCGCAGTGGAGCATCTTATCAACACGGGCAAGCGACGTATCGCCATTATCAAGGAGACGGAACAATCTTTCAACAGCAAAAAACGCTTTGAAGGCTATTTGCGCGCCCACAAGGAATATGATATTCCGGTAGACCAAAAGATTGTGCTTAGCACTGAAGACATTTCTATGTCCAAAGGCCGTATGATGGCCAACGTACTGTTAAGCTTAAAAGAACGCCCTGACGCCATTTTTGCCATTACGGATAGTGCCGCCATTGGGGTGATAAAAGCTTTGAATCGATTCAATGTGGACATCCCCAAGGAAATTGCCGTAGTAGGGTTTAGCAATTCGGTGAGTTCGACCATCATCTCGCCAGCTTTGTCCACGGTGGACCAACCGGGAAACAAAATAGGAAGAACCGCAGTAAAATATTTGGTGGAAGAGGTGGAGCAACCCAAAGAAGACCTCATCACCAAAACAATCGAGGTCAAGACCCATTTGATTGTAAGGGATTCATCATATAAAGCGTAATTTCGTGGTACACCCTTAACATTAATAAATAAACGCTATGAAATTATATCTGCTTTCTTTTTGCCTATTTTTCTCCCTTGCTACAGGCATCGCCCAAAACAAAAATTTCTTGGACGTACCGTATTTAGAAACTTCGGCACAGGTAGACACTTTGGTTACCCCAGATAAAATCTATTTGAACATTACCATCACCGAAAAAGATTCCAAAGGGAAAAAATCCGTAGAGGAACAAGAAAACAAAATGGCCCAAGCATTTCGTGGGCTCGGTATTGATTTGGACAAGCAGTTGTTCATCAAAGATTTGAGTAGCAACTTCAAAAAGTACTTTCTACGCGGAAAGGATGTGTTGAAAAGCAAGCGGTTTTCACTTTTGGTGTATTCCGGAAAACAGGCTGGTGAAGCGCTACAAGCTTTGGAAAAATTGGACATTGCCAACGTCTACATGGAAAAGACCGAATATTCCAAAATGGAAGCTTTGGAACTTGACTTAAAAAGCCGTGCGGTGGCCAAAGCGAAGAAAAAAGCAGAAGCCCTTACCAAACCCCTCGGGCAATCCGTTGGGCAAGCCTTACATATTTTGGACAATTCCTCTCCTTACTACACCAATTATGCCCGCGCGCCACGCATGGAAATGAAAAGTATGGCCTTCGATGAAGCCGCGGCAGAGCCCTTGGATGTTGACTTTGAACAGATTCGTGTAGAAACTACCGTAAATGTAAAGTTTGCATTGTCCAATAAATGACGCTTCATACGTCATTTAAAAAAAGGACATCATGAGAACTATTATTTTTTGCATTCTGTTGGGTTGTTTTTCGGCGAACGCCCAGAAAACAGTACAGTACGAAACGGGCCAAGAAATCCCTAAAGCCAACTTGGAAGATATGGCCTGGCTTACCGGACATTGGAAAGGGGAAGCCCTTGGCGGTATGGTTGAAGAAATTTGGAGTCCTGCTTCAGGCGACTCCATGATGTTTGTGTTTCGTTTGGTCAACGATGGAAAGGTTTCTTTCTACGAAGTAGGTCATATTTTGGAAAAGGAAGGGACTTTGTTCCTTCAACTCAAACATTTTAACGGAGACCTTCATGGTTGGGAAACCAAAGAAGAAACGGTGGATTTCAGACTGGTACGTTGGGAAGAAAACACAGCTTATTTTGAAGGCTTCACTATCGAGCGGATTGATTCAAACCATATCAATATGCATGTTTTGGTAGGGGAAAAGGCTGAGGCCCAAGAACTCACTTTTTCCTATAGCCGAACGATGGGATAGGGTTAATCCAAAACGGACAAAGTGGTTTCCACCATGTTCTTGAGGCTATCCGCATCGGTGGAAACCTTTCCAATCACCCGCAAGCCATTGTAGAAGGTTAACAGCATCATTCCTATTTCTTCAGGTTTTTTGGAAGAAGACAGCTCGCCGTTATCAATTCCTCTCTGGATTTGGTCAGCAAACACCTGACTTATTTTTTTCACATGACCTTCTATCACCTTTTGTAGGGCTTCATCTCCGGGAACCATCTCAGTAGTGGTATTTACCACAAAACAACCCTTTCGGGAGCAATCTTGAACACCTTCATCCACAGCTTGATAAAACAAGCTTCGGAAGCCTTCTTTTACGGAGGGCTCTTTTTCAAAAACTGATTTGAGGAAATCCCCTGCCTGTTGCCGATAGGTTTCAAAGGCGGTATTGAACAGTTCATCCTTACCACCATAGGTGTCGTAAAGACTAGCACGATTAATTCCTAAATGCGATACCAAATCTTGAATAGAAGTAGCATGGAACCCTTTTTCCCAAAAGAGTTCCATTGCATTTTCTAATACTTCTTTTTCGTCAAATTGCTTGGTGCGTGGCATGGTATTGGAATAATTGTTCCAAATTTATTTAAAAAAATTACACTTGTGCGAAACCACCATCCACAGGAATTTCAGCGCCGGTGATGTAACTACTATCTGCCGCAGCTAAAAACAAAGCAGTACTGGCAATCTCATCAGAAGTACCAAATCGTCCCAAGGAAACCAAGGATGGGAAATTGGACGCCATGGCATCAATATTTTCTTGTGGTACATTGTGCTTACCATAAATGGGCGTGTCGATGGGTCCGGGGGCGATTGCATTTACACGTATGCCTCTAGGTCCCAATTCTGCCGCGAGCGTACGCACTACGGAACGCAAAGCAGCTTTACTGGACGAATAGGCCGTCATGCCACCAAATCCTTTAATGTTTACTACGGAGGTATTGAAAATAATGCTCGCACCTTCGTTCAAATGCTCATAAGCCGCTTGAACTGTAAATACAGGACCTTTTACGTTGATGTTGTGTACTTCATCAAAAACTTCCTCAGTCAATCCATCAATGGTTTCCAAACGGAATACCCCGGCGTTAAGAAATAGGACATCGATTTTACCGAAACGCTCAACGGTTTGAGCAATAAGCGCTTTGCTATCCGATACGCTGGAAGCTTCAGCTTTCACCAAGGCAAATTCACCTTCCAATTGACTTTCAAGAGCGTCTAGTTTGTCTTGGCTTCTTCCTGTCAAAACGACTTTTGCGCCTTCGGATAAATACTGTTTTGCGGTGGCCAAGCCAATACCGCTGGTTGCTCCTGTAACTATCGCTACTTTTCCTTCTAGTTTTTTCATGATTTAAAATGTTGTTTTTGTTTTCAATTTTTATATTGGAACGTTCATTCCGATACAAACATATTTACTTTAGAACGTTCGTTCCAAATAAAATTGGAGAATTAACATTTCTTTGTAATTAAACCTGACTGCTATGCAACGTCCATTTATTTGTGATACTACCTACAGCCATGAAGATTTCACACAAAATCCACTGCCCAAAGCGGATTATGAGGAATGCGTGTTTGACCATTGTTTGTTTCATGGCGGTTTTTTGGACAATCAAAACTTTATGGATTGCCGGTTTATCGAATGTGACTTCACCAATACCAATGTGAAGCATACCAACTTTACCCACTGCTCTTTTGAAGATTGTAAAATGGTCGGGGTGAGTTTTGAAGATTGTAACCCCACCCTGTTTTCACCTGACTTTAAAGGTTGCAACCTAACCATGGCCTCTTTTTATGGTTTAACTACAAAAAATCTGATTTTCAAAGGCTGCACTCTAGTAGAAACCGATTTCACCGAGGCAGATTTAACTGGAGTACTTTTCGAAAACAGCAATTTGGAAAGAGCTGTTTTTCAACAAACTATTTTGGACAAGGGAGACTTTCGAACCGCAGACAACTTTGCTATCAATCCGGAGCAAAACAAATTGGTCAAAACACAGTTTAGCCGTAAAAACTTACTTGGATTGTTGAAAAAATACGATATTGTCGTCACCTAAATCTTAAATATGCAACGAAAGACCTGCTTGGAATGTGGTGAACGGCTGGTAGGCAGAATCGACAAAAAATACTGTTCCGACCATTGTAGAAACAGCTTTAACAATCGTTTGAACAAGGACAGCAAAAACCTTGTCCGCAATATCAACAACCGCTTACGAAAGAACTACAGGGTACTAACTAGTTATCGCTTGCGAAACGGAAAAACTACCACCACAAAAATGCAGTTGTTGGATAAGGGTTTTGATTTTGATTACATCACCAATGTATACACAACCAAAAAAGGAAGCACCTATTACTTTTTATACGACGTAGGATATTTACCGTTGGATAATGAACGGTATATGATTGTGAAACGCGAATAGGGATTTATTGCCTATTTCCAGCTTTGAGCACTCAATTTCAGTGCAGCGATAACGATATCCTTTCTGCTGATTTGCCCGACCAAGATATCATTCTTCATCACAGGCAATCTTCTTCGCTTATGTTTGTCGAAAACCCCTGCCGCATCAAAAATGGACATATCGTGAGGAATGGTTTCCACTTCTTTGGTCATATAACGCTCCACACTCTTGTCTAGAATTGGCTGGTTGAAGTATCTACTTTCCGAAATCTGCTTCATGCAGTCCGCCTCAGAAATAATCCCCACCAGAAAACCATTTTTATCCATAACCGGTCCACCCGAAATATGATGTTTTGCAAATGCTTCCATCACTTCCAAAATGGACTGTTCTGGTGAAAAGGTTATCAACTTCTTGGTCATGTAGTCTTCAACCAAGATGGGAGCAACATATTCTTTTTTGGATGAATCCTTGGCGCGTGCACCTTGAAAACTCTTGATTGCCATAGGTTGAATTTTAACGTTGTTTAAGTAATATAAGAAAATTCGCGCTATTATTTAAATTTTTTTTAAGAAAACCCGCCAAGCTTTCAGTTTTTCATAATTTAGAAAACCAACTCACTAAAAATGAAAATTTCCCCTTCCCTTTCCTTTTTACTGTTTGCATTGGCAGTATTCTGGAGCTACGAATCGTTGACACCAACCTATACCCCTGATGCAGATATTGCCCCAACCGAATTTTCAACTGATAAGGCATTACTTCATGTAAAAAACCTCTCCTTGGAACCACGAGGTGTAGGGTTCCCAGGGCATGAACGAAGCAGGGGTTATATCATTTCCCAACTGAAAGCGCTTGGCTTGGAAACCTTGACCCAAGAGGGGTATGTGGTGACCAAATCGATGAATATGAGCAAAGTGACCAACATCATGGCCCGAATCAAAGGAAGTGATGAAGGAAAAGCTTTGACCTTGATGACGCATTACGATAGCGATCCACATTCCTCTTTTGGCGCCAGCGATGCGGGGAGTGGCGTCGCGACCATTTTGGAAGGTGTTCGAGCGTTTTTAGCGAGCAATCAAATCCCTAAAAATGATATTATCATTCTCTTCACGGATGGAGAGGAACTGGGATTGAATGGCGCTTCTTACTTCGTCAATCAACATCCCTGGATAGAAGACATAGGTTTGATTTTGAACTTTGAGGCTCGCGGCAGCGGTGGCCCTAGTCATATGCTTGTGGAGACCAATCGCGGTAATGCCAATCTCATCAAGGGATTCGTCGAGGCCAATCCGAAATACCCGGTAGCCAGTTCTTTGTCCTACAGCATATATAAAATGCTTCCGAATGACACTGACCTTACTGTTTTTCGTGAAGAAGCGGATATCGAGGGATTCAACCTCGCCTTTATCGATGACCATTTTGACTACCATACGGCCATGGACCGCTATGACCGATTGGATGAAAAAACCTTGGCACACCAAGGTTCATATCTAATGCCTTTATTGAAGTATTTCAGCCAAGCTGACCTTGATAACATGAAAAGCCTGAACGATTTGGTATACATCAATATACCCTTTTTTGGGGTCATCACCTATCCTTTTGATTGGATAAACGTCATGTTGGTGCTTGCCGTACTCTTTCTATTGTTTGTACTGTACCGTGGTTTCAAAAAGGCTAGATTTTCCATAAAAGGTATTCTGACTGGAATACTTCCCACACTTTTGGTTCTAGTCCCTACTACCCTAATTGGGCATTTTGGGTGGCGATTACTTCTAAAAATTTACCCCAGCTACTCGGATATGCTTCACGGTTTTACGTATAACGGACACCTCTACATTGCCGCTTTTGCTGCTTTGACTACGGCTATCTGTTTTTGGGTATATCAAAAATTCAGAAAAACGAACATTACGGATTTATTGGTCTTTCCAATTTTGTTGTGGCTGGCCATCTGCCTGCTGACAGCCCTGTATTTGAAGGGTGCAGGTTTTTTCATACTTCCCGTTTACGGACTTTTGGCCGCACTCTACGTGCTTGTGTACCAAGAAAAACCAAACAGTTTACTGCTACTCTTTTTAGGCCTTCCGGCCATTTTTGTGCTTTCCCCCATGGTCAAAATGTTTCCGGTAGGGTTAGGACTAAAAATGATGGCGAGTTCTACTTTAATTGTAGTGCTGTTGTTTTTTGCAACCCTCCCGTTTTGGGGACAGTTTTCCCATAAAAGTAGAATTGCTTACCTGAGCCTTTTTCTGGCCCTTGTTTTTGGTGTTGCGACACATATGACCTCCAGTTTCACGGAAACCCGTCCAAAACCCAGCAGTTTGAATTATGTGTACAATCTCGATACGAAAGCTGCATTTTGGACAACTTATGATGAGCAACTCATCCCCTGGAACCAGCAATACCTAGGCGAAACCCATGAGACATTGGAAGTAAGTGCTTTGGAAAACCTCAGCAGCAAATACAAGACTGCGCTAACATCTATCAAAGAGGCTCCCCTTAAGAGTTTGAACGCACCATTAATTGATATCAACCGGGATACGGTTATCGGTAAAGAGCGCATCATAGAAGTTTGCTATACCCCAAAGCGAAGCATCAACCGATTGGATGTATATACCAATCCCATGATGTTGTATGCGGCAAAAATCAACGGAATTCCTCTTTCCGAATTTTATTTGAGGGACCGGAAAAAAAGACTGTTTACCCATACGATAACCAACAACAATTATACTGAGATTGAAGTTAGTTTTCCGAAAGACTCTATCTTCGAGGTAACATTCTATGAATCCAGTAATGATTTGTTGTCCCATTCACAATTCAGCGTACCGGAAAGACCGGAAAACAGTATTCCCATGCCCTTTGTTTTAAACGACGCCATTATCCAGATAAAGTCCATCAAATTTGAAAACTAGCATTGGTGTTATCGGATGCGGATGGTTGGGTTTTCCTTTGGCCGTATCGCTTTTGGAGGAGGGATATGTGGTTCGCGGCACGACCACCAACACCGAAAAATTGGAAGCTTTGGCTAAAGCCGGCATCCTTCCTTTTCGAATTGCTCTTTCGGAAGAAGAAATACTAGGAGACATAGCAGGCTTCTTAAATGATTTGGACGTTTTGGTCATCAATGTACCTCCAAAACTGCGCCGACAACCCCATGCAAACTATGTGGCCAAAATGAAACACTTGCATACCGCAATGCAAAAAGCCAAGGTACCCCACGGAATTTTTGTCAGCAGTACCTCCGTATATGGTAACCATCCAGATGACATTACAGAAGAAACCACTCCCGTTCCCGTAACTGAATCTGGAAGGCAGCTACTGGAAACCGAGCGATTGTTTTTGAACGCTGAAAGTTCGGCAAACACCATTGTCCGTTTTGGAGGACTGATTGGTCCGAAACGCCACCCGGTGACCATGTTATCCCAAAAAAAAGGGCTTAAAAATGGAACGGCACCCGTCAATCTCATTCATTTGGAAGATTGCATCGCCATGCTCAAAACCATTATTGCACAAAACTATTGGGGAGAAGTATTCAATGGGGTGTTTCCACACCATCCCACAAAGCAAGAATACTATCAAAATGAAGCTCAAAAACGAGGCATTCAAGCCCCGGAATACCTTGCCAGCACTGAGGACACTCCGAAAGGAAGGGTTCAGAGTAAGAATTATTTGTTAAAGGGTCATACTTTCCTTACACCTATAGATTCTTGATTCACCACGAAAAAAAGACACTTGACAACAATTAACGCAATTTTAAGTTAATTAATCCACTGGTTTTTAATTGTTTACGTTCTTCCACTATACCTTTGTGGTGTACATTTTTAGTTAAAATTATGAGATATTCAAGATTGACATCGAAAATCTTGATGGAGATGGAGGAACTGATTACGAGAAGTACGAAAGACAAAATCACCTCAAGATTCAAAGAATTGCACAAGTCAATTCTTCGCAAACATTATAATGCGGCCGACGTGGCCATCGATTATAACCGTCATAGGATAAAAATGGACATTGTTTTGAATGATGATGACTATAATCCTGCGACCATTAATACGGCCATTAGTACGGTACCGTCCAATATGTTCTACGAGAATTTGGAAAAATTTCTAAAATCTTGTTTGACCAAGGATGCCAAAAGTTTGGCGTTTTATACCACTCTGATTCGGCAATACACCAATACCAATGTGGCTCTTCTTGCCTTATAAATAGAATCCTAATGCTTATATAACAAGCTTTAACAGAAGTTTTTCAATTATTTTTTTAGTTTTGCCCACCTAAATGGGAAAAATGAAAAAAGGAATCACCGCACTGTTCATTTTATTGTTTGTAGGCTTTGGAACGGCCCAAACCAATTCAGAACTTTTCAAACACTTCGAAGCCTATTATCAGGAAATGCAAAAACAGGGTGACGTCAATGGCGTCATCAATGCGTTGACCCACCTCAATGTGCTTTCTCCTTCCAAAGAGAGAAGAGACACCTTGGCTTACGTATATATGAACAACAATCAGCATTTGGAAGCCTTAAATACCATCGGAATTGAAAAGGAAGAATCCGATTCCAATTTGGCAGTACAAATTAAAGCGGTTGCCTTGAAAGCCTTGAACCAGCCCAAAAGAGCTTTAGACCAGTTTGAAATGCTCTATAGTCGACAACAAACGCCGTATCTGGCTTATGAAATTGCCGATTTGAAAATTCAACTGGGTGATAACGACGGAGCAGCAGTAAACATTGATTATGGTATTGGCAGTGCCACGGAAGAAATGAAATATGCCTTTTACGAAAGGCAACAACCCTACGAAGTATCTTTGAAGGCTGCTTTTTATCACCTGAAAGGCTTGGTAGCCTATAACAAGGATAAAAACAATATCGACGGTGCCATCGCTTTAATTGACGAAGCCTTGAAAAGCGACCCAAACTTTAACTTGGCCAGCATGAGCAAGCAGGCCCTTCAAACCAGAAAAGAAGCGACCCCAGAGTAAGTTATTCTGGGAGTTTGCTTTTGAATTGCTGTAAAAGCACACTATCGCGGTCCTTTTTGATGGCGACAAGCTCTTTTACGTTCTCATTAGGAACCAAAATGGACAACACATAATGTGAGACTTTCCATTTCCCATCAATTTTTTTAACCACCCCTGAACCGCGACAGAGTTTCATTTGAGTGTCCAAAACCTCATCGAACCAAGCGATTTCACCATTGCTATCCAAATAAATGTTTCGTTCTACTGCGGTAAAACTCCATGCTTTTCCATGGTCGAAATAAGGTTTTGAAAAAGTTTTGAATTCCGCATTCTGCCAATTTTCGGTAGCATCAGTTCCCAAGAAAACCCCATCATCCGTCATCAGTCCAAAATAGGCATCAAAATCAGCATTCGCAGCAGCCAAATGCCATTTATCCAACATATTATCAATTGCATTTTTATCTTCAGTTTGTGCGCTCAAAAGGCCCCCAAGACCTAGGAAAAGAAAAAGTATTTTTTTATTCATCATCCAATATTAATTCACTATTCAAAACATTGCCCAGAACGATATCAAACTGTTCGTGGAACTCGTTATTCGCCTGAAGCATTTCCACCACGGCAGGTGTAGCATCTATTTTGTTTGCGATATCCGCTTTCACCTTTAAAAGATAGGTGCGCAAGACACGTTGGCGACTTTTTACTTGGGATTTGTCCAACGCTTCGGGGTATTCGCTTTTGTACAATTCAGCCTCTTTTTCCAACACATCTTCAACCGCTAATGCCAAGTCTTCAGCTGTGGTAGCTTTATACAATATGCCCAAACTTGAAGTGAATAGCTGGAACTCTTTCCAGGGGATCAAAAGGGAGTCAACCTTGGGCGTAACTTGGTGTTTTTTTGGCATTTTTCGATAGTCAAAAAAGTCAATTTCCGTTTTTTCTTGTACTACTTCCTTTGGTTTTTCCTTGCATCCCCATAGAGATAAAAGAACGATAAAAAACACTTTCATTTTTTGCATAAGCGAAGGTACAAATTTTGAGAAAGGCTATCTTTGACTTTAGACTAAACAACGCACCTACATGTCAAAACCTACTCTGATTTTGGGGGCTTGTGGCCAGATTGGCACCGAGCTCACCCTAGCCCTTCGCAGCATCTATTCCGCAGAGGAAATTATTGCAAGTGATATTCGAGAAGGCAAACCCGCATTGATGGATGGCGGTCCGTTCGAGCTTTTGGACGCCACCAATTATGAAGCCATTGAGGACGTCATCATGCACTACGAAATTGAAGAGGTGTATTTGATGGCCGCTATGCTAAGTGCAACCGCTGAAAAGTTTCCCATGCGGGCCTGGAATTTGAACATGAATGCCCTCTTTAACGTGCTGAATCTGGCCAAAGAGGGGAAAATCTCCAAAATATTTTGGCCCTCGAGCATTGCAGTATTTGGTCCCGACACCCCAAAGGAACATACGCCACAACAAACCATAATGAATCCTAGTACGGTGTATGGCATTAGCAAACAATCGGGAGAACGTTGGTGCGAATATTACCATAAAAAATTCGGCGTGGATGTTCGCAGTGTGCGTTATCCAGGATTAATCAGTTGGAAAACCCTTCCAGGAGGTGGAACTACGGATTACGCCGTAGAAATTTTTCATGATGCGCTGGAGAAAGCGAGCTATGACTGCTTTTTAACCAAAGACACCGAACTACCCATGATGTATATGGATGATGCCATCCGTGCCACACGTGAACTTATGGAGCAAAATCCTGAAGATTTAAACGTTCGTTCTTCTTATAATTTGGCCAGTATGAGTTTCTCCCCGGCCGAATTAGCAGAAAGCATCCGAAAAGAGATTCCGGATTTCAAAATGGAGTATGAAACTGATTTTCGGCAAGCTATTGCGGATTCATGGCCCAAGAGTATTGATGATTCAAAAGCCCGAGAGGATTGGGGTTGGCGACCTGAGTTTGATTTGGAAGCTACCACCAAAGCAATGCTTCGAAACTTGAAGCCATCCTAGTTACGCATTGTTGATATCGGATTTGCCTCCTGTTTTTTTCAGGAGACGAATGTTTTGGATTTCAATCTTTTTATCAATAGGCTTTAGCATGTCATACAGGTTCAAGGCAATGGTGCTCGCGCCATGCATGGCCTCTACTTCTACTCCGGTTTTGTAAACGGTTTTTACCGTCATCTTGATTTTAATCTGCAATCCCTCGATAGTGTAATCCACTGAAGCGAATTCAATTGGAATGGGGTGGCAATACGGAAGTAACTCTGGAGTTTTTTTTATCCCCAAGAAACCGGCGGCGCGACTCATTTCAAAAACATCGCCTTTGGGCACCTTTTTTTGTTCGATAGCCTGAATCGTATCCAAAGAACCGACCTTTACTATGGCTTCTGCAACAGCCGTTCGCAACGTGGCTTTTTTTTCTGAAATATCTACCATGTTTCTAAGTATTGACCTTCCATTGATATGAATCGTCTTCAAAAAGTTCTTTACCAAAAACCGGCACTTCCGCTTTGATGGCTTCCACTGCGAATTCCAACGCCTCAAAAGTTACCCGTCGGTGGGGTGCGCAAACGAAAACAAACAGACAAATTTCTCCTACGGGTACTTTCCCTAAGCTGTGATATATCTGCACATCCGTAATTTCAAATTTTTCCCGTGTCTTTTCGGCAATCTCAATGAATTTTTGCAGTGCCATAGATTCGTACGCAGTGTACTCGATGGCAGCTACAATTTTGTTTTCAATTTCATCGGCACGCACCTGCCCCAAGAAAATATCATGTGCCCCAATTTCAGTGCTACGCTGTTGCGCCGCGATACAATCTGCAATGAAAGAAGGTGCAATCGGTCCTTCTTGGAAAACACTTTTCATTTTGGCTTTCACCTTTTGCTTTTTTGCTAAGGTAGCGAACAAATTATTGAAGTATGGCATCACGGACATGGGTTTGTGACGCTATCTCTCCATAATTTCTTAGCTTTAACTTATAACCTCAATTTCCATGAAAAACATTCTCGTTCTTTTTGTTCTGCTATTGTGCTTTGCGTGCGATTCAGACGATTCTTCACCCGTAACCATAGGCCCTGTAAATCCCAATCAAGAAGACACAACACCTCCTTCTATCTCCATACCCAGAGGAAGCGATATCATAGAAGTTTTGACCGACCTAAACTTTTCGGTTTCTGATGCTTCGGATGTGATTGAAACCGTGCTGACTTTGGATGGAACCGAGGTTTTGGAAACCACGGAAACCGCATTTAACTTTCAAATAGACCCTTTCGATTTTGATGACGGTGAAAAGACTTTGGTGATCACTGCCGAAGATGAAGCCGGAAACCAAGCCGAAGCCCAACTGGTGTTTACTACCCAAAAATTGCTTTTTTCGGCATCTGATTTTCGAGGGCAACTTTCCACGGCTGAAAAGCGAATTTTCATTGCTTTGAACACTTTGACCGGGGAAACCATAACCCATAGAGAACTCATAAGTGCTGCGGATGGCATCTTCTATGCTGAAGATGGATTTGCACGCCAGAATATTATCGCTACTGTATTTGAGATTTCAGCCAGTAGACCGCAAATTTTCTCCTATACTGACGTACCCCCTGGAACTACAGTCCCAAGTTTTACAGGAGCCAGTGCGCAATTCAATACCCCACCCAACAGCTTTGGGGAATTTAGCTTTACCGTTACAGATGATGCTATGGCTGGTGGGTTTGACGGATTCAACCTAGCCCTTCAATCGCATACGTACCGAAATTTCGGTGGTTCAGGGGATAACAATATGTTCACCTTGAACTGTGGCTATGGATTGGATATTCCTGCTGAGGACATTTTTATTTACTTTAAAAATCCGTTCGACAATGCACCAGACGATTACCGTTATCTATTATTGGAATCCAATGACTTTTCGGATAAAACCGCCAATCTCTCTGAGTTTTCCCAAAACTGGACCCAATCTGAGGTAAGTCTACCTTCAGGAATTACCGGGTATTCCTTTTTCTTACGGGGTTTTACGGATGAAGCTGCGTATACCTCAAACGAATACGAAGAATACTATAGAGTCTTTTTTAGCACCGATATTCCTGCTTCGCCCTTAGCATTCCCCGAGATTGCGCTATTCCCTATTGTACAGCAGCGGCTTACCCTTCAGGTTGACGCAACTACTGAAGTACGAGCAAGTGTCAGAGGTACGGGAACCTTTACCCTACCGGGCTGGACCATCAGCCGAACGGATGATATGATACGTACAGATGCTGATTATGACAGTTTTACTTTCCTCAATTCTATTCAAGAGAATATGATGTTACCAAGGCTTTTCTGGTATGTGTATGGAGATGCCACCGAAATGACAACAATTCCTTACGAAAGTATCACCGTACCTGATGCGATTACCACAGTGCTTGATGGGGAAGGTTATGATGTATCCCTGTTTTCGAATGACAGCGATGCTTTATTCTTCATATTAAATGACAATGAAATGGAAGCGCCTTATCTCGAACGTATTTTTTATGAGTACACCGGAAACGAAAAAGGCGACCGTATTGAATCCTTCTTTGAATTAAATCCCTAACTGTTGAAAACGATTTACACCTTACTATTCTTACTAATTATTGTGGCGTGCAAAAAAGAGCAACCTTCAGAAGTATCAATGGACGAGGTAAAAAGCCCTACTCTAGAGCAAGAAAAAACAGCCATACTCGCTACCATAAATAGTGAAACCGTAGCCGCGTTTAGTCGTGATTATGACGGTTGGCAAAACAAATGGATTCACGAACCCTTTGTGACCAAAACCTATATGCAGTTTCCGGATAGCAGTATCACCGAGACCTTAGGGTGGAAAGAAATAAGCGGTTTTGTGAAAAAGTACTTCGAAGCGCATCCAGAACCCGACCCGCTTCCCAAACCCATCGAAGATATCGAGGTCCGCGTGTATGGCTCCGGAGCTTGGGTCAAGTACGAGCAAGTGGATTCTGTTCGCGGTTTAAAACGGGAAACGCGGCTGATGGAAAAGGTAGACGGCATATGGAAAATTGCAGGTATGCATACCACGATTTACGGTAAACAAGCCGAGCATCATTCTACAGAGTAACCTAAAACCATACAACAAATGTTCGTGGCCCTGGATGTTTTGAAAAATGAGCTTTTGTTCTTTTTCAGTGCACTAGGGGTGTTCAATGCTTTTTTGGCTGGTACTTATTTAATTTTCAGTGGCCTAAAACAGCGTAATCCCTATTTACTCTCCTTGGGCGGGTTATTGTTTTTGATAGTACTTCGGGTTGGGGTTTCCTGTTTTTATTTCTTTCTTGGAACCATTCACCCCTTGTTAATACAGTTGGGGTTAACCGCAAATGTGCTCGCCGGGGTTGCTCTTTTTATCTTGATGAAAACGGATAAAACTTCATTCGCCAAACGAGATGCCCTCCATTTCTTTCTGCTGTTTTTCACCCTTATTGTGTTCGGATGGCTATATCCTTATCATAAACATTTTCCTGTTTGGGACTTCGAAATCCGGTACGCCATGCATGCCTTGTTAACCGTATATATTGGTTTTGCAGGACTTCGGCTTCTATCAAAAAAGAAACGCCATAAGGAGCTCTTCAAACAAAAAAGAATTGTTTTTGTGGCTTTCGTAGCGATTTGTCTTGGATTTGCCATTTCCCTTTTTACCAACTATGTGCTCGGCCCGATTTTCTTTTCAATCATCTTTTATGGAAGTCTCATCTTGCTCTCTAGGACGAATGCTTTTTTCAAGAAAAGTTTCCAGGAAAAGTATGCGGGCAAAAAAATCAACAGCCTCGAAGCGGCTCTTTTAAAGGAAAAAATGGACCAATACCTTTTTGATTCGTCCTTGTTCAAAAATCCGGATTTTAAAATCAACGCCTTGGCGAAAGCCATGAATGTTGCGCCGCAACGCATCTCACAGGTACTGAACGACAACTTCGATATCAGCTTTTCCCATTACATCAATGCCTATCGGGTAGAAGAGGCGAAAAAACTGTTGCAATCCAGAAAAGATATTACCATTGAAGCCATTGGTTTGGAAGCAGGCTTCCGTTCCAAATCGTCATTCTTTTCCATATTCCGACAGAAAACGGGATATACGCCCAAGGCTTTTCTGAAAACTACTCCAGAAATAGAAAACTGAACTTTTTTACGTCAAAATCCCCCTGTTTTGCGGCAGTTGATGGCTAAAATTGCTCAAAAACAGACCGATGAGAAAAGTGTTGTATTTCGCCCTATTGTTATCATTTTCTATGCTAAAAGCCCAGGATATCATTCCTCCCGCTACTCTTGACAAAACCATTCTGTCTGGTGTGGGATTACAACGAGTAAAACCAGGATGGGCTCCTCCGGAGAGGCAACTTCATACCAAACCAGTTTTCTCTGGAGATGATTTGGGCATATACGTCACCACCAGCAATACTGCTTTTATGGATTGGAAAAACTATGCCATTGATGAGTTTGTCTATGTTTTAAATGGAAAAGCAGAGGTAACCCCCTTGGATGGGCAAAAACAAACCTTTCAAAAAGGGGATTTCTTTTTGGTCCCTAAAGGGTTTACCGGTCGTTGGAAAACCATTGAAACCTCGGGAGATTTTATGGAGATTGCCATTTATACCAAACCAAGAGCACCGGAAATAAGCGAAAGCGTCGCCAAAGTACCCTACGCGTTCTCGAAAAACATCCAATCTCCTACTGAATTGAATTCGAGTAAAACCATTTTTAAAGGGGATGAACTACAAGTCTCCATGCTCACACAAGAAAAAGGCGGCAGTCAAAAGGTAAAACTTGACGCCGATGAATTCGGTTTTATTTTGAATGGCATGCTCAAGGTCATCGATACTTCAGGCAAGGAAATCCACTATTTTTCTGGGGAGAGCTATGTGCTGCCCAAAAACTTTAAAGGCACCTTAGAATTTGGTGGGTTTGACGTATTCAAAGCGATAACCGTTACTTCCTGTTTGAAACCGGCTTAAGCTTTAGTCAAGCTCCGAAAGTAAGGACTTGATTTCGTCAGCTTTAAAACCATTTCCTTCATTTTCCAATTGGAGCAATACGCCTTTCGCTTGTTCCGTATTTTCAAGTTTGAGATAAATCAGGGCCAAATACCATTGGGTTTCGTCCGTAAACGCAAAGTCTGGGTCATCTTTTAGGAGGGATTCCAAAATGGTTTTGGCTTCACTAAGTTGACCGGAATTCAACAAGGCCATGGCGTGGTAAAAGGACACATCCGAATTCGCTTGATTTTCAAGATGCTTTTCAAACTCCAAAACAGCTTTTTCAAAAGCGCCTGAGTCATAATCGCGATATGCTTCTTCCAAAACATTTTGAGGTTCACTTCCCCTGGTAGCAGGGGCTATCACATTGGGGTACTCATCAAAATAGGTGTCATACAAGTTTTGAGGACCTGAATTGAAACGATACATCCAAAACGCCCCGACTAGAAGCAGTATGGTTGCGGCAATCGGCAACCAATACCGGTACTTTTTGACAGATGGTTCGGATATGGTTTTTAGATGGTTCTTGAGTTCTTGTTTTTCGGATACGGAAATGACTTCGAACAGGTCTTTGTATTCGTGATAGGATTTTTGAAATTCCATATCCGTTTCGAAACGTTGCTCAAAGGCTTGGGCCTCATCATTACTCAGCTGACCCAGCACTTTTTTGCGAAATAATATGATGTCACTTTCCGCTTCCATGAATGGCCTCTTTAAGTTTCTTCAAACATCTTGAACGGTAACTTTTGATGGTGTTTTCATCTTTGTATCCCGTTTTCGCGACAATTTCTTTATCCGTCAATCCGCGATAATAATGCAATCGCAGCATTTCCCTACACTTTTCACCCAATTGCTTGAATTCTTTCAAAAGCAGTTGTTGTTCCATTCGCATTTGGTCCTCATCTACTTCGAAATAGGGTTGGGTAAGTAAAAAGTCCTCCTTCACATAAGCTTTGGACGCATTGAATTTGGCAGCCAATTTGTTCTTCCCAACGGCGAACAAATACGTTTTTACAGACCCCTTCTTTAGTTGTAATTGGTTCAGTACATAATTCTGATACACGGCAATCACACTATCCTGATACAAATCTTCAATATCCATTCCCACAGCAACTCGCTCTCGAAAATAGGCAAGAAAGGCCGCTTTATAATCAGAATACAACTGCCCTAAAGCCTTTTTGTCTCCCTCACGCAATCTTTCCTGTAGTAACGCTTCGTTTTTGACCATTGGTAGGCTGAAATCTACAAAGGTTAACAACCAGTTCAAAAAAAAATTGATGGGTTGTTAACCTTTTATGGTTTTTCGGAACCAAAGCACAACCAAACAAGAATTATATGAGTCACTTTTATCGTCCCTTACTAGTCCTTTTGATGTTGTGTTTGGGGCACACAACCCACGCCCAATTTTTCAAAAGATTAAAAAAGAAAGCTGAAAACGCAGCTGCTCGAACCATAGAACGCAAGGTAGAAAACAAGACTGCCGAGACTACGGATAAAGCGATAGATAGTCTTTTTACTGGTGAAAAGGGAACCAAAAAAGAAAGGGAAGTCTCAGCTGAAGTTGAAGGGGAATCCACGGAAAATGAAACGATGGACGGTATGCAAACCTTTCCGACGGATACTGAAACTGTTCCACCGTCAAATGAAGTGTATGAATTCCATATTGAAGTCGATATGGAAATGACTACTACCGAAGGGGAGGTATTTCCCATTACCTACCTCATGAACGAAAACAGCAACTATTTCGGAATGAAAGCCAATTTGGATGCCTATAGTGGTGGAGATGTTCAAGGTAGCTCCGTGATTGTAATGGATGGTGAAAACGTCCGCGTATTTGTGGATAGTCCCATGATGAAAATGCAAATGAACCAAAGCATAGCAGACCAAAAGGGCAATCAAATACCCCAAATGGATGATTTTGACTTTACCAAACCCACCAAAACGGGAAATACCAAAACCATATTGGGCTACACCTGTGACGAATACACTCTGGAGGCGGATGGTAATCAAATTACTTTTTGGGCTGCACCTGATGTAACCCTTCCCAACTGGACTTTTGGAAGTGCCGAAGTGATGGAACAAACAGGAGTTTTCGGGTTTGTAATGGAGTTCACTGCTACCCAAAAAGAGGGTAAAACCACAGGAATCGTCACAAATATCAATGAAGATGCCTCGCTTACAATCGACCCTACAGAGTATAAAAAAATGTTTTAAACCAAGAATATGAAAATCAATACCAAAAACACGGTCCTATGCCTTTTGGCAGCCTCCTTTTTAACCGCATGCATCGGCGACCGCAAACAAGTTGATGTGGAAGAACTAGGTGATACTTCCTTTGTTAATAACAACTTTAAGGGTAATCCTATTAGTTATGATATGAACAGTAGTGCTTGTGAAAACATGTCGGCCGCCGTTATTGCCTCGATGTATAGCGTTACAGAGGACAAAGTGATATTTGAGGACATCTCAAAGTCGGATAGAAGAGTACCAAACTCACCTCCTATATGCAATTTTTACATTAAGGATGGTGAAAATGATTTTTTATGGCTTAGAGGTTCAATTAGCATGATACCCGATAATGGCAAGAACGCTGACGGTACCGTTACGAACACCAGTACCGGTTACGGTGAAGATTGGGCTGAAATATGGGCAATCCAAAAGTCTACTTCTAAATCCTCAGAGTGGATAGAAACTTCCGGTATGGCAGCCCTTTGGAATGAAAGTAAACGAGAATTGAACATAAAATTCAAAGGGTATACCCTATTCGTAAGTCCACCAGGAAATAAACTGAACAAAGAAGAAGTCGCTAAAAATAGAGACTACAAGAAAATGGCTTTGGGCATGGCCAAGGCTGCAGGATATATCAATTAAATACCAATCCACAAGATAAGAGACATGATTAAAAATAATTCAATAGTGCTTTTGGCTCTACTAGCAGTTTTTCAAATGGGCTGTATGGGTGAAAGAAAAGCGAAAGAGGATACCGATACCGATTTTGAAGCCTCCGTTGCGGCCTTAGAAGAACGAAAAAGCAAGGCAAGAGCCATAAATGAAAAACTCTGTTCAGAATTCCCAGAAGAACTAGTTCTGAAGCACAATCCAGATGCAAAACGAATAGCTATTGAACGTGTTGAGCGAATCCCAGGAGAATTCTCTCTCTGCAAGGTAAAACTATTTTATGGTGACAAGGAACATGAATTCTGGGAAGGTCAGGTAGCCGTATATCCCAGTCAACAGGAAGATCCTTTCTGGCAGTACAATCCTAGGGAAGGTGGAATGAACCATCCTGTAGAAGAATTTGACGGTAGAGCCATTTATGTGGGGCTTACCTACCAACTACTCATTCTAAAAGATGGCCTTATCTATAATATCGCTCCGCCTAACAATGGGTCCAAAACGAGTACGGGAAAAGCAACCAAAGAAATCCTGTTCGATATCGCTAGACATTACAAACTATAAAACACCAAAGATGAAAAAATATATAGCATTAATACTATTGGCAAGTTCGCTTTCACTACAAGCACAATATGTGGAAGGACAATTAACACTAAATGGAAAAACCAAAACGGAATTAAAACTTGAGTCCAATTCAGCAGTACAACTCTTTAAAGAATTCAAAACAGGAAAATACCAGCTCAAGTTTAATTTTAAGGGAAAAGACCTCGTCAAAAATGTTTACAAGGAAGAGATTGTCTTTTTCAATTTCAAGACCGTAGTCAAGAGGGACGGCAAACTGGTCAAAAACGTAATTCGTAAAGTTCCCTTAGCCTATTTTCCAGGGGACATGGGAATTCCAGCGGAGGCCTTCGATTTTGTCGGTCTATTGGCCGTCGACCCAGAGGAAGAGGAAATACAAATGCTAAAAGAGGGTGCCATTGGGCTTATGTTTCCCGGCGAATATAGTATTGAACTCTATGCGGAGCCCATTGGTGCAAAGGGCGGTATTAAACCCGTTATTTTCAATCTTACGGTACCAAAACGATAGTGAAAAAGATAGAAATATGAAATTGAGTACACACTATCATCTAGCGTTCATTTGCCTTTTTGGGATAGTAACGATTGGTTTTTCACAGCAAAAGGTGAGCTACAAAGGGAAAAACTTTCCTCCCGCCCAAGTGCTAGAGGCATCCATAGGAAATACTGGTGAATCGTTCAGTTTCCATATCGCAGAACACGATATGGGTCCAAATGGGCCTTGGGCCAAAGAGGTAAGACGCATGGAAAGCCAAGGAATTGTTGCGAATCCAGAGGATGCTCCTAAAGGATATGAACTTTTTCTTTCCGTGTCCTTCCAAAACACTTTCAAGTTTCCGATTCAACCCGAGGATAGTGTTTTCATTTCGGTGTCGGATTTCAAACAGGGGCTTATGGAACGGGAAGCCTTTGAAAAGGATATCAAGGGCATTGATAAGGGACGTCTTGCCGATGAGAAAAACACTTTACAAAGTAAAAAGTTATCCATCGAGGAAAAGACCAGAGCGATAAGTGCACAATTGCAGGCTGGTCAAATTTCACCACAAGAGGCCATGAAACAGATTGAAGCATTGACCAATCCCCTGTTGGAAGAAGTAGAGACTGCCTATGCTACGAATATCGCACCTGAAGAAGTGGAGGAGAAAACCAATTACAGTATCATCTTCATGGATACCCATGAAAGCACACAAACCCACGTTTTTGAAGGAGTACTGCACATTATCACTTTTGACAAGAACAAGCTCATAGCGACCCTTTCCGGAAAACATATCGTGGAGTGTATGGATGTGGTACGAAAGAATTCGCCAAGCCCAGAAGCATGCGGACAAGTGCAATCTTCACTTTCCCCCCAATTACAAGTACTACGGGAAGAGCAGGTTGAAGTAAACATCAACAGCACTTTTGAATCCTTCACCGATAACAGAAACTAATCCAATTTAAAAGCCACACCATGCCATTACGAAATAATAAACTATTCTACCTTATCCTTCTTTTAACTCTTGGTAGCTTTACCCATGCCCAAGAATTTAAAAAGGTGGGCGGACAAGCCACAGATATTGCCATCAATCCAAAGACCGGAAAAGTCTTTGTGGTCGCTGGCAAGAACATTTTCACGGACTACGATAGTAGCGCCAAACGTTGGAAAACATTCAGCACGCGTCCAAATAATGCCAAATCGGTAGCCGTGACCAAAGACGGTGTGGTTTACATCACCTCAACTGCGGGAGAAGTATTTATTGAAGTAAAGGGCAAATGGATTAAGGTTCCGGGCATGAAAACAGATGAAGTCATCGCCTCTAAAGATGGCAGAGTCTACGCGATTGACACGAATAAAGACCTAAGGCAATTGAACAATGGCAAATGGAACCAACTCACGGGCCAGAATCGAATCAGTAATGGATTAAACCAAGTTATTGGAATAGGGCCCAAAGAGTTGTATGCGCGTGCTGGGGATAATTCGTTTACCAAGTTTTCAGGTGGGAAATGGAACACCCTAAATGGAAAACCCAACAAAATCACGTTGGACCATAAAACAGGAATCATCTATGCTGTAGGTCGAAACAAAGGTGTTTACAAATGGGAAAATCGTACCAGTAAATGGATACTCCTACCTGGCACTCGAAAGGATTTTGTAGATGTTGCCGTGCATAATGGTAAAATCTGGGCAGTTGCTTCCAACAAATCTATTTACTATTACGACCCAGATAAAAAAACAGCAGATTACGAGGGTACTTATCGATTCACTTTTACTCGAGTGCTCGTCTTCGCTGTAGAACAAGCAACACTTCAAAAATCCGTAGACTTTTTTGGTTCTTTCGGCGTGTATGCCAATGGTTTGACCAACACAAAGACAAGAAGCATAAATCCGCTTGATGGGGCGCAAAATACAGTTTGGAAACAAAGCAAATTGAAAGCCACAAACGTTCACGCCATGTTTTGGAAAACAAAGAAGTATGCCCCGTTCTATGGTCACAACTCAACTTTGGACAGAACCTCACAGAGTCGCTATACCGGTGAGTTTGAACTAGGCCGTATTCGAGAATTCGAAGTTAAAGGGGAAACGGCAAATTCAAATTTATGGTTTGACCTTCAGGCTAACATTAAAATGAAAACGCTTACGTATGATGTTGATTTTGAATGGCAACGACTAAAGTTACCTGTAGACAAACTTCCCATGAACAAGGAAATATTCTTTCGAGTCGAGGCGCCACGCCCCGCTTTAAATCATTTCTTTATAGGTTTTAAAGTAAGTAAAAAATAGATTCAAATAATGCATAGGTTTATTCAAAATGATTTCAGCTTGGTTAGGGAATAAGTACTTATTTATGGTAAAATGAATGAAGAATATCAATCGGAGTATCTCTCAAAGCAAAAAAGAATGATAAGCACAAAGCACAAGTATGCCTTGCTTCTTTTAATGGCTATTTGTTTTTTTAGTTGCAAAGAAAAACAGCTCCCCAAAAGTGTTGCAACTACACCTTTGGAGGCTACTGATAGTTTGGTTGTAGAACCTGCGGAAGTATCCTACAACACGATAACACAGGATACGCTTTCCTATCGCGACCAAAACTGGTATCCTGAAAAAGGACGATACTACTTTTCCGAAACCTATCACTTTAACTATTACAACGAAACGATTCCTTCTGAAGAGGGTTCAGCGACCGGAGAATTTGGGTTTTACGTTGATTCTGAAAGTGGTACCCTGCTCGTCGAAAAATACATCAGCAATTATGTGGATGAAATGGCAGACTATGTGATAGTTCATCAAGATGGCCATTACATCATGGGATTCACCGATGAATTTGGGGAGAAGAAAATCCTGCATGAAAAAATCTCCGAAGTAGAAGGTTTATCTTATCGTATGGACCAAAATCTAGAGGATTTCAATGCGTATTTCCAAAAACAAAACACGACGGAAACCTTTGGCGCGAATAAATACTACCCTAAAACGATGGAAGGACAAAGCTATCTTCGAACTTTTCCCAAAACACAAGATACCGTTGAACTTTTTTTGGCCAAAAGCAAGCTCCCAACCAAGTCTTTTTATCTTCTTCAGCAGGTATTCCCTGAACTAGGAATGCCCATTCGCCAAGATTATGGTTTGGTGCTTCCCGAGAATACCATGGTTGTTAAAGAGCATTATGAAACCACAAAAGGTCAGCGGGTTGGTTTTCAGTTGACCTCAATCATGGCTTCGGAATATCACATACAATTACCAGAATAAGCATGTAACCACATGTTATATTTATTACATTGTAGCGATTAACCGACCCATCAACCTCGCGAACGAATGTTCAAAACCAACATTACCCTTTTCACATCTGTTTTGATGTGCTTAGGGATTTTTCAGTATCAAGGGACTTCCCAAGAATTACCAAAAGTCGTTTTACAACAGGTAGATTCCTTAAAGGAAGGCCAACCCGAAAAAGCAGCTAATGTTTTATTCCATTCTATAGAGGAAGAACAGAACGAAGCGGAAAAAGGCAAGTTATTGGCCAAGTATCGCACCACTTTTTTAAGGCTTACCAAAGATGCCTCAAAACGCAAAACCTATCTCGAAAAGAAAATAGAAATTTTTGAGAACCAGAATCCTCTTGATACCACTGGTCTAATCAATAGCTATTTCGAATATGCTTCTGACCTAAAAGATTTCGCGCGAAATCCAACCAGTGCCTTACTTTACATGGACAAGGCCATAGACACTTGGAACACGTACTACTCCCAACCAGATGAGTCCTATGCCCAACTTTTGCTCACGAAAATTGCCATTTTGAGCAATTTGGGAGCAGGTGAAGATGTATTGGATGACTACGAAGAAGTATTCTCGATTTACGATGGCCTCACCGAACCCTATGACGAAAATATGCTTTCGAGCCTACAAATTGGTTTCGCAAAAAACCTCATTCGATACGGTTTTCACACGAGATCTCAATACTATTTGGAGCGGGTCGAGCACATCTACGAGAAAAACGCCGTGTACTTCAGGACAGCGGAAAAACAAACCAAAAACGAGTATGCATATCCATTGGATTTGATTTCAACCGAAGCCAAATTATATTCCCATAAAGGTGATGAAGCGAAACTGCTCGCCACCTTAAAAAAGGCAGATACCTATGTGCTAGGTAAGGAGCTCTCCAAACGGGCACAGTACTATCACGCGAACTGCTACAACGAAGCTGGTCTATATTATTTGGACAATGACCAGCCACAAAAGGCATTGGCCCATTTGGAATCCGCAGTTGCCCTTATGCCCGAGAATGCTTTTACCGTCTATCGAAATTACTTTTTGCTCAACGCGGCCAAAGCCAAAAAAAGCATTGGTGACCATGATAAGGCTTTAAGCATCTTTGCCATGCTGGAACCGCAATTACCAAGACAGCTCCAAGGGTTTCTCTATGTATCGCGAGCAGGGATTTGGGCCGCTAAAAACCAACCCGAAAAGCTATTGAAGGATGCGAATGCAGCCATAGCAAGTTTTTCACAAGGGCCGCTACAACATATACTGACCGATTCAAAAATTGTGGAGGAATATACCCCTTCCACTCGCCTTAACGATGCCATTAAATTAGCGGAACTTGCACAAGCCTTGGTCAATTCGGACGAGAATGGCAATACGGATATAACCGTTTCAGCAAACCATGCTTTTAAGATTGCCTTGCTCCAGTTTAAAAATAGCTATCGAAAGCAATTGTATACCGAAAAGCTTGAAATCATTTTTGATGGTATCATTTCCGGTATTTTGGCATCAGGCGAGCCCGGCGATAATCAACTAGCGTTGGAAAGCTTGGTGAACTTTAAGTCAAAGTTTTTATGGCACAACTTTCTACGCAACCGAAAAAGTGAGGCTTTCACAATCCCTGATTCGCTATTGCGTTTGGAAAACAAATTGAGCACAACGGTACTCAACCTTCGACTTTCGGATAGCCTTGAACAGTCCAAAAGTATTTCAGATGCACTGACGAAAAACCAGGAACGGCTCGCGAATGTTCAGAACATCATTGAAAACCGGTATAATTCCTTTCGCTACTTTGAAAAATATGGTTTCAACCTTGAGGATTTCAAGAATGGATTGTCCGCAGACCAAACCATCTGTCAATATGTGCAACTCAATGAACAATTGTACATGTTCCTTTTTTCCAACCACGGAATGCAAATGGTTGATTTGGGAAATTACAAGGCAATTGAGATACAGGTCACGGAATATCTCAAACTGCTCAGTAATCCAACCTCCAAAGTCAATACATTAAAAGCGAAAGGCGAACAACTGTATATTGCTCTAGGGATTTCAAATACCGATAATACCAAATCCCTTACCATTATTCCAGATAAGGTTTTGAATTATCTACCCTTTGAAACCTTGGTGCATAATGGTACTTATTTGGTACAACAAACCCCAATTAATTATGCTTCGAGCATTCCTTTTTTAAGTTTTCAGCGAAGTTCCAAAACTTCCAATGGGGCAATGGCGGTTGTCTTTACCCCATCCTACAGGGAAGTCAATGCCGCCGAACAGCAGTTGGCTTTACGAAATGATTTCCAAACCTTAAAAGGCGCTTTGCAAGAAGGGATGGAAGTAACTCATCTAACCAGAGGTATTTCTTTTTCGGGCAAAGAAGCTTCCAAATCAAACTTTCTGGAGAACATTTCCGAAAAAAAGATTATCCATTTGGCCATGCACGCTTTTCTCAATAATGAGGTACCCGAATTCAGCAGTTTGGTTTTTGATGATGGCCCTTTGTATTTGTCTGAGCTCTACGCACTAAAGTTGAAAGCAGATTTGGTGGTGCTGAGTGCCTGCGATACCGGACTTGGAAAGTTTGAAACAGGAAAGGGAGTGGTTTCCCTAAACAATGCTTTTTTATATGCTGGTGTCCCCAATACGATTTCAACTATTTGGTCTGTTCCCGACGAAAACAGTAAGAATATCATGGTCAGCTTTTACAAGCAACTGAGCGCAGGCCAAAATACAGCTGAAGCCCTTCAAACAGCAAAAAAAACATATCTGAATACTACATCCAATCCCAAGTTGAAACATCCTTTTTATTGGGCTGGATTTATACATCATGGGCAAGCCACCCATATTGCATTTCCGAATCGTTGGAACTATCTATGGTTTGGATTGATTGTAATTATTGGTGCGGTTTTGGCTTTCCTTTTTATAAGGCGAAGCAAAACGAAAACCGAGTAGGTGCTTGGCTATTTCTTCTTGGTTGATGGGGTATAGAGTACTTTTTCAATGGCATCCAAAAGGAATTGCCCCGTGTTTCCATTGGCCAATAAAATGTACCCGATTTCGGTATCATCATTATAGCGAAAAACAGATTTGAAATCTCCGTTGTTACCACTGTGGCGGAAAACCAATCCGTCAGTGCCCTCTTCAAAAAACAAACCCAATCCTATGTATTCTGAAAAACCCCAATTGTTCTCTTGTTCCTCTAAAGGAATTTCCACGGCTTTGGCGAACATTTCTGTATAGGTTTCTAGTTTCAGGCCTTTCCGCTCTTTTAATGCAAAAACAAACTCGGATAACCCTTGAACATTGGTTATCAAGCAACCTGCCACCCAAGGTTTTTTTGGCATATCGATTCCGCCAGGAAAACCATTGAAGTGTCCATGAGCCTTATGCTCTCGCACATAGGGATGTGCTTGGTAGTAAAAATGTTCCAGCTTCAAGGGTTGCACCACTTCTTCTTGTAAAATCGTATGGATGTCTTTTCCCGTTATGGTTTCCAAAACCCTTCCCAGATATTGGTAGGCGCTTCCTGAATAGCTATAGCCTTCGCCAGGTTTGTGCATAAAGCGCATCTCGCCCCAATTCGGTAACCCGGTTTGATGGGAAAGTACCAAACGCGCTGTCAACAGTTTGGCATAGGGCATTTCTTGTATCTCATCCCATGGAAGGTGGGTATACAAGGGGGTGTCCAAATCGATGATACCCTTGTCCACCAATCGAAGTACGGCATAGGCAAAGGTCGGTTTGGTAATGGAAGCTACTTCAAACAAGGTTTTGTCCGTTATGGGTTCCTTGGTAAAACTATTCGCAACTCCATATTGCTTCTCATATATGATTTCACCCTTTTTCAAGCCGGCAAAGGTCACCCCTTCGATTTGATAGTATTCCATATAAGAATGGATAACGGAATCTATAAGGTTTTTGCCTTGCTCCGAAAAATTGGAAAGGGCTTGTCCTCTTTGTGGAAAGTTTGGTGCCTTCGCTGTCCGCAACTGATAAGTCCCCAAATCAGAGGTTTCCCCGGCTCTAATCGTAAACAATTTTACATGCGTTGTATCTGCTTTAAAAAAGGTTGCCCTTTGAAAGAAGGTAGTCTTTCCCGGTTTGGTATAGTACGTCCCAATAGGCAAAGTAACGTCAAACCCACCTTTTTCTCCTACGGGAAAGTACATCCAATTTTTGGGGTTGTCTTTCTCAACCAAACGGATACCCTCAGGTGCTGTTGGCACATTAGATATTCCCCAAGTTACCTTCCCTGAAACTATGCCAAATTGGGTTTTGGCATCTACAAACTGTACCATTCCCAATCTTCGAGGTTGCGCATTGAAATCTTTATTTCCAGAAGATACCCAAGCGTAAACCGTTTCCTTTTCGGGGTCTACATCTTGAACCAATTGTCCCATCCCGATAACCCTACCCATAGCAATTGGGTCACGAAGTTTGATAGCGATTTCATAGATGGTCCGGTCCTTTTCTTGATTGACTTTGTAGGCAATGTTGTCCCAATTTAAATATGCCTTTGCGGCTTTATCCCATAATTCCCTTTCCCCGGTCATACTTCGGTCAAACCGAGACATTTTATAACGAATCGTTTGAGAGCCTTTTTCATGATGTGCTTCATCCAAGAAAAGGGCATACAAATCGCTCACCTCAATATCTCCCTCTACCTGAATGGGATGTTTATCTTGGGTCACTAAAGCCAAACACAACGTGTTACCAGCCAGCTGGTACCCTACCATGAAATAGGCTTCAAAATCTTGGGTGTCGGTTGCTGCACTGCGCCAAACGGGATGTTGAATAGTGTGACGCTTAAAATCCTGGGGCCAATCATTCAATTCCCCATCCAAGCGAAACGCATCCAAAGGTTTGGCAAAGGCCAATCGGTCCGATTGTGAATGAAGACACCCAATCGATAAAAAAAGTACAATCAAATAGAATCTTTCTTTCATTGAGAATGGCAATTAGTCTTGGGAGATGGCTTCCAAAAAAGCGGTACGGTCAGGGTCATCTTCCATAACCCATTGGCTAAAGTAGTAGCTGAAGTTTCGCTCAACGAGGATATCGGGTTTCAAGCCACCATCTTCAGCGTCTTCATGCGGATGATATGCAATCAAGGGTACATCCACTTCCAACTTGGTATAGGGCAGCTTGAGTAAAAAGAATTGTCCGCCATTGGTTCCCATCATATTCCCTCCCGTTGGAGCCCCGATAAGTTTGGCCAACTGGTTCTGTTTTAAAAATTTGGCGAGATAATAGGTAGCCGAACTGTTGGCTGAATCAATCAAAACGAATATTTCCCCGTCAAATGCATATCGGGAAGGTTTAACCTCCAAATACTTCAAACTCTCATCGTTGAACTCATAAAAATCATAGCCCTTTTTGGTCACCTTCCCCGTTAAATCAAAGAAAGCTGGGTCATAGGTTTCCAAATGCGGTTTGAATTCGTTCCAGACCATTTCGTACACCGTACCCTGCGAATCACGTTTCAATCGCAAAGGTTCTACCGTTAAGTATTTGAACAACTCCCAATAGACCTCCATCAATCCACCTTCATTTCCGCGCAAATCCAGAAGCAGATATTTGGATTGTTTTTCTTGTGTTTCCTTGAAGAAATTCTCGAGATAGGCCTTCCAATCCAACTTCATGTTCCACACGGCGAAGGTTCCTAATTTGAGGGTCGCAATGGAATCTTCGGTAAAGTACTTTTTCCAAAGTTTGGCTTTGTCATCTCCAACCAAATTGAGAAGGGTTTTTCTTTTCTCTCGAGAAACAGCTGTTACCTCGACGGGTATAGTATCCCTTTCCAAATAACTAACCGTAAGTTGATACTTCCCATTCACAGGAGGATACAACATGGGGAAAATAACATCAAATGCTTCGTACTTTCCCTCGCCTGTAATCGAAAAGTCAATATAGAATTTAGCCATGTTATTGCCATCCAAGCGTCGGTAGTGTTTCAGATTCTCGACGATATCCGCTACAGGCACCCGGTTGATGGTCAAAATTTCAGTACAGGACTTTAATCCATTCCCCGAAACATCTTTGTGGACATACAATTTGTCTTGAACAATCGCGAAGGTGAACGGCAGTTTGTCCTTTTGTTCAAAAAGCGCTTCCCGAATAGACCTTTCTTGATTCCAAAAATTGGGATAGGTATGTCCGCACTGAACTTTACTTGTAGCTCTATGAAGATTCAAATAGGCCTCTTTTAAATCCGGGCTGGCAATGAAGTCTTTTTCTGATTTGTCGAAATCCGCATTTACCTTATGTGGATGTTTGTAGCGATACATACCAGGATGGTAGTCTTGTAACACTCTACGGAACAATCTAAAATCAGCTTTTAAGGAATCTGTATTCAAATCAGGAGCCTGCCCATATCCAAAGGTGGCGACCCACAGTATTAAAATAAAAGGAGAATATAGTTTACACATGATTCGAAAATAATTTTTGACTACTCTTTTCAATGCTCCATTCAACTAAATTGATGCTCGAAATCATTCTTCTTCCATAGTGTTTTTGAAAATTCCCGCTCGAAAACCCAGTTCTTGGCTTGTGTTGGCCAGCGTAAGATGATTGGGGGAAGGAGAAACGCCTTTGTTTTCTATCAGCCTGACGGGAACGTTTCGCTTTATATTTTCTAATTTTACTTTGGCATCGTAATCTTGAATCACTTCGCTATCCTTGCGAGACCAATACCCTACCTCACCTCGATTTCCATAAAAACAACTATTCGAAAAGGGGGAGTTCAAAGCAAGTCCCTTCGGAAAAACCATAATATTCTCATTATAGCTGAGAACATTGTTTTGAAACGTAAACGGAACGTCTTTTGCACCAAACCAAAAAGCACTTTCATATGATTTTTGAATAATGGTATGAGTTATTGAAAAATAATCTACGTTATTGAAAAACAACACCGCATTTCTACATTCCAGAAAAACACAATGCGACACTTTGTTTTTGCGTCCGTGGGCCCAAACACCACCTTGAATTTGAGCGGCCTCCTTATCGCCAATAAAAATGCATTGCGTCACTACCAAATCTTCCAAATCGGGATTTTCCTTGCTGATGGGATAGTAATATTTGGTGCTAGGATTTGGATTACCCAAAAACTTCAATCCTTCGAAGGTAACATGCGAGGATGCAACCAAAAATCCGGTAGCATGATCAAACTGTGTTTTGGAGTTATTGGCTGAAATTGATTGAACAACGGGCATATGTTCCGGAGTCCACTCCTCGTCATCAGGATTGTGTAATGCTTTTAGGGTAAAACGGGTGGAATCGGACAACATTCGCACGGGATTGATGACCAACTTATCCTCCAAAATATACATGCCTGGTGACAGAACAATGGTAATGTTTCCCGTTCCTGTGAGTTGATTGCAATGCTTCAATGCCGCTTTAAGTGTTTTCAGTGCAGCGCCTTTCGTTCCACTATTTGAATCACTTCCAGCAATAGGATCTACATAATACGTTTGCGCCACACTAAAATGCGTGCACAGCACAAAACCAAAACCTATCAAAGCCTTTCTCAAAAAAGACCATTGATTTCTTTTTATCATGATTGAAATTTTAATTGTCCTAATTTAGAGGGAGTGCTGGTTTAGGGGTGAATAATTACTGTTTATTGCTATTCATCTCTGTTCATTTTTAAAAAATTACCCTTTATGCGTTTCGATACTGCACATCTTGAAGCTTGCAAACAGAGCATTGAGACCAAGTTCTCACAAGGCTCTTCCTTGCATTGGACTACGCATGATTTCAACCGTTTGTCCGAGGCCATTCATCAAGAAACGGGTATACTTTTAAGTGTGTCTACCTTAAAACGGATTTGGCAAAAAGTCAATCATAGTTCTACCCCAAACCAATCCACTTTGAATACGTTGGCGAAATTCATTGGGGCTTCGGATTGGCGGGATTTTGAAAAGCAACAAAACCCTGTATCAACAAAACGATCTAACGCTTCGGTTTCCAAAAATATACTTTGGTTAGGGCTTGTTCTTCTACTGATTGCTGGAGTAGCGTTTAGCTTTCAAATCTCCAAAGAGTCAGAACCCGTGGTGCTGGACGATAATCCAGTCTTTCGAGTGCAGGTAGTGAGCGCAGGGTTGCCCAATTCGGTAGTGTTTACCTACAATGTGACCCAAATCCCAGCAGGTGCGAAAGTAGAAATCCAACAAGATTGGGACCCAAGGAAACGGTTTACGGTCAATCGGTTGGATACCGTAGCGACCAGCATTTATTACAAACCCGGTTTTTTTGAAGCCAAATTGGTTATCAATGATTCAATTTATGCAGAAACCGATGTAGTCATCAAAAACAACGCCTGGTTGGGCGTTATCGAAGACACACCTTCTCCGGTGTATTTGGAACCTTCAGAATACAAGGGGGAAGGAAGGTTACAGCTTTCCCAACAGGCGATTGAAAAATATAAATTGGGTTCCGAAAAAGAACGGTATTGGACCGGATTCTATAAAGTCGGAGGCTTCCCAGAACTTTATACAAACGATTTTGAGTTGGAAACGCAACTGACGAATATTTCCCAGGATGGCTTTAACATTTGTCGTAACGTTAGGATTGCCCTTTTGTATGAAGGTGGAGCCTTGGTTGTTCCGCTCTCCCTAAAGGGATGTGCTTCCGAATTATCGTTGTTGGTTTTTGATGAACGCATCGATGGCAAAACGAACGACCTATCCAAATTTGGTGTTGATTTCGAAGAAGGAAACGTTTTGGCTCAACTTCAGATAACATCCCACGCTGAAGGAATGCGCATCACCGTTAACGGAGAAACCGCTTTCACCTATCAAAAACCACCTTTGGAAAGGCCATTGGTGGGTATTGCCTTTAATTTTGAAGGCTTGGGTAGGGTCAAATCCCTGTCCTTGCGCAATGCCTCTGGCTTGGAATATACGGACACTTTCGAATAGTCTCCTAGATTTTACCAATACCCCTATCGCCCATAGTTCTGCTCCAAAAAAGCGAAGCCCACAACAATTTTTACGGTTCATCGTCATCCGAAAAAACCAAAAACGATGAAACGAATTTTAATTTCTTTTACACTTCTCAGCTTTACTCTCAGTATGGGCCAAAACAACATTTCCTTACCTTCAAAGGACGCGTTGAAAGCCATGATTACCGAAAGTAATGTACCTGCCTTGGGTATTGGAACCATAGAAAATGGAACCATTACAAATACTTTCGTGCTGGGCGAAACCAAGGCCAATACCAGAGCCCCCAATGATGCGTTTTTCGACACCGCTTCCATTGCCAAAAACATAACTTCATGGCTGACTTTAAAGCTGGTGAATGAAGGATTGTTCGATTTGGACGAACCTTTGTACCCTTATTGGGTTGACCCAGACCTTAAAGATGCTCCTTATACCAAATTATTAACGGCCCGTCACATATTGGGTCATAAAACCGGATTTAAGAACTGGCGATGGATGAACCCTGATAAAAAGCTTGCTTTCGATTTTGAACCTGGCACAAAAGTGCAATACTCGGGCGAGGGGTTCGAATACTTGAAGAAGGCTCTAGAGAACAAGTTTGAAACTACCTTTCAAGCTTTGGTGGACCAATGGGTTTTTGAACCTTTTGCTATGCAAAACGCCCATGTAATTTGGGATTCCAAAATAGATTTTAGCAAAGTAACCATTGCCCACAACGCGGAAGGGGAACCGTATGAGTTTGACATTGAAGAACGAAAAAGGGCCAGTGCCGCTGACAATTTATTGATTACCGCGAAAGACTTGGCTCTGTTTGGTAAGGGAATTATGGAAAAGGAAGGTATCTCCGCCGAGCTATACCAACAAATGATTACTCCAAAATCACCCGTAAAAGAGGGTGTGGGGATAGGATTAGGTTGGGTGGTTTTTGAAGACCTTCCGAATAACGAATATGCCTTGTTGGGAGCAGGAAGTGACAAAGGTGTAAATGCCATCATCTTGCTTTTACCAGAATCAAAAAGGGGATTGGTTGCCCTTACCAACGGGGATAACGGCAGAAAAATAGTGATGGAGCTCATTGGAAAAACCTTTGATGTTGGGCCTGAAATCCTTGGGCGCCTTTAAAGCATTGTGAAGTAAAAACTAGCCTGCCTTGTGGCCTCACCAGGACTCGAACCTGGATCTAAAGTTTAGGAAACTTCTATTCTATCCCTTGAACTATGAGGCCAATATACTCAGCTGCAGGCTTTTTTCTGATTACATTCAAACTGTGCCGAGAAGCGCTAAAGTACTATTTTCCGTTAGTCTAAATCAAGGGTGTATTCCAAAACGTTGCCGAGTCGATTGGTATAAACAAAAGTCGCAAACAGTAGTTCTTCATATGGCACATCACCAGAGGCATCAAAAAGGACAATATCTTTTGTTGTACTCATATTGATAGCGTTTAAGTCTACACTTTGTGCAGTAGCATAATCGATAAATTCCTGTGGGAATTCAAAAGCGTCGAAAGGCAAAACCAAATTCTCTTGCCGCGGTGCAGTATATTCCCAGGTGTACGAATTGACGGGGCTAGCGAACAGACGGAGCGTATACGTATCAAATTCCCCTGACATTGTCACGGTATCACTATTCATAGAAGCGTCCCAATTGGGCACTACAATATTATCTTGAATACCAATGGTTGATGAAAGTAATGAATTACCATTGTCAAACGTCATATTGATCTCGTTACGAACTATGTCATACTCTTCTAGGACTGGGGTTTCAAGGGAAGAAAAAGTGTTGCCAGTATTGCTAGGTGAAGAATCAAACAGAAAACTGTACTCGCGATTCTCAAAGGCCTGTTGGTCCAAAAAACCATATAAGGTGTGAAAGTATGAAGTGGTATTGGTTGGAATGGTTGTCTGCTCAATACTCATTGCTTGTTTAAAATTAGCATAAGAAGTTGTAGCATTGACCAGCTCATCACTTCCCAATGGCAGATAACGATAGTCGCTTACCGCTACTAAATCTTCTACTTCTCTTAGATTCGATGTATAAATCACCACCTCATCTGTATTGGGCAATTTACCAATGTTGAGCGCTGTATCAAATGTTCCGCCTTGATCTGTGGCATTGATTGCAGAATTGAAATAATCATTACCAATGGCATGAAAGGAACTAGCTAGTGCTTCGGAAGGTATTTCCGTTACATCAAGGTCAAACGACTCGGTAAGGGGACTTTGACCCGGATTGGTCTCGGTTTCCACTCCATTGATTTCTTGAAAAGCAATCAAATCACTACCAGGTTGAATATTCGCAAGCGAAAAGAGCCTTACTTTCAATTCTGCTGCTGGCTCGAGAATGTAGGAGGTAATTATAACTTCCTGAGGTAAAAAGCCATCCTCTGCATAGAGTGAAATGGTTTCAACCCGACTTGTTGCCTTGGCAAAAGCTACTAAATCTCCGGTTAAGGTATTCGCCGAAAAATACACCTCCTGTGTATCCGCGATTACAGGCGCTGCAATTCGAGCCAAAAGTTTTTCTACCTCAAAGGTTTGGCTAAATTCCCTTTGGTTCTCATCGCCATCTATAGAAAGCACCGACAAGGTGTTCTCTCCGGTGGGATAATCAAATGGGTTGAGCTCAAATGAAAATGATTTGGCTGTACTATTGAAAATCTCGGCATCATTCACAGAAATCGTCGTGGTAATATCGTCCGAAGCATCCTGAATGGAAACATTTATGGTGGTCAGCACCTCTAAGTTGCCCTCCAAACCCGTAAATGTGACGGCAGGAGGAACAATATCGACTTCTGGCGCGCTTTGAGGAGGATTGCTTTCATCATTGCCATCAGAACTACAGGCGAAAACGACCACAATCAGCAAACAAGCATAGATTGGTCTCACAAAAAGTGAAAATGATTTGGGAAAAACGTAACGAAACATGGGGAAAGTAAGGTTTAAAAAGAAGGTTTTTTCTTGGTTTTATCCTTTAAAATACTGAATAAATTCAATTTACCACCCCTTTTTCATTTGTAAAAATCCTTGTGCCACTCGAAGTTTCTCAGTGTTTTTCTTCTGAAGTATGGAAAATTTGGCGCATCAAACTTTTGGATAGCGGTTTGTCAAAATAGCCGGAAATCATATTGTTTTCTTTGGCCCGGCTACGGTCCTTCGTATTTACGAAAGCGGAGAGGATAAAAATTTCGGTAGATTGATATTTCTGGAATGCTTCCTTGTAATTTTCCAAAAATGCCCAACCATCCATTTCGTCCATGATCAAATCCAAAAGGATGACGTCAGGTAAGCGATGTTCGTTTTCCAAAAGGTTGGCGCAAAAGTACAAGCCTTCTTCCCCGCTCGCACAGGTTACGATATCAAAGTCTTTATTGAATTGCTGTATGCAGTATCGCGTGGCGAATTGCGATACCAAATCATCATCGATTATACAGACGGTCATTGACATAAATCGTTGGTCGGTTCTTAAGAGGCAAACTGTTTATACCCTCAAAGGATAACCGAGGTGAGAAAATTGCCCCTGTCATCAGGACAGAAACGGTTTTTGGCTACTGGATATTGTGCATAAAACGGTATACCTTACAGAATCTGGGGCGAACGCTTATTTTGTGGACGAACAAACAAAGTCTGTAACGGGAATTCCAGATGCCTTGATGGCAGCAAAACCACCAGCAATATCCACCAAATTATGAATCCCGCGACTTTTAAGAATAGAGGCCGCAATCATACTGCGATACCCTCCTGCACAATGAACGTAATAAGTCCCTTCTCCACCATATTCTCCAAGGTAGTCGTTCAAATAATCCAAAGGCGTTAAAGTAGCACCATCGATGTGTTCAGCGCTGTATTCACTTTCCTTTCGAACATCGTAGACCTTGGTTTCTGCATCTTGTTCCAATATGGTTTTGAAGGTTTCGGCAGTAATACTTTTTACCGTATCCAACTCTCGCCCCGAAGCTTGCCAAGAACTTGTTCCACCCTTTAAATACCCTATGGTACCGTCGAAACCTACTCTGGACAAACGGGTGATGGCTTCTTCTTCTTTTCCTTCAGGGGTCACTAACAATAAGGGTTGTTTTACATCGGCAATTAAAGCACCGACCCAAGGAGCAAAACTACCATTCAAGCCGATAAAAATGGAGCGCGGCACATGCCCTTTGGCGAAATCCTCTTGGTGTCGAACATCCAAGACCAAGGCGCCAAGGGAATTTGCAGCCGCTTCAAACTCTTCCGGATTCATACCCACGGTACCTCTTTCCAAAACCGCATCAATATCATCATACCCCTCCTTGTTCATTTTCACGTTCAATGGAAAATACTGGGGTGGTGGAAGCAATCCATCGGTCACCTCTTTAATAAATTCTTCCCGGGACATATCCGCCCGAAGGGCATAGTTCATTTTTTTCTGATTGCCCAGGGTATCGACCGTTTCCTTCATCATGTTCTTTCCACAGGCAGAGCCTGCTCCATGAGCGGGATATACGATTACATCATCCTCAAGCGGCATCACTTTATTGCGTAAACTATCGTATAAAATGCCAGCCAAATCCTCTTGTGTGATATCGTTTGCCTTTTGAGCCAAATCAGGTCTTCCGACATCACCCAAAAACAAGGTGTCCCCACTGAAAATAGCGTGGTCTTTACCGTTTTTGTCGCGCAACAAATAGGTGGTACTTTCCATCGTATGCCCTGGAGTGTGCAATACCACAATCGTGATGTTCCCCAGCTTGAACTCTTGACCGTCCTCTGCAATGATGGCATCGAAACTTGGGTTGGCATTGGGGCCATAAATAATGGGAGCACCGGTTTGTCTGGAAAGCGTGACGTGTCCGCTGACAAAGTCAGCATGAAAGTGCGTTTCAAAAATGTATTTTATCGTCGCATTGTCTTTTTCGGCGCGCGCCAAATACGGTTCCGTTTCGCGTAAAGGGTCAATAATGGCTACCTCTCCTTCACTTTCAATATAATAAGCGCCTTGCGCCAAACATCCGGTATAGATTTGTTCAATATTCATGTCCCAAAATTCATGTTCAACATCACTTTACAAAGGTACTTATCCCTTGGCAGAAAACTTCCGGGATTGTCCTGAAATCTTCTTTTGTATTTGGGTACGTGGACCTTTGTTTAAACAGAAGTCCACCGCCTCATTGGTACGTACAAAAAAGTTGTCTTCCCCAATCGCCTCATTCAAACCACTTAAATGCAAAATATCTCGAACGGGACCTATAGCCCCCGCGATATAAATGTCAATTCCTTTTTCCTTCAAATCTGAAATGATTTGATGCAACATCGTTGTTGCACTGCTATCCATATAGTTGATGGACTCTGCGTTCAATACTACACTTTTCAATGCCTTGCCTTTTTTGGAAACATTCGCATAGAGCGTTTTTTTGAAGTAATCCATATTGGCGAAATAGAGCTGGCCATCAAACCGAACAATCAACATATCATCATCGACTTGGATATCTTCTGAGAAGCGGGATACATTTTTGAAGTAGTTGGTTCCCTTGATTTTACCCAAAACGGCGACATGGGGTTTTGAGGTTCGATATACCAACAGCAATAAAGAAAATAATACCCCAAAAATGATTCCTTCAGAAATTCCTATTAATAAGGTCGTGAGAAAGGTCAAAACCAATACCCCAAATTCATCGCGCTGCTTTTGCCAGAGCTCCACGGGATATTTGAAATCTATCAATCCATAAACGGCAACCAAAATGATAGCTCCAAGCACAGCATTGGGCAAGTATTGAAAAAAGTCTGTAAAAAAGAGTAAAGTAGCTCCAACGACCAAAGCGCTTATGATGGAAGCCAAACCGGACCGAGCACCTTCGTCTACCATAATCGCCGAACGGGAAAAACTAGCGTTTGTGGGATAGGCCTGAAAAAGCGACCCAATGATATTGGAGATTCCCAACGCTCGAAGTTCTTGATTGGGTTCGGTATATCGGGTTTGGGTCTTGTCTTCCAGTGCTTTTACCATGGTCATCGCTTCGGCAAAGGCGATAAATGCAAGGGCCAAAGCCAAAGGAAATACCGACCCCCATTGATTCAACTCGGGCAAAGCCAAATGAAAGGAAGGAAGACCTCCAGGAATACTACCTACAAGGGACAGGGAAGAATGATACTCCTCGAAAAAATAGACCCCTAAAATGGAAAGTGTCACTACGAAAACTGCGCCGGGCAACTTCCTGCTTCGTTTTTTGAGTAACACGATAATGAGAATCGCGGTAAGCCCAATGCCCAAATCAAAAAGATTGGTCTGACCCAAGTTTTGAAATAGTTGATTCAAGGTTTTAAGAGTTCCGCTACCGCTTTCGATAGGAATACCAATAAGATACTTTAGTTGGCTTACCGAAATCACGATTGCTGCCGCAGAGGTAAAACCGCTGACTACGGGTCTCGATAAATAATTGGCCAGAAAGCCCATTTTTGCGAAACCCATTAGCAACTGTAAGGTTCCTACAAAAAGCGCTAGAAAGATGGCCATTTCAATATACTGTACTGTTGTAGCAAGTTTTAAGGACGCCAAACCTGAGGCAACGATTAAGGAATCCAAAGCCACTGGACCTACCGCGAGTTTACGGCTAGAGCCAAACACCCCGTACAATAATGTTGGAACCAAGGCCGCATAAAGGCCATACACGGGCGGTAAACCAGCAATCAGCGCATAGGCCATGGCCTGTGGCACCAACATTACCCCAACGGTAAAACCTGCCGCCAAATCTCCCTTTACATACGAAGAACGATAAGTGGACAGCCACTGCAGTATGGGCAAGTACTGTTTTAACATAATGCTAAGGTAAGCGCCTCTGTGAATTGACGCTGTGAAGTCACTTAAAGCCTAGTTGATGCTTCGAATCACTTCTTTTTTGGCTTCTTTTTTACTGCCGTCAAAGCCTTCCACTCCACCGACTGTGGTGTACTTCATCACATACCGTTTTCCAGGATTGATAATCTGATACGCATATTGGCACATCACAGCAGCCTCGTGAAAACCTGATAAAATCAACTTCAACTTACCTTCATAGGTGTTGACATCGCCTATGGCAAATACTCCAGGAATATTAGTCTGGTAATCTTTAGCGTTATTGACTTTGATGGCATTCTTTTCTATTTCCAAGCCCCATGAAGCGATAGGACCCAATTTGGGAGAAAGCCCAAATAGGGGAATAAAATAATCCGTTTCTACCAAAATGGGGTCAGATTCCGGCTGGTTTGGATGAATTACTAACGCTTCCAAATGGTCTTTTCCTTCCAAGGCTTTGACCTCTGCTTCGGTAAACAGCTGAATTTTTCCAAGCTTTGCCAATTCGGAGGCTTTTTCAACAGAATCCAAAGCGCCTCTAAATTCATTCCGACGATGTACTAATGAAACTTCACTAGCAACATCCGCCAGGAAAATAGCCCAGTCCAAAGCACTATCGCCGCCACCGGCGATGACCACCTTTTTATCTCGATAGATTTCAGGGTCTTTGATCATATAGGCAACCCCGCGACTTTCAAAGTCTGCTAGATTGGAAATTATGGGTTTACGAGGTTCAAAAGAACCTAGTCCTCCTGCAACGACAACTACTTTGGCATGGTGCTCAGTACCCAGATTGGTAGTGACCACAAAACTTCCATCATCGTTTCGTTGTAAATCTTCAGCACGTTCGCCTAGCGTAAACCCCGGTTCAAAGGGTTTTATTTGCTCCATTAAACGATCCACAAGATCGCCTGCCAAGATTTCAGGATAGGCTGGAATGTCGTAAATAGGTTTCTTGGGATAAATCTCCGAACACTGTCCTCCGGGTTGGGGTAAAGCGTCAATCAAATGACATTTCAATTTCAAAAGCCCTGCCTCAAATACTGTAAATAATCCTGTCGGGCCAGCGCCAATTATCAGAATATCTGTCTGTATCATACTTCAATCTATCCTAAACAAACAAAGCCACAAAGTTACGACAATAACTTATTTGGATTGCTTTAAAATCATAGGTTGCTCAATGTAACCCATCTAAGCTCAACCACGCATGCACGGAACTGACAAGAGCGTCATCCCCCTTTGAAACATGTTCAAACTCATTGCTTTTTGGATTATAGCGGTAGTCTTTCTGCCATTCCTCGATGCGGGTCGCGATTTGAGCAACAGCGTGGCAAATAAAATTGACCTCTGCGTCGGTCAACACGGGATGTAAAGATAAACGTACCCAACCTGGTTTTAAGGTGAGGTCTTTTTGCTCAATGTTTTCAATGATGGTTTTGGATTTCTCTTTTTCCAAGTTGAAAAGATAGTGCCCATATGTACTGGCGCAAGACCATCCTCCACGTACCTGAATGCCGAATCTATCATTCATCAAACGAACAATTAGATTGTAGTGAATTCCTTCTATCCCGAACGAAACACATCCGATTCTATCCGCATCGCCTTCACCCAGTATAAAAAGACCCTCAATCTTTTTGAGTTGGGCGCAACACAAGTCCAAGAGTTCCTTTTCACGTTCGGCGATTTGCTTGGTACCCATCTTCTCCTTGAGATGAATGGCCATAGCTGCCCGCATGACTTGCAAAAATCCGGGCGTTCCGCCATCCTCTCGCGTTTCAATATCTTCATGATACCCATAATCCCCCCAAGGGGTCGTCCATTTCACATTACCGCCTCCGGGCACATCGGGCACATCGGTCTTATAGAGCGCTTTGTTGAATACCAATACGCCACAACTTCCAGGTCCGCCCAAAAACTTGTGTGGTGAAAAAAGTACCGCATCCAAATGTTCTTCTTTGGCTTCAGGATGCATATTGATATCAACGTAGGGTGCTGAAGCGGCAAAATCCATGATGCAGAGTCCGCCATGGGCATGCATTACTTTCGCCAATTGATGATAGGGTGTAATGATTCCCGTAACATTGGAACAGGCGGTAAAAGCTCCTATTTTAATAGGTCGATTTGTATATGCTTGAAGGGTTTCCTTGAGCTTCTCGGGACAAACCATCCCCAAATCATTCGCTTCTACAATCACAACATCAGCTATGGTCTCCATCCACGAAACATGATTGGAGTGATGCTCTTTGTGCGAAATGAACACCACAGGTCTTTGCTCAGGAGGTAAACCTTTTTTTCTTTCATTGGAATTGGGCCAGCGCAAGCCCATCATGCGTTGAAGGCGTGCCAACAGTCCGGTCATTCCAGTACCTGAGGCCACGAGCACATCATCTGCATTGGCATTCACATGATCCTTGATGATTTGTCGGGCTTTGTGGTACGCATACGTAGAAGCTTTTCCGGTTTCACTTGAAAAGGAATGCGTATTGGCTACCATGGGGCCTATTTTTTCGCGGATGGTTTCTTCAATGGGTTCATACAATCTTCCACTGGCAATCCAATCGGCATAAACCAACTTCTGGTTTCCGTAGACCGAGTCAAAATCATAATCCTGACCCACAATGTTTTGACGAAATTCAGCGAAATACGCTTCTAGGGATTTGGTTGCAATCTTGGTGCTCATGTTCACAAATTTTATGACAGCCTCACGATAATTAAGCATTACCTTGTAGCAAGATAGTTCTTTGGGAAACCATGTCCATATCGCTTTGGGTCGATTCCCGAAGATCCTTTCAAAATTAGTTAATATAGTTAACTAATTTCTTATTTTTGTTCATAATGTTATCTAAGAAGTTTTTTTCCTACGACTTCTCCAATTTTAAAATCAATGCCCATGGGCCATTATTTAGTGACCGTATCCGATACGCCTATTGAAATCAACGCTGATGCTTTGGACGAATTGGATGCGATATCTCAAGGAAACAATTCCTATCACGTGATTGCCGACCAAAAAGCCTATCGTGCAAACATTGTCAGCGCCGATGGAAAACAGCTTTCAGTGAACATTAATGGAAATCTGCACGAGATAACCATCGCTGATGTCAATGACCAGATGGTCAAAGCTATGGGATTGCTGGAAGCCAGCGCACAAAAAATAAACGATGTTCAAGCCCCAATGCCTGGGCTTATCGTAAGCATAAAAGTATCTCCCGGACAAACCATTGCCAAAGATGACCAGTTGTTAGTGCTTTCCGCCATGAAAATGGAAAACATCATCCTTGCCGCTGGAGAAGGTGTGGTAAAAAGCATTCATGTGAAAGAAGGGGAAGCCGTAGACAAAGGACAGGTTATCATTGAAATGGAATAGTATTTTCCAAAAATCCCAACTATGAGAAAAATTTTAGTTGCCAATAGGGGCGAGATTGCGCTCAGAATCATGCGAACGGCCCATAAAATGGGTATCCAAACGGTAGCGGTATACTCCGATGTTGACCGACATGCGCCCCATGTAAAATTTGCGGATGAAGCCGTTCATATTGGACCAGCGCCCTCATCTGAATCCTATTTGGTAATGGAGAAAATTATTCAAGCAGCTAAGGATACTGGAGCTGAAGGAATCCATCCAGGATATGGTTTTTTAAGCGAGAATGGAGAGTTTGCCCAAAAAGTAACGAAAAGTGGCATCACTTTTATCGGACCCAGACCCCACGCCATTGAGGTGATGGGAAACAAGCTGGCCGCAAAAGAAGCCGTAAAAGCCTATGACATCCCCATGGTACCAGGAGTCGATGAAGCGATTTCCGATGTAACCTTAGCACAAAAAATAGCGGATGAAATCGGCTATCCGATATTAATCAAAGCTGCCGCCGGTGGAGGCGGAAAAGGGATGCGTATCGTGGAGCAATCTGCTCGCTTAAAGGAACAAATGGAACGCGCCATAAGTGAAGCCCAATCCGCGTTTGGCGATGGTTCGGTTTTTATCGAAAAATATGTGGGCTCTCCACGCCACATTGAAATACAAGTCTTGGCGGATACCCATGGTAACGTCGTTTACCTTTTTGAACGGGAATGTAGCGTGCAACGAAGACATCAAAAAGTGGTGGAAGAAGCGCCAAGTGCGGTACTCACTCCCGAGATTCGCAAGAACATGGGTGAAGCAGCTGTTCGAGTGGCGCAAGCCTGTGACTATGTAGGAGCCGGGACGGTAGAATTCCTCTTGGATGAAAACAAGAACTTCTACTTTTTGGAAATGAACACCCGTTTGCAAGTAGAGCATCCCGTTTCGGAGCTTATTACTGGAATCGATTTGGTGGAACAACAAATAAAGGTAGCCCGTGGCGAAAAGCTTTCCTTCACCCAAGATGACCTGAAGATTCAGGGGCATGCTTTGGAAATTCGAGTGTATGCGGAAGACCCTATGGAGGATTTTCTCCCAAGTATTGGCACATTGACCACCTACAAACGGCCCGAAGGAGAAGGGATTCGCTTGGACGATGGTTTTGAAGAAGGTATGGAGGTTCCCATTTATTACGACCCTATGATTGCCAAGCTCATCACCTATGGCGCATCAAGGGATGAAGCCATCCAAAAGATGATTTCTGCCATCGACCACTATCATATTGAAGGTATCGAAACCACACTTTCCTTTGGGAAGTATGTCTGCCAGCACCCTGCATTTATATCAGGGGACTTTGATACCCATTTTGTGAAAAAATACTGGTCAAAAGAAATATATGATGAAGGCTTGAAAGCGGAAAAGCAGGTTGCCGCACAAATCGCACTGCATCATTATTTGGAAAGTCAAAAGAAAGTAGTAGTGGCCAATACGCTAGAATCAAACTGGAAAACCAATAGAAGTTAAAACGAGTACCATGGGCAAGGAAAAAGAAGTGCTTTTTGAAAAATTGGAACAAGCGAAACTGGGGGGTGGTCCAGAGCGTATTGAAAAACAGCATGCCAAAGGGAAATTGACCGCTCGGGAACGTGTTCATTTTTTGATGGATGAAGGTTCCTTTGAAGAACAGGGTATTCTGGTAACGCATAGAACCAAAGATTTTGGTATGGAAAACCAAATGTTCTATGGGGATGGGGTGGTTACTGGTTTTGGTACTGTAAACGGCAGAAAGGTATGCGTGTTTGCACAAGACTTTACCGTTTTTGGGGGCGCACTTTCCGAGACCCACGCTGAAAAAATCTGTAAAATCATGGATTTGGCGCTCAAGATTGGTGTTCCAGTCATTGGGTTGAATGATAGCGGAGGTGCACGAATTCAAGAAGGGGTACGGTCTTTAGGCGGTTATGCTGATATTTTTCATAGAAACGTGCAATCCTCAGGGGTAGTTCCGCAGATTTCGGCCATTATGGGACCTTGTGCCGGAGGTGCCGTTTATTCCCCAGCGATGACGGACTTCACCATTATGGTTGAAAACAGTAGTTACATGTTCGTAACCGGCCCCAATGTGGTGAAAACCGTAACCAATGAAGAGGTAACCGCTGAAGAACTAGGAGGGGCCATGACGCATGCCACAAAAAGTGGGGTCACGCATTTCACTGCAATGAACGATGTGGATTGCATCAACCAGATCAAGCAGTTGTTAAGCTATTTGCCTCAAAATTGCGAAGATATTACCCCTAGCATGCCTTTTGACTTGGGCACCGAAGAGCGTTTGGATTTGGAGACCGTGGTGCCGGAAAACGCGAATCAACCCTATGACATCAAAAAGGTTGTGGATGGTATTTTGGATACCGATTCCTTTTATGAAGTGCATAAAGACTATGCTGAAAACTTAGTTGTCGGCTTTGGCCGTATTGCGGGTAAAAGTGTCGGTATCGTTGCCAATCAACCTATAGTTTTAGCAGGAGTACTTGACGTAGAGAGTTCCAAAAAGGGCGCTCGCTTTACCCGTTTTTGTGATTGTTTCAATATTCCTTTATTGGTATTGGTAGACGTTCCGGGCTTTTTACCGGGAACTGATCAAGAATGGAATGGTATCATTACCAACGGGGCCAAATTATTGTATGCACTAAGTGAAGCGACCGTACCAAAAGTCACCGTGATTACCCGAAAAGCCTATGGAGGAGCCTACGATGTAATGAATTCCAAACACATTGGTGCAGATTTCAACTTTGCGTGGCCTACTGCAGAAATTGCCGTAATGGGAGCCAAAGGAGCCAGTGAAATCATTTTTAGAAAAGAAATTCAGAGTGCTAATGACCCTGAGGCAAAACTCAAGGAGAAAGAAGCCGAATATGCAGATTTGTTCGCCAACCCTTACAGTGCAGCACAAAGAGGTTTTATCGACGAGGTGATTGAACCCAAAAATACCAGAAGAAAGCTTATCAAAGCCTTCTCTATTTTGGAAAACAAGGTGGTGGAAACTCCAAAAAAGAAGCACGGAAACATTCCGCTATAAAAGCAGCGCAAAATCATGAAAAAAGCTTCCCATTACAGGAAGCTTTTTTTGTTGGTTGATTTAGTTAAATTTTACACGCCCACCAACATTTTGTGGAACGATTTGATACGCTCTTCATCATTGATGATACGGTTCATGCTTTGCTCTAAAAAACGCAGGAAAGTCTCTTTTTCATCCTTAGTAAACCCTTCCATGAGATACTCAATTACTGCAAAACGAGACGGTTGGGTTTTTTCAACCAAGGCAACCCCTTGTTTTGTAAGCGAAAGGCGCTTTTTTCTACGATCTTGGTTATCCTCAAATTGCTGAACTAGACCTTTTTCCAATAAAACATTGATAAGGTTCGTGATGTTGGCTCTTGAAACATTCAAGGAATCTGCCAATTCACTGGCCATCAATGCTTTTTTATGTTCTTCCCTTTTAAAAAAGGGCAGATTCGGATTATTGGCCAAGTGCAATAGAATTAACCATTGTTGTGTGGTGAGACCTACCTTTTGATAAACCTCATCTCCTATTTTTTTGAGCTGGTTTGATAAATCGAAAATGCTCAATACTATCGATTCTTCAATACTCTTTGCTATCATAACTTTAATTTCTAATAATCATCAAGTCGCTTCTCGAAACTCAACCTTGCAGTTTCTGTATAACGTCTTGCTGTGTTTTAATAAATAACCCTTTGTTTGGGGTTTTATCGATAAAACTATTGGCTGGGTAATGCGAAAATGAATGGTATGAAGGTGCATACAACTCAAACCGCTGTCTGGCATTATAATTTTGCATGGATACCTTACTGCGATGGTCTCGCAATGCTTGAATATCTATAGTCGTGTAGGCGACCATATTCTCCCCTGGACCTGCTTCACAAAGCACATGACCTTCAAAATGTACGATTTTTGAAAGCCCATCTGTACTGGACATTGGAATATCAATGCCTGAAATCCCTGCAGAATTGGCAGAAACCACATAGCTCATATTCTCAATAGCCCTGGCACGTTTGGCCACTTCTTTATGGGTCAATAAAGGACTTCCTACTTCAGATGAAGAATGCAGAAACACCTCGGCCCCACGCATCATCAAACATCGCGCTATTTCTGGGTAAAGTATTTCCTCCGATGCGATGCATGCCAATCGACCCAATTTGGTATCTACAACAGGGAAAAGTGCCTCGTAACCATAGACCTTTTCATATTGCTCCATCACGTCATGTGGTGTGGGTGCAAACATGGAATTCAGTCTTCGATAATTCAGAATCAATTCGCCAGCATCATCAATGATAAAACTACTTTGAAAATAGAGTTCTGGAAAATTCCCATCCGTTTCATAGTAGTTTCCCGAAAGATAGATAGACTCCTTCACACAAAACGCCTTCATGATTTCGAAGAGTTCGTCTTGTGTTGAGATACAAGCTTTTTCTTTCCATTCGGATAAACTTTCCCCTAATGGAAAACTGGTCAGAAAGTATTCGGGGAGTACTACCAGGGACAAATCTCGTCCTATAAATTTCTTGGAAGCACTCACCTGCGCCAACACCCTGTGCAGTGAACTTTTCATGAGTTCACGGGATGAATTTGAATCCGTACAGGAATTAACAGCCCTACATTCTGTTTGTAGTGCAAGTGCTTTATATCTCTGGGACAATGAACTTATTTTAACGGTTTACTACCTAGCGTTTAGTTAATTTCAAAGATACGGAAATGGTTAATATAATTAACTATTTATAGGAAAATACATCTTAATTTTCGACGGTCAACCCGGAGTCTTTTCAAACACCAATTCCGTTATCGGCATATTATTCGTGGGCGCCGTACGACCTATGATTTGCCAACTCACTCCTGCGGTATCGGTAAACAGAAATGAGGGCTCATTCAACTCATTATCAAGTATTTGGGTTGGCACAAAACCATGGGTTGTTACCAATTCATGCACCATTTCCAATTTTGGGGTGTAGAAGGAGTGTAAGGTTATGCCTTTCTCCCCTATGCGTTGTTTGTCGGACCGATTGGTTCTGACCCCATTGGGGATGAAAAACTTCATCTTGCCACAAATGTTATTGGGAGAAACAAAACCTTGATACCAGTGACTAAAACCGGGCTCCATTTGAAATACCCGTCTTGGTCCTTTCAACCAATCCCCATCCAATGCAGGTGGGTCTTCTGCTTTTAATCCTAGAGCGGTTGACAAATAGGACATTTGTGTCATATCCTTCGCGTCAATAATAAAATCATGATGGGTAAACTCGCTGGTCTTTAACGGGGTTTCTGCAGCAACTGTTCCGTAGCCGGGAATGACGTATCCGTAACGCTGGAAAAAAATGTGATTAAAGAAAGCTCCGTATACGGCATTCTCACGCACCAAAATGGGGCGGTTGAAAAAATCTTTTGCTCCAGTGTCCAATCCATAGAGGTCGTCTGCAATGGGTTCTGTAATGAACCATTGCTCCTTTCCCAAATCCCGTGCGGATTGAAAGATGTCTTGTAATCGAAAAATATCGTGAGTGCGCATTACGGCAATGCGTGAACCGATGGTTTCAACAGGTGCGTATCCCACACCATCTCCTAAAGGTTTGGCCCATTCCAAAATGCGTAATAGCCCATGACTATCAATATCTCCATTCTGAAGACGATAGGTGCGCAATTCGGAGTCTACACCATATAACTTTTTTGCTTCCTCGGCTGTAAAAGAGCCTTGCGCAACTTCATGAAATCCAAACTCTGAAAAATAACGTTTGGCATACGTTGCATCATTAGTGCCTAGCATCACCTCGTAAAGGCCACTGATGCCTGTATCGGGCAATTCTTGTCTGTGTGATTCTTCGGTTTTCATTTTCCAATCAGATTTCGAGAATCAATTTTCCAAAGTTCTCCCCGGTGTACAACATCATCAGTGTTTCGGGGAATTTCTCCAACCCTTTTACGGTATGCTCCTTGGCTTTCATTTGCCCTGAAGAAAGCCATTCTGACATCTCCTCTACCGCTTTAGGCCATTCTGCCACATAATCAAAAACGATAATCCCGTTCATCACTCCGCGGGCGGAAACAATTTTCATATAGTTTTTAGGACCGTAGATTTCTTTTTTATTGTATTGGGAAATGAATCCACAAATCACCACGCGAGCACCTTGTGCCAAATTCAAAAGACCATCATCGAGCGTGGGTCCACCCACATTATCATAGAAAACGTCTACTCCATTTGGTGCGAACTCTTTGAGTTTTTCATCAATGGATTCTGTTTTGTAGTTAATGGCGAAATCAAAACCACATTCCTCTTTGAGATAATTGCATTTCGCATCACTTCCTGCGGAACCAATTACAATGCAACCTTTGATTTTCGCGATTTGGCCAACCGTTGAACCTACCACTCCCGCAGCTCCAGAAATAAAAACGACGTTACCCGCTTTGGGTTCTCCTCTTCGCAACAGACCGAAATAGGCTGTCATGCCTGGCATGCCCAAAACACCCAAATGCAAACTGGCTCTTCCCTTTGAAATGTCTATCATCGTAAGTCCTTTGCTATCGGAAATACAATACTCTTGCGCGCCAAGCAGACCGGAAACGTAAGTCCCTTCAGGAAAGTCAGCGTTCTTGGAATCGACAACCTTGCCGGCAGAGAATGTGCGCATCACAGCTCCAATTTCAATGCCTTTAATGTAGGTTGTCCCTGCATTCATCCACCCGCGAATAGCCGGGTCCAAAGAAATAGCTTCAATCTGGATAAGGACTTCACCGTCTTTTAGGTTGGGTAGTTCTTCGGTAACAACTTTAAAGTTGTCATGCGCAACCATTCCATCGGGTCTTTTGGCTAGGGTAACTTTTGTATTTTTCAAAATAGAAGACAAATTGTTAGTGTTTTAAAAGTACCAAAAATAGTTAACATTATAAATAATTAACTAAATTAACTATTATCTTTAGAGACTATGTCAAACCTTCTCAAACGTACCGTCACTGTTAAGGGCAAACGCATCTTTTTCCAAACGTTGGGAACAGGTCCTGCCCTTGTTTTATTTCACGCATCTCCGTTTTCTTCTGATATGTTATTATCCTTTGCGCAACAACTTTCCGGCTATTTTACGGTTTTTTGTATTGATACCCCAGGGTATGGACGGTCAGATGGTTTTGATGCTCCGCCAAAAGACCTTTCTGCCTATAGCGAATTGCTCCCTGAATTTTTTGACCATCTGGGTATCGAAAAGCTTTCTGTTTACGGTTCTGCTACCGGAGCACAGCTTGCAGTTCGATTTGCATTAGATTATCCAGAACGTGTCAACCAGGTTTATCTTGACAATGCCGCACACTTTAATAGCGAACTAAGAGCTCAAATTTTGGAACATTATTTTCCAGATTTGACACCCAAACTTGATGGTTCCCACTTGGATACGGTTTGGGATATCGCCTCAAACCTATTTTTATACTTCCCTTGGTGTTTTAAAACCGAAGAATTCGCGCTCAATCGACCGCAACTCCCAGCAGCTGCACTTCACGGTATCGCCTTGACCTATCTGGATGCTGGTGAAAAATACCATTATGCGTATCGCGTTGCCTTCATGCACGAAAAGGCGGAACATGTGCAGGCGTTGACGGTTCCGACGACCATTTTTAGATGGGATGAAAGTATCATTCTTCCCTATATCGACACCTTACTGGACCATGATTTACCGGACCATGTCAAACCCAAAAGATTACAGGGCCAAACTGAAGAACGCTTCCAAGGAATGGTTGCGCATATGCAACAACAACATGCGCAAGACAAGCCCTTTATCTTTGACGCAGACTTGGGTCAAGCCTATATAGCATCCTCCAAAACAGTCTTAGACGTTACGTTGCCTGAAGCCCTTGAAAATGGGCAACATTTGCACAACGCATGGGCACAGTTAAGAGAACATTCCCCAGAAGCTTCCGCAGAAGAAATCCAGCAACTTTTGCTTCTAGGCTATAAAAAGCAAACTACCTAAATGCACTAGCATGCTCAATATGGAAGAATACATTGGGGAATGGGACAATTTTCAACAATATTGGCTCGAAAACACCGAAGAAGAACAACATCGGGAGGTGGTTGAAACCAAACATCGGCATTTCGTTTTAAAAGTTTCAAAGCACGAAAACGGAGAGCTTTTGGTTAGCCTGAACGAAGGACGCAACGGAAAAAACCATATCGACACGTTTACTTTAAATTCATCGGATATAGCGTCTTCTGATTTCAATTTAAAAGATGACACCTTGTTCATTTCGGGAAGAGCACCCTTTGATACCCCACAACCGTATCGCTTTCTTAAAAGTCGACGGTTTTCAGGTTGGATTGAATATCCGATATCCATAGAACCTGAAGAAATGTACCACCAAGGCAATCTTGAAATTTCGGACCAAGGCGGATTGGCTGAACTAGACCTTGATGGAGTAGACTACACGGTAGAATTGACACAATTGCTATTTCAAAAAAAGCTGTCCATCATGAAGCTAGCAGTGTATGATTTGCCTTTGGACCAAGTTGAAATCAATAGTAGGGCCATTAGCTATACCTGGGTGAATCCCGATGCCAAACGGATAGGCATCAACTTGAGGAAAATACTCTCTGGCTGGACCATGATTGAACCTGGTTTTATAAACCAAAACACTTGGCGAAACGATGATTCTTAAGCTATGAAAGCTTCATACAACGCATCGGGAAAAACCTACGTTATTGTTGGTAGCAATAGCGGCATTGGAAAGGCTTTAATCCAATTGCTACATGAAAGCAAAGCGCAAACCATAGGTTTAGATATTCAACCGGAAGCTCACCAAGATATAAAGAGTTTCTTGGCGAAGTACTATTCTGCTCGTCCCACCCATCTAGAAGAGCTCCAGCCTGCTTTCGAAGCCATTCAAGAAAATACTTCATTCATCGACGGGTTGATAAATCTTTCAGGAACCTTGGCTTCCTTTAAACCCTTCGGCGACATGACACCAGAGGAATGGAACGAAACCTATGACATCAGCTTTAAAAGCTGTTACCACGCCTGCAAAACCTTTTTGCCGTTGCTTCAAGCTCATTCCAATGGTGCAATCGTAAACATGTCTTCGGGGCTCGCTTTTGGAGGGCAACAGAACTATGGGCCTTATACCACTGCCAAGCTTTCCGTTGTTGCGCTCACCCGGACCTTAGCTACAGAATTGGCACCGCATATTCGGGTGAACAGCGTCGCTCCCGGAGCAGTGGATACGAATTTCATTTATCAAGAAGATGGTAGCACGCGTTTCAATCCGGAGATGTATAAGAAAATTGCACCATTAGGTACCATAGCGACTCCAATGGAAATTGCCTCGGTCATCCAGTTTTTGCTAAGTGATAGCGCCTCACATCTTACAGGACAATGCATACATGTAAATGGTGGCGCCTTTATGGTTTGAGCCGAATCACTTCTTTGGAAAGAATCAAACGTTTGAAGAACCACACTACCAAAATGGCTAGTGTACACATCACCACACCGTAAACCCCTGCCGTCGCCGCCATGCGCGGTTCTCCCAAAAAGGTGGGGGAAATCGCTAGCGTCATCCCCAATACATTGTTTTGCATTCCACTTTCAATGGATACCGTTGCAGATTGTTTGGTTGACAATCCCAATGCACGGGAACTTCCGAACCCAATACCCAAGGTGAAAAGATTCAGCAACGACACAGAGACAAAAGAAGCTTTCAAAAGCATCCAACTATCTCCAATTTCTTCCAGCTTGACCACCATCAGTGCCAACGCCAAAACGATTACCAAACCCGAAAACCAGCCGATAGCTGGTTTGCACTTTTGGGAGAATTTGGGCAAATACTGATGAATCATCATCCCTAAAATCACGGGAAGTGCCGTCAGCTTAAAAATATTGAAGATGGTCTTTCCTAAAGGTAATTGAATGGAGGCATCCGCTCCCAGGACAAAACTCATGGCGAACACTAAAATCAAGGGAATAGTGAATACCGTAATGATACTAGAAAGGGCAGTCAGGGATATCGATAATGCTGTATCCCCCTTGGCTAAATAGGAAAACAAATTGGATACTGCTCCACCAGGACAACAACTCACTACCATAAGTCCCATAGCCAAATAAGGGTCTAATGGAAGTACATTGACAAGGCCAAAAGCAATTAAAGGCACCAATACAATTTGATTGGTCAGTCCAATGAGCAAGGCTTTGGGATTGGTACCGACGTTGAAAAAGTCTCTTACCGTCAGGGTCATCCCCATTCCCAGCATAATCAAAAACAGCAATAGCTGTAGTACGGTGGGGATATATGGCAGAAGACTTTGCATATGGGTTTACTCCATTTGGGATTTCCAGGATTCCAGAATTTCCGAGGCCGTAGTCATCCAAACCGCGTCATGGGCCGCAAGTTCTTCTAAAACGGATTCCAAATACCCGATGCGATGCGGTTGCCCTAAGACCCATGGATGGATGTTCAAGGACAAAATCCGACCGCCCATGGTTTGGGATTCTTCCAATAAAAAAGCAAAAGCATCTTTTACCTGGACTGCCCAATCTTCAGCGGTTTGCAAGTTGTTCAGGATGATGAAGTGGTCCTCCAATTCGGTAGATAGAGGCATCGCGACCAAATCTCCATACTTGGTTTTGAATGCATAGGGCATGTCGTCATTCGCCCAATCACAGAAATATGCAATCCCTTCTTCCGCCAAAAAATCGGGGGTGTTCATGGATTCATTTTTGGCGGGGCTAATCCAACCTTTAACAAACTGACCCGTGAGCTTTCGCAGTCCGTCCAAAGCCGTTTTGACAATCTCTTTTTCTTCTTCAGGGTTTTGCCCACCGTAATGCAAGGCATCCATGTGATGGCCATGGCAAAGGATTTCGTCCTGACGTTCTTTTAATAGCCCTAACAGATAGGGATACTTTTCCGCCAAACGGGTATTCATCGCAAAAGTGGGTTTAACGCCATACCTATCAAATGCTTTTAGAAAACGATAAATCCCGACTCGATTGCCATAATCACGTAAGGTATAGTGTCGTAAATCTGGATAGGGTTTGGTCATACCTCCAGGAACTTTAAAAGGAATTCCCTTTTGGTTCAATGGAAAAAACTGGAGCCCAACATTTACCCAAACCGCAACTTTCTTTCCGTTGGGCCAAGCCACTGGTTTTCGATTTTGGAGCATGGACCACTCATATCGCCCATGGTCCATTCCATAAGAACGATGCGGATAGTTCAAATAGGAATCATCAAGCTTTCCCATACTGCTCTGCTTTTTGTCCAATATCTTCATTTACCACATCATAATAATGTTCCATAAAATACTGAGCGATTTCCTTACCTGTTGTCACCCAAACATCAGAATGCCCGGTGATGTATTCCAAAGCCTCTTCGTACGCTTTAATCCGATGTGCATTGGTTACTTGATAATTGTGGGTTGGGATGCACATAATGGTGCCACTTTCGGAACCCTCTTGATACAGCCTATCGAAATTCTCCTTTAGGGCCTGGCCATAATTTCTTGGGGTGGTTTTTTGCACCAGGTAAGCGATGGTATCGTTCATTTCCAAGGAATACGGAATAGATACGAACCGCTTGCCACTCCGCAAACGTATGGGAGTAGGTTGATCATCGTGAAATAAATCACAGGTATAGAAACCTGCTTCATCACCAAAAAGTTCCGTGCCTACCTCAGCAAACAAATCCAGGGTAAATTCAGAATGTGACAAAGCTGGGGCGAGATAACCCGCACATTTTTGACCCGTATGCTTGTAAATGGATTCTATGGAATCCTTTATCATTTCCCGTTCCTGGGCCTCGATCATGCCATAAGTGTATCGGGTGTTATAAATTCCATGACTGAAAAACTCCCAATTGCGTTCTTTACATAATTCAATGATTTCGGGATGGTGATCACACAATGCGGTTGATAACGAAATAGAACCCCGAATGCCATATTTGTCCAACAGTTCCATTTGCCGCATATGTCCTACTCGGTTTCCCCAGTCGCGGCTGGTATAACCCGGTAAAGCAGGTGTTGGTTGCGGCCAAGGTTTCCGAAAAGGGTTGTCCGGTGGGTCCAACTCATAAAATTCAATGTTGGGCGCTACCCAAAACGCAACTTTTGCTCCATTCGGCCATGTGATTTTTGGTCGATTGTGATAGGGCCAATAGTCATAATATCCCGGTTCTTCTTTCATGTTATATGCTATTAAGCCAAGTGAATACTTCAGCCACCTCCAATACGTCACAATATTTTAGGGAAAGGTCGGTAAGGTTCGCGTAGTGATAACTTTCATGTTTGTCCGCCACGCATTCTTCAGGAATGATGGTACGATATCCGCGAGAAAGGGAATCTACCCCAGCGGCGCGTACACAACCCGAAGTAGAACCGCCCGTCAAAACCACAGTATCCACTTGATGCCATATTAAGAGGGATTGCAAAGGGGTTTCAAAAAAGGGGGATGGCATTTTCTTTTCATAGAACGCATCGGTACTTCGGTCGAGCGTTAACCTGTCATCTAACTCAGACCGTTCAGAACCAAACTTGATGTTTTGAAGACTATCCGGTGTATCCGTACGCGTACCCCAAACACCAGCATCCGCCGCCGTATCCATATAAGCCACATTCGTCCAAACCACGGGCCAACCCAAACTGCGAAACTTTTCGGCCAACTGGTTGATATAATCCATTTGCCTAGGGTCATTTTCATAGGCGGTTTTGAACAAATCCGTTCGCGTGTAGGCTTTTTGTAAATCGATGTTGACCAAAGCCGCTTTTTTTCCAAATCCAAATCGCTTGCGCGCTGGGTTCGCCTTGACATCAAAATAAATCTCTTTTGCGGTTTTATCGGTTTTTTGCATGTGATAGTATTCCTGTTATTCGTTTTTCTTCGGTTGTTTTACTTTGGAGGATTGCATTGAGATAAGCTGCCAAGTTCCTCCATTTTTCGTCCAAACCGCTGTAAGACGAAACGTTCCTGAAGGGAAGTCTTTGTACTTTCGAGTGTTCAGATAATTAGCAAGAATAACGGTTTCAGATACGGTAACAAACTCCAAATCCGAGACTTCATATTTCTCAAAAGTATTCTCAAGATTGGTCAAGGCCATTTCTTTTCCATACTTCTTGCCACTTTGTGAAGTCAAAATCAACTTCGGGTGATAGACTAAATCCCCCAAAGCTGGATTGCTTTCCAGATGGGCTTTTTTTAAATTCTCCATTTGGGAAAGTATTTCGGCTTCAACCACCGTATTCGCTTCTTGGGCATGAACCCCATACGCTAGGAAGAGCGCAAAACACATAAGAATTTTTTGGAAGGCCCTCATGATTCGTGGGTTTTGATAACGCCCTTGGCTGCCATATCTGAAATGACCTCATCACTCAAATTCAATTCCGATAAAACTTCGGCAGTATGTTCTCCTATTTTCGGAGGGTCTAATCTTTTTTCGACCCGTGTGCCTTTGTATTCCAATGGAAATTTAGGCAATTTCGTCATTTTTCCATCACCCATATCCACCTCCATCAAACTTCCCCCTTTGTTCAATTGTTCGTCTTCAAACAAATCTTCAGGACGGCTTATCGGGGCAAAAGGAATATGTCCTTGGTCACATTTATGGATAATTTCGCTCTTGGTAAATTGCTTAAAACGTTCCTCCAAAGCAGGAATAAACCATTCCCGTTCATCAATACGCTTGTTATTGGTGGCCAAACGTGCATCGCTTTTCCAATCTTCCCAATCAAATACTTCACATAAGCGTACCCAATGTTTTTCACTGATGATGCCCACAAAAACCTTATTGGCATCTTTGGTATCGAATACTTTGTAAATGGACCAAGCACTCACTCGTGAGGGCATGGGTGGAATTTGATAATCAATTTGGGAAGCGTAGGCCATATGTTGGCCCATAAGGAAGGCACAAGTTTCAAACAAAGCTGATTTGACGAAGCCGCCTTCTCCTGTTTTCTCTCGCTCGTAAAGGGCTTGTAGAATACCAATGTAGCCGAACATGCCTCCTGTGATATCAATCACTGAGGTACCAGCTCTTAGCGGGTCACCCTCTCTACCGGTCATGTACGCCAATCCCCCCATCATTTGAACGACCTCATCCATTGCATGTCGTTTCTCATACGGCCCACTTAAAAAACCTTTGAGAGCACAATAGATGAGGCCTTTGTTCAAACTACTTAGTTTTTCATAGCCCAATCCCAGGCGATCCATGGTTCCTGGACCAAAGTTCTCTACAACAATGTCATATTCCTTGACCAAATCATAAATCAGCTCCACTCCTTCCTTGGATTTCAAGTTAATGGCCAAGCTCTTCTTATTGCGGTTGTAAAACCAAAAGTATCCTGTACCAAAACCTTGCAAGCGTCTGGTACTATCTCCTTGAATTGCCTCAACATGCACCACTTCGGCCCCCATATCGGCCAACATGAGGCCCGTGCACGGTCCCATTACGGCGTGGGTAAACTCCAAGACCTTTAGTCCCTTTAATGGATTGCTTATCATGTATTTTGGTTTTTTACAGATTCATAAAATGTTTGGGGCAGTTCTTCAAGTTGGGTATCCAAGGTCGTGTTCCAACGGTTTAAAAACCCGAATAGGGAAATCACACCCACAATTTCAACTACGCCCTCTTCATCAAAATATTTTTTCAGTTCCGTCATGTCGGCATCCGTTACCTGATTGGGAACCATCCCAGCCTTTAAGGCAACCCTTAGGGCGGCTTTTTCAGCTGCATCAAAGACATTTGAATTTTCAAAATCCCAGACTTCCTTCAATTTCTCGTCTGGCACACCCTGCTTCATCGCTGCAAATGCGGTATGGGCACTACAATAGCGACAACCTGCTGCTGTACTGGCCATATGACCAATGAGCTTTTTCAAGCCAGAATCAACCTTGCCAGGAGCATACACTTCTTTTACCAGTTCAAAAAAGATTTTGAGCATACCCGGTTTATGGGCCATCAAAAGCCCATCATTGGGAAGAAATCCCATAAACGCTTCACCTGCGGTAAAAAGGTCTTTCAGCTCTGAGTCGGAAATATGTGCTACGGGTTGAATCCTACTCATTTTTCAAAGAATAGTTTCCGTGTTTTTTGAGGTACTTGACCAAACCGCCTTCGTTCAAAATGTCCATCATGATTTTAGGAAGCTTAGTTGCCGCGTAGGTTTTTCCAGACGTAAAATCCGTTACCGTACCTGCTTTCATATCTACCTTAACCTTTGCTTCTTTGGGAATCGAATGTTTGCCAATTTCAAGTACGGGCAACCCAATATTGATAGCGTTTCTAAAGAAAATACGAGCGAAATCCTCTGCAATCACCAAAGCAACTCCAGATTGTTTAAGGGCCAAAGGCGCTTGCTCCCGTGAAGAACCACAACCAAAGTTGGTCCCTGCAATGAGAATATCACCTTGCTGTACCCTATCCTTGAAGGTAGGGTCTAAATCTTCCAATACGTGATTGGCCAAGGTCGAAAGGTCAAGGGTTTTGGTGTATTTGCCTGGGATAATGCGATCGGTGTCAATGTGATCTCCATACACATGCGCCTTCCCTTCTAAACTAGATGGCATTTGAACTTCACTCATACCAAATATTTTTTTGGGTTGACGATTTTTCCTTCCAGTGCAGCAGCCGCTACCGAGGAAGGAGCTCCCAAATAAATGTTGGAATTGGGATTCCCCATTCTTCCTCTAAAATTTCGATTGGCAGCCGATATCACTACCTCACCATCCGCAGGAACCCCCTGATGGGTGCCCACGCAGGGACCACAGCCTGAAGTAATCAAAGACGCCCCCGCATTTATCAAAGTTTCCATGCTACCATTTTTCATGGCATCAAGCAACACACTTTTGGAAGCGGGTGCAATGACCATGCGTACATTGGGATGTATTTTTTTTCCTCTCAAAATTTTGGCGGCAATGTCTATATCTTCCAAGCGACCGTTGCAACAGGTTCCTATAAAAGCGTAGTCGATTTTAGTGCCTTCATAACCAGAAATGTTATGCACATTATCCGGAGATTCCGGTGCGCTGACCTGAGGTTCCAAACCTGAGACGTCAAACTCATAGGTTTTAATATATTTGGCATCAGTATCGGCTTTCACGGGGTCAAAAGCATAATCCAATTCCAGACCTGTTGGATTTACGATACCTGCCTTTGCTCCCATTTCCGAGGACATATTCGCGATGGTCATTCTGCTGGACAAGCTCAACCCTTCGAAGGCCTCGCCCGTAAATTCAATGGCTTTGTAGGTAGCACCGGATACGGTTATTTTTCCAACCAAAAAAAGAATTAAATCTTTGGCAGTAACCCCTTCCTGCAATTTCCCATGGCATATTACCCGAATGGTTTGAGGTACTTTAAGCCAAATCTTTCCTGTCATCATGGTAGCAGCCAAATCCGTAGAGCCTACCCCACAGGCGAAGGCATTAAGCGCCCCATACGTGGGTGTATGGGAATCTGCACCAATAAAGATATCCCCAGGTTTTACATAGGCTTCTTCTACCATTACTTGATGACAAATACCTTCACCAATTTCAAACAGTCTACTGTTTTGCTCTCGTGCAAAATCCCGCATGAGCTTGTGCAAGTTCGCAATCCGCTCATTAGGTGAGGGTGCCGCATGATCAATAATGAGTGCAAACTTTTCGGGGTCGAAGACCTTTTGCCCCCCCATTTCCTTGAATGCCTTAATGGCCAATGGGGCCGTGGTATCGGTAGCCATGACACCATCGACAGGAGTAACGACCAATTCCCCCGCACGAACTGGATGCCCCACGTGTTTGGCAATTATTTTTTCTGCAATGGTATACCCCATTAGATTCGCTTTATATCGGTTTTATTGACCAGACCATACAATTGTCCGGGTAGGGAATGTCCTAAAAACTGTTCCATTTCATGGCTTATTTCCGCCACCTTTTTGATATCAATTCCAGTGTTATACCCCATTTGTTCCAACACGTTGACCGTATCTTCAGTAGCAATGTTTCCGGTAGCACTTTTAATAAAAGGGCATCCGCCCAAACCGCCAAAGGCCGTATCAAAAATCTTGACTCCAGCTAGAACCGCTGCCACCAGGTTTGCATATCCTTTGTTTTCGGTATTATGCAAGTGCAAAATGACGGGAATACCCTTTGCACGAGCTACTACTTTTTCCATCAATTCGCCTAAATCCTTTGGGTTTCCCATGCCTGTAGAATCGGCTAAAGCCAACTCATCAATACCTGTATCAAGGTGGTGGTCTACCATATCCAAGACATGTTCAGGTGCTATCCTGCCTTCAAAACGACACCCAAAGGCACATTGAATACCGCCTCGGACGGTAATTCCTGCTGCTTTAGAGACTTTCACCATTTCTTTAAAATTGGATTTCGCCTCAGCAAGAGTCATCCGTGCATTTTTCTGGCTATGGGTATTACTCGCCGATATGGAACAGGCCAAATGTTGCAAACCGCAGTCCAAACCACGTTCAACCCCTTTAAGATTTAGCACCAAACCACTATACACCACTCCTTCTTGAGGATTTAGCTGTTGACATAGCACATCAGCATCAGCCATTTGAGGTACATATTTGGGATGGACAAAAGAAGCAACCTGAATACGTTTCAAACCAGCATCGACCAGTTGGTCTATATACCGAAGCTTGGTTTCGGTAGGAACCACCTTGTCCAAAGTCTGGAAACCGTCACGCAAACCTTGTTCTTCGAGTACAATGTTCATAGGCGAATACAGCGTTGGATGAACGCAAGTTTTGTTTACCTTTTTGAAGTTTCTAAGATAATAAAAAGTTAATAATATTAATTATTAATATAGTTAACTATTTTTTATCTTTATGGAATACAGAGATATTACTCTCCGCTATCCGTCTTAACTTGAATCAGTTATATGAAGATAAGAAATCCGCGCAACGGCACCTATGATTACGAGATGCAAGTCGATACGATTCAAAGTCTTGCTAAAAAGGAAAGTGCGCTTAGGGCTGCCCAAACCGAATGGAATGCCAAGGGCATTTCCTTTAGGGTCTCGGTAGTACAACATTGGATTGCTCAATTTCAAAAACATCAAGCTGAAATTGCCGAAGAGTTGGCGGTTGATACGGCCCGAAAACGCATCTCAGAAGTAGAAGTCCAAGGAATTTTGGGCCTTCTCCATGCGTGGTGTTACCGTGCTCCACAATTGTTGTCTCCCCCTGAAGAAAGACCTTCCGCTTCTGCCAGTTCCGTTATAATTGGCCAGCAGTGGATTCCCTATTCCGTAGTAGGGGTTATCAGCCCTTGGAACTTTCCGTTGCTTTTGGCCCTTATCGACACCGTTCCCGCGCTTCTTGCGGGCTGCTCCGTGTTGCTAAAACCTAGTGAGGTCACTCCTCGTTTTATGGATGGATTGGAAAAAAGCATCAAAGCGGTTCCAGAATTGGATAAGGTGCTCAAAATATGTCGCGGCGGTGCAGAAGTGGGCAAAGAAATCGTGAATCGTGCGGACGCTATTTGTTTTACGGGAAGCGTAGAAACTGGAAAAAAAATAGCAGCAGCCTGCGCGGCACGTTTCATCCCGGCGTTTTTGGAACTTGGCGGAAAAGACCCCGCTATTATTTTGGATGATGCAGAATTGGAAATCACGACGGACGCCGTATTACGCTCAGCCGTAGGGGCTACCGGACAAGCCTGCCAATCCTTGGAGCGGATTTATGTACATGAAACCATCTATGATGCCTTCCTAACTAGTTTGGTAGAGAAAGCCAAAGCGGTTACCCTGACCATCAACCCTGAAAAAGGGCAAATGGGTCCTCTGATATTTGACAAACAGGCTGAAAAAATCCAACATCATATCGATGATGCTATGGCCAAAGGGGCCAAAGTGCTCACTGGCGGAAAAGTAGAAAATATTGAAGGAGGATTGTGGTGTCCTCCCACCGTAATTAGTGAAGTAGACCATACCATGAAAGTGATGACTGAAGAAACGTTTGGCCCATTGATTCCTGTTATGAAGTTTGCTGAAATTTCAGAAGCTATTGCTTATGCCAATCATGGGGAATTTGGACTTTCCGCTTCGGTCTTTTCTGCAGACAAACGAAAAGCGCTTGACATTAGTTATCAAATTGAAGCTGGGGCCATTAGCATCAACGATGGCAGTTTGACCAACAAAGTCTATGACGCAGAAAAAAATTCGTTTAAACATTCTGGAATTGGCGGCTCGCGTATGGGCGATGCCGGATTCCTAAGGTTTTTTCGCAAAAAAGCGTTGCTCTACCAAACGGCGGCACCCGAAACCATGGCTCATTTTGAAGAAGGCCAAGATTCCTAAAATCAAAAAACATGAAAACAAAACGTTTCCTAACTATCTTATTTTCCTTCCTTGGATGTCTTTGTCTTTCTGCGCAAGTGGATAGTGAAATGGAAAAATTCATGATGTATTGGACAGGGTCCTTCTCCAATGAACGCCAAGTTTATCGTGAAAATAAATTCAACGAACCCGAATACCCTGAAGCCGTACGGCAGCTACGAGATATGACAGTATATCAATTAGATGCTCCTGAACTGGGTGAAAATGTCCTTTTTTTGGAAGAGGTCAAAATGAACCAACCGACCAAAGCGCATAGGCAACGAGTGATGGTAATGGTTTGGCACGAGGATTCCAATGAAATTGAAGTACAGCAATTTTTCTTCAAACAAGGTCCTACCTACGACCGAGGTTTGCTCGACCCTACCGTGGTCAGTCAAATGAAAAAAGCTGATTTTATTCCGGTATCCAAATGCAATCTTTTTTTTACGTGGGATGAAACACTGAACCGTTTCAAAGGCGGCATGCGGGCCAAGGCCTGTGAGTACGAACATGAGGCCAGTGGATTGGTTTACGCGGAATTTGATATGATTCTTGATGAAAATCGGTTGTGGTACCGTGACCGTTCCATCATTATTGAAGACAGCTCCATTCGTGGTGAAATTGACGGATTCTCTTGGTTGCGTTTTGATAAACTTTCCGACACGCCCAAACTCGCCAACGGAGACCGTATTTCCAAAAAGCAAATGAAACGTAGAATGGTGGATGGTGGTGAGGCCGAAGGCATTTGGGATGGCACCTTCCATCGTGTCGATAGTTTGGGAAAAACCTTAGAACAATTCAAAACCCGAATTATTGTTCGCTATTTGGAAGATGGGAATGAATACGATTACCACCAAACCAATGTCTTAAAATTTGGGCAGCCTGACGAAAAGCGAATCGATAGTTATGGTAAATGGGATGTAAATGGATTACGCTTTTCCAATTTTCGATTGGATGGCTTTAGTCCTGCTTTTGGAATTGATGATGCGAATTTATCCACGGCATTTACGATGTCCTTTAAGGATGGTTCTGGTCTCGAAGTTTCTGAAATCATTACCTACTCGAAAGACCGCAGGTCTAGAATGCGAACCAGCCAATACATGAAAGATGGCAAAATTTTGAGAAGGACGATGATTTCCGAGAAAAAAGTTTCAGACGACCCGTATAGTGCTTCAGGCCGATAAGGTATGTTCGCGGTTTAGCAAAAAACATATTGTTTTCAATGTCAGTTACCCACAAACTTGTTGCAATTTTTGCCTTAGTCCTATTCCTTTTCACTTTTGAGGGAAGTGAAAACACGCTATCCAAAGCTTCTCTTTTCTCTTTTGATGCTACTACCGTACTTTCCAAAGTAAAACAAGACGCTAAAACAGCCCGTTTACAACGGATAAAAATAGCCACCGTAGTCACTAAAGATGTGAAGGCGACCAAGAAGTTGTATGAGGATTGGTTGAACCATACGGTTGTCGAAGAAGGAGAATTGAGTAAAGCAATCGCGAATAATTGGGGCGCTCCAAAAATGGCTGGGAAACCGTATGCTATATTTCAACCGGAAAGCGGAGATGATGTCTATTTAAGGATTGTTGAAGGAACGGTTCCTGAAAACTACAAGGCCATGACCACATATGGATGGAATGCCATTGAGTTGATTGTTGAAAATCCGGATTCCATTTATACAAGACTACTAAAAAGTCCTTTCGAACATTTAGGTGGGCCTGCCAATTTGGGCGATGATGGTTTATCCACTATTCGCGCTGTGCAATTCAAGGGCCCTTCAGAAGAGGTGTTCTATTTTACTAGAGACAATGGGGACGCTTCGAAATCCACTTTATTGATGCCCCGGTCGCCTATCGACCGACCCTTTATTATGGTTCTTGCTGGTTCGGATGCAAGAGCGTTGACGGATTTTTATGTTTCAAATTTTGGGGTGAAAGAAGCTTTTTTTCTCGGGATTCCGATTCCACTGGTTGCCAAGGCACAAGGCCTATCTGAAAAGCATGAATTCCCGCTTAGCTTGGTACGGCTGAGTGATTTTAGCAATTCTATCGAGATTGATGGATACCCTCCCACAGCTGGTCCACGGCCAACGCCTAAAGGTGAGTTGCCACCCGGAGTTGCCATAGCGTCTTTTACTATAGATAATCTTGATTTAATCAATTCAGACTTATTCATCACCTCACCCAAAAAACTTTTTGGTGCAGGCTACAACGGAAATAGAGCAGCGACCATAAAAGGCCCTGCCGGAGAACTTATCGAATTAATCGAAGAGTAAGTTTCTAGAAGTCTTTATCTAGCTTTGGATTTGCCACCTGTTCGTAAAGGCGCTTCATATAAGTAAGGGGTGCATCCGGGGTTTCGTTCCATCCCACAAATTTCAACCCTGCTAGGGTATCTTTCACCAAAGCGAGGACATGGTTATCCCCTCCCATTTCCTTGCTAACGTAATTTGAAATTGCCATTTCTTGCTTTTGACGGGATACGAACTTGGTGTACCAGTTCATTTTTGCGAAAGCAATCGCATATCTACCCGGTAAGGGTTTGAAACGGATATCGAAGAACTTCAAACGGATGCTTTCAATGTATTGGTGATTGTGCTCCCAATAGGCTTTGATGGTATCCAGGTCATGGTAGTACTCCAAAATTTCCTCGGCCTTGTAGAAAGGGGTTGCTTCGTCTGCATCCCAAAAGGAAACCATTTTATCTATGTCGTTGGTTTGCCAAGCGTTTGCGTAGTCTTTGAAAAGCAACTTCAAATTTTCAATCATATCTTCGACAAATTCTACAATTCAACTACGACTTTACCACAACTTCTGCCTGCCAGCAAATACTTGGAAGCATGCACAATCGCCTCTATGCTTTTAAATTTCATGGGGTCTACCTTTACCTGCAAGTTGCCTTTTTGGTATTGGTCGAATAAAAAGTTCCTTGCTTCGGGATGTTGGTCTTTGTACAAATGATTCATAAAACAACGAACCGATGCTCCTTTCCAGTAAATACTTTCGTACACTCTCGGCGCGTTGATTTTTTCAAATTGCCCTTCGTTGATTTCGGTAGCAAGTCCACTTACAACCAGTCGTCCCAAAGGGGCCAAGTTCTTTAGAAAAGCATCGAACATATGTCTGCCAACCGAGTCAAAGCCAACATTGATTTTTCCATTGAATTCTGAAGATAAAACAGCATCAATATCTTCTTCTCGATGGTTGATGATTCTATCGCAACTATTCAAAGAATTTAACAGCGCCACCTTTTCTTCGTTACCACAAATGCCAACCACTTGACAGCCTTTTTGCTTTGCCAATTGAACAATGATATGGCCCAGTCCTCCGGCAGCTGCCGATACAACAATCGTATCTTCAGGTTTCAACTCAGCGACATTTTTTAGCGCCAAATACGCAGAGACTCCTGTAGGGTTTAAGGTTAGATATTCAGGGGTTGCTTCTGGAATGCTGACCGCCTCCTTTTCATGTATACTTTGATATTCTTGATAGGCAGTACCAACCTTGACGGTGGAAACCGCATCCCCTATTTTTAAATCGCTAACATTTTTTCCTATAGCTACGACTTTGCCAACGGCCTCTACCCCATAGACATATGGAAAGACCACATTAATGTAAGGCACATTTCCCCGGTAAAGTTCCCTGTCGTACAAAGCGTTGATGCCCACATAGTGATTCCTCACCAAAATCTCATTATCTCCTATTTTGGGGATTTCCGATTCAATTACTTGGGTAGCTACATCAATGGTGTCACCAAATTGATGAATGGCCAATTGTTTGTTATTCATCTTCTACTCGCTAATCTTGACCAACTGTTTTCCGATGTTTTTACCTTCAAATAGCCTGTTCAAAGCCGTAGGCATTTTTTCAAGACCGTAAAGCATATCTTCTTGGTATTGTAGCTTTCCCTCCGCAATCCATTGGGCCATTTCTTGTTCGGCCTGTTCAAATTTTGGTTCAAAATCATAAATGAAAAAGCCTTGCATCGTGGCACGATTCATTCCCACTCTATACCAATTCTTTAAGGCGTATTCTGCGGTGTGCCGGTCTTTGCTGTATTGTGAAATACGACCACACAAAACAACTCGCGAATAGCGCTTGAGTTTGGTTAGGGCCGTATCCAAAATCGCTCCACCCACATTATCGAAATAGACATCAATGCCATTTGGAAAAAAATGGTCGATGCGTTCACTGATATTTTCCGTCTTGTAGTTTATGGCCCCATAGTATCCCAGCTTTTCAGTCAACAGTTTGCATTTTTCATCAGTCCCTGCCAATCCAACCGCTTTGGCTCCACGTATTTTCGCCAAGCTACCCACATTGGAACCTACACCTCCCATAGCGGCTGAGACCAAAACGGAATCCCCAGATTGGGTGCGTCCCACATCATACAAACCAAAGTAAGAAGTAAAACCTGTCATTCCCAACACCCCTAGCGCGGTAGAATACGGTACTTTGCGTTGTTTTACATGATACATCATATGATACGGACTGCCATCACAGACCTTGTATTCTTGCCAACCGCATTTTCCTTGAACGATATCGCCTATCTTGAAATTAGGGTTCTTGCTGTCGACTACTTCACCCACACCACGACCGCGCATCGTATCACCAAATTGTAAAGGCGCTTCAATCCCGGCCCCGTCTTGCATGTAAAATTTCATCACAGGGGCCACGGACAAAAACAAGACTTTTACCAAGAATTCTCCCTCTTTCAATTGCGGAATTGAAACCGTTTCCATGTCAAAATCGGAGTCTTTGACCAAAAGCCCAGTCGGGCGTGCCGCTAAAACCAGCCTTTTGTTTTTCATTTTTGTACCATAGGTTTTATCTGAAACAAGCTATCGGGAAGTACTTCGTTCACCTCAAAATCTTCCCAAATGATTTCATTTGCCAAAACGTCATCATAATACAAGGCCACCTTGCCTGACTGTAACCAACTGTATGACTCTTTGTAGAAAAAATCAGAGTACAACCGATGATGCCATCCCCTAGGGGTATCGAAGGCAACCTTTATGATTTTGAAATCTTCTTTATCGATACCAAAAAAGGTTTCACCACCCGTCACGTCTTTGACCTTGATGCGATAGGCGGGCTTTGCGAAAATGGTATCATCTGGCATCTTTTCCAAGGTATACCCCTCATCTAGCGCATGGCGAATGGCCCCATACCCGAAGTTCGAAGCCCAACGATTATCTGCAGCAGATTGTTCTTGTTTGCCCCTAAGGTCATAGGTATTTTTTCCATCAAATGAAACCATAAACACAGGTTTCCCTTCTTTAAAAGACTCGATACGAACTTTTCCATTGGCGGCATGTGCTTCTTGTTTCTCGTCTTCAAACACACGCCACATATTGTGTTTTTCGTGCTTTGAAGGTTTTCCATCTCGGTAAAAAATTCCGTACCCTTTTAGGGTCAGGCTTTTAGGTCTTCTCCAGAATTCACCTCCGGCTTTCTCGTGTGCTTTTTGCATGATTTCCGTTGCGGTAAGTTCCGGCTCTTCTCCTTTTTCTGAGGATTTAGTGTTCAAACAGCTCATGAACAAGAGCACAAAACCAAAGTAGTAGAGCGTTTTCAGCATATTTTTTTATTTACAAGATTTCTCTTTTAGATTGATGGTTGGCCCTTTGTCATTCACCCCAAATACCAAGTTTCCTTCGCTATCTACTGCGGTATCATCCAGCAAAAGAGCATCCTTTCTCAAAATGAGTGTTTCATTTAGGAAGACTTGCGTATCGAAACGTTTCGAAAAATAGCTGCAGGCATTTTCTTTGAGATAGCCTTCAAACTGATTGCCATTTCGTTTCCAGTATACTTCACAACCGGGTTTTAGGATAAAATCATCCGCCGAAAGGCCTTTAAACAATTCGGGTTTCACATGGGCATTCTTTAACCGTAAAGGTTCTTTTGGAGTATAAATCGTCAGTCGGAGCGCTTGCTCGTTTTTATCTACTTCAAAGGCGTAAATACGTTGTCGATAAATATCATCCAAATCATAGTGTTGGGATTGCTCCGCGTAAAGCTTTCTGCCCGGTATAAAATCCAATTGAACTGGGGTGAAAATATGATGGGTTTGTCTGTGCCTTTTTTCTTCGGGCAAATCCAAAACCGCTTCACGATACACCTGCTGATGATTGTCATATTCTCCAGGAAACCAGGTCAACAAAGTGTCCAAATCTTGCGCAAGGGAATATTCCAAAGTGTTTGAATTCGTTTGTTGAGCCCACAACGAATTTCCGGATACCCAGAACACTCCCAACAAAAGCGTAACCAAAAATTTGTTATGTAGTTGATACCGTTCCAACATATTGAATTTTAGGAATGAATAATATGACCATTAGGGCTGATAGGATGTGCAAGAATGCAACGATAACAAAGACCGGGGAATAGGATATGGTATCTACCAACCAACCAATTACCGGTGTAAACAGCATGGCTCCAAAACTTCCCGCACTACCGGTAATGCCCCATACGGATGCGGCATCTTTTTTCGAAAACAAGTCAATGGGCAACGTGAACAATGCAGCTTGTTTGAATTGGGTCGCAAATAGTGCAAAGCTTATTAATGCAATAGCCCAATAGGGTGATTCAATATACAAGCAGCCTAAAACAGGGACGACAAAAATTGCACCCAGCCAAATGACCCATTTACGGGAAGCGTTCAGTGACTTTCCAGAAGCGATAAGCTTGCTGCTGGTCCAACCTCCTGCAAAACTGCCGATATCCGACAGCACGAAGGGAATCCAGGCAAAAAGACCAATCTCCGTTAGGGTAAACCCTTTTACATCTGCCAACCATGAGGGTAGCCAAAACACAAAAAAGTAGAAGGCCCCATCCGATACAAAGCGCGCCAGCGCTGCCCCCCAAACTTGTTTGTATTTGAAAAAATGCAACCAAGGGACTGGTTGATTTTCGTCATTCTCTTGGCCAATATGGGCCAATTCTGTTTCAGAAATTTTAGGGTGTTCTGCAGGCGTATGATACATCCAACGCCACAAAAGCAACCAAAGGAATCCAATAGCGCCAGTGAGTACAAAAGCGGCTTTCCAACCAAAAGAAAGAATCAACCACGCCATTAAAGGAGGGGCAATAATGGCACCCATTCCTGGGCCCATATTCAAAATCCCCACTGCTTTACTTCGTTCTTGTTTAGGGAACCATTCGGAGATGGCCTTCATGGCCGCAGGATAGTTTCCGGCCTCACCCATGCCTAAAAGAAACCGAAATGCACCCAAGCTCCAGACTCCTTTCCCGAACGCATGAAGCATGTTGGCGATAGACCACCAAATTACGGCCAAACTGAACCCTTTTTTGGTGCCGATTCGGTCAATGATAGTTCCCGAAACAATTTGCATGATGGCGTACGCAAGCAAAAAAGCGCTTACAATCCAACCGTATTGTTCGTTAGAAAGTCCCAAATCTTTTCGGATAACCGGTGCTGCTACGGACAAGGCTTGCCTATCAATGTAGTTTATGGTCGTAGCCAAAAAAATCGTTCCGGCAATGTACCAACGCAAGTTGTTTTTGAAATTCATAAGAGCCTTCCCAAAAATAAATTGTCAGGTCGAGCGCAGTCGAGACCTTTAAAACTTACCACAAAAAGACCTCTCGACTGCGCTCGAGGTGACATTTTTGGCATTCTAGGAATCCGGTCGTAATCCTCTTTGAAACTTTTGGTTTTCGGGCGTGTCCAAGTCACACTGAACCCGAATCCAACCGGGATTGAATCCAATTCTATCCGCATCAGGTTGCCCCCAAGAATAAATGAGTGTTGGTCCTTTTTGGTCGTTCTCTTGAATGAATATTACAAAGGTTTCCCGTTGCATGCCCAGAGACCAAGTATTTCGCATACCCAATACCATATGCCTGCCGTCATCATAATCAAACTCAAACTTACCCCCTTGGTCATGAATGGTAATATAGTGTTTGGTTTTGGTAGGACGGCCTCCTTTTTCTTTTGGAAAATCAATCATGCAAGCAAAGCATCTGGCTTTTTCCAGCATATACCAAGAAGTTTGCTTTTCCGTTGGAAGCAGCAAGTCGGTTTTGGTATCGTATTTCGGCAATAAAAACGCAAAAAGTCCATCCTTAAGGCGCATTTCAAAATGAACCACCACACCATCGCGAGCCAAATCCTTATGACAGTCTATACTCGGTGATTTACCGACAAACTCATCCCCCACCCGTTCAAAAGTAAGCTCGCATCGTTCCAATAAACGGTCATCGTCCGGAACCAGGCTTTCCAACAAATCCATCCCCTTATTGCCCATGGCCCGTTGCGGGTCAGCCTTTTTGAAATTAAAACGTCGCGCCTTAATGCGCTTATTATCATTATCTACACTAAAAATGTAAATGCTTTGCGCGAAAACCTTGGTGGGGTCATTGTTTACATAGACCTCCGTGTAGAGCACATGTTCCCCAAGTTTAGAGTTTTTAATGTGTTCTACAAAAAGATGCATTCGTAAATGCCCTCCCTCTTTTGGGCTAGGTTTGCCGTAGTATTTGTCAAAATCCAGCTGTTCTACATTATCGTATTCCCCGGGTAAAAAGTTGAAAAGATATTCCAACTCCCGCTCCATGACAGTATACGTTCGCTCTTGTTCAGTACTATCCTGTCGTGCTTTAAAAAGGGTATTGGGTATTTCCGTCTCTGATGCATACGAGGAGCCCCAAAACAGCACAAAACACACTACAATGATTTCACGAAAAACTTTTTTCATGATGCCGTATTAGTGTGAACCACGTACTTTTTTGAGCTCTTTACCTTCCATGTGTTTTTTGAATACCGTCCATGAGGTTTCATTCGGACGGGTATCATCCAATGGCGGAGGGGTTTTATATAAAGGATATCTTTCATTCAATGCTTTTTGAAGCGCAGGCCAAATCTCCTTTTCATCAAAGGTGCTATACCCGGTAGCGTTAAAAACCATTACCCCAGCTTTATCTCCCATTTGCATCCAAGGCAACCATTGGGCTACCCTTGACCAACCGATGTTGGATTGCCCCAAGGATTTCACCTTTGGGTCTGTAAACTCGTTGGCATCATAATAGGTATTGAAGATTTCCATGGCATGATAGGCTCCCCCAACATATACTTGGTAATCGCTTCCCAAAGGGTTGTCATAAAATAATGGAATTTCATAAGACGTCACGGCGATATCCCCATATTTTCGATACTTGGTTTTCGCAGTGCTGTTTCCTTCTTTGTCTTTTTCCCAGGCCATGCCGCGCATGTTCACAGGGTCATTGGCTACGTGCACCACTTCAACTTTTGCGCCAGACCAAGGGTTTTCCCAAACATCCATGATTTCATTGGTTTCTGGGTCTAGGTACAACATGATTTCCCTTGAAATGCTGCGAAAGCCTTTTCCGCGAACCGGGTCATCTTCCATATTACATTGACGGGTATTGATACCCAATACATTGAAAAGGTGTTTGTCTTTTTCACCAGGTACGCGACTATAGGCACGTCCCTCGAACATACCGTAGCGGGTCAATCCTTCTTCCGTAGTTCCACAAGTGGACTTCATACGGATAATCATGGCCTCCAAACCTTCTACTTCGGTCACCTGCGCCTTAAGCGTTGGCATCACCAATAGGGTTGTCAGCAGTAGTAAAATCTTTTTCATGGTGTTACTCGTTTTATTTAAAATAGTATTTGGAAAAAAAGGCACCACTTTTAAGTGGTGCCTTGCTAACTAACTCAAAATTAACAATTTATTAAAAGGTATACCCAACGCTGAACAACACCCTTTTTGGATTCTGGTTGATACCAAAAGCAAGTTGGTCTGTGAAGTTTGGGTCAGCGATTTTCGCTTGGATAACTTCATCCAAACCACCCGCCGTAAACAAGTTTTGGGCACTTGTTCCATCAAAAATATTTTTCACCAATAAGGACAATCTAAGTTGATCGTCGCCTACTGGGAAGGTCACGTAAGCTCCCGTGTTGTAAACTGAAAGACTTTGTTTGTTGTAAATGTTTGCAGCATCATAGTAAAGTCCCGTATAGGTAAAGCCATTGAAATTAACTCCCCATCGATTCGCGTTATAAGCAAGATTTACAGTATAAATGGTTGAAGGTTGTGCTCGCACTTGGTTCCCAGAAAGATTTAGTGCGGTGAGACCTCCTTGTTCAACCAAATTAAGGTTCAATGGGTTACCACTGTCATTGATAGCCGTTACCGTATCATCGTCCAAACCTTCAATAAAGTCATCATATTCAGATTGCTGAATGGTCACCGCGCCACTTATCAGCAGCCCCTTAACTGCGCTAGGGGTATATGCGAGAGCAATCTCTCCTCCATTGATTTTATAGGAACCTGCAGGACGATCCACAAAACCTCCCACATCATTATCAAAAATGGTAGATACACTGTTATCGATATTGGTATTGAAATAGGTAGCATCCAAGGTAACATCACCAAGTCCAGCTCGGTATCCGAATTCAAGATTTCTTACCAATTCGTTGTCAAGGAATTCATCATCTACCTCATCTACCGTTTGAAAGGTAAACGAACGCGTAAAGTTTGCGTACACTGCTGAAGTTTCTCCGGTTAAGTAGTTCCCTCCAATAGAGAAGGAATAGTCTTCCAATTTGATTTCGTTCTCGGCTTCTTCTGCTGGGTCAAAATCAATGGACTCCTCACGGATTTCTTCTGGGTTATTGTTGATGAACCCTCTCTGCCAATCGTAACGGAAAGCTGCGTTGATGCTTAGTTTTTCGTTGAAAACCATTTCATCTCCAATAAAAATACCAGTGGCAGTCTCTTCACGATGTGATGATGTATTCGAAATATAAACCGTTTGCGGTAGGGTTGGGTCAGTGAACGAACCGCTACCGAAACCGAACAAGGTGGTAAACTCTGGCCTTGGGCTTACGTCCGACCCATAGAAATAGTTGAAACCAAGTCTGTCTCTTTCTGCATCACTATAATACAAACCAGCCGTTAGGTTATGTTCGGAATTCTCTCCGTTTATTACCTTACTGATTCTAGTCTCGGTCAACAATTCCCTGTTTTGGTTCAATGCATTGGCATTTAAACGTGTCGTCGTGTCATCTTGTTCAAATAGAATGGTAAGATTCAAATCGTTGATATCCCGAAGAAAAAAGTCGTTGTAACGTATTTTTTCAGAGAAATACCAGTCATTCCCAAGATGTAAGTTTACGTCAACACCAAAATTAATTCCATTCGCACTTTCGATGCTTTCCGCAGGATTCCAAGTCAATTGATTACCAGTTGCGGCGTCCAAAGCGGGAGTAGGATTGAAGAAGGCTTGTCTAACCCCTAAATCTTGATTTAGCACTTCAGAGTCAAAAGGGTTATTGTAAAAAGTACTTCTGGCATTCCAGCCATCTGCTAATCTTTCGTTTTGCATGTCCCAAACCGTACCCACAATGTTTTGGAATTCATTGTCAAAATACCCTACGTAGAACCGAACGTTGGATTTTTCTGAAACCAACCAATCAATATTTCCTCTAAGCTGAAAACCTTTGTCTTTGTTGGCTTGTTCTTTTACACCAGAATCGGTGAGCAAGTATCCCCCGACGTTGTAGCGCACCTTATCGGAAATAGGTCCGTTAAAGTTGAGGTCCGTTCGGTAATCAAAATCACCTTCATAGATATGACCCTCATTACCATTATTATTGTATTTCGTGAAAGCGAAGGAACCTTTATGTTCTGTACCCCCTGTTTTGGAGATGATGTTAATAGCTCCTGCAGCAGAAGAACGTCCAAAAAGTGCTGCAGCTGCACCACGTACTACTTCAATACGCTCCACGTTGGGGTCTATACCGAAGAATTCCTGTACCCCACCAGATTGGTTGGCAATACCGGAAACCGGCATACCATCTATTAAAGTGGTAACAAAGTTTCCTCCTGGAAAACCACGAATGTTGAAGCCCCCTTTTCTACCTTGGGATTCATCAATGGTAACCCCTGGGGTATTTTGCAACGCTTCTGAAACTGATTCTGGCTGTATGGTTTGAAGCTCTTTGACCCCAACGGTATTTACCGAGGTGGTCGTTTGCAATTTCCGAACTGGCTTTCTTGTGGAAGAAACAACAACTTCATTTAGAAAACTAACATTTTCCTGAAGTTGTACATCTATCGTGGTTGAACTACCTACTACAACACGTTGTGTTGCAAAACCGATGTAAGAAAAGATAAGGGTATCTCCTTCGTTGGCCTGAATGGAATAATTTCCGTCATCGTCGGTAACAGCCCCATTGGAAGTGCCTTGGACTTGTACACTGGCGCCCAAAATACCGATACCGTTATCATCGGTAACCTTCCCCGTGATTGTACTTTGGGCAAGAAGTCCGTTCGCACAGCATAAAAAGCTAAACAAACAGAGCAAATTCATGAGTTTTTTCATTTTGTCAAGTTTTAGTTTTTTGGTTCTCCTATTAGATTTTCAAGACTCCCGAAGGCTTAACACATTGTAAATAAGCACGTAAGGAAACCCATTGAGGTTCCAATATAATAATTAATTAAGTTAATCGTTAATGAAATTAACTAATTTTTCAAAAGGACAAAATTTTTTTCAATTTTTTTTCCTTTTTTATGATGTTAATTCCTTTTTTTTTCGGGTGCTTTAAGAAGTTTTCATTAAACCGTCAAGAAAGCTGAATATCTGTCAGAATTGGCGTGTTAATCCAATTTGTTGTGATTCATGGGTTTAACGTTGCTGCAAACTTCTTTTTCTTTGCTCTAGTTTGGCTGCTCCGTGGAACTTTCCGCCCTTAATTACGGCCTGGATGTTTCTGGTGTTTCGGATGTTCTCCAAAGGATTGCCTTCAATCAAAACCATATCCGCTAAAAAGCCTTCTTGCAGCAAACCTTCTTCGTGTTCCAATCCGAAGTACTCAGCCGGCTTTAGTGTTGCCGTCGCCAGCGCTTCCAGAGGGGATAAACCGGATTGAACCAAAAGGTAAAGCTCCTCGTGCAAACTATATCCTGGAGTGAGAAAAGCGATGGGGGTGTCTGTACCAGCCATAATGCCTATGTTCTTTTCTTTGACTTTTTTCAGCATCATCATTTGCCAGTCAGTACTTTTTTTCCATGAAGCATTATTGGTCAACATTACCGCAATACGCTTGCTTCCCGCAAGCCATTTTCCACGTAAAGAATCCGGTAATAATTTAAAGGTGTCCCTCCAATCTTCCCGCGTGACATGATCAAATGATAAAACGCCATTCAACACCAAAGTCGGTACTTGCCATGTATTGTTCTTTGCGAAGACATCCAATACTTCATTAGCTACCGTATCATCAAATAGTTCCATGGCAACCTCCTTTTGTGCCTTGTGGATGGAAGCCCGCAAAACACTACCCCCAATTCCCATGGGAACCTTGAGCATTCGTCTTCGTATTTGTAGAAGGGAATCCGAATTCGAAGCACAGGACAATTCCAGATTTCGCATATGCTCAATGCTGTTCATCCCCGCTTCGGAAACACTTATGGCATCCATACTTAAAGGAATATGACCCGCTACCGGGAGTCCTTTGGTTTTGGCCAGCTTCATAACCTGCAAAAATTCCTTTTCGGACAACATCTCATAGGCTTTAAGCAAATCAACCCCTTCTTTCTCCAGTCGGTTGACCACCTTAACCACATCGAGTTCGTTTTCGATACGCACCGAAAGCGGAGGCAATCGGTCAGAGCTGCCATCATAAACATTGGGTGTACCATCAATTAATGGTCCAGCCATCATCACCCTTGGTAAATCCATCGGATTTTCTTCCGCTATCTGTTTATAAGGCTTAACTGACTGAAGTCTACCGCCTGTATCTCGAACACTGGTAATGCCGTGTACAAAAAACAAATCCAACATACTCGGCGCCAATACCGTGTCATATGCAAAATGTACATGGGTGTCCCATAATCCTGGAATCAAGTACTTTCCGGTTCCATCAATGACTTCATTGTTTGAAAGTAACCGAACACTATCCTTATGGGTAATGGAGACAATTCGCCCCTCTTGAACAACTACCGTTTGATGCTCCCGTAGACCGTTTTGGGCATCAATCACGGCCACGTTGGTAATGCACAACGCGTTCTCATATTCCGGTAGGGCCTCTCCACAACTAAACATGGAGAATACCAAAAACAAAACACAAAGCTTGTTTGTGATATGGTTCATAGGCTTTGACATACCAGAATAAAATTAGTTAATATAATTAAAGATTAATAAAATTAACTATTTTTAAAGGTAGCTTTAAAGCATAACAACCAAAAGTATCCGAATTTGAAAAATAGCGTGGCCCATAATATGCATTTTACGGCGAACGATGGTTCGCTAAAGGGTTTCCAAGAAGCCGTAATCAGCGTTTCCAATATGGAGAAGACACTCGACTTCTTTCAACGGGTCTGCGGCTGGAAAGTCATAACGGAAAGTTCTGGAAGCTCTGCCTTAAAGAACCTATGGGAACTAGAGGATGACGTTGCTATCACCGAGGTCGTTTTGCATAACGAAGGAGATAAAGAAGGGTTTTTACGATTGGTGCAATTTCATAATGTTGAGCAAGAACGCATTCGTTCTGGTGCTTCAGCATGGGATGCAGGCGGCATTTTCGATATCAATATGCGCATTCACGATATGGATAGTTGGTATCGCTTGTGTCAAGATGAAGGATGGCATGGCTACGCTGACCCGCTTCGTTACACCTTTGGCCCTTTTGACGTCTCAGAAGTACTCATGAAAGGTCCCGATGGGGTAACCATTGCCTTTATGCAACGCTTTTCTCCGCCTTTGGAAGGGTACGACCACATGAAAACCACCAGTCGCATCTTCAACTCATCGATGATTGTTAGCGATATTGAAGTTTCCAGAAAGTTTTATGAAGAACAGCTTGGTTTTAAAATGAACTTTCAAACCGCCGGGGACCAGCGTATCGGAACAGATAATGTTTTGGGATTTCCCCAAAATACCAACAAAGACATTACGGTACCTATAGATATTGTCAAACCCAGTGAAGATAATTTTGGCACCATCGAGTATTTGGAACCCAAGGAATTCAAAGGGAAAAACTGTGCAGCGTTTGCCCATCCCCCTAACTTGGGCATCTTAATGCTCCGATTCCCGGTTAGAGATGCCGAGGCTTATGCCGAAGAACTTGTTTCCAGAGGACTTACCATACATTCAGGAATCATAGAAGTGGAAATAGCCCCCTATGGTCCAGTAAAGGTCTTTTCAGTGCGTTCTCCTGATGGGGTTTGGCTAGAATTTATGCAACTTAAAACAGATACTATTTAAATACGATTTCATGAAACGGATACACCTTAAAAATGCATTTTTGGTTTTCTTGGGAGCAGCTTTGCTTATCGGCTGTAAGACCGAAACACCTAAAACCGAAGAAGCAGAAACAGTAACAGAAGCGCCAAAACCAGAACGAAAAGCATCTTACGAGAACGCACCAAAACCCTTTCAAATTTGGGTGGACGGTAGAGCTGGGACAGGCGAAGCGGTCCATTGGCTTGCTGAAGGAAGCGTTTATGCTTACCCATCGGGAGAAAAACTATTTGGAATGATTGGGTTTGATAGCTCCACTGTCATTTGGCCTGAGGATGGAGAGGAAACCGTGACCCATCTTACGCGTAAAACCTTTGCTTACACTGACCCAGAGACTGGAGAAGTCTTGAAAGAATACAATGGACAACCCGTAGTCCCTATCGCTTATCCGTATCAAATGATTACGTATCGATTTGAAAACGACCAAATTTATGGGGATGTAGAGCAAGGCGTTGGAGAGCGGGTTCAGGTCATCAAAGCGAAAAACGGGATTCCTTACAAAGTCATGGGAGACACCTACATCTATAATGCGCAAGTATTTTTGGATTTCCCGCTACCTACTGGAGCACAATATCAAGCTTGGGAAAACTACGACTTTTACATGCATCCTGAAGGCACAGTTGATGAACCCCATCAAATGGGCTGGCAACGCTACGGTTCCTTACCGCGATGGGCAGGTGGCGGACCTTGCATTATTCAACTATATTCTTGGAGGGTGGAAAGTCACGATGAATTCCCAACGAACCTTCTCGAGTGGGCCAAAGCCGAAAAACCAAATTGGTTGAAGCCACCCGCTAGTGTTGAAGAAGTACGTGCCCTTCAGAAAGGGGAAGGCGGACCGGGATGGGGTAGCTAATCCTAGTAATTAATTTTTAAGAACTAAACATGTCGCTTTTATACAAACGCATCACTCTAGTGGTTGCCGACATTGAGCGGTCACTAACGGTGTATCGAGATATCTTGGGGTTCACTATCAACTACATCCAACCTTCGGATAAAGATTCGTTTTCGTATCCGGTATTCAACATCCCTAAAGAAGCGGATTTAAACTTTGCCACACTGGATAGTCCCACCCAAGAAAGGACCTTTGCTTTGACAGAAATCAAGGGGGTCGCACTACCCAAACAAGAAGGCATTCATATGTCGGCCTCGGTAATCAAAGTAGATGATTTAGCCCACGTCATTTCACAGGTCAAAGCTTTGGGATTACACACCACAGATGTAAAAACGGATGAAAACGAATACGCTCAATTTATTGAGCAGGCTTTTGTAGATTTTGATGGGCATCTCATAGTGTTGTATCAACTTATGGAAAAATAGTTTGCCATGGCATCTCAAATGAAACAATGGGTCTTGGCCAAAAGGCCCATTGGCTTGGCAACAGTTGAAGATTTCCATTTGGAAGAAGTACCCGTTCCCAATATTGAGGAAGGGCAAGCCTTGGTGAAAACGCTCTACTTGGGGGTCGCACCGGTGATGTTGCGCTACATGAACAACGAAACCGAGTTCGAAAAACCTTTGCACATTGGGGATGTCATGCATGGGCGTGGTGTGGGTCAGGTGGTGGAAAGCAAATGCAATACCTTTAAAGTTGGTGATATCGTACAATCCAAACTACGTTGGCGCGAATATGCCGTCATTCAAGATGAACCCTATTATCTCAACCACACCATGCACAACACCGACCTTAATCTCTCCTATGGAGTGGGTGCCTTGGGCATGAATGGGTTCACGGCTGTTTTGGGTATGCGGGATATCTGTGCGGTTCAACCTGGGGATAGGGTTTTAATTTCTGGAGCCGCCGGAAGTGTGGGCAGTATGGTAGGTTTTATCGCCAAAACCTTGGGTGCCAAAACGGTTGTAGGCATTGCCGGAGGTGAAAAAAAGTGTCGTTTGCTAACCGAAAAATTGGGCTATGATGCCGCCTTGGATTATAAAGCACCTAGACTTTATGAGAAAATCGATAAGCACTTTCCAGAAGGAATTGATGTGTTTTTTGATAACGTGGGCGGAGAGTTGTTGGATGAAGTTTTGGGGCGCATCAATCGTCGCGCCCGCATCGCTATTTGCGGACGAATTTCAGAGTATTTGATTCCGCCGGAACAATACCATCGCCCCAGAAACTTGTATCGCATTGGATTGAAAGATGCCAAGATGGAAGGGTTTTTCATTTATGACTACGCCAAAAACCACCACGAATACGAGCATCAAATGGCGCAATGGATACGGGAAGGAAAAGTAAAACCCTATGAAGACATTTCCGTAGGCATTGAACATATGCCACACGCACTAATCAGTTTGTATCAAGGTACCAATGGCGGCACCCGAATGGTTCGGGTGGATTCAAGTGTAGTTTGAACTTTAGTTCAAATATCGGCTGATACTATCTACCATCACCTTCATTTCTTTACCCGTTTGGGGCAATTCACCTTTCGGAAGGTCAAGATGGTTCACGGGAACTTCTTGTTGGTATTGGTCAAAAATAGGACGAACGATATCCAAACTGTAACTGGGAATTTTTCGATTTGCGCGAAAGGCCGCAATTGGGATTTTGGCCTCAATAATACCATCTTCCGACTTACTTGGATGCTTGGCCAGCACTTTACCATCCGGTCCTACAATTAAGGATTCCCCAGCATTATATCCACTTTCTTTAGGCAAGGTAAAATTCGCCATCGCAGAATAAAACTTATTTTGGTTTGCCGTGGCCATGACATCAGTATCCACAAACAAAGTTGCGGTACGCAACATAATTTCGGTTCCCTTCATGGCAAAAGCCGCAAAAATGAAAGGGTCCCATTGTACCGTGCTGACCGCAATATTCCCAAACTCGGTTTGTAACACAGGAAACTCTTCATCCATTCCATACTTTTCACGATACGCGTCGCGCACTCCCTCCACCGTGGTTGTGGTCAACTCGATTCCTTCAAAAATCCGTTTGATATTTCGTGATTTCCAGAACTTTTTGACCACCTCTCCTTTTCGATTGATAACGGTATTGATGCTTAAAATATGGTCAGGCCAATCAGGGTCACTAACATAGCTTCCGAATATGATGTAGCTGTCCAGTTCTTTGGCCAGTTTTCCCAAGCGCTCGGTTTCGGGTCCAGGTACTTGAATGGTAAACTTCAATTTCTCCGTCCTTGAACCCGAAGAATACCCGGTAAGTGGAAACTCATGATAGAGCAGAATATCTGGTTTGGCACCTTCCGAAGCAGCTTGCCGACCCATTTTTTCCATATAGGCTATGTTTTCTTCCAAGCCTTCTTCAATGGTTGGGAACTTTTGCAAGGATTTCACTCGGGTTTGCACTACTTTCAGTACAACGGTATCCTTTTCTAAAGGAACCGTGGGGTAAGAGCCATCTCCTCTTACCAAAACAGTTTCTTGTGTGTTGGTCTCCATCGTTTCTTGGACAGGCTCATTCTCAGAATCTGCTGCACTTTTCCCCCAGTAAAAAGCTAGGGCCAAAGACGCTACAAACAGAAGCAAGCCTAAAATCTTTCCAAATGCTTTCATATGCTATAGTTTTATGAAGAGCGATAAATCTTCTGCATCGCTATTCCAAATTGTTTCATTTCCTCCATGTGCCCAGTACTTACACGACACCATGTTATATATGGCGGAAAAGGCCTTCCGACGGACACCCCATGCGCTAACATTTTAGCCCGTAGTTCCATGACATCCATTCCCGCATCGAAAAACACAAAGTTGGCATGTGAGGGCACGTACTTTAAACCCAACTCATCCAAAATAGCATACACATATTCCTTCGCTTCCTGATTCTTTGTGATGCTCATACGATAAAACTCATCATCTTCCCAAGCCGCTTGAGCCGCCACAATTGCCAACATGTTCACGCGTCCCATCACATTTTTTCGGATGCGACCCGCGATATCTGGCCGCGCAATCAAATAGCCAATGCGAAGGCCGGCCATGCCATATACCTTTGAAAAGGTCTTGGCCACAATGACATTCTTGTTCTGTTTCACCAAATCAACCATGGAAGGATAATCCGGTTCGGTGATGTAATCGCAATAGGCTTCATCCGAGAACACGATGGTTCGCTCCGAAACCCGATTGCAGAAATCCACCAATTTCTCCTTGGGAATTAGCGTTCCTGATGGGTTGTTGGGATTGCATAAAAACACCAAAGACGTTGCGTTTGAGAGACGGCGTTCCATCTCATCCAAGTCATGTTGGAGGTCTTTATCCAAGGGAACCTTATTGATAAATGCCCCAAACCGCTGCGCATAGTTCAATAAAAAGTCATAAACCGGGTCTGCCGTGATGATTTCCCCGCCGTTGACGCCATACGTGAGTCCAGTGGCATTCAATCCCTCCGAAGAACCGGCGCAAAGTACCACATGGGCTCTAGTGACCCCTTCTTTTTCGGCCACTTGTTGTGCAAACTCTTCAATTTCTTGATAGGGATAGCGACACGCTTTATCAAAAGCATCTATCATGGCCTGTCGCACTTTTGGAGAAGGCCCCAAAACGTTTTCATTGGCATTTAAGATGGTGTAGTCGTAGCGATTGTAAGTAACGGTCATATCAATAGTGATTAGGCTTCGGCAATTTTGGCATCAGAAGTATCCAGGGTTATGGGTTTGATAAGAAAAGAAATCAAAAAAGCGGTTGCCAATAGCATGACCACCACCCAAAAACTCATGTTGTAGGAGCCCGTCCAATCCGAAATCAAACCGGTCATCCAAGCGCCCAAACCGGCACCCAAACCTTTAAAGGCAGCAATAACACCTCCTATTTTCCCTGCGGATTTCACCCCGAATGTCGTGATGATAATGTAGTTGATGATGGTGTACAATCCGCCCCAACCCAAAGCATAACACACCAAAGCGGGCCACACCAAACTCGGAATACCCAGTGCGATAAAAAAGGCGCCCAAGGCCATGAGAAACACCTGAATTTTGAACAAGCGGTGCTCATTGATGAACTCTGCTATTGTGCCGGAAGCCAACTTGGCCCCTAGAATAATCATGAAGAAAATGCTCAAGGCATTCCCCGCTGCGGAGATGGAAAAATCTTGTTCCCTGAGATATAAAAACAAGTTCGTTATTAATCCCATGATACTATAAAAGCAACATGCCCCGGCCACACAAATCGCCCAAAATACTGGGGTACGAACCGCTTTTTTAAAAAGCACTTCGTTGAGTCCGGTGTCTTTATCTTTTACAGAAGCATCCTCATTGATTTTTTCTTTAAATTTTACGGGACGGATACAAAAGAAAAGCAGAATTGCTACTCCAATGGGCAACAAAGATTCATATTGAAAGGCAGACCGCCAACCATAGTTCTTTAACAGAGGTACCGCAATTTGCGGTATAATGATTCCGCCCAAGGAAGTTCCCGCCAGAGCAATACCAATGGCTACCCCTCTTTTTTCCTTCACTCTTTTGGATACCATAATCAAAACCGCCAAAGCGCCAGAACCGGAAAGGGCAATCGCAAAAATGAAGTGAATCAGATAGAGTTGCCAGGTTGCCTCGATTTTGGAATAGAGAAACAACATGGCCGAAATCAATAAGAGGCCAATAATCATCAATTTTTTGGCCCCATACTTATCGATGACGGCGCCTACAAAAGGAGCCAACAATGCCGCAGAAACCAGGTTGATGAAATCCCTGAACTTCAATTGTGATTTGGTCCATTCAAACTCGGTTAGAATCGCTTCGTCAAAAACCGTAATTCCTGACAAGGTCAATCCATTAGAAACAATCAACAATATGGTTCCCAAAAGGGCCACTCCAATTACACTAATTAAGGATGTTTTATTTTTCATGGCCTATGGTTTTTTTAGGATATTATTCGTTTGGCACCGTTTCTGACTTGACTGGTTTGATGAAAAAGGAAATTGCAAAAGCGATGGAAAGCAATACCACCACTAACCAGAAACTCGCACTATACGACCCTGTTTTATCCGAAATAAATGCTGTCAGCCAAATACCCAATCCGGAACCTACGGCTTCAAAAAAGGAAATCACTCCTCCAATTTTACCCGCGGACTTCACTCCGAAAGTGGTAATGATGATGTAGTTGAAAAGGGTATACAAACCGCCCCAACCCAATCCAACCGCAATTAGTGCGGGCCAAATAAAGGCTTCTTGGTTCATGGCCATAAAAACAGCTCCCAAAATCATCAAAGCCAACTGAATCTTAAACAAGCGATGTTCGTTGATAAGTTCAGCGATGTAGCCCGAAGCCAACTTCGCTGCCAAGATGATAGCGAAAAAAATACTAAAGGTGTTCCCTGCCTTGGATTGGGAAAAACCCATCTCCGTTAGGTACAAAAACAGATTGCTGATGATACCCAGAATACTGTAAAAACAAAAAACGCCTGCAAAGGAAATCGCCCAAAACACGGGAAGTTTCAGTGCATCTTTAAACGTAATTTCGGTTAATCCAGTTTCCGAATCACTCTCAGTGGTACTTTGTTCTGTCTCTTTTTTGGTATAACGTACGGGCTTCACAAAAATCGCGAGCAGTATCAAAACGAGAATGGGCAGAAAAATTTCGTACTGAAATGTGGTTCGCCAGCCAAATTTTTCCAATAAGGGTCCAGCAATCTGAGGAATCACCATCCCCCCTGCCGAGGTGCCTGCCAAAGCAATGCCTATCGCCAAACCACGCCGTTGCTGTACGCGTTGCGAAACCATGATGACCGTAGCGAGTGTTCCTGCGCAAGAAACTGCAATCGCAAAGAAAAAATGTATGGTGTACACCTGCCATAAGGCACTGATCATGGAATAAGCGTAGTACAATCCTGCTATCATCAACAACCCCAAAATCATCATCTTTTTCACACCATACTTGTCGATGATGGCACCAATAAAGGGCATAATCAAAGCCGCAACAATCATATTGATGAGTTCGCGAAATTTCAATTCTGATTTAGACCATCCGAATTCGGAAATAATGGCATTATCGAAAATGGTAATGCCCGAAACCGTCATCCCATTGGTTACGATTAGAAGAATCGTTCCCAAAATGGCAATTCCGAGTACTTTCGCTATGGTCTCTTGGTTGGTTGTTGTAGCCAAACTTTTGCGTTTATTTGATTAGATTTTGATGTATTCAATGGGTGTGTCGTAAGGGGTCAACTTTACCCCATCTTTTCGTACTGTCTCCATCACTAACAAATGTCCATCAGATAGGGTTTCCGTAAGTTGAAAAGTCAATCCTTCACCCACGATTCCAATATGATTCACGGTAAATTGGTCCGTCACTTGTAGTGCATATTCTGCTACACCAAATGGGCTAGCAATCATTTTTTCATAGTCCAAAACCAAGTCAGCGTTATTGTTGACAATAGAAGCTTGGTCCAAATGAGGAGCTTTCATGGATTCCAAAAACACCTTGTTCTTCCCGTCAGAACGCAGATAAAATATCAAAGGTTTAATGTCCATCTCCTTACCTGGGTAAGTGTAATAGCTTTCCTCCAGCACATACATTCCTTCATGCCCTTCAGGACGATTAATCACCCGGTGGTCACAAATATCCGTGACGTGTTTAGCGTAGGGATGGACTTGTTTTCCAGCGGCAATCTCACGGTCCACTTGGGCCTGGTTGTCCAAAGTTCCGCAAAGGATGTCTGTAAATCTTTTTAATAATGCGTCCATCAATTCAATTCAAAGATTTCAACATAAAATCCATTTGGCGTTTCCAAAAGACATGCTTTTCCGGTTCCCATAATGTAATCGGTCATGGATTGGATATCAGATTTGATTTCAATCCCGTTCGCTTTTGCACGCTGCACCACCTCCTCAATATTCGAAGTAAGGAAGCTCCACATGCCCAAGCCTTGGTTTGGAATGCAACTATGCACTCCTGTATCAATCATGTTCCCATCCTTGAAATCCAAGAAAAGGATATGATTTTGCTTCGCCCCTTCGGCATACAATCCAGCAAAACGGAAAGGGGTACCGTCGGGAACGCCCAAAGCACCATCATCCGCAGCCTCCCAAATCGAATCAAACACAATGTTCTGTCCCAACACCTCGGTATAAAAAGCAATTTCGGCATCGGAATCCCCAGCTACGAAAGCGGAGTAGCCTGGACCTCCAAAGCCATCTTCGGGGTCGCAGGGCGCCAATTGAGGATAATTTACGCGTTCTATTCCTACGCAATGCAAATAGTCAGGACCTTGATAAATTGTTTCCAAATACTGTCCGGATTTCCCATCTGGTCGTACGATATCTCCAAGCTGCATGGGCGCCATGGCACCTACATTATAGGATTGCAATCGTTTATCCATTCCTTTGGCGTCCGAGGTCGGAAAACCCAATGAAAAAGAACCTTTTTCGTAAGAATTATAACTGTTATGGATATGTGGTGTGCTTCGCTTCAGGTGAAGAATCCGTAATTGAATCAAACTGGGAACCGTTGCCCGATAACAATGGTAGACTTCATAATCGACATCTTCAGGAATGTTCCAAAAGGACTTTTGGGTTGTCTTTTCTTCCTCGGTTTGGCTAACCGGACCATCAATCTGCATTTTCATGACCTCACCGTAAAAATGACGGTAGGTCTCCAAGTCGGTTGTGCATAATGTTGCACAATGGATATAGCCCGTCAGGCCTCCGTTTATACTATTGGGTATTTTTAGTGTTGTCGTTTCCATACAATTACTGCGTCTCTTCTTTTAGGTATTCAATAAGGGCGTTCTGTTGTTCTTCATTTTGGATTCCAATAAATGCCATAGTAGTACCAGGAACATAATCAGAAGGCTTCGTCAACCAATTGCGAATATGGTCTTCATTCCAAACAATATCTGAATTTTGCAATGCTTCAGAATAGTTGAAGTCTTCCAAGGAAGCTGCTTTTCTTCCAAAAATCCCATTCAAATTAGGGCCTACCTTGTGGGGCTCATCTTCTTTCAAGTTATGGCAAGCGGCACATTGAATGAAGGCTTTTTTTCCAGGAGAAAGCTTTGCAATTTCTTTCTTGGGTGCCGTTTCCGTCTTTGGCCGACTCATTAAGGATTCCTTTTCTTTTTTCTCCGGTTTACCGCCACAGGATAACATACACATAGCCCCAATACAAAGGCCGGCGCATAGGATTCTTGATAACATGTAACGTAGTTTAATTAGTTTCTTCTTGTGTTCTATTTATTCTTTTTTGCAAAAGCAGGAGGCCCAACCATTGTTGAACGAAAGCTTAGTAGCACCAGGCTGCGCAGTGACCAAAATGGTAGACCTTTTTTGTCCTTCTTCAATAAAGCGCATCATGAAAAAATCTGCGCCTTCACCGTAAAAGGGGTATTCTTTTTCTCTGAGTTGGATGCCATATTTTTTTCCGTTTTTGGGATAGGTGACCCAGGTAAAGCCTCCTTGGTTGTGCACTGTGAGCCCTTTATAGGATTTATCATTAGGGTCTGGTTCTGCATAGGACTTTTCATAAAAGCTCACATCACAGGTGTACCGTTCCGCACGACGCATTTTATGGGGAATGTCATTCGAATGGCCTTTATAAAACGAGTCATCTTTGACCAAAAAAGAACGGTCCACACGCCAATATTGATTCTGGGATACCACTAAATCATGAACGGAATATCTCAGTAAATCGCCTTCCCCAAATTGACATGCTTTATCACGCATACTTCCGAAATACTGTTCGCCTTTTCTTTGAAAAATCACAGCGCATCCATCAAGACCAAACAAGTCTTCTTGTTTCAATTCCTTGAATACTGAAGCATCCGCATTTGCCCCAATGAACTTTTTAGCTTCTTTTAAAAAGTAAATTTCCATTTCAATCCCTTCTTCGGGCGCCATGCTCTTGAAAGAAACCACGCGCTGCCTAGCGATTTTGATGGTATCGTCATCCACATATTCTTCTACATAGAAAACATGCTCTCCCAAAAAGTCCGCTTGAATCTTGGTATGGGTAGCGTGTATTCTTCCATGTCGTTGGTCTTCTGGTACTTTTCGTCTTCCCTCATACCAGAGTTGGGAATCATTGTCAAATTCGCCTTCAAACCATTTGACCAATAATAAAAGGTCCCTGACATTAGGGTCACTTTGGGCATAAGTGTTTGTAATACTTCCCAGTAAGAATAGGAGCAGTAAAGGGCATTTCACAACATTCAATTTGTTCATGATTTTGATTTTTGACTAGGCTTCCATAATGACTTCCAGGGCGGCACGCTCCCCAGATTCGAAGGCGCCTTCCATACCTCTTTCCATAATGGCCGTATGCTCCCCACAGAAATGAATATTCCCATGACGCGGACGCATATGGTTTCCAAATTTGGTCACTTGACCTGGTTGCCAATAGACCCAATCGCCAGCTCCATGGATATCCCTTTCGCAGGATTGAATCAATAAAGGCTTTAGCGTTCCTTTGGTAGAAGGCCGCATTTCTGCCATTTTCTGTTCACAATACGCAAACACTTGTTCATCGGACATCAATCTGAATTTCAAGGATTCAGGTCCGTTGACAAAAACCACCAAGGCATCAGGGTCTTCTGCATTTCTTTTGGTGCGTACCGCAATTCGTTCCAAAGGTCCGTCTGTCCACATGTTGGCTGGCTTGCCATCTTTCTCCCAATAGGGCTCCATCACCTGAAAGTGTGCCTGAATGGATAACCCATAACCCATTTGGTCAATGGCTTCTGCGGCGATACCTTCCATTCTTGGCTCAAAAGTCACGTTTTGCAATACCGTGATGGGAATACTGCAAATCACATGATCTGCTTTATAGGAGATTCCGTCCGAACAGCTAACTTCCACAATGTTGTTTTCTTCTTTAAAGCCCACAACGGTTTTCCCTAAAATCACTTCGTTATTCAGGCTGTTGGCCATTGCGGCGGGCAGTTTTGAGTTTCCGCCGGTAATCATTTTCCAACCAGAACCGTCTGGGAATTTCATTTTGGAGTTAAAAGACCCTACATGATAGCGACGTAATTCATTCAAGGCAGAAGTGCGATGCATACCCCCAGAATGTATCGTTACGTTCATCAAACGAATGGTCTCTTCATCCAAACCTCGTGACCGAAGCCACTGGTCGTTGGGAATATCGTATTGTTGGAATTCTGGTTTTAACCAAGCATCCAAAGGCTGACCTTCCAGGGGATTATCTACATTGGAAATCGTCCATAAGTATCGGTGAGGCAACAAATCACGGAACTCTCCTTTCTGGGGGTTCATCGGATGGCTTGACCAATCTTCGGCGGTGATGAATTCATTTTGGATTTGGTACATCCAAGGCCTGGATTCGTTATTGAACTCTGGCGTAAACATTTCCAAGTTCATTTTTTGTACCATGTTGATCATGCGGGCATAGTTTGCTCCAATGTATTCCCCGGCTGCTTCTGGTTTTCCTGGGACATTTTCCAGCGTATACACCCGTCCCCCAAGACGTTTTCGTCCTTCCAGAACCAAAACATCGTATCCGGCTTCTTCTAAAAGCACTGCGGCATTTAGTCCGGAAAGTCCAGCACCTACCACAATGGCATCATACTTTTCCTTAGCGGGGCCTTTTGGTTGCATCACTTCACCAACTTCGGCGACTTCTTGATTCTTTTCCTTACCGGCACATCCTGCAACGCCAATGGTTCCAATGGCCGCACTTGCTCCAGCAACATTTCGTACAAACTTTCTTCTAGAGATTTTCATGCTATTCTTTTTATTTAAGTCCTTATCAAAAATAAGGTTAGGTCATTTCTTTTCCATTTTTTCTACTTGGGCGGCTACGCGAAATCCCAACATGAAACTTCTGTAGTGTGCCCCGTCACGCGAACGCACTGCAGCGCGAGACCAAGCGATACCACTTATCCAACTGCCCCCTTTTGGGGTTCTCCATTGGCATGCTTCATCCATATTATCCTCCCAACTAGTTCCATCCACAGGAGCTTCATCCAAATTCATTTGAAAACAGTCATTGGTCCATTCCCAAGCGTTGCCCACCATATCATACAAACCAAAAGCGTTAGGCTTGAATCGACCCACACGAGTGGTATACACATAACCATCGTCACAGGGAAACGCCGCTCGTTTTGGATATTTATTTTGAAAGGTGCGGTCCCCCACATTAGCATATTCACAGGCATCAGCAGGATTGGTGCCCCAATACCATGGTGACGAGCTTCCCGCACGGGATGCATATTCGAATTCCACTGTAGAGGGAACACGGTATTCCCGCCCGGTTTTTTCACTCAACCATTGAGCATAGGCATCCGCGTCGCTCCAACTTACGCAAACCACAGGGTCCGTTTCGCGTTGTGGATACCCTGGATTTTTCCAGTTGTGCTCCGCGACATAGCCATAGCTTTTGCCATCATAAAAGTTACAGCCAACCAGGGGTTCACCTTTATAAAAGGCCTCTTTGGATTTATACTGGGTTTCTTCCACGAAGATGCGGTACTGGGCCAAAGTCACTTCAGTTGTAGCCATAGCAAAAGGTTTTTCAATGGATGCCTGAACCCTTTTGCGCTCCCCTTTTTTACGACCAATTTCTTCTTCATAGGAACCGATGTAAACACTCCCTGATGGGATAACAGCCATCTCAGGACAGGTCTTGCAGTCTTTAAAGGTTTGTATCGAATCCGTTTGGGCAAAACCTGAAAAGCAACCGACAAGAATGTATACGCTACCTATCAATATTGTGGAAGATAAGCGTGATATGTTCTTTGGGGAAGACATCGTTATAACTGGGCTAAGGTTGCTTCAATTTTAGCGAAATCCGGTAACGATTTCCCATCGGTTATTTCGGCATATTGCACAACCCCGGTTTTATCGATTACAAAAGCCGACCGTTTGGAGAAGTGGGTCAACCCCGCAAAATCATCTTCAAACAAAACTCCATAGGCTTTGCTCGTCGCACGATTAAAATCCGAACCCATGGCAAACTGCAATTGGTTTTCCTCGGCAAACTTTTTCAAGACGAAGGGAGAATCCACAGAAACTCCAACCACGGTTGCATTCAGTGCATTGTATTTATCGTAGTCATTTCGAGCAGTACACATTTGTTCCGTGCAAACGCTGGTAAATGCCAAAGGGAAGAAATGGAGTACTATGTTTTTCCCAGAAAAACTTCCCAAGTTGATAGGTTCCAAATCCGTGCCGGTTAAGGTAAATTCTGGCGCCTTATCTCCTACCTGTATTGTTTCCATTTGAATTCCAAATTACTATATGGTTAAATATATTAATAATTAACTTAGTTAACTAATTTTAATCTTCCCTTTTTTCGCTCGATAAAGGTGAGCCATACCCCCTCAGGACTAATCACTGAAAACACCTCCACATGACCATAAGGTTCCATTTGAACCGTCTGCAGTGAATTATGGATGCTTATATTTTTTTTGAGCAAGGACTCATAGTAGGCTTGAATCCCAAAGACCTCAACTCGATACTCCATATATCCCCTATTAGGTGGATGCGTAGTTTGTGAAAAATCTTTTCCTGTTATGCCTTCAAATTCGATGATTTGAAAAACCGTATCTCGTTCGCCATCAAAAGATAAGAAGCATGCTTTGCATTTTACCTTATCCGCCAAGTTGAAGGGAAGGCCAAACATATTTTCTTGAGGGCTATCCTTGATAACTTCATAAGAGTTCAATACCTGACATCCCAAACCCTCAACATAATATGCCTTTGCCGCTTCTAAATCATGAACGGTTACGGAAGAGTTGTAAACGTGCGTAGCTAATTTTATGGGAGCGGTCAAGTTCAACACTGGTTTTACACGATGGGTAAAGGCCATAATCGTATCATCGTAACCCTTCATGAGAATGTCATACAGTTCATAAGGGCCCATGACCTGTAACAAAGGGTCACTGAGTCCATGCCAGCCCAATTCCCTTAATTCTTCAAAGGTATTGGTCACCTCATGCACACGAATATTGATATCCATGATTCCACCAATATCCCAAGGTTGTTGTGAGGACCGAAGGTATTTCTGGTGAACATTTTCGAACTGTACCAAACGGAGCTGTCCCGTTGGGTGACCATGGGATTGAATCAAACATTCCGAACCTGTCGCATCATCCTCCAATCCCCATAGTTGCATTTGTTTTGAGGGTGTGGCATACGCTCCTACACTATTCCAACCGCCATAATCGCAATAGAAATGCTTCACCTTATCCATATTGCCCACACTGTAGACAATTTCAAGGATAGATGAAAAACCATAACTGCTCATGTAAGTTTAACATTTAGAAGACGTTGAAATATACAATTAAATTAATTAACTTTATTAACTATTAATTAAATTAACTAATTTGTTGTCGTTTTGATAAAATCCAACAGTATGGCATGTAAAACCGCATTTTTTTATCGAGTGAATCCTCTTAAAAAAGCCTCCTTAATCCTCTGCTTTCCTTTTTTGATTGCTGGTAGCTGCAATACCAAAACCGCTGAACCTGCAGAGGAAAAAATGGAAGAAACTACTGCAAGCCCTGAAATTGTCTATAATCTTGAAGATCCCGTAGATCAGTTTCTGATTTTCCAAAAACTACAAAGCGATCTTTCAGGGAAAACTACCTATTCTTTTTCCGAAGGTCGTGTTTTTGGTATTCGTCCCGATAAGCCCGATAGCCTGAACGTTTTCGGTAAAGAAGTTTTCAAATATTCGGGATGTGCCATCAAAATGGCCCGACAACTTGAAAACGGAAATGTGGAGACCAGGTCCAAAGGGTGGCTGCTATACCAAGACCCTAAAACGGGTAAGTTTTTGGACCGTATGGTGAATCCCTACACAGGCGAAGAAGTCGAAGTACCACCATTTCGAGCTGGAATTCGTGGGGGTATCAATACCCCAAATGGCCCAAAAATCAATGCGACCTTCAAAATGGAAAGTACCGCAATTGGCCAGCCTTTGAATTTGGTTTTTACCCAAATTGGGCATCGTATGCATGTGACACGACACGCTTTTACCAAATGGTTTGAAAGCAAATCACAGACTTGGCGTACCGAAATGACTTTGGACACCTATGATTTTGATATGGAATATCTCTACGACCGCTCCCATACCCATATTCCGGCAGATTACCATTGGACCAGTCAAACATCGTGGCTATCCATACTAAAAATGCAGGGTACGCCAGGGCATATGATATGGACCTCCAGCGGAAGAACTTTTTACAATAAAGAAGATTTGCCCGAAGCATTTATTGCCGCTACGGAAATCAAACAACCTGATGTTTTTAAAGAACCACTGCAATGGGAAGAGGAGTAAAATCAAATAAAAAACAGACTTCCAGCGCCATCAACCGGCGGGAGATGCTCAAAAAAACAGGGTTGGCCCTGACCGCCGCTCCCTTTTATTTTGGGTTGGATTCTTGCGTCAAAGCACCAAAAGCCCCTAGTTTCGATGCCGATGTCCTCATACTTGGGGCAGGACTTTCAGGACTCAATGCCGCACTTACGCTGGAGAATTTGGGTCTAAAAGTAAAAATCATAGAAGCTACTGACCGATTTGGTGGACGGGTACATACTGCAAAGGAAAGCGATGTGCCAGGCCATCCCGAACTTGGCGCTAATGGAATCGGGGGTGGGTACGCCAGACTGTTGGATGCCGCTCAAAAATATGGTGTTAAAATTGGACCGTATCGTCCTCGGACGGAACCGCGGAAGGGTGAAATCTTGTATGCCATCAAAAACAATCTCATCACCCCTGAAAATTGGGCAACCCATGCGGCAAATCCCATGCCGGAAGAATTTAGAAAAGGTTCACCTTCCTCACCCGCGTGGAGCGTATATTCCCAGCTGAACCCATTACCTAAAAATGATTTGGTGGCTTGGCGAAATCCAGAATACGCCAAATGGGACCGTTCCGTTTATGACATCCTCAAAGAAAAAGGGTTTTCGGAAGAAGCCATTCAACTTACGGCTTCTACCAACTCTAGTTATGGCGCTGATGCCAAAAGCATTTCAGTGCTGATGTATTTCCAAATTTTGAATTTCATCACTCAACAAGCTGCTTCTGCCGGAAAAGGAGGAGCTGCTGTAGGTGGGAACCAGCGTATTCCCGAGGCCATGGCGAATGCCTTTAAACAAGATATTTTATTGAAATCCCCTGTAAAAGGTGTGGTTGGCGAGGCAGATGGGGTTTCCGTTACCTTGGAAAACGATGAAACCTTGCGCGCCAAGTATGCATTGATTACGCTTCCCGCATCTGCGCTTCGACGAATTTCACTTTCTCCTCTTCCGAAAGGCAAACAACAAAAGGCGTTTCAAGAGTTATCCTATACGCCTTGTGCACAACTTCATTTTGTCCCAACCAAAAAATATTGGGAAGAGGACGGATTGCCCCCAAGCATGTGGACGGACCAATTGGGTGGACGGTTCATGGCCCTTAAAAACGACCCTTCCAATCCGGACAGAGTAACGAGTTGTGTCGCATATCTCAACAGCAATGTCGCCATTGCTATTGACAAAATGAAACGGGAGGATGCCCTCGAAGCTGTAATGAAATCTTTGGTGGCCATACGCCCTAGTTTAAAAGATGCCTTGCAATTCGTGCATTATTGGACATGGATAAATAATCCGTACGCAGGAGGGGCCTATGCCTATTGGAAACCCGGTCAAATCAGTGAATTTTCCCTTGATATTTCCCAACCGATGGGAAGAATCCATTTCGCGGGTGAACATACCGCAGTGCTCAGCAGGGGCATGGAAGGCGCCATGGAAAGTGGTGAACGCGCCGCACTTGAAATCATTAACAAAATCTAATCTCATGAAGACTACCCTCACTTCCTTAAAAAGTATGCTCTTTCTCCTGTGCCCATTTTTGTTTTTGCAGGCACAAGGAACATCCGAAGACCTAAAAGCCCAACTGGCCGAAATCATGTCGATTTGGCCCGGAACCTACAACAACTCCAAACAAATCGACTCTGTGCTCAGCAAGGGAGGTGATGTTTGGCGCTTGGATGATTCCGGGAAGGATGGTTTTCTTCATGTACAATCTCATTATATTGCCTTGGATGTGCCTAAAATTGGCGAGCATGTTTTGTACGTTGAAGAATATCGAGACCTTGAACCGGAAGCTACGTATCGACAACGAATTTATACGTTGGACATGGATTCCACCGGGACACAACTTCGCGTTAAAATGTGGCCTTTTAAGGACAAAAAGAAGTACGTGGGCGCTTGGAAGGACGCAGAAATGCTTGCCATGATTACTAAAGAAGATATTAGTGCCTATCCCGATATCTGTGATTTGTTGGTGGAAAAAACAGAGAAAGGGTACCTGATGTCCATGAATGGAAGCGATTGCACTTTTGGCACTAAAACCTTTAATTACCAAGTACTTTTGACGAAAGACGTCTTCAGTTATCGAGATAAAATCACCAATGCTGAAACCGATGAGGTGATTTCAACCGCAGCAAATTATATTTTCCACAATCTGGATAGAATTAAATGACCATGCGTTTCCTATCCGAATGCAAATGTGCGGGTAGTATAGCATTGAACATTGAAAAACCATGAAAAACGAAACGCAATCTCCTTTAATTAGCGCTAAAGAGCTTTTACAGCTAAAGGATGACGAAAACTTGGTATTGATTGATGCCCGTTTCAGCAAAACCATTCAAGAGGATTATATAAAAGAACACCTAAAAGGTGCTTTGCATGTTGATTTGAATGCGCAACTTTCCAACATTAAAGAAAATGCCGCCCATGGAGGTAGGCACCCTTTGCCAAGTATTTCACAATTTGCGGAATTGTTGACCCATTTGGGTGTTTTCAAATCAAGCCATGTGGTCGTTTACGATACCAATACTTCTGCGATGGCCGCTGCCCGGTTTTGGTGGATGCTGAAATCGGCAGGGCATGAACAGGTACAGGTATTGAATGGAGGTCTCAAAGAAGCAGTTGAAATTGGGTATCCCACAAGTCATGGGGAAGAGATGCCCAAAACTGTGGAATCTTACGCCGTTACCGATTGGCAACTGCCCTTGACGACTATTACTGAGGTGGAGAAAACAGCCCAATTGGAGAACCACGTGCTTATTGACGTTCGCGCGGCAGAACGCTATCGTGGTGAAACAGAACCTATAGACCTGATTGCAGGGCACATTCCCGGGGCCATCAACATTCCGCTTACGGGCAATATCGACAAAGCAGGCCTTTTTCTTTCCGCTGAATCCTTAAAGGAGAAATACGAAACCATTTTGGGCGATACGCCGATATCAAACGTTACCGTGCATTGCGGTTCCGGAGTAACTGCTTGCCATACCTTGTTGGCCATGACCCATGCCGGATTTGATACGCCAACACTCTATGTGGGTTCTTGGAGTGAATGGTCTAGAAACGATAAACCCATTGCAACCAACCTTTAATCAACCTGAAATGAAAAAGTACTTCTTTAGAACGGCATTGGTGTTTGTTTTGCTCGCAGTCCATGCACTGAGTTACGCGCAGACCCCCTCAGCAAAGGATGCTAAGATAAAATCTTCAGATGACATCGTTCAGCCCAAAGATATGCCCTTAGTGTTCCGTAGAACCACGCTTATCGTTAGGGATATTGAAAAATCCCTATTGCTCTATCGAGATGCCATAGGTATGGAAGTCATTTATGACAATCTTATTCGTAGGCCGCATCCTGAAGAAGATAGGGAACAAGTGTTGCGCTTGGTGTTTCTCAAAGCAACAAATAGTTTTTACGGGGTATTGGGGTTATTGGAGTATGACTATGAAAATGAGAACAAGACCGACAAACCTATAAGAAGAGAAGGCTTCACTGCCCAAAATGTGGTGCTGCTATTCAATAGCGTCAACCAGGAAGAACAGTTCAAAAAAATCAAGGAAGTTCCTGGTGTTGAAATCATGGGCGAGCCCACTTTGACCAAATACCCATCTTATGATGGCAAAAGTTTTACTCGGGTGATGGTTAGCAAATTTTATGACCCTGATGGGTTTATTGTAGAGTTCAACAAGTTGTTGGACAATCTTTAATAGGATGGTCCACATTTCTTCATTTCATCAGGTCTTTCCAGTTACATGAGATGGCTTAGTAAGGCGTTGACATACCATTACCGTTTTTTTAGTCCTTTGAAATCCAATTGATTAAATACAGTACGTGCATTTTCGGCATCTCGGCGAAAATCCAATATTCTATTTAGTTAACATTATTAATTATTAATATTATTAACTAAATTAGTGTGGTAATAGCTTCACGTATTGTAATGATATGAACCAAATGGTAAATCCAAGTACGCAAGATTGGAAAGAAGAACTCTCCGAATGGATAACATCCCTTCAGGAAGTGATTGACGAAAAAGGAGGCACATCTGCAGCAGAGTTGATGAAAGAACTTCGGTCTTTCGCCCTGCATAATGGTGTTCAAATTTCGGGGACGGCTTTAAACTCTCCCTACATCAACACCATTAATGCGAAAGACCAACCCCCTTATCCAGGAGATACTGTCTTGGAGACCAAAATCGAAAACATCAATCGCTGGAACGCCATGGCCATGGTGCTGCAGGCGTATGATAGCGGTGAAGGCCTTGGCGGGCACATTGCCACCTATGCTTCGGCAGCAAGCATGTATGAGGTCGGTCTCAATCATTTTTTCAAGAAAAAATCTGATGGGTATGGTGGGGATTTGGTTTCTTTTCAACCCCATGCCGCCCCAGGTATTTATGCCAGAGCGTTTTTGGAAGGACGCCTATCTGAAGCCCAGCTCAAAAACTTTAGACGTGAGCTTCAAAAGGAAGGTGGGCTTTCGTCCTATCCGCATCCAAGAAGAATGCCAGATTTTTGGGAAATTCCATCCGCTTCCATGGGGCTTATTGGAGTCAGTGCCATTTATCAAGCTCGGTTTCAAAAATACCTTGAGAACCGAGGACTAAAACCCAAAAAAGGTGGGCGAATTTGGGCCTTTGTGGGCGATGGTGAAATGGATGAGCCCGAAACCTTGGGCACCTTGAACATTGCCGTTCGCGAGCAACTTGATAATCTGGTTTTGGTCGTGAATTGCAATCTACAACGTCTCGATGGTCCCGTTCGTGGTAACGGAAAAATCATTCAGGAGTTGGAACGCACCTTTTTAGGTGCGGGATGGAACGTGACCAAAGTAATCTGGGGCAGCGAGTGGGATGCTCTGTTGCAACGAGATTCCAAAGGTATATTGGTAGACCGAATGAACCGTGCGCTTGATGGCGATTATCAAATGTATTCCGTTCTGCCTGGAGACCAAGTTCGTGAGCATTGGGTGAAAGACAATCCCGAATTGGAAGCACTCATGCGGTCCCTTTCCGATGAAGAAATTCGTACTATCAAAAGAGGCGGACACGATTACAAAAAAATCTTTGCTGCCTTCCAAAAAGCGGCAAAACCCAACGGGAGACCCAGCGTTATCCTTATGAAAACCATAAAAGGCTATGGAATGGGCCATGCGGGTGAAGGAAAGAACACCACCCACCAGAAAAAGAACATGAACCGCGAGGAGCGTATCGAGGCGGCGAGACGTTTCGGTATTCCTTTAAGTGAGGAAGAGGCGGCTAAAGCAAAATTCTATCGCCCAGCCGACAATAGTCCTGAAATGCAATACATGCGCAAACAGCGTGAAGCATTAGGAGGTTATCTACCAGAGCGCCGAGACGAAAGTGTGACCCTCAAAACTCCGGATGATACGCTTTTTGAGGAGTTTTATGCCGGTACGGATGGACGTGAAGTCTCCACTACCATGGTCCTGGTTCGTATAATTGCCAAGTTGCTCAAGCAAGAAGGTATCAAAGAATATATCGTTCCCATCATCCCTGATGAGGCGCGAACTTTCGGTATGGACGGTCTTTTCCGCCACGCGGGCATCTATCAACCCAAGGGACAACTGTACAAACCGGTCGATACCGGTAGTGTGTCCTATTATCGGGAAAGCACGGATGGTCAAATCCTTCAAGAAGGTATTTGCGAGGCTGGTGCCTTGGCCTCGTTTATGGCCGCAGGTTCAGCTTACGCGATGCACGGTTTGCCCATGATTCCCTTTTACATCTTCTACTCCATTTTTGGATTCCAGCGGGTTGGGGATATGATTTGGGCTTGCGGCGACATGATGTGCAAAGGCTTTTTGATTGGAGGAACTTCGGGCCGGACCACTTTGAACGGAGAAGGGGTACAGCACCAGGATGGGCATTCGCACGTGTTGTCGAGTATTGTGCCTAATATGAAAAGTTATGACCCCACTTTCGCTTTTGAGTTGGCCACTATCGTAAGGGATGGTATTCATCGCATGTATGAAAAGGGAGAAAATATTTTTTACTACATCACCGTAACCAATGAAAATTATGCCATGCCACTCATGCCCGAAAACGTTACGGAAGGCATCCTAAAGGGTATGTATCGCTATCAAAAATCAAGTAAGACAGCGAACAAAGGTCGCAAAGCCCATTTAATGGGTAGTGGCTCCATTATGATGCAGGTGCTGGAAGCCAGACAAATCCTAGAGGACATGAATATTTCGACGGATGTTTGGAGCGTGACCAGCTACACCGAGTTGCAACGAGATGCTTTGGATGCGGAACGTGAAGGGCTACTGGCAAGTAATGGACAGAAACGGAAATGTTATGTGGAAACCCTGTTGGAAAAAGAAAAAGGGGTTTTTGTCTCGGCATCAGATTATGTGAAATCCCTTGGGATGTCCATCGCGAAATGGATGCCAAAACAATATCACGTTTTAGGTACGGACGGTTATGGTTTTAGCGAAGCAAGAAATGATTTGCGTGACCATTTTGAAATCAGTGCCAAATACATTGCACTTAGCGCCCTTCAAATGCTTCGGGAAGAAGGCGCCGTAACCGACAAAGAAGTTTCAGATTTCTTGAAAAGCCATAAAATAAGTTCCAAAAAAGTTAATCCCGCTACGCTATGATGGAGTTGACATTACCTTCTTTGGGAGAAGGCATCGAAAAAGGAACCATTATTTCCATATTGGTCAATGTGGGCGATACCATAGAACAAGAGCAACCACTCATGGAAGTGGAAACCGATAAAGTGGTGGTAGAGGTCCCTGCAGATGCCGCAGGTGTAGTCACCGAAATCATGGCAAGCATTGGAGATGAAATAACCGAAGGCACCGTATTTTTATCCCTCTCCAATAATGGTGAAGCCGTTGAAAAATCAATTCCTGAGGCGCCTAAGGTAGCGGCAGCAAACACCAAGAAGGTAACACCTGAAGTTGTAGTTTCACCGCCGAAAGAAGAAGTAAAAACAGAAGCTGTTCAAACCGTGCTGAAATTGCCCTCTTTGGGCGAAGGCATCGAAAAAGGAACCGTCATCGCTTTGCATGTCAAAAGTGGTGAGGTTATCGAAAAAGAGCAGGCCCTAATGGAGGTGGAAACGGACAAGGTCGTAGTCGAGGTGCCCTCTGATGCGGCAGGAACCATTCTTGAAGTTATGGTGAACGTTGGGGATGAAATTGGCGTGGATGCCCCTATCCTATCCATTCGTTCTAGTACTGCCATTCCCGTTGAAAAGACGCTTCCTATCGAACCGCCCGTAGCGGAAACCAATAGCACAGCAAAAGCTCCTGCAGCAAAACCGCAGAATCCGTCGCCAATACCAGCAGAACCAGCTCCAAAACCTAAGGCAAATGGCTCAAAATATAGAAGTACTCCTTTAGCGCGCCGACTTGCTCGCGAAATTGGTGTGGACATTACCCAAGTACAACCTCAATTTGCGCGCAACCGCATTGGAGTTAAAGATGTGAAACATTATGCCAAAACCAAAAACTCCCAGAAGACTTCGGGCCCCGCAATAATGTTGCCCGAATTACCTGATTTCTCGAAATGGGGTAATGTTGAGGTAAAGGACATGTCTGGCATCATGCAAGCGACTAGTCGCAATATGACCACCGCCTGGTCCACGATTCCCCACGCCTGGCTACAAGAAAAAGTGGATATCACGCAGCTTGAAGCCAAACGGCAAGAACACAAACAACAGATAAAAGAAATGGGCGGTGCCTTGACCATGACCTGCATATTGGTTAAGGTAATTGCGCAGGCTTTGCAAAAATTTCCCATTTTCAACGCAAGTCTTGACGCTGAGAAGCAACAAATCGTTTTTAAAGACTATGTAAACATTGGTATCGCTGTGGATTCAGATAGGGGTTTGATGGTCCCCGTCATAAAAAACGCGAATGACAAAAAACTAACGGAAATCGCTCTAGAACTTTCGGAACTGTCCGCTAAAGTTCGTGACAAAAAAATTACTCCTGAGGCCTTGGAGGGCGGTACATTTACCATCTCAAACCTGGGTGGTATTGGTACCTCCTCCATTTTTCCATTGGTATCACACCCGCAGGTTGCTATTTTAGGAGTAGCCGCCAGCACAATGGAACCTGTTTTTATCAAGGATAACTTTGAACCTCGCCTGATGATGCCCATAACTATTGGTTTTGACCATCGCATCATCAATGGAGCAGACGCCGCACGTTTTCTGCAACATATAAAACACCTATTGCAAGATTGGTTCCTTTGGAACTTGTAACATGAACTAATATTCAAAATGAACTGGTTTCTTATTCTCAAGTTTTTGCATATTCTCCTGTTTGTTTTTTGGCTGGGAACAGATATGGGCACCTATTACTCCAGTCGTTTTGTAATCAATCCCAACTTGTCCGGACCGCAACGCGCAACCGCATTGCAAATTTTATTGGGATGCGATTTGGGTCCGCGTATCGCCATGCCATTGATTATGCCTACGGGCATTCATATGGGATTTTATCTAGGCCTAGTGAAAATTGATTCAACGGGAGTATTGATGGTTTGGTTGTTAGGTTTGCTTTGGCTCGCGCTAGTCTTGTCATTGCACTTTAGCAAAAATGAATCCCTTAAAGGAAAGTTGACCCGGCTGGATTTTTGGGTCAGACCCCTTATTGTTTCTGTCGTGGGAGGCCTAGCCGTTTACAATTTGATATATCCAACCCATATTGTCGCGGACTACATCAATTGGAAATTACTCGCCGTCTGCGCATTGATTCTATGCGGATTGGGCATACGGTATCACTTGAATATTTTTAAACCCGCATTTCGCCAAATGATGATGGGAGAAAATCTGGAAGAAGCCAATCATGTCATCAAAAAGAAAATGGACGACTGCCTTCCCTATGTGTACGGAATTTGGATTGGTTTGTTGGTCAGTGCGGCTTTGGGCTTACATTTGATTGGATGAAACACAAGACCATTCGCGGATACATTCGCTACACCAGCAAAAAAGAAGAATCCTTTGACCAAGAAAGAGGAAGGGAATTCTTTACCCTCACCCAACAAAGCGACCAGAATCTGGTACTTCATGCCCATTGCGAAATTGATGATACACCGAATGTGGTACGGGATGTCGTATTGGCCATGCGTCCTAACGGTGAACCACTGGATTGCAGTGTACGGCTTTCCGTGGGGGACCAATATGAAGGTTCGGGTTGGTTTCGTTTTGGGGAAGATTTTGCAGAATGCGAAATGCACAACCATAACGACGGTAGAATTAGCCAAAAACTCCCTACGCAAGGTTGGGTTCCCTGGTTGCAGGCACATCCTATTGTGGGAGATGGTCTGTTGATGAAATGCTACGATATCACCAAAGGAACCGGAAAACAGCTCCTTGAAAATTTTATGCTGACCTCACCGGACCATCGTGGCGCTACCGGACCCTTACTTTTTGAAATGAAAAAAATGAGCATTACATTCCATGGTGAAGAAGAGGTTACCGTTGGGGCTGGAACTTTCCAAGCAAGGCATTTTTCAGTTGGCGATACGGCGGGTAGTCTGCTGGAAGAACATCCTCCGTATCATGTTTGGGTGACAGCTGATGATGACTATCTGTTTCTCAAAGCAGGCGCCGCAGGCTATATGCAAACGCATTATGAATTGGAATCCCTGGAATTCTTGGAGTAGAATCAAAAAAATAGAAACCTGACAAAAATCATATTTCAGAGAAACCTATTTAGTTAATTTTATTAATAATTAATTATGTTAACTAAATAAGGAAATTTAGTATCTTAAACCCATAAAGAAATAGACTCATGAAAGAATTACGCTTATTCCCGAAGCACGCCGGAATTTGGGAAGGGACCTATAGACGAATAGGCGCCGACGGAAAACTCATTGACGAATGGAAAAGCCGTTTAACGTGTGCAATGTTGCCTGGAAGAAAGTACCATCAAGTCAACGAATACATGTGGGACGATGGCTTTAAGGAATGTCTTGACTTTGGCGTATGTCCCTTTGATGACGATGGCAACTTGATTTTCGAAAATCCTAGGCTCAGCGGTAAAGCTTGGGAAACGGGTAATAGCGTTGTTCTCATTTGGGAATACAAGCATCGTCCTGGCATGAAACTTTTTGAGCAAATTGACCTTATTGGCAATGATGACCATCGCATTCGCGTATGGAAATGGTCTGATGGAGATACCTTTAACGGAGTGACCATGATTGAAGAACGCAAAGTCTGTGGACAAGACGGGATTGACCCCCAGTTTTGGGAAGACCTTCCTAAAAACCGCACCAACGGTCAAGAATCTAGGTCTGATAACTAAGCGGTTTTGGAAAAAACAACCCTTTTGAACATTCACAAGACCGTAGCTTTAGCGGTCTTTGTGTTTTTATATAGTTTCCCTAACGTTCTTCTGGGTCAAAATGAAGTAGCAGGCGAATCCTTTGAAACAACATCGAAGGATAGCGTTTCAATTACCTACACCGTGTACGGAAACCACGAAAACGTTTTGCTCTTTGTGCATGGCTGGTCTTGTGACCAAACCTACTGGAGAAAACAAATGCCATACTTTTCAAAACAGTATAGGGTGGTTACTTTAGACCTTGGCGGGCATGGAAATTCCACAACCGGCAATCGAAAGGAATGGACCATGGAAAGTTTTGCCGAAGATGTCTTGTCCGTCATTGCCGATTTGGACTATAGCTCCCTTACACTCGTCGGCCATTCAATGAGCGCGATGGTCGTTTTGAAAACAGCAGCGGAACAGCCTGAGAACTTAGAGCATATAGTTTGCATAGATTATTTGATTTCACCACTGCAAGCCAAAAACAAAAAAGAGGTTGATGAGGGTTTGTTACCTTTTGAAAAGGATTTTTATAATATGACCAAGCGTTTTGTGCCAAACATGTTCAACGCTTCCGCGGATGCTAATCTCAAAGACAGTATTGCTGAGGATATGGCCCAGAACAATCCAGAAGTTGCCATCTCAGCGGCCGCATATTTGGCTGCAACCGACTATACCGAAACCTTTGATTCTTTGAAAGAGCTTGCTTCGCTCAAAAAAAGCATCATCAATTCAGATAAACGACCAACCGATAAAGCGCACTATACCAACCTAAGTTTTACGGTAGATACTATAGAAAACAGCCATCATTTTATGATGTTGGACCAACCGGAAGTCTTTAATGCTACTTTACAAAAAATACTGAAAGACGAATAATGTCAAGGAAATGCTTCCCCAAGATAGGTTTCATATTCGGTGAGAATTTGTTCCCGCGCTTCTTTTGTGATTCGTGAAACTCCGAAAGCAGCAAAGCTGGGCAATACTTCATACCCGACTAGTGCCAAAACACCTTGTTTGATATTCCTTAGAATGTCGTCCAAGGTTCTCCCATGAACACCGCTTTTTTGATAGAATTCTGCTGGACTTCCCGTAGTGACGCACAAAAAGGCCTTTTTGCCTTTAAATCGGCCGTTAGGGCCCATACCGTAGTCACCGCCATAGGCAAACCCATAGGCCAAAACCCTATCTACCCAGCCCTTTAAAATCGCGGGCATGCCAAACCACCACAAGGGAAAATTGAAAATGAGCACATCAGCCTCCACAAGAAGTTCCATTTCTGTCATCAAATCGGATTCAAAGGCATCACTTTGATGTGCTTTCAATTGCTCGACCGCATATTTATAGTAGGGTGCATCCGAAAGAACCTTGAAATCATGCTTCCCTCCGGTTGGATTAAATCCTTTCAGATATAAATTGGATATGTTAGCCTCATCATCCCCGCGAGAACTGAAAAAAGTTCTTGCTTTTTCCGCTAAAGCGCTACAAAATGACTCAGGGTTCTCATGTGCATGAACAATCAAAACCTTCATATTATTCAATGGTTTCTTGTGCAGTGTTTTCACTAAAATCAGGATACTTTCCTAAGAACAACAAGGGTATCGAACCAACCAAAAATGCTACAAAGGCATAGCCTAAAATGGAGTCATAGCTTCCTGTTGCCGTAAAGAATTTCCCGAATATGACGGGTCCAAAACCAGCACCCAACGCAAAGAATCCGTACAAGAATCCGTAAATCGCCGCGTAGTTTTTCATGCCGAAATAGCGAGAAACAAAGTATGCCAGTAAATCATATTCCACTCCGGCTCCAAAACCTAAAATCATCACTGCGATGAGGGCTGTAGAATAGCTCAGTTCAGCAGATTGCAATAACAAACAAGATATTGCCGGGATGCTCAAGAGGACGAAAGCTACTGCTGGCGCCCAAAATCTATCTATTAAGTATCCCCCAATAAGTCTTCCAACGATAACCGCATAACCCAATGCACTCGCCAAAACCACGGCATCCACCGTTTCGAAACCTTTGGCGCCCAAAAGTTTTTCCAAATTGGGTATGGGTCCGCCAATAGCGAAGGAAATCAAAACAAAGCAAAAAGAGAGCAACCAAAATCGCCAATCCTTAAGGGCTTCCTTAACGGTCAACCCATTGGAATTTCCCTTTCTATAGGCGGGTACTTCAGCTCTCAGTCTAGCAACTTTGTCCGCTACTTTCGGGTCATCCGTATCGCGAAAAAAGAAATAGGCAACGGGTAATGAAATCAAAATGGGCAAAAGTCCTACGCCTAAATAGGCGGCTTTCCAGCCATAATTTTCGATAATATTGAACGCATACAGCTTAGCCATGGACCCAAACAAACCTGTACCTAAAAGGGAAAGTCCCAGCGCCAACCCCCTATTCTCATTAAACCAGTTGTTAATGGCTCGGGTCCAGGTCATGGGTAAGGTCCCGGCACCAACAAAAGCCAATAAAGCCCATAGTGTCAAATACAAGGGCACATTTCCTGTATTAAGCGAAAAAGCGATAAAGGTGATTCCGAATAGAAAAACAGACCACAAGGCAGTCTTACGTGCTCCAAATCGGTCCGCAAAATACCCTACCATGGGACTTGCGAATAACGCTGCAAAGGTAAAAACGGGCAAAGCGAACATTACCGTGTCAATTTGCCAACCGAAGTTTTTCATCAATGGAATGGCAAATACGCCAATAGTATAAAAAGGTAGAGGCGACATGCCCAGGCCTATCCCTAAAGTTGAGGACAACACCACTGGCCATCCGAATTTAAATTCTTTAAGATTGAGTTTTCCCACGGTCGTATAATTTGATTAGTTAGTCATGTATTGTCAAAAGAACTGATTCATTGGGTAGTAAGATAAATGCCCTTTCCATCACTTTTTTTTCCATAGCTTGAACGATGATATCCCAAACCAAATATTGCCTTTGCTTTGCTAGATAGTTCAAAAAAAAATAATTAATATTGTTAATAATTAATATTGTTAACTAAAATAAAATAAATATCTTAGACAAGGTAACATTAGTTTAAAAAATCTATACCATGGGAATGACGATAACGGAAAAGATTATGGCACGAAACAGTGGTAGGGAACAGGTCGTTCCCGGAGAACTGGTTTGGACCGATATCAATACCGTTATGACCATGGACTATTTGGGGAAGACCTGTTTCGACAAGTTCAGGCAGCTAGGCAAAACCGAGGTTTTTGATAAAGACCGTGTCATTTGTGTTTCCGACCACTTGGTGCCTCCCCCCAACCAAAAATTTGCCACCATGCTCAACGAATGGCGTGAGGTGGTCAAAGCGCATGATATTACGCACTTCTACGATTTGGGCCGTCAAGGTATTGCACATCAAATCATGGTAGAACAAGGGCACGTGCTACCGGGAACGATAAGTATTGGAACCGATTCGCACGCCAATACCTATGGCGCCGCAGGTGCCGTTGGAAATGCCATTGGCGTAACAGATGCCGCAGTGGCCATGGCTACAGGCAAAGCTTGGTTTAGAGTTCCCTCTTCCGTGAAATTCCATATCACTGGTCAATGGCAGCCTTGGGTCATGGCAAAAGACCTTAGTTTGCACATCATGGGAATGATGCACTGGAACGGCCATCTTATCTATAAAACCCTTGAATTCACAGGTCCGGCGATAGAGTCTTTGGATATGGCAGGGAGAATGACCCTCTGTAACATGACAGTGGATTTGGGCGCTAAAAACGGGATAGTAGCTCCCGATAAAATTACCCAAAGGTATCTTGATGGCGTTGCCAAAGGCGAGTGGGACATGATTGCTAGTGACGAAGATGCCGAATATGAAGCAGTCTACGAAATCAACATCAACGATTTGGCGCCTACCGTGGCGCTACCCGACAAATTGGACGATACTGTTCCGGTAGAAAAAGTAATAGGAACCAAATTCAATAAAGCCTTTGTTGGAACCTGTACCAATGGTCGACTTGAAGATTTAGCTATAATGGCGCAAATCTTGGAAGACCAGCAGATTCATCGAGACGTAAATATGATTGTGGTCCCTGCAAGTCAAACGGTATACTTGGACGCATTGAAAGCGGGATATTTAGAAACCTTGGTGAAGGCCGGGGCCGCCATAGATACCCCCAGCTGTGCTGCTTGTGCGGGAATCCACACTGGAGTGGCTGGTGATGGGGATATCGTATTGAGCGCGGGAAACCGAAATATGAAGGGGCGTATGGGCAGTAAAAATGCCCAAATCTATTTGACATCCCCTGCAGTAGTTGCCGCTTCCGCTATACGAGGAGAAATCACCGACCCAAGAGTAGCATCCTAAACCCCTAGCCTAACCATGCGAAGAAGAATCTTTATCAGAAACGGAGCCCTAGCCAGTATGGCATTAGGCACCTTACCTTTAGGTTGTACCCCTCAGGCAGATACCGAAGTCCTCATTTTGGGTGGCGGTATGGCCGGACTCAAGCTTGCTTATGAACTGGAACAAGCTGGTCGAGACTATATCATTTTGGAAGGAAGTCCTCGGATGGGTGGAAGATTGTTTAGCCATCCCACTTTGGGAAGAGATGTTGGTGGAAGAGGTATCGGAGATCGCTATGATGAGGTGATGAAGTTGGTGAAAGCCCTCGATGTGGATTTGGTAGATATCACGCAGAATATGTCTTCGCCAACTGCCATCTATCTCAAGGGTGAATTGCATAATCCTTGGGAAGGAGAAATGGCCAAACCCAGTTTTTTGGAGTTTTCAAAATTGCGAAATGCCAAATCTCTAGAAAGTTTGGATGCATGGTATCAGTCTCCCCAAATGGATGAACCATACAGCAAGTTTTTGAAGGACCTAGGACATACCGATGAAGAAATTGCGCTTATCAATATTTCCACCAATTACAATGATGTATTCAAAACATCGGCCCTAAACAGTCTACATAGCCGAGCGTTTCGAAAATACAACGGCTCCAAAAAAGTATTCAACTTTAAAGGTGGCGCAAAGAACTTGGTGAATAAAATTGTCGATGCCTTAAACCATCCGGTTTATACCGATAAGATGGTTACAGCAATAGATGACCAACAAACCCGTGTTACGGTAAGATGTGAAGATGGTTCAAATTATTCCGCAAAAAAGGTAGTTTGTACGATGCCCTTTTCAACACTACGTGATGTAAACCTCAATGCGGAACTTAATTCCAATCAAGAAAAAGCCATTAAGGAACTACAATACACTAGAATCACCCAAATCCATTTTGATGCCGAACCTTTTTGGGAAGAAGATGGTATCCCGCCCAGCATGTGGACGGACACCCCACTTGAGCGTATTATGGATGTGAATGCTGCTTCCGAAGAAGTAAAACTTGCTTGTTGGGTCAATGGTACAGGAGCGGACTATTTCAAAGAAATGGGTGATGTTGAAATCGCTGATTTTACCCTGAAGACCTTAGCCAAAATAAGACCAGCTTCGGAAGGAAAAATATCTTATTTGGGCACCCATAAATGGGGTAGTTATCGCTACAACAAAGGTGCGTATTGTGAATTTGGCGTTGGGCAGGCGGCGCTTTTTGAAGATATGATACGCCCTGCTGGAAACCTCCATTTTGCGGGAGAACATGCAGCAAAAGAATCGAGAGGTATTGAAGCGGCGGCGGAGTCTGCCATGCGTGTTTTTAATGAATTGAATCAATCAAATAGTTGATTATGATAAAAGGAAAGTGTTGGGTCGCCGATGACTACGTTTTGGCCTACGACATCATTATTCAAGAGTATTGGACTTCTCCGATTGATGCTGATGAAAATAGCAAATGGGTCATGGCAGGTGTGAAAGAAGAATTCAACAAAGAAAATGGATTCAAGGACCAAGAATTCACTTTTATTGTAGCGGCGCATAATTTCGCCGGTGGCGGAAAATCCATTGAACACGTAATCACCGGACTCATGGGGGCGGGTATTCAAGCGGTTTTTGCTACGAGTTTTGCGCGCTTGCAATTTCGTAACGCCATTAACTATGGATTACCCTTTGTTACTTGCGATGGAATTGCAGATGGCTGTTCCACAGGAGATGAGCTGGAATATTATGCTGATGAAGGTGAAATTCGAAATATTACCAAAGGAACGGTTTTCAAAACGGTTCCCGCAGCGCCTTTTGTGGCCGAAGTGGGAAAAGCAGGAGGACTGATGAACTATATTCGAGATAAAATCGCCAAGGGAGAACCTATCCAATAAATATGAAAGCAAACAAACTCAAAAAAAGAATTGAAAATGGAGGTGCCGGATTTGGAGTGATTTCACCTACAACTGATTCTATCCTTTGTGAATATATGGGCTTGTTGGGCATGGATTATTACATGATTGATGCTGAACATGGCGCTATCACAGCTTCCGATGTTACCAACATGGTCAGGGCCTGTGAGCTACGCGATATTACCCCTTTGGCTCGTATCCGTAGTGTAGACCCAAAACTCATCTTACAATATATGGATGCCGGCATCATGGGAGTTATGATGCCCAGTATCGACACCGTCGATGATGTGAAACGCCTGGTAGAGGCCATGAAATATCCTCCAATGGGCAAGCGAGGTCTAGGTCCCGTGCGTGCAGCGGACTACATGCAAGGTCCAATGACACAGGCAGATTATGTGGCTTTCTCAAACGAGCAAACCTTGGTCATGCCGCAAATCGAAACTCTGGAATGTGTCAAAAACCTTCCCGAAATGTGTAAAATCGAAGGAGTAGATGGCTTTATCATTGGACCTCGAGATTTGGCCATGAGCATGGGGTATTACGATGGTCCCGCTCATGACGAAGTGAAAAAAGTTTTGGGCGAGATATTTACCATTATTGGGGAAAGTGATAAATGGTACGGCACCGTAGCAGGTACTGCTGAGCAGGCAGAAGGCTTGATCAAAAACGGTGCTAGTATGGTGATGAACTCCATTCAAGGGTTATTAAAGCAAAGTGGAAATGCCTTTTTAAAGGCTAGATAAAAACATAACAAACATCCAATGGCAGCACTTGTTGTTCTATTCAATCTCAAAGATGATTCCGCCAAAGAAGCTTACGAAGCTTGGGCAAAAAATACTGATGTCCCCACCGCATCAAGTTTGAAATCCGTAGATGATTTCAAAGTGTTCCGTTTGGGGAACATCATGGGAACTGAAAACCCTTCACCCTATCAATATTGTGAGGTTTTGCATATTAACGATATGGGGCTTCTTGGAGAAGAAGTAGGTTCCGAAGCCATGCAAAAAGTTGCGGCCGAATTCCAAGGTTTTGCAGATAATCCAATGTTCATCGTTTCAGAGCAAATTGCTTAGTTATGTATAACTTAAAAAGAAAAACGGCGATTGTCACCGGTTCAGGGAGAACCAAGGGCATTGGGGAAGCCATTGTCATGAAGTTAGCTGAAGAAGGCTGCAATGTGGTCATTACCGACATTGGCACAACCAAAGGAGAACAGTTTAGTGAAGAACATGTAGGCACCACGGATGAAATGGAAACCATTGTTGCCGAAGCCAAAAAGAAAGGGGGCGATGCCATCGCGATTCCATGTGATGTTCGTTTTGAAGCACAGGTCAAGAATTTGGTTCAAAAAGCAAAAGAACATTTTGGCCAAGTAGATATTATGGTGAACAATGCTGGAGTGGGTTACATCATGGAACCCTTCACCGAATTCAAGGAAGAAAGCTGGGATGCCGTTTTGGATGTGAATCTGAAAGGAGCATTCTTGTGTTCCAAACATGCGGCCATTCATATGATAGAACAAGGCAAGGGTGGTGCAATTGTCAATATTGCCAGTCAAGCGGCCAAATCAGGATTTCCTTTCGCTGCTGCCTATACCTCTTCCAAACACGGTATGGTTGGCCTTACGCGGTCCAATGCGGTGGAATTGGGAAAATTCAAAATCCGCGTCAACGCCGTTTGTCCAAATCATATTACGACAGGCTTAGGACACTGGCAAAACAAGTTCTTTAGTGAAAAGATGGGGTTGGATTATGAAGATTATCTGCAAGGCATCGTAGACAGAAATCCGATGGGAAGAACAGGTCAAGTAAACGATATCGCCAATGCAGTTGCCTTTTTGGTTTCAGATAAAGCAAGTTACATCACCGGTGAAGCCATGAATGTATCTGGTGGGGAAGAATACCATTAAACCTTCCGCAACAAAACACACAAATCTTGAAAAATGAAGTTAGGAATTGATATAGGAGGCACGTTTACGGATTTTGTCCTGTTCAATACGAACAACAAACAGCTCATCTTCACCAAAACCCTTACCACCTACCCTGACCCAACCGTCGGGATTTTTAACGGTATTCGCGAAATACAGGAAAAGTATGGTTTTAAGGTGGAGGACCTTTCTGATATTGTGCATGGAACCACTTTGGTGACCAATGCCGTCATCGAACGCAAAGGGGCCAAAACAGCCTTTATCACCACCGCCGGTTTTGAAGATGTTCTTGAAATCGGTCGGGAAATGCGCTATGACATCTACGATATTTTCCTCAACATGCCTAAACCTTTAGTACCCAGAAATCTTAGAATGGGTGTAAGGGAACGTATAGATACCCATGGCAACGTTTTGGAACCTTTGGAGACCAGCACTTTGGATGCACTTGCTGAGGAACTCAGCAAAAATGGTATTGAATCTGTTGGGATTTGTTTATTGAATTCATTCGTCAATACAGCTCATGAAAAGGCAATCGGAGAATTTCTTCAGCAAAAAGCACCTAATCTGTATTACAGCCTATCGTCTGAAATCATGCCTGAAGTTCGTGAATATGAACGCAGCTCCGCGACAGCCATGAATGCCTATGTGCAACCGATTACCGATAAGTACTTAAAAGATTTTGAAGACCAACTGCGTGAGAGCAACTATAAGGGAAACATCAACATTATGATTTCCAGTGGTAAACTCACCACCATTGATGGTGCACGAAAATCCCCAATTCATTTGTTGGAGTCTGGACCAGCAGGTGGGGCCATGGCTGGCGTATTTTATGGCTCGCTCTTGAATGAAGAAAACTTATTGTGTTTCGACATGGGCGGCACCACGGCCAAGGCCTGCGTTATTTATGAAGGCAAGCCCGAAATTACAAACCACTTTGAGGCCGCACGTGTTAAGCGGTTCAAGAAAGGAAGTGGTCTTCCGGTACGTATTCCGGTTATCGATTTGATTGAAATCGGTGCCGGAGGCGGTAGTATTGCCCGCGTAAATTCCATAGGACTTTTGACCGTAGGACCCGATAGTGCATCTTCTACGCCGGGTCCAGCATGCTATAATCTTGGGGGAACACAACCCACAGTAACCGATGCCGATTTGGTTTTGGGTTATCTCAATCCCGACTATTTTTTGGGTGGAGAAATGACTTTGAGTGTAGAAGCTGCAAGAAATGCCATTCAAGAAAGCTTGGCTGAACCTTTGGGGATATCCATTGAGGAAGCCGCTATGGGAATTCATAAAATCGTCAACGAAAATATGGCTAATGCCGCCCGAGTACACGTCTTGGAAAAAGGCATGGACCCGCGTCATTTCAATATGATTGGTTTTGGTGGAGCAGGTCCCGTTCATGCTTTTGGTGTTGCCAAATTATTGAATGCCTCACGGTTGATTATTCCCGTGGGTGCTGGAGTAACTTCAGCACTTGGCTTTTTGGTATCTCCGGTGGCTAGCGAAAAAATTCAAAGCCATATCGCTGAATTGGGCAATATCAACTGGACGGAAGTGAACACCTTCCTCAGCGAAATGGAGGCAGAGGGAATCCAGTTTTTGGAAAACTCAGGAATCGCAAAAGAAAATGCTACGGTCGAGCGTATTGTGGATATGCGATATACCGGCCAAGGACATGAAATTACCATTACGCTTCCTGAAGGTCCTTTAGTACTGGAGCAGGTGGCTGAGATTCGAGCACGATTCAAAAAAGAATATGAATTCCGTTACAATCGTTCCATAGAGGGTATTGATTTGGAGATGGTCACCTGGCGAGTCATCGTTCAAGGACCAATTCCGGAAATGACGGTACATCAGTTTACCGAATCAGAATCGGGAAAAGACGCCTTTAAAGGAAATCGACAAGTATACTTTGAAGAAACAGGCTATTTGGATTGCCCTGTTTACGACCGCTATCTCCTAAAGCCCAACGAACCGTTTGATGGTCCAGCTATCATCGAAGAAACGGAAAGTACCACGGTTATTGGTATCAACACCACCGTACACCTCGACCATAACAAAAACATTATTATCGATTTGCATGGCTAAAACGTATGACATTCTAATCGTTGGTGCTGGCACATCTGGAATGGCCTGCGCCATTACAGCTGCCGAAAGAGGCTTGCGTGTTGGAATCATCGAAAAATCTGACATCATTGGAGGTGCATTGCATTGGTCGGGAGGACATATGAGCGCCGGGGGTACACGACTTCAAAAAAGAAAGGGAATTGAAGATAGTGAGGAGAAGCATCTCGAAGACATTTATCGCATCAATGGTAAGTCCGGAAATTTGGCTTTGACGGAAATCGCTGTTAAAGAAGCACCCAAAACCATCGATTGGTTAGAGGATATTGGATTCGAATTCGCTCCAGAATGTCCGCGAATCATTTACGGGCACATCGCTTACGAAACAGCGCGTACCCATTACGGAACCGAAAAGGCCATGAGTATCTACAAAGTGCTTCTACCACTTTGGAAAAAATACGAAGCATCCGGTCATATCGAATGCCATCTCAACACCAAAATGAGTGGCTTGGGTAGAACGGAAAATCGTTTTGATTATGTGCTTTGTCAAAATGAGCACGGTACCCAAGAGATGCATGGAAAACATATTGTATTGACCACGGGAGGCTACGGCAGCAATCCTGACTTCTTTGGGAAAAAGCATCCAGGCATTCCTCTAGTTAGTTCCTGTTACCCAACCGCTACAGCTGATGCCCATCAAATATTGGAAGAAAGTGGGGGTGTTTTCCATATGGGACAATACCATCTTCCCAGTTTGGGAGGTATTGAGGAAGAAGTTGGAGACGGTCGTTGCAATTTCAATGAAGCCTGGGCCATGGTCATGACTTCTGTCTATCGCCAACCTCGAGAAATCTATGTTAATGCTAACGGGCATCGTTTTATGGCTGAGGATGAGCCGGACGCAGAGGCGCGCGAACATGCCGTAATGCAACAACCGGATTGGTATTTTTGGGCCGTTTTTGATGAGACTTCAAGAGTTCGAAAAGATGATAATGGCAATCACAATCCGGTTATTATTGGCTGGAGCAATGAAGCCATCGCCCAAGAAGCCGAACGTGGCCAATCTTTGGTGAAAGCAGACACCTTGGAAGACTTGTCTGAAAAAATCGGTGTCTCAAAAGAAACATTGACCGAAACCATTGCCAACTTCAACACAATGGTAGATAAAGGCGAAGATGCTACATTCCATCGCAAATATTTAGAAGACCCTATCAGTACTGGACCTTTCTATGCGTTAAAAATCCACGCCTCTGTATTGGTCACCTTTGGAGGAATGAAAGTCAACGACAAATTGCAATTGGTAGATCAAAATGGCACTGTAATGGAAGGGTTGTACGCAGCCGGAGAAATTATTGGTCTAGGGGCGACAAGCGGCAGTTCATTTTGCAGCGGTATGGCAATTACCCCAGCTTTAAGCTTTGGACGCATTCTAGGAAGAAATCTGAATTGATAATACCCATACCATTTTGAAGGATAAGAGGCTAACTTTTAAAGGAATAAACACTTTGCTAATCAAAAATTAGTTAACTTAGTTAACTAATTTGCTGAATGACGTTCATGATGAAAGAAACGACAACAACATTTGATCCTATTGCACTCAGCATCTTGTGGTCCAGACTTATCAGCATTGTGGATGAAGCAGGAACCACGCTTCAACGCACTTCTTTTTCTACGGTAACGCGAGAATCCAACGATTTTGCCGTGGTACTGATGGACAAAAAAGGGCGTTCCATCGCACAATCCACTATTTCAGTACCCTCTTTTTTAGGGGTATTGCCCATGTTGACCAAAGCCCTATTGGCAGATTACTTTCCTGAAGACTCTTGGGAAGAAGGTGATGTGGTCATTACCAACGACCCCTGGTTGTGTGCAGGACACAAGCCCGATATTGGAATCGTTTCCCCCATATTTCATCAAAACAAACTCATTGGATTTATTGGAACCATTGCACATTCCCCAGATATGGGAGGGGTGCTTTGGGGTGCAGGCTCTCGAGATTTATATGAAGAAGGCTTGATGATTCCGCCGACGAAATTGTATACAGCCGGAAAGCCAAATGACACCATGTTCAACATTCTTTTTTCGAATGTTAGGGCTGCAGACCAAAGTGTCGGGGATATCAAAGCACAAATTGCCGCCAACGACCAGGGGATTAAATCCTTATTGAAGTTGATGCAAGAAAACGATTTGGATGACCTTCAAGATTTGTCCGATGCGGTGATATCTGCTTCCGAAAAGGCCATGCGAAAAGCACTTCAAGAAGCGCCAAATGGCAGTTATCAATATAGTTATGATACGGATGGCGATGGAAAAGGAAATGGCTGTCATTTCGAAATTACGATTACCATAAAAGACGACGAAATCATAGCAGATTACACCGGAACTTCCGGTCCGCATCCGTTGAGCATTAACGCAGTGCTTAATTACACCTATGCGTATACGGCCTACCCCATTAAATGTACCTTCAGTCCTGATGTGCCGAACAATGATGGGTCTTTCTATCCCATTAAAGTGACCGCACCGGACAATTGCTTGGTCAATGCCAAAAAACCCTCACCTTTAGGTGCTAGAAATATCACGGGTAACATGTTGCATTCCGTGGTGTTTGGTGCGTTGGCAAAGGCTGTTCCCGAACAGGTTCAAGCCGATTGTGGTAGTGCCTGTTGGTGTATTGTTTTAAACGGGGAACACAACGGTAAGGAATTCGTGGAATATTTCTTCCTTAACGGAGGATATGGCGCAAGACCCAATATGGATGGCGAACATGTATTAAGCTTCCCAACCAATGTGGCCAACGTTCCTATTGAAATCTTGGAATCGGATATAGCGGTAATGGTCACCGAAAAATCTCTGGTTCCGAATTCAGGTGGAAAAGGAAAATATCGAGGGGGACTAGGGCAACGTTTTAGTTTTAAGAACGTCGGAGATAAACCGCTGAACATTTCTTTGTTGACCGAAAAAACCCAAACCGTAGCCAAGGGAATTATCGAAGGACAAGATGGACAAAAAGGGTCACTTCAGATTATTCCAGAACGGGAATTCCCACCCAAAGGATTGGACAAACTACATCCTGGCGAAGAATTGATTTTAACCCTTCCTGGCGGAGGGGGTTATGGCTCCATAGAGGAAAGAGATCAGGACAGTATAGAAAAAGACAAAATATTAGGATACATTACATAAAACAGAACGAATGAGCGCGAGAAACCTACCTCCAGTTTGGAGTAAAATAGCCAAACATGCTGTTTTTCCGGAAACTACGCATGATGAACGAGCACGATACAACTTTTTGGCCAATCTGAACAAGCATTTGGCCCACGTATCCCAAGGCAATAAAATTGCATTTGACAAACGTGTAGAGCCTACGTTCGAAAAAGAACATGGCCGAAAAATGAAAGATACGTCTGAGCTGAAAGCAGCGATGGAGAAAGACCCTCACTATCAAGTATGGTCCTCTTTGCGACGCAGCACTATGGAAATGCGGCAACAAGCCGGGCGTTCCATAGTGTTACGCCAAGCAGACGATTTAAAGGAGAAGGTGGAGAAATTAAATCAGGGAAAAGAATCCTTGGTTCTCGATGCAAATTGTGAGGTCCCTCCATATCTATTGGCTTGTGACAATCACATTATGCCCGGTAGCTACCATACCGAATTGATTGATGGCGATGTGACCCCAGCAGCCAACTATGACACTGGACTGTTTGTAACCACGGCAGGTTTGTTAGGCACCTACAGCGATGGAGGTGGAAAAGCCATCACCAGCTGGGTAAAGAAAACCTATCCAGATTTCAAGCCCAAGCGAATTCTGGATATTGGTTGTGGGATGGGCCATAATGTGCTTCCCATTGCCAAAGCCTTTCCCGATGCAGAGGTCATTGGTATCGATACGGCAGCACCTATGTTGCGTTATGCGCATGCACGCGCCATGGATTTGGGGTACACCAATGTCAAGTTTATGCAGATGGATGCCGCAAAAACCATTTTCGAAGATGAGTCTTTTGATTGGGTGCAGTCTACCATGTTTTTCCATGAGACCGGAGGGAAAGCGATTTATAAAATCATGGATGAAATTTATCGAATCTTGAAACCAGGTGGGTTGACACTTCATATCGAACAACCGCAATACACAGATGACATGAGTTTGTTCGAAAAGTTCATTCGCGATTGGGATGCACTGAACAACAACGAACCATATTGGTCCAAAATGCACGACATAGAACCTGTGGATTTAATGCATGCTTCAGGTTTCAAAAAAGAAGATTTTATGCAAATTGGCGCCAAAGCCGAAAACGATTTGGATGATGGTTCCAACAAAGGAGAAGAACCAGAAGATCACGGTCGGTCACCAATTTGGAACGTATTCGGAGCCATAAAAAACTAAAGCCATGAATGAACCATTGGATTACATAAAACTTGCCTCCAACAAACCTAAAGGCAAACGCCCTTATTTCCATGACGACCCTGCCGTGGAGCGGGTGCTCAACATCACCATGGCCGTGGCGGGAGAGTTGGCCGTGATGCGGGAGCGCATGGATAGTATTGAACGGCTTTTGGAAACGAGAGGGGTACTTACCAGAGAAGAGATTGAAAGCTTTGAGCCACAGAACAAAACACAAGAAGAACAACGCCAGCTGTGGCATGCTGAATACATAGGAAGGATTCTTCGCATTGTGCAACAAGAGATGGAAGAGCTTCAAAATCCGGATAAGACCTTGGAAGAAATCGCCAACGACATCAACCAAATGTAATGGGTGTATTGCATGACAGGATAACCCAATTTTTCAATGCAATCATCAATGAGGACATTGAAGAAATTAAAAACGGGTATTGTCAAGACGAAAGAACCTATGTCGTATTGGAAGGACCCCGTTTGGCTACTAAGGGCTTTTCAATGATTGCCAAAGGTTGGAACGACTTTACCACCTCGCCCATTGCCATGACCAAAATTATTTGGACGGATGGTCCCTTTGAGGAAATCGTGGGTGACATGGGTTGGATAAGTGGTATTACCGAACTCCATTTGAAAGTTGGTGAACGTAAGGTGTTCAATACTTTCAGGTCGTCTTTCGTTATGAAACATGAGGCTAACGACTGGAAAATTCGGCACGAACACGTATCAGCACCGCATCCCGACCCGTATGGTGTTGGCGATTGGTTAAAAAAATAGACTTCATTTCGATTAGCTTTCCATGTCTGGGAAAAGTGAATTATTCAAAGAATTCGAACCGGTTTCCCCCAAACAATGGGAAGAAGCCGCTAAAAAAACCTTAAAAGGAGTTCCATTGGACTCTATTGGTTTTACTTCATCCGAAGGGCTGACTATTGACCCTATTTATTTCAGGCAAAACGAGACCTTGAATCCCGATAGTGGCAGTAGTACGAATTGGTTGGTGGGCGAATGCCTACAGGTATCCGATTTGGAAGGTTTCGAGGCTTTCATCAAAGAGGGTCTGGAAGCCGGCACGGAAACCTTTGCCTTGGAAATAGAAAGCAACGCCCTTATTCCAAAAGTGCTTCAGTTACTTCCAGAAAACAATGGATTGTATCTCCTTTTCCTTCCCGTTTTGAACGATTCCGTTTTGAAATTCTTAGACAATTCCAAATCCAACATCCAATACTTTTACGACCCTATTTCCACAACCTTGTCTCAAGGGGCATGGCAAAACAATGTGAAAAGTGATTTACGGTTATACCAACAATTTATAAAGCGAAATCATCATACTTGCACTATTGACTTAAGCATTCTGGAAGACGCCGGTGCCTCCATTATCCAGCAATTGGGATATGGTTTGTCTTTGGCAAACGAACATCTTCAGCACTGCTATCTGGAAAGCATTCAATCTATTCTGGTTAAAGTCACCATAGGCAGTCATTATTTCTTCGAGATTGCAAAACTCAAAGCACTCAGGTGGCTTTTTGAGAGCCTTTTCGCTGAACTGAGCATCCAACCTACCGTTTCGTTTTTGGCCTTTCCGTCGGAACGGAATAAAAGTCTTCTGGATTATAACAACAATATGCTGCGAAGCACCATGGAAAGCATGGCCTCCATTTTGGGTGGCGCTGATAGAGTGTTTAACTTAGCATACGATTCCACTTACGCCAAATCAAACACTTTTGGTCAACGAATTGCTAGAAATCAGTTGTTCTTGCTCAAAGAAGAAGCCTATTTCAAGAATGTAGCGAATCCAACTGAAGGCTCTTACTATATCGAGGCGTTGGTAAAACATTTCGCTGAAAAGGCTTTGGATTTGTTTTCGGAAGTGGAGCAAAAAGAAGGATTTATCGCCCAAATGGCAAGTGGGGATTTGCAGCAAAGTATTCACCAACACGCTGCTCAGGAACAGAAAGCTTTTGACCAAGGAACTCGTGTCATGATAGGGGTCAACAAATATGAAGATGCTGCGGAAAAACCCTTTGGAATCGAAGAATCCGTTGATTCAAAAGAGGAAACAGATTTCAATGGAGAAACCATAACCCCTTTGAAATTAAAACGTTTGGCCACGGCCATCGAAACGCAAAAACTCGTACATGAGTAGAAAAGATGTATCACAATTAAAGTTGATATCAAAATCTTCAGCTGCAAAGCCCACGGAAGACCAGGGTAGCAAACACTATACCGCAGAAGACCTTGAGGGTTTAGAGCATCTCGGTTTTGGGGCCGGAATTCCGCCCTACCTCAGAGGGCCCTACTCCACCATGTACGTTACGCGCCCTTGGACCATTCGCCAGTACGCTGGTTTTTCTACCGCCGAGGAGAGCAATGCGTTTTACAGACGGAATTTGGCTGCAGGACAAAAAGGCCTTTCCGTAGCTTTTGATTTGCCCACGCACAGAGGGTATGACAGCGACCACGAAAGGGTTATTGGAGACGTCGGTAAAGCAGGCGTAGCCATCGACTCCGTGGAAGACATGAAAGTACTGTTTGATGGCATTCCTTTGGATAAAATGTCCGTTTCCATGACCATGAATGGAGCCGTGTTACCTGTAATGGCTTTTTACATTGTAGCGGCTGAAGAACAGGGCGTTGCACCGAATCAACTGGCGGGCACCATTCAAAATGATATTCTCAAGGAGTTCATGGTTCGAAACACGTACATCTATCCACCAAGCCCATCCATACAAATCATTGCGGACATTTTTGAGTATACGAGCCAATACATGCCCAAATTCAATAGCATCAGCATATCCGGTTACCATATGCATGAAGCAGGTGCCACCGCTGAAATTGAATTGGCCTACACCTTGGCCGATGGTTTGGAATACATCCGAACAGGCCTTAAGGCAGGTTTGAAAATTGACGATTTTGCACCGCGCCTATCTTTCTTCTGGGGCATTGGAATGCATCACTTTATGGAAATCGCGAAAATGCGAGCCGGGCGAATGCTTTGGGCGAAAATTGTGAAACAATTCAATCCGCAGAACCCAAAATCGATGGCCTTACGCACGCATTGTCAAACCAGTGGTTGGAGTTTAACCGAGCAAGACCCTTTCAACAATGTGGCCCGAACGACCATTGAAGCAGCGGCAGCTGTATTTGGGGGAACACAAAGTTTGCACACCAACGCCTTGGATGAGGCCATTGCCCTACCCACTGATTTTTCGGCTCGAATCGCCAGAAACACGCAACTGTTTTTACAAGAGGAAACCTTCATCACCAAAACCGTTGACCCTTGGGCAGGTAGTTATTATGTGGAGTCATTGACCCATGAACTGTGTCAAAAGGCCTGGAAACTTATTGAAGAAGTAGAAGAGTTGGGCGGTATGACCAAAGCGATTGAAGCGGGTATTCCAAAAATGCGAATCGAACAGGCCGCTGCCCGCAAACAAGCCCGAATCGATAGCGGACAAGATGTTATCGTTGGGGTTAACAAATACCAGTTGGAAAACGAGGACGAACTTCAAATCTTGGAAGTTGACAATCAAGCAGTGCGAAAACAACAAGTTGAGCGATTACAGCGACTCAAGCAAGAAAGAGATACAAATGCCGTACATTCATGTTTGGAAAAAATCAAAGCCACTGCCAAAACCAAACTCAAGGGAGAAGGTGACAATCTTTTAGCACTTTGCGTGGAAGCAGCGCGCGCTAGAGCAACATTGGGTGAAATCAGCGACGCGATGGAAACCGCTTTTGGCCGTCACAAGGCAGAGATAAAATCCTTTACAGGGGTATACGCCAAGGAAATGAAAAAGGACCCATATTTTGACAAAGCCATTAAGCTATCGGATGAAATCGCCGAACAAGAAGGACGCCGACCTCGCATCATGATTGCCAAAATGGGACAAGATGGGCACGACCGAGGGGCAAAAGTAGTTGCTACGGGTTATGCCGATTTGGGCTTTGACGTGGATATCGGACCCTTGTTCCAAACCCCTGAAGAAGCCGCCAAGCAAGCCGTAGAAAACGACGTTCATGTACTGGGGGTTTCTTCGTTAGCTGCAGGACACAAAACATTGGTCCCTAAAGTAATTGAAGCGCTCAAAAATCAGGGTCGCGAAGACATTATGGTCATTGTGGGCGGGGTCATTCCAAAACAAGATTACGATTTCTTGTACGAAGCCGGTGCAGTGGGTATTTATGGTCCTGGGACCAAAATCTCGGAAGCAGCTATCGACATCCTTTCCATTTTAAAGAACGACGCATAAAAAAACCATCTCGGTTGAGATGGTTTTTTTGTTGGTTTAGTTTTTTGTCCCTCCGAACACATATCCTAGCGATATCTTGAACGAGCGATTCCGAATTTCACCAAAACCTGGCGTATCGGTATCTACGATATTGACAAAACCAAAATCATAGCTCACGTCTAAGCGCAAACTATTGCCAAACTGATAACCAGCACCCAAGACCGCAGCGGCATCAAAATTTTTGAAGTTATCCTTCACGTCTCTTGTCGTATCCTCAATCTCATTGCCCTCTATTTTTGACTTTGCAGAAAGTAAATACCCAGGTTGTACTCCGGCAAAAGTGCTGAAACCCGTGTTGTTAAATTGATAACGTGCTAGCACAGGTGCTTCTAGATAAGACATTCGTGTTGTGTTTTCATCACCACCCCCCAAATCAGTTTTATTGCCCTTACTTGCAAAACCTAAACCAGTTTCGAGTGAGAGATTTTCATTTAAAGGAAGTATAACATGGGTACTTGCCTGAAACCCCGTTCTAGAGGAATTATCAGAGCTACCGTAGCTATATTCTCCATCGTCACTTTTCTCTTTGAACGTGGAAGCATTTGCACCACCTTTCAAGTAATATCTTGTTTCATCACATTTCTTATTGAGTAATCGCGCCGGGAGGCAACAACTACTCATGCTCGTAAATAAGGTTATTAAACCGATTATAATTAATTTGTTTTCCATCATTTAAGATTTTAATTGGCATTTTGGATTTGCATTACGCAATGCCGAAAGTAAAATCCGCTGGAGTCATCATAGTCCCAAAACCCATGACCCGCAAGATTTGGGACTTCCTTTATTTTTTGAGCTTTCAAAAACAAAAAAACCACCTCAGTTGAGATGGTTTTGTAGATAGAAATGTTTTGGTCGACCTCCTATTCTGAGAAGGTAACTTCATCTTCTGAATACTCCAAAGACGAATCTTCGTTGTATTCTCGATAAGGTTCTTCGCCACTATCCTTTCTACAGGATGTGATGGTGGTCATTGAAAAAACCACCAATACCAATGCCATTACGGCTATTACGTTTTTTTTCATAAGATGCTGTTTTATGCTGTATTGAATTTGTTTTGTGTTTAGTTTCCAAAAATGTATCCCACGGAGAGTTTTAGGGAACGATTCCGAAGTTCTCCCAGACCTTGGGTGTTGCTATCTACAATATTGACTAAGCCAAAATCATAGCTGGCATTGAGTCGTAAACCATTGTTGAAGCGATATCCCACACCCAGTACGGCGGCCGTGTCAAAGTTTTTAAAACTGTCCTTAACATCCATGGAAACACTTTGTTGCCCTGTACCTTCTACCTCCTGTTTTGCCGAAAGCAACAAAGAAGGCTGTAATCCCGCGAAGGTGTTGAAACCCGTATTGTTGAATTGGTAGCGCGCCAGGATGGGCATTTCCAGATAGGACAAACGGGTACGCTCTTCAAACGAGAATACTTCCCCGCCATCACTTTCACTACCAAAATCTGTTGTGGAACCTTTGCTGGCAAACCCCAATCCGGATTCTACGGAAAAGTTATCGTTTATGGGCAGCAAGGCTCTTGCCCCCACCTGTACCCCAATCCGAGAGGAATTGTCCTGTCCTCCGTAATCATATTCGCCTCCTTCACTAAAGTTTGAAGAATTGGCTCCTGCGGTTACACCAAACAAAACACTAGAGCATTCTTCAAGCATTACCTTCCCTTTGTAGGAGCAACAGCTCGAAAAGAAAGCCATACAGAAGGCAAGGCCTAAAAGTTTTACTGCATTTTTCATTTTTTATCGTTTTTAAGGTTATTATTTCAATCGGTAATTACGCTAAAGCCATCGCCTATCACGTAGGAGGTACCTCCACTACTTCCAGCACCGATACCCGTGTAGCTATTGCGGTAGAAACTACTTCCACCCTTTCGCCGGGATAAATACACTAGATTGAAAGTGCTGGGGTAACCCTCATATCCGCCATTGCCCTTTGCATCTAGCCAAAACCGACCGGGGACCACATTTATGATGCGTTGCAAGGCGCGCACATCAGCTGAGGGCAACTCCCTCCCGTTGACAAACACATTTGACCTTCCATTACTGGCATTTGCTTTAAGTGTTCCTCCCACGCGCAATCCTGCGGGAATAAATCCTAGCGTTGGACCTTTGTCCAAGCCCCATGCGCCACATCGGGCGTCGTACCAATAGTCTCCATTTTGGATTTTAATACCGTATGAGTTTTGAAGGGTTTGAAGGGTTTTCACTGAAACTTTCTGGTCATTGACATAAACCTGGTTTTGCGCTGTTAGCACCATACTAAACAGCAGCAGTATTACGGTAGTTTGAATTTTGATTTTCATGATTTTCTTTTTTTGGATGGATAGCCCATTTCTTGGGCAAGGTCATTACAGGCTTCTTGGAAGCATGAGGAGAAAAAATCGTTCTCTGGTGTCTTTTTCTTTGGCTTGTCTTCTTTAGCCTTGGAACCCTCTATGTTTTTATCCAAAGGGAACAGCTTGAAGACCGTTTCAATCGCGTACATGTTTGTTTGTTTAAGGTTTTACAATATGTTATTCGGATGATACACCTCCGTGATACCCGTATCGGGTTCCACATAGATGACCACAGGGGAAATTTGGTAATTGAGATTCTCGGTTTGCGTAGGGGTAAAACCGGGAAGTTCGTATTCTGAAAAGATGGTACCTGTTACGGCATTTATGCCGTACAGACCACTAATGGTATTGATATAACACCTAAGCCCTGTACCATTATTTGCTGATGGAACGATATTGGGCGTTGCATATACCGGAGGGTCCAAGGGCAAGGACCAAACTTCTTGCCCCCCTTGAATTCTATCTAGGGCATAGAGGGTTTTTTCGGTGGACACATAGATATAGTCATTTTGACTTCGCAGTTCATTTCCCGGAAGTCTGGAGGGTGATGAAGAAATGGGCGCATCCAAACCTACCGTTCTAATAACATCCCCATCTTGTAGGGCAATATTGTATACTTTTCCTAAAAAGGTGTTTACGTAAAACGAATCAGGTCTAATAGCCCCAGCCACTGTTGGGAATAAATAAGGTGCCGCAACAAGAGGCGACCCATCTAAATTTTCAGACCAAATTGGATTTCCTGTGGCGCCATCCAAACTGAATAACGTTCCGTTCATGGTACTTCCAATCACGGATTCCAACTCATACCCTACACCACCATTAACCGGAACCATGTTCAAAGCTGGCTTGGATAACAACAACAGACCCAAACTGTCTGTCTCCCAGAGCAATCCGCCCTCAGCATTAAAAGTGTAAATACTGCCATCACTGGTGACAACACTGGTAATACCCGTGCGATTATCTGTGGTCGAGCTCTCAAAACCGCCTCTTGAGTCATGTTCATAACTCCAAACCAGTCTTTCGTTGAGTACGTCAAGACAATAAAAGATTCCCTCAGTGGTGCCAACATAGACGTATGTGTTCAAAGTATTTTGGTCTCGAAAAGTTCTAAACGAAGGGGTAGACCGAACTTGACCGTTCAGGTTTAACTCCCAAAGCAGATTTCCGCTAGGAATATCATGGCAGTACATGATACCATCTCCCGAAACCAATATCAACTTCTTGTCGGTATACCCTTCCGCTTCTATTCCACTATTTGCAGAAGTACTGATAACGATTGGTGTGCTTACCGTGGGCGCCACCGAAGGGATAACTATCTCAAGAAAAGCTTCCATTTGGCCGACACCCCCACTACTAGGGTCTTGTCTGTCTCGAACGCCGTAGAGGGTGTTGCTATCAATAAAGTAAATGTCATGAGCATTGTCAACAGTGGTCAACAAATCTCCAGGGGTCAAATTCTCGCCGGTATCATCATTAGGGTTACAACTAAAGAATAGTGTCAATCCGAATAGAACGGCTACTAGGGTTATGCATTGCTTTTTCATTTTTGTAATCATTTGTTGAATGCAAGTTGCTGTAAATCAGGAAGTAATTTGTAATGGCATAACACCAAAACCGAAATTGGCTGAAAACTACTAGCTAAAAACAAGGAGGTGGAAATCGCTGAAAAAAAGGGGAAGAAATCCCCTGTAGTACAAACCGAATCAGGAAAGAAAAAAGGCCAATCTGTATAGTGCTATTGCGACAGATTGGCCCGACTTGGAGAATTAAAGGTAAAAGTTACCGCAAAACACAAGGTCCGTCTTGTGGACTCAATTGGTCCACTACCAATTCTTGACCATTGGCGCTAAGCGAACCACTAAGGATATTAAAGTCTTCAAAGGGAGCGGTTACGTTCCCCACATTAAAGGGTAACTGGCCTTGCGCAAAGGTGGCAAAATCACGAGCGATGCTGAAGGTGGCATAAAAGGTATTTCCTGATTGGCGGTAAATACCATATCCTCTTCGTATAATGGGATTCGCCGACCCTTGAATAGCAATATCTTGCTGCCTAAAAATAGAGCCCAACACCGGAAACTCGGTTGGAACGACACGGTGTACCAATTCAATGGCATTTTCTTCGCTACTCGCGGTTTGTATGTTAATTGTAGGACATCCGTAGTTGGCCATCACTCTTGGTGGGGGTTGGTTGTTCATACCATGCCCTACGCAGACTGCTATCATTTCATTTGTAGCGAAGGCGGCGACAAGACCAAATTGCGGCATTATTACCGTACTGGTTTCGTTTAATCCAAAAGGAAAAGGTGAGTTGCCCCCGGGCATTTGAATGGTAATTTGGTCATTCGCATACGTGTAGCTTCCTTGAAAAACGAAGTCATCGTTGGTATCCGTAGTAAACAGCACATCCAAACTACCGTCGTTGTGAAAATTAAAGTACCATTCACGGGTAGAGCCTCTCCTACCGCACAGATAAAGGGCTTCAAAATTTTGATTGGCCGTAAAGGGGAATGCATTTTCTATGGTTTGGCGCAAAACATCTTCATTTGGTGGTGCTAGACCCGTGCCATCATCATCTTTGGAACAGGCTGAAAACAGCAACAGTGCTATAATGCAGTATTTGAAATACGATTTCATTGTATTGGATTATTTGGATTTACAACTGCAAGTTCCGACGTAACGCACCCAAATTTTTAGCCGCTACAAACCAAAATCAAGAATAGCTGAAAACTACTAGGCCCACCCTTTTTTGAGGGCATACTTTACCAGTTCGGCACTATTCTTTAGCTCCAGTTTCAATAAAATATTCTGCCGATGGGACTCTACGGTATGCTTGCTCAAAAACAATCGTTCGGCAATCTCCTTGGTGGTAAGGCCTTCTACAATCAATAGAATGACCTCCTTTTCACGAGGGGTGACTACACCTTGCTTGTTTTTTTCGCGCAAACTTTGAAGCACCATCTGGGTGGTTTCCGGTGGGAAGTAACTGCCGGAAGCGTTCACCTGTTCAATGGCGGTAAGCAAAATATTTTGATCGGAATCTTTTTTTAAATAGCCATCCGCACCAGCAGAAACAATGTTCTGTACAAAGGCGCTGGAATGGTGCATCGTCAACACCAAAACCTTGGTGGGCGATTTTTTCTTTTTGAGGGTTTTGAGCACGGTAAAACCGTCCACTTCGGGCATTTCAATATCCAAAAGCAACACATCAGGGGTGGTGTTTTCAAGAATATCCAAAGCTTCTTGACCATTGGCTGCTTGCCCCACAATTTCCAATTGGTCAAAATCCCCCAACATGGCGGCAATCCCTTGTCGAAAAAGCTGATGGTCGTCTGCAATAAGTACTGAAATCATCTTACACTGGGATTTGGATGTTCAAAATGGTTCCACGTTCGGGAGCACTATCAATGGTAAAAATACCTTTTAAGAGTTGTACCCGCTGTTTGATATTTTTGAGTCCCATGCCTTCTTCGGAGTCCTGAATAATACCTTTGCCGTCATCTTCAATCATCAAGGTCAGATGTTCCTGGTGTTTGTTCAATTGTATGAAGAGGTTATTGGCTCTAGCGTGTTTCAACACGTTTTGCAGCGCCTCTTGCACGATGCGGTAGAGTTGAATCTCTTTGAGCGGCTCCAACCGTTCTTCGCCTTGGTTGCTATGGAATTGTGCGTTGATTTCTTCTTCGTTCAAGTTTTCCAACAGGGTATTGATGGCCGCAACCAAGCCGAAGCGAACCAACTCGCCTGGCATGAGATTATGCGATATTTGGCGGACCTGTTGGGTAGTTTGTTCCAGAGTTTCCAGGGCACTATCCATTTCGGTCGATGATGTTTTCAGGTTCTTTTTGGCCACCTCAAACTTTGATTTGGTCAGGGCCAAGGACCCTCCAATACTATCGTGCAGATCTTGTGCGATGCGTTTGCGTTCTTCAGACTGGGTTTCCGAGATGGCTAGAATCAACTCCTGCTGTTTTTTGTTTTGCAAACGCTGCCGGAACAGCACAAAACCCAAGACTCCAAAAATGGCTATAGCACCCAGTCCGAAAGAAAGCTGTCTTACCCTTCGATTTTGTCGGGCAATGACGAGCTCGTCTTCTTGTTTTTGTTTGGAGAGTTTAAGGAGTTCGTTTTCTTTTTGTTGGGTTTCATATTTAATCTCTAATTGTTGAACAGCTTTTTTTTGATTTTCGCTAGCGATACTATCATTAACGTCGTGGTATTTTTTGAAATACTCTAAAGCATCAGTAGGATTTTCAGTACTCTCATAAAACTGGGACAGACTTAAATAAGCATCACTCAAATTATTAAGAGTTCCAAAAGCTTTTGTTTTTTCTATCCCAATAGCATAGAGTTCCTCCGCTTTTCTATTACTACCTTTTCTATTATGATTTCTAGCCAAATTGATATATGCCCTAGCTTGCCCCTGTTCATTTCGCCAACGTTTTGAAATGTTCAACGCTTTTTCCAAATAAGAGATTGCTTTATCATATTCTTTTAGTTCTTCATATAGAACTCCCATGTTATTATAATTCGTGTAAATCGAGAGGGTATCTTGGTCTTTAATAGAAAGGTTTTTTAAAAACCACTTTTCAGCTTCCTCATACTCCTTGAGTTCAAGAAAAGCTACAGCGGTATTGGTAGAGGCACGTGTCTTGACCAAAGTATTCCCTGTACTATCCGCGATATTGTATGATTTAATACTGTAGTCTTTTACTTTGTCATAGTTTTCAAGAGCAAAATGGATGGTAGCGACACTCGTATATCCCATCGCCAAACACGATTTATCCGTTTTGGATTCACACAACTCCAATACTTTCTGGTACCATCTCAACGCTTCAACAAGATTTCCTCTACGGGCATCACAGGCTCCCATGGTGGTGTATAGAAACATTAAATCATCCGTTTTACCGATACTTTTGTCCTGCTCATGGTCTTCATACACTGCAAAAACCAAATCAAAATTCCCTTGCATCGCCACTACTCGACTATTAATTACATTGTAAAGGAATTGCATTCTTTTGTTCGAATCTTTCAAGAACGGATTTACTTTATCAAGAATCATAGGTAGGCTGTCCCTTGCATTCAAAGACTTTGTTACAATGGTTTCTTCAAGAACTGAAATCAGCAAATCATCACTAGGGGATGACTCGGTATCCAAGCTTTCCATAAGTGATTTGTAAGTTGACTCTTGCGCATAAATCGTAGGGACGCTAAGAGTTAAAAGTACAATTAGAGTCAGATAGTACAAACAGTGGCCTTCAAGCAATCGACGTAAAGCGATAATCAATGACAGAAATGAGCTTAGGTATTTTTGGGAAGTTGTCATGTGCGTTGGTTTAAAGGATTGGCTTTCTTAAAGTTATAAGAAAATAACATTGGCATCTCTTTTAAACAGTGTTTTCTGAAAGTTTCTAGGCTTGGCTAAAAACAGAAGAAATTTTGTTCAGCGAAAACCAACTCCAATCGGTTGTGATTTTTACTCCAAATATCCGATAAGGTGCATTGACATTCCAGACTATAAATAACCAAAACCAAAAATGGCTGTAAACTACTAGGGCTGTTTTTGATATTTTTAAAGACATTAAAAAGGGTCCCCAAAAAGAGAACCCTTTACCATGACATGTCTTTTGATATTGGGGCTTTTGAAATTCATCGCTGACATTGCACAATTGTTTGCTATTCATTTTAACTCCACAATGCAACCAAACCTCATTCCACCTATGTTAGACTGTCAAACAAGATTTTGAAAAACACCTGGCGTCAACTTCCCTAAAATGACCCAGGTGCTGTCTTCGGAGACCAACTCTTAAAACCAATTTTGGAAAAAGCCAATCTGATTCTAATCTTCTCCAAATAAATTTCAAAATCTATAACTCAACTAAAATTCAAAATTGTATCGACTATTCCTTTGCGAAACGTGGACAACTTTACTACTAACATTTTCGAATGTAATAGGAATGTATCTGAAGAGAGTCCCAATATTGGGAGATGTCAATTTTTGGGACTGAATTATGGAGTTTGTACCAGCTGATTTTTTTGGTAGGCGAACGGGGATTGCCCGGTTTTGTCCTTGAAGATGCGAAAGAAAGCTGATTTGGAATTAAAGCCCGATTCCAGACCAATAGCGGTCATGGTATACCTGTTAAATGATGCGTTCCCGAGCAACTGAATGGCTTCTTGTACCCGAAACGCATTCAGGTAATGCGTAAAGCTAATGTTACCTTCTTGGTTCAAAAGACGGGAAAGGTGGCTGGGGCTTATCCCCAATTGAGCAGCAACTGATTCTAAAGAAAGTTGGGAGTCCAAGAACAACTTTTCGTCTTTCATGAGCTTCTCCAACTGCTTCAAATGTGGATTTTCCCAAGTATCTTTTTGGCCGGGGTTTGATGTTTTGGTAACATTTTGCCGAATCTTTTTCCGCTCGAGCCATAGTTCAAACTTATAGCGTCCTGCATATCCAAGCCAATAAATCAAGAAGGACATCACAATCCACAAGAACACAAACCATTGCCAATCTGTAGTGAAAAAAACCATTTTCGCCGTACCGTAACCCCATATCAAGGTGGTAGATAGCAGCAGCAACAGCGTAATTCTTAACCAGTTCAGACTGCGTTTGACTTCTAGGCTTCCTTTCGAACGTTTTTGTCGATACGTATAAGTGAGTTTAAGGGAGTAGACCAGAACAGTAAACGTCATCAACACACCGAAAACTTCCTCCAAATTCCATACGAAAACTTTGGTTGGTGAATACGCACTTGATGTGGTGATACGCAAATAAATATCGGCGAGATAAAAGGAAACAAAGGGGAGAAAGATGAACCACTGCCATTTACGGATGGGCACTTCAGGTTCCAAAAAGGTTTTTACGAACATCAAAATCAACGCTGGGGCCAAGGTCGCTACGGGCACATATAAATAAAGTGACATTTCTTCTTGGGTGATAACGCCCATTTCGGGCAGCATGTACTGAAAGTTGCTATACGCGATGGCAGCGACCAACAGCGCCAAAAAGACCAAGCAACGATACCGCTTTTTGGAGACTGCCAAAACGGTTGCCGCAAAGATGAAACCTTGTACGATTCCAGCTATGATGATACCGAATATTACCGTGGTATTCACAACATTGGTGGTTGAGGTTATTCTTCAAAATTTGGGGGGAAGTGTTCAAAAATACTAATGCATTTTGATTTTAGCCAAAATTGTAAAACTAAATCTGATTCTTTCCAAGCTGCTCAACTACCTTGTCGCGATACATTTTGCCTATGGGAATTGACTTTCTATCTAAAGTTAAATAGGTATGGGTGTAATGGGTAATCTTGGTTTGGTTGACCAAAAACGAACGGTGTACGCGAAGAAAAGAAGTGGAGGGCAACTTGGTTTCCATTTGGCTCATACTTACCAAAGTGATATAGCTTTTGGAAGGTGTTACCACCTTTACATGGTTTTTTAGGCTTTCTACATACAAAATCGATTGTAATTCGACCTTTACATTTTCACGTTCGCTTCGAATAAAAACATAAGGATTGGTACTTGTTGTTTCATTAGGAGCATTGATGGTTTCTTGCCCTTTTTCATTTTGCATTCTTCGTGCCTTTGAAATGGCTTGCATCATCCGCTTTAGCGAAATGGGTTTGAGCAGGTAGTCTATCACATCCAACTCAAAACCTTGAATGGCATAATCACGATGGGCCGTTGTCACCACCACCAAAGGAGGATTCTTTAAGGATTTTAGGAAAGAAAAACCGTCCAGTTTGGGCATTTCGATGTCCAAAAACAACAAATCAATCTTGTGTTTTTCGATAAGCTCAAAGGCCTGCACGGCACTGCGGCATTTTCCAATCACCTTGAGGTCTTTGAATTCCTTCAGGTGTGATTCCATCACCGAAAGGGCAAGGGGTTCATCATCAACGATAAGACAATTCATGGGTCTTGATGCTTAGTTCTACTAAATAGGTATCCGTACTTGTCGTGGTCAACTGGTATTGCTCCCCATAAATGAGCTGCAACCGTTTTTCGACATTGTTTAACCCAATTCCGCTAAGTACCCTAGCGGGTTCTTCGGATTTGATTTTGGGTTGTTTCGGCAAACTGTTCTCCACACGAAATCGAAATACATCTTTCGAAATATCTACGGAAATGGCTATCCAACTCTTCTCCAAACCATCGGATGGACCGTGCTTGAAAGCATTCTCAACAAACGAAATCAAAATCAAAGGCGCTATTTTTTGATGCTCCGTATTGCCATTTACGGTATAATCCACTGTAAGTTCGTCGCCATAGCGAAGCTTTTCCAAAGCAATATAATTAGACAGACACGAAAGCTCCTGCTCAAGGGAAATTTCCTTTTCATTGGAATTGTACAACATATAACTCAAAATCTCAGAGAGTTTCAGCACGGTTTCCCCGGCATTTTCATCTTTGGTGATGATCATACCATAAATATTGTTGAGTGTGTTGAACAAAAAATGTGGTTGCAGTTGGTGTTTGAGATAGTTTAGTTCCGTTTCCAGTTTTTGGGTCATCAACACCTTGGTCCTCCGCTCCTGTTCGAGCTGCAGTTGGATAAATTTTACTGGTAACACCAATGATACTACAAAAATCAAATCCAACACTTTGTAAGCAATGTGATACGACCAAAACTTGGAGTCGTCGATTTTATCCAAAAAAGACCTTGAGGAAATGAGATATTCGGTTACGATATAGTAGTCCAAGGCGCGGAATAAAAGTCCGCCAACAATGGTGAGTCCAAAAATCAATAAAAAGAACACCCCATAGCGTTTGTTTTTGGCATAGATGGGAAACAAATAATAAATGGTGAAATAGGTGATGGATAACTTTAGCGGCAACACCAAAAGCTCAAATAAAAACCAAGAGCGATAATTGCCGTTGTCAAAAACGCCTTCGTTGACCACCGTGTAGAACAGCCACCATAGGAGCCAATACGCCACGTGCCTTGAAATACGCTCCAAGGACCAAGAATCATATCGATTCGAAATCAAAAACATGTTTCAAATGTACAATGCGCAACGCATTCCGGTTTACCGTAAAAGGATACAGGAAACCCCAAGAAGGACGAAAGACCATTTTATCCGTACGAACGATTGAAAAGGACATACCAAATCTTAGAGGTACGTTAAAAACTTCCCATAAACTAACTACTCAGAGCGGTTTTGTATCGAAATATACTAGGTATTCTCCTTTGGTGGCAAGATTTGGGGTGTTTGTCCTCGAAATGTTGCCCTAAGTCATTATTAATCTGATAATCAGTTTTTTACAAATAATTTTGAATCGTATTCATCAATAAAACAGAAAAAAATGAAAACACGTATTCAAACAATTATGGTAGTGGCTATCGCATTTTTAGCGCAAGGTTTGTTCAATCCTATGATGGCCAATGAACTTGACAAAAAACCTGTTTCGGAAGATTCGCGAATTCAGGTGAAAGACCACCAAGTACACTTCTGGTACTTTAATGCGGAGCGTTCTACGGTTACAGTGAAAGTATATGACTCCAAACAAAAAGTAGTGCGTCAAGTGAATCTTGGTAACGAACAAACACTTGGGAAAATCTTGGATTTCTCTACGTCTGACACCAATTTTTACCGCATTGTGATTACGGTAGACGATACTGTACTCTACAATGATACCTTGAAGCTGGGCAAAGTATAAGCTTGGTTCATTTCAAGAAGTCTCCTAAGGACTTCGGTTCAATCAGAAAACAAAAAAGTCCTGGTCATGCAAATGGCTAGGGCTTTTCGACTTTATGAAGAATTACCATAGCAAAACCGGGGATATTCCCAACTTGGAAATTGCTTAAGCCACAACCTTTATGAAGCGAAAATCATGGAGGTTGCGGTTTGTCGATTAATCTCAAAAATAATTGTGATACGGGATTGGAATCTGTAGCTTCAAGTAATGTCTGGATGTAGGGCCAGTACAAATTTTAAAAAATGCAGCCACTTTTACCCCGTAACCGGTAACATCAATTTTGAATTCGTTCTCCCTTCCGGGTCAGCTGTCGGGGCGGCTGCTTTTTTTAAAGTTCTTTTTCAAGCAAATGGCTTAATGCAGCCACGGTATCTTCAATTTCACGGCGCTTGATGAAAGCAAAAAAATGCAACTTTGCTTTTTTTTCAACCAAGTTTTGTTGTAGTTCCAACACATGCTTTCGATTGTAAACGCCTTGAGCAATGAGTTTTTGCTTAATCTCTTCGACATATTTGGACTTGGGACTAGAAAATGTTCGGGATGCTATTTTTTTCAAGGGGAAGTGAAATCATTATAGGATTGAACCGAGATGTAAGGTACGGCGAGTACTATGCAAAATTGAATTTTAACATGTTTTTTCGACAAAGTACAGCAAGTGATTCCTTGCAAGAAGTTGAATGGTAAAAAACATCGATAAAGTGAGTTAGGTTTACGCCTTCCGATTAAGCATTCCAGGCTTTGGACCGCACTAAAACTTCAATTTAACTGATGATTGTAATCGATATCGGCGGCCTTGATAAATCGTTTTGCCTCCATAGCATTCTCAAAAATCAAATCCTTTAGGGATTGCAATTCCTTTTGACTAAAAGTCAAAATAAGATTATGCTGAAGGGTTGGTATCGGAATTTTTCTTTTCAAACAGGATTGTTTTGGGCAAGCTTCCCAAAAGTCAACATCAATTTCCAATACATATTTCTGTAAGGACCTCAATTCCTTGGGTGTAAGTTCAAGATATAGGTTGTTGAATTGCAGGCTATACATGTTACAGGCATGGCAGTGCTGAAGGCATCCCTCCTTGTTTCTCGATAACGTGTAGATGTTATGGCACATATGAATCTTGAATGTTTCCGTCTACTGTCAAAAAAAAGGAAATGCCGCCTTTGAAATAACCATCAAAATTTCTTCTCAACATATCTCTTTATTTCCAACCCAGTTTTTTGGGCCTCTCTGTTTCCCAATCAAAAAGACAGGGTAATCAAGACAATACAGCAAATTTTAACGTAAAGCTAATTTATTTTAATTTAGATTGATTTAAAATAATGATTAATTTTACATTCTTAATTTTTTACATGGAACTTCTTTATAAAAATGACCTTGGAGCAACCTATAAAGTAATCAACAGTCCAAACCCCGAATGTACCCTTCAAATTGTACTTGATTGTATCGGTATTTTCATGTCACGTGGAGATGTAGAGCATATGCTCGATATCGTATTGAAATCCTATGAACCGTGCAATTGCCCTGAGTGTGGAGGGAAAAGAGACAAAATTTGGTGCTCCAATCCTATGATTGATATTTGTTTAAAGGTGGATGAAACCATGTTGGATGGACTTGAGGATTTATTGAAGGGGACCCTATTCACTTTGGATATGGATGATACGCTTCAAAAAAATAAGTTAATCATAAGCGGGTATGGAGACAGTTGAGCGGCACAAAACAATTTCAAATCTATACCGGCGTAGTACCTCCTCACCGAAATTAGGGAACAACAAAGCGGAACGTTCAGATTACAATCATGAGATTTTCTTTGATTCCCTTGCTTCTTTGAAACTGAAGAAAAGAAATAGGGTTTTGGAACTAGGAGTATCTTCGCTGGACTATTTACCCTATCTATTCGAACAAGCTCAAGAGCTGAAGTATTTTTGTCTTGATACGGTGAAAGAACGTATTGCGGCAGCAAAAATCGTCCATAAAAGCCTTTCCAAGAGCGAAAAAGTATTGTTTTCCGATTACAACGGAATGGAGATTGACTACGTGAAAAATTTCTTCGACCGCATATTGGTCGTGAATGACATATGTTTTTGGCAAGACCCCAAAGCAATCCTAAATGAACTCCATCGTGTATTGCGACCCGGTGGTGTTTGTATCATTTCTTTTTTTGAAGCCGAGTATTTCAATGATGCGCCTGAACACCAGCATCCCGTTAATGTTTTCGACATAACGAAGTTTGCGAAACTCGCTTCAAGTTCGCCTTTCAGCTCCATTGACATCCAAACGAAATCCGTTAGGGCCGAACAGGGTAGTGAAAAGATAGCGCCCACGGAGTTTTTGGTAGCCAGATTGGGCAAAAGTCCTGAAACGAAAGCTGGGGATATCCCGGCAGATAAAAAAAATAGCTAAAATCTTCATTATGAAATCTCCAACTATTGGATTGGTTTTTGGCTCTGATACTGGAGCAACGGAAGAAATTACACATTCCATTGTACAGAAGTGCTCTTTTTGGGATATCGAAGTCAAAGATGTTCGAAGAGTGCGCAAAAAGGACCCCCAATTCTTCGAAAGGTTCCAATTTATCATAATTGGGCTTTCCACCTGGTATGATGGGGACTTGCAAAGTGATTGGGAAGATTACTACGACGAGTTCAAGGAAGTAGATTTTACAGGAAAGACCATCGCACTGTTCGGTTTGGGGGACCAATATGGATATGACGACTACTTTATTGATGGGGTGGGCATTTTGGCCGAAGTAATTCTGGAAAATGGCGGTAACATTATTGGTCACTGGTCCACGGAGGGATACGATTTTAGCGAGTCCAAGGCGCTCATGGATGACGAAGAGACATTTTATGGGTTGGCCCTAGATGAAGACAACCAACCAGAACTGACCAATGACCGACTCGATTCGTGGCTTAGTCAATTGCAAACGGAGTTGAAAGAAGTCGAATCCTTCGCATTAAACCAAACCTTATGATCAAAACCGATATGCTCATTATTGGAGCAGGCCCCACAGGTTTATTTACCGTTTTTGAGGCGGGTCTTCTTAAAATAAAATGCCATCTTATCGATTCCCTTCCTATTCCAGGTGGGCAGTGTGCGGAAATCTATCCAAAAAAGCCCATTTACGATATCCCGGCTTATCCCGAGATACTAGCTGGGGATTTGGTTGATAAACTCATGGAACAAATACGTCCGTTCGAACCCACGTTCACCTTGGGCGAGCGTGCCGAAACCTTAACCAAATTGGATGATGGTTCCTTCGTGGTAACCACCGACAAAGGCACTAAACACCAAGCTCCCGTAGTCGTTATTGCGGGTGGTTTGGGGTGTTTTGAGCCCCGAAAACCGCAAATTCCAAATCTATTGGCATTTGAAGACAAGGGTATCGCCTATATGATTAAGGACCCAGAAATGTATCGCAACAAAAAAGTTGTTATAGCGGGTGGAGGGGATTCTGCTCTGGATTGGTCCATTTTTTTATCGGATGTGGCCAAAGAGGTTTCCTTGGTGCATCGACGCAAAGAATTTAGGGGTGCCTTGGATTCCGTTGAAAAAGCATCAGAGCTGGCGAAGGAAGGTAAAATCAAACTTTATACCCCATCCGAAGTCGTCGAGATACATGGCAACGGTACTTTGGACGCAGTGACCATAAAACAAAATGACGACAGTGCATTAACCACTGAAGTTGAGACGGATTATTTCATTCCCTTGTTCGGACTTTCGCCCAAGTTGGGTCCTTTGGCAAACTGGGGATTGGAAATCGAAAAAAATGCGATAAAGGTGAACAACGCCAAAGACTACCAAACCAACATTCCAGGAGTGTTCGCTATTGGAGATGTGAATACGTATGAAGGAAAGTTGAAACTCATACTCTCTGGATTTCATGAGGCCGCGGTAATGTGTCAATTTGCCTATAACGTAATCAATCCCAACAAAAAGTATATTTTAAAATATACCACCGTTGGGGGGGTTGAAGGGTTTGATGGTTCGAAAAAAGAGGCGGAAAAAGCCGTGGTGAGAAGTCTTGAATGATTTCTGCTAACGCTCTCATATACTTTTGCCCTTAAAGCCAAATACTCCGTTGACTGAAGCAGGTTTCGTTTCACATTTCTACAAAAGATTTTGAAGGTATTCTGACGGAGGGCAGCCCATGATTTGTTTGAAGGATTTATTGAAAGTGGATTTTGATTGAAATCCTGCCTCTTGTGCTATTCCCAATAAGGTCTTTTGTTGAATCATCGGCGATTGCGCCAAGCGGATAAATTCATGGATACGATGATAATTGACATACTCGAAAAAACTCATCCCTATGCGTTCATTGAGCAATCGCGAAAGTTCGGGGGCATTGATGTTCATCAACTCCGCTAATTCTGACTTCAACAAACGAGAATTTAAATAAGGCTTTTTTTGTGCCATGAGTTGCTCGAGTTCTTCCTTTAATATATTTAAGTCTTCAGACGAAAACTTTGACTTGACATACTTGGCTTCCTGCGGAAGCTTTTTGAACCTAAAAACAGAAGGAGCCACCATTTGGTAATAGGCGATAAAGAGCACGATCAAAGCGATGGCTACCCAAATGAATTCTCGGGATGTAATTTCGATTTCACGATTGTTCCCAAAGCTGATGAAATAGACGACCAACCAAGTCAACAAGCAAATTCCAATGGCAATCAGAAAATTTCGAACAAAATTCACATTCAAAACATAACTCGCCTCATTTTGAAGAGCCTCTTTTAGCGCCCTGAATTTCAAAACACTCAACACAAAATAGGTACAATTGATTGTAAGGGTCACCCCCACCAAAATATGGACCACGCGATACAACTCTCCCGTCTCAATGCGTTCTAAGATGACCTCGTTAGGGGGAAGTATGTAATAAAAGGTGACAATAAAACTATGCACAACCGCCGGGATGTAATGCAACAAATCGGTTGCTTGAAATTGTTTCTCTGATAAGGTAGAGAGCACGAACAGGTATAAGGTCGGACCAAAAAGCAGTACCGAAAACTCGGCTATTCCTCTAATCTGCCTTTCCCAACCCAGCGCAAAATGGCCAAGTTTCACAATCAGACCCGTCATCAAGACAAGGATTAAAATCAACAAATAGACATTGATTTGCTCACGCTTTTTATGGGAGACCCCAAAAGCGATAACTAAAAATAGTCCCTGAAAAAAAGCAAAGTAGATAAGTTGATTTAAGAGCTCAATCATGTATCAAGTTATGTCAAGGCTATTCCAGAATGAATTCATTAATGTGTTGAATATTGTCCATTTCCGAGTTTTGTATATTCTTATGGAATGCTTTAAAATCAGATGCTGTTTCCCAAGAAGTAATCACGAAAAAATCTGGGTCGTAGCGATACCCAAAGGGCGATTTTCCTTCTTTCAGTTCAATGAGTACCTCTCCATTTGCGCTTTGAATCTTACTTTTCCATTCGCCATAAAAATTACTTACCTCATCTTCTGTATCCAACCAATATGCTGTAGCAATAAGATATTTATCTCGGTCGATTTTTAAAGATAAATCATTCTTCACTTCATAATAATGCAACCCAAAGTACGGCCAAAGTTCCCTTCTTCGTTTATGAAAATCAGGAACCTCTTCTGTAATTTGACTTAAAAAAGCCTCCCGTTTCTCCATGTCTTCCCATTTGGCAAAAACCAAAACGCTTGGTTGTAAATTCCCTTGTAGATGCGCCTTTATTTTAAGTCCTCCCAGAGGTTCGTAAGACATCTTTTTGGCAACGGCCCCTACCGTTTGAAAATAGGATTTAAATGCTTCTTCCTTTCCAGGATTTTGTTGCAAAAGCAAGATGTCGAATACTTCTCCTTTTTGAAGTTCAATGGTTTTGATGTTAGACTGTCCGTAAGAAAAAAATAGTCCAAAGGCCATTAACCCTAAGGTAATACGTAAGAATTTTTGTGTCATTTTGAATCTCTTTTTTGGATGCACCAAATGTATCCTTTCAAGGTTCCTTTTTCTTTAAGATTAAGGCAGAATAGGTTTGAATACCGTATGCGGACGTAGGACTTATTTTATTGAAGGATTCAATAACGAAGAAAGGATGGCTTGAGAAGTCTTGAACGATTTGTAGCTACGCTTCCTAGTATCCTAAGGTTTTCGCATCTGTGAAGGCGTAATTCCGTATGCTTTTTTGAACGTCGAACTAAAGTGGTGCTGGCTTTTGAAACCCAGCTGCTCAGCGATTTCTCCAATGGAAAGTGTACTTTCCTTTAAAAGGGCTTTTGCCTTTTCCATCCGTAAGAGATTCCAATACGCAAAAACGCTGGTGCCATAAAGTGCCTTAAATCCCTTCTTTAAGGTAAACGTATTAGTACCTGCCTGTCGGGCCAGTTCGTCCAAACTCGTTCTGGCTTCAAGATTGTTACTGATAAATTCCTTTACCGCATGAACCTTCTTGATATTCTTGGTTTGCGTTGTGTAGGTGGAATCGCCCATTGCAGTACATGCCTGCTCTAATTGCATTGCCAGTAATTCATGAATTTTTGATTCTAAAAAAATCCACTTTCCGGTTTCTGCTTTAGTGCAATGAATTATTTCTTCAATAGTTTGATGTATTATGGTTCCGATAGGCATGCATGTAGGATGCAATCTTGCAGAATTTCCTCGGGAACCATGAGCAATAAAATTTTTCAAAGCCTTGGATTCGCCTTGCGGATAATGTTCCAAAATCGTTTTGGGAAGAGAAATCGTAAGCACCTTAAAGCTATTCGAATCGAAACGCCATTGGGCAAAACCTTCCCCCGGAGCCGTATAGCATAAATTATGGCGGTTTGGTAACACTATTTCAGTATTTCCATCATCATCCATGACATTCAAAATTCCATCAATAAAGAAAATCATATCCAGACTATCCGAACGGAGCTCCTTTAGTTGAATACCCGGATGACAGCGTTTCACGTCAAAATAAGACAACCGAATACCTGCCAACTCATATTTTAAAAAGTGCAAATCATAATCCTTCTTTTCTACAAACCTTTCGTACTCATAGTATTTAGGGTGTTTAGGATGCTGGGGTTCCAGATTTAAATCCTCTAGGACATTGATGTCTTGGCCGTCTTTAAATACTGTTTTCATGGTGTTGAATGCCGTTTGTTAAGAGCTTGTTAAACTACTTTTGTTAAACATTTTTCTCCTTTAGTTGAACAGCTTGGGTTTAAAGGCTCTTTACATTTGATGTTTAGAATAATTCTAAATAACAAGGTACGAATTTATATTGTCTCCTCTCCTTTTGTGTCATTTTAAGGTTTGGAATCAATAGTATAATTCACTCAAAGTCACTAATACCTTAAGAAATCCAAACGATGGTAGACATTGGCTTCAAGTACAACGCCTTGGTATAACTAAACACTCAGATTATGAAAAACATTACTTGTGTATTGAAAAAATGTACAGTACCCCTTCTTTATTTGTTGTTTACCGCAACACTATTTGCACAAACAGGAACGGTAAGCGGTACGGTAAAAAACATAGACGGCACCCCATTGTTGGGTGCCAATGTCCGCGTTAATTTGACCAACCTTGGTATAGCCTCGGACGACGAGGGTAATTTTACACTCACAAACGTCACGGTAGGGGAGCAAACGATCATTGTAACACTAGTGGGGTATCAGCGTTTCGAAGAGAAAATCACTGTTGGCGAAAACAGTGAATCTACCTTGGAAATCACTTTGCTTGAAAACATTCTGGCCTTAAGTGAAGTAGCGGTAACCGCCTCAAGAAGGGAGGTTTTAATCGCAAAAACCCCCAGAGCCTTGGAAGTTGTTCCCACCGAAACGCTTGACTATTATACTGAACAGACCTCTGACCTATCCGCCACCTTGGGGAAGTTCATTCCCAATTTCACTTCACCATCCGTTGGGAACGATGTGTTTCTAGCAACCTTGCGCGGAAGAGCCCCACTATATTTATTGGACGGTATTCCCTTGCAATCCAATGAAGGCCTTCGCGGCGCTGTCTTAGGTAATATTGACCCCTCCGCTTTGGAACGGGTAGAGGTGCTCTATGGAGCTTCTACCATTTATGGAGGGGGAGCACCCGGAGGTGTAATCCAGTTTTTTACCAAGGAAGCCAGTAGCAAAAGAATCGCAGCAGACGTACAACTCTTTTCTAGAACCTACATGGTAGGCGACGCCTTTTTGGGAAGTGAATCCACTGATTTCAGAACCGCGGCGACCATATCTGGTACTTTAGGAAAGTTCACCTATTTGGTAAACGGAGCTCTGGAAACCACAAATGGTCAATTTAGACCTGATGGGGAGCGTATCGCACCAAATGGAACTTCTGCTTATGATGATTTTTCTTTACTAGCTAAGGTGGGGTATAACTTTACCCCTAAGCAATCCTTAAAAGTGATGCTCAACAGAACCCGTCGCGAACCCAACGACCTGGCTTTTGCCCCTGGTTTCTCTGAGGAGGAGGTACTGGCAAATCCTGAGGGTGCTGCTGGAATTGCCATTCCGGTGGATAACCCCTTTTCGTATGACAATGAAGTAAGGCAAGAATATCTTGCTTTAAGTGCCACTTATGAAAACACCGACTTATTTGGTGGGTCCTTTAAATTCTTGGGGTACTACTTCGATTTAACCTTCCAACAAGAAGGAGCCGATATAAGACCTTTCCAACAGAGCAATGGTGGTACTTTACCTGATTTTTGGCCAGGGCTTTTCCAGACCAGTACTGCCGCCTCACAAACTGGCATACGCACGGAATGGGTCAAGCAATTGAGTCCCAAAGCTGTGCTAACCGTCGGTGGGGGAATGCTTTGGTCGGATGATTCCACACCTGTCACCCTTTCTTCTGATGGCCCATTTGATTCCCAAAACCGATTTGATGGTGCTGGTGGAATTCAAGATCAAGGTGCCCCTAGCGAGCTTTTCAATGGTGGTATCTTCGCCCAGGCAGATATCGATGTCACCGAAGAATTACGTTTGTCGGGCGGAGCGCGTTTTGATGTAATTTCTTTTGATGTACTGCCTTTTGCGCCAACCTTCACTACGGTAGCACCCGGTGAAAATCGCTTGGGAGGCTCAGGTTCCAATTCGGGCTTGTCCATAAACTTTGGAGCTGCCTATGAATTTGTGGAAAACACCACCTTGTATGCAAATCTATCGCAAGGATTTTCAATACCAAGTTTGGCTTTTCTTGTGGTAAACGTGGCGCCGAATGAGGTGATTGAGGGTGATGAAATCGTATCCCCACAAATCGTGAATAGTTTGGACTTTGGATTGCGAGGACAACTTGGAGATGACTTTGCTTACGGTTTGGCAGGGTTCTACGCCTTCTCCAAGGATGCTTCCCAAATTCAATTTGATGATGAAACCGGACAAGGATCCCGCCTTCAAGCCCCACAACGAAATTATGGTTTTGAAGTAACCATGTCAGCGGCTCCTACGGCCGATTTGCGGTTGGACGCTAGTATCTCCGTTACTGAAACAGATGTGGACCCCCAAGACGATGGTACCTTCCAACCTGCTTCCACCATTGAAACCGTACCGTTTACTACTTCGTTAAGAGCAAGTTACAATATCCCTGCCGTTAAAGGATTGTCTATGAATGCAGAGTTGTATTCTTTGGCCAACAGGGACCGTGCTTTCAACTTTTTGGTAGATGCGGATAACGACGGACAAATTGATCTCGACGATGAAGGAAATCCAACACGCGCCGATGGGTTCAGGCTAAGGGGGTATACCACCGTAGATTTGGGCACCAATTTTGTTTTCCCTAAAAAATGGCTAGGTGAAGTGGATGGAACTTTCTCTGTACGCGTACAGAATCTATTCAACGAAACTTACGTTCCCCTCATTAGCCAGCGACAGTTTGGTGACCTTTTCGCAGCCAGAAGACGCAATGGTTTTGGTACTAATATGACGTTTACCCTAACGTTCCGCATATAAGAATTCAACACTACCCATGAATTATAAATCTTCGCTATATCGCTTTATTCTTTAAAGTACCATAGTTAGTTTCTGTCTCAAGTGAGAATGCCCCTGGATTCAGGGGCATTTTTATACCCTAGCGTTTCACTCCAAAAGGTCGAAAAAGTAATAATTTCTATTGATTTTTGAGAGTCCTCTGCTCCCTCTTTTGGGCTCAAACCACAAAACAATTTGTGAATTTACCTTAAACTTTGGTTGTTCATATTCTATACTAACGTCTAAACAATTGCCGACAATGTGTTATAATCTCGCTGAATGTTAATATCTTGTTTTAATGATATTTCCATCATTTTTCGCAGGAATTTTGGCATCTGTGCTGCACGTGGTATCTGGGCCCGATCATCTCGCTGCGATTACCCCTTTGGCTATTGAAACCCGAAAAAAGGTATGGCGTATTGGCTTGTTTTGGGGCTTTGGACATTTGACTGGAATGTTGGTCATCGGACTGCTGTTTTTAGCCTTTCAAGAAGTTATACCTGTAGAATTGATATCTGGGTATAGCGAACAACTTGTGGGTCTTGTACTCATCGGAGTTGGGATATGGGTCATTTTCAGAATTTTCTTCAAAGGAAAAGGGCATAAACATCCTCATATCCATGGAGGCGAAAAACCGTATATCCATGTACATGACCATAATCACGAGGATAGCACTCTAGAACATGAGCACAACCACAGCAAATCTTTGCAACAAAATAGTTGGTCTTCCTTTTTGATAGGAGTTTTACATGGATTGGCAGGAATAGCACACTTTTTATTGTTACTTCCGGTATTGGGGTTTGAAAACCAAGTTGAAGGGATGCTCTATATCATTGGATTCGCATTAGGAACCGTATTCGCTATGGTAATCTATGCCTTTATTTTAGGACGAATCGCCAATGGTTCAAAAAAGATGCGGAGCCCGAACACCTTTCAAGGTATCCGAATTGCTGGGGGGTTGTTTGCAATAATTGTCGGGGTGTACTGGCTTTATCTGGGCTTTTAAAGTAATAAATCCATTAAAACCAACCGGTGATTTCCTGTATCCGCAACTGCCAATTTACGGTCTTGCGTATATATCGAAAATGGCCAGTACAAGGAACTATCCGTTCCCACAATCGTGTCCTTATTCTCACTACCGGTTTTGAAATCACGTTTACCAATTACTGCATTTGCCGCCTTGCTATTGGTTTCCGGAATTTTATCGAAATACAGTAGTCTGCTGTTTCCTGTGTCGTTGACCAACAATCCTTTCTTATAGAAGCAGACATCATACGTCCAGTTTAAAGTATGGGAATCTGGAAAAAGTCCATATTGATTTTGACCACAGGCATCGAAATCAGGCTGGCCTATGATTACATCTGCTGGGTTATGGAAAGCCGTTTCCCAATTACGCCATATCAAAGTTCTGTAGAATTGCGTATCCGCCACGGCCAAAACACCATCTCCATTTACTTTAACGGAATACGGCCAGATGGGTTGATTGTTTTCATAATCCCTAGTGGTAAAGTTAGGTTTCCCTATCACCTTATCCGCAGCAGTATAATTTTCTTGAGGGATGGTTTCATAAAACAGGATTCTACGATTTCCGGTATCGGCCACCCAAAGTTGTTCCCCATCGGAAAACACACCGTATGGCCAATGCAAACTTTTAGACGTAGGATTTTTTGAAATTCCCTCAACGTTTACTTCATTTGATTCAAAATTGGGCTGTCCCAACACTACATCTGCAGCTTGTCCATGCTTGGTGGGCAACTCTTGCCAAATCAAGACACGATGATTCCAGGCATCTCCAACAATCAAACGTTTTCCATCGCTCCAAATTCCTGAAGGATATTGCAAACTCTCGCCTGTTACCCTACCTCCCGCATTTCTCCCTGAGCTTTGCACATCTTGTTGCCCTAAAACCACATCTGGTTCTTGATGTAATGTATCAGGTAACTTTTTCCATATAAAAACCCTGTTCTGCCCAGTGTCTGAAACAAAGAGCATATCATTGAGGAAATGGACTCCTCTAGGGGCCAAAAAAGGTTTCTGTTCGGAGCCTTTAAAAATGTACGGATTGGACACCTGTTTGCCCAGCGTTGAAAAATTCATATTAGCAGATTCGTGGTAATTGTTCCCCGGGCAACATGCTCACTACGCGTTTTCCACCGATCGCACTTTCGAGAATTACTTGGCCGGGATGTTCCTCTGTGACCGTACCAATAATTTTGGCATGGGTTCCATTTTCATCTTTTTGCAATTCAGAAAGGAACTCATCTGCTACTGCTTCCTCGACAAAAGCAATGAACAGACCTTCGTTAGCTACGTACAACGGGTCAAGTCCCAATAGTTCGCAGGCGCTGGAAACTTGGTCATTTATAGGGAGGCCTTTTTGAAAGATGTCAATGCCCAACTTAATGGATTGTGCGGTTTCCTTAAGGACCGTGGCCACTCCCCCTCTGGTGGGATCTGTTAATAGATGTATGTTTTCTCCAAACTGGTCCAAAAGGTTAACTATGGTATGATTCAGGTTGGTCGTATCACTTTGTATTTCGGAATCAAATTCCAAACCTTCACGAACCGACATAATGGCCATACCATGGGTAGCTACTTGTCCGCTAATAATGATTTTATCTCCTTTTTTGATAGTACTAGCTGCGATATTTGCTTTGGTATGCACTGTCCCAATGCCAGAGGTATTAACAAAGATTTTATCCCCCTTCCCTTTTTCTACCACTTTAGTATCTCCAGTAACTACATGCACCCCTGCTTTTTCGCAAGCGAATTTCACTGCGACCAGAACCTCCCAAAACTCTGAAACTTTTAGTCCTTCTTCGATGATAAAGCTCAAGGATAGATATTTTGGGATAGCCCCACACATAGCCAAATCATTCACCGTTCCGTTGACGGCCAATTCCCCAATATTTCCTCCTGGAAAGAAGATGGGTGATACCAAAAAACTGTCCGTAGAAAATGCGGTTTTCCCCTCAAGCTCCAAAAAAGCTCCGTCATGGCGAGCGTCTAAAATAGGATTTGACAAAAGGTCAAATACGCCACTATCCAGCAATTTATTGGTCAATAAACCCCCGCTACCATGACCCAAGGTAATGACATCAAAATCCAATTTGGGCATAGGGCATTGCAACTGCATGCGTAATTTTTTCTCTTCCGATTTTGTCTTTTGCATATTTCCTTTTATCCTAACACTTCTCGTCACCCTGAATTCATTTCAGGGTCTCATCTCTTTCAAGCAGTTAATGACATTTGGATGAGATTCTGAAACGAGTTCAGAATGACGGTTGTCAGCACTTTTGAGAATTTATTCTATCAATTTTTATGCTTCAACCATCCCTGAAAAATGATAATACGCGGCGCACGCACCTTCACTACTCACCATAGGGGCACCCAGTGGATTTGAAGGTTTGCACTTTCTTCCAAACTGACCACATTCATAAGGCTTTTTAATGCCTTTCATGATTTGTCCCGATATACATCTTGGATTTTCAGGAGCTTCCTTTATGGATACGCGGTACTTTTTAGTGGCATCAAAGTCAACATATTTTGGTTTCACACCATATCCGCTCATGGGAATTTCACCGATACCACGCCACATCTGATTTCGCACTTCAAATACTTCGTGAATCACTTTTTGTGCCTCAACGTTGCCCTCTTCACGAACGATACGGGCATATTGATTTTCCACTTCGGATTGACTTTGTTCCAATTGGCGAATCACCATTAGAATACCTTGAAGCACATCCAAGGGTTCAAAACCGGTCACGACAATAGGTACTTTATATTTTGCAGAAAGTGGATGGTATTCCGTGTTGCCCATAATGGTACAAACATGACCTGCGGCTAAAAAGCCATCGATTCGACTTTCTTCATCATCGATAACTGCCTTGATTGCGGGAGGTACCAAAACATGGGATGCCAAAATGGAATAATTCTTCAGTCCTTTACGGTGTGCATGAATCACGGAAAGGGCATTGGCTGGTGCCGTAGTCTCAAAACCAACCGCAAAAAAGACAACCTCTTTTTCAGGGTGGTCTTCTGCGATTTTTACAGCTTCCAAAGGTGAATATAGAATACGAACATCTGCACCTTCTGCTTTTGCTTCCAAGAGGCTTTTTTCAGAACCCGGTACGCGAAGCATATCTCCAAATGAGCATAGAATAACTCCTTTTTCCAACGCTAAATGTATGGCCTTGTCAATCAAGTTCAAGGGGGTAACGCAGACCGGACAACCCGGGCCATGAATCATGGTGACTTCTTTGGGCAACATCTCAATGATTCCGTTCTTGACCAAGCTATGGGTTTGTCCGCCGCATACTTCCATAATGGACCATGGTCTTGAAACCGTATTTTTGATTTCCTCCAAGTACTTTTTTGCCAACTCAGGGTCCCGATATTCCGATAAATATTTCATAGCTGCTTGTTTTATTCTTTTTTTGGTAAATATTCGTCTACATCTTCCAATTCGCCCAGCTCTCCAATTTCTTCCAAATAGCTGAAGGTTTTTTGAGCTTCCTCTTCATCCACTTTGCTAATCGCAACCCCTACGTGAACCAATACATAATCGTCCACTTCGGCGTCGGGCAGCATCTCTAAACTGGCCTCTTTGGTAATTCCGCCAAAGGAAACCTTTGCCATACGTACCAGACCGTCGTGGATGGTATCAATACTTTTGATTTTTCCTGGAATCGCTAAACACATAACTTATTCTTTTATGTTTTGATAAAAGGCCAATTGGCCCAATGCTATATTTTCATCGTTACTGGATACTTCCTGATTGAAGTAAAGTGTAAAACCATTATTTCTTGCCATATCTCTTAAGGTTTTTACTAAAAGTCTATTTTGAAACACCCCTCCGCTAAAAGCAATAGTCGGTATTTCAAAAGTCTTTGCCATTTTAACCACTACCCTTGCCAAGGTATATATGAAACTAGCCGCTAATTTGGCTTTGGATTCTCCTTGATGTTTTAAGGCAATAAGGCGTTCCATGATTGCTTTTGAAGGAACATTTTTAAAAGATTGCACTTTTAACAAATCGATACATTCCCCCGAATACTGCCAAGCCAGATTTTCCAAAAGCAAGGCAGCTTCCCCCTCATAGCTGGAAACATCCAAAACTTCCAATAAAGAAGCAACCGCGTCAAACAATCTACCAACAGATGATGTTTTAAGTTTTGAGTTCTCCTTCAGTTTTTGGTAAATCTTAAGTTCCTCTTTTGAAAACTTGTCCTCAACCCCAGCTTCCGAATTGACCAAACTGAATAATGAGAGTCGAGGTTCTTTAGCCATTTTATCCCCTGCCAAGGTGTCAAAGTATTCAAAGTGGGCCCTTCGTTCCATTTGATGATTCCGGTACACGAAAAACTCTCCGCCCCAAATCATACCGTCGTCACCAAGACCAGTCCCATCCCAGATCATTCCAAGAACAGGTGTTGTAGTTTGGAACAAATCATGTTCTGCCAAAACACTTGCAAAATGCGCTTTATGGTGTTGCACCTCAACTACAGGAACTTTCCAATTTGTGGCGAGTTCTTTTCCTAAAATCGTGCTTTGATACCCAGGATGTTTATCTACCAAAACCACTTCAGGCAATTCTTCAAATAGTTGGGTGTACCGTTGCAAGGTGTCCGTATACCGCTGGAGTACCTCGAAGGAATCCAAATTTCCAAAATACGGACTCACATAAGTATGTCCATTCGGCGTAAAGGCTAGCGTACTTTTTAAATGTGCCCCCATGGCTAATACCTTCTCGCTAGTCTTGGGCGTGTATCCCATAAGGTTGGGAGCTAACCCTCTAGAACGGCGCAACAAAATTCGTTGCTTATCCGCGAAATGCATTACCGAATCATCTTGAGGAAAAACAATTTCCAAATTGTGATTCAAAAAGTAATCTGCCACGGCACCCAGCTTTTCTCTAGCTTCTTTTTCCGAGGAAAGAATAGGTGAACCATGAATATTTCCACTGGTAGCTACCAAAGGGATTTGTGCTTCTATGGAAAGCAAAGTCAACAAAGCACTTGAGGGCAGCATCACTCCATAACGGTCTAATCCAGGAGCTACTTCCTTAGCTAAGTGCCTTTTTGTTTGTTGCTTAGCTTCCAAAAGCACAATAGGGCAGACTCTTGATTCCAAAGCTTTCTGTTCGTCGTTGGATACCTCGAAGGCTTCCTGGATTTTTTCCATACTCGGAAATAGCAAAGCAAACGGTTTGGTTGGACGCTGTTTTCTTTGTCTCAATTTCTTAACGGCTTCAGGATTTGTGGCATCTACACATAACAGGTAGCCATTGGTATTTTTCAAAGCGACAATGGCTCCATCCTTTAGGAAACGAGCAACTGTAGCCAAAATGGCCTTTTCGTTTTCGACGGAAACGGGTTCCCCTGAATTCGCTAGCAGTCGCATTGTAATTCCACAATCCTCACAACTATTGGTTTGGGAATGGAATCTGGAATCCTTTGGATTTTCATATTCAGCTACACAACCCTCGCACATGGCAAATTGACTCATCGTCGTATGTGCCCGTTCAAATGGGAACCTTTTTGTGATAGCATACCTTGGCCCACATTGCGTGCAGGTGGTAAAGGCATACCGATATCTTCGATTGTTTGGGTCTTGAATTTCTTTTTTACAAGAGCTGCAGATGGCAAAGTCCGCCGTAAGGGGTATGGTTACTTTGGTGGTTTTTTGGGAAGGAACAATGGAAAAGTTCTCGAACGCCATGGATTCGATTTCGTCCACAGCATGGTTCCGGATGATTGCTGCACCCGGTGCTTTTTCCAAAATGTCTTCCATAAAATTCATCAAGGTTGCACTAGTTCCATTCACATAAATCAATACGCCTTTGGCATTATTACTTACCGTGCCTTTTAGTTGGTGTTCTTGGGCCAGATTAAAGACGAAGGGACGAAACCCGACTCCTTGGACTTGACCACCAATTTGTATTTTAAAGGTTTTAAGCATTCGGCTTAAAAGCCTTTCTTATCATTTATTTTTTCCATTAACCAATCGCACCATTCATCAATACCCTCATCTGCTAGCGCTGACACCTGAATGACTTCCAATTCATGGTTAACCTCTCTGGCGTCTTTGGTTACGGCTTCTACGGTAAAGGGTAGATAAGGCAATAAATCTGATTTTGACACCACCATCAAATCAGTCGTCAGGAACATTTTTGGGTACTTTTTGGGTTTGTCATCCCCCTCGGTAGTGGCCAATAGGGTTATCCGATAGTCTTCTCCCAAGTCAAAGGAAGCTGGGCAAACCAAATTCCCAACATTCTCGATAAACAAGACGTCCAAGTTTTCCAAATCAAACTTATCCAGTACTTGATGCACCATTTGGGCTTCCAAATGACATATACCTCCTGTAACGATTTGAAGGGCGTGAATTCCGGTCTCCCGAATACGTTCGGCATCACGCTCCGTTTCCAAATCCCCGACCATAACAGCCATATTGATTTTGTCTTTCAACTTTTCAGCGGTCTTTTGCATCAAAGTAGTCTTGCCACTTCCTGGGGAAGAGGTAACATTAATCAAAAGGGTCTTGGTTTTGGCCACTTCTTTACGGATGATATCTGCAACAAAATCGTTGGCCTTTAACAAATGAATATTGGTGTTTTCACACTGTACGGTACCTCTAGCGGTTTTTGGTGACTTTTCTATCATAGCTTAATCTTCAAATTCTACTTTATGTATTAACAATTCTTCTCCTTGTATAATATTCTTGCTCGGTCGTCCACAGTTTTCACAGAGGAACCGATAATTTTTAATCCGGGTGATATGGTTGCAGACCTCACATTGAATTTTGAGTTCTGTGGATTCTATGTTCAATGTAACCGTACTATATTCCGGATGCATCATATGGTATGCGCTGTAGGCGTTATGAAGTAATCTGGGTTCGATATTCGAAAGGATACCCACCTTTAGGTGAATGGATTTCATCTTATCGAGCTTTTCTTTTTCAAACTCCAATTCCAAAGTCTTCATAATGCTATTTACTATGGATGTCTCGTGCATAGGCTTATATTATGGTCTTTAATTGTTCTAATTTTTCCAGCTGCTCTTTGGCTCGGTTCAAGAGGTTTTCATCAGTAACCAAGTATGTGATTTCTTGCGCCTTTCTTCGCATAGATTCTAATCTTTCCTCTTCCTGTTTTCCATCTTCATTGTGCATCAGCCAACCCAGTTCCAGTTGATTCAAAAGGGTCAAAGCCCTCTCTGTAGGATACTTTTCAGCAGTACGGATTTGTAAAGCATCTTCGAAAAAACCATAGGCCTTTTCATGATTGTTATGAAGTTTTGCTGGCGGAAAATCCATTAGGGCCGTGGCATAATTGTGACAAACCATCGCGTGTTCATAGGGATAAGTCTCCATTGCATAGAATTCCAATGCTTCCTTGAAAGCCGAAGCACAAAACGCCGTCCACATTGGTTTTTCATCTGGCGGCGCAGGAATCTCAGAATAGATGAGTGCCAAGGCATGTTGGACTTCAGCAAAGTAATCTGGGTAGGTATCTTGTTTAAAGACCTTCAAGGTATCCTGAAAGGCATTAATCGCCGCTTTGTAGTATTGCGGACTTCCATTCTTGGACCAATGATAAAGCAGATGTGCTTTTTTCAAACCCGCCTCGCCTAAAAATTCGGTCGCTTCTTCCTCCTTGAAGATTTTGATAGAAGTATTAATATGTGCTTTGGCCAATGGAAAATCCCCTAGAAAATTGGCTACATCACAAGCTTCCATGGACAACAGCGCTGCATTCAAATACAAATCATTCGCTTGAAGGTATTGAACACATTCTTCTTGTTTTGCCAAGATGGTTTTGAGTGTGTTTGAATCGTAAGGCAGTTGTAGGTTTTTAAAACTAGCGGTACACCATTGCATCGATAAGGCTATTTGAGCAGCCTTTGATTTCGCTTCCTTCAAAAAAGCTTCACTTGAAGCTATGGTTTCTTCAAACCGTTGGGCATCCAACAACAAATTGAGATAATGTTTGGCTGTGTAGCTTTTTACATCAGCACTACTAGCCTGCTGAAGGGCATTTGCGTAAAGTTCTCGCAGCTCATTAAAACTGATTCTTGAAGAAAGATTGCCATAGTGATGAAGAATAGCTTTGTTATGTGCACTCAACCCCAATAGCGCTTCTGGTTCAATTTCATAACCAAATTTGAGATTGGTGGCCAACAACAGATGCTTATATAAGTCATCCGATTGGGAAACATATTGAAAGGCTTGTTGCTCATTGCCTATTTTATAAAATAGCAGGGCAAGTAAATTATTCGGATTTAACGCTATTTGTGGAAACAGATACGGGGGTTCGGTGTCAAACCAATCAATCGTAGGCTGAATCTTGTCATTTTCAACTCGAATTAGCTTATCTCCTTTTTTCAAAGGGGTATTCTCAATTGAAACTTGCACCAATTCATTCAAACGGTCCACTGAATCAATGATTCCCTTAGTATGTGATTCATGCTCAGTTGTTGTTAATATCGTAATCATCCTTTTTCACTTTTTGTGTTCCCCTTACGTCTTTAGCCGCTGTCTGCTGCATATTTCTAGCATGGATTTCGGCTAAATTTTTGGAACGATAGTCTACAATCTCATTTACCAATATTCGTGACGGGTTTTTGGTATCAATAAAAACCAGGGAGACCACCCATCTTCCCCTTTCTTTTTCAATTCGCGTTTGAACTTCGGCATCTTGCAACCAAGCATCGTCCTCTTTTTCCTTTTCCTTCATACTGAAATTTTCAAAAGATTGGTCTTTTCAATCCATTCATAGCTCAATTCACGATCAGAACTATTCAAATCATTATCAATAAATATTTCCCGCACAGCGAGAACCTTATCGCCTTTAAGGTTTCGGTCTTTTAATAAGAATTGGGTCGGTTCGTACATTTTTACAAACCATTGACTACTCACCGGAGTAACCAATAGGTGTTTCTTATCTTTTACATACGTCACGTAGGCGTAATGAATTTGCTGGAAAACCTTTTGAACCAGTTCAGCCTTTAACAGCACGTGGGATGACCGCAAAACCACTTCGGAGTTCATGATACTTTGAGAGCTTTGAGTTCATCTATAATGTGGTTTACCACCTTATCCCCTGCTTCTTTTACCGTTCTACTTAGGTCAACCTCTAATTTTGTATTGTCTATGGCGATGAGGTATACACTGATATCTTCTGGGTAAGCATCTCCCATTATTTTTTTGGCGTAGGAAAGGGCTTGGTCCCATTTCATTCCATGTAGAAAAACCATGGGGTCTTCTTGTGGAGCACGCAATACTTCTTCCGCCGGAACCTTAAACAAAGTGCCAATGGGCTCATTCGTATTGATTACGGCATCTACCAAGATGATTTTATCATGACCTTTTAGTCCAAAGAGAACTTCGAAAGCAGCAGTCCCCATATCAAAAAGACTCACATCGTCAACGTTTTCAACACTTTTCCGAAGTTCCTCTATTACATAAATACCGATTGCATCATCGCTTCTTACTGGATTTCCAAAACCCATTATGGCCGTTTTCATATTTCCGTCTTCTTTTTGCTTTTTGAAAAGTGAGACCCGCCAGGCCAAAATAGGTCCGACAGGTCTCAAATTGTATTGGTTTTGTTTAACGTTGTCTCTTCTAAATTTTGAATTTTGAAAGTTCAACACCGCTCTTTTCATCATGTGCATGTACCGTACAAACGAGACATGAATCAAATGAACGGGCTACCATACCCACTTCAACTGGGTCTTTCACATCTTCGATATCTGTCCCTTCCAAGGCAGCTTCGATAGGTCCAGGATTATCATTGCCATCATTTGGACCTACATTCCAAGTGGTAGGTGCCATCACCTGATAGTTTTTGATGACGCCATTCTCAACTTCAATCCAATGTGCCAAAGCACCTCTTGCCGCTTCGGTAGCGCCAAATCCTTTACCATCTTTTTCAATAGGTTTGCTGTAAAACTCCCCATCCAAATCAATCTGACCTAGCCACTCATCAATTAATTGATAGATTCTTGGTGCTTCATGAACTCTGGCCAATACCCGAGTGAAAACACTGGCCCCACCTAATTTGCGATAGGCATCAATAAAGAATGGGTCTCTAATTTGATGTTCATGATTCGCTGGATTACCAGCCATGATACAACGCGCCATGGGTCCTGCTTCAGCAGCATAACCATCATATCTGGGTGCCTTTGACCAACTGTATTTTCCATCAAAATCTGAATGGTGTAACGGTTGGGATTTCACTGGTGTTGGAATGGGTTCATCCCATGGGTGCAATCCATCTTCTTGGTCACCAAACCAAGAGTGCTTCACATGTTCGCTGACCTTCATGTGGTCAAACTCATGCCAGTTCTCCCCATCGAAGAAGCCACTAGGACTTATCAAAGCCTTATTTCTTGCTTCTATGGTAGGATTGTTGTACATGTCTTTGTGCAAGTACGTTCCAAAGGCCAGGAATTTCTCAACCCCTTTACCGAACTTGTCCAAACCAAACTCTAGTCCAGCTCGGATATAAAGTCCCAAGTCACTGTTTTTGTGGGAATCACTTTCTTCCAACCAAGCCAACATATCCTCCCAAGACTTGATTTCCATATATCTTTCAATAGTACAACCTAACCAAACTGGCTCTAACCAGTCATTTTTGAATTGGTTCATAATAGCATAGGCTCTTGTGACGTCCTTTAAGGTAGGCGCACACATCACGCCTCCTGGAACCATGTAACTGGAGTGCGGCCACTGCCCTCCAAAAAGCGCATAGACTTGCACTGGAAGTCCACTAGCGGTCAATCCGGTCTGAAAGGTCTCACCCACATAAGCTGACCATCGCTTTACCACCTCTTTGTACAGCGGTTGGTTGGCAAATTTCTTGTTTGCCATATCCGTTGCGAAGATGGCATAAAACCATCGTGGGATACTTTGGATGGTTTCCGTGGCCTGTCCAATTGCTCTAAGCAACAAAGCGTTTGGTGAAAGCTGCGTTCCCCAAGCGGTATCCAAGGCGGACGAAGCACAATAGAGGTGAGAACCTCCACAAATACCACAGATACGGGGCGTAACGATTAATCCAGATTGTGGGTCCTTCCCCGACATGATTTTTTCAAACCCACGAAACATTGCTGCTTGCGTATGGGCTTTGGTCACTTTTCCTTCATCGATGTAGACTTTTACATCCAAATCTCCCTCAACACGACCAACGGGAGAAATATTCAATTCTTTAACAGCCATTTTATCTTTTCTAGTTAGTTGTCAATTATTTTGAAGTTTCCATGATTCTTTTGTTGGTAGGAAGTACCTTTTGGAATCCTGCTTCCATATAATAGGCCAGTTTTGTTCGACCCGTAGGCACTTCTTTAGGAAGGAAGCCGAGATATTTCATGGTTTTAAAAACACTTCCTTTTTGGAGGTCATTGTGTGGAAATCCAGGTTCGGTACAACCCAAACAGGGGTGATTGGCTCGTGTTTTACTGGATTGACGGTTCCATAAAATGTTATTACAACTCGCGCGTGTCATTGGTCCTCTACAACCTACCTCATAAAACAGACAGCCACCTCGTGTGCCAAATCCGCCATCAACCTTCTGGGCGAAGTTGGTCACGTTCGTGCAACCGTCTTGTACAAAGTTGGTAAAGAACGTTTTGGGCCGGTGGTATTCATCAATCAAAACATCCCCAATACGTCCTACAGCGATAGCTACCAAAATCTGGGTAATCCAATCCGGGTGGGCTGGGCAACCAGGCACATTAATAACCGGAAGTCCCCCTTTGGAAACATAATCCGCACCAAGGAAACCACCCTTGGCTTTTTTATGGAATTGCAGTCCGGTGGATTCGCTTGGATTCGGTGGCACTGCAGGAATACCTCCCCAAGTAGCACAATCCCCTATAGCGACCACATAACCTGCCACTTCAGAAAGCTCCTTAATCCAATCCATCATCGGTCGGTCTGCAAAGAAGTTCATGGTTCCCGTACCGTTTGGTCCTTGGATTAAAGAACCTTCATAGACCAGAATATCCATTTGGACCTTTCCATCAAGGATATCCTTTAATAAGTCTTGCACTTGGTCCCCAATTTGAAGACCTGTTGTCGGGTGCCAAAGAATGTTGAGTCCAAAATCAGTAATCAACTCAACCACAGTGGGTTCTTCGGCATTTAAGAAAGACATGGTGTTGCCACTACAAGCCCCTCCTTGCAACCATAAAACATTAGCCATAATTTATTGGATTAATTGTTTGGCGAAATGTGGTAATGCTTAAACAAAATTGAATTTTGTTTAATAAACACCGCTTTTTAATTACACAGTTTGCCAAAATTTGTTAATTTATTAGTAATATGGCAAAATAAGGGGAGAATTAAAAGTGTTGAAACCAATTTAGAATGCATCTAAATGCTTGATTTTCAGCCTCAACTAAAATTGAAGAACTAAACCTGACCAGAGTAGTTTTTGCGAAGTGTCTTTTATGGGATAATGGCAGGGTACAACATTTTCATTTCATGTGTACGAAAAAAGTTAAAGGCAAAATTATTTTTCCGCTCGAAAACTCTTGGTAAATGAGATATATTACTTTTCTAAAAATATCATTGGATTGCTCTTTCCAAAACCCCAAAATAAAAAAGCCACGCTTTCACATTACTTTTCAACCTTTAATCCGATTTCCTGATTATTGAGCAAAAAGTCCAAAGATGTTCTCGCCGCCATTGGATATAACAGCTTTAGTACGAAATGACATTCACCCTAATGTTCCATAGTTCAGAAAAAACTACCAATTAGGTCTTGCTTAAGGTTACAATTTCACTTGCAAGGTGGTATAGAAGGTTCTTGGTTCTGCAGGAATGATTCCAGGACCAGGATAACCGGTTGCTCTTCGCGTAAAATATGCGTTGTCTAGCAAGTTGTTTATGCCAGCTTCCAATTTCAACCTCTTCCACGAATAAGACATGGACAAGTCCATAATATCATAAGAAGGTATGGTACCAACAACTCCGGCTCCGGGTGCGTTCTCAAATAAGGGTGGTGCATTCGTAGCATCCGTAAATTGTTCAGAGACGTAAGTGTACTGAAGACTGGCCAAAAAGTTGGCATATCCGAAGTTGATACCTGTTTTGAAATTGATTCTTGGAATGAATTCAACTTTTTTCCCCTCAACGTTGTTTCGTTGTGATCTCCGGTATTCTGAATCAGTATACGCTACATTCACAAAATGATTCAATTTCATTTTGTTGTTGGCTGGCGCGAGAAACGCCTTGATGTTCCAATCTGCAAAAGCTTCAGCACCATAAATAAAGGCATCTCCAATATTACCTCGGAGTCTTTTTACCGAACCATCAGTGTCTTCAAATTGTATTTCCCCAATTCTTGCGTTGTACGCCAAACCAAAAACACCAACATCATACGTGATTTTATCTTCCCATCTGCCCCGTACGCCCAAGTCAGCCGTGTAGCCTTCTTCATCTCGAATATCGGGGTCTACCAGAAAAGAGGGATTTATAATTCGAATATCGTTGAAGGTAACTGAGCGATAATTTTCGGAGATGTTTCCATAAATCTCCACTGATGGTGTTGCCTTGTATGAAAGACCAAGGCCAAGTAACAAGAAGTTACGTTCAAAAGTTCGGTTGTCTGGCTCTTCCTCGTTCAGCAGGGGATTACCCGCCAAATCAAGAAAAATTCTTTTGAAAAAACCTTCGCTTTCCGTTTTGATATACTCCCAACGAAATCCGGGAGTTGCGGAAAACTTCTTTGAAATCTGAAATACGTTCTCCCCAAACAGCGCAAGGTTTAGATTTGGAAAATCGAATTGTGCTTGCCTTTCATAATTGGGAAATTCTTCTGTTGCAAAACTGAAATCAGCGTTAGTTGCCGTATTGCCCGGACCTTGTTGTTGTCCCCCAAAAGATTGGTAGTATTTGGCTCCAATCAAAAACACGGATTGTCTTTCCTTTAATTGATATCGTGTAAGCAATCTTGTTTCTGCAGAAATATTGTCGAAATTATCTACCAACAATTCCCTTGGGGATTCGGGGTCATCTGCCTGAAAAACTCGATTTACGCGAAAGCCCAGAGCGTTTCGCTCGGCATTTAAGGTAGAAAAGTATGTGCTGAAATCTGTTTTGGGAGAAAATTGGTGTTCCAATCTTACCGTGAACAATTTCCAATCTACCTTGAACCAATTTCTATCACGATTGGTAAACGTAGGGTCTTCTTGAAATTGCGTATCGGTCAACCCACCAGGCTGCTTGGTTAGGTAATTGAAAAGGGTTGCTTCAAAACTAAGCTTCGTCTTCGACGAAATTTGGTATCCAAACTGGCCATAATAGTTGCGGCTGGTAAAATCACTGTTGCACCTAAAGCATTGGCCTTGTTTATAATTGAAAAAGGTGTAGTAACTAAAATCACCGACAGTCCCGGAAAGACTATTGAAACTGGTGAACAAATCAAACGAACCCAAAGTTTGCCTAGAAACCAGCTCTATTTTTTTATTGGGGTTGGGCTTTCTGAACTTAAAGTTTATCAACCCCCCAAATTGAGATCCATATTGCAAGGAAGCTGCTCCACGTACCACTTGAATTTCTGACAATGCTTCAACCGGTGGGGTGTAATAGCTTTCAGGATAACCCAAGGCATCGGCACTGATGTCGTATCCATTTTGACGTATATTGAAGTTTGCCGAACGATTTGGATCTAAACCTCTGCCACCAATGTTCAACTGTAGTCCTGCATTGCAATCCTCATAGATGTTTAACCCAACCACCTGATTGTATACCTGTCTTGCATTATTGGTGGCCAGATTACCTACCAAATTTTCCACTAAAATGACTTCACTCTTTTTTCCGGCATAAATCGCCGTACCTTCAACAGTCTTCAGCTTTTGAAGTGCAAAGACTTTTTCGCGCTCTTGGGTTATCACCACTTCCGAGAGTTCTTGTACTTCCAATGCCTCCAATTGAAACTGAAGTGCTACTGATTCGGATACTTCCAAGCTTTTTTCCATGACCCGGTATCCCAAAGTAAAAATGACAATGTCGTAGCGCCCTTCTTCAACATTTTCTATAGCGAAACGACCATCTTCGTCGGTAATGGAAAGGGTTTGTGCCTGCCTCAAATATACTTCAGCACCCTCAAGCGGGGCCCCATCGTCATCTGTTACAATACCGCTTACAGTAAATTGGCCACAAACCGAGGTGACCGTAAAAAAGAATAGCACTAAACTAAATGCCTTTGATATCATCTTTAAAAGGGATTATCCATGTTTTATGGCGAAAAGACTCTTTCTCTTCGACCAAGTTGACCTTTGGGTCTACATAACCCGTGCTCCTGCGACCATTTAGGGTTACGTAACTCTCTACGTATATTTCAATGTTTTTATGTCCTTGGCTTTCAAAGTGATTTTTTAGGTAATGGGCGTATTCCAATATAAAATCAGGTTGAAAAGACATCTGTTTCTCTTGAAAAGGTGTCAAGAAATCAGTGTTGTCTACGTAAAACCATTTCCCAGACGTACCATCCACAATTTTAAATTGGCAATAGCCCGCCTTTTCCATAAGCATGACCCGCCAAGAAAATCGGTAGCCCTCTTCTGTCCAGAACAACTCACCAGGATAGGTCAAATAACGCCAAGGCAGTAATAATTGAATGACAAAGAATAGGGTTACGATTCCATAAACGAACTGTTCTCGAAATTTAGGCTGGAGCTTGAACTGACGTCCATTGTCGAATTGAGTCTTATTGACTTTTAAAAGGGAAGCGAAAAAGCTCAGTATTTTGTGGTGCACTCCACTACTAAAAAAGATTAGGGAAGAAACAATCATGATGTATGGAAACATTCCAATATTGAACAATACACGAGTCATAATATGAAAGACCACCACAAAGAAAAAAGCCATCCAACGTGTGGGTTTGTACAATAAGAAGAAAGGAATCGTAAGATCATAGAAAGCTCCAAACCAACTAAAAACATAATGTACCCATGGGTATCCCAACAATTCGCCAATTAAGGGTATTTCAGTTTTTGAAGGGAGCCAAATACGAAGTGGCATAGCCTCTATTAACCAATCTGAATTCAATTTGGCAAGACCTGCATAAACATAAACAATGGCCAACAACAGCTTGATAGCGTCGACCGACCATTTGGGAACGTATTGGAATCGCTGTTTAGGGTTCAATTTCGCATCCACGGAAAAGTAGGCATGAGCAGGAATAAAAATTAAAAGAAAAGATAGAATACTGATGAAGTAGTAATGATTAAGATATGTGGTCTTATCCATCAATTCGATGTACGTGAAGGATAGAAAAAACAAGACTATCGCCATACGGTACTTATACCCTATCAACACCAAAAAGGAAGCAACACCAGAGATGATAAAAAGAAGATAGGTCCAGTTTCCAATGGGTTTGGCCCATTCAAACCCATAATACGAAAAATGGAAGATAGGCTCTAGGTACAGGCTTTCTATCCATCCATTGTACCAAAATCGGACGACACTCCAAATCATCATGATTCCAAAAAAAATACGAAAGACCGCCAATGTGGCGGCCTCCGATTGCTTTGAAAAATATTGTTGGAGTGTTTTCTTCATTTAGTCCCCATCGGCGTCAACAAAATCAATGGCTATACTCATTGCTGACACCATATCTACTTTAAACATGGCAACCGCAGCCTGAACTTCTTCATAGGCGGAAAACATATCTACAGCAGGATTGTTCGTTTCCAATTCTGTTCTAAACGGCTCTAAATCTCCAACAGCCATTCTTGCGCTTTCAAATTGATTACGTATTTCATCACGAAGTTCTTCTTGATCTAAGGTTGTTAGATAAGAAGCCAAACTTTCCCCAGGATTTTCGGTGCCAAAAGCAACCCCATTAAAAAAGTCTTCTACAGCGGATAACCCGTCTAAAAACAACTCATTTGAAAGCTCAGGATAATAGTACGACTCAACTAATGTAGGTGTTTGGGTACGTGAGAATACACCCAAAGGTATGCCCATCTTACCGGCCCTTAGAAATTTTTCGTAATAGAAAATAAAATCGTTTACATATCTATCAACGGACGCAGTAGCCGAAGACCCATCGTTTTCAACAAACGTATCACGATAACCTCCTTGCCAAGCGTCGCGGACCGTTGTAACCCTAGTCTCAATATCGTCAATGATATCGGATACGTAAGTTACATGTGCATCACCCGTTGAACCATCGGTAAAAACAGAAACAATATCTGCTTCGGTGTCTGCGATACCATTCAAAAGATAGTCCAAGGCAGGAAACCCTCGTGAATCTCGATTTGATGATAGCTCAAAATTATAGGTGCCGGAGGCAATATTGCTCTCAATCAAATCAACGTCAGTGGGATAGGTGTTAATATTTAATCGAAGTCCATTATCCTCAGCAGGACCTATTTCGAACATGGATACATGTTGCCAGCTTTTGTAGCTATTAATCCATTCGGTTCGTAATGCTCCCAAGTTAGCTTCACTTCTATCATTTTGGAAGGTTTCAAAAGCAGTTTTAAAAGATGCTAAATCTGTTAAAAACTGGTTGTACGAAGGTAAAATTATGTTGTCAGCCCAATTTACCAACATGGCACTTCGGTCAAAGGTCATGGAAGTACCATCATCATCTGTCGTTCCTCCGTCATCATCTGTCATACCAATATCGTCAGTTCTATCCTGAGTGTCATCATTATCCGATGAACAAGCCCATACCAGAAAGAACGCTAAAATTGGGACTATCCAATAAACTCTTCTTTTCATTTTCTTTTTTTTTGGATTTAAATCAAAATACTTTATAAAAATAGAGGATGCGAACAGCAAAGCCATTGCATCCTCCAATTTATTTCATCCACATAATTCCAATCGATTCATGTGAAGCTCATTCTTTAATCTACTTCCGCAGCGGTAAAACTAAATTTAGCAGCGATTGCATCTGCAACCTCATCTAAATTTTCAGCAGTTACACCCCAGAATCCATTGGTCGGATTGTTATAGATGGTATCTAAATAACCTTCAACCTCGGCCCTTGAGAAATAGAATGAATCATCGGTACCTGGCGCGAGCAAAAACTGTAGACTATATATGAATCCATAAGCTTCGGAGAGGTCGTGTAACCTTGTTCCGGCATTTGCATCTCCAAGTCCGGATTTTCCGGCTTTTAGATAGTGAATGGCGCGCACAGCAACAACCATGGCAACTTTTTCTCTAATAATATCGGCCTGTGCATCACGCTCAGCATAGTCCTTATTTAAGATGGCAGTTCTACCAGCTTTAAAGGCATCAAAAATTGCTGCAGCTGTTCCATCAAAGTTTGCTTCTACATTATCTACATATTTGTAAAGGAACTCATCGTCACCAGAACTAAACGTACCTGGGTCACCACCCTCAAGGAGCGCAGCAACTGGGTCAGCACCGTCAGCAGCCAAACCAAAGAAATAACCATAGGCCTCATCCCAATCATGCTCGAGATCAGTGTAATTCTTGCCATCTACTAAGGTTTCGTCATCATTGGCAGCTTCAAATTGATTAAGATTTTCAGGATAAGTGTAATTTCCAACTATCTGGTCAGAAACAAAAGCACCGGTCAATCCTTTTATAAAGGCTTGGTCATACTCTAATCCGTTCGCGTTCACATACCTCGTAGAACTCCCATCAGGTAATTGACCAGCTACACCTTCAGAGGCCACATCGTTCCAAGCTGGGAACACCTCAGTTACTTGGCCCGCAATAAATCCTTCAAAATCCGCAACTACTGTTGAAGCAGCAATGGCTGGCACTTTATTTTTGAAGAAGAATGAACCGGCAGTTTTATTACGAACTTGCTTGTCCGAACTATTTAAATCAGCATCACTAAAGTCCATTGCATCTGGTTGGTGGTCATAAGCTGCAGTAATTTCTTGTTGGGTAGAACTGTTATCCCTCAACTTGCCTAATATTTCTTTAGCCATTTTAAGTCGAGTGGTTTGACCACTAAAACTTACCGTGGATTCCCCATTACGTTCAAAAACATATGTAGCTGGTATTTCAACTCCGGTGGTACATGGCGCACATGCGGTTCCGCCGCAGTCAACACCTTCTTCATCACCGTTTTGTATGCCGTCATCACAAGTTGCGGCAGCTACGCAGGGTGCACAAGCGCTACCCCCGCAATCGACGCCTTCTTCGTCGCCGTTTTGTATACCGTCGTCACATGTGGCGACCGCTTGCATGTCATCGTCCATGGCATCGTCGTCGTCAGAACAAGCAACCATTAAACCACCAGCAATGGCAGCAATAATTAAAAATTTAAAGATTTTCATGATTTTTTGAATTATTCAGTGTTTAACTATTGAGTTGCCAAAACTAGACAAAAGCATTCACCGTTCCAAAATTATTTATATTTATTCTAAATAAATTTAAAGTAAATTTAAAAATATCCCCTATTCCATTGACCCACTCCTTTAATGGCAAGAATTATCTTGATATCTAATTAAGAATTTGTTTTCTACGAAAAATTCAAAACAAAAAAAAGCCGCACTACCGTGCAGCTTTTCTATGCATTATGCTCCCCTCTTGGGCTCCCTTCGACTTCGCTCAGGATAAACTTCTCGCCCAAGCCCCAGAAACAAAAAAAGCCGCACTACCGTGCAGCTTTTCTATTCATTATGCTCCCCCTCTTGGGCTCGAACCAAGGACCCTCTGATTAACAGTCAGATGCTCTAACCAACTGAGCTAAGGAGGAAAATCGCATTTAGCGGGTGCAAATATAATAGATTACCCGAAAGGGCACAAGCAAAAAAAATGCTTTTCTATTTAAATAACCATTTATATAAGTCGTTGCCATTGGCAAACAACAGTAGCCCGATCAACAAAAAGAAACCGACCATTTGGGCATACTCCAAAAACTTATCGCTAGGCTTGCGTCCTGAAACCATTTCGTATAGCAAGAACATGACATGACCCCCATCCAAAGCAGGGATAGGTAAAATGTTCATAAAGGCCAGAATAATGGAAATGAAGGCCGTGGTCGCCCAAAAAGCAGGCCAATTCCAAGTATCTGGAAACATACCGCCAATAGCGCCAAAACCGCCAACGCCTTTGTACGCTCCGGTTTCAGGATTGAATATTTTTTTCATCTGCTTGATGTACCCGCCTAGAATATCAACTCCCTTTTGTATTCCTGCTGGTATGGATTCCAAAAAGGAATATTTCACCGTTTTGAGCTCAAAATAGCCCCGTTCTTCACAATCTTCATAGGTTAGACCCCCTAATTTCAAGCCTAGTTTTCCCTCGGAATTGACCTTGGCGATTACTTCTTTTACTTCTGAATCTCTTTGTAGACGTATCGCAATCTCTTGTCCCTTGCTTTGCTTTAGAATTGATTCTACTTGGTCGTAATAAATAGCTTCTTGCCCATTGATGCTCAAAAACTCATCGTTCTTCCGAAAGTCTGCGTTTTTATTGTGCAATGTCTTCTCCACACCTTCTACCACAAAAGGCTGCCGTGTGCGCAAAAAGCGAACTCTATCTTCGTCTTCAACAAGGGTTGCTATAAAATCAACAGGGATGTCTTGTGTGATACGTTGCCCGTTTCTTTCCAAGGTCATGGTATTGCCATTGATCAGTTCAATGATAACCCCATTTACCGATTCAATTGGTTTTCCGTCAACTTCCAAAATCTTATCTCCTGTCTGAATTCCTAGTTTATCGCCAATTTTAGTTTCGGTGACCCAAATACCATCACGGAGACTACTCATGGGAATATACTGTTCTCCATAGCTGTAGGCCATTCCGATATATATGATTACGGCCAAAACAAAGTTTACGGTTACACCACCCAACATGATAATCAATCGTTGCCAAGCGGGTTTACTCCGAAATTCCCAAGGTTTGGGTTCTTCTTTCATTTGTTCGGTGTCCATGCTTTCATCTATCATTCCCGAAATTTTCACATAGCCTCCCAGCGGAAGCCAGCCGATACCGTATACGGTTTCTCCAATTTTCTTTTTAAATAAAGAGAACTTCACATCGAAAAAGAGATAGAACTTTTCTACACGAGTCTTGAACAACTTTGCTGGAATAAAATGACCCAATTCATGAAGTATAATCAACAAGGAAAGACTTAAAAAGAATTGGATGGTCTTAATTAAAATGGGGCTCATCAGCAGTCGTCTGTTAAACCCACAAATGTAATCTTTTACCCTTGCATACCAAATTCCCCAATATTCATGGATTTTCTTTTAAGAAAGTTTTAGGAACAAAACGGGTACAGCTTTTTGAACATCTAGGCAACGCCCCGTAATTTTGCAATTATGCGTGCTTTCTTTGCGAAATACAAGTTCTTTGCCGTCGTACTTTTGGTAATCTCGGCCATTGTGATAAGCCTTTTCTATAATGCCTTGAATCCAGAAGAACGTCTTCCTGTATACCAGCCGTCGATGGTGAGTCAAGAACTTGTAGACAGCGCGCTGCATTACAAGAAAAAGTATCACACCATAGCAGATTTTGAACTCGTCAATCAAAATGGCAAAACCATAACACAACAAGATTATGAGGATAAGATTTACGTTGCGGACTTTTTCTTCACCACCTGCTTGACCATTTGTCCCATCATGACGAAGAACATGGGGGCCGTACAAGAGGAAATTGCCTCGTATCCCGATGTGATGCTACTTTCCCACTCCGTTACCCCGCAAATCGATACAGTGGCCCAACTACGGCGTTACGCTGATGAAAAAGGGGTGTTGGATGAAAAATGGAATTTGGTTACGGGCGACAAAGCGCAGATTTATGAATTGGCCCGAAAATCCTATCTCGCGGTAAAAACAGATGGGAACGGAGGTGAATTCGATATGGTTCATACCGAAAACTTCATTTTGGTCGATAAAGAGCGACGCATTCGAGGTTATTATGATGGAACGAACGCTGAAGAAATGGAAAAACTACTCTCCGATATTGCAATACTCCGCAATAGCTATGACAACCCTTGAACCTCTTGTTTTTTCAAAATATGCACAGGCTTCCCCTAGTTTTTCCTACTTTTGGCTACTTAAACTCATTCTAAATAATTTGGTGAAATCTGTTATCGACTTAAAACTTGGTGAAAGAGGAATCATTCATGATTTTGAAGATGATGCGCTGCCCATCAAATTGCTTGAATTGGGCTGTTTGCCGGGAGGGTGGGTAGAAATGGTTCAGATTGCTCCATTGAAAGACCCCATTTACATCAATTTGAATGGGAGCCATATTTCCATAAGAAGGTCTTTGGCCCAAAAAATTCCAATTTCGATTTCCCAAGCACAAACCCCAAATGAGTAAGAGCATCAATGTCGCCCTTATCGGGAATCCCAACACGGGTAAAACCTCCATTTTCAATCAACTCACTGGATTGAAACAAAAGGTTGGGAACTACCCTGGGATTACGGTTGAAAAAAAACAAGGGATTTGTAAACTTCCCCGGGGTACCAAAGCCCATATCATTGATTTACCCGGCACTTACAGTTTGAATACCACCTCACTTGACGAAAGTGTTGTAGTGGAATTGTTGCTGAACAAAAACGATAAGGACTTTCCAGATGTAGCTGTAGTGATTACCGATGTAGAGAACTTGAAAAGGAACCTTTTGCTCTTCACCCAAATCAAAGATTTGCGAATTCCAACGATATTGGTCATTAACATGGCGGACCGAATGCAGCGAAAAGGCATTTCGTTGGACATTGAAACCATGGAACAAATGCTGGATACCAAAATTGCTTTGGTCAGCACAAGAAAGAACACCGGAATTGATACCCTAAAACAACATATTCTTGATTACAGACATCTCTCCAGCAAACCGAACACGGATGTCTCACGTATTTCCCAAGATTATTTTCAACAGCTCCAAAAAGTTTTTCCAAAAGAGAACTTGTACAAGCTTTGGTTGGTCATAACCCAAGACGTCAATTTTATGCGAGTCGAAAAGCAACGTATTCAAGACGCTGCCAATTTCGCAACCAAATCCGACAAAGAACTCAAACGATTACAGCACCGTGAGACCGTCTTGCGTTATCAATTCATCAATTCGGTGCTACAAAAGACCTTTAAGGAGGACTTGAATTCCGCCAAAAGTTTCCAAGGTAGACTAGACCGTATTTTGACCCACAAGGTTTGGGGCTATCTCATCTTTTTTGCTATCCTACTATTGATTTTCCAAGCCATTTTTGATTGGAGCACTTACCCTAGTGACTTTATCGACGAACAATTCGCCGCTTTGAGCGAGTTTGTGAAAAATACGCTTCCTCCCGGTATTTTTACCAGCCTTTTGGCTGAAGGAATTATTGCGGGTATTGGCGGCATTGTGGTATTTATTCCACCCATAGCGTTTTTATTCTTTTTCATTTCCATTTTGGAGGAGTCCGGATACATGAGCCGTGTGGTATTTTTGATGGATAAGCTCATGCGACCTTTTGGTTTGAGTGGTAAAAGTGTGGTTCCTTTAATTTCAGGAACGGCCTGCGCGATTCCCGCGGTAATGGCCACGCGTACCATTGAAAATTGGAAGGAGCGTCTCATTACGATTTTGGTAGTACCCTTTACCACTTGCTCCGCCCGTTTACCAGTCTATCTGATTCTAATCGCCTTGGTAATTCCAAAAGAGCGTTTTTTCGGTTTGAATTATCAAGCGTTAACGCTTTTCCTTTTATATGTTTTGGGCTTTGCCATGTCCATCCTATCGGCCTTTGTTTTAAACAAAATTTTGAAAGTTCGAAGCCGTTCGGTTTTCATGATTGAAATGCCCATCTACCGGCTACCGCTTCTCAAAAACGTGGGATACACCGTCTTGGAAAAAACCAAAAGCTTCGTGCTTGGCGCCGGAAAAATCATTCTGGCGATTTCCATCATCCTTTGGTTTTTAGGCTCCAATGGATTCTCAAAAGATTTTGACAATGCCGAAACCATCGTAAATAAGCGAATAGAAAAACAAGGACTGACCCCTTACAGCGAGAACTACATCCAAAATAATATTGCTGCCTACCTGAAAACCACAAAAATCAGCGTGTTTGACCAAAACAATGCGATAGGATTGAAATCAGTGCAAGATTCAGTTAGTGTCATGCGAAACATTCTAAAGGAAAATGCCCGAGAACAGGAAATAGCAAGTTATAAGTTGGAACACTCTTACATAGGCTATTTAGGAAAAGGTATTGAACCCTTGGTGAAACCCTTGGGCTATGACTGGAAAATCGGTATTGCTGTGCTTACTTCATTTGCTGCACGCGAAGTTTTTGTAGGTACCTTGGCCACTATATATAGTGTTGGCAATGACCAAGAAGAGACGATAAAAAGCAGAATGGCTGCTGAATTGGACGAATCCGGAAAAAAACCCTTGTTCAATCTAGCCACCGGTATTTCCTTAATGCTGTTTTATGCCTTTGCCATGCAATGTGCTAGTACGTTGGCCATCGTCAAAAGGGAGACGAACTCATGGAAATGGCCTTTGCTGCAACTGGTGTTTATGGGCTCTTTTGCGTATCTTGTTGCCCTAGTTGCATATCAAATCTTGAAGTGATGGACCTTCTTCAAAACATATTGGCCTATTTTGTATTAAGCCTTGCTATTGGGTATTTGATGTATAAATTCGTTTTGCCCAAATCACTTCTACGCCCTAAAAAAGCCAAGTCCGACAAGGCTTGTGGTAGTCAAGACTGCGGTTGCCACTAAAAGGATTTCCTTCTTTTTACATTCAAATTCAATTTTTTTCGGGTTAGCTTGTAACGCTTTCACATTTTCTGACTATACATCAATAAAGACAGCTAACACGAACATTGGAAAACCTATCAGATGAAATACTAATGCAGCAGGTCGCCCAAGGAAACTTGGATTTTTTGACCATACTGTTTGACAGGCACCATAAACATGTGTACAATTTTTTATATAAGATGAGTCGCGATAAAATGCTTAGTGAAGATTTGACCCAGGAGGTGTTTTTGAAATTGATACGGCACCGTACCACATACAAAAACGGAAGTTTTGTTTCCTGGTTGTTCACCATCGCACGGAACAGTCTGAAGACCCATTTTTCAAGACAGCACAAGCACCACGCGGATATTGATGAAGTACATGCACATTTGGCCGAAAATGCCAATAATGCCCAAGAAGAATACAGTCACCTGCAAAATGCTTTGAATCAACTAAGCCCCGAAGAAAGGGAATTGATCATCTTAAATCGATATCAAGAAATTCGATACGAAGAGTTGGCTCAAATCGTAGGCAGCACTCCTGGTGCCGTGAAGACCAAGGTTTGCCGAGTACTGAAAAAACTGAAAACAATTTATTTAGAAAGTATTTGACCATGACGAGAGATAGTTTTAGTGAGCACATTCCAGAATATTTGGACGACTTGCTCTCCCCGGAAAAGCGAAATGAATTTGAAATATATCTCAAAACCTGTCCCGATTGCCAAAAGGAACTTGATGAGATGCGAATCTTGTTCAACGCTATTGCAGCAGATAAGATTTCCGTACCTAGTGGTAATCTAAGAAATGCCTTTCTCAAGGATTTGGAAGAGGCCAAAGCAGAGGCGGTAAAAGTCGTTCCGTTGGCCCAGACAAAGGAAAAATCCAATTGGGCTTCCAATCTTTTAAAAGTAGCCGCAAGTGTTGCTTTATTGGTAACTTCTTTCCAAATGGGTGGTTTCTTCGAGAAAGAAAAGTCAAATCAAAGCCTTGAAACACTTCAAAGTGAAAGCTTGGTAATGAAGCAACAAGTGATGCTCTCCTTGATGGAAAACCAGTCCGCGAGCAAACGAATTCAAGGCGTGAATTATATTGAAGAAATTCCAAATCCTGATGAAGCTATTGTAACGGCATTGAGTCAGCGCATGCTCAATGATGAGAATGACAACGTTCGCTTGACGGCTTTGGAAGCGTTAGCACGATTCGCGGCAAACGATATGGTAAAAGACGTTTTCATCAAAGCCTTGGAAAAAGAGAAAAATCCCAGCATTCAGATTCTCATCATCGACATTTTGGTGAGCATCCAAGAAAAAAGAGCCGTTGCTCCCATGCAAAAACTATTGGAACAAGAAGACACACAGCCCTTTATCAAAAAGCAAATTCAAACCGGGCTACCTAAAATTATTTAAATCAAAAAACGAAAATCATGAAAAAGTACAGTTTCTTTTTAGCGCTATTGTTTACCGCTGCAATGCATGCCCAAACGGATTATACCCAATCGCTGGACGGTATTGAATGGGTGAAAATTGAATCCAAAGCGGATATCGTCGTAAAAACCTCAGATGACGATAAATTGACCATTAAAGCGAGAAAAACCTCTTGGAAGTCCGACCGTGCCAAAGGATTAAAACTAGTAGGCGCAGGTGGTACCGATAATACTGACGTAGGGTTTAGTGTGGTCACCGACGGAAACACCCTTATTGTAAAAAACCTGAGAAAATCAGACAAAGGAACCATTTACCTTCCTAAAACGCAGAACGTATCCGTAAAAAGCACTTGGAACGGAGATATTGAGCTCATGGGCTTCTCTTCGGAACTTGAGGTGGATGCGGAACTAAATGGCAGTATTGAACTAAAAGATATTAATGGTCCGGTGACGGCAAATGCCCTTAACGGAACTATTGAAGTTACTTTTGGTAAAGTTACCCAAGGCTCTCCCATTTCCATTTATACGACCAATGGCGCCGTGGACGTAACCATGCCTGGGGACACGCCTGCCAACCTATCCATGAGCACTATAAACGGTGAGGTATATTCCAATTTTGATATCAAACAAATCAAAAAAGATGGCATGACCACCTACAGTAGCCGAAAAACCACTGCAACGGTTAACGGAGGTGGGGTAGCAATCAAACTGAAGTCTACCAATGGTAGTATTTATCTCAGAAAACTCTAATTCACAATCAAAAACGAACCGTCATGAAAAACATCTTAGCATTCGCTTTTCTCTTGAGCCTGACTGGTTTTGTCAATGGACAAAAGATTATTGAAAAGACTTTTGCCTACACCAATCAAAAGATTGAAATGGACGTAAAATTTGCCCGGCACATTGAAATCAAAACTTGGGACAAAGCTGAAATTTATTTCAAAGCCGAAATCGTCGTGGATGAAGACCGATTCATTGACAAGTATGATTTGGTTATCGATGAAAAGAAAGACTACTTGAAAATTACCTCAAAACCAGAAGCCATCTTCAAAGCGTTCCAAGAATATGGAAAGAAAAGCAAGGACAAGCGGTATTGGTACAACAGTGGGGATTTATGCAGATTCTTTTACACCCTTTACGTTCCGAAAAACAGTTCTTTTGAAGTGAGCAGTATCAATGGAGATTTGGAATCAGAAATCATTGAAGGTGATTTTATGGCCGACCTCATCAATGGAAATATCGACATCAAAACCTTCAAAGGGGATTTGGATTTGAGAACCATTAATGGTGAGATTGACTTGGTGGTTAAGAACACCTCTCTTAAAGCCAGCACCATCCACGGAGAAATCTATGCTGATGAAAGCCTAAAACTTAATATTTCAGACCAGCGTGTGGGCCAAAAGGTGAGTGGAAGTTTTGATTCGGCCTCGAGCAGTTTAAATCTCGAAACAATCAATGGAAACATGTACTTGCGACGTCAGGAAGCCAGTAAGTGATAGACCAGCAACGCCCAACCGAGTACAAGAAGTAGTCCTCCCAAAGGCGTTATGGGCCCCAGCCATCGCATCTTTTTTCCTGCACTTGCACTTAATACCAAGCCATAAATACTGAAGGAAAAGAGAAAAACACCCAAGATAAAACACCACGCCATAAAGGTATCCGTAGCCTTTTGAAAAGGAATGGCCCATCCTAATAGCATCAAAAGAAGCGCGTGATACATTTGATACTTCACCCCGGTTTCAAAACTTTGCAGTTGATCCGGGGTAAGTTTCTTTTTGAGGGCATGTGCACCAAAAGCCCCGAAACAAATGGCAAACAGTCCGTATAGGGCTCCCAAGAGGGAAACAACTGTAGAAAACTTCATAGTCTAAAAGTACACATCAACTTGGGTATCTTGGTTCACGGTAAAGGCACATTCCTTGAACTTGGGCGGACCAAAGGCCTTCATTTTGGCTTTGGAAAAGGCTACTTTTTCCCTTGGGATTCCTAGCCAATTGGTATCCAGTTCGTTGTTATCATTGGCATCATGAAAGACGGCAATGGCATATTTTCCTTCGGCAACATCTTCAATTTGAACCACAACCTTATTCTTATCTGCTTTCGCACTTCCGGATTTATATACATTGTCGAACTTCAAAAAAGTCCCTTCCGAATCATAAACCGCAACCTTTACCGCACCATCCGAAGAGGGGGTATTGTACAAGGAAACCGATAAGGTATGTTGACCAAAAGCGGAAAAGGAAAAACCAAAAAATACCAATAGAAAAAACTTCATGAAATATTGTTTCATAACCTTTAGCATACACCTTGCCAAAGTCATTTTTGTTCTGCAATTAAAGCCAGTTGCTCGTCCAAATCAAAATGGACTTTTCGGGTTTTTAGACTGTCGGCAAAATTAAAATATATGCGGAGGGAATCGCTATGGACCAACTTTATTTTTTGTTGTTTGAGGTCATCAACAAATACGTAAACGCTACCACCTGTAAGGGAATCCTTGAACACCCCCTTTTCTTTGGAGAGCCATGAAAAGCCATGGGAACGCTCCATTTCTGGGATTTTATCCACCAAAACCAAGCTGTCAATATCTGAAAGAGGAATGGTTTTGTAATAAATACCCGATAGGATTCGCACTTCTCCATCCTTGACCTTGTACCAGTTCTGATAGTGTACCACAAAGGCCAAAAGACAAACGAAAAGCGTTAGTACAATTACCAGGTTCCAAAACCAGTGTCTCTTCTTATTCTTCATTTTCGGATGCGTTCCCGTAACGGTCAAACCAGGCCAAAGTATGCGCAATTTTGGTAATCAGGTTACTGGGTTTGCTGGCAATGCCATGACTTGCCCCAGGAATTTCAACCAATACTGTTTCAATTTTACGCAACTTCAATGCGTGGTACAGCTGCTTCGCTTCACTGGGTGGGGTTCGCAAATCGTTCATTCCCACCATGACCATCGTTGGCGTTTCTATATTACCAACGAGGGAAATCGGCGAAAATTTCCAGTACCCTTCAAAATTCTCCCAAGGTTGGCCGGGATAGCGATGGTTTGCGTAGTAGAAGTAGTTATCCGCGACTAGGGTTTTACTAATCCAGTTCATGACGGGTTTGGCTACTACGGCTGCCTCAAATCGATTGTTTTTTCCAATCATCCAAGCCGACATGATGCCTCCCGCACTACCGCCCGTTACAAAGAGCTGGTCTTCATGAGCGATACCCATTTTGATGCAGTGGTCTACCCCATCCATCACATCATTGTAATCCTCTCCTGGGTAATTATTGTAGAGCAAGTTGGCAAATTCTTCTCCATAGCTGGTACTTCCTCTTGGGTTAGGATAAAACACCACATAGCCTGCTGCCGCATACAGTTGCATCTCTGTGGAAAAGCGGTCGCCGTAATTCAAAATAGGGCCGCCGTGATTCTCAACCATAAAGGGATACTTTTTCTTCGCATCATAGTTTGGGGGATACACCACCCAACCTTGAATGTCCCTTCCATCCACAGAAGATTTATACCACACTTCCTCAACTTTCCCTAAGGTTCGGTAATCCAATAAAGAGCCACTCAAATTCGTGATTTTGGAAACGGAAGCTTTTTTTGCATCGAAAATGGCAAGTTCGGCGGGATACTTAGGGGTGGATTGGGTAAAGGCCATCGTTCCATTGTTCGCCACGGAATATGAACCGCTGGCGTAAGGTCTTCCCAAGGTCGTTCCTCCTACGTTGTTTACTTTTTCGGTTACTTTTCCAGAAAGGGAAATATAGCTGATTTTACCATTCCCATTGTTGTCATAATAAATGTACAAACCCCCACTTTTAGCATCCCATTGAATGTTGGAAAGCGTTCGGTCCAGATTAGTGGAGATCTCTCTTTTATTGGAGCCATCGATGGCCATCAATTGTAATTTGCGTCCTTGATGGGCTTGTACCTTATCTTCAAAACCGAGGTAAGCAATGTACTTGCCATCAGGGGAAACGGTGGGATTCGAATCTGGTCCATTCCTGTCGGTCAAGGCTTCAATAGCACCGGTCTCCGTTGAAACAGAGTACACTTCGCTGTTTCTAAAATCATATTCCCAATTGTCGCTTCGATTGGCGGAGAAATAAATATGTTTTCCATCTTTTCCCCAAGAAAGTGTCCCGCGATGATGGTAATCCCCAGAGGTGATTTGCCTCGCTGCTCCCCCATTGGAGGGCATCACGAAAATGTGGTTGAAGCCCGGTTTTATATATCCTCTACCATCCGCTTCATGATACACCCTATCCGTAATTCTAGGTGCATCGGCCCATTTCGCCCCTTTTGGTTTTTTTGGAGTTTTGGCAATCACTGGTGGGGCTTTCGGCACATTCATGGAAAAGGCCAATTGCGTACCGTCAGGAGACCAAGTCATGGAACTTGGGGAGTACGGCAACTGTGTTAATTTGGCCACTTTTCCAGATTCTACCCAGTACATGAAAATCTCGGCACCTTCATCGGTACCACTCGAAAAAGCAATACGATCCCCGAGTGGTGACCAACGGGCACTTCGTTCACTAACTTCTCGGGTTGTTAACTTTTGATGGCTGCGGCCATCCTTTCGCAATAGCCAAAGATTCCCGGCAGCGCGGTCTTTCATGATATCAAAGCCCATGCGACGGTACACAATCCATTCCCCATCAGGAGATATCTGAGGGTCGGTAGCATATTGCAGGTCAAAAATATCGAGATACGAAAAGTTGGGGTGTTGTGCTGAAATCTGAAAGGAGAATGCCAATACAAAACAACAAAAAAGGGTACGAAGCATGAGTTGAACTTTAATTTTTTTAAAGGTAGCCCTTCGTACAGATTCTTCAAAACGGACAACTTCAAGCAATATGCGTTATCTTTAAATCGTACCCAACCAACTGAATATATGTCCGCCAAGAAAAAATTCAATGCCGACCGCATATTGGGCATTTCTGCCATGGTAATTAGTTTGCTCACATTGGCTATATTCATTTACCAGACCGATATCATGCGGGTACAAAGCAAGCTATCGGTTAAACCCCGATTGGATTTTACAACAAACCAAGGGGGTACGGATTCAACAATAGTCCTTCAAGAGGTTATAGAAAACAAAGGTTTGGGGCCCGCCATCATTGATTCCATTTACTTTAAGTACAATGGTGAACATCACGAACTCAACCCTGAGCGGTTTTTGAAGGAACAACTTCCCAAACTAATGGAATATGGGACTCTTTCACAACATGCGACGTTTGGAAAAGGTACTACCTTGTCCCCGGGAGAAGAGAGACCTCTATTTACATTTCAACTTCCCGCAGCAAATTTGGATAGTGTTTTTGCTTATCTGGATACGGATATGGACGGAGAAGACCCTTTTCCCGTGGAAGTGATTTACACTTCCATTTATGAAGATGATTTTTGGATCGTTTCTAGTGAATCCAGCGAACCGGAAAGCTTGGATTGATGTTCAAAAAATTTCCCTCCGCACATACGATTCTATTGTTGATTTCGGCCTTTGTAGCAAGCCTCACCTGGATTATACCCTCCGGAAAATACAGCACATTGGTATATGAAGCAACCGAAAATGTTTTTATTAAAGACACCAATGGACAAGTGGAAAAGCTTGAAGCCAGTCATCAAACTTTGGCGCTTTTGAACGTCAAAATTCCTCTGGGAAGTTTTACTAGTGGTGCCATTTACAAGCCCATAAGTATTCCGAATACTTATCAGCAACTGACCCCTAGACCACAAGGTTTTTTTGAGTTCGTGCAAGCGCCCATCAAAGGTATTATTGAAACTGCGGATATCATTTTCCTGGTACTTATCATTGGTGGCCTGGTCGGTATTGTTGAAAAATCAGGGGCGTTTAGTGCAGGTATTCATTGGCTTTCCAAAGCACTAATTGGAAAAGAATTCATTCTTATCATAAGCACGATTGTATTGGTTGCCATGGGTGGCACCACTTTTGGTTTTGGAGAGGAGGGTATTGCTTTTTTGCCCATACTCATTCCCATTTTTATCGCTGCCAAATACGATGCCCTCGTGGCCATAGCCTGCGTGTTTTTGGGTTCGCAGGTTGGGGTTATGGCTTCTACCACCAACCCCTTTTCTACCATCTTGGCTTCGGATGCTGCTGGAGTGACTTGGACAACGGGATTGCAAGGGCGCGTATTGATGTTGGTACTTTGCATTACCATCACCACGCTCTTTATTTTGCGATATGCCAAAAAGGTAAAAGCAGACCCCAGTAATTCCGTTATTTTCGACCAAAGGGAGCACATCAATGCCTTGTTCAAGATTCCCGCGGTAGACTCCATACCAGACTTGAACAGCCGTTTAAAGCTGGTACTGCTGATATTCATGCTCTGCTTTGTATTGATGATTTCTGGAGTGATTTTTTGGGAATGGTGGTTTGTTGAAATGACGACGGTATTCCTTTTTGGCGCCATCCTTATCGGATTGATGACCCGAATGAAAGAAACTCAGTTCATCCATTCCTTTATGAAAGGAGCCGGAGAACTTTTGGGGGTGGCCTTCATTATCGGTATCGCAAGGGGCATTTCCATATTAATGACGGATGGCCTTATAAGCGACACGATTTTATACGAAGCAGGAAGTTTTACAGGTGGTATGGGCAAGACACTTTTTATCAATGTATTGTTCTTGGTCTATAACCTCATTTGCTTTTTTGTGTCCTCTACCTCTGGAACAGCCGTATTGACCATTCCCATATTGGCCCCATTGGCGGATACGGTCAACATTAGCCGAGAGGTAATCGTCAATGCATTTCAATTTGGGCATGGCCTGTTTAATCTTATCAATCCCACGGGATTGATTCTAGCTTTTTTGGGAGTAGCCCAAATTGGTTTTGACCGTTTTCTGAAGTTTGTTTGGCCTTTATTGGTGATGCTCGCATTGGTCATTATGCTTTTCCTAACCTTATCTGTTTTGTAAATCTACAATGCTATCCTTCTTTCGCAATATTCGCCAAAACCTAATCGAGGAAAAACAATTCACGAAATACGCATTTTATGCGCTAGGAGAAATCCTATTGGTCGTCATCGGCATATTAATTGCCCTTCAAATCGACAACTACGCTGAAGCGCAAAAAGAGCGCGAAAAAGAATTGATTCTACTCTCCAATCTCTCCAAAGAGGTAGATTTGGATATCCAACAAATCGAGAACAACACTCGTTTTTCACAAGAAAGACTTCAACGCTTGGACAGTCTAATCGGTACCCTAAAGCAACCTGATAGTGTTGATAAGGAAGATTTTGTGCGTAAATCCTTCGAGTTTGTTGTGGACCAGTATTTTAAAAGCAATAGTGGAATTTTCGATGAGGCGATTTCCTCGGGAAAAATGAGCTACGTACAAAACGAACCATTGCGACAAGCGATTTTCAACTATTACCGTAATGCCAAGGAAACGTATACTGACCAAGCTACCAAATTGATTACAGACGAATTTATCACTCCATTGATTGTGGAGAATTTATACCTTAATCAAGAAGGCTTCGCCATGTTGGATATGGATGTGTCCAACTATTCCGATATTGAATCCATCAATTTTGAAAAACTTACCCAAAACCGTGATTTTTGGAGGATGGTCATACTAAAATTTGGGGGGAATCATGAACAAATACTGCGCTGGGAAATCATTAAAAAAAGAGCGGAAAAGTTGAAACTGGAAATTGACAACGAACTGGAAAGGTTACAATGAGCAAATTTTTTCGACGATACAGACAACAATTTTTTCAAGAAAATCGCTTTACCAAATACTTACTTTATGCGCTTGGTGAAATCATTTTGGTGGTTATCGGCATCTTGATTGCCCTTCAAATCAATACTTGGAATGAAGGCCGAAAAGCTCAGGAAGAATTGACCAGTATCCTGAAAAGTATTGCCAAAGATTTGGAAACCGATGCGGAGGCCATACAGTTTGTATTACAAGAATACGAAACCAAAAAAGAGACTTCAGACAAATTGATAGCCGGTGAAATCTCCTTGGATAATTTCGATACGTATCCCAAGACACCAAATCTCATTACCAACTATCAAGCCTTTACAATACAGCGAAAAGGATTTGAGTTGTTACAACAACTAAAGTTGAACGAGCAATCTCAGAATGACACCCTAATCGCGAACATCAGCGAATTTTACAATTACTTCGACCCTTTGTTGGCAACTACCAATACCTTCATGCAAAACAGCATTTACAACAATTTGGAATTTTTTCAAGAAAGACCTTGGTTTGTGGAATGGTCACAAAAAAAGGTTACCCCAGAAATGAAAACTTTTTTTATTGAAGATGGTGAATACCGAAAACGGGTGGCCATGCAGAATATTTTAGGAACCCAGAACTACATACGATTCATTCAAGAATATCAAAAAAGGGCTGATGAACTTCTTGCCCACATTCAAAACAGGCTAAAGTAAAAAGATGGATTTCACTAGTAAAAATGTTTTGATAACGGGAGCCTCAAGAGGTATCGGAAAAGCAACAGCGTTGGCTTTCGCCGAAAAAGGGGCATGCATCGGACTAAATTTTAGAACCAATATTCGGGAAGCTGAAAAAACCTTGGCATTACTCCCTGGTAAAGGACATCAATTGTTTCAAAAAGATGTCAGCAAAGCTGAAAATTGCAAAGAACTGATAAATGAATTTGTATCGGTATATGGTGTGCTTGACGTTTTGGTCAACAACGCTGGGATTTCTATTTTTCATGAAATCGATTCAGTGGACTTTGAAAACTGGACCCAAGCTTGGGAAGCTACCTTTCAAACCAATCTGTTTGCTGTGGCCAACATGAGTTTTTGGGCCGCCAAAACCATGATACAAAGCGGTGGGGGTCGTATCGTAAACGTTTCCTCAAGAGGCGCATTTAGGGGTGAACCCACCAAACCCGCCTATGGCGCTAGCAAAGCGGCATTGAATGCCATGAGTCAGTCTTTGGCTAAAAGACTAGCACCGCATGGAATTTATATAGGGGTGGTCGCACCCGGTTTCACGGAAACCGAAATGGCAGCCAAGACCTTGACCCCTATAGAACGGGAAAATTTACTTCGAGAATCACCCTTTCAGCGGATGGCACAACCCAAGGAAGTGGCACATGCCATCTTGTTTTTGGCTTCGGAGGGTGCCGAATATTCCTCAGGAACCATTATCGATGTGAATGGGGCTTCGTATCTTCGAAGTTGATGAAAGCCGCAACCGTAGCACAACTTAAAAAAGAACTCCAATACCGCAATCCAGAAGAGCTACTGGAACTTTGCCTTCGGCTTTCCAAATTCAAAAAGGAAAACAAAGAGTTGTTGACCTACCTCCTGTTTGAGGCTCATAATGAAGAGGGATACATCCAAACCGTTCAAAGTGAATTGGATGAAATGTTTTCCGATATCAACACCAACAGTTTTTTCTACATTAAAAAGAGTGTTCGGAAAATCCTGCGAGCCTTAAGGAAATACATTCGCTATTCGGGTAAAAAGGAAACGGAAGTGGAACTACTACTCTATTTCTGTCAAAAACTTCATGATTTTGAACCTTCCATTTATAGGAACACAACGTTGGTCAATCTGTATGAGCGCCAAATTGCCAGTATTCAAAAGAAGATTGCCCTTTTGCATGAGGATTTGCAATATGATTATTCAGTGCTTTTGGATGAACTGAAATAAGACGGGAAAGGAGTCTAAGATGGGGTTTGAAAATTAGCCCAGACCAACATCCAACGTCATCATGATGATGAAACCTCCAATAAAACCCAAAGTAGCGATATCGGTGTATTTGTCACGCTGCGTCTCAGGAATTACTTCCTCTACCACAACGAAAATCATAGCGCCGGCTGCAAAAGACAAAGCGTAAGGCAAAAGCGGCTCAAATGTAAGTACCGCCCAAGCCCCAAGAACGCCCGCAATGGGTTCCACGATAGCCGAAGCTTGTCCGTAAACCCAACTCTTCCATCGGCTCAAACCGTGTCTGCGCAAGGGCATGGCCACCGCAAAACCTTCAGGAAAGTTTTGCAAACCAATACCCAAAGCAAGGGCCACGGCACCACCAATGCTTGCGCCTTCAAAACCAGCAGCTACTCCACCAAACAATACCCCTACCGCAAGTCCTTCGGGAATGTTGTGCAAGGTTATCGCCAAAGTGAGCAACGTCGTTCTGCGCCATGGGGTTTTGACCCCTTCGGCTTCTTCTTCTCGAAAGTTGATATGCAAGTGGGGTAGTATTTTATCCAATCCAAAAATGAACGCAGCTCCTAAAAGAAAACCCACCGCCGCTGGAATTACTTTTACAAAGCCCTCACCGGTGCTCATGGCAATTCCTGGAGCCAACAGACTCCAAAAACTGGCCGCCACCATTACGCCTCCAGTAAAACCCAGCATACCGTCCAAAAGGGCTCTATTGGCTTTTTTGAAAAACAACACCAGAGCGGCACCTAGTGCGGTCAATCCCCAAGTAAAAAGGGTTGCATACAATGCCGCAAGAATAGGGTCAATTTCTTTGAGATATGCAATAACATTTTCCATTATTCCTGCTTTTTTACATAGAGATTATTCGCAATTTGATGAGAGATAGACATGTTTTGTCCGTTGATTTTGATGGTCAAAGACTGGTCAAAATCTTCAATCTCCACAATTTCTATGGTGTCTCCCAAAGCAATTTTATTCTTATCCAAAAACTTTAAAAAGTTGGAGGAGGTGTCCTTCACGCCCACGCATACGCCTATACTGCCGGGTTTCATTTCACTCAAAAGTTGTTGTTCCCTTTCAAAAAAGACGCCATCCTTACTTGGGATGGGATCTCCGTGCGGGTCAAATTTGGGATGACCCAAAAGCGAATCGATACGATCAATAAGCTTTTCGCTCTTGATGTGCTCAAGCTGCTCTGCTACCTCATGAACCTCATCCCAACTAAAATCCAGGGTTTCCACCAAAAAAACTTCCCACAGCCGATGTTTACGGACTATGGAAAGGGCCGTTTTCAAGCCGGTTTTGGAAAGGGAAACCCCTTGGTACTTCGTGTATTCCACCAAACCTTTTTCTGCTAGTTTTTTGGCCATGTCCGTCACAGAGGAAGGCTTGGTTTCCATTTGCTCTGCAATGGCGTTAGTCGATACCAAATTGGAAGAGCTTCCACCCAAATGGAAAATGGTCTTGAGATAGTTTTCCTCGGCCCGTGTCATAAAACTGTTTTGTCAAAAATAAATTTTTTCCAGCAAAAATTTATTTTTCGTCATGTCTAAATTTAGTATTTATGATAAATACTATTTCGAAAGCGTACTTAGTAAGCTATTTGCATGGGGGTTGTGCTCAAAATATGCTTACTTTTAGGCATGTCCAAATACGATTATATTATTGCCGGTGCAGGGGCGTCCGGTCTCTTATTGGCGGACGCTTTGGGCAGTGATTCTTTTTTTGCTTCAAAATCCATTTTACTGATTGACAAGGACTTAAAACAACAGAACGACCGGACTTGGTGTTTTTGGGAAGTAGGTCCCGGTCAGTTTGACAGCATAGCCCATAAAATATGGCCCAATATCTATTTTGCAGGGAAGACTTTGCGTTTGGATACCAATATTGCCCCCTACCGTTATAAGTTGGTCAGAGGTTTGGATTTTTACGACCATTATCGCAAAAAGCTCGGTGCTTTTTCGAATGTTACCTGGATAACGGAAAACATCGAATCCATACAGGAAACAGCAAAAGGAGTTGTGGTGGAAACGACCCAAGGATCTTACGAAGCTTCTAAGGTGTTTTCCAGTCTTTTTAATTATGACTCCATCCTTAACCAGAACAAGTATCCGGTACTACAACAACATTTTGTGGGTTGGTTTGTTCGTTTGGACCAAGCTGTTTTGGATGACCAAACGGCTCGATTCATGGATTTTTCCGTGCCTCAAAAGGGCAACACTCGCTTTATGTATTTGCTGCCTTTTTCCAAAACCGAAGCCCTTTTTGAATACACCTTATTTTCGCAGGAACCCTTGGAACGTTCGGAATATGAAGATGCTATTAAACAATACCTCCATGAGCATTTTCCCAACGTAAATTATGAGATTACCGAAACGGAGCAGGGCAATATTCCCATGAGTTGTTTCCCTTTCGAAAAATCGAACACCAATAAAGTAGTTCATATTGGCATATCAGGAGGTTGGGCCAAACCTAGTACGGGCTTTACCTTCTATAACAGCAGCAGAAAGGTCAAAGAGTTGGTGAAATATCTTAAGGCTGGGAAACCCTTATCCAAATTTCATCGCAACGATAAATTTCGCTTCTACGATATGCTTCTTTTGGATGTACTAGCGCGAGACAACAGTTTAGGGCAATCCATATTTGAATCGCTTTTTCGAAAACGAAAAGTCCCTTTGATTCTCAAATTTTTGGATAATCGCACTTCGTTTTTGGAAGATGTTTTAATGATGTCTGCGCCAAATCCGTTTCCCTTTATTCGGGCGCTGTTTGGCAGAATCTTCTAAATTTTTCGATTCATTAGTTGGGTGCCAAAGGTTTCCAATAACGCTTTATTGGTGTCAGAAATAGATAAATTCTCTAGATAAGTAAAGGCTTTTTCGGTATACTCGGCAATGGTGTTTTTGGTAAATTCCACCGCACCACTCTCAACAAAGATTTTTTTGACGACACTCAGCTTTTCAGTTACATCTTCAGGTTGTTCCGCGTAGAGTTCAAGCAGTTGTTGTTTTTGGTCAGCGTTCGAAAATTCCATTGCTTTTATGAACAAAACGGTTTTTTTGTTTTCAATGATATCACCTCCAACTTGTTTCCCAAAACTTTTCGCATCCCCAAAGGCATCCAAATAATCGTCTTGCAATTGGAAAGCGATACCCAGGTTTTTACCAAATTCATAAATGCTTTGGGCATCTTCGGCAGAAGCCCCAGCAGTAATCGCTCCCATCTGCATTGCGGCAGCCACCAAAACTGCCGTTTTGTAGGCAATCATTTTAAGGTATTCCTCCAAAGTGACGTCCATTCGGGATTCAAAATCCACATCATATTGTTGCCCTTCGCAAACTTCAATTGCCGTTTTGCTAAACAATGTGACAAGTGTCTTGAACATCTGGGATTCATAGCCTTCGAAAAACTGATAGGCCAAAATCAGCATGGCATCCCCTGAAAGGATTCCCGTATTGATGTCCCACTTTTCATGTACGGTAGTTTTTCCCCTTCGCAAGGGTGCGTCGTCCATAATATCATCATGGACCAAAGAAAAGTTATGAAACACTTCAATTGCCATCGCTGCATTTATAGCGTTTTTGGCTTGTCCGCCAAAAACTTCGGCCGCCATAAGGGTCAATACAGGTCGCATGCGCTTGCCCCCTAATTGCATGATATACTCTATCGGAGCATACAGACTTTGGGGCTCTTTTATGACTATGGTGGCTTTGATATGCTCTAGAACGCTTTGGCGCAATTGAGCAATGACTTTTTCATGATTCATAGCCTCAAAAATAGCCTTGAACGAACGAAGAAGCGCAAGAAATGAAAAAAGTTTACCTGAAAAACGCAATAGTTTTGAAAAACGTCGTCTTTATAAGCGGAGTTTCTCAACAAACGATAAGTGACATCCACAAAAAGGAACAACTATAACAGCCTCACCACTTTTTTTGACCAAGAATATGGATCACTAAAGCGGTATGTGCAATCCCGGATTTCAGATAGTTCGGACAGAGATGCGGAAGACATCGTTCAAGACGTGGCCCTCAGGGTTTTTTCACGCGCTTCGAATGATACTCCCATTCAAAATGTTGCTGGTTTTGTGTACCACTCTATCCGAAATAGAATCATAGACTTGATGCGGGCGGGCAAAAACCAGACCTATCCTGAAGATAATTTGGAGCAGCGCTGGCAAGAGTTTGTAGAATTGTTCTATTCAGAAGCGGACAATCGATATGCATCTGTTCTGGAGGAGCAATTGAAAACAAAAATCCAGGCGCTCCGACCAGAATACAGAGATATCATTATCGCAGTTGATTTTGAAGGGTATACCTATCGTGAAATAGCAGAAGAAACCCAAATTTCACAGGGAACACTGATGTCACGAAGGCATCGGGCCCTGTCGATACTTACAAAAGATTTGGAATTAGAAAGAACAAAAAACAAATACAATGAATACTAGAGACAATTTCGCAAATAGCTTTGAAAGCGGCGTTCGTATGGCCTTCAAGGGTTTTTTCATGGTAATCATCATGCTCCTTTTTGTCCTATTGATAGGGTTTGTGGTGATGTGGCTTTGGAATTGGTTGCTCCCCGATTTGTTCGGGCTACGTGCCATAAATTATTGGGAGGCTGTTGGGATTCTCGCACTTTCCAAAATCCTATTTGGTTTTGGAGGAGGTTCCTCGAAAAGCGGTCGAAAGAAAAGAGAAGGCAAACAGAAGCTGAAGGATTTCTGTAACTCCCGAAAGAATTTTTCTGACTGGAAGTATTACGATAGCTACTGGAAAGAAGAAGGGCAACAGGCATATGAAGCCTATGTACAACGCAAACAAAATGAAGGAACCGAAGGTGGGGAAAACACAGCAAACTAAGTTGGTAACCCAATCAGTTCAGACCGTTTTTTTGACCATTCAGGATAAAAATCCGCAATTGGGTCCAAAAAACCTTTTGTCATACGTCAATAAGTAGGTGATTCGCAGTATGGACTACTTATGAATCAATCAATAAAACATATCACATGGAAGAGAAGAACAAAAAACCCAGAGCACAGCAAAGCAGGGTCAAACCCTCAAGATTGTTTTTTTGGAGTCGTTGGAGCAACAGTTCCGAAAACCTGGAAAAAAAAGATAATCTATCGCTATCCTTTGGTTCAAACCTTGAATAGGTTGGGAAGTCAAGTATGCGTTAAAAAAATGTAAAACGTTGGAAACTATTTTTGTGTTTTCAGTTTCCTTGATATTTTTGACCGCTCAAATGAAAGATAAAATCTTACATAAGGCGACCGAACTTTTTTTGAACCTAGGATTCAAAAGTGTCACCATGGATGACTTGGCTCAGCAAATGGGCATCTCCAAAAAAACCATTTACTCCCACTTTCAAAATAAGACCCAACTGGTAGAAGAATGTACCATGGATCTTTTTTCGTGTATCTCGGATGGTATTGACAAGATAGTTGACTTGCGCAAAAACCCGATAGAGGAGATTTACGAAATCAAGCGATTCGCCATGGAACATTTAAAAGGCGAAAAGACCTCACCGCAATACCAATTGCAAAAATATTATCCAAAGTTGCACGAAACCCTTAAGGAAAAACAGTTTGATCTAATGCGGACTTGTGTTTTAGACAATATCAAACGCGGTATCCAAATGGGAATTTACAGAGTGAACTTGAACATCGAGTTTGTTTCTCGAATTTATTTTACGGGAGCACTCAGTATAAAAGACAATAGCCTTTTCCCCATGAACATGTTTTCCAACGCGCAGCTTGAAGACTACTTTCTAGAATACCATCTCAGGGGAATCGTAACGCCAAAAGGCCGAAAAATATTAAACGAAATCATCAATTCAAACCAAGAATAAATGCGAACATTCATTGCCAACCTCTTTTTCCTACTGCCTTTTTTGTTATTGGCACAAGAAAACCAAAACCAGTATAGTTTGGATGAGGCCATTGCGTATGCATTGGAGCACAACTACAGTGTCATAAACGCAAAGCGTGATATGACCGACGCACAAAAACAGAAATGGGAAACCATTGCCGATGGTTTGCCCCAAATCAATGGTGCTGTCAACTATCAAAACCAATTAAAACAGCAAGTAGTTCAGCTACCTGGTGAAATTGGCGGTGGCGAACCAGGCACTTTCGTTGAAGTGGTTTTTGGTCAACCACAACAGGTTACGGCAACGGCCACCCTGACCCAACAAATTTTTGATGGTTCCTACATTGTCGGCGTACAGGCTACCAAAGCTTTTTTAAGCTTTAGCGCTAACAATAAAGAAAAAACCGATTTGGATATCCGCAAGGCTGTGGTAGAAGCTTACGGCAATGTATTGGTTGCCCAAGAGAGTGTGAAAATTTCTGAAAATAATAAAGTTACGCTAGAGAAAAATCTTTTTGAAACCAAAAAGGTTTATGAAAATGGTTTGGGCGATGAAGAAAGTGTAGACCAACTGCAGATAACCCTTTCTTCGGTGGATAACCAACTGAAGAATGCCAGAAGGTTAGAGAAAATCACCTTGCAAATGCTCAACTTAATGATGGGACTTCCTATTGAAACGCCAACGGTGCTGACGGAAAGTTTGGAAAACTTGACGCAACGTCAAATTACCCCTGAATTGGTCAATACCGAATTCAATGTGGAAAACAATGTGGACTACAAGCTTGCCAATAACCTAAACGAGCAACGCTTTTATGAGCTGAAATTGGCCAAAAGTCGAGCCTTGCCCACACTGAACGCCTTTATCAACTATGGAGGATTATCCTTTAGTGATTCTTTCAGCTTTTTTGATGGAGGCCAAGACTGGTTTGGGTTCTCGAATTTTGGTGTGGATTTGAGCATCCCGATTTTTAGTTCGCTAAAAAGAAGTGCTTCAACCCAGCGTGCCAAAATTGCCTTGGAGCAGGCAAAAACAGAGCTGACCGAAGCGGAAGAACAAATTCGATTGCAGCTTGAAAATGCCAAAAGCAACTATACTTTGGCGATTGAAGAGTACGGTACTTCAAAAGAGAACCTAGCGCTAGCGGAACGCATCGAAAACAAAAATCAGATAAAATATGCCGAGGGGATTGCCACTAGTTTTGAATTAAGACAAGCCCAGACCCAATTGTATTCGTCCCAACAGGAATATTTACAATCCATGGCGGATGTCATCAATCGAAAAACCGAGTTGGAAACCATATTAAATCAATAATCAAAAAACAATACAATATTATGAAAACAGCTATCTACACCGTTTTGTTCGCCTTGTTGCTCAGCAGCTGTGGAGGTGGAGGCGAGGCTTCGGTACAAACCGTACTTGAGACCAAGGACTTGAGTGCCATCCGCGAAAAGCGAAGTGAAATCATCGACATGCAAAAGGAACTTGAAGCTGAAATCAAACAATTGGATTCGGCTATTGCTTCTTTGGATGATAGCCAAAAGCTTCCGTTGGTGACTACTTTTGAAGTCAAAACCAAAAAGTTTGACCATTATTTGGAACTTCAAGGTGATGTGATGAGCAAACAGAACGTTTTGATTTATCCCGAAATGGCTGGTACTTTATACCGCGTCTACGTGAAGGAGGGACAGAAAGTAAAAAAAGGACAATTGTTGGCTTCCATTGATGACGGAGGGGTGGGCAGTCAGTTGGCACAAATGAAGACTCAAGCGGCTTTGGCCAAAACCACATTTGAGCGTCAAAAAAGACTTTGGGAACAAAATATTGGTTCTGAAATTCAGTACCTACAGGCAAAGTCTACTTATGAGTCGCAGGAAAGTGCGGTGAAACAAATGCAAAGCCAATTGGCGAAGTCAACCATCCGTGCGCCATTCTCAGGTATCATCGATGATGTTATCAAAGACCAAGGGACTGTGGTAAGCCCCGGGCAAGGTTCAGAGGTATTTCGAATTGTGAACCTTTCGAACATGTATGTTGAAGTTGAAGTACCCGAGAGCCATTTGCCCAATGTAAGCCCTGGTAAAAAAGTAGAAGTGTTTTTCCCTGTTTTGGGCGATAGCGTTTCTACAAAGGTACGTTCAACCGGAAATTTCATTAATCCCGCCAACCGTTCATTTACGGCTGAAATCGGGCTACCGAGCAAGGATGGTAAAATCAAACCAAACCTCACGGCAAAGGTGATGATCAACGATTACACTAACGAAAGCGCCATACTGATTCCACAAAGCATTGTGTCGGAAAATGCACAAGGACAACAATATGTGTATTTGGTCAGTGCTGATTCTTCTGCCACCGAATCCATTGCGAAAAAAGCCATCATTACGACGGGTAAAACGCAAGGGGATTATGTTGAGGTATTGGAAGGTATCAACAACGGTGATGGCATCATCGAAGAAGGAGCCCGAAGTGTAAAAGATGGGCAAAAAGTGAAAATCATGAACAGTAAATAGCCTTTGGTATGAAAAAGCAAAAGAAAAAAGTAGATAAGGAATTTAAGTTATCCTCGTGGGCTATTGACAATAAAACCACGATGTATGTGCTGATTGCCGTTATCCTCTTTCTAGGAGGGTCGGCTTATTTTAGCATGCCTCGAGAAAACTTTCCTGAAATAAAGGAAACCAAGATTTATATCAGTTCTTTATTCCCGGGAAACACCGCTGAAGACATTGAAAAACTGATTACCGACCCGTTGGAAGACGAACTCAAGACGGTCAGTAATGTCATTGAAATCACCTCAACCTCCCAAGAGGATTATTCCATCATCATCGTAGAGTTTGATGAGAATATTTCCGTAGAGGCCGCCAAACAGAAGGTCAAAGACGAAGTAGATTCACAGACGGCAGGTGAAGACTGGCCCACCTTCAATGGCGCTAAGGTAGAACCCAATGTGTTTGATTTGAGCATGTCAGAAGAAATTCCAATCCTAAACATCAACATTTCTGGGGATTATCCTGTGGAAAAGCTAAAGGAATTTGGGGAACATCTGGAAGATGAAATTGAGAGTCTCTCCGAAATCAAGCAGGTTGACATTCGCGGAGCCCAAGAAAAAGAGGTGGAAGTTGCCGTGGATATCTACAAAATGATGGCTGCACAGGTTAGTTTCGATGACGTTATCAATACCATAAGTCGCGAAAATATGACTACTTCCGCAGGAAACTTGATTACCAGCGGACAGCGTCGTACCATCCGTATTGTTGGTGAAATTGACAATCCGGAAGAGCTCCGCAATTTTGTAGTAAAATCGGAAAACGACAACCCGATTTATCTCAAAGATATCGCTTCGGTCTCCTTTAAAGAAGAAGACAAAACCACCTACGCTCGTGAATTTGGAGCAGCTGTGGTCATGCTCGATGTTAAGAAACGTGCTGGAAAAAACATGGTAGCGGCCGCAGAACAAATTCAGGTCATGGTGGAAGATGCCAAGGAAAAAGTTTTTCCAAAGGATTTGACCGTTACTATTGCCAACGACCAATCTTCGAAAACCATTGGTCAGGTAGATGATTTGGTAAACAACATCATCTTCGGAATCATTTTGGTGGTTACCGTTTTGATGTTCTTCTTAGGCTTCAAAAATGCCTTGTTCGTAGGTTTCGCTATCCCAATGTCCATGTTCATGTCGCTGATGATTTTGAATACTTTGGGATACACCATGAACACCATGATTCTCTTTGGATTGATTATGGGATTAGGGATGCTTGTGGACAACGGAATCGTGGTTGTGGAGAATGTATATCGTTTGATGGATGAAGAAGGTATGTCCCGCGTTGAAGCTGCCAAAAAAGGTATAGGGGAGATTGCCTTCCCCATCATCATATCAACCTTGACCACAGTCGCAGCTTTTGTACCGCTAGGACTTTGGCCTGGTGTTATGGGCCAGTTTATGATTTACTTCCCTGTAACCTTATCAGTGGTATTGGGGTCGTCACTTTTCGTAGCCATCTTTTTCAACTCTGTATTGGTCTCTCGTTATATGACCACGGAGGATAAGGACATGCCTCTGAAACAAATTATCCAAATCACTTCCATTGTTGCAGCGATTGGCGTTTTGATTATGCTCTTTGGAGGGGCTTATCGCGCTTTGGGAACCTTAATGGTGGTTACGGCAGTTTTGCTTTGGATTTACCGCTTGTTCTTGCGTAACTGGGCCAACGGTTTTCAAAACAAAATCTTACCGCGTTGGGAGCGCTTTTATGAGAAATTGTTACGTTCGGCCTTATCGGGCAGAAAACCCATTCTCATAGCAATCGGAACCTTTGTTCTGTTGTTTTTGGCCTTTGCCGGCTTTGGAGCCTCTGTGGGCAGTCAGCGAACCAAAGTGGAGTTTTTTCCGGACAATACCCCGAACCAGATTATCGTATACATTGAGTATCCGGAAGGGACCGATATTCAAAAAACCAATGAGATTACCCAAGACATTGAACAACGGGTTTACACCATTATCAATGAGGAGGCTTATTTGAATGGTGATTTCAACTTTTTGACCGAAAGTGCCGTATCACAAGTAGGAGAAGGTGCTGGTAATCCGATGACAGATGGTGGGTCTTCCGCAGAGATGCCCCATCGTGGAAAAATCACTGCGACCATGCGCGAATATAAATTTCGTGAAGGGGCCGATAGTAACACCTTGTTGAAAAAAGTACAAGAAGCTTTGAAAGATGTATATCCTGGTGTTGCCATTTCAGTGGAAAAAGATGCTGTTGGACCACCTGCTGGATACCCTATCAATATCGAGTTGGAAGGAGAGGATTATTCAGAACTGATTGTATCTGCAGAGAAGATGCGAAACTTCATCAATTCAAAGAACATTCCTGGTATTGATGAACTCAAAATCGATGTGAACAAATCCAAACCCTCTTTGTTGGTTGAAGTCGACCGCAAAAAGGCAGGAGAATTGGGTGTGGCCACTGGTTTGGTAGGACAGCAGTTGCGGAATTCCATTTTTGGAGCCAAGGCGGGCATTTACAAAGAGGATGGCGAAGATTACGACATCTACGTCCGTTTCAACAAAGAGAATCGATACAATACCAGTGCGTTGTTCAATCAGAACATTACGTTCAAGGACCAGAATACGGGGAAAACGGTTGAAATTCCCGTTTCCACCGTCGCTAAACAAACCTATAATTCAGGATTTAGTGCCATCAAACACAGAGATACACGAAGAGTAGTGACGGTTTATTCCGCGTTGGCACCTGGTTACACAGATGCAGGGGCTATCGTAGGCAAAATTCAAAATGAAATGGATTCCTTCACCGAATTGCCCGCTTCCATTTCCGTAGACTATACGGGACAAATTGAAGAACAGAACAAGCAAATGGCCTTTTTGATGGGCGCCTTTTTCACGGGATTGGCCTTGATTTTCTTTATTCTGATTTTCCAGTTCAACTCCGTTTCCAAACCGGGAATCATCATGTTGGCCATTTTCTTGAGCCTTATCGGTGTGTTTGGTGGAATTGTCGCCACAGGTTCAGCTTTCGTTATCATGATGACCATGATGGGAATCATCTCTTTGGCAGGAATCGTAGTAAATAACGGAGTGGTACTTTTGGATTATACCCAATTGTTGATTGACCGTAAAAAGGTTGAATTGGATATGGAAGATGATGAAATTTTGGATAAACAAAGCTTTTTAGAAGCTGTTGTTAAAGGTGGAAAAGCGAGATTGCGTCCGGTATTGTTGACGGCTATTACGACTATCTTGGGTCTGATTCCGCTTGCTACCGGATTTAATATAAACTTCTTTACCCTGTTTAGCGAGTTCAATCCGAACATTTACTTCGGAGGGGACAACGTTATTTTCTGGGGACCTTTGGCTTGGACCGTGATTTATGGGTTGTTGGTTGCCACCTTCTTAACCTTGATCGTAGTGCCCATCCTCTTTAGCTTAGTATATAAACTAAAAGTGCGCATGCGAAGAAATCGCAATCAAAAAGAGGAAACCAAAAAAGAAGTTTTGGATATTGCTGCCTAATTAAAAAGCAATGAATGTTAAATAAAAAAGCCCGGCCAAAAGCCGGGCTTTTTTTAAACACCCAATTTGACTACAAGTCTACTGAAACAATTTCAGATTTGTTCCATTTTTTTACATTTACAATGCGGTTGTCAGCGTAATCAACTTCTTTCAGGATTTCGCCTTCCCAGAAGAACCATTTACCCGCTTTTTTTCCTTCGATATACTTCCCTGAAGCAATCTTTTTACCAGCCGTATTGTACATTAACCATTGCCCGTGCAACTTACCCTTAAGTAAGAAACCGGTTTGCGCAACGTTACCATTATCATGAAAGTAAGTCGCTTGAATCATCTTCCCTACTTTCTCCAGAGTCGGTTTTGTATCTTGAGCATACATTGAAACCGAAAAAACCATTAAAAAAATAAATATTGCTTTCTTCATATCATTTTGGATTTTCATTGCCATCTACCTAACAACGGGATAAAGGTAGTAATTATTTTACATTAAAGAGATATTTGCATAACATTTAGTTTACATTAAATTAACTTTAAATCGATAATTATTTGACAATCAATATTTTCTAATTGTAAATTCTATGTGAAGTGCCAACAATTTATCCGAACATTTGTGCATTTGGTCATGCTAAAAACCCTTTAAACTTCCTTGGTTTTCGCCAGTGCTTTCCTCAAAACACAACTTTTTCGTGTTTCATTAATATTTGAACATATCCCGCACAGAATAGGCACATTACCGTTAAATTTGTCCCTCATATTTTAGACCATGTATAGAGATATTACCTGTGGTGCGCTTCGCACAACGGATATTGGCCGCAGCATCACCTTAAGCGGATGGGTTCAAAAAACCAGGGATAAAGGTTTTGTAGTCTGGATTGATTTACGCGACCGCTATGGCATTACCCAACTCGTTCTGGATGAAGAGCGTTCTACCCCTGCCCTTTTGGAGCAAGCAAGACAATTGGGTCGCGAAACAGTACTTCAAGTAACGGGAACTGTAGTAGAACGTACTTCCAAAAATCCCAATTTGCCTACAGGTGATATCGAAGTATTAGTGGAAGGGCTTACTGTTTTGAATCCTTCCTTATTGCCTCCCTTTACTATTGAAGATGAAACCGATGGTGGGGATGACTTGCGCATGAAATACCGTTACCTGGATATTCGAAGAAATCCAGTGAAAAACAACCTCATCTTTCGTCATAGAGTAAGCATGGAGGTTCGCAAATACTTATCTGAACAAGACTTTATTGAAGTAGAAACCCCATATCTCATCAAATCAACCCCCGAAGGTGCAAGGGACTTTTTGGTTCCCAGTCGAATGAACCAAGGTCAATTTTACGCCCTGCCCCAATCCCCACAAACCTTTAAACAGTTGTTGATGGTTGGGGGAATGGACAAATACTTTCAAATCGTGAAATGTTTTCGAGATGAGGATTTGAGGGCCGATAGGCAACCTGAATTTACCCAAATCGATTGTGAGATGGCTTTTGTGGAGCAGGAGGATATCTTGAACACCTTCGAAGGACTTACACGACATCTTTTAAAGGAAATACATCAGATTGAAGTGGGGGCTTTTCCGCGAATAACCTATGACGAAGCCATGGCGAAATACGGTAATGACAAGCCAGACATTCGTTTTGGGATGGAATTCGGTGAGTTAAATGCCGTGGCACAACATAAGGATTTCAACGTTTTCAATAGTGCCGAGCTTGTTGTGGGTATTGCCGTACCGGGTGCAGCAGCATTCACCCGAAAAGAAATTGATAAACTCATTGATTGGGTAAAGCGACCCCAAGTAGGCGCCAAAGGAATGGTTTATGTCAAGTACAATGAAGACGGTAGTTTTAAATCTTCGGTCGACAAATTTTACAACGCACAAGATTTTGAACAATGGGCGAAACACACCCAAGCGCAACCTGGGGATTTAATTTGTGTATTATCCGGAACAGCTAAAGCCACCCGAGCACAACTTAGTGCCTTGCGTATGGAAATGGCAGAACGCCTTGGTTTGCGCAAAGCGGATGAATTTGCTCCATTATGGGTAGTGGATTTTCCGTTATTGGAATTGGATGAAGAAACCGGCAACTATCACGCCATGCACCATCCCTTCACCTCTCCAAAGCCCGGTCAAATGGAATTGTTGGATTCTGACCCTGGAGCGGTGAAAGCCAATGCTTATGATTTGGTCTTGAATGGGAATGAAATTGGGGGCGGTTCCATCCGTATCCATGATAAGGAAATACAAGCCACAATGTTCAAGCACCTTGGTTTTACCCCTGAAGAAGCCAAAGCACAATTTGGATTCCTGATGGATGCGTTCCAATATGGCGCACCACCCCACGGCGGCATTGCCTTCGGCTTGGACCGTTTAGTGGCCATTTTAGGTGGGCAAGAAACCATTCGTGACTTTATTGCCTTCCCGAAAAACAATAGTGGCCGTGATGTCATGATTGATGCGCCTGCGGATATTGATACCGCGCAACTTGACGAACTAGGGATATCCTTAAAGGTTGACTAAACATGCAGTTGCCCAGAACCTTCGTCGCTTTTTTCGGTTTTGGTGTCTTGGTTTTCGCATCCTGCGAAAGTGTAGGTGACAAAAAGCCCAAGCCATTGGAATTTCAGGAATACACCCACAATGTGGAGTACATTGATTCTACGAAAGCGCGTTTGTCTAAAGGATTCAAGGTCTGCAACGAAAACTATATTGCTCAATATTACAATCCAGAAAAGGCTACCTACAGCAAAACCAAAAAAGGTTTGCGAGACTTTATCCTCTCCAATTATGAGAATCACGGATATACCGATTCTGGCTATTTGAATATCCGCTTTGTCATCAACTGCGAAGGTGTGGCGGGTCGTTATGTCATCCATGAAAACAATTTGGATTTGGAACCTACTCCGCTCAATCCCGACATGGTAGAACAAATTTTTGAATTAACCGCGCAACTGAAACAATGGAACCCGAATGTCATCCGTGGAAACATTTGGGACAGTTATATGTATCTCTCCTATCGTATCGAAAATGGTGAAATCACTGAAATTCTTCCTTAGTCTAGCCATTGTGATAGGGTTTTGGGCTTGTGAAACCAAACCTCAATCCATGGATGGCCCATCACCAGAAGAACTTCGTCAAGAAGCGGAGTCGGTTTATGATGTGATTCGAACACAGTTCCCGCAGGGTTCAGCAGAAGAGATGAACCAAATCCAAAAAGCCTTGCTTATTGATTCCACCTACGCGGAAGCCTGGCGCGAACTCTCTGTCGCCTACTTAAAAAGAGGAATGCCCCATAAATGGAAACCCTACATGGATAAGGCCGTAGAACTGGATGCCAAAACGTGGCAGCCTTGGCGGGGTTATCTCTACTTGTGGTTTTATAGGGACTATCGAAAAGCCATAGCAGATTTCAATGCCTCAGATACTTTGACCCCTTATATTGACCATCCGCAAGGGCATAGTGTGGATTATTGGCGAGGGATTGCCTACTTGGGTTTAAAAGATTATCAAAACTCCATCCGTTTTTTTGACCAGCACATTACCCGTGAAACAGAAGAATCCGGTGAAGATTGGGTAGAAATCAACGCGTTTTTGTACCGTGGTTTGGCACGATTGGAGAAAAAAGATACCGTAGCCGCCAAACAAGATTTTCATAAAATCATCCACTATTTTAAAAAGTCAGCCGACGCCAAATACCATCTTGCTCGAATATTCCATCGGCAAAAACAAAAAGATTCGGCCATGTTAATGCTATCCCTGGCCATTGAAGATTTTGAAGCTGGGTATTCCAATTCCCGACCTTATGTGGAAGCCCTTTATCAAATCTATGGGGAGGACCTTACTGACTTGGAGGCGGAGATAGCGAAGTAATCCCTAATTTTAGGTTGTCCGCACCAATACGTAGCATGTCATCAAAAGCTAAAAATTTGCTTACCCGCTTTTTGAAATGGCGGTATCGTCATATCTCCAACCGTACGTTTGTACAGTTAATGAGTTTGGTGATTGGGTTTTTGGCTGGTTTGGTTGCGGTTACACTGAAAAATACCACCTACTTAATCCAGTCTTTTTTAAAGAAGGGCATCGTTTTTTCTGAAAACCAATTGTATTTCATTTTGCCCATGGTCGGGTTGGCGATGGTGTTTCTGTATGTGAAATTCGTGCATAAAAGCCCGTTGAAACATGCGGTATCTTCCATCATATTTTCCTTATCCAAAAAAGGTGGTCTGCTGCCCGTAAAGGACATTTATACTCCGCTTATCGCAGCACCTCTGACCGTTGGGTTTGGAGGTTCGGTAGGATTGCTGGGGCCAGCTGTCAAATCTGGTGCTGCTCTTAGTTCGAACTTGAGCAGACTATTCCACCTAGATGCCAAGACCCGTTCGCTTTTGGTGGCTTGCGCCTCTGCTGGGGCCATTTCCTCTATTTTTCAGTCCCCTATTGCTGCGGTGATTTTCGCATTGGAAGTCTTTACGCTTGACTTGGCCATGTCATCCTTGCTACCCCTACTCCTGGCCTCGATTTCCGCGGTATTGACCTCCTACTTCTTCTTGGGAAATGAGGTTTTGTTTAGCTTTTCACTTTCAGAAGGGTTTCTTTTAAAACATACGCTATTTTATGTCGCGCTTGGTGTCGCAACCGCATTTGCTTCCATTTATTTTACTAAAATGTATTTCAAGATTTTAGAGTGGTTCAAACCGTTCCGAAGTCCCAAATACCGTTTATTGGTAGGAGGCGCTGCCATCGGTATTATGCTTTATGCCATTCCTCCTTTATACGGGGAAGGTTTTGGATTCATCAACAGTTTACTGGAAGGGGACCATATCAAAGCATTGGGGAAAACCCCCTTTGATGCCTTTGTGGACAACATTTGGGTGGTTATTGCCCTGTTATTTGGCATTACCTTGTTCAAAGCTATCGCGATGACCACTACTTTCGCGGCCGGCGGAGCGGGGGGAATTTTTATTCCTACCATGGTCATGGGCAGCGCCTTGGGGAATGTTGCTGCTAAAATCATCAACAATCTTGGGGTTGGATTTCAGGTTTCCGAAAGTAATTTCACCTTGATTGGAATGGCCGGTTTGATCGCTGGAGTCATCCACGCACCGCTTACGGCCATATTCTTAATAGCCGAAATCACAGGAGGGTATCAGTTGTTCGTTCCTTTGATGATTACCGCTTCCATATCCTATTTGATTACCAAGAGTACTTTGGATTATACCATCTACACAAAAGAACTTGCGGAAATTGGCGCATTGCTTACGTATAACAAAGACCAAATGGTGCTTACGCTTATGGACCTTGAAGAAGTCATCGAAACAAACTTTAAGCCAGTGACCACCGAAATGTCCTTAGGAGAAATGTTACATAAATCCGTCTCCAAATCCACAAGAAACATTTTTCCGGTGATTGATGAAGAAGAGAAACTTGTGGGCATTATCCTTTTGGATGACATTCGTCCCTTTATGTTCGATGCAGAGGTATATGATACCATGTTCGTCAAGGATTTGCTCCATGCACCACCGGAACATATTTTTCAGGAAACCGATACCATGGCCACGGTGATGAAGAAATTTCAAGATAGTGGCGCCTGGAACCTCCCGGTATTGCATCAAGGAAAGTATAAAGGGTTTATTTCAAAATCAAAACTCCTGACAGCCTATCGCCGAAAACTGATTACCTTTTCTTCATGAAACTCAAATTGAAATACTTGACCATCTTGACAGTTATCGCTTCCTTCACTGCCATCATTTATGGATTTTCCCTGAAGCCCGAAAACGAATCTTTGTCCAACAAGTACATTGGAGGTGGAACATTGGGGCTTTTTTTTGTAGCCATGCCCCTTTTTTTGATTCAAGAAAGTCGAGGCAAGAATATGAAAGATTACATGCTAACTAAGGAAAACATCCTTAAAATGCAGGAAAGAGAAAACAACAAGGGTAAAAAAAAGGATTTGTAAAGATTTGATATTAAACAGGATGTTTTCAAGGAATTTCGATACCTTCGCGCTTTAACATTTATTTTTTTTAATGACTGGCACAGTAAAGTTTTTCAATGAATCCAAAGGATATGGCTTCATTACCAATGACCAAACAGGACGTGACATCTTTGTTCATGTTACCGCATTGAATGGTTTGGAAATCAAAGATGGGGACAAGGTAGAATATGAAGAAGAAGAAGGGAGAAAAGGAGTGGTTGCTGCAAAAGTGCAGGTAATCTGATAAGATATTGTATTCTTGATTGACAAGCCCTCAATACATGGTATTGAGGGCTTTTTGCTTTTAATTGGTTTCTGTCTTCACTATCTTAACAGCCTGTTGCTGTTAAATAACATACTTATCCAACTTCAAGCGTCAACATTCTGTTGAGCGCTTTACTACCCTTTTACCCTTGCCTTCAAGGGTTTATTCCATTTTACGATAAGTTTTAACTCCTATTTGGAGTACTCATGTTATTTAAATCTCACGTTTTGAAAGATAAAATATTGATTGATTCCACAATCAATGCATTTTATAATGCCATATCAGAAGAATCCCGCCTCACCCAAGGAATTGGGGCCTTTGAATTCGAACGAACCAAAAACTTAATTCAACGCTATTTGCCTGCTACGCCAACAACCATAATAGATGTAGGAGGTGGAACCGGAAAGTATGCAAAATGGTTAGCCGAAATAGGGCACCACGTTCACCTCGTAGAGCCTGTTGCGAAACATATCAAACAGGCTAAAAAAAGGGCTCAGTATCGACACTCCTCTTTCTTTGTACATCATGGAGAAGCCAAAAACCTTCCCTTTTCCGACCAATTTGCCGATATAATCATCGCCCATGGGCCATTGTATCATCTGCAAAAACAACTGGATCGCGCTGCGGCCATTGAGGAAGCAAAAAGGGTGTTGCGTCCAGGGGGATTGTTTTTGGCTTTCGCCATCAACAGAACCTCCTCCACCCTTTTTGGACTAATGCAAGGCCTAATGCACGAGAAAGGTTTTCTTGAAATGTGTATGAATGAAATTGAAGATGGCATACATCTGCCTCCCGCCAATATTCCAGGTTTGTTCACGAAAGCGTTTTTTCATGAACCACAACAATTGGAGCAAGAACTGCTTGCGCAAGATTTTCACATTAAGGACGTCATTGCGGTCGAGGGCATGACCTGGCTTGATAAGGATTTTTTTGTTTCCCTAGCGGTTCACGAAAGGAAGAAAACCTTGCTACAATTTTTACAACGAACGGAAAGGAATCGATATTTACTTCCTTTTAGCCCCCATTTTGTGGTCGTTGCATCAAAAAGGTAATCACGAAGCCGGAACTTGAATTGGAATTACTAGTTCAGGTTCCGTCTTTGTATAAAAAAGCGTTTGAGCAATTCAGAAGCTTCGTTTTCTAAAATGCCACTCGTAATTTCTGTTTTCGGATGCAGTTGGGTACCCATAACGTTAAAGCCCCGTTCCAAATCCCTTGCGCCATATACTAAGCGCGAAATTTGACTCCAATACATGGCCCCAGCGCACATTTGACAGGGTTCCAAAGTAACATAGAGCGTGCAACCGGTAAGGTATTTTCCACCTAAAAAATTTGCTGCCGCAGTAATGGCTTGCATTTCGGCATGTGCCGTAACATCTTTCAGTCTTTCTGTGAGATTATGTGCCCTGCCAATAATTCTATTCTCGACAACTACTACAGCGCCCACAGGAACTTCGCCCATTTCAAAGGCTATCTCCGCCTCTTGCAGCGCCTTTCGCATAAAGTACGTATCGTCAAACGGGTTCTCCAAATCAATGCAATTCTGAAATTCAAAGCGAAGCTAAAACAAAACCTTTTACCCAGAATAGGTATTTTTGTTTTTTATCATTTTGGCCTCTATTCTAGAACATATCGATACGCCTCAGGCATTAAAAAAACTGGACAAGAAAGACCTTCCAAAGCTTGCCAGGGAACTCCGGCAATTCATTATTAATGTAGTCGCCACCAAAGAAGGGCATTTGGGGGCTAGTTTGGGTGTAGTCGAGTTGACCATAGCATTGCACTACGTGTTCAATACGCCAAAAGACAAACTCATTTGGGATGTTGGGCACCAAGCCTACGGCCATAAGATTTTGACCGGGCGTAAAAATGATTTCAAAACCAACCGACAATTGGGAGGGATTAGCGGTTTTCCGAAAAGAACGGAAAGTCCGTATGATGCTTTTGGCACCGGACATAGTTCTACCGGAATTTCTGCCATTTTGGGCATGGCTTTGGCCAATCAAATCCTTGAGGAGGAAGACGTTGAGCATATCGCCGTGGTGGGTGATGCTAGTATCGCCAGCGGAATGGCTTTTGAAGGACTCAACCATCTTGGGGTAACCAGTGCGAATGTACTGATCATTCTGAATGACAATGCCATCGGAATTGACCCCAGTGTAGGGGCCTTGAAAGCCTATCTCACCCAAGTCAAAACAGGGGATGCCAAAGAACAGAATCTATTTGAGTGTCTCAACCTACATTATTCCGGGCCAGTGGACGGGCATAATTTGGAGGAGCTCATAACCGCCCTAGAAGAACTAAAAAAAATAAAAGGACCTCGTTTTTTACACGTCATTACCACCAAGGGCAAAGGCCTGAAAAAGGCCGAAGAAAATCAGGTGACCTATCATGCTCCGGGTAAATTTGATGCCGTTACCGGAGAGCGCGTTAAAAAAGATGCTTCCGGTTTACCACCCAAATACCAAGATGTTTTTGGACATACCTTGGTGGAACTGGCCAAGAACAATCCCAATATTGTAGGTATTACCCCGGCAATGCCGACCGGTAGTTCTCTGCGGTACATGATGGAAGAAATTCCGGAACGTGCCTTTGATGTGGGTATTGCCGAACAACATGCCGTGACTATGGCAGCTGGAATGGCTTCTGAAGGCTTGATTCCGTTTTGCAACATCTACTCTACTTTTTTGCAAAGAGCTTATGATCAATTGATTCATGATGTTGCTTTGCAAAACCTTCCCGTGATTTTTTGTTTAGATCGCGCGGGGTTGGTTGGGCAAGACGGTCCGACCCACCATGGGGTATTTGATATCGCCTATCTCCGATGCATTCCCAATATGACCATTTTTGCACCCATGAATGAAATGGAATTACGAAACATCATGTACACCGCTCAGAAGGGATTGGAAGGTCCATTGGCTATCCGATATCCTAGAGGAAGGGGTTCCAATGCGGATTGGAAACTACCCTTTGAAGCAATTTCTTTTGGAAAAGGCAGGTGTCTTCAAAAGGGAAATCAGATTGCTATTTTGACTTTGGGTCATATCGGAAATGCCGTGGCAGAAATGTTGAAAGCGTACCCTAAAAAGGAAAAAATTGCGCACTTTGATATGCGTTTTGCCAAACCTTTGGACATTTCTTTACTTCATGAAATCATGGAAAAACACGAGCATATCATCACGGTTGAAGATGGGTGTGAAGTTGGAGGGTTCGGCTCGGGAATACTGGAATTCAAAATGTTACATAAGTATACCAATCGTATTAAGGTCATTGGAGTACCAGACAACTTTATCGAGCAAGGTACCATACCAGAAACTCATATACTGTCTGGTATCGACATGGATTCAGTTAGAAATTACATAAGCGGTATTATATGAGATTAAGGGTTATACTGTTTGGTATTTTTACATGTATTGCACTTGTAGCCAGTGCGCAAGTAAATCCTTTAAGCGTGTTTGAACGGGATACGGTTTCAGATGAGTTCCAAGCCGTGCGAATTAAGGAAGTAAAGTTGCTTTACGTACCCCGAGGTGCAAGACTTACGAGTCCCATAACCCTATTAAACAAGACAAAACCGCTATTAAAAAAGTACAAAAAGTTCAAACCTACCTCGTTTTGGACCAAAACACATGAATTTGGCTTGAATATCAATGAGGTTGCTTTCGTGAACTGGAATGCTGGTGGAGACAACTCGATTTCTGCTTTGGCCAATGCGCGTTTTACACGAAATTACAAGTTCCGATACTTGAATTGGGACAATGAACTGCGCTTGCGCTATGGGTTGAATGCACAAGAAGGGAGACAGCTTCGAAAAACCGATGACCAAATACGGCTCTCTTCAACCTTTGGCTTTCGAAAAGACACCTTGACCAATTGGTATGTTTCGTTGAAGATGAATTTCAACACCCAATTTTCCAATGGATTTAAATACCCGGACCGTACCAACCCAATTTCAAGGTTTATGGCTCCTGGTTATCTGTTTTTTGGAGGCGGAATCTCCTACATTTATACGGAGGACAAGTTCGACCTTTACATATCTCCCTTTACCCAGAAAGCTACCTTTGTTTTGGATGAGCAGCTTTCCAACCAAGGGGTTTTCGGGTTGGACCCTGGGGACAATGTTTTTATGGAACTTGGTTTTTTGGTCACCAATACGTGGGAACGAGAGATTTTTACCAATGTTTTGATGAACCATCGAATAAGTCTCTACACGGATTATCTATTGAGTTTTGGAAACATCGATATCGATTGGGAGGTAAACCTAAATCTTAAAGTAAACAAATACATCAACGCCAATATTGGCACCCATCTCATCTATGATGATGATATCAAATTCGATGAAGTTGTTGGAGAAGACGGTGTGGTCATTGACCCTGGCACCCCACGAATCCAATTCAAACAATTGTTAGGGGTAGGATTGACCTATTCGTTTTAAAGGTGTTTCCCCATGATTTTCTCATGTAGATAAACCGCAGCGCCATCGGACAGGCCTGCGATAAAGCAAGAGGTATCCAATAACGTTTTATACACGCTGGAATCATCAATGGAAATCCCTTCCGGCAAGCTATGTAGTAACAATCTATCGTAGCTGGATGCTTTTCCTTCCAGCTGATGAAGTAGCGCCTCTGAATAGACCCCAAGCAAATCCTCAATGATTTTATAACCCGCGAGCTCTTTGTCTATCACTTCTTTGGATTGATAGATTTTTTTCACACTTAGTTGTATGATGTCTTCCATTTGCGCGGTGTAGCGGCCTTTATCCAACAAAGCTGTATCAAAACTTCCTTCCAGAATAGCCGTTTCGTTGTCTTGAAATACTTTGGAGGCGTCCGCGATTAAAGTGCTGATGGCCAAAGCACGCAAATAGCTCAAGCGGTCTCCCGATTTACTCAGAGAATTGTACTTTTTGGTATTGATGTTGTCTTTAACCAAATTGATGAGGTATTCCAACGCATAATCCTCGGGAATCAGCCCCAAGTTGATACCGTCTTCAAAATCAATAATGGTATAGCAAATATCATCTGCTGCTTCCACCAAATACGTCAAAGGGTGTCGTAGGAACACATCCGCAGGGTTGTTTGGATTGGGTAACAAGCCCAATTCTTCCACTACTTCAAGAAAAAAAGCTTTGTCCGATTGGAAATAGCCAAACTTTTTGTCCGCAATATGTTTTGAAGGTTTTTTCGGAAGAGAGCCTTTTGGATATTTCATGAAAGCACCTAAGGTTCCATAGCTTAGTCGAAGGCCACCAGTAACGCCCTCTTTGGTTTCCGTCAATAACTTAAACCCGTTGGCGTTGCCTTCAAAATCCACCAAATCTTGAAATTCAGAGGCTGTCATATGCGATTTGTATTGCTGTCCCGCCCCATGATCAAAAAATCGACCTATCGCTTTTTCACCACTATGTCCGAAAGGTGGATTGCCAATATCATGAGCCAGTGCAGCAGCAGCTACAATAGCCCCAAAGTCATTGAACGTATGTCCGTGAACCGCTTTGAGATGCGGATGTCGCTCCAAAACGCCTTTTCCCACACTACGCCCAAGACTTCTTCCTACAACAGAAACCTCAAGACTGTGGGTCAAACGCGTATGCACAAAATTATGGCGCGAACTTACATTTATGGGCAAAGGAACCACCTGGGTTTTATCCTGCAAACTTCGAAATGGACCTGAAAAAATGATTCGGTCATAATCTACTTCAAAACCCAATCGCGTCTCATCCTGTTCTTTACGCAGGCGTTTTGAACGATCTCCCTGTCTTCGCAACGATAAAAGCTGCTCCCAATTCATTTCGCATTGTTTTGCGCGAAGATATGGGAAAAGAATATTTCAGGTTTGCCCCTAAAACCCCAAAAAACCTTACGTTATTTGGTAACCTTTTTTTAACCTTGTTGCGGATTTATAGTGGCATTTTTGCCATATTTCGTTTTAAAGATGGGGGAAAACGTATATCTGTTCATGGTCATCGCCTTGGCCATTTTAGCCATTACCGATTTGGTGGTTGGTGTAAGTAATGATGCAGTGAACTTCTTGAACTCCGCGATTGGTTCCAAAGCCATTTCGTTCAAAACGATAATGATTGTGGCCAGTGTGGGTATTGCCTTCGGTGCAATTTCGTCCAGTGGCATGATGGAGGTTGCACGGAAAGGGATTTTTAATCCTGGGGAATTCGTCTTCGCTGAAATCATGATCATTTTTATGGCGGTCATGATTACGGATATTCTGCTATTGGATTTTTTCAATACGTTGGGTATGCCAACTTCCACAACCGTTTCAATTGTTTTTGAACTTTTGGGAGCCTCGGTAGCCATTTCCTTGGTAAAGATTATCAACCTTGACGGCAGCTTTTCCGATTTGAGTGCCTACATCAATACAGACAAGGCAGTTCAAATCATTTTTGGCATACTGCTCTCGGTGGTCATTGCTTTCACTATTGGCGCCGTTGTTCAATTTATTTCGCGTTTGTTGATATCCTTTGATTTTAGAAAGAAGTCAAAATGGGTTGAGTCCGTTTTTGGAGGATTGGCTACAACTGCAATCATATACTTCATCTTGGTCAAAGGATTAAAAAGTGCCAATCTCTTCGGGGGTTCCTTCTCCGAATTCGTGGCCACACAAACTGAACTTTTTCTCTTGCTTAATGCCGTTGTTTGGACCCTCCTATCCTATGTTGCCGCCACTTTTTTGCGCTGGAATGTGTATACGCTCATCATTGCCTTTGGTACCTTCGCCTTGGCCATGGCTTTCGCCGGAAATGATTTGGTGAATTTCATTGGGGTACCCATTGCGGCCTTACAGTCTTGGGAAGATTGGCGCGCTTCAGGCATACTTCCTGACCAATTCACCATGAATAGTTTAAGTGCTGCCGTTCCTACGCCTACCCTCTTATTACTCCTTTCAGGCGGAATCATGGTCATTACCCTATGGTTTTCTTCCAAAGCAAAAAGCGTGGTCAAGACTAGTGTGGACCTCTCTCGCCAAGATGAAGGAGACGAAAGATTTCAACCCAACTATCTATCCCGCCAAATTGTAAAACTAAGCGTGAATTTTTTTGATATTCTTTCAAGGGTAATTCCTCCCGGAGCAAAAAGATTGGCGGACAAACAGTTTCAAGTTCCCAACCAATATATTCCTAAAAGTAAAACTCAGGATGTCGCTGCTTTTGACCTCGTTCGTGCTTCGGTCAACTTGATGGTGGCGAGTGTATTGATTTCGATAGCCACTTCCATGAAGTTACCACTATCTACCACCTATGTCACCTTTATGGTGGCCATGGGAACTTCTTTGGCAGATCGTGCCTGGGGGGCGGAAAGTGCGGTATATCGCGTTGCTGGGGTGCTAAACGTTATCGGGGGGTGGTTCTTCACAGCCCTGAGTGCTTTTACTGCAGCAGCCATTATTGCTTACTTTTTGCACGTAGGAAAGCTTGTAGGCCTGATTTTGTTATTGATTGCCGCTGCGGTGATTTTGCTTCGCAATTATATGGCGCATAACAAGAAAACCAAGGTAATCAAAGCGGAGGATAGCCTTCGCCGTGCCGAAAGCAGTTCTATTCAAGGGGTGATTGAAGAGAGTGCTGACAACATCAGCAATATGATAAAGCGAAGCAACCGTATTTATACCTATTCGATTAATGGCTTGGCCAAACACGATTTGGAAATGCTCAAGAAGAACAGAAAGGGCGTCAATAAGATGTCGGCTGAGATTGAGGATTTGAAAAACAGTGTTTTTTATTTTATCAAAAACTTGGATGAATCCAGTGTGGGTGGGGCCAGTAATTTTTACATCAACTTATTGGGCTTGCTTCAGGATTTGTCCCAATCCTTGGAATACATTTCTACATTGGGTCACAAGCATGTCCAAAACAACCACAAAAAGCTCAAGTACACCCAAATCAAGGAACTAAAAGAACTGGATAATACTTTGGAAGACTTGTTTAATAGTACACAGGAAATTTTCCAAACCCGACAGTTTCAAAATATTGAGTCATTGTTGCTGAAGCGAGAACAATTATTCACCATGGTTTCAGATAAAATTGAGCGTCAGGTGGCACGCACGCGGACAGAAGAGTCCAGTCCCAAGAATACTACCCTATATTTTTCGCTGCTGACCGAGAGCAAGGACATTGTGAAAGCGACACTCAAACTTCTGGAACTATACTTCACGGAACACGATAGCAGTATTGAGCCGGCACGCGTTCAAAAGTAAACTCAAAGATTATGCGTTATCTGACATTTGTTTTTCTCCTATTCGGGATAAGCCAAGCATTTTCCCAAAACATTACCGCTGCACAACTCTTGGATAAGGCCATTAAATACCATGACCCAAATAACAACTGGAAGCGTTTAGATGCTGAATTCAATATTGTGATGGAAACCCCAAAATCAAGTAATAGAAAAAGTTCCATTCATTTGAATATTCCTAAACAGATTTTTGAATTGGAAGTGGAAATGGACGGCGTGAAATATGCCTATCATTTTGAGAAAGACTCCTGTATTACTTCGTTCAACGGCAGTAATACGATTTCCGAAGAGAATAAAAAGGAATATCGATTGACCTGTGAGCGTGGGAGTTTAATGCGCAACTATTACACCTATCTCTATGGTCTGCCCATGAAACTTAAGGACCCAGGGGCAAATTTGGCCAACATGGTTGAAAGAAAAGTTTTTAAAGGAAAGGAATACCTCGTTTTAAAGGTCGATTACGACGAGAATGTAGGGGATGATGTATGGTATTTCTACTTTGACCCAATCACTTATGCAATGGAAGTGTATCAGTTCTATCACAATGAAAGGAAAGGAGACGGCGAGTACATTTTGTTGAAGGACATCGCTGAAGTTAATGGGGTTAAAATGCCTAAAGTCAGAGCTTGGTATTACAATTCTGATGACACCTACTTGGGAACGGATACGCTTTATTTAAATCGCTAGTCGCTAAACTACCACCATATCCAAAGTGACATCATATAGGTTGCGGTCTTCCATTTTAGACCTTAACCAGGCGTAAAAGCTCATTACAAAAATATCTTCTTGTACTCTTCCAATACGCTTGAAAGATCCCTCAACCCTATCTTCAAAGGCTTTCGTGCGAACCAACTGGGGATTTTCGTAGTAAATCTTTACCAAATCCATAAAAGTCAAAACCCTATTTTCTTCTATTGATTTCAATTTACGAGTAAACTTTCTCCGAAACCGCTGCAGCCGGTTCAGCACCATATCCAATTTATCTAGTTCAATCAGCAATAGAATTTCAATGATATTCCGTTTCAGTACCCAGGTCCATCCCATTGTCTTTTCGTACCAATCATCTGAACGGGTCATCTTTTTGAAATAAGCATACGCCTCAGAGAACATATTCTGCTGAAAAAGGCACATAATCAAAACCAACATTTTGTTTAAATCTGTTTCAGGGGTGTTTTCCAAAATTGAAATAGCCTCAAAGGGATTTCCCGTATATACCTCATTCAATGCCCTTAAGACAGCCATTTTGTTCGAGAACACCGGGGAATACTCCTTTCGGCTATCCTCCAGCGCCTTCTCCATCTCGTCAATAAGCTGGGATGACGCCTTAAAACGCTTGTTTCTAAATTCGGTGCTCGCCATCAGGTACAACATGCTTAGATGATAATATTTATATTTTTCAGGCACTTCGCCCTTCTGTTGCAATACTTCAAAAACCTCCATCATAAAAGGAGTAACCGTGTAAAAATCATTTTGCAACTTGGCAGAGGTGGCTGTAATGACCATCAATTGATACAAAGACTTATACGTCAAATCTTCATTGAGCTTCAACTGAAATTCAGAAAACGTTTGGGTGACCAGCTGGCGGATTGGTTTTACCGGCTGCTGTTTTATGGCAGATTTGATACTGGTATATGCCATATTAAGCTGAAAATCTTGATGGGACAGACTTTTGTTCCGTTCATACTTACCTACCAAATCAGCCAAAACCCAATCCTCATTTAAATGAGAATATTGAATTTTCGTATGATAAATTTCATTCAAAATTGAGTATCCGTCAATCTGTTCTGCCTTGGTCTCTGCCTTATTCAAGGTCTTAAATCCAATTTTATACAGTTTTTGCTCCAAAAAAATTCTACTGGCCAAAACCAGTTTCAGGATTTCAAGCTCTTGGGAAGACTCCTGTTCGAAACCTTTACTAGCCACAAAATCAATCAAAACATCTTGAAGTCGCTTACAAAGGGCATGAAAGGCCGCTTTCGATGGTTTTCCATATAGTTTCAAGTCTAAATCCTCGGTAAGACCCGCTTCAATTAATCGTAGTAATTGCAGATTCTTCGCATCACCCCGCTGGTTCCTTTTCCGCAAATAGGATTTAAAATCATTCTTTTCTTTGGGTGATAATACTGCAAGTATTTCCAGAATGGTATTCATTTAATAGTCAGTTAATTTTATATTAACTTATTTATTTTCAATATTTTAAATTTAAAAAAATCCATTTTCTTTCATAAGTTATTAAAA